>JADJPB010000027.1 GCA_016713445.1 Bacteroidota bacterium | reverse complement strand
TGTATTGTTGAGATAAAGCCATTCAACAAACGGTACTAATCGTCGTTATTAGAATATCGGGAAGTTGAAACAGGTACGACCCGTACCGGATCTTATAATGTAAACTGATGATAGCAAACATATAAGCATCTTTATCCCGTGGATCTCCACGCTGTTGACCTACCGCCGTGGATTCAGCATTCGGATTTGGATTTGATAAAGCCGCTGCGACAGGACCATTAGCCTGAGAAATTGCAACCGGATCATAATAGGTTTTACTTACATCATCGATATAATCGGTAAGGATTTTTCTTAACCAGAATTCAAATCCTACGCCCCAACGACGATTGAAGAAGTATCGACCACCAATTCCAAAAGGAATACACAAAGATTTGCGTTCTTTTGTATTTATCTGAGCCGGAGAAATTCCTTGTCCTTCTGTCCCTAGAGGTTGAAGATCATACCATTTATCATTAAATTCTCCTTTTGGATTAAAATGGAAAACACCGATTCCAACAAATCCGTAGAGTGAACCTTCGAATGAATTAGAGCGACGAACACCTCTTAAACGATAAATACCACCTTCTTGTTGACTTAGAATAGCAGCTTCAAAATTTACATTGAATTCGTAAATATTGGATTTGAAATTTAAATTTCTCGTGCTTCTGAAATATTCTTTCGTTAATTGTTCATCTCCCTTTAAATGACCATAGGTTATATGAGAATGAAGTGAAAGTGCGGGGCTTAATTTATAACGACAAACCAACTGTTGCTGCTGGTCGTGTTAAACTAAGCTCTACGATCTTTGAAACCATTTGTTCCAATAGCATTTGCACCTCTAAATCTCCAAAAATTACTGGCTCCGAGGCCGAAGCTTCATTCGTAACGGTATGCTTTCCAACGTGCGCGCAATCTTTGAGCTTCGCTCATAGAACTAAATAGAATCAGGAAGGTAAAAAGAAAGTAGTATATTTTCTTCATAGAATTTATAAGGCCTTTGCACAAAAGTAATATTTTCCTCTATATCACAGGCAGTAAATATTTATGATTTGGCAGGTGTATTAGTTTCTGGTGTCGAGGTCCCCAATTTAATTTTTGCGTAACGTGTCTAAAAGTTATTGCTTCTAATCGTACCAAGCTCATGGTGAAATCTTCTCTTCTGACAGCCAATGAGATAGCGGGTCCAATGGTTACCGATCTGGAGTCGAGGGAAGCCAAAAATATTGACTTCTGCCTTTCGCTTCCAAGTAAATCACATTTTGTTAGAAACCACAATGGGTCGAACATTTAGGTTATGTGGAGCAATTGGTGTAATCACAAAGTTGCCAGAATAAGGAGCAACGATGGGTCCGCCACAGCTTAATGAATGATATCCTGTTGAACCAGTTGGTGTCGCAATGAGTGTCCCATCGGCCCAATAAAATTTAAATATTCACCGTTGAGATAGGTATCAATGGTGATCATGCTAGAACTATCTTTTTTTATGGATGGTCAATTCGTTAAGGGCATAATTAATGACTCCACCAAATAAATTTCGGTTCGATTCGCCACTCAATAAACTTCTTTTGTCGATGGTGTAATGTCCTTTAACCAAGGCTTCAAGCGCACCTGAGATGTCCCTATGGTTCCGACTCCGGTTAAAAACCCTAAACGACCTATATTAATACCCATTACCGGGATATTGCTGTCTTGTACTAGAGTCGGGAGTATCGAGGATAGTACCATCTCCACCTAAACTAAGTAAAAATCGATTTTTCCACGTATTTCAGAACCTGAGTTGAATGCCGTATTTGGAGGAATATCACTTCCGAGCGATTTTATACGATGTAAAAAGGGCTGATAAATATAAAGTTCGCACTAATGCCTTTGTAATTCCTTTAATAATTCTCGAATCAACGGAAAATTTTCGGTGTCGACTTGTCGAGCATACAATGCGATTTTCATTGATACGAAAATAAGTAGGATTTTCTAGATGAAAGGAATTTGAAAATTTGATCGCGAAGTATCGCGATGAAAATGGAAATTGTTAATCATGGATGGTAGGAAACTGGTTTGCTAGAACTTCAAGTTTTATTTTTAATTGTTGTAGATTGAAGGAACCATCTAAAACACGGCCCCAATACGAAAATAAAAACCACTGTCGCCAATTTTATTAAGGGCGTATTCAAAGCGAAATCTGATGTCGTAGTAGGTGATAACGTCTAGACTTACGCCATATCCCATCTGCCATTCATTACTCAAAGAATTTCGGTAACCAAATTGTTTGTCGCTAACATAGCCCGCATCAAAAAAAGGCATTCATGTAAGCAGAGATCTGGAAATTTTTAAATTTTTCGGATCTTAAAAATGAGAACTGATATGTCTTTACCAGGATTAAAATTGAATTTTTTAAATTAGAACGAAAAGTGCGAAGTCTTGTCCGTTGAGAACGTACAAATCATAGCCTCTGAAATTGTAATCAAATCCATAGCCGAATGCTCGTTGATTGAAAAAAGGTCCGCCCTCGCGTTGCATGATTCTACCTTTGGAGTGCTGCTGAATAATTCCATCTCTTGAAAGCGGTAAATACTTTCGAACGCCCATCGAAAGAGCTATTAAATCAGGTTCGTTTTTACAAATTTCAATCCTACTTTACTTGCATCAAGTTCGAATAAATATCCTGAAAGCGCATAAGGTTGATAATCCCTAGTGTCGTGTCGATAACTCCAAGATAAGGCTAAATGTTGTTGTTCCGTAGATCCATCTACAAATATTTATCGTTCAATTTAGAATGGTATCTTCTACTGAAGATTTTCGTAATCAAGTGTAGTATTGTAGTAATCATAGAGCCTTGTCGTTTTGTCAATCGGACATATACCTGCATTTCTTTCTTAAAAATTGATCGGGATCTTTGAAGAGTTGAATTTTATTATTGAAGGTGTTATACGCAACTTCTTTTACGCTGGTCACATAAAATCCTGCGCTTAAGCCAACATTTAGTTTTTTATTGATGTAGGGAATGGTATAAAATTCCGAATCGTTTGGTGTAGCCAAAGAGCATCTGCAATTGTGCAATATCATCACGACCCGTTAGGTTTCTTGTCTCAAAAACATTCCATAGTTGGTTCGACTAAAATCTTTTGTTTGCCACCATTCACTAATGTTTCTATCCGCAATTTCCAAAACAGGAGAGGGCCAAGGTACCATCGCTCGGTAAGATTAATATGCGACAACAGTATTGGCTAAATCCTTGAAAATAGCGGAATCTCCACAAAATTGAAGAGTGCAGTATTCATTAAATTTTGGCGGGTACGTTCAATGGCCGACTCCAATATAAAGGAGCTAAAGTATCGCCTTTATGAAAAGTAAGTTCGCGTTGAACAATGTAAGAACGGGTCTTTTATTTCCCGTAATAATAATTTGATCGATAATGGAAGCTTGTAATTGGAGACTATCGCTCAACACTTGCGCGTGAAGATGCGGAACATACATCAAAAGCAAGAGTAAGAGAATCCTTTTACCGACGCTACTTTTAAAATACATTAATCGTTTAATTGTATTGCTTTGGCTTGGAATTAAGAAGTACATATTAACTCTGTAGGTCGACCAATACAATTTGTTAGGGTCCCGAAAATTATTACAATAGGTATAGTTTCATTGTCACGAAGAAAATGATTTATCTAGTTCCGAATTTTACTCTAGCGAAAAGTATCCACTTAGATATTAAGATAGTTCACGGGCGACTCGAAACGATTTTTTAAATCTTCGGAATGTTCACTTTGATGGTAAGTACAACGATATGATAGTCGAGACAGATAAAATGCAGCTAAGATGCGACTTAAATCTACTTTGTCCACTTTCAGGGTTAACTCCACTTTTGTAGGATCATTGGCTGTAGTAACATTAGCACTTAATATATGAGCTCCGTCCGACTCAACAATTTGAGCAATATGATATAGAATAATCAGCTAATGCTAATTCAATGACGATATACCACCGGGGAGTATAAAACGCTTTGGCTATCGGCGAAATAGGGAAACGAGGTCGTTTACCGTAACTAGTCCTGAGGTCATTCTCAGTTATAGCACTGGAACAAGATCTAGTTTGTGGAGGGAGGCAACTTTTGTTAAATCGTAAATCATAGGCGATTATCATATACAAAAACCTTGTGGTACTTGATATTCGCTTCTTCAAGGCTAAGATCTGCTAATACAGGATTATTCACATCTAACTTATAAACCAAACCTAAATATTCGCGGCCTTTAATTACTGGTAAAGCATTGACCTTAGCTCTTCCATCCAAGTTACTGCGCGCTTACAAGAATCACCAGGCTTAAGTGGAGGTACATTATCAGATATTAATCGAGCAGCAAACATGCTTAAGTTTTCTGATGTAACGGTTTCTGTGTCTTTCAAGTTCGGCGCAAACATAAGAAGATCTTTCATTTTTATTTTGGTTTTATGTGCCCATCTGGATGAATAAACAAAAATAGAGGAGTTTAGTTCATCCATTATAAAGACTGTGCCGAAACTACATAATTTGATTAGAACTTTAATCTTGCAGGGTCGTGACGAAGCTAAGTGTAAATATTAACAAAATCGCTACTCTGCGGAATGCAAGAGAGAGGCAACATGCCTGATTTAATAGTAGGCGCCATTGATATTCAAAATTTTGGGTGCCGATGGGATTACGATTCATCCGCGTCCCGATGAACGACATATACGTTTTCAGGATGTATATGATCTGAAAAAGGTATTACTAACGGAGTATAATATTGAAGGCTATCCATCTTTGGAGTTTATGAAGTTGGTGGATGAGGTTCGGCCGGGGCAAGTAACCTTGGTTCCGGATCCTCCGGGAGTGTTAACCAGTAATGCTGGTTGGGACATGATTTCTCAGGGGGCTTTTTTAAAAGATGTAGTTTCTTATTTCAAATCGATCCATTGTAGGGTGAGTTTATTCGTTGATCCGAGTCCCTTGATGGTGGAGGCAGCGTCATACACGGGTACCGACAGAATCGAACTTTATACAGAGGTCTATGCAAGTGGATTTGATCAAGATCCTTCAGAAGCTGTTCGTTCATATATCGAAGCCGCACAAAAAGCAAGTGAAGTGGGACTGGGCATCAACGCTGGACACGACCTAAATCTCCAAAATCTTGCATATTTCAAAAGGATGGTTCCAACCTCTTAGAAGTAAGTATTGGTCATGCACTGATTAGTGATGCTTGTATATTGGGTTAGAAGAGACGGTTGGTTTATATAAGATGCAGTTACGATAAGCTACAAGCTACAAGCTTCAAGCCCAAGCTACAAGCTGCAAGCCTCAAGCTACAAGCTGTAGCTGCAAGTTTGATTCAATGTCAAATATCAAGTGTCTAGAATCGAGTATCGAGCATCAAGCATCAGTATCGAGTATCGAGTCGCGAGGTTTCCGACGAGCATCGCTCTTAAAACCCATCATCAACTGGTTCCCACAATTCAATCTTATTTCCGTCGGGGTCCATGATCCATGCAAACTTTCCATAGGAGAATTCGTCCATATTCCCTACCTGAGTTACACCTTCTTCTTTAAAACTTGAAGTAGCTCTACCAGATTTTCTACTCTGAAATTTATCATGAAAGAAGAGGTAGAAGGATTTAAATAATCTGTGTTATCTTTAAAGATGGAAAATTCCTGTTCTGCCTTTTCGGTTCGGCAATATCTTTCCAAAGAAATGAATGATAGCCTGCGTCTGACATGGAGAGTCCGAGGTGTTTGTCGTACCAGGCTTGAAGTTTTTTGATCGGCTGATTTGAAGAAGATGCCGCCGATTCCGGTGATGCGTTTTTTCATAGAAATCAAATAAATATTTTTTAAGAAATGTACAATAATTTAAATTTCTCAAGAGATTTTTACGCTGGTTTTTAAAAAGATTTATTCGAAGCAAAATCATTTCACATTTAAAAATCCTGTAGCTAGATGCTGACTGCTAAAAATAACAAAGCCAAATTTAATTTGCTTCGAAATACCCTTTTTCAACATCCAATGTTGATTCTACATTATTTTTTCACCCCACCCCTTGCATTTCCAAAAATCTTTTTTACATTCGTTGAACCAAATCTCATTTTTATGGGTAAATATCTGATTGTTTTACGAAGAAAGACACTCCTCTTACTCTTTATTCTTTTTTCCGGAATACCATTGCAAGCGCAGTCAAATTTTAATTTGAAAATGTTTCAATTTGAAGATTTGAAAATACCCTCGATAGGTTTCGCGATGAAAATGCCCCTCAATGTCAACTTTTTTTTATGAATAATTAATGCCAATAGTTAGATTATAATTTCTTAAATTTAATTCCCTATTTTATGATAAACGCAACTCAACTCAACTCAACTCAACTCAACTCAACTCAACCCAGAAGTACTTCGCTTCACTTCGACTTCATGGGCGAAGCTTTTAATAAATTATTTACATTAGTACTCCTTTTAATGACTTCCTTTGCTAACGCTGGCAATTATACTTGGAACGGTGTTACCAGCCGACTGGTCACCCGAGCAATTGGAGTCCGGGCGGAGTGCCAAGCACTAATGATACAGTTACGTTGAGCAACGGCGGAGTAAATTCTATTTAGGATGGAAATAGAACCATTACAAGACTCGTAATTTCTGCTAACATCATTGATTTAAATACGTACGAATTACATGTTTCCGGCAGAAGCTCCCTAAACGGGAGGCGCCATCAATAATGGAATCCTAAAATTAGAGGAACCTATGCCTATTTCCAAGGAACAAATTTTAATTGTACTAGGACGTTATTGCTTGGACAAATCAAATTCAGTGGCGGCACCTTTGATCAAACAGGAAGCTTCGAACAAAACGGATCTGCGAGTGGATATGGGTTAGGAGGTTGTACTTTTAATGCTGATGTAACTATCAAAACACAGGAACAGTTTATTTAAGGATGGGACAAGACGATGGCGATACCTTTAATGGGAAACTGTATTTGTATAGCAGCGGTGGCTGGTGAGTTCAAATGGCCCATGGCGACACGAGTTATTTTAACGACACCATCTATATAAATAGCACGGGAGTGGCGGAATCAATTTTGCAAATGGAACGTATGGAGCAGCACTCGGAGATAGCGCTTGTTTAATTACAGGCAGTAGTGGTATAACTTCGGGTACCATTCAATTTAAAATATTGACCAGTCTGCCACTTCATCCAATTCAATTACAGCGAGTGGCAGTGTGCTTTTTAATGTGTACTCTAATTTCTTTTTAGGAAAAGTAAATTTTACAGCACCAAACCTAGTTGTTAAGGCAACAAACTTTGGTGATAGTACTTTACTCACCAAAACAGGTCATACACTAAACAATACTTGGGATGGAGCAAATGTTTACAATGGTGTTGTGACCATCACCAATGGAAATACTTCAACCGCTTACGTTAAATTGGCTAGCCAAAATGCCGATACCTACAATAAAGATGTTTATTTCAATGCGGGAACGGGAGCTATACAAGCGGCCAATGCTGGAACCAATATTTACAATGGAAATGTACTAGTAAATGGTAACAATGTTACTTAATACTCGGAGGAACTTTAAAATTTGCAGGTGAGGAAAACCAAGAATTTGGTGGCGGTACCACATTTAACCTTTAATAAACTCTCGTTGATAAAGCAGGAGGAAGGTCACCTAACCAACCCATCATCATCGATAGTTTACTTGAACTCACCAATGGAATCATTTACCACGACACCCTCATTACATTAAAAGCAACCGCCATCACAACAGGTGCCAATAACCAAAGTTTTGTAGATGGTACGGTTAAGAAAATAGGAAATACCGCTTTTGTTTTTCCAGTGGGGGATAATGGGCACCATTACTCTTTAGAAATATCAGCACCATCAAATAGTACTGATGCATTTAGTGTCAATTATAAAAATGAATTTCATAATGAAAGTGATAGTGCTGACACTTCATTGACTTATATTTCTAGATGCCAATATTGGGATATAAAGCGATTAGCAGGAACCTCCTAATCTAAGCTTAAAACTTTATTGGGACAGTTTGGGGTGTGGTGTATATGACACTAGTGGTTTAGTCTTGGGAGTTGGAATGGAGCAAAATGGATCGATAAAGGACGTGCTTCAATTAGCGGAAATGCAAAATTTGGATCCTTTTGGAGCTCGTCAACATTATCTTCTTTTTCAAAAGTGACTTTAGCGAGTATGAGACCCTCTATTCCAACTAAACCAACCAGAGTTACTGCTTTAGAAAGGACGATTCCTGAAGATATTTTTGGGTATAATGGTAGTAATACTTTTGCCTCTGATGTTGCTGGTAATCCACTACAATCATGGGAGATACTAAATAGTTGGGATAATAATATTTCTAATGACAAGAAATTTTTTAGTGATAAACAAGTTACTTTAATGCGTATTCCAGCTGGAACATTGTCCAATTTTTCCGATTGGAGAACCAATTACCCTCTCATTGAACGTGATTTGCCTTTCAATTGGTTTTATGACAAAAACGCTTATAAACTTCCAATGAATGGACAAGGTAATAGTTATGATCACTTAAAATTAAATTTAGAAAAAGTAGCTTGCCGACCCATTATTGCTATGAATATGCTTACTTCCACATACTTTCAAGAGTTAGCAGCTTTTTATAGTCTTAATGAGAATAACTTGCCATTGAGATATATTGAACTTGGGAATGAATTTTACTTAAATGATGAATATTACAAAGAAATTTTCCCCTCTGTAAACGATTATATGGATATGGCTCTAACAATGGGCAAGTGACATAAAAATATACCGAATTTTCTAAATACTGAAATTGCAATTGTTGGTGCCATTTCAAAAGATAATAACTTTGGAAGACAACGTAGTTGGTTGGATCAAGTTCTAGAAAGACTAAAAGTAGCTAATGATGTAAATGCAATCACACTGCATGATTATATCAATGAAGGAAAAGCAAGTGATCCTTGTGGTGGTGATTTAATGGCAAGTGGTATCGAGCACTTTTTGCTGCAGCCATTTGAACATATATCGGACTTGCAAACAAAGGAGTTATTAAAAATTCAACAGTTTAATACATCTTTCTCACCCAAGGAAATTTGGATCACTGAGTTTAATTTAGACGACGACAATGACAATCGAACTGGAACGTGGGCACATGGTTTATTAGGTGCAACACTTGCTTTAAAATATCTAGAGACGCCCGAAATCACAAAATTATTTCGCATACCATGCTTTCTGGCGCTAAATTCGGAAACATATTTGAATCTGGTAATGCATTTGATGAAGTAGGTTGCCATGGTGACCTTAATTTAAATCCTACTGTATTGCAGAAAAACAGCATTAGGTACTGCACTTGATGGAGTAGCTGCCGCAATGCGTCATGCAGTAAAATGCAACACCACTGGATTTTCCCGGAGCTGAAGATTTAGATGGAAATGCAAATTATGCTGAAATTTATGGTTGGACTTTTGAAGATGCCAACGGCTTTTTAAAAACAATCATCCTTAATTTATCGAGTAATCGATATGAAATTGATGTACAAGGTATTCATCCAGGACTTATTGCGACGGACTTAAATGCTGTTGTTATGAGCATGTACAATGATGAAAATAACCATGCAATCTTAGGTGATGGTGCTGATATGCCTACACCCTATGAATTATTTATTAATAATAACCCATGGTATTCTAATACTTCAAATAAATTAGAAATGCCACTACTTTCGATGCTTATAATTGATCAAAACACTAGTGGAAATTCTATTAGAAATGTGCGCTTAACAGACGATGAAATTTGCAGCGGAAGTTCAACTACCTTGGTGGTAGAAAGCAATGAAACTTTAAGTGGATTACCAACCTCAAGTGGTCCATTAACTTTTACTTTTATCGAAAACATAGGCAACCGATACATATATTCGGTAGTAGCTGGAAGCGTATCCAATACGCAAACCTATTCCATTGACCCTTGTACAGGGGTGTGATCCAATTGATATTACCGTTCATGACGATATTTCCAATTTGGTATTGAATGCAACATCTACTGATTATTGTCCTGGCGGTACAGCCATCACTCTTTCTGCAAGCTTTGATCAAGGAGCAGGTGGAAACAATAACTTGCCTTATTCTTTTCTATGGACACCAGATTCTGGAATTGTATCAAATCTATGTGCTAGCTCTCCTCCCCCATGTGTTGGAGTATAGATGTAGCACCAGAACGTACCACCACGTACGGAGTGTATGTTACCGATGGGCAGTGTTGGAGTCATGCTGAAGTAATAATTGAAGTACCAGTTGCACATTTAAGTTTAGGAAATGACATTACTATTTGCGAAAATACTGAAATAGAAATAATTCCAGTTTTCGAGATTGCTGGCACACCAGGTTTTGATTGGCTTCCGGTAAATTCAGGAGATCCTACCTTAATAGAAACCCCCTCCTTAGGTACTAACACCTTTCAATTAAATTTAGAAGTTAATAATTGTATTGTTACAGACGAAATAATTGTAAATGTAATTTCATGTTGTAGTGCTGGTAGTAGTGTTCATATGCAGCCAATCGAAATGTTTATACCTAATACCAATCAATTACATAATGAGTATTACAATCATGCAGGCAATTTGCTAGCAGCAATTAATACGACGAGTTGTTCTACTTGCACCGTTTCATTTGTGGGTGGTGTAAACAACCGCAGGGTACTTACGGTTGATGGAGTCTCAGGCAATCCAACACTATTTATAGATGGAGAATTTAGAATCCCTTACGATATTAATCCAGACAATACAATTCCTCTTGAATTAGATGGAATGGATTTAACCTTAAGGAATTTAACATTAAGCATGGGCGAAAATGCTTGGATAAATGTAATGAGTGGACAAAGACTGGTATTGGAAAATTGCACAATAACAACTTGCGGAAGTAATATGTGGCGCGGCATTGTTCTAGATAAAAAAGGAGACCGCAACTCGCCAGAAATTGAATTTATAGGGACTAATTTAGTTGAAAATGCACAAACGGCAGTGTATTTAACAAGAGAATCAATATTCAATATTGAAGGAGTTACCTTCAATAATTGTTTTGTAGATTTGGAAATCGTGAACCAAAAAGGAAACTCAAATTCAAATACAATTTTTGGATGCAATTTTACCAGTAGTGGGGCAGGACTCATCGCTCCACATTTAGGAGAAAGAAAATTTGCTGGTATCGTTTTAGATGATGTTGATTTGGTCAATATTGGTAAAAATTCATCTGTAACTGCAGAGGCTAATACCTTTGATAACTCAATTTACGGAATAAAATGTAAAAATAGCAGTGTTAAATTATTAAACAGTGACTTCCATGATATTTGGGATGATGGAGCCACACCGCCATTTGGCTATGCTTTTTATTCTGAATCAGATTTCGATTTTACAGATCGTAATATTCAAGTTGGAAATGGTGCCGCTAGTGGAAGTTGCAATTTCTATAACTCGGTATATGGAATTGCTGGCTTTGGGGATATGAATTATAGTATTGAAAAAAACATATTTGGTTTAAACAATAGTACTTCTACGGCAGGTGCAATTTCACGCTCCTGCATTAGCATTGAAGGTACAATGAATAATAATATTTCAATTTTTAACGAGAATAAATTTTATGATTTTAAAAAAGCCATATACCTTTATAATTTAAGCACAGTAACCTTTTTTGAAGTTAAAGAAAATTATTTTTATGATGCAGTGATGTCCTCTTCCTCACAAAATTTCATAACAAGTGCAATTTCTGTTGTCAACCCGCTTTCAATTAACTTTCAAGCACAAGGAATTATTGAAAGCAACACAATAGGAAGTGAAACTGTAGAAGAATGGCAATCGCGTGTAGGAATCAATTTATTGAATGCAGGTAATGTGAAAATTGATAATAATAACATTTACTTTCATCCTGACCCTGACTCTGAAAATGGACTTGCCTACCGTGGAATTAAAGTCGAAAATTCTCCGGACTGTTATATTTACGGTAATATAATTAAAGCGGGCAATTATCATGCTGATTTAGGGATGCATGTTACAGGAATTCGCATTAATGATTCCAATGTACCGATTCTAAATTGTAATAAAATTGACAATACAGGCTTTGCATTACATTTTTTAGGAACCAATGCCCAGATAATCATGAAAAGAAACGAATTTGCTTACTTTGACCATGGCATTGAGCTTGGTTTTGAAGGGATCCTTGACACAGATATCGGAACAATTCAGGGAGAAAATAATACTACCAACATCGGCTATGTAAATGAATGGAAAAATTCTTCGAGTGATATCAGAGTCGATGGATTATCCAGATTCCCTATTTTTTGGTACCATGATGGTGCAGTTAATTATACTAATATTAGGTCTCCGGTAAATTCACTTAATGCTTCTATTTTTTCAATCTCCCCATTTGGTTTTGCAGATGAAACAGAAGAAGGCTGCAATATAGACAGCACCGTCTGGCAAAGACGACATTCCTATGCTGATATCGCTTTTGATACTGCCCGCTATGAAGGAGAATATGCGATTCAGACTTATTACAACAGGTTCGATTCCTATTACACCTACTTCCGAAACGATCAATCTCGTTTAGTCTTGAATGAAGAAGATGAGGCGTTTGAAAACAAGTATCTTCAGTTGGATACTTCTAACGTTGGTAAGTTTAGAAAGGTGATGGAATTAATCGCAACAAATAATATTGAAGCGGCTAATCCTCAATTGGAAATTATTGAAGATACATGTGATTATGAAACAAATTTAAAACAGGTATTTAATATTCTACTTGAAAGTAAATTTAATCTTTCTCCATTTACATCTAATGACACCTCTGCGTTAGAAGCAATTGCCGGCTTGCATTCATTAATTGGAGGTAAGGCGGTATTTATAGCCCGTGCCCTTTTGAAATGGGATTTGGAAGATGATTGGACAAGCGGTGCAAGAAAAGCTTTTGTAAAATCTATTACAAGAATCGAACAGATCAAAGCTTTTCCCAATCCAACTTCAGGTAGAATTACTTTATCTGATATTTTGCCTGAAAATATTAAGCAACTAGAAATATTTGATTTATCAGGTCGTAAAATTAAGAGTATTTTGTTCGATCGGAACAACTTGGATATCTCAGGCAATGCAGCAGGAATTTATATGCTTCGTATAACTGATATACACAGTAATTATCAATATTTAAAAATTGTAAAGCTGTGAATAAGACTTTATTTTACCAGCTTTTAGTATTGAATCTTGCGATATGCTTATTATTCAATATTGCATGTCCCTTGCAAGCGCAGTATTCCAATAAAGTCTGGTGCTTTGGGGATAGTGCAGGCGTTATTTTTACAAATCCTGTAAGTTATTTTACAATTAGTGAAGCCTATTTGACCGCTTCAGTATCAATTGCTGATCATAACAATAATTTATTATTTTATGGTTCCTCAACAAATGCAACAGCCTATAATAGTTCATTGGCACAAAGAGGTAAGTTAATAAAGAAGTCATCAAAAAATGCAAAATGGCGACTCCTTAATCTGTCTGGGTTGGTACCATGATATTCTAATCGTTCCAAAATCGATGCTGGATAGTACGTTTTATGTATTCGTGGCAGGTGTTTCAGGGCCCAATTATGGATTATATAGTAATGTGGTAGATTTAAAAATGCAAGGAGGGCTTGGAGAAGTAATTCAAAAAAATTTCTTACTGGATTCATCTGCAATGTTTGATGGATTAATGGCTGTACGAAATGGTAATGGTAAAGATTGGTGGTTGGTTACACGAAAGTGGAATAACACAACTTTGATTTATGATAATTCCTTTTTTATATCATTTGGATTCCATTGGAATAACGCCAGTTTCAATTCAAAATTTAGGCTCATTGCGTAGGACAGGAGGCGGTGATTTAACTTTTAATTCTGATGGTTCCAAAATGGCCCTATGTGATTGGGAAGGTTTAATAGAGCTTTATGACTTTGACAGATGTACTGGTCAGCTATCGAATCCGGTCAATATTGAGCCGTCTAATCCAATAGGAGGATTGTATTCTAGTATTACATTCTCACCCAATAATAGATTTTTGTATTTGCTTGACAACCAGAATGCACTTAATCAGGGTAAAATTTATCAGTTTGATTTGAACTCCACAAATATTCAAGGATCAAAAACTATAATAGGAAATATTCCCGATACAGCTTCACCGGTAATGATGAAACTGGCACCTGACAATAAAATATATATTAGTTCTTGGTCAAGTCTCCCTGGTAATTCATATCCATATGTTTCAGGATACTACAATGCAGTTAATTCAAATTTAACGGTCATCAATTATCCTGATAGCCTTGGTGCAGCTTGTGATTTTCAATTATTTTCATTTCCATTGGGAGGTCATCGTACATATCGAGGCTTACCCCATAATCCGAATTACGAACTTGGTCCCTGGGTAGGCTCACCTTGCGATACACTAACGGTAGGCCTAACCGAAAACAACCAAAAAGATGATGTGTTTTCCAAGCTTGGTACAATCCCGAGTGGAATATGATTCATGTGAATGCGTCGAAGCTGAAAGGGAAGAGTGGGGGTGTTAAGGTTGTTTGATGTGGAAGGGAGAGTGGTGGTGGAGAGGGAAGTGGATGTGGTGAGTGGTGGGTATTTTACGGGGAGATTGGGATGAATGGAATTGCTGCTGGAGTTTATATTGTTTCTTTAACGACAGAGAAGGATAAAGTGCAGGGAAGGTATTGAAATACTAGTTCAATTAGTGTTTACAGTTTTAACACTAGAGGCACTAAGGTCACTAAAGTGCACAAGAGATTTTACTTTAGTGTTCTCTTGTGATCTCAAGTGCCTCTAGTGTTGAAACTATAAATTTATTCACTTACGAAATTTTTAATTTTGTCGAATTTAGATTTCAATAGATGATGTTCTTTTTATGTTGACTGGATGTTCTTTGGATTTGTTTTTGAAGATATTGAATTCGCTCTTTGGAAACGGGATGCGAACTCATCCATTCGGGGATATCGATATCATGTTCTTTTTCCAGCATCTTAAAAGATCTATCATGCCTTGAGGGTTAATGTTGTGGTTGCGCAATAAGGCAAGTCCACTGATGTCGGCTTCTTTTTCGAATTTGCGCGAATAACTTAAGGTGTGAAACTGATGCGCATTGTCGATGAAAACCGTCATCAATCCATTTACATCGTTGAGGACAAGCGTCAGTAATAAATAGCCTGATACATTTCGACTTAATAGTCGCATGCCGTGCCGATGTTCTACGTGCGATATTTCGTGAGAGAGTACGCCGGCTAATTCTTCAAAGCGATTCATTTTTTAGAATTCCGGTATTGATGATGATGCTGCCATCGGGCAAAGCAAATGCATTTACCAAATCATCATTCATAACGGTGATGTGGTACCGTGCATCAATTTCTGGAGCCATGGTTCGCATGAATGAATTCAACTCAACAGTTAAAGCCGAGTCTGCGTCATCATTAAAGTCCGGACTTTCACTCACCGTTTGTCCTAGTTGATCATCTACACTCCGCGGAATTAAATCCACAGCTTTCTCAGCGAGAAACGGAATGAAGTAGAAATAAGTGGCTGCGCAAAATGCAAGAATGCCTGCAGCTAATGCAAGATGTACCGAATTCCTGCATGTAAAATTTTGTAATACCAGTTTTCATAAGCCCCGGATTTATTAAATTGAAAATAAGCATGAATAAAAGCAGGATCATTGATCTCAACGATCCTGCTGCTTTGAGAGTTTATCGATAAAACCAAGTATAATTTTTCACGTCGCTTTATGGTCAGTTCCGAAAAAGGTATTTGCAATACGCCTTCTTCCTCTATCGTTAAAATCAGTCCTGTAAGCTTATCGTTAAGTACACTCCCCCTTAAATGGTTTTGCAATAACACCATTGTAGTAACGAACATCAGCAACGATTCCGGGCTTGAACATGTCGACGATTAAATCACGAATCCAAGGTCAAGCATGTCCGACATATCTTCTCCAGTGGCATCGGTGTATTCTTTTTCAGTTTGTACCAATGGTCGGTGTCTATATTTCCAACGATTTCTATTTTAGAGAAGATAAACTTTTAGTGTACGAGTCAATATCCAGGATATCCAATTCCTGGGTGAAAATCATGATCAATAAATTCACGATGATCAATCCAAAAAAAATCGCCACCGGATGCAGTCGACTTCAATCGAATCTTACCCTCTTTTATGAAAGTTAAGTTGTTGATGTAGTAATTAAATAAATCTTTCTGCCACCAAAACATATAAATACCCAATGTGATTAGGGTCAAAAGTATCCTTTTAAATTCAGCACAAAATACCCGCCACGTCCACCGTATTTAAATTCAGCACTGCCTAAGAGATGTTGCTTAAGACGTAATTCGTAAATGATCGCCATCCACGAACCGTAAATTCCCAAAGAAATGAAGGAAGAATAGTTCTTTGAAGAACAGTATCGTAAATTCTTTTTGTCTCCTCTGTACCCAAAACGAATTCCTCTCCAGCTTGTTCTCGACATTCTGTATTTGAACTTCCGTGAATTATAATGGGTAAAATGATCATAAAGCCTCCTATATACCAGATAAAACCAAGGATAGGCATTTGCAGAACCATTGCAGCGATAAATCCGCCAATAATAAGAGCAAATATGATTAAAGCTTTAATAAACTTTTTGAACATTTCTGCTCCGGTTCCATGAAATTCAAATCTGCTTTCATCAAATGAAGTAGCACCGTACAAGTATTGTAATTCTTTTGCTTTTGCCCAGGGGTAATATAAACCCAATGTAAAAATTTTTAAAATAATGTTGACGATTGCAATACCAAAAAATAAGCCTCGCCGGGTGCCAACAAAGGAAAAGGATACACCTTTTTCGGGTTGGCATGAAGTGATTTGTGTTCGATGATTTCCATAGTTTGAAAGATTAGATTAGTGGAACTAAAATAGTCTTTTTTGGAAACCGTGCGAAACCTACTTTTATCAGAAAAACCAATGCTCAGACATCCACTTATGAATTATTATTGATCATTTAATAGAGGCTTCGGTTCGAATGGTGTTTTTCCTTTTAGTTCAGTCATCACCTTAGGGCCCCGATTTTTTATCAATATCCAGCACCACATAACCAATTTCCTCATTGGTTTTTAATACTGTCAATGATATTCATTCACTTTCATCTTGGAGAGTACACCGTTAATTTGTGAAAGTACTCCAGGTACATTCGAATGAATGTAAGATGCGATGCGCATTATTCATCACCGGCAAACTGATTTCAGGAATGGTTAAAGAGCCGGAACTACTTCCATTTTCAATGAATGAAATTAATTTATCGGCAACATCAAGTCCAATTGCTTCCTGTGCTTCCACCGTGCTTCCTCCGATATGCGGAGTGAGGATAACATTTTTTTAACCTTGCAATGGCGAAGCAAAAACATCTTTTGTTATCCTTAGGTTCTTCAGGAAATACATCGACTGCTAATCCTCCTAATTGTCGTTTTTCGATCGCTTCTTTTACTGCCCATACATCCATCACATCACCCCGACTTAAATTAAGCAATACAGCACCGGGCTTCATTTTTTTCAATCGTGTGGCGTTAATTAAATTTTTGGTTCCTTCTGTCCCCTGCATACAAGGTGATAATGTCCGATTTTTTAAGAAGGTCGTCCAATGAGTTACTCGATTTTGCATTTCCCTAAACTTAGCTTGGAGGTAACATCATAAAACATCACTTTCATCCCCAATGCTTCTGCCATCACCGATACTTGCGAACCGATATGACCGTATCCTACAATACCTAATGTTTTCCTCTTACTTCAAAACAGTCTTTGCTTTCAACCACAATCCCTGATGGGCGCCTTCGCTTTTTTTCAAAGACACGACGCATCAACATAATGCTTAACCCGAGCACAAGTTCAGCAACCGAGCGCGTATTTGAAAATGGAGAATTAAAAAACAGCAACCCCTTGTTGACGTGCTAAATTCATCTTGATTTGATTGGTTCCTAATACAAAAGGCACCAATAGCAATTAATTTTTCTGCTTTTTTTAATACGGCTTCTGTAATTTGAGTTTTGGAACGAATACCCAAAATATGAACCTTACCAATTTTTTCTAAAAGCTCTTTCTCGCTAATAGATCCTTTGATAGATTCTATATCAGTATACCCTGCTTTATTCAAAAGATCGATGGCAGCCTAACCCGGATGTATACTTTCTAATAAAAGGATCTTGAGTTTCTCTTTCGGGTAGGATGTTTGCATTTTACAAGGTTAATGCATCTTCCTAAAAACCTGGCGAAGGAAAGGGGTATAAATTTCAAAACATCTATAAGTTAGTGAAAAGCCTTTCCAGATGAAACTTAGAGGAAAGCATTAGTATATTTGTTTCGCCTAATCAAAACATATCCTTATGACTCAAACATTAACTCCCGTAAAAGATTTATTACGTTAGGCAATTCATTATTGAACGTCAAAGTGATTTCCCTTTTTGCTAAAGGTGAGCTGAGTAGATTGTTGAGAGATATTGGTATAGCAGCAAAGGTGGTGAATCGCGAAGTGAATAAGGCTGGACTCGCTGATATTTTAGGCGATCGTGGAGATATGAATGTGCAAGGGGAAGATCAAAAGAAGTTGGATGTTTATGCCAATGAACAGTTCATCATGGCCTTGGGCGCAGGCGGTGAATGCATTGCGATTGCATCTGAAGAAAATGAAGATCTGATTGAGATTGATAGTAAGGTATCGAAGAATGCACGTTATGTTGTATGTATTGATCCTTTAGATGGATCATCCAATATTGATGTAAATGTTAATATTGGAACCATTTTCCATCTATAGAAGACAAGAAGATAAACATGGTCCATTGGATGTATCTGATTTTATGCAAAAGGAACAGAACAAGTCGCCGCTGGGTATGTTATTTATGGTTCGAGTACTATGTTGGTTTATACCACTGGAAAAGGGGTGAACGGATTTACTTTAGACCCTTCCATTGGTGAATTTTGCCTCGCATCCAGATATGATGATTCCTAAAGATGGAGCGATCTACAGCATCAATGAAGGAAATTACCGTCATTTTCAGAGGGAGGAAAGACTATATCAAATATTGTCAGGAAGATGATAAGTCTACTAATCGTCCTTATTCTACCCGTTATATTGGTTCACCGTAGCTGATTTCCATCGAAATATGATAAAAGGAGAATTTATATTTATCCGGCTACCGGAAAAGCTAAAATGGAAAGCTAAGACTTCTTTATGAGTGTAATCCATTGGCATTCATTATTGAACAAGCTGGGGAAAAGCCTCCGATGGCTTTACTAGAATCATGGAATTACAACCTGAATCCTTGCATCAACGCGTACCTTTATTTATTGGTTCCACGAATATGGTGTTGAAAGTAGATGAGATGCTTGCTGCGAGAAAAAGTTAGTAAAATATTTTAAGCGGTAGATTGCATCGCAAATGGCCAGCCAAGCCATCAATCCAGTTCCAATTTGTAACGCATTTTCTTCGATGTCGAATGTAGGCGTGTGGACCGATGAAATAATGCCACGCGATTCATTGCGTGTTCCTAATCGATAAAAACAAGATGGAGCTGTTTGGGAGAAGAAAGCAAAGTCTTCAGCAGCCATCCAGATACTTTGGTCCACCACATTTTCAGCACCCAAATAATCGATCGCATTTCGTTTAGCACGTGCAGTTAATGCTTCGTCATTGTATAATGCAGGATCACCTTTTCGATTTCGAATTCTAATTTTCCAATCATCGATTCTACTAATTGATGCGCTAAGTCGAGCATGCTTTGTGCGCTTTTTCACGCCACTTTTCATCGAGCGTTCTGAATGTTCCTTCAATGTAAACTTCATCTGAATTACATCCGTAGCACCATTAGCGATTACTTTTCCAAAGGAAAGTACACTCGGCATAATTGGATTTGTAGCACGACTCATTAATCTGTTGCATCGCAACAATTAGTGCGATGTGATGAGTACTGGATCGATGCTTAAATGTGGTGGCTCCATGTCCTCCTTTCTTCTTTTACTTTTAAATAAAAGCTCATCTGTACTGCCATGTAAATTCCACTTTCTTGAACCCTACTTTTCCTGGCTGGAATAAACGGCACCATGCCGCCCTAATCCTTGTTGGTCTAGATTCTCCAATACCTTCTTTGATCATCATGGAGTTCAAGCCCGGAAGTTTTTCTTCATCTGTTGTTGAAATATCAATTTGATGGTTCCTTCTGAATTCACTCTTTCAATTGATTTAAAATAGACGCAGCACCAAGAAGTGAAGAAGCGATGCGCATCATGTCCGTATGCATGACACCTTCGGCCTGACTTCCGGTAAGGCACGTCGTTAGTTTCGATGATCGGCAAGGCGTCCATGTCGGCGCGAAGTGCGATTACTTTGGAAGAAGGATTCTTTCCTTCGATGAGCCCTACTAATCCGGTTCCGGCAACTTTATCTTTAAATGGAATTCTAAGTGCCGTTAATTTTTCTGCAACAATTTAGAAGTGTTATACTCCATAAATGATAATTGGGATGGCTATGCAAGTGCCGACGAATCGCAACCATCTCTTCGTGTTGTTTAGTGGCGAGTTCTTGCACTTTTAGCTTGAATCCATTTTATGAGGAGTATATAATATTATAGAAAAGTGGAATGTTATTTATTAGAGAGATGTATCAGATTTAGAAGTCGAGGCCAAGGGAGAAGTAAAGATTCTCTCTTAATTTCTCCGTCGTCAACTCCCAAGCCCAATCTGCGCCGAACAGTTTAGCTACATCATTGCGTAATCCAAATCCATATCCACTCACGATAGGCTCCACCGTTTTTGTAACGGAGATGCTGATCGGATTTCCAATATAATCTTTCTTCTAAATAAGGAATTGGATTTATCGTAAGGATTAGGTCCTGTCCAGGTAGTGATTAATATCACCAAATCCGATGATTTGGAAATTGCGAATGAAATCTGAACGTGGGTTGGGTTTGTTGACTAAGTATTGGAAGATGGGTAAACGCAATTCACTATTGATAAGCGCAAACTGTTTCCATTTCTGATGTTTGAATGAACTGCGCATATTCGTTGCCAGCGCCTGAAATGCATATCGTTGCGGTTGGTCAATCTGAATATCATAATTGAAATTGTCGGTTGGCGTAAATGCATTGTCGGTAAGATCCCGAATAGTAAATCAATTTACGCGTCCCAAAAGAAGTGCAAGCAGCTGCAAACCCATTTGCCCAAATAAATTGACGGTGGATCTTTAAATAATGTCTAAAATCAGCACCGATCACACCCAGCACCGCATTTTTTGGTCAGATTCGCTGATAGAGCTCTGCAAAAAAACTTTATAGCGAAGTCCATTATATAGATTTAATCCGGCGGTGATGGAGTTGTCATAAACAAATTCGCCACGTGCCGATCCCCAATGTATGAAATTGATTAGGAAATGGTGAGACTAACAAGATCGG
>JADJPB010000026.1 GCA_016713445.1 Bacteroidota bacterium | reverse complement strand
CAGCTCCAATGACTGCCGTGAGCATGGTTGCTGCTGCTGGTGTGGTAATAGCAGATACAATGCAGGATTGGGCAAGGCACTACCCATTATCTTATCCGTTTTATTGGCTGGTCTTTTTCAGATCGTCTTTCTTTTGACTTATCGGTTTTGGAAAATACATCAAGTACATTCCATATCCCGTTGTTTCTGGATTTATGATCGTTAGTTGGAGTAATTATTTTAGCCACACAAATAATTCCTGCTGTTGGATATTATCCGCGGAAGATGCTCAATTCGTTAATAAATTCAAACCCTATGCTGAAGAAGTACCTAAAAAGATTCTATAAACAAGAAGCTAAATGAAGGAATTTTAATTTAGAAGACTTAAAAATTACTGCTGAAAAAGTTGAAATTACGCCAGATCAGATTTCTACTTGAATCTAACCACCTGCTAAAGATAATGCCCTCTGGAGTTATTAATTCTATCAGAGTACTGTGTTCTTGCATTGCAACGAATTGGCTTGAATTTATTCTGGCTTTTCGACCATCGTAATTATCTATACGTTTAAAAAATAACCAAAGCAATTTAGTTCGCTCGTTGCACTCTTAGTCGTAACGGGGGTAGCTGTTGGTTTTAAATTTGATTACCGTACCATCGAAATCCATTCCAACTGGATTTCCTCGGCCTTACTTTACATATTTACATCATTTTGATTTTAGCTATATCTCCCTATCTTCTTTCTGCTTTTACATTAGCGCTGCTTGGTTCTATTGATTCGTTGCTCACCTCAGTGGTAGTGCTGATAATAAGGACGAAGACGAAACATAATCCGAAGAAAGAATTTACAGGGCAAGGTCTTGAAACTCAATTGCTGCATTTTTGGCGGAACCTTCGGTGCCGGTGCCATGATTCATGGTAGTAAATATAAATTCAGGAGGGAAAACTCGATTATCAGGAATGATTAAGTGGATTGTTAGTTACTTATTATTTTACTTGTGGTATTAAGTCCAATAACATCTCTTATCTCTGCCGCTGTTTTGGGCTGGATATTAATAACCGTTGGAATAGGGGTGATGGATTATAAAGGGCTAAAAGCGATTCCATTTGTTACATATAGTGGTGTTATTTATTTTTAATTAGCTGTGCTCGTGCTTTCTGCCATATGGAATTTAGTTTTGCAGTAGGAATAGGTCTCGTTCTCGCTTCATTATTCTTCATGAAAACAATCAAGATCTCACGGCAACACATAGTAAAATAGAAACTTTAAAGCCAGAAAACTCTGGCCCGATTTTTGGAAGCCATTACTTTTCCAAAAGCTTAAGAGAAGAAGTCTTTATTAAGCATATCATCGGGCCCTTTATTTTTGATCTACAAGCGACTTTCTGTGCAATTAATCAAATTCTTAAAAACAGCAGTCTCTGATTTATACGAATGAAAAGAATGGAGTATAGCGGATTTAATCAGATTGTTTGTTATGAAGAAACGCTGTTGAAGCTTAATCAAATCCAAAAGAAAAATACTTCAGAACATCCATAAACACAACCCCCAAAATTTGGCTGGAAAATGGATATTATTCCAGACATCATCCTGCGTGATCACTTTTGAAAAACTACGATGAATGCTTAATAAGGGTGAAGGGGCCAATGTGAAAGACTCATTTAATCAAACCTTAAACATGGAATATATATTAATGAAAAATTTTGTATTTTCGTAAACCTTTAGAAATTTGGGTAAATTGTAATTCCCCCTTCATAAGTAAGAGCGACAGTATCAATCGAGAAAAGTACTAAGTAAAAGGAGCAACTGGCAACGATCCGCAATCACGTATTTCCATTTCTAAATCAAATGATTACGGTCGATGAGAACACGTCCATTCTTGAAACTCGGGCCATGGCGAAGGAGGAAACTGAAACAGTTTTAGATTTAGGATAAACCAAATTTTAGGAGTTGATATGTCGAAGATAAGATCAACAATGCAAAGCTGTTTTTGCCAACGATCCCAATAAAGCAAAATATTGAATTATCAGTTCCGATATTTGTTGATGGATAACATTGGCAAATTTGATATTACGAGACTCGAGATGTGCTCGAGCATATTCCATGGCCAGGAAAGATTTATGGAATACGTAAAAGGCTTTTAAACCCGGAGGTAAATTCTTTTTAGGATTTCCCCGTGGTATAATCCATTTGGTGGCCGCCTACAGATGTGCAGTAAGCAGTGCTTTCAAAGCTTCCCTTTTCCATATTTTCCAAAAAACCCATTTATGGACTTATTTTAAAACTTTTCTGAAACAGATCCAAAGATTGAAGCTTTAATGGAAATTAAAGACAGGAATTACGATTGAGAGATTTGAAAAAATATTAAAGAGAACAGGCTATAAAAAGATAAAGTACTTTATTATTTTATTAATCCCAATTACGAGCTAAACTTTGGACTAAAGCCCGGGGAGAACAAATTGGTTTCATCTCCTCCCTACCCTACTTAAGAAACTTTATTACTAGCGTTATTATTTTGTATCACCGACACACAACTAATTCAGATGCTATTTGAGTCGAGTGTTTATTTTCAACTCCGATTACTCAAGTATACATTTTAGTTTAACAACTTTCTGAAACGATCATTTTGATTCCGTCTGTATTTTTGGAAATATACGCCCTTACTTCAATCGTTCCATTTGTAAAATGGATATTCCATTTTTACCTGCTTTCAGATCACACACTTTGTAAAACCACATGCCCATTTAAACTTAACAAAATTACTCTAAAGCCTGAGTCGTTTCTTCCGAATTAAAAATAACACTGAAGTTTCGAATAAAATGGATTCGATATGACTTTCGCTTTTGAAATACCTGGAGTGATTTTACCAATGTCTACTACTATGGGTTTAAATATTTCTAGTAAACCATCAAAGTCCGTTTGTATTAAGCGATAGTAATTAACTCCTGCCGTGGGTTCCTGATCGATAATTGAATAATTTCTAGTACTAGAGCTGTTCCCTGCCCTTTTACTCTTGTACTTCAATAAACTATTTCCATCATGACCGCCTCAATTGTAAAAAAGTCGTTGTTTTTTCAGAGGCGGTACTCCAAACTCACTTGCACTTGTTGATTACTAATTTTAGTAGCTTAAATGAGATTAATTCTACAGGTAGAGGCGAAGGCATCATATCGAAGTATTTAAAATAAATACTATTCTGTCGAATTTGTGAACCAGAACCTTACAAACTGCTCCTGTCCTATAATTAATGGTACTTACGTTATTAAAAATTTTCATGAACATCGCTTGTGCGTGATTAGTATCAATATTTGCTACGTTATTTGTTGAACTGGTTGCAACAAGAATCATTTCTAAAAGTAACCACCACTTCGGTGCTCCTGCCATCGCAGAATAAGTACTTACCTAGGTCCAACTATTTCTTTTTAGCGTACTTCCGTCTCCATCTACATCGATTGCCGTAGCCAAACGTGTTAATATGGTATCGGTATTCGTTCCTGCTTTTTAAAAGTTATTCTCCAATTGATCCACGAAGTTTTATTCCCGGAGAATTGATGAATGGTTGCTAAGCATCGTAGTAACCCCCGGCAAAATTATCCATCGTACTTACTGAGGCCCGTTATAAAACTTATTATCTTTATGTGTGCATCAATTCCTGTGGATACATCCGAAAATTTATAAACTGTACTTTACTTGTCCATCGATGCCGCTAATGACAACTGGATCATGAAAACTCATGCTAGGGTATTGATGTGAGCTCCTGCAATAGACGTTTTTGGAATGGTAAGATAAAAAAAAACAAAAGCAATTATTACCCGAAAGCGACTACACCTAGAATAGGTAGAATCTTGAACTTTTGGACAATGGAGACTTTGGTTTTTAAAGCGTTTTCATCTGAAGATAAAATTGTTGTTTGGTGTGATTAAACGAGATTTTTGAGATAAGGTTTCCCTAATAAAATGGTTCTCGGCTTTATTTTTTTATTGTATTTCTATTGTATACGCTTTTAGTTATCAAACAGTTACGTTTATCAAGTCTCTAAAAAGCCCATAGATTATTAAAAACAAAACCATCTTAAGGTATCCGAACACGCAAGGGGAATTAATATACTTTGAAAAAAATTATTCATGGCAGCAACAGTTAGCTCTAATTTCTATTTTAGTAAATGATTACGACGAAGCGATTCACTATTACACTAATCGATTACACTTTACATTAAAAGTAAGATACTAAATTAACTTAGCGACAAAAGATGGGTTATTGTTTCTCCCACTGTTCAGAAGGCACAGCTTTGCTTTTAGCAAAAGCTAATTGGAAACTCAGAAAACAAAATCGGATTCCAGAGTGAGGGCGTGTATTTTGTTTTTACATACCGATGATATAGAAAGAGATTATCAAAATTTATTAAAAAAATAAAATTGAAATCGTACGAGAAAAACCGTTGATCCTTGGGAACGGTTCTCGTTTTAAAGATAAATATGGTAACCTATGGATTTAATTGAACCTAACGTTAACTACCCTTCCAATAAATAAAACTCCTTTCTACAATCTTCTCTTTATTTCAAAATATTTTCATTTGCCAAAACGACTGTTCGTCGAAAATAAAGTAACTCCATTGTTTTACTCTCCAATTACATTATTTTACAGAGGCAAAAGCTCTACTTTTGCAAAAAATCAGCATGTATCGTTTCGGCCTCTTCCTTTCTCTTTACTTTTCTTTGCCTATCAGCTAGTCATTCCTTCGGGCAAAACGGGAATATTACAGGTAAAATCATGGTAGTACCATGAAGGGCTCCATTGGTGCAATTGCAGAATTGCGCATTGCAAAAGATTCTTCCTTATCAAAAGCTGCTGCGACAGATGTCAACGGTGAGTTTGGTGCTTGAAAATATTAAACCTGGAACCTATTACATTAAAGCGAGCTTCATTGGCTTCAATATATTCAAAGGTGAAAGCTTCTCCTACGATGGTGTAGCTCAAAGAACATTACTACCGTTAAATTAACGGAATCATCCATTCAATTAAAAGCAGAGATTACTGAATTAAAGCCCATTGGTAGAAGTGAAAGCTGATATGACGGTTTTCAACGGGGAAAAACAGCATCAACTCCACAGGTAATGCGTATGAACTATTGCAGAAAGCGCCTGGTGTTGTTGTTGACAATAACGATAATATCGCATTAAAAGCGACGTGGGGGTGTAATGGTCCAAATTGATGGTCGGCCCTGCGCTTGATCTGAAACTGAACTTGCCGATTATTTAAAAAGTGTTCAGAGCACCGACGTTGAAGCGATTGAACTTATTTCAAATCCGTCCTCAAATATGACGCTGAAGGAACTGCAGGAATCATCAATATTCGTCTAAAGAAAAATAAAATTATGGAACTAACGGTTCTTTAACTGCAGGATATGCCTTATGGAGAAGAGCCAAAATACAATACTACAGCCTTTTCTTTAAACAAACGAACTCGAAAGTTCAATATTACACCAACTATAGTAATAACTTTGGAAAAGATACAATGAATTTTTCTCTATACCGAGAACAACGTCCCTATATTTTTGATCAATCATCGCTTTCAACACGAGAATTTATTTCTCGTAATTATAAGGCCGGGATTGACTACACGTGAATAGAAAGCATAGTTTTAGTATTATGGCAAATGGAAATTACAATACATCGGATGTGACTCAAAAAAACAGAAATACCATCAGTGATTTACAACACTACAAGCCGATAGCATTCTCAAATCCAATCAAACGGCAGAGCAGTCGGGAAACAATATCAACTTAAATTTAAATCATCATTTCACCGATACGCTTGGAAATGACTTGTCGACGGATTTCGACTTCGGATATTTTGATAGTGATCGCGATAATTTTATTCCCAATGAATATATATTACCGGAAGTGGAAACTCCATTGTCCTCCACTTATTTTCGCTCTCTCATGCCCACCACCATTACGATTTACTCTATAAAATCGGATTATACTAAAAAAATTTAAAAAGGAAAAGCTGGGCGTAGGATTTAAAGTAGCCGTTGTTGAAACAGACAATACATTTAATTTCTATAATATCGAAAATGGAATTCAATCACTTGATAGTTCTCGCAGTAACCACTTTGTATATACCGAAAATGTAAATGCAGCCTACGCCAATTATCAATACACCATTAAAAAGTTAGAATTTCAAATCGGATTACGTGTTGAGAAAAACACACAAAGCGAAGGTGATTTGAAAAGCGAAGTAAGCGCAGATGATAAAAAATGTAAAGCGCGATTATACAGACTTCTTTCCTAGCGCTGGAGTTACTTTCAACGTGAATCCATCTCACGCTACCTCACTTGTATTTAGCTCTCGAATTGATCGCCTGAATTATCAAGAATTAAACCCCTTCGAAAATAAATTAGACGAACTTAGTTTCAGAAAAGGAATCCATTCTTAAACCCACAATACTCAACAAAATTGAACTTTCACATACCTATAAATATGCCACAACTCTCAGCGTTGGTTACAGTATTACAGAAGATTTTTTCGCGCAAATTGCAGATACTATTCCGGGAGGAAAAAGTTTTTTAACACCTAGAAACTTAGCTACTGAAGAGGTGATAAGCATTAATATTAGTACCTCACAAACAACCCACTCCATGGTATGGGGTATACTTTAATGGAAGCGTCATCAACCAAGCTTATGATGCTGATTTTGGTGAAGGAAGAACCATTAATACTTCCTTTGTTTCTGTAAATGTGTATGCCCAAAATACATTTAAGCTACCCAAAGCATTCACTTTTGAATTATCTGGTTGGTTTAATAGTGGTGGTGTATGGAGTGGCTCCTACAAAACAGATCCAACCGCATCGGTAGATCTGGGTTTGCAAAAAAATTATTAGGAGATCAAGCTACGTTTAAAATCTCCGTTACTGATATCTTTTTCACAGCACCTTGGAGTAGCGTGAACACCTATGCAGGAATTATAAGTAGAGCAAATGGCAATTGGGAGAGTCGACAATTTAGAGCTGCCTTCACATGGCGGTTTGGAAACAAACAAATGAAAAACACGCGTCAACGATCAACAGGAAGTGAATCTGAGCAAAAGCGTATTGGAGGAGAATAGTTTCCGCTGAATGTGGAAGAAGTTTGTAAAAGTCGATTCAAAGTATTATTTTTATGTTTCAAAACACTACGTACCATGATGAGATGGGACTAAAGTCAAATAAGAAACATGAAAATTAAATACACCTTCTTCATTGCAATACTGTCGCTGTTCACTTTTTCCTTTTGCACTTCCTCAAAGAAAACAACATCACCTTCAACAAGTGAGCCTGTAGCAAACCCAGCTTTTACCTACGAAAAAAATGTAGCTCCCATCATGATGGCAAGTTGCTCCCCATGTCATTTTCCGGAAACTGGAAAAAAAACTACTTGACACTTATGAAGCAACGGCGAAAACATTGTTGATATATTAGAAAGGGTTCAACTGCCTATTGATCATGAAGGATACATGCCCTTTAAAAGTAAAAAACCCCACTTACAGATAGAGAAATTGCTATTCTAAAAAATGGCAGGAAGATAAAATGCCGAAGTGATGCAAATGTTTCCTCCCCTCTTGAAATAAATGCCGGCTTTAAAAAGTATCTTCTTTTACTTTGGATTGACAATCCTATCACCGTCATTGATGGCACAAAGTCCTTGCGCATGCTGTACAGAAAACCATAAAGCTTTTGACTTTTGGGTGGGAGATTGGATGGTATTTGACACAAGTGGAAATAAAATCGGTGAAAACAAAATAGACAAAATAGAGGGAAATTGTATAATTAATGAACATTGGATAGGAGGAAAAGGCAATACAGGAAGCAGTTACAATTTTTATGATGCCACAGACTCTACCTGGAATCAATTGTGGATTGACAGTCAAGGCGGGAACTTAGTTTTAAAAGGAAAAGCTTCTCCAACAAAATGATCTTAAAAAGCAAATTTCAAAAAGGACCCAATGGAAATATGTATTGCAACAGAATTACCTGGACTTTAAATTTAGATGGAAGTGTAACGCAACGCTGGGAGATCACGAATGAAAATGAAGATCTCCTTTCTGTTGCATTTATTGGAATCTACAGAAAAAAAAATATTATTGGCTACAATCAATCCCTATTTAACTTTCGATGGAAATTGCGAACAAGCATTTGAATTTTACAAATCTGTGTTTGGTGGTGAATTTACATATCTCGGTAAATTTAAAGATATGCCTCCCAGTTCAGAGTTCCCTATTTCGGAAGAGGACAAGGAAAAAGTAATGCATGTCTCTTTGCCAATCGGGGGCGACACCCAGTTATTGGGTAGCGACACCTCAACTGCTTTCGGCGTAAATCATATAGTGGGAACTAATATTTCAATTTCCATCAATTCAAAAACAGTAGATGAAGCTACTCGTCTTTTCATGGGGCTTTCCGCTGAGGAAATGTTACCATGTCTCTTAATAAAACTTTTTGGGGTGCTTTCTTTGGTATGTTTACTGACAAATTTGGAATCCATTGGCAGGTGAATTGCGAGCTAAATGAACATAAGGAATTCGAAAAAGCGCAAGGAAAATAATGGGAAATTTCCTTCAAGTATTTTCTCATTAACTGTAGAATCAAGATGCATGTATCGATTTATTTTCACTTTACATCTTATTGTGATCTGTATTTTACATAGATATTCTCCTTCGGAAATATTGTAAAAGAAAAACTATGGATAAACATGAAATAATTTTAAAGTTAAAGGATAGTCATCGCTTATTCATCGACTACCTAACTTCACTAGACGATCGTGCTTTTATGTATTCTTTTCAAGATGAAAAATGGACAGCGGGTCAGCAGGCAGATCACATCTATCGTTCGTTGATGCCTGTTCATCTCATTCTTAAGTTTCCGAAGTGGACGATCAAACAACTTTTGGGAACGGCCAATCGTCCTTCTAAAAGTTATGATGAATTAGTAGCTAAGTATTATAATAAGTTGGAGAACAGAACGGGAACTCCGCCCAAATTTTTTACGCCTAAAGAAATCACCGTTGCCATTAAACCCATCATCTTTGCAAAAGTTCAAAATAACCTTAACAAAATTTGCAATTCACTAGAAGGCTTTACGGAGGAAGAGCTGGATGAGTTGATACTACCTCAGCCGCTATTGGGTAAAGTTACTTTAAGAGAAATGATGTATTTCACGATTTTTCATGTACAACACCATCAAAAAATTACGGAACGAAATCTATTGAATTTTATATAAACCCAGAGATGAAAAAATTACTTCTTGTGCTATTGTGTATGCCCTATACTTTACTTGCACAACTTGCCAGTACAACAGTTCGTCCCTTTCAAGAAACCTTACTCCATCAATTACCCACTGTTCGCGATTTAACAATGAACCCGCAGCAAGATGAAATTTATTTTACTGTGCAAGGGTTTCAGGGGGGAGTTTTCTACCATTGTTCAATCTTTCTTGGAAGATGGAGAATGGAAGCCTCTGTCCATTGTTTCCTTCTCTGGAAAATACGACGACCTTGAACCCTTTCTTTCTCAAGATGGTCTACGGCTTTATTTTGCATCAAACCGACCATCAGATAACAATTCCGATACTATACATGATTATGATATTTGGTATGTGGAAAGAAAAACCATTCGTGACACGTGGTCAAATCCAGTCAATGTTGGTGCGCCCATCAATACTTTGCAAGATGAGTTTTATCCATGTATAACGTTGTCCGGAAATATGTATTTTACAGGAGGAGGGGTTGGGACAAAAGGCAAAGACGATATCTTTTTAAGTGAATGGAAAAATGGAAAATTCAATCCTCCACAATCTTTAGATACCACAATTAATTCCGAAGGTTATGAATTTAATGCCTTTGTTTCTCCTGATGAATCTTTTATAATATTCACAGGGTACAATAGAGCCGGGGGTCAAGGTAGCGGAGATTTGTACATCAGTAAAAAACGTGCGAATGGTAGTTGGGAGCACGCTAAAAATTTAGGAACAGAAATTAACTCTAAGCAAATGGATTATTGCCCTTATGTAAATTTAAATACACAAGAACTCTATTTCACAAGCAAAAGAAATTCTCTGGGAAACAGAGAAAAAGAATTTCATACAATTCAACAATTGTTGAGTGAATTGAATTCCTATTCCAATGGATTAAGCAGACTTTATAAAACATCTTTTTCAATAAAATAATTTAATTAACCATGTCGGAAAAACCATCTACCCGAATCAATAAATACTTAAGTGAAATTGGTTTCTGCTCGCGGCGAGCTGCGGATACATTAATTGAACAAGGAAGAGTTACGATCAACAATAAAGTTCCCGAGATGGGGACGAAGATGGTTGCAGGTGATGAAATTCGTGTGGATGGAAAATTAGTAAATCCGCCTTTAGAAAAACATGTATACATTGCTTTTAATAAACCCGTAGGTATTGTTTGCACGACGGATGTAAAATCGGAGCGCGATAATATCATTGATTACATCGCTCATCCACAGCGTATATTTCCTATTGGACGATTGGACAAGCCCAGCGAAGGACTTATCTTTCTTACCAGCGATGGAGATATTGTAAATAAAATTTTACGTTCAAAAAATAATCATGAGAAAGAATATTTAGTTACTGTTGACAGAGCCATCACGGACGCATTCATTCAAAAAATGTCAAATGGTGTTCCGATTCTCGACACCATCACCAAAAAATGTGTTGTAGAACAAACAGGAAGATTTACTTTTCGCATTATCTTAACACAAGGCCTCAACCGACAAATTCGACGCATGTGTGAATACTTAGGATTTGAAGTCACCAAGTTAAAAAGAATCCGAATTATGAATATAAAAATGGATCTGGCTGTTGGGAAGTGGAGAGATCTCACTGCACCAGAATTGAAAGAACTTTTATCACTCGTCTCTGATTCCTCCAAAACAGACGAGGGATCATAAGCTTGTAAACGATTTCGGTTGCATTTCTTATTTCTTTCTCGTACTTTTGAGAGTACAACAATGAAAAAGGAAATCCTCTTTTGCTATTTATTTCTTGTGGGCGGTTTTTTAAAAGCGCAAATTCCCGATTGGAGTACCTCAATTGCACCGTTATTCTATGCTAACTGCACCTCCTGCCATAACCCAAATGGCATCGGACACTTTTCACTGTTGACTTACAATAATGCGATACTATATGCCCCCACCATTCGCAATGTAGTAGAATTTAGAAAAATGCCACCTTGGCCTGCTAATCCGGAATATCGACATTTTAAAGATGAAGCTCTTCTTGATTCACTTGAGATTATAGCTATCCTTGCTTGGATAGATAATGGTTTGCCGTTAGGAGACACTTCTCTTGCTCCTCCCATTCCTAGTTATGCAATTGGCGGATCTTTGTTGGATACCATTCATCACACGATTCAAATACCTCCTTACACCATTCCAACAAACGCGAGGTGTATCATTATTTTGCGTTTCACTCCGGATTTCAAGATACAGTTTATGTGAATCAAATTGAAGTGATCCCCGGACTACCTCAACTGGTACATCACGCAGATTTACATTATGATTTGTCGGGCACTTCTTTTTATAATGATTCTATTACTCCGACTCCTGGATTTTCTGGCGGACTCATTTCGAACTATTATATGAACGCATGGCAACCTGGTGGCGGCGTAGCTACCTATCCCAACAACTGGGGAATCATGGTTCCGCCGGGTGCCGATTTTGTTTTTGAAATTCATTATGGTCCTGGAGGTGTTGGACAAGTAGATACTACTAAAATGAATTTGCGTTTTATTACCCAACCACAAAATGTACGTAAGGTAAATGTAGGTTGGCTCTTGAATAATCCGATTCCATCACAAGGGCCACTGATTATTCCACCAAATACAGTTCCTACTTTTGATCAGGAATCGAGTCCGATGCCTTCGTCTCGTTCGTTGATTGCTATCTGTCCGCACATGCACAATTTAGGCGCCTCGTATACAGTTTGGTTTGTCACATTAACAGGAGATTCCGTTCCACTCATTGATATTCCTGCATGGGATTTTCATTGGCAGAAATATTATACCTTCCAATACATTCAAAAATTCCTGCCGGTGCAAGGTTAAAAGCAATTGCAACGTTCGATAATACTGTTAACAATCCGAATAACCCAAACAACCCTCCTATCATGGTACAAAATGGTCCATTGACAACAGATGAAATGTTGATGACCTATTTTATTTATTCAAATTATCAAACAGGAGACGAAAACATACTATTGGATTCCTCGCTCTTGTCCACATTTATTAATGAAGTAGATCTTCATAAAGAAGAATTGTTTTTACTCTATCCAAACCCTTCCGACCATGTATTAAATATACAATCAAAGGGAATTGACCTTCGTGGTTTAAAAATTAATGTTAGAAATTCTTTGGGGCAGCTCCTTTTACAAAATACATGGTTCACACAAGGGTCGACAGAACAAATTTCTATCCGGTCTTTACCTACGGAATTTATCTGATAGAACTACAAGGCGAGAATTTTCAATCCGCACAACGATTCATCAAACAATGAAAAAGCGAAAAATTTATTGTTTTAAGATGCGATGAATTTTACTTTCTTTCCGATAAACTGTAAAAGATAAATTCCATTCGGCAATTCTTCCAACGATATTCGAGATTCATCCACTACTGATTGTCGCAAAATAAATTTACCCATTGCATCCATAATTTTAACTTCATTGAATTGTCCTGTATGATGAAGTGTTACATGAGATGTTGTTGGATTGGGGAATAGATGATAGGAAGAGGTTAGATTTAATTCATCTTCGATTCCCGTACTTATCGTGTTACCATGATAACGGACGATGAATTGATTGGAAGGTTGATTAGCATTTCTAAATCGTACAGGAATCTTTCCCGTTGATGGTAGTGCATCCGTATAAAAATAAAAAATAAAAGATTGTGTTCCATTTGGAGGAATTGTAATCTGGATTAGATTTACATTCGGCAGATAACATACATCAGAACACAATGCTGTTTGCCAGGTGATCGGCATTTGAGGTGTTCCTTTTTCTACATCGATTACTACGTTTGCTGTAGTAGATAAATTAAAGAGTGTTCCATGAATCGCTAAAACATCGTTGGGTAAACCATATTCTATTGTATCCGTTACAAAAGAAAAAGTTCCGTTGTTGGCAAAGCTATTACAATAGCCACTGTTTGTTCCCAGCAAACTATCTATCTCACAAAAAATATTTTCTGGAGCTTTGTTAAACCATTGTTGAAATGCAAATACACTTCCGTCTGTTTTGATAAGAGTGGTGGCACTATTGGGTTCTGTACCGTAATTCAACCACCATTCATTGCATGGCCCGTCTATTAAAATTTCAGGACGAATATAATAATGACTCAACAGAGAATCGGCAATTGCCATTCTTTCCCCGTATGTTTGGCTGACGATACAAAACACCTTCAGAAATATTAGCGCTCGTAGTCCATACATTTCCACTGTAAGGACTTACATCTATATCAGGATGCGCTTCCACAGTATAAACAACATAAACTTGCAATTGCCCCTGATAAATGCTGTCAACCGTATTAATGTTGGGAATTTTCCCTCTGAAAACGGGGCAAGTATAACTCGATGAAATTAAAAGCACCGGCAACCCTTGTTGTAAGACTTGCGACAGGTCTACAGAGTCCCCTGATAAAGTATACAATTTAAAATCTGGAACTGTAACTCCTGGCATAATACCCGGTATAGCTCCGCCCGCGTTGGTAGGGACAATTGGACAAATACTATCGGCTGAATTAGGTAAAGCGCTTAATCCTATCGAAGGCAAAAGCTGTGCGCTACTACTTAACAAGCCAAGACATAAACAACAACATAAAATAATAAATTTATTCATGAGGGTTAAATTTTAGTGTTTTAGTAAGACCTTTAAAGACAAAATAAGTTTAATTGTTCAGTAAAATTAATATAATTGCCATGTAGTATCGCTAAACATGAAAAAAATATCACCTCTTCATTGCCGTTTTATCTATCTATTATTCTTCTTCAGTTATCAAGGGTGGGCACAACTATCATCCGGAATTTATTCCAATGGATTATGTATTGCTTATGATTCAACGCATCAAATCCTCACAGGATATTTCTGAAGGAAAAAATCAAAAAGCCAATTGTTGTTTTTGTAGATGCAATAAAAGGCGACTGGTGTTTTATACACTTCGATTCAAAACCAACAACTCAAGGTTGGATTAAGAAAACTAGTCTTTTTATACCTAAGTAAGCTTATGGAATCAAAACTCATACTCCTCCTTTCCGATATTGTTGAACCTATTTCCCATTAAATCCAATTATTATCTTCTCTTTTTAAGGTTATGAACAATTATTTTCAAACCAAATTTTAGCTTTAAAACAAAAATCAAAAGAGAAAGCCTTCAACTAGTAGCACAGGACTTGATCCAACTTTGAATAATATAAGTAATTGACTTATATAATATTATGAATAAATAGATTGCGGGTGTTCTGATGATATGACCTGTCCAAACTGTGAGTTTGAATGAATATCAAATCAAAAGGAGTCTTTGCTAATAAAGAATTTCTTAAAAAAACGTTGAAAACAAAGATATTTTACTATTGCACTGTTTTAATGCTTAGCTTTGCCACCTATATTTAAACAAAAATTAATTAACATGAGTAAAGGAACAGTAAAATTCTTCAATGAAGCTAAAGGCTTTGGATTCATCTGCGAAGAAGGAAACAACAAAGAACACTTTGTACACATTTCTGGTTTGATTGACGAAATCAGAGAAGGAGATGCAGTAGAATTCGATTTGAAAGAAGGCAAAAAAGCTTGAATGCGGTAAATGTAAAGGTAGTTTAATATTTACATTAACTTTCTAACAAAAAGCCTGTCACAAGTGATGGGCTTTTTTGTTAAAACAATATAAAACAAAATTTCAAAAGATAAATGGGTAGATCACAAGAATCCTTTCATAAGAAGGAAGTAAAGAGTAAGAAAGACAAGAAGAGGAAAGAAAGAGCAGAAGAAATTAGCCAAAAAGATAACCCTAAGTCAAGTAGCCTAGAGGATATGATGTATGGCGGATGAGAACGGTATGATTACAGATACACTCCGGACCCTACAAAGAAAACGGTTGTTACGGCCTAGTCCATCACACCATTTCCAAAACGTGACGATACAATATCCGATGATCCTATTCGCAAGGTGTGTCGTTTTGTTTTATAACGATTCAAAAGGTTTTGGTTTTATTAAAAGACAGCGAAACCTCAGAAAGCATTTTCGTTCATGCGAACAATTTGTTAGAAGCCATTAAAGAAAACAACATGGTTACATTTGAAGTGATGATGGGACCAAAGGGACCCACTGCTACGCAAGTGAAAATTATTCGTTAATTAATTCTTTTATCTCGTACTTTCTTTACCTCATTTCAATTTTCTTTTAAGAAACAATAATTTCGATTTCAATCTATATTTGATTGCTTTTCAATTCAGAAGTATAATAAATCAAATTCTTTAGACTAAAATTTACAAATAAATAAGATGAAACAACCCTTGGTTAATCCGAAGTCGAGTGTAATGATCCTGAACTTCAAAAAGCTCGTTGCCTTTTATAATGAAACGCTAGGGCTTTTGTCCAAACAGTGTAATGACGATGCATCATCGGCCCTATATTGCAACATCCTTTATTGTAAAGCGGTGAGCTGGAAGATAAGGTCGTGTGACAACACGGTACTGGAACGCTTGATTGGATGACGATCGGCGGCTACGGGACTGCAGGGTTGCAACTATGGCCAAGCCCATCCGATTCGTGCAGCTGGTGTTACGGTGCAGAGAGTGAAGTTCAATTGCAAAATATTTGGAATTATAAAACGCATCCTTCTTTTTCGGAAGCAGAAGAGCCGTAGGATTTTACTTAGCAGCATCTGTAATTCCTAATGCTGTGAATGATGAATTTGGAAGCGCTTCGTAAACATTGGACGAAGGAGAGATTGTAGAAATTCTAGGTGATTGCGCTCTTTGGATTTCTAAATCGCTGGAATGATTCGATGGAACACAAATGGAATCAGGAGCAATTAGAATCAGGCGAAAAATGTTTAAAAGAAAAAGATGGTCGGTAGGTAAAGCGCTTACCAATTATCGAAACAACTTGATTTAAATAAATATTTCTAATTAAGAATTTTCGTTGAATTATTGTTTCAAAGATAAAACAACAAAGAAAATAAAGGAGTCCGCATTGCCGTTTTAATCGATACGATAATGATACCTTCCAAATTCTTCAACATTAAAGAAATGATGGAGAGATCAAAAGTATGGTAGCGCCTACTTTAAAAAATTTATGACGACTGGACGCGCCCAATTTGGGTGGATGGAAAAGGGTGTTGCTAGAAAATGCGATAAGCACCCATCCAACAGTATGGGTTACACGAAAAGGAAAATTCTACGGATTCAAATATGATCATTGATGCTATGGACATTCTCTATTCTGAGAAGATGATGGATTTTTGTATTGTTTCTGCGACAGTAGATTTCCCGATTAGCTTCTCGATTACGGTTGAAGGGTGCTCGTGATTGGTTTAGGAGAAAACACCCATCCATTTTTATTGTAGCTTATGGATAATTTTGTTTCAAATTCCTAAAGTTCAGAAGAAATAATAAAGTTTCTCTCACACGGAGAAAAAAATCGAAAAAGAAAAGCGAAACTAAAGAGGCCTTGCAAAAAATTGGTCACGAGATAATGAGTTCAACTTATCTCCACCGAAAGATCCTTCTTTGGCGATGATAGCGGCTGGGCTTTTTTGGGAGACGTGTAGGTAATTTGAAAAAACGTCCAGCTTCGATCCTAGAAATTTTGGTTATATGAAAGAACCTTGCTGTTAAAAGCATCAGGAAATTTGAAATTGATGAAAAGAGCAACCGATAACAAGTCTATAAAATTGCGGTGTATGTCGTGAAAAATAAATAGAATGATTTTCTTCCAATTATTTATTCCTATGTTAAAAAAAACATTTTTTATCATGAAAACGAGGTCTTCCAAGAATCAAAATATTGATTCGCTTTTTACTTTTTCAAAATCGAGGTTAAAGCAGGCAAATGTTTATAAAGAAATTTTTCATGTGTGCCATTTCAACAATGGTGGTTAGCTAATGAGCGCGAGTATTTATAATCGGATTGCATTCTCCAAAATATAATTTCCAATAATTGAGCATAAATCTTTATACATTTTAAAACTTGGTCTTGGTTATCTTTCGTTGACGTTTTGTTAAATAGCGCTCACTCTTCCTAAATAATAATTTGATGCACAAGATATTTCATTCACATAACTTTTCTCGATATCATCTTCCAGATGGTTGCTAAATACTTGATTACTTTCTAATTTTTTTCAAGGGGATCGGTAATATTCTCTGTATTATAACTACAACTCGATACTCTAACCAACTCCAATGCCACTTCCGTTATGTAAATTAAAGCTTGTGTTTATTTTTCAAAGTGCACGATAATTCCTGCTTCCGTGGTTCCAATTGCGGCGGCTAGTTTTTAAAAGTGAATCCTCCAAATCCTTTTTCATGTGGATTAACTGAATACTGAAAAATTTATTTTTCTTTCCCTAAATCGGTTTGCTCTGGGTTCTCAAGAACAATTTTTCATTCATTTTTATATTTAAAGATATTCCATCCAGTTAAATTTATATATTGAATATCAATTATTTGATTCGTTTGAGTATAAATTATTTGTATTTATTATAAAAAGTTTATAATTATTAAGTGATAGTACATTATTCTTGCTTAAAATTTAAATAAGCTGAAAACAAAAATTACTAAAAGAGCTTAAAATGATTTGCTCTCAAGTATAGTTGTGTTTTTGTTGCTGTTCCCTTATGTTTAGGAACGCTTTCAGCCTCAAACGGCTATTTTCGGAATCATAGCTGGAATTCTGTTGGTGGCATGTGTTGGAATGGCGCGGGTTCAGCTGGTTGGGTAAGTGGGCCATGCAAGATTAGTTGTTATCGTCTTGAAAAAGTTGAGGAAGTATATTAGGAGTATGGCCTGCATTTTTAACGGGGGTTGCCAGCAGGATGTGGTCTAATTAATTTTGTATTTTGCGAAAAGTTTTGGATTTGTCGCTTACTCTTTCCATCCTCCGTTATTAAAGGGATGCTCAGGAATCGTGGATTGCTCATCATCTTAAAACAAATTCATGCTTTGTGGATGAACATAAAGATGCCGAATGAAGTGGTCGATTCTTCAAAATAATGGAGAAAATAAATTTTCATCCATTAGCAATGCCATGGAACTCCCTTACTCCTATAATCATCTTGTTCGTAATTATCTCTTTAGTCATTTTGATTTTTTATGGGATACTGTTCTTACGAAGAACATAAAATATTTTAATTGATACAAGGCCCAATCGTTGTTGTTTTCTTGGGTATACTGATGAATTTCTTAAACCAAAATAATATTTTGAACTTTAGTTTAGCGGCCGATCACAGTAAATTTACCGGAACCAAAATTTAAACAGTTTATCGGACTTTTTACTTTCCAGATTTCTTTATGCCGACTTCTTATAAAGTTTATGCAGGCGCCAAGCAAGCGCATTGTATTAGCCATCATTGCAAGTATAGAAACTTTATTGAGCGTTGAGGCTACTGGATAAACATAGATCCGGCAAGAGTTAACCCAATCCAAACTAAGAATTAAAAGCAAGGATTAGGCCATTATTTCTGGATTAATAGGTGGACTTCCCGTTACCTCAAGTTATTGTACGAAGTTCTGCCAACATTACCTTTGGTGGTAAAACAAAAAT
>JADJPB010000025.1 GCA_016713445.1 Bacteroidota bacterium | reverse complement strand
TTAGTTCTTTAATTATATTCTCTGTGTATTTGATATTTTTTAAAATTTTGAACTCTTCAGTTTCGGGGTTTTCGTCCGCTATCTTTTTAAATAATCTTTAATGGTGGTTGTTGTTACTTCTTCGCCTTCTTCGGGTTCGTATTCAACAGCTTCTATGGCTTCCTGCAAAGCAGCTTCTTTGTCGGCAATATTCTTTTCATTTTCATTAATAGCATTTTGCTCTACTTGAAAATAGGTTTCAATAAAATACTCGTGGTATCAGTGCTGGGCTCCATCCGGTGGATGAAATGGTTTTAAGGTCGTAGCGGATATTCGTCCACCAGTTTACAAACACACCTGCACTTTGAAATTCGTCCAATACTTTTTGGGCAATCAGTTTTCTTTGAGTGTTGTAATTAAATGGCTTCTTACGGCTGCCATATTTTTACCACCTGCTACAATAAAGTCAATAATCCTTCCTGTGCATCTCCTGTTTCATTGTTATCTAACTGCTGCTTCTGCGGAGCCAATGAAGCAAATTCCTCTTTGCCATTTGCCACCAATCGTTCACCTCGTTTGCATAGTGGTGTAAGTGTTTTGCAAATTTGTATTGGCTTCCACAGAAGTTTTGATTTGTGTTTTTCTTCAATCTCATTTTTAAAATCGGAGTATTGCTCGTTGCGTTTTGAAACATCACTGGACTACAAAACCAAATTTGTCAAATTGTTTTTATTTGTGCCGCTATTTCACCTACCGAATACCACCCGTTAAATGTGCTTTCACATCTTCGGGTTCAGGATCAGGCGTATTGTCAACATACCTGCGGATGTTCAGGTTGTAGTCGTTGGTTTTTATTTCTTCCAATTCAACCAGCCGTGCATATTTTTTATCAATGTTCTCAGGCTTATTGGTAAAAACGTAATCTATTTTTTCAATGTCCTCTGGTCTTAAAATATTCTGCACTTTGCCTTCGGCATATTCTGCATCGGCATTGATGAATAGTATTTTATTGTTGAGTGTATCAGGTTTGTTTTTGTTTATTACAATTACACAAGCCGGAATACCCGTTCCGTAAAACAAAGCTGGCGGTAAACTGATAATGGCTTCAATGATGTTGCCGTCAACCATTCCCTTTCTAATTTTCTCTCATCCCCACCTCTGAACAAAACACCGTGCGGCATAATGAGTAGCCATCGGCCATTGGTTTTCAAACTCGCCACCATGTGCTGGACAAACATCAGGTCGGCTTTCTTTCCTGTTTCAGGTGCAAAGCCATACGTAAACCGTGTCAGGAATTTCATAGTGGCTTTATTGTAGTTCTGCGAAAAAGGCGGATTAGCAATAACAATGTCAAACTTCTTCCAAGTGGCACCATCTGGAATCAGTGGGTCTTGTAGCGTGTCCATTTCAATAGTTGCCGATGGGATATTGTGCAAAATCATATTCATTTTGCAAATCGCCCAGGTAGTGCCCGATGCTTCTTGTCCGTAAAGTGCAAGGTTGCGGAAATCTTCACCCTGTTCTTCCACATATTGCAGCGATTGAATAAGCATACCGCCTGAACCACAAGTAGGGTCATAGATTTCCATTCCGGCTTTTGGCTTCAATAAATGGACTAATAAACGAACCACATGACCGGGTGTATAGAACTCGCCACCTTTTTTCCGGCACTGTCGGCAAAGTATTTTACCAGATATTCATAGGCAGCTCCCAATAAATCAGGGAACTCAAAATTATCGTTCACCAATGACGGCATGTTGGTGTTGAAGTGGTTTATTAGGTCAATCCATCGTTGGTCGGGGATTTTGGTTTTGCCAACTACTTTATTGAAGTCAATACTTTTCAATACTCCAGTTAGGATGTCTGAGTTTTGTTCTTCCGTTTCGCTTAACGCTTTGTTGAGAGCTGCACCTACATTGGTTTTAATGTCTTTCAATGCAGGACGGAAAACTTCTTCTGTTTCGCCTTTGTCGTTGGTAATGGTTTCTGTCCAGCTATCGTTCCACCTTGCCCGTATTGGAACAAAGAATGTGTCTTTGTAAGAAGTCTTATCCTCCAACAATTCTAGAATTTGTTCATCTGTAAGATGTCTATTTTTCATTTGAATTGACACTCTTTTTATCTCAAATTCGTCAGAAAGTCGTTTCAAGAACAGTATTCCAAAAATATATTCCTTGTATTCTGAAGCGTCCATTTTTCCTCTCAGGATGTCGCAAGCCTTTAGCAAAAAGCTTTCTAATTGGCCGAGAGTTATTTTCGTTTGTTTCATTAATAATCGTTGTTAAATTCTGGTTCTAAAATACGTTAATAAAGTGGTTAATTAAAGTAGTGACTTAAACTTTTGGGTCGCTTCTCACATTTGCATATAAGATTTGCCCAGTTTTTCGAAGTTGGCGACAACTAAGTACAAAACTGTCAGGCTAATAAACTTGCCACGAATCACATAGCTTTATTTAAACACTTAAATCATTTCTTTGTCAAACGTTTATTAAACCTTAACTTTGATTTACCGTAATTCCGTCATAAAAATATTCAACAATATATTTATCAAAAGAATCTAAAAAACCAAACGAAATTATTTGTTCCTTTCCAATTTGATGAAATATTTCAATTGTGTTATGAATGTTTTAATTTTTCATCTAGAAAGTTAATAATTCTATTTTGATGCAGCTTTCGTGAAATCATTCTTGGCAGGCCATATTCTTCTAGTTGATAAACAACAGAAGGCAGAAAAGCGTGTGAAACTCTAGAAACAAAAGGAGAAACGTCAGTTCCATTATTAAGTATTTCTCTTTGAAGTATATTAATATCACTAATTAGCGATGACAAATTAAATGCTGCAATCCTTTCAAGTTTGAAAAATTGCTCAATATCAATATCAAACTCATCGAGTTCATCAAGTAATTCAGGAATTGTACTTCCCCAATTATCAACTAATAATTTAACAAATTCAACAAACTTTTTATGTTGAATCCCATAAGGTCCATCACCCCATTCACCAGGCTGTAGACTTATTATTTTCCATAATAATCTATCCCAAGAATCAGGTTCGTTTGAATTTAAATATGAAAGTCCATTCCAATCTTCAGGATTAGCTTTCATTTGCCTTGCTGTTTCTTTAACAAAATCAGAATTGTTTGATTGAAATATATTTTCTTTTAAAAGTCTATCATATGTTTCCTTTCCCAATATTTCATACATTTCATTTTTAAATGATACAATTTTGGCAATTTGCTCATTATTTAGACTCGAACTATGAACATTCTCGTCCAAGTCACCCAAAATCGTGTCTGGAAATGGAATGTCAAGTTGAGTGGCACCATCGAGCGGAGGTGGTTCAAGTAAATAAATTTTACCAATAAAATATTTAAACATTCTGCCACCTCTACCAATTATATTTTTGTAAGTAAAACTGTCCAAAATACTGTTTCCTCCACTCTTTCTATTTCTCCAAATTATTACATTTTCAGCAGATGTATTTACACCTTCAATTATTGAAGATGTTGAAATAATATTACTTAAACCATCTTGTTCCTCAAACAATTTCACTTGTATTTGACTGATTGAACGGTGAAGTTGGCCATTATGAATACCAACACCTCTCTTAACAAGATTGGTTAATTTCCAATTAGCTCCATAGTTGATGGTAAGCCAATTCGTAAAATCCACCAATAAAGGTTTTCGGAAATAGGAAGCATTTCATTTAATAGATTGGAAACCTTATCAATTTGAGGATATGAAGCTGCATAAATTAGAGATTTTGTTTTTGTCTCTTCGAGTATGTTTAATAGGATTTCACCTTTTTGAAGTTCTTTTTGAATTTTATCACCTTCAATTTCTTTATACTTCTCGAATCTATCAAGATAGACTGTATTAAATCCAAGTTTATCTTCAAATACCATATCTTGGGTAAAAACGTTGTCTCCAATAGATGTAATATTTGGAGCAAGAAAATACTTTGTTTTGATTTTTAGACCAAGTTTAATTATTGCTTTTAACAATGATGGAGACCTTGTTTTATCATAAACAGCACTTGCCTTGTAAAATTCATCGATAATTAGAATATCGATACTATCTATTTTATTAACATAGTTCATTGCCCTTTCTTGTGGAAAAATGAAAATGTTTTTTTCAGCTAATTCTACTTCTGTTGTAGTGATTATTTTATATTTATGAGCAAATTTCTTATACAAACGTCTTCGTGTTTCATCTGTTAAAGCTATAGTAGGCACAATAATTACAACATTATTTGGGTTTCTGATTGAAATAAAAGCATCAATAACAAAGCTTTTTCCAAAACTTGTCGGTGCACTTACAGCGATATTTTCACCATTAACTAATCGTTTTAATAATGATGATTGTTCACGGTGTAGTGTTGCATGTTTGCCTCCAATGTCCACCTTGAAGATTTCATAAACAAATCTATCTTCCCAATTGGCAGTTTCAGCATTTAAATATGGATACAATCCTGTTTCACGAATTAAATGATTTACTAATGGTGAGTATTCGATTTCATTCCTTTCGTGATAATCAAGAAGTTTGATAAGTTCGTTCCTAGCTTGAATTTCTTGATTTGAAATTAAGTGGTCATTAATTATGTGGCAAGAATTAAATATATCCATCGATTAAGAGTTTTTGTAAAAGTTAGCAATGGAAACAAATTTGTCTACAATTTTCTTTTTTAATGGTACAGGAAAAAGAATTAAGTGAAACTTGATTTCAGAGTAGTGAGGCAAGGCTCCAAGTTTATTTATTTGACTTTTGAAAAATGATTCAGCTCTGCTTATATGATATTCAATTAATGCACTTTTATATTCATCTGAATTATTGTTTTCTCTTTTTGTAATTTCACATTCATGTAAAAGTAATATTGGAATATGCAACTTGGGCTTAATGATATCTATAGATTCTCTAGGTGAAAGAGCTGCTTTTATTGCGATTCTTAAAGCTTCATCTCCAATTAATAGGTCGATATCTGATACATTAGTGATGATGCTATTTTCTTTTTTGAGTTTTTCTGTAGAAAGAGAATTTCCAACTGATGTAATTATTTCAGTAAGCCTAGCATCTTCAATACTGTTGTAAAATTTAGCTTCACCAAACCAAATTGAAAAATCATTCCCATTTTCAATAATTATATGAACACTGTCTGCTCCTTTTGCAATGTCTTGAGCATTTTGTTTATAGAATATTTTAGGAACAACAGGCAGTGCATTGAAATGATGTTTCATTATTGCATATAAAACAATTTCAGCTATTTCACTCCCTTTACTAATGTCGCCTTTTTTATCTGAAAGTCTAAGGTTTTTTGCCGCATATGTCAATAATGAATGGTGGTTATTTACTAAGCTTTCTCTCTCCTTATGCGATAATGAAGTTTCAGCAATATTGTCCCAAATGAAATTTTGAAAATGATTATACCTCCAGTTTGTATCTTCAAAATTATTTATCATACTAATAACACTCTTATTCGCAACAGGAGATATCGTGTCGTCAGAGTTTAGGTCTGAGAAAGTATTATTTATCAGTATTTCAAAATCCATATTGTCTTTTTTATTTCTGCTTTTGGTTGGTAAAAGGGTGAGTCATAAATTGCTTATTTGCTAATCAAATCCAATTAACTATTAGCAAATACAAACCACTTTGACCGAATTGGCGAATTTCGAGTTGAAAGTTGCATAGTGTAAAAACTTATTCCACTATTACCACTACTGAAAATTTTGCTTAAATATTGGATTTGTTTAATCAAGAAGACAAGCGATAAAAAGCAGCTAAAAAAATAATCGGCCATATAAAAGGAATTAAAAGGTTAAAGAGAGGAATGAGGAATTAGATTTATCAAAAATAATGAAATTTTTCAAACAAGCAAGCAGATCGGAGAATAGGAGATCGGAGAATCGGAGATCGGAGAATCGGAGATCGGAGAATCGGGGTATCGGGAGTATGCATTTTTCCAATTAATAAACACAATATCAAATACTTATTCCACACCCTACAAAATTCCCCTCATTTTCCTATTTTTCTACCCTCAATCTACCGTATGGCCCACCCCGAAGAAAATTTAAAGAAAGAACTCCATAAGGAATTCCAAATAGCCCAGATGTAGAAATCGCTAAACGCGATTACACATCTGGGTTAACCTGTTTAGTGATGCGGTGTTTGCCATTGTGATCAGGTTAATGGCCATCGAAATTCATGTTCCAGAAAAAACAAAATGATACGATTTGATACGTTTTGATATGATTATGATACGAAAAAAGGCCAAACAGCCATCAGCCACATTAAAACTTAAACATATTTGCTGTTTTCCATAAAATTCCCTCGCGACACTTCGCGACTTTTCCTATTTTTCAACCCTCAATACTACCGTATGGCCCAGCCCGAAGAAAATTTAAAGAAAGAACTCCATAAGGAATTCCAAATCGAAAGGATGATCCTGTTTAGTGATGCGGTGTTTGCCATCGTGATCACGTTAATGGCCATCGAAATTCATATTCCGGAGTCGACACCCATTAAGTCGGCCGAGGATTTGTATCACGCCCTCCAACACCTGCTCCCAACCATTTTCGCCTACATGGTGAGCTTTACTTTCATTGGGGCTATCTGGTATCAGCATTTGAAGATTTATGGCTTACTGAAGGCCTTTGATGGTCGGATGGTGTTTTTAAATCTGTTGCTGTTGTTCTTTGTAGGACTGTTTCCTTTTTCGGTGACGTTGATTTCGCATAATTCGGCAGTGAGTATGCTTCCGTTTTATTTCTACATGAGTATTATTTTCTGTTGCCTGGGCGCACTCACGATGATTGAGAATTACATCTTGGTAAAGAAACCCCAATTTCGGAATGATACCGATATCACCGGCATCCTAAAGAAGTACGAGGAAAGGAAGTTGGCGATGATTATTTTGTGTGTTGTGATCGCAGCCATCATCCTCTTCAATTTCATTTTTTATGGAACGGGGTATGAGCAGTTTAGTTCGATGCTGTTTGTGTTGTATCCAGTTATCTATTTTGTGTTGAAGAAGCGTAGGGAGGGGAAGTTAGATGATGGACGTTAGAGGTTTTGTAGTTACGTGATGAGGATGCTCCGGTTGAAGTTTGTAAGCTGCAAGCTTCAAGCTGCATGATCATGTCACGAGGCTACGCTCTGCTAAATTTTCTCGACATGGCTGCGCTTCGCTAAATTTTCTCGACATGGCTGCGCTTCGCTAAAATTTCTCGCAAAGACGCCAAGGCGCTAAGGCTACGCTACGACAAATTTTCTCTCAATCCCGCAGCGCCGTCGGCAAGCCTTTGGCGGCCGATGGATAGCTATCGGGACCCTAAGGCGCTAAGGCTGTTCTCAGTAGCTGGGACCTTCTAGCAACTAGAAGCTTGCAGCCTATTTTCGGAGTCAAAATTATTCGTCACGAAATAAAAACTTGCAGCCAGAAGCTAGCAGCTAGCATCTAGAAAACACAAAGCGAGGCGAACAAAATGTTCGCCTCGCTTTTTAATAGTATTTTTTGAGAAATTATTCGGCAGCGTCAGTACTTTCAGCTGCTGGAGCATCACCTGCTTTTGGAGCAGCTTTCTTGGCGCGGCTACGACGTGTTGTCTTAGCACCTGCTTTCTTGCCCGATTTTTCCTTTTGTAGATTGTCGTTGTAGTCTACTAATTCGATCATCGCCATTTCAGCAGCGTCACCCGGACGGTTACCTACTTTAATGATACGAGTGTATCCACCCGGACGATCGGCAATCTTTACGCTTACGTCACGAAACAATTCGGTAACGGCATCTTTACTTTGTAAGTAAGAGAAAACCACTCGACGAGAGTGCGTAGTGTCGTCTTTAGACTTCGTAATTAGCGGCTCAACATATACACGCAACGCTTTCGCTTTTGCTACTGTTGTGAATATACGCTTATGGGTAATAAGAGAAATAGCCAAATTGCTTAACATAGCAACTCTATGACTCGTAGTACGGCCGAGGTGATTGTGTTTTTTACCGTGACGCATGTTGTATTCGTGTTGTTATAATCTTCGCTCTACGCGATTTTATTTATTTTTAATTAATCTTTATCAATACCGTATTTAGCGATATTCATTCCGAAGTTTAAGTTCTTACTGCGAACTAATTCTTCTAATTCTGTTAATGACTTTTTACCGAAGTTGCGGAACTTTAATAAGTCAGCTTTGGTGTAGCTTACTAAGTCACCTAACGTCTCTACATCTGCAGCCTTCAAACAATTTAGAGCACGAACACTTAAATCCATGTCTACTAATTTTGTTTTTAATAACTGACGCATGTGAAGTGTCGTCTCGTCTAATTCTTCAGCCACTTGCTTAGGCTTCGACTCAAGAGTGATCTTCTCGTCGCTAAACAACATGAAATGATGAATCAAGATTTCAGCAGCATCTTTCAATGCTTCTTTCGGATGCACGGATCCATCAGAAGTGATTTCAACGACTAACTTTTCGTAATCGGTTTTTTGCTCGACACGATAGTTCTCAATGAAATATTTCACGTTTCTGATTGGAGTGTAAATCGCGTCTAAGAAGATGGTACCGATAGGTGCTGTTGCTGTTTTGTTCTCTTCGAAGGAACATAACCGCGACCTTTTTCGATCGTGATATCAATTGCAATTTCACAGATGGATCCATGTTGCAAATCACGAACTCTGGATTTAACACTTGGAAAGCTGTAGTATGTTTTGCAATATCGCCAGCGGTAAAAGTTTCTTTACCGTTCACCATTACGTGTACTTTTTCTGAGTCCGTACCTTCGATCTGCTGTTTAAAGCGCACTTGCTTTAAATTTAAGATGATCTCAGTTACGTCTTCGATAACGCCTTTAATCGTTGAGAATTCATGATCTACTCCGCCAACTTTAATAGAAGTGATGGCAAAGCCTTCTAAGGAACTGAGTAGAATTCTACGCAGTGCATTTCCAACTGTTATTCCGTATCCCGGTTCGAGTGGACGGAATTCGAACTGACCGAAGGTTTCGGTCGAATGATTCATGATCACTTTGTCCGGTTGCTGAAAAGCTAATATCGCCATGTGAGTTATATGTGTTTATTGTTTACTGAATAATGATTTTGGAATTAAGGAGCTTCCATCGGGCCACGACTAACTAAGATTACTTAGAGTATAATTCGACAATCAACTTGCTCCTTGATGTTCTCAGTGAGTTCTTCACGAGCTGGAGGATTGATGAATTTACCAGCCATTTGACTGTTATCCCACTCTAACCAACCGTACTTTGCCATACGAGATGCCAAAGATTCGGTGATGGTTTCCAATGATTTTGATTTTTCACGAACTGCTACTACATCTCCAGCGCGTAATGTATAAGATGGGATGTTTACCAACTTACCATTCACGGTAATGTGACGATGAGAAACCAACTGACGTGCACCAGAACGACTTGAAGAAAGTCCGAGGCGATACACTACATTATCTAAACGTGATTCGATAAGCTTCAACAAGTTTTCACCTGTGATACCATCCATACGGTTCGCTTTATCGAAAATTTTCGCGAATTGACGCTCTAGGATACCGTACATGTACTTCACCTTTTGCTTCTCCATCAACTGCGTTGAATATTCAGAAACCTTTGCGCGCTTCTTACTATTCCCATGTTGTCCAGGAGGATAATTACGCTTTTCGAAATTTTTATCAGGACCGAAAATCGGCTCGCGGAATTTACGAGAGATTCTTGTCTTGGGGCCTATATATCTTGCCATTTTATTTAATTAATTTCTTTTGTTTAACCTTTCAAAATTAGATACGACGACGCTTAGGAGGGCGACAACCGTTGTGCGGGATGGGAGTGATATCAATGATTTCAGTTACTTCCACTCCTGAGTTATGTATAGTACGGATTGCTGACTCTCTGCCAGATCCTGGACCTTTTACAAAAACTTTCACCTTGCGAAGACCGGCTTCGAAAGCTACTTTCGAACAATCTGCTGCAGCCAATTGCGCTGCATAAGGTGTGTTTTTCTTAGATCCGCGAAAGCCCATCTTACCAGCAGAAGCCCAAGAAATTACTTGTCCGCTGTTGTTCGTAAGGCTTATAATAATGTTGTTAAAAGTAGCATTGATGTGCGCCTCACCGGTCGCCTCCACTTTCACTACTCTTTTCTTTACGGCTTTTGTTGTTTTAGCCATGGGTCAGAACGTCTATATTAATTCAGTTAAATAATAAGATTATTTAGTCACCTTCTTTTTGTTGGCAACTGTCTTGCGCTTACCCTTACGAGTACGGCAGTTATTTTTAGTACGTTGGCCACGAACCGGCAAACCTAAACGGTGACGGATGCCACGATAGCTTCCGATATCCATCAAGCGTTTAATGTTCAACTGAGTTTCAGAACGCAAGGCACCTTCCACACGGAAGCTGTCGTTGATGATGGTACGAATTGCAGTCAATTCTTCATCATTCCATTCATTCACCTTCTTGTTGAAATCAACACCGGCAGTAGTTAGAATCTTTTGGGCAGCGGAACGACCGATGCCATAGATGTAAGTGAGACCTATCTCACCTCTTTTATTTTTGGTAAATCAATACCAGATATACGAGCCATTATCTGACGTAATTTCTATTAGTTTAAATAAATATTTTACCCTTGACGCATTTTAAAACGTGGGTTCTTTTTGTTGATCACGTACAAGCGACCTTTGCGACGCACGATTTGGCAATCTGCGCTGCGTTTTTAAGTGATGGGCGTACTTTCATTTTTCAATCTTTGTTTTCCGTGAACGGATTATTTATAACGATACGTTATTCTTCCTTTGGTAAGATCATAGGGTGACATCTCTACTTTCACTTTATCACCGGGAAGAATTTTGATGTAGTGCATCCTCATTTTTCCACTGATGTGTGCGATGATGTCGTGTCCGTTTTCCAATTCAACGCGGAAGGTAGCGTTGTAGAGGGCTTCTGTAATCGTGCCGTCTTGTTCGATGGCAGGTTGCTTTGACATTTGATCAGGCGAGTGTTTCTATTTTCTCTTTAATGTAACTATTTTCTTCGATGGCAAGTTCAATGTAGGAGAAGGTACTTAAGATATCAGGACCTTGTTCCGTGATGGCAATGGTGTGTTCGTAGTGCGCCGAAGGCTTGCGGTCTCCGGTGATGATTGTCCAACCGTCTTTCAATTGGATAATACTCCGTGTTCCTTGGTTAATCATGGGCTCGATCGCGATGGTCATTCCTGCTTTGAGTATCGGACCAGAACCTCGTTTTCCATAATTAGCAACCTCTGGTTTTTCATGCAATTGTTTTCCAATTCCATGTCCCACTAGTTCTCTTACCACGCCGTAACCATTTTCTTCAGCATAACCTTGAATGGTTGCACTGATATCACCAATGCGATTTCCCACTTTAGCTTTCTCGATTCCTTTCAACAAGGAAGTCTTAGTTACTCTTAACAGTTTCAACGTATCCTCACCTACCTCTCCCACGGGAAAGGTGTACGCCGAGTCTCCGTGATATCCATTCATGAATACGCCACAATCGATTGAAACCACATCTCCATCTTTCACCACTCTTGCTCCCGGCATGCCGTGAACCACTTCTTCATTAACAGAGATACAAAGCGTATGCTTAAATCCATGATAACCTTTGAAGGAGGGTGTAGCGCCATGGTCACGGATGAACTTTTCAGCAATTGCATCCAATGACGATGTGGTTACACCGGGTTTCAAATTTTTGGCTACTTCAGCCAATGTCTTGCCAACAAGTAAAGAACTATTGCGGATGTACTCTATCTCCTCTGCTGTCTTGTACACGATAGTACCGCCGCTCATTTTAATGTAATTTTAATTATGCAGATGCGCCTACAGCAGTACGTCCTTTGATACGACCTGATTTCATCAGACCATCGTAGTGACGCATCAAGAGGTGACTCTCGATTTGCTGTAAAGTATCTAACACTACTCCCACCACGATCAACAACGAAGTACCTCCGTAGAATTGAGCGAAGTTGGTATTCACTCCTGCCATCATCGCAAACGCAGGCATAATCGCCACGAACGCAAGGAAGATAGATCCAGGAAGAGTAATTTTTGACATAATATCATCGATGAACTCAGATGTTTTTCTTCCGGGCTTAACACCGGGAACAAAACCACCATTCTTCTTCATATCATCTGCCATTTGACTTGGATTTACCGAAATGGCAGTATAGAAGTAGGTAAATACGATGATTAAAGTAGCAAACACAACATTATACAACACCGAAGTGAAGTTTGTGATTTGTGCAGCGAAACCTTGCCATGATTCAGATTCTGGAAAGAACTGAGCCACATAAGCAGGGATAAACATAATGGCTTGAGCAAATACAATCGGCATTACACCGGCAGCATTTACTTTAAGCGGGATATTGACGAACGCCACCATATTGTTTATTTCCTACGATCTTCTTCGCAAACTGAACCGGAATTTTTCGGGTTCCTTGCACCAAGAGAATCACAGAAACAACAACAATAAACAGCGCTACCATTTCAATTAAGAAGATCACGAGTCCACCACCTTGCTCATTCAAACGAGATAAGAACTCATCACGTAATGAGAATGGTAAACGAGCAATAATACCGACCATGATCAACAAAGAAATTCCATTACCGATGCCTTTCTCCGTGATACGCTCACCCAACCACATAATAAATAAAGTTCCTGCGATGATGATCAACGTCGACGTGAACATAAAGAATGCAGGCGAAATAATTTCAGGATTCGAATACGCAATAATGGCACCAGGTGCTTGAGACTTCAGGTTAATCAAATAACCTGGAGCTTGAAACAAAACTACAATAACGGTTAAGATACGTGTAATCTGATTTAACTTCTTACGTCCACTTTCCCCTTCTTTCTGAAGCTTCTGGAAATACGGAACCGCAATTCCCAAAAGTTGAACTACGATAGACGCAGAAATATAAGGCATAATTCCCAAAGCCACTACAGAAGCTTGCGAAAACGCACCTCCTGAGAAAGCATCTAACAAGCCTAATAATCCACCTTCAGTTTGTGCCTGTAGACCGGCCAATTGCGTTGGGTCAATTCCGGGTAATACCACATGAGCTGCCAAACGATAAATCATCAGGAACAAAAGGGTATTAAGGATTCTCGAACGTAAGTCCTCAATCTTAAATATATTCTGTATGGTCTGTATGAAGTTCTTCATATATTCTTTTTAGAGAGGAGCTGTAAACCCGCCCTTTTTCAATGGTTGTCGTTGTTCCACCTACTTTTTCAATGGCGGCAGATGCTGAAGCTGAGAATGCATGTGCAGTCACATTCAATTTCGCTGCTAATTCACCACGACCAAGAATTTTTATCAGGTCATTCTTTGATACAAGTCCACGCTCAATAAATACTTGCTGATCGAAGGTACTAATGCCATGTTGATCGGCGATATTCTGAAGCGTATCCAAGTTAATGCCTGCATACTCTACACGATTAATATTTTTAAATCCGAATTTCGGAAGACGGCGTTGAAGGGGCATTTGACCTCCTTCGAATCCGATTTTGCGGCTATATCCGCTACGTGAACCCGCTCCTTTGTGACCACGAGTAGAAGTGCCACCACGACCAGAACCTGTTCCGCGTGCAATACGCTTACGATTCTTAGTTGCTCTATTAGCTGGTTTAAGATTGCTTAAATCCATAATCTCTTTTTATTTCTGCTTATTCGGTAGATACTTATTTTTCAACGACACGTACGAGGTGTTGTACTTTCGCTAACATTCCTTTTACTTGAGGTGTAGCTTCCAACTCGACTGTTGTATGCATGGTTAAACCAAGCGCTTTTAAGTTACGCTGCTGATTCTCTGAGCGATCAATTCCGCTGTTAATTTGTGTGATAGATACCTTCGCCATTTCTTTGGATTTCGGGGGATATTATCCGTTAAATACTTTACTTATATCAACATTTCTTTGTTGAGCTACTGCATGCGCATCACGCATTTTCAATAGTGCATCAATTGTTGCTTTTACAACGTTATGTGGATTCGATGATCCCTTGGACTTAGCGAGTACATCTGTAACGCCAACACTTTCCAACACGGAACGCATCGCACCACCAGCGATAACTCCTGTTCCAGGAGCAGCTGGCTTAAGAAATACGCGTGCACCACCAAATTTTCCGTCCTGCTCATGAGGAACAGTTCCTTTTCTTAATGGGATACGCACTAAGTTCTTCTTAGCATCATCTATTGCTTTAGTAACTGCATTCGTTACTTCTTTTGCTTTTCCGAGACCGTGTCCAACCACACCTTTCTCATCTCCTACTACCACGATGGCAGCGAATCCAAAAGCGCGACCACCTTTGGTCACTTTTGTAACACGATTTACAGACACCAGTTTATCGTGGAGTTCAGTATCGGTTGATTTTACGCGTTTGCTGTTTTGAATCATTTGATTATCGTAAACTATCGGTTCGAATTAGAATTGTAGACCTGCTTCACGCGCACCATCAGCCAAAGCCTTAATACGTCCATGATACAAATATCCACCACGATCGAAGGTCACTGCCGTGATGCCTGCAGCTTTTGCTTTTTCAGCCAGAATTTTCCCAACTGAAACTGCTTGTTCTACTTTATTTGACTTTGCGTCTACTCCACCTTCGCGTGAAGAAGCAGCAACGAGAGTATGTCCATTCACATCATCAATTACTTGAGCGTAGATTGATTTATTACTTCTGAATACTGACAACCTTGGACGTTCAGCCGTGCCCGTAACTATTTTACGAATGCGAGAGCGAATCTTTTTGCGGCGTACGAGTTTTTTATCTTGCATGATAAATTGGAAACTTTCCTTTTAGTTAATTATTTTTTAGATGCTGACTTACCAGCTTTTCTACGAAGTGTTTCACCCACGAACTTAATACCCTTTCCTTTGTAAGGCTCAGGAGTACGGAGAGAGCGGATACGGGCAGCTACCTGACCTAACAATTGCTTGTCATGACTCTCCAACGTGATGATTGGATTTTGTCCTTTATCCTGACGAGTGGCAACTTTGATTTCTGTTGGAAGATCAAAAACTACATGGTGAGAGTACCCTAAAACCATATCAAGAAGATTTCCTTGATTTGTAGCACGGTAACCGACGCCGACTAATTCTTGTTCAATCTTGAAACCCGTTGTTACACCAACAACCATGTTGTTGATCAACGCACGATATAAACCATGCAATGCGCGGTGACGCTTTTGCTCAGTTGCTCTGCTCAATACGATTTGAGCAGGTTCTACTTTTACTTCAATACCATCAGCAATTGTTTGCGTCAAAGTTCCTTTTGGACCTTTAACAGTAACATCAAGGCCGTTAACAGTTACCTGAACTCCGCCTGGTAATGGGATTGGATTTTTTCCTACACGTGACATTTTATCGACGTAATTTTTTTATTATTAAGACACGAAACATATTACTTCACCACCCACATTCATCTGACGGGCTTCTTTATCCGTCATCAATCCACGAGAAGTGGAAACGATGGCAATACCCAGACCATTAATTACACGTGGAATGCTATCTGCTTTCACGTATTTTCTTAAACCCGGACGAGAGATACGGCGAATATTATTTATTGCTGGTAGCTTACTCACTGCATTATACTTCAATGCAATTTTAATATTACCTTGTTTGTTGTCTGAATCTTCAAACTTATAGTTTGAAATAAAACCTTTATCAAACAGGATCTTGGTCATTTCCTTTTTCATGTTTGATGCGGGCACTTCAACAACACGGTGATTTGCTTTTACCGCGTTTCTGATGCGGGTTAAGTAATCGGCTATTGGATCGGTATACATGGACTAATTAATTCTATTGTTGATCAATGATTAAAACTTGGGATTACCAGCTGGATTTAGTGACACCGGCAATTTTTCCTTCGAGCGCCAATTTGCGGAACATCACACGAGAAATTCCAAATTGACGTATATATCCTCTTGGGCGTCCGGTAAGTTTACAACGATTTCTAACACGGCAAGGTGCAGAATTCTTTGGTAATTTTTGTAAGCCTACATGATCACCTGCTGCTTTCAATGCTGCACGTTTCTCCGCATACTTTTCTACCAAACGGATGCGCTTTAGTTCGCGCGCTTTGATCGATTCTTTTGACATCGTTCTAACTATTATTTAGTTTGATTTTTAAATGGAATACCAAATTCCTTAAGTAGTTCCAACGCTTCACTATCCTTCGTAGCTGTAGTAACAAAAGTGATGTCCATACCTTGGATTTTGTTCACCTTATCAATATCAATTTCAGGGAAAATGATTTGTTCTGTAACGCCGAGTGTATAATTTCCACGACCGTCAAAACCTTTATCATTCACACCACGGAAGTCACGAATACGAGGAAGAGCAACTGCGATCAAGCGATCAAGAAATTCATACATGCGATCACCGCGTAAAGTCACTCTTGCTCCGATGGGAACACCGGCACGAAGTTTAAAGTTCGAAATGTCCTTACGAGACTTCGTAGCTACTGCTTTCTGTCCTGAAACGGTTGTCATTTCATTAATGGCAGATTCAATAATCTTCTTATCAGAAACTGCATCTCCTAAACCCTGATTTAAACAAATTTTGGTAAGGCGAGGAACTTGCATTACACTTTTGTATTGAAACTTATCGCGCAATGACTTCATCATCTCATTGCGGTATTTCGTTTTCAGGCGTGGTTCGTAATTCATATCTTTTTACCTCCGACCGGTTATTTTTTAGTTTTAATATATCGTACTAGTTTTCCGTCTTCTAAACGACGACCCACTCGACCTGGTTTTCCAGTAGCAGGATCCACTACCATTAATTTCGAGATACGAACAGGAGCCTCTTGCTTCACGATACCACCTTGGGTATTCTGTGCATTTGGACGTGTATGCTTCGAAATCATATTTACTTTCTCTACGAGTGCAGTATTTTTCTCTGGAATCACTTCCAAAACTTTTCCTTGCTGACCTTTAGAGTCGCCGCTCAATACTTTCACAAGGTCGCCCTTGCGCACATGCAGCTTCTGTTGTTTGTTTTTCTTACGTTCCATTTCTTAGAGCACCTCCGGGGCTAATGATACGATTTTCATAAATTGTTTCTCACGCAGTTCACGAGCAACAGGTCCGAAAATACGTGTACCACGCAATTCATCCTGATTGTTCAATAACACCACTGCGTTATCGTCGAAGCGAATATAGGATCCGTCTTCACGACGTACTTCCTTGCTCACTCTTACTACTACGGCTTTAGAAACTGTTCCTTTCTTTACGTTTCCGCTAGGAAGCGCATTCTTAACAGTTACAACGATCTTGTCTCCTAAGGATGCATATCGTTTAGCAGTTCCGCCGAGTACGCGGATGCAAAGTACCTCTTTGGCACCACTATTATCGGCTACTACGAGCCTTGACTCTTGCTGTATCATTTTTAGTTCCTTGATTGTCTCTTCCCCGAGAGGAAGGATACAGGTTATTTCGCTTTTTTCTACTTCAACCATGCGCCAGCGTTTCAGCTTGCTTAATGGACGTGTTTCCATGATTTTTACTGTATCGCCCTCACCACACTCATTCTTCTCATCGTGGGCCATATATGTTTTGGTTTTTTTAATGAACTTACCATACTTTGGATGCTTCTCACGTGCTTCAACAGAAACAACAATTGATTTATTCATTTTAGAACCGGTAACCATACCGATACGTTCTTTTCTAAGCGTTCTTTGTTCCATGATTATTTTTGGGCAGATGGAGTTTGAGCCAAGCGGCTGCGTAATTCTGTCATAAGACGTGCGATGGCACGACGAGAAGCACGAATCTTCATCGGATTTTCGATGGGTGAAACGGCATGCGCCATTTTCATTTTTGTATAGCTGGTACGCTCTTCACCTATCTTGGCACGGACTTCATCCGTAGTAAGGTCTTTAACGATAGACTGTTTCATGGCATTCTTCGGTTTATTCTGTATAATCTGGGCGAACAACAAATCGAGTTGTCACCGGTAATTTTTGTGATGCAAGGCGCATTGCCTCTTTAGCGACATTCAAAGGAACACCTTCCGCTTCGAAGATTACGGTTCCAGGCTTTACTGTAGCTACCCAATATTCAGGAGCTCCCTTTCCTTTTCCCATACGTACTTCTAAAGGCTTGCGTGTAATTGGCTTATCAGGGAATATTCTGATCCAGATTTGTCCTTCACGCTTCATGAAACGAGTTACCGCAATACGGGCAGCTTCAATTTGACGAGAGGTAATCCAACAAGTCTCTAATGATTTGATTCCAAAAGTTCCAAAAGCCAATGACGTTCCTCTTGTGGCAGTACCACTCGGAACCATTTTATGTTGCTTTCTGAACTTGGTTTTTTTAGGCTGTAACATGATTCAGCTACTTTATCTAATTATTCGTCCTTTTTAATTTATTAATCTCTTGATCCTTTTCCACGATCACCACCACCTCTGTTTCCTCCGCCTCTATTTCCACCACCTCTGTTTCCACCACGATCGCCACGATCGTTACGATCTCCTCTCTCACTACGCTTCTCACCGCCACCTTTTGATGTACTTGCGATACCTACGTTCAGTGCTAGATCTCTCTTTCCAAAGACCTCACCTTTGCAAATCCAAACTTTAATCCCAATGAGACCATAAGTTGTTAGCGCTTCCGCTAAGGCGTAATCGATATCTGCACGGAATGTATGTAATGGAACGCGCCCTTCTTTATATTGCTCGGAACGTGCGATCTCTGCACCACCTAAACGACCTGAACAGTTAATCTTAATTCCTTCAGCACCCATGCGCATCGTAGATGCAACGGATTGCTTCATGGCACGACGGAAAGAAATACGCGCTTCTAATTGACGAGCTATTCCATCGGCTACTAATTGAGCATCTAATTCTGGACGCTTAATTTCGAAGATATTAATTTGAACTTCCTTCTTGGTAAGTTTCTTTACTTCTTCTTTCAATTTATCTACTTCAGCACCACCTTTTCCAATCACAATACCCGGACGAGCAGTGTGAATAGTTACCGTGATTAATTTCAACGTACGCTCAATAACGATACGTGATACTCCGCCTTTCGCAAGTCGGGCCAGTAAATATTTGCGGATTTTTCATCTTCCACTAGTTTTTCAGAATAATTTTTTCCTCCATACCAGTTAGAATCCCATCCACGGATGATTCCTAAACGATTGCCTATCGGGTTAGCTTTTTGTCCCATTTAATCTACTTAGTTAGCAGTATTATTATTTGCAGCAACAACAGCGTTTTTGTTGTCCACTACTAAAGTTATATGATTTGAACGCTTACGGATCCTGTGACCACGACCTTGAGGTGCTCGAAGAAGACGCTTCAATTGACGACCTGAGTCACCATTCACTTGCTTCACCACTAACTCCTGATCTTCGATACGACTTCCTTCGTTCTTCGCTTGCCAATTTGCAAGTGCAGATAAAAGAAGTTTTTCCAAACGACCTGCAGCTTCTTTGGTGCTGAGACGAAGCATAGCTAACGCATAATCCACACGTTTACCACGAATCATATCAGCTACCAAACGCATTTTACGCGGAGAAGTAGGACAGTCATTTAATTTTGCAATTGCTACTTTCTTAAGAGCTGCTTTACGCTCTTCAGCGACATTACGTTTTCTAGCTCCCATAATTATTTAGATCCTTTGTCTTTAGAACCGGAATGCCCCCTGAAAGAACGGGTAGGAGCAAATTCGCCCAGTTTATGTCCAACCATGTTTTCAGTCACATATACCGGAATAAATTTATTTCCATTGTGTACAGCGAACGTGTTACCAACGAAATCCGGAGAGATCATTGATCTGCGCGACCATGTCTTGATGGTAGCTTTTTTCTTGCCTTCATTCATCCCAAGAACTTTGCTCTCGAGTTTATAATCAATGAAAGGGCCTTTTTTAAGCGAACGACTCATGTTATTTTATAGTCAGATTACCTTATACAATTATTTTTTACGACGCTCAAGGATGTACTTATTCGAAGGGTTACTCTTCTTACGCGTTTTGTATCCTTTTGCAATTAAACCTTTGCGACTACGTGGATGTCCACCAGAAGCACGGCCTTCACCTCCACCCATTGGATGATCTACTGGATTCATAGCAACACCACGTACACGTGGACGACGTCCCAACCAACGGTTTTTACCCGCTTTACCTTTGCTTTGCTTATCGTGATCAGAATTAGATACAGAACCTACCGTTGCCATACATACAACAAGCACTTTACGTGTCTCGCCCGATGGCATCTTTAGTACAGCATATTTATCTTCACGAGCAGCTAACTGAGCGTATGAACCCGCACTGCGTGCAATTTTTCCACCTTGACCTGGGCGCATTTCAATGTTATGCACCACAGTTCCCAATGGAATATCTTTTAATGGCATTGCATTACCTACTTCAGGAGCAACGGTTGGACCATTGCAATCACTTGTCCTACCTGAATACCATTCGGTGCAATGATGTATCTTTTTTCGCCGTCAGCATATTTTACTAAAGCGATAAATGAAGTTCTGTTTGGATCGTACTCAATCGTTTCAATTGTACCCGCAACATCAAATTTGTCACGTTTAAAATCGATGATACGATACATCTTACGGTGACCACCACCGATATAACGCATGGTCATCTTACCCGTATTATTTCTACCACCACTGCGCTTCAAAGAAACCAATAATGATTTTTCCGGCTCACTGGCTGTAATCTCTGCATAGTCAGTACGCGTTTGATGGCGTTGACCAGGAGTCATTGGACGTATTTCTTAGTTGCCATTGCTCTATTCTCGATTAAATATTACTGAAGAAATCAATTGTTTCACCTGCTTTCAAGGTTACGATTGCCTTTTTAATGTTTGGACGTTGACCTGTAACTATGCCGGTTTTCGTGCCACGGCTCATAGCCCCGCCACGATAAATCATTGTGTTTACCGATTCAACATTTACTCCATACATCGCTTCTACCGCTTTTTTAATTTCGAGCTTATTGGCGCGTCTTTCCAGGATGAAGCCATAGCGCGGTTGTTTTTCTGCAATCCGGTTCATCTTTTCAGTGACTAGCGGTTTCTTCAGGATATCCATTTTACTCTTATAGGTTTATCGTGCCTATGCACTTAATTATTTAAGAATTTCCTCGTCAAAATTATTTTCATTAATCCGAAAATAATTTCACCGAAGTGTTGATTATTTAAGCAATGTGCTTTCGATTACCGGAAGCGAGCTCTCCGTAACAATAATATTATGCGCATGCATAATATCGTATGTGTTTAAATCAGAGGCTGTTACTACTTTACTGCGCTCCAAATTTCGGGACGACAAATATACGTTTTTATTCGATTGAGGCAGAACCAATAACGTTTTTTTATCCGATACCTTCAAATTATTTACTAAATCTACGATCAGCTTTGTTTTTGGATGATCAAAATTTAGATCTTCCAACACCATCACATTATTCGATTTAGCCTTATAAGAAAGCGCAGATATACGTGCAAGGCGCTTCAACTTCTTGTTTAAGCTGAAAGTATAATCACGTGGTTGCGGTCCGAATACACGTCCACCACCCACAAAAACAGGGCTCTTCTTAGAACCAGCACGTGCTCCGCCAGTTCCTTTTTGTTTCTTCAACTTCTTTGTTGTTCCAGAAACTTCGTTACGCTCTTTTGCCTTGCTAGTTCCTTGACGACGATTCGCAAGATGTTGCTTCACATCAAGATAGATAGCATGATCATTGGGGCTGATACCGAAGATGTCTTCGTTCAGAATCTGCTTTGCGTCCTGTTTCTTTTCCAGTACTATTATATACAGATACTTCCATGATTATTTCGACAGCGTTACAAATGAACCTTTATGACCTGGAACCGCACCTCTTACAAGAAGCAGGTTTTGCTCAGGCATTACTTTCACAATTTCTAAATTTTGAACCAATACGCGAACGTTCCCTTGATGGCCGGCCATGCGCATTCCCTTCATAACCCTTGAAGGCCATGAAGAAGCACCTAACGAACCTGGAGCACGTTGACGATCGTGTTGACCGTGAGTTTGTCCACCAACACCACCAAAATTGTGACGCTTGACAACTCCCTGGAAACCTTTTCCTTTAGAAGTACCTACTACATCGCAGTAGTCTCCCTCTACAAAAATATCACACTTCACTAAATCGCCGGTTTGGAATTCTTGATCAAAGTCTTTGAATTCCATTACCTTTTGCTTAGGTGTGGTGTTTGCTTTCTTAAAATGACCCATTAATGGCTGGGTCGTGTTTTTTTCTTTTTTGTCACCAAATGCGAGCTGCACGGAATTATATCCGTCATTCTCGATTGTTTTAACTTGTGTTACTACACAAGGGCCGGCTTCAACTACAGTGCAGGGAATATTATTTCCTTCTGCATCGAAGATGCTAGTCATGCCGACTTTTTTTCCGATTATACTTGCCATCTTAACTACGGTTTAGTTGTTTTGGTCTTAATGATTATTGATAAGCAATACGGTCTGAATCAGCCGTAAGCTGTGATTTTAATTTAAATTCGGATAGGATGTAAAGAACGATTTTTAATCCTGTAACTGTAAGCGCACTATACTTTGATCTCTACTTCTACTCCACTTGGAAGTTCAAGCTTCATCAATGCATCTACAGTCTTTGCTGTAGAGCTGTAAATATCAAGGAGACGCTTGTATGAACACAATTGAAATTGTTCACGAGCCTTCTTGTTAACGTGTGGTGAACGAAGAACCGTGTAAATTTTCTTCTCTGTAGGAAGTGGAATTGGACCACTCACTATAGCACCTGTTGGCTTTACCGTCTTCACGATTTTCTCTGCAGATTTATCTACAAGATTAAAATCGTAAGACTTTAATTTAATTCTGATTCTTTGGCTCATTTTATAAGAACGGTATTGAGGTCTTTATTTAGATACTTACACCTTTTCGGCAGAAGATTTACCTTTTGATTTTGCGATCACTTCTTCAGAAACATTACGAGGAGCTTCTGCGAAGTGTGAGAATTCCATGGTTGAAGAAGCACGACCAGAAGTAATGGTACGTAATGCCGTAACATATCCGAACATTTCAGACAATGGAACTTTTGCTTTTACTACTTGAGCTCCGCCACGAGAATCCATTCCTTCCATTTGTCCACGACGACGATTAAGGTCACCTACAACATCACCCATGTTTTGCTCTGGAGTGATTACCTCTAATTTCATGATAGGCTCCAGAAGAACCGGCTTTGCTTTTGGCAATGACTCACGGAAAGCAGTACGTGCACAAATTTCAAATGATAATGCATCCGAGTCAACGTTGTGGTAAGAACCGTCGATCAAACGCACTTTCAATCTTTGAACTTGGTAACCGGCTAATACACCATTTACCATCGCTGAACGGAATCCTTTTTCCACTGCGGGAATAAATTCACGAGGAATATTACCACCTGTAATTTCATTCAAGAATTGTAATCCACCATTCTTCTCTGTTACTTCAAAATCTTCATCAGAGGGAGATACTACAAACTTAATATCCGCGAATTTACCACGACCACCGGGTTTTGCTTTTTAAACTTCTCTGTGCTCTACAGTACCATTGATCGCCTCTTGTAATTTACTTGAGGAGCACCTTGGTTCACCTCCACTTTAAACTCTCTTCTCAAACGATCCACAATAATTTCAAGTGCAACTCACCCATTCTGAAATAATCGTTTGACCAGTATCTTCATCAGACTTCACACGGAAAGTTGGATCTTCCTCGGCCAATTTACCAAGTGATACTCCTAACTTATCCATATCTGTTTGCGTCTTTGGCTCAATGGCTAATCCGATTACAGGCTCTGGGAAGTTCATAGCCTCAAGAATAATAGGCGCATTTTCAGCACAAAGCGTATCGCCAGTTTTGATGTCTTTAAATCCTACAGCAGCACCAATATCTCCAGCAAAAATCGTTGGGATTTGATTTTGCTTGTTTGCATGCATTTGGAAAATACGAGAGATACGCTCCTTTTGACCTGAACGAGTATTCAAGACATAAGAACCTGCATCTAACTTTCCTGCATAGCAACGGAAGTATGCTAATCGTCCTACGAAAGGATCGGTAGCAATTTTAAAGGCAAGAGCAGTAAAAGGCTCCTTCACGTCAGGGCGACGAGAAATTTCCTCTTCTGTATCAGGGTGAGTACCTTTGATGCTTTCTTTATCCAAAGGTGAAGGCATTAATTCCATCACATAATCAAGCATTGTTTGAACACCCTTATTTTTGAAAGCGGATCCGCACAACATCGGAACCACTTTATTTGCAAC
>JADJPB010000024.1 GCA_016713445.1 Bacteroidota bacterium | reverse complement strand
CTATGAAATCTCCATTTTATCGTAATATATCATTTTTCCCTTGCCAATAAATAGTAATTCTATAAACCCTTTTTCTAAAACTATAATAAAATGTTCGACTTTCAGAAACTTGAAGTCTATAAGAAGGCTAAGGTCTTCCATTTAACCTGCAGAAATATTATCCTTTCTCGTCCTTTGGATAATTATGTTAAAGACCAACTCGGGCGTGCTTCGTTTAGTGTACCATTAAACATTGCAGAAGGTTCTGGAAAATTTTCAAAAGCCGACAGAAGAAATTATTTTACTACATCTCGGGCATCGGCGATGGAATGTGTTGCCATTGCAGATATTCTTGCTGAAACAGGTGTATTAGACAAAAATGAATTTGAAGATATAATACTTAAAGCGAATGAACTTTCAAGGATGCTTTATGCCATGATTAAGAACCCATCTTAATAATTAGCTTTCAACTTTAAATCATTGCTCTCACTCTGCTTGCCCTGCAGCGATTTCTGCTGCATGGGTTTCTCACTCTGTCACCGGGTCTCAGCGATGGAATGTGTTGCTATTGCAGATATTCTTGCTGAAACAGGTGTATTAAACAAAATGAATTTGAAGATATAATACTTCAAGCGGATGAATTATCAAGGATGCTTTATGCGATGATAAAGAATTTATCATAAAAGCATAAATTACTATGCAAGAAACGCTCTCGCACTGCTTGCCCAGCAGCGATTTCTACTGCATGGGCTTCTCGCTCTGTTAAACAAGGTCGCGCTTTATTTACTGTTCCTTTAAACATAGCAGAAGGCTCTGGCAAATTTTCTAATGGGGGCAAGAAAATGTACTTTTCTCATGTATCTAGCATCCCATACGATAACAACGAGCCTGTCAACATTCGGTTTTAGGCTTGGACTGGGTGATCTTTGATTTGAATTTTAAACAACAGCTATGAAATCTACAACGCCTTATCATTTACTGCTTGACATGAGTGGAAGTATGGCTTCGGCCCGTCAAGTCACCCTTGAATCAGTGAACAGTCAGATGATGGCAATTCGCAAAACTCAGGAGTCTCATCCAGAACAGGAAATTAAAGTATCCTTTTACACCTTTAACAGCACCATTTATCCCGTATTTCAAGGACTTCAACCCCATCAATTACCCCAGTTGAATACGTCACAATATTCACCAGATGGATGCACAGCCTTACTTGACGCTATCGGATTGAGCATTACTCAAATTGAAAATTCAATACAAGCAACGGATGATGTCGTAATAGTCATTATCACGGATGGAGAAGAAAACGCTTCACAAGGATACAATTTTAAACAGATTGCTGATAAAATCGCAATGCTGAAGAAAAGCGAACGATGGGTCTTCAGCTTCCTTGGGGCGGAAATTGATGCATGGCAAATTGCACAACAATTAAATATCAATCGCGAGGAAGTAAGAAACTATAGTAAAGAAAATACCAAAGGCACTTTTGAAGAAATCAATCACCTCATGGAAGAATACATAATTGCGAAGAAAAATGGCTTAAGAAAGAAAGGCTTCATGGGATAATATTCTTTACGTTGCTTTTTTTGAATTTTAGATACACAGCGCTGGGAGTAGTAATCTAATTACTACTCCTCTTTTCGTATTAACTCTATTAAAATAATTATATCTTTATTCCATGAAAGTATATTTGTTACATGATGATTTAATTGAAGAAAATCTGTATTTCGGCATTGTTGAATTTTTACAAAAATCACCTGGCCCATACCAATTCATTCCCGACATGGACAGAACTGAAATCGATATAAATGATGAAATCAAAACAACGAATTCGAGTTCAAACGATTTCCACATTCAACATTCGAAAATGTTAATGGAGTATAATTCCATTAACTCAATACAACAACTATCTTGGAAAGACCTGATTGAAACATGTCGAAAATTCAGAAAAAAATGGTATAAAAGAAGAGGACATCATCATTCTACTTACAAATTATGGAAATCATAGCAATTGGTTTAGTGGATTTGACAATGAGAACAGAAAAACTACTTTATTCATACCGGGAGCTGGCAACACTATGTAAATTCGGATCCTCGATATCCCGTTACCTATCAAATCGCTACATTATTATTAAAAATAGCCATGTTCAAAAGCAACGAAGAGATGGCTGAAAATTATCATCCCACATCAATAGGCTGTTTAATGGATTTCTGTAGAGACAAACGTGAAGTCTCCTTAAAAATGCGTACCGCTGACATCTGCTTAGATTGCCAAAAAATAATTCAAGAAAAAAACATTTCTTTTCAACGAATCAAATTCACACTAGAAACAATGGATGCTATTCGGGAACAACATTTATTTCGAGAAAGATTTTCATTGCTAAAAAAGTATTACCTCTATTATTAAAAGGACGAATGCAGCAACTTTACATTCCCGACTTAGGCATGCTGCATATTCCCTTGTCGCCTATGGAAAGGAGCGTATATTTACTTTTCCTCAACCATCCTGAAGGCATTCGCTTAGCCGATATCGATCAACACAAAGATGAACTCCGCACGCTTTTATATACTTTATCAAACCGAGGAGATCGAGCAGTGATCGAAAGAGGACTTGAAGAACTGTGCTATTCAGGCAGTAATTCTCTGAGTGAAAAAATTTCTAAAATACGTCGAAAATTCCATGAATTACTTGTTTCAGAAATGGCAGAACATTATTGTATTAAAGGTGTTAATGGAGAAATGAAAAGTATTGGAATTGATCGCACTCTAGTGCTCAGAAGTGAATGAATAGATTTACCATCTTCATGAATACTTGCTATTCAAAATTTTAAAGTCATCCGATTAATCACTTGGTAAAAAAATGACTTATATCATAATCTGCTAACTTTTAATCGGATATTTTTGTCCGATTAACTATACTATAACTTTATCATGCCTAACACATCACCTCATTCCTTTCATATTCCAGTTATGGGGTTAGGATACACTATAGATACACCTATTAAAGTAGGGAAATACGGAATATCCTCTGTTGTATCAATAATTGAAGATCATTTAGTAGAACAAATGAGGAAATTATTTCAAAACGAGAAAATTTGCCCTATGAAAAAATCAATACTAAAGATGAAGATTCAAGAGCAAAAAGAATTACAAATTACTTGAACTTACTTAACGACATTTTAGATCGTCAAATTCAACTACTTAAAGAAGAAAGTTTCGACAAAGGTATTGATAAGGCGCTGCGAGGTTATGCCAATAGTAATTTATGCTCCTCTATAGTTTTCTCTGCAGGATTGAATCCACGCCTTTTCACCTATTGTGAAAACTTCAAAGATTTCTTTCCAGATGAAAATGGATTTATCAAGAAAAAAATAATTCTAAAAGTAAGTGACTATCGCTCCGCACTTATTCAGGGAAAATATCTTGCAAAAAAAGGTTTGTGGATTTCAGAGTTCAGAATAGAATCGGGAATAAATTGTGGTGGACACGCATTTGTCTCAAACGGATTGCTGATGGGACCGATATTAGAGGAATTCAAACAAAAAAGAGAAGAATTATTCAATGAACTTTTCAAAGAGTGTAACAAAACACTTCAAGAAAAACTTTTAAATCCTTTGCTTTCGAACACTTCCTTATTAATTACTGCTCAAGGAGGAATTGGGACGTCTGATGAACATAATAATTTGCTTGAATATTATCAACTCGACTCGGTAGGCTGGGGAAGTCCTTTTTAATGGTGCCGGAAGCAACAAATGTAGATAAAGACACTTTGCTAAGACTAATAAAAGCAAAGAAAAACGACTACTTTATCAGCAACGCATCACCATTAGGAGTTCCATTTAACAATTTCAAAGAAAGTAGCGCAGAGAAACAAAGAAAAGTTAGAATATCACAAAATAAACCAGGAAGTCCTTGCTATAAAAATTTCTGTCGAACAACACAGAATTCACAGAAAAAATGATATGTACTGCCTCAAGACAATATCAAAATTTAAAAATAAAAGAACTTCAGCAAACTGTAAATGATGAAACCGAACTTAAGAATGAGATATCTATAGTTACAGAAAGGATTGTCTATGCGCAGGTCTAGGGTCAACTGCACTTTTAGTAAACCATGTAAAACCGGCTAACAATTTAACAGCAGTCACCATTTGCCCCGGACCAAACCTTGCTTATTTCTCAGGCAGCTTCTCATTAAAGCAAATGGCAGATCATATTTATGGGAGGGCTCAACTACTTAATAATACTTTTCGACCACATGTTTTCATCAATGAGCTCGAATTATATATCACCTACATTAAAAAAGAATTCGAAAAAAGCAAAAGCCAATTAACCCAAAAGCGCAAGAATTACTTCGTTACATTCAAAGTAAATTTATTAGACGGGATTAAATATTACGACCTCTATTTCACACCTGCATTGTTTGCAGATAATGATATATACCAACAAAACCTTTTATTACTTGAAGAAAACAAAAATTCAATTTATAAAATATTTAGCTCAATAGATAAATAACAAAAGAACGCTAATAAAAGTCGATTCCAACATGAAAAATAAAAATTCCTGGGCAGAACCCTACAAAATGAAAATGGTAGAGTTGCTTAAAATGACAAACAACAAGCAACGGACAAAGGCAATAAAAGGAGCAGGATACAATACATTCTTATTAAAGTCAGAAGATGTCTATATCGACTTACTAACCGACAGTGGAACTAACTCAATGAGTGACCGACAATGGGGAGCTTTTATGACTGGCGATGAAGCTTATGCGGGAAGTAAAAGTTATTACAAACTAGAAAACGCTATTCAACACTTTTATGGATATAAATACATCATCCCTACTCATCAAGGAAGAGCTGCGGAAAACATTCTATCAAAAATTTTAATTAAAAAGGGAGACATTATTCCGGGCAATATGTACTTCACCACTACTCGACTTCACCAGGAGTTAGCAGGAGGACAATTCTTCGACATCATAATTGACGAAGCACATGATCCTTTTAACGAACATCCATTTAAAGGAAATATCGATCTAAATAAACTTGACAAACTTGTAAAAAATATGGTGCAAAAAAATTCCATATGTGAGTTTGGCCACCAATGTAAACTTAGCTGGAGGGCAACCCATCAGCATGGAAAATTTAAAATTACTCAGGAATTATACAAAAAAACATAAGATTCGAATCATTCATGACATGACTCGTGTGGCTGAAAATGCTTATTTCATTCAACAAAGAGAAAAAGGATATGATCAAAAAACTATAAAAGATATCGTAAAGGAAATTTGTACTTATACAGATGGTGCAACAATGAGTGCAAAGAAAGACGCGCTGGTCAATATTGGAGGTTTTTTAGCAACCAACGAATGGGATATCTATGAAGAGGCGCGAAATTTAGTAGTAGTTTATGAGGGCTTACATACCTACGGAGGATTAGCCGGAAGAGACATGGAAGCCATTGCAATAGGTATTGAAGAGAGCCTCGACGATTTCCATCAACATGCACGTGTCGGTCAAGTTCAATATTTAGGAAAAAATGATCGAATACAACATACCTATAGTTAAGCCAATTGGAGGTCATGGAATATTTGTTGACGCCAAATCTTTTTTACCACATTTAAATCAAGAACAATTTCCGGCTCAAACATTGGCAGCTGAAATTTATATAGAAGGCGGCGTACGCACCATGGAACGAGGAATTGTTTCAGCAGGAAGAAAGCCGAATGGAGAAAACCACAAACCAAAATTGGAACTTGTCCGATTTACAATTCCAAGAAGAGTATATACACAAGCGCATATGGATGTAATTGCAGAATCAGCTGCAACCGTTTATGAAAGAAGAAAATCCATTAAAGGTTTGAAAATGGTTTATGAGCCAAAATACTTACGTTTCTTTCAAGCTAAATTCGAAAAAATAAAATAACAAATTAATACATAGAAACAATTCAATAAAATATTAATGTTTACCGTTGCTCCAAAACATATTTTTATTGCACTATGTTCATTGTTTCTTTTCTACACAGTAAGTATATACACGCGGACATATAATTACAATCACAATAAAGAAATGCAACTAAAATTAGCTGGCAAAGGGAAATTGGTTTGGCCAAAATACAACTGCCAAAGTTGTCATCAAATCTATGGGCTTGGTGGATACTTAGGACCGGACCTTACCAATATTTATTCTCATCCAAAAAAAGGGAATCAGTATATTAGAACAATGCTAAAATCAGGAATTCGCCAAATGCCGGCATTTGAATTAGAAGAAGATGAAATAAACGCTCTATTAGAATTTTTAAAATCGACAGATGCAAGTGGAAATGCTGATCCCAGCCAATTCACAGTAAACGAATTTGGCCTAACGGAAACCAATGAAAATTAGCAACGGAAATATATTTATAACAACTGCACTACTGCTTTTAACGGTCGCACTATGTTTTGGAATACTCTCTGCCTTAACTTACCTATTTCCATATTTCCTCAAAGAAGAACTAGGATTCTCGGCTCTACGTCCTTTGCACGTTAGCATGGCTATCTTTTGGATAATTTTAGGTGCCACATGATGTATTTATTATGGTGTTGAAGAATACACTCAAAAAAAAGCTGACAAAAATTTAACTCTTATACAATGGACATTATGGGCAATAGCAATTATAGGGATACTCTATAGCTATTTTAACCATAATTTTGGTGGAAGAGAATATTGGGAGTTCAATACAATTTGGGCCATTCCGATTTTATTAGCGTGGACACTTTTCATGTTCAATATTATTCCAATTATGATCTTTATAAAAAAATGGCCGGTTTATTTTTGGATGTGGTTTACTGGTATAGTATTTTTCCTTTTCCTTTTCTTGAAAACTACTTATGGACCATACCCTATTTTAGGGAAAACCTAATTTTAGATATGACGGTCCAATGGAAAGTAAATGGATCCCTCGTAGGAGCCTGGAATCAAATCTTGTATGGTACTGTTTTCTTTTTTGGACAAATTTGACTACAAGAAAACCATAGGAGGATCCAAGCTTGCATTTTTTATGTACTTCCTAGGCTTGTTTAATTTAATGTTTAATTGGGGCCATCATATTTATATTCTCCCACCGAAAAATATATTCGCTATATTGGATACATTGTGAGCATGACAGAATGGGTATTCTTCTTGAAAATTATTTACAATTGGAAAAGTGAAATAGATATAACGAGAAATTTAAACAAAGTCTTTGCATACAAATTTATTGCTGCTACTAATGTTTGGGTATTCCTCAATATGGGTCAAGCCATTCTGATGTCGATACCAGCAATAAATTTATATACTCATGGAACACATATTACAGTAGCTCATGCAATGGGAACTACTATTGGAATCAACAGTATGATTATTTTGGCCAGCTGTTTTACATTCCTAGCCAATGAAAAATCTCTTGAACTTCAAAATTCAAAGCGACTAAATTTTTCCTTTTGGTTGCTACAGACAAGTCTATTAATATTTTGGATCACATTAAACTGGGCTGGATTCAAAAAAGGAATTTGGCAAGTAAATTCAAATCAAGGAGCTTCACTAGCATGATGACTGGACTTCAATCTCAATTTCTCATAATTTTTATAGCAGGATGTGGAATTTTTTTACATCATTAATAATAATGATTCACTTTTTGCTCTTCAAAAATCAAAAAAGAAGCATCTAAGTACGGTGTATTTTAAAATAATCTAAGAACCACTAACAAATATCTTAGAATTTTTTTGATATTTTTTATGGCAAATTCATGTAAGAGATTGATCTTATTACAACAATCATTACACTAACAAAAGTCATAACAATTCTTTCTACAATTACTTGTTCAAAAGTTAATCGGATATTTTAATCCGATATAAAATACTTAAACTACATTTGACTTCAATCTAAAACATATGATTCTATCTAAAGCGTGCGAACATGGCATCAGAGCTTCGTTATACATTGCTCAACAATCTGAATTAGAGGAGAGGGCCAGTCTAAAAGACATCGCTCATGAAATAGATGCGCCAGAAGCTTTCTCAGCTAAAATCCTACAAGAACTTGTAAGACATGGCATAATTAATTCTATTCAAGGACCAAAAGGAGGGTTTAGTATGAGTAAAAAATCAATTAGGGAATTAAAACTCATTCAAATCATTCATGCTATTGATGGAGATGCCTTTGAGAAAAAATGTGTATTGGGACTAAAGAAATGTTCTGAAACCTCTCCGTGTCCCGTGCATGATCAATTCAAACATATTAAGAAAGACTATTTGAATATGCTTCAAAAGACAAATATTCAAAAAATGCTAACTAGTTTAAATGATGGAATCAGTTGCTTAAAATTATAATTACAAATAAATCATTTAAGTAAAATAAAACACATGGATAAATTTGTCATCAAAAGAAGCGGAGAATATCAACCTTTGAACTTTTACAAAATAAAGGATGCTATTCAAAAGGGATTTGAAAGTGTGAATAAGAAAATCGATGCTGCCATATCCCATAAAATACGCGAAACACTAGAATCCAAAGTAGTGTGGAGCGTTGAAGAAATACAAGACAACATAGAGAAAGAGCTATTCAATCAGCATCATTACGATGTAATGAAATCCTTTATGCTTTATCGACATACCGAAAACTCCAACGTGAAAAAAAGAAGGTGTAAATAGCAATACAACGTTTATTGACAGCACACAAACCATAGGAGGAATATATCCATCAGAAAGACTGGCGAATCAATGCCAACGCAAACACCTCCTTTTCAAATGCAGGGTTAGTGAATAATGTAGCCGGAAAAATCATTGCTAACTATTGGTTGGATAAAATCTATAATCCTGAAGAAGGGTACGCACATCGCAACGGAGATATTCACATCCACGACTTAGATTGCTTAACTGGATATTGTGCGGATGGAGTTTACGTGTATTATTAAACGAAGGATTTAACGGAGTTAGAGGAAGGGTTGAAAGTCGATCCCCGTCCCATTTCAGAGAGGCTCTCGGTCAGATTGCTAATTTCTTAGGAATCTTACAAAGCGAATGGGCGGGCGCACAAGCACTAAGTTCATTCGACACTTATCTAGCTCCTTACGTATTCAAAGATAATTTATCGCTAGAAGATGTAACTAAAGCAATACGAAGCTTTGTGTACAATTTAAATGTTCCTGCACGTTGGGGTCAAAGTCCTTTTACAAACATCACCTTAGACTGGGTGGTTCCTGCTGATTTAAAAGAACAAATTCCAACCAGAAGCAGCCAACATTTATTCAAAGGAAAAATAGACAAGGAATTTTTAAATCGATCAGCACAGCGAGGAATAGCAAATCCTGAAGATTTAAGATATGAACATTTCCAAAAAGAGATGAACATCATTAATAAAGCTTATTACACGGTGATGACTGAAGGTGATTCAAACGGGCAACCCTTTACATTTCCGATACCGACAGTAAACATAACAGAAGATTTTGATTGGTATGGAGAGAATACAGACTTACTGTTTGAAAACACTGCAAAAATTGGATCATCCTATTTTCAAAATTTCATCGGATGTCAATATGTTTTGGATTCAACAGGAAATAAAGTTGAAAATCCTAATGCTTATAAACCTAATGCAGTCAGAAGTATGTGTTGCGGGTTGCAACTCGATTTGCGTGAACTATTAAAAAAGAGGAATGGATTATTTGGAAGTGCTGAAATGACAGGAAGCATTGGTGTAGTAACCATAAATATGGCAAGCTAGGATACTTAAACAAAGGGAAATAAAAGCACTTTTCAAAGACTCGACGAATTACTGTTAATCGCAAAATCGACATTAGAAAAAGAGGATATTCATACAAGAGATGTATGATCGCGGATTATATCCATACACGCGACGTTATTTAAGTCATTTTAGAAATCATTTTTCCACCATTGGCGTAAATGGAATTAATGAGATGATTCTAAATTTCACGGAGAATCAAGAGAACATCACAGAGGAGAGAGGAATCGACTTTGCTTCTGGCATTTAGATCATATCCGAAATCGAATGAAAGAATTTCAAGGAAGAAACCGGGAACTTGTACAATCTGGAAGCCACTCCTGCTGAAGGGACCACCTATCGATTTGCCAAGGAAGATAAAAAGAGATACTCAGATATTATTCAATCAGGAGAAAATGAAAATATCTATTATACGAACAGCTCACAGATCCCCGTAAATCATACAGACGATCCTTTTGAAGCGCTATTTTTACAAGATGAATTGCAATGTAAATACACAGGAGGTACTGTTTTACATTTATACATGAGAGAAAAAGTTAGTTCTTCGGAAGCATGTCGAAACCTGGTTAAAAAAGTAGTATCAAATTTTCGACTTCCTTACATAACGATCACACCTGTATTTAGTATTTGCCCGAAACATGGCTATTTGAATGGGGAACATGAGTACTGCCCAAAATGTGATGAAATCCTTCTAGAAAAAAGAAAAGCAATTGAATCCTCCAACTAAAATAAAATGAAAACAAAAACCATCCAGGAGACGCTGATACTCCATACAGAAGAAAGAACAAAATGTTTAGTATATACTCGTGTAATGGGATACCATCGACCTGTGGAAAGTTTTAATATAGGCAAAAAAGGTGAACACAAACAAAGACTACATTTCACTGAAAGAAAAGACTGCTAGAGCAATCTATAGCGTCACTCCTTTCACTCTTCTAGACTATCCCAACAATACAGCGTGCATACTTTGGTTTGCCGGATGTAATATGCGTTGTGTGTATTGTTATAATCCGGATATTGTTTTAGGCAAAGGAAAAATAGATTTTAATGAAGTTATTCACTTCCTGCAAAAAAGAAAAAATCTACTCGATGGAGTTGTATTTAGTGGCGGCGAATGTACTTTGCACAAAAATTTAGAATTTTATCTCACAGAAATAAAGCATATGGGCTTTGCGGTGAAAATTGACACAAATGGCAGTTCACCAAAAGTAATTGAAAAATTAGTTCATAAAAAGCTAATCGACTACATTGCATTAGATTTCAAGTCGACCAACTATAAATTTGAAAAGATAACTCAGTCGCGCCTATTCAACTGCTTTGAGGAAACACTGAGAATTTTAAACAATGCTGCTACTCCTTTTGAAATCAGAACTACGATTCACTCAGATCTTTTATTAGAAAAAGACCTTCAAAACATGATTAATTATTTAGAAAGGAGCAGTACAAAGGCACATACTTTATTCAGCAATTTGTAAATGGCACTAAAACACTAGGTAAAATCAAAGACTCAGAAAAAATTCTCTTCCTTCAAAACTTATCAAGCAGTATAAAGATAGCCTTTAGAAACTAAGACAGGCTTATAAACTTACTCAAACCTCAAACCACCGTTTCTTATGCACTAAATTAATGGCTTGTGCTTTCGAGGTTACATGCAACTTTGCATAAATATTTGCAATGTGTTTTCGGACGGTATGGCTACTTAAAAATAATTTTTCGGCAATGATTTTATAGTCATAGCCTTTTACTAAAAGCTGCAACACTTCCAGTTCTCTTTCGCTGAGATCGGTGTTGCTTGTGGAATCATTTGAACTAGGAACTGGCGCAACACTTTTCATCCCAACCAACATATTCATGGCCTTTCTTGCGATGGATGGACTCATGGGTACACCGCCCACTTCCATCATTTGTATAATGTAATCTTCGATCACACTGGCATTCTCATCTTTTAATAAATAGCCGTTGGCACCGCAACGAATGGCTTCAAAGATTTTATCCTCGTCATCAAAAATGGTAAGCATCAAAAAATATACTTCAGGATACAATACTCGTGATTGCATAACGGCTGCAATTCCATCCATCTCGGGCATTTCGATATCCATCAAAACCACTTGAGGAAGATTGGAACTATCGATTAATTTCATCTGCTCCAAAAAATCCAAGCCATTTCTTGCAATCATGACCACATTTAAATTCGCTGAATTCCCTAGCTCTTCAGAGAGTGAAATTCTATTTTGTGGTTTATCGTCGACGATAGCGATACGAACTGGCATATTAACAGATAGAGTCATCAAAATTGTATTTTATATATTTTCATAACAATACTACATATGTACTATTTTAACTCTAAGCATAAATTAACCTAGCTAAACACCCTTCGTGGAGCTTAAGGAGATTAAAGTCCCATTCTCTTTATTACTTTCAATGACTAAAGACGCAGCGATCTCTTTCGCTCTTTGTTCCATGTGCTCAAGTCCAAAGTGATTGACCGGTCTTTTTCTGATATCGAATCCAGTGCCATTATCTTTTAATAAGATGGTCCAACTACCATTTTTAGATGATTTAAAACCAAAATACTGTTTTTGCATTCGCATGTTGAGTTATGTTATGAATTCCTTCCTGAATGATTCGGAATACATTCAAGGAATCGACTGAAGAAAACAAAACATCCGATTCGTAATTTTCTTCTAATATTAAATCGATGTTCTTTATCGTCGAAAATTGCTTTTGCGCAAAGACCTTTAGTCGATCCGAAAGTTCACGCAAATTGATTCTCTCCTTCTTTAAAGCCCAAATCGTTTCTCTTAAGTCGGCAATGGTTTTACGCGTAGACAAATTTACTTCATCGATCATCAAAATGCTATTTCCATCCGATGCCGCCACGTGTTCCTTGACGAAATCCAAGCGCCGACTGATATACCCCAACTGCGTTCCAATATTATCATGCAATTCAGCGGCAATTCTATTTCGCTCTTGATCCCTGGCATTGACAACGGCTAATCGAGCCATTACACTTTGTTTGTGTTTATAATATCGAAAATACTGAAGGCCGATAATAATCATCAACACCAGCAACACCACAGATCCAATATTAATATAGTTTCTTTTCGTTAACAGAAATTCCTGCTCTTGAATTTGTTGTTCCTTCTCTTCAAGCTCATACTTTGCCGACATCTCTGCCAATGCATTTGCAGAAACTACTTTATTGATAGAATCTTTTAAATGGCCTATCTGTTCAAGTTCTGCAATATATCCATCTTTATCTCCACAACTTTTATAATTGGATGCAAGTGCCTCATGAAGCAATAACAGTTTTGATGACAAATTAATTTTACTCGCCAATACAATTCCTTCATTAGCCACTTGAATTCCCTTCTCACATTGCTTCACTTTAGAATAAAACAATGACAACTGATACATGTCGGACAATACATAAAAGGGATCACCAATTTTCTTACGAATATCGAGTGCCTTATTTAAAGCCACCTCGGCTTCTTCAATCTTTTTCAAATCAATTAAAATATCAGCATGAATGGCATGACCGTTGGCTAATGATCTCAAATTTTGAACTTCTTCAGCATACTGTATGGAGGGGAGCAAATAAAATAAAGCAGAATCATTTTGATGAAGCGAATTAAAAGTGGCTGCCATATTTTGCAATAGAACCGTAAAGGTTTTTAACACCTTTAAATCACTTATATCACTTTTTGCATTCCTGAACCAGTTTATCGCCTCTTGCAAATTTCCCATTTCCATATACACCCAACCCACACCAATTTTAGAAGCCGCTTTAAAATCACTATTATTCAATTTCAAAGCAAGGTTTAAACTTTCATAATAGCAAGCCATCCCATCTTCATACCAACTATTTCTTACCAACGAAGATGCTTTCAAATGCAAAACTTTAATTAAGTGAATATCTTCTCGTCCCTCTTCTTTTAAGTGCTGAATGACACTGTCGCAATATGAATTTGAGTAGGCAAATGAATTTTCCTTTTGGACCAAGAACACTTTAAAATATTCCATTTGATCCTTTTGTGTTTGTTTGGCTGTCTTAGAAATTACAGACTCTGCAAGTAAAATATACTTTTTTAATGTGTCATCTGGCAAAGAATTTTTCTCTTCCAATAAAAGAATAATATGATCAAAACTGGGGTGGTGCCATCCTTCAAGATTAACTCGCGTGCAAGATCTATCCTAGCCGTTTGAGCATACAGCGGCCTTTCATCAGCAAAAATGAAACTCAAAATAATAAAACCAATGATAACGAGCTGAATTCTCATGATCTATAACACATATGTAGTATATTGAATTTGAATCGAGTTCAAATATAACACTCCTATTTAAATAGCGCAAATGAGTTATTGTAGATCATTCACAATACTTGGACTTTTGATCAAAATCTAAAATCATGAGAAAACTCTTCAAACTAACTCTGTTAATCTTGCTTTTATCGAGCTATGTAAAAGCAGAAACCGAACCCAACGACTTATGGGATCAAGCCAACCCTATCATTTTAGGCGTATCAGAATCTGGAATTGCCACAGCAGGTGGCGACATCGACTGGTATCGCGTTGAAATACCAGAGGACGGACAATTAACTCTCAATTGGACTTCAAATAATTCGCAGCTTGTCTACTGCCAAATTTACGACACATTGGGCGTTGAATTGTTTGCATCTAATTACACGGGCTCGAGCACATCTATTTCTAAGGACGGATTAGCAAAAGGATTCTATTACATTAAATTTTATGCTTATTATATCGCGGATGCCCCCAACTATACATTAACGGCAACGCATTTAGCTACCGGGATAACGAATGATCCTGAAAATAATGATGTATATACTAATGCGGGCAGCGCATTGAAAACGATTCAGTGACTGGGCATATCGGATATTATCATAATAGTTATGATGATTTAACAGATTGGTGGAAGGTTACCACGACTTTGGATGGCCAAATTAGTTTTACCATAACAAGTGTTAACGGTCAAAATGTATATGCTGAACTATTCGATGGTGATGGAGCGACAAAATTAGCAGGAAATTTTACATCCTCTACAGCAACCTACTCACAGGACGGACTACTGCCAGGTACTTATTATATTAGAATTCGAAATTATTATACGTATGAGTTTACCCCTTACATACTAAAAACCAATTTGGTTTTACCAGTAAATTCGACCGAACCCGGAGAGAACAACAATTTTGCAATCAATGCAGTTAATGTAAACATCAACGATTCGACGAATGGACATATCGGATACTACTATAATGGATATGATGATTTAATAGATTGGTATAAAGTGACACCCAGCGAAGATGGTAGGATCATCTTTAAAATCAATTCTCTAAACGGACAAAATGTTTATGCAGAATTATTCGATGGTGATACTTTAACTGAACTATCTGGTAATTATACAAGTTCTTCTGCTACATATTTTAAAGATGGAGCTGCAGCAGGAACGTATTATATTCGCATTCGAAATTATTACGACTATGAATTTTCACCTTACGCTTTAGTAGTTACACATCAACCCACAGTTCCAGACGATCCAGAATTAAATAATACATTCGGTACCGCTATCCCTATTCAACCTGGTGATTCCGTTACTGGACATATTGGATACACATACAATGGATACGATGATTTTAATGATTGGTATGTTGTTTCGCCTAACTCAGATGGATTAATCAGTCTGAAAATTACTTCACATAATGGTCAAAATGTGTATGCCGAATTATTTGACAACGATGGTGTCACGGATCTTACAGGATCTTATACATCGTCCACGGCAACGTACACGAGAGATGGATTAGCAGCAGGCACTTATTATGTTCGAATTAAAACATATTATACCTTTGAGTTTGCTCCTTACGCGCTGGTTGTAAATCATACACCCGCAAACTTAACAAATGATGTAGAACCCAATAATTACATTGCCAATGCGCTTTCATTTCCAATTAATACAACCATCACAGGGCATATTGGATATTACTACAATCATTATGATGATACCACCGACGTATATACGATCACGTTACCAGTTGATGGAAAATTAACCATCGATCTTGATCCGGAATATTTTCAAAATGTATATGCTACTTTATATGATAACAATGGAACCACCGTTTTATTTGGCACTTATACCTCTAGCTTCCTTTCACAAACAAAAATGATTTAGCTGCGGGAACTTATTATTTACGAATCTACACTTACTACCATTCTGAATTTACTCCATATACATTAACGAGCATCTTCGAACCTATGGTTTATCCAGCAGAACCTTCGGGCAATAATAATTTTGCAAACTTAGCTACTTTACTTCCTGCCAATACACCATCCACAGGACACATCAATTTCTACTATAATCTACAAAATGATGGCGTAGATTGGTGGGTAATTGGCTATGATGGTGCTGGTGCCATGACCATTGATTGCAACATCGAGCAAAATCATTTTAACACGGCTTATCCTGGAATCATCTACAAATTATATGCTGACACTGCTGCTTCACCCATCGCTAGTGGAAACTGGTTGGCGCAAAATAATACGCTTCCACTCACTGGACTTGCAGTTGGTAAATACTATTTGAAAATAGAAGATTACTTCGGATCCTTTGGTGCTTATCAACTAACGGCTACCTATACCGAAAACTGTGCAAATGTTGTTACTATAAATTCCAGCAATCAATTACCCGGATGTTTAGGAACGATTGAATATGGAATTTCTGGTGGATTATCTCCTTACACGGTTCAATTGTATCAAAACAGTTTACCTTATGGCGCTGCACAAGTAGTTACTTCAACAGCTACTTTTAGTAATTTGCCTACTGGAACTTATTATGCAAGATCCTATTCTTTTGGAGCAAGCGGTACATGCAATAATGTTTCATCGAATACGGTATTTGCAACACCTCCCGTTCCAACTGTTACACCTAACGGTCCAACCAGTTTTTGTCAAGGTGGATCGGTTCAATTAACCAGTGATGCTGCTGTCTCCTATTTATGGAGCAATGGTGAAACGACGCAATCGATTGTAGTCAATTCAAATGGAACCTTTAGTGTTACCGTTTACAATGCGGCGGGATGCGAAAATTATTCTGCAAATACTGTTGTAACGGTATTTAGTAATCCAGCAGCTCCTGTAATTACTCCTGCTGGACCCATTACCATTTGTCAAGGAGGATCCATTAACTTGAGTACTGCTACTGCAAATTCTTATGCATGGTCTACAGGATCTACTTCACAAAGTATTTCTGTGTCGAGTGCTGGAACATTTACGGTAACCATCACGGATGCTAACAACTGTTCAGCTACATCTGCTGGAGTTGTTGTGAATGAAGATCCATTGTTGACTTGGTATGCGGATGTTGATGGGGATGGATTTGGTGACGCTTCAAATACAACACAAGATTGCGATGCACCAGCCGGATATGTTGCAGACAATACCGATTGCAACGATGCAAACATCTTTGTATATCCAGGTGCAGCAGAACAATGCAATAATATTGATGACAATTGCGATGGAACTATTGATGAAGGATGTACTGTCTTTACTTTCTATTTCGACAATGACAATGATGGTTATGGTGATCCTGCAATCAGCACTACACAAACCAATCCTACTCCTCCAACAGGATATGTAGGTCCTTCTGGAGATTGCAATGACAACAACAATACCATCTACCCCGGTGCTCCAGAATTATGTAATAGTATCGATGATAATTGCAACGGCAACATTGATGAAGGCGTCACTAACATTACTTATTATGCAGATGTCGATGGTGATGGTTATGGAGATGCATCCGTATCTCAATCTACTTGCAACGGAGCTCCTTCAGGATATGTAACAGATGCAACGGATTGCAACGACAACAACAGTGCAATCAATCCAGGTGCAACTGAAGTTTGTAATAATATTGACGACAACTGCAACGGTTTAACGGATGATGGTTTAACATTCACCACTTACTATGCAGATGCCGATGGTGATGGTTATGGAGATGCATCAATCTCTCAATCTACTTGCAACGGAGCTCCTTCAGGATATGTAACAGATGCAACGGATTGCAACGACAACAACAGTGCAATCAATCCAGGTGCAACTGAAGTTTGTAATAATATTGACGACAACTGCAACGGTTTAACGGATGATGGTTTAACATTCACCACTTACTATGCAGATTCCGATGGTGATGGTTATGGAGATGCGTCCATCTCTCAATCTACTTGCAACGGTGCTCCTTCAGGATATGTAGCCAATGCAACAGATTGCAACGACAACAACAATACAATCAATCCAGGAGCGTTGGAAATTTGCAACGGTGGATGATAATTGTAACGGAGACATTGATGATGCTGATGCAGGTATTTATGGACAAACATTTTGGAATGCTGATGCAGATGGTGACGGTTATGGTGACCTTAATGTAAACACCCAAACTTTAGCATGCTATCAACCTGTTGGCTATACCTCGGATTATAGCGATTGCGACGATCAAAACCCGAATATTAATATCGCGGCACTTGAAGTTTGCGGAAATTCAGTGGATGACAACTGCAATGGAACCATCGACGAAGGATGTAGTGGTTGTGCGAATCCAAGTACAGCTGATGCAGGTGCCGATCAAAGTATTTGCACTGGAACCAGTGCCAATTTATCAGGAACTATTGGCGGCGGTGCTACAACAGGTACATGGACTACTTCTGGAGATGGAACTTTCACTCCCAATGCGAATGATTTAAATGCAATCTATACACCAGGAGCAAACGACATCTCCAATGGAACTGTAACCTTAACGCTAACAAGCGATGCGTTGCCTAACTGCGTTGCTGCTATTTCAACGATGGATATTACCATAGGTTCCTCTGCATCATTAGGTGCGATAACAGGTCCATCTTCACTTTGCAATCCTTCAGGACAAATCATCACGTACAGTGTAGCCAGCATTCCGGGTGCAAGTACTTACTTATGGTCGGTTACATCGGGAACAACAATTTTAAGTGGACAAGGCAGTAATTCTATCACCGTGAAATGGCCATTCTCTTCCATTCACAGTGGAGTAATAGGAAACATCTGTGTATTTGCAAATACAAGTTGTGGAATTACAGCACCAAGTTGTAAAAATATTTCTGTTCAACTTACTACTCCTGTTCGACCAGCAACCATTTCAGGAAATTCAAAATCATGTCCAGGAAATATTGAAATATATTCTGTAGCCAATGTTTATAGAGCCGACACTTACAATTGGACAGCACCTACAGGAGCTACCATTACGAATGGACAAGGAACAAATGTGATTACCGTTTCATTCGATCCATCTTTTGTTGGCGGTGATTTAATGGTGAGTGCATCCAATGGATGTGGTACAAGTCCAGTACGCATTAAAACATTATCTAGAAATATTCTGAATGCACCTGGACAAATTGCTGGACCAAAATTTGGCAATTGCGGCGGAACCAATATTACTTATAGTTGTCCAATTCAAAATGGTGCTACATCATATACTTGGAGTACCACAGCAGGAATTATGATTACGAGCGGACAAGGCACCAACTCCATCACGGTGGATTACTTAGGAACCTTTGTGAATGGAAGCATTTCTGTTTATGGATCAAACAACTGTGGAAATGGCGCAAGCAGAAATATGAGTGTATTTGGTGCACCCGAAAAACCTGGAGTTATTACAGGTCCTATAGTACTTTGCACCAATGGAACTTATGTATTTGATGTAGCTGCAGTATCGGGAACTACCAATTACATTTGGACAGTTCCGGCGCATATCCAAATCACAAGTGGTCAAGGAACAAAAACCATCAATGTGTTAAATGGATCGATTCCAAAACCATCGTATTCCATCAATGTGAAAGCTTCCAATGGTTGTGGAACGAGTGCAGCAAGCAAACTTGAAAACATGAGCACTGTAACTTGCACAAGAGCAACAGGAAATACTTTCACAAACATTTCAACCTATCCAAACCCAGCTCATGATCTAATCAACATCGCAATGACAAGTGAAGAAAATAAAGATGCAAATCTTATTGTACTCGATGTGTTAGGCAAAGTGATATACAGTGCTGGCATGGATTTACTCTCGGGAGAAAACAAAGTACAAGTCGATTGCTCTACATGGGCGAAAGGAATTTATTTTATACAAGTGAGAAGTAATGATTCTTCGATATCGGAAACGATAGTTGTTGAATAATGTAGTTTGAATTTACATCACCTTTACTCAAGGCTCCCGTGAAAGCGGGGCTTTGTTTTTTCTTTAAGCTTTAAGCCGCAAGCTTCTATCCTTCGCTAATGCTTCAGATAGCAAAGCTAAGGGAGTTTACAATGGGATGAAAATAATCTACGAAATGTTGAGCTTCTAAAAACGAACTATTTGGACTAATTTCTCCACAAAACTTCTGTTTTTAGACAAAAAAGCCTCAATTATTAGCACAAAAAGTTGGTTTTCTAACAATATTTTATACATTTGAAATTAATTCCTCGTGCCCTTAAGATTTCTAAGGGTATTTATATTCCTCAATTCAATTATTTTAAACTTTTAAATTATTTTACTTATGGCAGAAAAAAACTGCGTATTATTTTATTGGGGATTGGTTGGCTGCGAAAAGTAGATCTAACAATTATTATATATTAGTTGGATTAACTACCCCATCATTCTCAGCTCTTGAGGAATCCTACCGACTCAGGCAGGATAGGCGAAAAAGCATGGAGTGTAAATAGAGCATATAAGCGGACAAGAGTGCCACAAACTTTCTTCGAAACATCTTGAAAGTCATTCCCAAAAAGACAAGAAATTTCATTTGCAAAAAAGTTGAGACAAACAACGACTTAAAGAACTGGGCGATATAGAAGAGATTCAAGAGCAAGAAGAATTATTTAAAATTAAAAAATAATGCCAGACATATCATTCTCAATAAAAGTTGTAAATGGAGAAGGTGATCCATGCGGAAATATTACAGTTTTGTTAGAGATAAAGCTATTTTAGGCGGTAGTATATCTGAAAAACTGACGAAGATGGTTGGGCGGAATTTACTTTTCATAATTTCTTAGATTATTGGATTTATGCAGAAGTTTATATAGGGAGAAATGAATCCAATAAATCACACCTTTTATAATGAGGAAACTGCAAGTTTTACATATTCATCTGACTAATTAAATAGCATTATCAGCATTAAATAATGTTGTAAACCCATGAATACTTGATTAGCTAATATAGAAAATAAATCTGCCAATAATACTGGCATTGTGTCAGGCTTAGTTACGTTCAAACTTTAAGTCTTGTCCTTCACATCAAGTTTGTGAGGGCATACATGTTTGTACTCAATACTAGCCCGAATGCTAAGCCAGAAACAGTTTTCAGCAACCCTATGCGAGATTGCAAACATAAACGACAGTGGTAAAATGAACGACAGTATTAACTTTGAACTTTAATTAAAAAAAAATGGACACGATAACAAAAAAAGCAAGACAGTCCGAAACTCAAACATGATACGAATTTCAGACAAAAGTAATTTAAGAAAAATTTCACTACACATTTCACATTCAATAACTGCACTTACACAAAGTTGGAAATGTTGTAAGTGTAAATCTGAAAACTACAATGATAAATGGAAGTGCGGTTGGTGTGGACATGAAAGATGTAGCAGTTGTAAAAATTTATTAGGATAAAAAAACAGGGTAGCCGAAAACTGAATAGAGTAGACAACACATAAATAATAAATAAAAATATGGCAAAAGGTTATCGCTTTGACGACACACCACCTTTGAAAGGAGCAAAAATTTCGGTATTCGAGACTTTATCAAGCTTAGAAAAATTCTTAAAAGACATGCCAAATGGAGGAAAATTGCCTGGGCACAAGATTTATGAAATTTCGGGAGAGTGGCATCGTGGCACTTCTGAACATCCAGACGGTTTTACAATAATTGTAGAATCGGTTTCAACAATTCGTAATATTTAAACAATTTAACAAAATAAAACATGGGACTATTTAGCAACATCTTTGGAGGAATCATCTCCAACAAATCTTGACAAACAAGAATCATTTCTGGGCTTAATCATGTCAGTGATAGCGTCTGATGGACATATTTCAGAAGAAGAGATTAATGATTTTAACTTCTTTGCAAACAAGTCAAATATCTTAAGAGGAATGAGTGGAAATCAATTCATCTCAACGCATGACAAACTTCTTAAAATCTTAAAAAAAGATGGTATAGACTCACTTGTTGACTTATGTGTTGCAGGACTACCTGACGAATATCGGGAAGGTGTTTTTGCTGTGTGTTGCGACTTACTTTTCTCAGATGGAAGTGTTATAAGTGAAGAAGAACAACTTTTAGAAAGTCTGAAAATTAAGTTATCAATAAATGACGTATTAGCAATGAAAATTGTCGAAGTCATTTCTATTAAAAACAAAGTTTAACCAAACTTTAGTGGTTCAGGGTAGCTGAAAACTGAATAGAGTAGGCATTTAAAATCTAATAACAAATAAAATGGCACAGTTAATTAAAATGATTTCTGCGTTGGCAACCTTTTTCAAACCCGCAGGTGGCAAATGCCCTGGATGTGGTTCGACCTCCAGTTCCTGGCTTTTAGACCATACAGGTCCTTATGGTGAAAAATACTGGAAATGCTCTAGTTGTGGGTATAAGATTAAGGACTAACAATTAAAAAATCGTTGAGGGATAGCTATCCCTCAACGAAAAATATAACTACCAAATTAAAACAATTATCAAAATGGAATTAACATTTGACCAAGCAATTGAGTTGTTAGAATTAACGGACATTTCAACAATTCAAGTTGAGGACATACCTCAACTTGAAAAGAAAATGAAAAAGAGATGGCATCCAGACAAGGTTGCACATCTTGGTGACCCTGTAATTACACAAGAATACACCGTGAAGTTTCAACAAATTGAAACTGCTTGTCAAATGGTTTATTCATTTTTGCAAGGAACTTACCATGCAGGAGATGCATTTACTCAAACATCAAGTAGGGTTCATGAAGAACCCGAAGAAGTAATCAGAAAAATGCACCTGATATTCAATCCACATTGAAAGACCTTTGGAATTTAATTAAAGAGAAAAATACAAGTGGACAGAAAAAGAAGTTTTATTAAGTGATGGCTTCAAGTTGAAAAACCTTTTAGTAGAGGACTTCAAAGAGGACATTGCAATGTTATCCGTTGTTTCCTTTTTCTATGGCCTTGTTATTTTAGGATTACTTGCGGCCATTGCAAGTGCAATCAATCCTATTCTTGGTGCTATTGTTGGTTTCATTTGGGTTTTACAAGCAATTTCATGTACTTGGTTTTGCACCTCTTTCTCGTTTTTGGATTAAGAACCAACAAGTGCAAGACATAATGTTCAAGTTTATAAACTTTGGTTTAGGGATTTATAATTGGGCAGAGGAACAAGGACAAACATCAACAAAGGCATGGGTTGTATTACTCATTCGTCTTCCTGTAATTTTTGCGAAGATTATTAAATATATAATCATGTTTCCGCTTTATGAGTTAGCTAAAATTTTTGTTGGGGAAAAGGTCGTTGGTGTTGTTAAGCAGAATGTAAACTACTACGCAGATGCAGCTGAGTGGTATGTTGACGAACTGATAAACAAGAAACCATACGAAATGTCAAGAGATGAGTTATTCCATTTATCATACCTTTATACAGAATTAAGTGATGTAAAATCTAAAAATCATGAGTTATCAAACTTGTCCTAAATGTAAAGGACACGACAGCAAAACTTTTGAAAGATGCTCTTGCATTAGAAGTGGCATACCTGACAAAGGATGCGTAGTATGTAAAGGAAGTGGTAAAGCACCTTGCTACACTTGTGACGGAAAAGGAATAGTTTATGTTGGCAACAAACCTTGACAATAAAAGCCAGTGCAATGTATGAAAATAGCTACGGGCAATCTGATTTCAAACTTGCACCGACACCGCTTCGTAGGTACAGTCGGACAGCAGAAAACAGCGGTTTTGCGAAAAAGAGGGCTCAGTGGTTAATTGAACATTTGTGATTCTTATCAAGTTAATTTGTAGCGGACAGTTTTCATCTCCGTAATCGCCAACTTCTTTTAGCTGCAAAACGTTAGCGGATATTCTATGGCGACAGTGAAGACAATAACGGACGTGCTGAAAACCGAAAATAGAGTAAGCGAAACAAATGAATAATAAAATGAAAAAATCAAAACTAATCATTGGACTTTTTGACATCGTGCATTTTAGTAAATGCACAAACTCAAAAGGCAACTTTACCTACAAATGCGAAAGTTATTAGTCAGGCGACAAAATCGCCCGAATACACTGTGACTGTTGCAAGAGAAATTAAACCTGTTTCGGTAGACCTTAAATGGAAACCATTATTAAACAACAAGTGTGTTAAACATCATTCTAAAAATGATTGGGAACTTGATCAAATCAAAAATCAAAAAAGGATGCAAAAGCAAAATGAAAAATTGAAGACAACTGCCCCAGAAAACACTGCTGCTACTGCAACTGTTACGCCTGTTGTTGGTTCTAATTTTTTAGGTAATACAAATACAGGTTATTCTCCAATGGACAATTCGGTTGCAATTTCAAACGGCGGTAAAATTATAAGCGTTGCGAATAACTCAATTGAATTTTACAATACAAACGGAACAATGACCTATACAAATACAATTGATGCTTTTTTAATGACCCGACTATCACGAATGTTTGTGATCCAGTTGTAATTTATGATAGTGGAGCTGACAAGTTTATCTTTTTCGCACAAGAATGCTCAGGGCAATTCTTTTAATTCCAATATACTTATTTGTTTTTCTCAGACAAATGACCCTAATGGAAATTGGTGGAACTACAAGTTTAATGGCAACCTGCAAATAACAATACATGGTTCGACTATCCAAAAATTGCAGTATCAACAAATGAACTTTATGTAACAGGCAATTCGTTTAGCAATAGCGGAAATTTTCAAGAAAGTTTACTTTATCAAATCGAAAAAATAGTGGATACTCTGGCGGAACAATAAATTGGCAGTATTGGTATAATATCACTTCAAACCCATTTACATTACTTCCTGTTTCAAGCGGTCAGCAAGGAAATTATGGACCTGGTTGTTATTTAGTTTCAACACAAAGTTCAGGTTCTTCAACTATTAACCTTTTCGACTTAACAGATGATATGAGTGCTTCAAATGAAACACTAAACCATTATAGTATTTCAACAACAACATATTCTCCAGCAGCTGATGGAAACCAATCTGGCACTTCAACCCAATTAGACAATGGCGACTGTAGAGCATTATCAGGCTTTTATCAAAATGGAATTATTCACTTTGTATTTCATTCTGACTATTCAAATGGTTACAATGGAATAAACTACAACCGCCTCAATGTAACTACTCAAACAAATACTTCTTCAACATTTGGGTTAATTGGTTATGAATACTCATATCCTTCAGTTGCTTCATTCGCAACAACAACAACCGACAAATCAGTAATGATTGGTTTTGGAAGAACAGGTTCAAATATCTACCCCGAAATTAGAGTTGTAAATTGCGACAACAACATGACTTGGAGTTCATCAACACTTGTTAAAGCAGGTTTGGGTTATTCTGACTATACGGCTTCAGGAGGAAGTGCAGAAAGATGGGGCGATTATACAGGAATTTGCAGAAAACATAATAATACGGCTCCAACTGTATGGATGAATGGAATGTTTGGAACGGCTTCAAATGATTGGGAAACTTGGATTGCTGAAATTACTGGAACAGGAGGAACTACAAGCATTGCAAATGCTACTAAATCAGAAAATTTTAAACTTTATCCAAATCCAATTTATCAAGAATTTAAAACAGAATTTGAGCTAAAAACAAACTCGATAATTAGCATTGACATTTTCGATATTCAAGGAAAATTAGTAATGACATTATTTAATGGAAATGCAATTGCAGGGGAAAACCAATTCACTTTTAATAAATCCAACTTAGAAATAGGGACATATTTTATTATCATTTCATCTAACAATCAAACTTTAAAAAATGAGAAAATTATTATTGCTAACTAATTGCTTTGTGATTTGTGCTTTGCTTTCATCTTGTCAAACACCGACAATTAATAAGAATGAACGTGAAGTAGAAACTTCTAAAACAGCTGTTACCAAAGACAGTTTAACAAATAATAAAGTTGTTATTCAAACCGACACAACAAAAACTATAAAGTAATACTTCAACTAACAGCGACAAGCAGACAACACCAATAAACCCTTCAAATTCGAATTCTAAACAGACAACAAAAACAACGACAACCCAAACTAAAAGAATTGAACACGGCAGCGACAACCAAGCAAAACTGGACAGTATTAAAAAGGCAAAAGCAAAATCAAAAAAATAATTATAGGTAAATTTGAAGAATATTGATTCGACCAAAGGATAATCACAGCAGGTAACAGTACATTTGAAATACTCAGGGTTTCGTGCACCTCATACAGTTTTGTAAGCATAGGAATTTAAGTGC
>JADJPB010000023.1 GCA_016713445.1 Bacteroidota bacterium | reverse complement strand
ATAATTATGCAATCATAGATTTAAACAATTGTCTTGTTGAATTTGTATCAAGCCAAAAATCAATTGATTGAAGATTACAACTTGCTACAATCAGCTACACATGAAATTTTCAAGGCTCCTGCGAGCGAAGAATCAAGTGATTTATTTAAAGAAATTATGGCTAATGTTCAGCTGGCTTTAGTTGATGGTAAAGTGCCAGTATTAATTAATACCGGATCTCTTTATGGTACTGGAATTCACAATCTACATATTATGGAACACGACATCGTAATGAAAGCATCAATGCCACTCATTATTTTATATCCTGCTGATTGAACCAGATCGCATTATGTTTCTTGGTAAGCAATCTGCTTCCAAATACCGTTGTATGATTATTCAATAAAAGAAAGAACTAACATGTTTATAAAAGACATTTTAACCATTGATTTAAGCGAAGACATTAAGAATGTAATCGACCTGGAAGATATTTCGGAAGCGGCCATTCAGTCTGAAATTGAAAGCTATATCATTACCGATGGCCTGGCGAAAGAGTACGGTAGTTTTGTTTCTACTTATACCTCCAACATCATTGAAACAGGTGTTTGGCTTTCCGGATTTTATGGATCAGGTAAATCTTACTTCGGTAAGTTGCTGGGTTATATGATGAGCAATAGAATCATTAGTGGAACACCAGCAAGAGATAGAATACTTCAGCGGTTTATAGGTGTTGATGATGAAGCATTAGTTAAAAACTCAATTGCAAAATTAAATAGCATCAATTCGCGTGTTGTGTTTATGGATATTGCTAAGCAAGATACTTCAAAAGGTTTCGCTTACGCATTGTTCCGTAACTTAAAATCCTTAGAGTTGCCTGAAAATGAACATGGCTTTTTATTGTTTTCTTTAATGTGCGATACTAACTATAGTAATGTGAACGATTTTGTTCAAGATAAGCTTGGAAAGTTATGGAGTGAGTTAAAAACAACCGTACCGTTTACATTGGTAAAATAAAGGGATATTCATCTAAATCTAGGCAATTCAGAAGCCGATTACAACAATATTCTAACTACTATCCGAAGGGAAATAGATGAATTCAGTGCATCAAAGCTAAAAGAAGAATTAAATAATTATTTCAAAGCTGTAAAAGACGAGAAAGTTGTCTTCTTGTTTGATGAAGCCAGTGAAGCAATCAATCAAAAGAAATTTACTTTACTCGATTTAGAAGGATTAAGTGAATCGCTATCGTCATTGGGTGGCAAGGTGTGGACCATTGCCATTGCTCAGGAAAAGTTAGATGATGTAATCAACAACTCAAATATAAACAAAGCACAACTTACAAAAGTAACCGATCGCTTTAAAACTAAGATACACCTAGAAGCCACAGAAGTTGATGTAATCATCCGCAGTCGTTTATTAAAAAAGAATGATGCAGCTGTAAAAAAACTAAAAGATCACTATCAAATTAATTCAGGCAAAATTGCCGATCATAGTGGACTTAATGGTGCAGGTAAAACTGAAACTGTAGATTCATTTGTAACTTATTACCCATTCTATCAAAATCAGTTTGGTTTATTACAGAAATTTCTTGTTTGGTAGGCAAGGATTATGCTTCAACAAAAGTTGCTGCAAGGGGTATGATTATAACAACATACGATATTCTGAAACATGAAATTCAGAACGAAAAAATATTCAATATAGCTACTGGTTGGCAAATTGCTAAAGAAGCACAACCTCAGCCACCAGTAAGGTTGGTAAACCGATTTTCTAATGCTGAAACTATTTTAAAAAAATGAAAAAATATATTTACCTGGTCGACATTTGTTGGAAACAATTCACTTTTAACGGAAGCTGAAGTTGCTCCTACATCATTAAGTAATATTGTAAAAGCATATATCAAAGCCCAGAAGATTTTCATACTTCACAGGCAACAATTACAAAGCACTTGAGGCATTAGTTGAACATAAGATATTGCTGCTTTCCAATGGCACATATCGTATTACTTCTGATATTGAACAACGATTATTGGATGAAATGAACCTATATCCGGTTCAGATATTTAAGAAAAACAGCAAGTAATTTCAGCTTTCAAAAATGCTGCTTTCATTAAGGCATTGGGAAAGATAAATGATAACAATACGCCGTATGATTTTTATATCACTTCAGATAATGATGATGAATTAACTAATCCTGGTTTAAAGCAATTAAAGTTAAAAATTAAAAGCATCTACAGTTATGGTGATGATCGTAGTGCAGATATTGAACTTATAAAATCACAATTCCAAAATGATAAGGATGTAATATGGATCGCACCAGATAACAGTCATTTCAAAGAAATCGATAAGTTGCTAGATGAAATAGAACGCATTAAATATCTTGAAGAAAAATATTCGAACCCTAACTCCGATGAAGGCATTATTGTTAGGGCATTTCAGGCGGAACGTTCAACTAAGGAAAACAGGCTAAAAGAATTAGTAGAACAATCATTAATAGAGAGTATTTCAATTTATCTATATAACACAGCTCAATTGGATAATACTAATTGGCAAACAACTTTAAATGGTTTGCAAAGGCAGGTCATTCAGAATGTTTACAGCCAACGACTTTCTGCTCAATTGTCTGATGCCATAGCAGATCGAATTATTAAAGAAGGTAACAATCAACGCTTGCTCACTTTCTTTACTGGACAAGGTGCGGATTTTCAGTTTTTTGATGTACAAGGTAGCTTCGTTGGGGAATCACTCAAACCCGCGGAACAAATCTTATTTAAAATACGAAATACTTTTGTTGATGGTGCTACTCTTGAAAAGGATCTGGAGCAACCACCTACTGGTTTTGGCTTTGGTACAGTAATAACTACAGTTGCAGCTTTAATGCGTGGCGGAAAAATTATGGCTAAGCATAATGGCTCCGAAAAATTCTCATGGAAAGATGATGGTGTTTCAAACAATCTTTGGTAACGCCAGAGAATTTAGAAAGGCATCATTCAAAGCTATTGCTAAATCGCTAAACACTACACAGAAAAACAGCATTGTTACTGTATTGCAGGAATTGGAATGTGAAAACCATACGGGTAAAAAGATTGATTGGAATACAAAACGATTTTGATTTGGTAATGCTGTTCGTGAACTTGCAAAGCGTTTTGTGATAAGGTGGATGATATGAAACGGCAGAACAAAGATTTCGATGCTTTATTCAGTAATCTTGAAAATTGCAAAGATCAGTTAGGAAATTTTACGGGTGCTGTAAGCGAAGCCAATTATATTGATAAGGCAGAAAACTACCTCACTCAAACTGATTTATATTCTAAAGCAATTAAAGAAATAGTAAATGCTGAAAAATTCATTCGTAATAATCTAGATAAATTGCGTCAATGGAAATCTTTTACTGATGGTGTTTCTGATGAGTTGACGAAAGCTGCAAAATCTGATGCTAATATTCTCACATTGGTTTGCTACATTCAACAACTTGTACAAAGGTGAAGTGGTTAATAATTTCAAGTCATTGCAAGAAACAGTTCAGAAAATAAAGATGCATATTTTCTGTGATGCAAGCTGCGGCAACTGATATGTCAGCTAAATACAGCACACTGCAAAAAGATGCAAAATTGTTTTGCTCAAAGAAATTACAACGTCACCTGCTGGACTTAATGATGATGCCAATGCCAAAGCAAATAACATTCTGCAATACGCTTCTCAGCGAACAGCTGCCACAGTTGATATTGATTATGATGTCAAGGACAAGCATACAAAGGTTCACTTATTCTGAAATGTTGTCCTTATTCAACTTTCAACAGTAATAAAACAGATTTAGAAATCATCAAATCGGGTCTCATTAAAACGGCTCCACTAAAGCCAACATCTGGAACACCAACAACCTCAACCAAAAGACATTTACAGCTACCTTACCTGGTAAGAAGGTAAAAAAAAAAAAAAAAGTGAGTGAGTATAAGATTTGGTTACAAAATGAATTGCAAAAAATTTCCGGAGCAGCAGCCGATGATGAAATTGAAATCAACAGTTAATATTTTAAGATGAAGCTATCTGATCATACCGAACATATAAGAAAGTCACCCTTTTTAACAGACTAGCTGCATTAAAAGTAATGGAGGCCCACACCTTGCATCCTGAAATTATTACCCGTAGAACACAGCATGGAGATCGTTCTTTTGCTCACAAACATTGGTTAGAACAAAACCCTGATGGGCGCAACGAGGAAATGGAAGGCATGGTTCATTTTATGGAAGATCAGTTAGCTACTTTGGCTGCTGATATCCCTTTATTCAGCCCTCATCATCCATATCATTTATTGCCTACTGCTATTGAGTTAAACGGCATTATGAATGCCTTTAACCAAGTGGAAACGGATACTCAAGTAGAAGATGCCATTTGGCAAAGCGATGATGTGCTGGGATGGCTCTACGAAAGTTATAACAATTACAAAAAAGCAGCCCATAAAGAAAGCGGTGACAAAACAGAGTTTAATAAAGTAAGCATCCAAAGCCAAGTATATACACCACGTTGGGTGGTGAAGTTTTTAGTGGATAACAGTTTGGGCAAACTATACCTAGAAATGTTTCCTGACAGTGATATTAAAAACCGCTATAAAATTGCAAACGCTCCTAAAACTAGAACGAGAGAATTAAAATCACTAACAGAAATTCGAATGATTGATCCTGCAACGGGTGGGGGAAACTTTTTGTTATATGGTTTTGATTTGTTTTATGATTTATACCTTGATCAAATTGAAAATTATGAGCAGATTATGATGAAAATAAAATTGCCGAACTCATTATTGCTAATAACCTTGTACGGAGTTGATCTTGATGACCGTGCAATACAATTAGCACAGTTAGGTTTATATATTAAAGCGAAACGAAAAAAACGTTCTTCCAAAATTGAACATTTTAATATTGTTAGTTCTGATTTCTTTTTACCTGAATATACTGTTGTAAAACATTTATTTGAAAGCGAACAACCACTAAGCCCGGAATTAGAAAAAATTGTAACCGATCTCTGGACCGATCTGCAACAAGCCTATAAGTTTGGCGCATTAATTCGTTTAGAAGAAAAGTTTAGTTTACGATTGCATGGGTTGGTACAACAGTTTAGCCAAAAAAACAAATTGGTCTTTTCGATGTACAAACATTAGCTAGTTATGAAAACTTTCGAGAAAACTTTTTACCAACTTACAAAAAAGCAGCTGTACAAAACACAGCCAAACTAGGACAGACTTTTCTGAATACGAAAACACAAGATGCTATTACTTTCTTGCAATTACTCACACAAAAATATGATGTGGCTGTTGCTAATCCACCTTATACGGACAGTGCAGATTTTGGTCCAGAGTTGAAAACATTTATAGATGCAAATTACAGGCAGCCATATAAGTTTAATTCAAATTTGTATGCTTCATTTATCAAACGTTGTTAGGGAATTAACTGATGAAACCGGATATGTTGCTCTTATTCATCCGCATACCTTCATGTTTATTAAAACATTTGAGGATGTAAGAAAATATATCATCCAACATACCCACATTGATATAATGGTTGACTATGGGTTGGATAGGGTTAATTTATTTGGCACAGGTATATTGTTAGATGCAACATGGTATGTAATAAGTAAAAAGAAAAAGAACAGTGATGGTCTTTACTTTAACATTACAGCTAATCAACAAGAAAGAGCAAAACAATCATCTCTAGAACTTTCTTATGATGATGCAATATATAATAGAAGGAATGAGAGAGTTTATTTATTAGCTCAGGAAAAGTTGAAAATCATTGAAGGTTTCCCATTTATTTACTGGATTAGTGACAGATTCAGAGAAAAATTTAGGGGTGAAAAATTTGGTGATCATGTTAAAGCAAAAAAAGGTTTAGGAACTGAGAATAATAGATTTTTTAGATTTTGGTGGAAGTTTCAAAAGACAACATTTCAGATAATTATCTATTAGATAGAAAAAAAATGGGTTGGCTATGTGAAAGGTGGGCCATATAAAAAATGGTATGGCAATTTGTGGCTTCTGCTAAATTGGGAAAATGATGGTAAAGAACTAAAATCACTTCCAAGTCTAAACTTGAGAAATCCTGACACTTATTTATCTGAAGGGATTGCATGCAGCCTTCTTTCTTCTAAAGGTACATCATTTCGTTATCAACCATCAAATTATATCTATGATTCAACTACAAGGAGTATCTTTTTTAGAAGATAGTGCAAAATATAATCTAAAGACTTATTTGGCATTATTAAACACAAAACTTATTTCATACATCCTAAATTGCCTAAATGCCACAGTTGCTACAAATTCAGATGATATACATAGAGTACCACTTGTTAAAATTGAATCAATAATAGAAGATACAATAATTGCTCTTTGTAATGAGTGTGTTAAGATAAAGATGGATATTAATAGGTATTCAATAATTGAAAAAGACTTCGATAAATAATCCATTAAAACATTATAACGAAACAACTTTAAAAGAAAGAATATTTACGCACCTAAATGAAGAAAATAAGAATATTTCTCGTGTTCTACTAAATGAGGCAGTAATAAACCAACTCGTCAATCTGATGAGCAAAAAGTTCATGCAATCAAATCTGAGTTTAGTTCATTGTATCAAAGCAATAATGATCTCGAAGAATTTTGCATTCGCCATCAGGTTAATCCTATTAATATTTGGTATTGGTTTAAAGAAAGCAAGGTATTGCCACAAGCCCGAGCTGCCGAAATAACATTAGAGTTTTTAGCAGATGCCTTCCGCACCATTCTTATGGCAGATGAAGATGGCATTGTGCCTTTGTTGGTTTACCCGGTGAGCCACGCTTAATGGATCGGTTTGAGGAGTATTGTTTTGGCAAAGGTTTTACGTCAGCTCAAATTATGCAATTGGATGCTTTGGTGGCCGCCCTATCAATGAATATGTAGAGCATTATTTCTTCAAGAATTTCAGCGATCATCTTAACCTGTTTATGTACATGCCCAAAACACCATTTATCTGGCATCTCAGCAGTGGAGAACATCAGGGCTTTGAAGCTTACATCATTATTTACAAATGGAACAGGGATAGTTTCTACAAAATTAAAAAGCAACTATCTCAGCAAACGAACTGAAAGCCTGCAATACCGCTTACAGCAAATTGCAGATAGCACCACTGGCCAGGCACAAACAGAAAAAGAAACCATCCGTCTACAATTGCAGGAAATTGAAGCCTTTGCCAAAAAGATAGATGAATTGATAGCTGAAGGATACGATCCTAAACTGGATGAAGGTGTAGGTAAAAACATTGCACCAATTCAAGCAAAGGGAATGCTGAAAGCAGAAGTCCTGAAAACAACCGGAGAAAGTCCCAATTAAATAAATACTTAAATGCAGATTGGTAATGACAGAACAATGGCTCAGTACAAGATATTAAAAAGTTATTGCAACATCGCAACCTTGTTGTACTGCTGGACCCAACTGACCAGTGTGGTTTTACTTTGCCTATTCTGCAACAAAACCATATTAATGTAATTCAAACAGATAACAGCATTACTGAACAATGGCAGCAAGAGAAAGAAGAACTCATGTTACGTCATGAAGCTGAAACAACCCTTTAAAGACAACCCTGTTGTTTTTTATGTTACCCGTCAACAAGATAAACTCAGTTTCCTTTTCGATTACTGCTTTACACATGGCTGCCTCGATCTAAGCCATCCACAAGATTGGCTAAAGAAAAAAATATTTACTCATGCCGGTTTGCAGGTGCATTTAGATAATCCAATGTTGCTTACGGCAGCAAAATTGGGTATTGGAAAGACCTTGCCTGGTGGAAAAAATAGTGCAGAATTTAGAGGAAGTTATAAACCTAGATGATGAGTTGTTGCCATTTCGTTCACAACCCTGATGCTTATTTAAATACTAAAGATCCGGACGTTAAAAGATTATTTGAAGAAAAATGCATGAATTATTCAGTCAACAATATATCAGCAAACCACCAAAAACATTGGCCGATGAAGTAGTGAAAAAGGATGTTGGATGGTCTTGCTAATAATGAAATTTCTGAAACCCTTTTGACTTTGTAATACAAATGGGCCGATAGTTCTACTTACCGCCCTTCGTTAGAAACATATATCCGCAACTTTAAATTGAATGGAACTGCAAATCCCTGGAATGCTCATCCTGATCATTGCTTTGAAAACTCGACCTACTTGCTTTAAAACAAATTGCAGAGAACGTCCGGGATAAATCATTTGTAAACGATAAACTACAAAAACTAAAGAAAAGGATATTCTCCTCCAAGCTAAACTTTTTGTACCTGCATGGTGGCAGGATGTCTGGGCTTTATTTCATGCAGATACCAATCCGCTTATCAGCCTGCAACAACCTGAATGCTTTTATAGAATATTACACAAGTACATTCTCCAAGGTGGATAGAGCCATCAGGAATTTGTATGAAATCTTTCTAAATGATGCAAACATCATTCGTCCTTTACAAGAATAATATGAAGGCTTAAATCATTTTTTACTTCAAACATGGTTTGGTTTTTATCCCGAACAAATCAGATCAACAAGGTTATTTGCCAAAGTTGTTTTCAAGGCAAAGCTAAAACAGCAGTTATTGTTGGGGATGGCGTCGGTATGAGATTGCTGATTTTGTAGCCAATGAATTGCAAAAGCACTTTAAGGTGGATAAGCAAATTATGATGGCTGATATGCCATCTGAAACAGAACACAACATGAGTGCTTTATATGTAGGAAATAATAAAGTTATTCCATTGCATAAAGACCGAGAAGTTAGACTGACAGAAACTACTGGTAAAGATATTGTTTATATGCCGTTGGAGCAATTGAATTATGGAATAGAAGCTGATTACCTTGTATTAACATACAAGGATATTGACAGTGCAGGAGAAAAGTTGCAACAAGCCGCCATTAAATTGTTTGCAGAGTTTGAAGCTGTGCTGATTGATAAAATTTCACTATTGCTAAATATAGGTTCAAGAAGTTTATCTAATAACGGATCATGGCTTTGTATTAACAGGTTTATTAGATGAAGCAGACAAGATTGATCCAAATGCAACTGGAAAAAAAAGAAGCACACGAACGTTTCTTATTCGTACAGTGGATAAGCAAACTAACAGTGAATGGTTAGCTTTTGAAGAACCTTATGTAGAGTATAATTTTGTTTATGCTGCAAAGAATCATCGTCCATTTAAATCTAAAGGAGTTATGGTTTTTCACATGGTGGTTTACGCCCACAGGAGATTATTATTCCAAAATTCAAGTTCTCAAAAATAAAATCACAAACATCACAATTGGATGTTTTCATTGATAACAAACAGATTTGAATGATGTGCCTAGTGAATTGTTTGTAATCAGATTAGAAGCTCCCAAAGCTCCATCTGACTTATTTGGGGGTATAAGAAAGGTTCAAATAAAATTGTATGCCGGAAATAAGGAATATCAAAGTAGTGATATTTTTCAATTGAAGCAAATTCAATTGACAAGGAATTTTCATTCAATGGAAAAGCTCAGGTGCAGGCTGTATTGCTCGATGCAGCAACACAAGAACAGTTAGATACAGTAATTATTAAAAATCAAATCTCCGGGATTTAGGAGGCTTATAATAAAATGTAACAAGATGATAATTTTAGACGACTTAGATAAAAAGGCTTTAGATCACTTCAGGGGCTTTGTAGTAAAGAAAGACCTGGTGGGTATCATCAAAGGCGGAGCAAATGTTCCGGCATTTGTATTGGAATACTTATTGGCCAATACTTGCAGTACCGAGGATGAAGAAAGCTAAAGGAAGGATGGAAAACGTAAAAAATTCTTCAGGATCATTATATCAACCCGGAAGAAAGCACTTTCATTCAATCGAAGCTGAGAAAAGGGAAGGTACAAAATTATCGATAAGATTTCCGTTGAACTTGATCCACAGAGAGACCGTTATTGGGCAAATATTAGTAATAGTAATATCAAAAAGGCAAACATAAGCGATGAACTAGTACGAACTCATGAGAAACTTTTACTTGGAGGAATATGGGCGATCATAGAAATGGAATATGATCCAATGATCACAATTGGTTCGACTGTATTTCCTTTTGTTGTTAGAGATATTAAGCCGATTCAACTATCAAGTTTTGATAATACTTAAGATATCTGATAAAAGAAAAGATTTCAATAAGGAAGAATGGAAAACCTTGCTACTTCGTAGTGCAGGTTATGAGCCACATAGTGAAGGTTTGGATGATCGGAAATTGAATTTGTTGTTGTGTCGTTTAGTGCCTTTGGTTGAAGCCAATTTCAATATGGTTGAATTAGGCCCAGGCCATCCGGTAAGTCTTATATCTATAAGGAAATTACACCTTACGCCATTTTAATTTTGCGGACAGGGTTCGGTTGCGCAGTTATTCGTTAACAATACAACCGGGAGAGTTGGAGCAGTTGGTATGGGATGCAATTTGTTTTGATGAAAGTACCGATAAACTATTCAAAGATCGTGATGCTATCCCATTGATGAAAGATTACATGGAATCAGGCTCTTTTCGAGAGCAAAAGGAGGAGAGATTTTGGTTCTGCTTCCATCATTTTAAATGGTAATATTAATCAACCTGTTGAAACAGTTTTACAAACCTCACATTTATTTAGTCCACTTTCAGATGAAGTGAATTCAGATACAGCTTTTTTAGATCGTATCAATTTATTTCTACCGGGCTGGGAAATAACCAAATTTAGTCCGAAGAATTTCACAAACCACTTCGGCTTCAGCACCGATTTCTTTTCAGAGATACTCAAATCACAACGCAAGATTACATATTACGATGCTATTGATAATTATTTTACGCTTGGTGCACATCTAAAACAAAGAGATTCCAAATCTGTACGAAGAATAGTTTCAGGCTTTATTAAATTGCTACATCCTGATGGATCCTTTTCTAAAGAAGACATTAGAGAATATTTAGTGATTGCAATGGAAATGCGAAGAAGGGTGAAGGAACAGTTAAAGCGCATTGGTGGTATGGAGTTCTGGGATACCAATTTCTCTTACATTGATAAAGAAACACAAGATGAAATTTTGTTGGGCTCCCAGAAGAAAGAGGCTCATCCTTAATCGAAAGCACCCCATTGCCGCCAGGTGTGTGTTATACTGCAACAAGTGATGGAGAAAACAATTCGTTAGTTAAAATTGAAGTAGTTGCGCTTAGAGGCAGTGGCAAAGTAAATGTTACAGGAACAAACAGTCAAGAGGTAAAAGAAAATATCAAAAACACATATAACTACCTCCGTGCAAATGAAAAAAGCATCTTGAATGAACAACATTCACTTTCCGGCTATGACCTAAATATTCAAATTAGCAACCTAATGGGTGCTTACATATTTGGAGGTATTGGAAGTGCGGTTTATGTTGGAATTCTTTCGGCAATATATAAGAAAAATCTAAAGGCCGGTTTAGCTGTATTGGGTAATATCTCGATTGGTGGTGCTGTAGAGAGAGCACTTAATTTTGCAGATAAGGTTTCTTTCTTCAGAAAACGGAGCCAAGACTGTACTTGTGCCAATGGAAAATTTAAGAGATGACGACGTTACCTCCTAGCATATTAGGTAAAACGGACACTCCGTTTTATAGTAATAGTCAAATGCTTTTACAGAAAGCTGTATTGGGGGAATAAAATGATTGAATAAGATCAACGTAAAGTAAATAATAATTGTAAGCTGGTTAAATTAATTCCAATGAGAAATCATACAATTGAAAAAGTAAAATTTGCTAACGGTTAAAAGACTAAGTCCGGTTTCAATAGTAGGAAAATCTATCGTTAAGTATTATTGAATGGCAGAACTTAGAGGACCAAGACAGCAGAAAGTTAAACTGTTAATAAATTAAAGAGGATTGTTGATCCTGATATTCTAAGTGAAGCTTACCCACAATTTATTAAGCACCATCCCAAAAAAGATTATACCCTACCACGAATGGCATTTCATATAGAAGATATTAAAAGTTTATCACTGAGTACTTCAAAGCTAAACAAGTCTGATATAAAAGTAATAAACTCAAAAATTAAGTCAGAGAAAATAATTGTAAGTAAGGATTTGTATATCTTGCAAAATCATTTACAAGAGATTTGCTACTGCGCAAGGAATTAATGTTAGGTTAAATCCCTCTGTCTTTTCTAAAGGAATTCTTGCGAGCATAGATAAATCAGCAAATAACCACTTCAAGGCTGTCGACTATCAGTATAATCTTTTTTATCATTTAACATTAAACCATGATTTAAACATTTCATTGTTATTTGAATATATTAACTCATTTGTATATTTTTATAAGGAGCAGCTTAGCTTCAATGATATTAAAATAACCGAATCCAGGCTACAAGGATTTTTATTGAATTTAAGATTTGCATTAAATGATTTAAGAAACTTAGGCCTGATAATCGTAAAGGAAAAGGAAGGAAACAGAGTCAACATTCCTTCCTTATTTGGATTATTGGTGTTAATATATCTATTAAATAATGATGAATATTTTAACAAAAAGACAATTTATAAAACACCATTAGAATTAAAGTTGAAAAATTATGGAAGTGAATACTATCCTTCATATTTTGCTTACGATAATATTCTTTTAATGCCATAGAACGAATTAAGGAAGTAGATATTATGGAAATAATAGGATCTCTTACAAATGACATTGATGACAAATCAAAAGAAATCGTCAGAGAAATTGCTAATAGATATTCTACATTTTGTATTGAGTTTTCTGGAAATTTCCGAAGAAGGAATTAAAGCGAAGAAGAATTCCGAGTCCTTGATTAAGGAATTTGTAAAACTTGTGGAAAATGAAAAAGATTACCCCCAAATACATGGTCGATTGTTAAAAATGATAAAAGAATTTAAAATGAAATAATATTAAATTTAAAAAATATTTTTACTTGCATGGGTTCAGTAAGGTGAAATAGCTATTCCTGAAATACAACGTCCTTTTGTATGGGATAGTAGCAAGGTAAGAGGCGGACATGTAACTTATGAAGGTATTGTCAGCATGAATGTTTTAAGACGGAATATAAAAGCACATTGCATTCTGAGGAAATATTTGTTATGCATATTGATCATTATGAAGAATTTTTAAGTAAACGAAGAAGACTGATGGCGAAAATATTAAAATTATTATTTGGAATTATAATAATGAAGGCATGAATATTATTAAACTGTTCTCAGATATTTGGAGCAAGGACATAAAGAAAGAATTCCTTGACGGGTATATTATGTATGAGCGACAATTGCAGGCTTACCTATTTTATTTCTTGAAATCCAAATTAGGTAATCAATACAACTTATTTATTGAAACCTGTAATTAGCATGCCTGGTACCAGACTTCATTTATCCAAGCCTGACATTGTGATAACATCTGATAAGATATTGTATGTGTCATTGAACTAAAATTTAAACCTTGGGAATATTCATCATATTTACAAGATCTAGAAAAAATTGTTCGAGTTTTCAGAACTTGCAAAAAATAAATCTACTGTAGATATCTTCTTAGGATCAATACCTATTTCTGAAAATTGGAAAGTTCAGGAGGGAAATAAAGAGCAGACATATAAAAATATTCAATCAATAATGATACAAATTATATATTTTGTTCAGCAGCAAAAAGATTGTCCTTCCCATAAATTGTTAAATGTTAATAAACCTGAAAACTTTCTCCACTTTGCAGCGAGAATAACCGGCTTTAAAACTGCTGGATTTTTTCTTGCAACTATAAAGATTCTTTGAATCTAAATTCGTGACTTGGGATAAAATTGCAAATTATAGAATGAACAGATCTAAATTTCTGCAAACAACTTTCTATATTTAATCAAGAAAAAGAAATGGAGCTGGAAATTGTTATAGGTGTGGTGAGTGTGGGATCGAATATTAAAACAATTAGAAATATAAAAGAGTCATGTTCATAAATACAATTTTCCTGCAATTGATGCTGCAAGGTTAACAGATAATACCGGCATTGATTGGATATTTCTTTAACAACAACTTCAAGAAATTCACGTTTCAAGGTTTGTCCCTCTTTTCTATTTCGATAAATTCCTAATAACAAAGAAACCTGCAACTTCCCCACCCAATGAATCCCCCAAACCCCACCAACAAATTCTCCCTAAAACACTCCTCCTTTTCTCGCCCCTCATCATTTTATACATCATGGTTTTGTTTGGTTTTTTCATTCGTGAAATTATTCCGTTTGAATATCATTTTTTTTTCCTTTATTTTGTTTTTTTTGTTTTTGTGTTGTTTTTGGTTAGGTGGCGGCTTGGCCGGGCTTCTTCTCAAATGGAAATGGTTTTTGGATTTTTTATTTTTATTGTTCTTTTTTTGTATTTTAATTCATCCATCAAAAGAGAGCATGAGATTACCAATTATTTGGAGGCTTGAAGAAAGAGTTCCTTGACATTGGTTGAGCACCCTCAACTTGGGGGCGAGGATAGCACCTTTAAGGCCATGAAGAAGGATATGAATATTACCTTTTTTGAGTTTGACAAAGGAAATTATGATTTCAGATTGTATCGATTTTTAGCCATGGATACGGGCTCTTTTATTTTACACCGATAGCCTTACCCCTAAATGCTCCTAAAGTAACTTCGGTGGTTGTCCCATCATCAAATGGATCAAGGTGAAGGCCCATTGGTATTATTATTCGTACTTTGATTAACTTTATGCTAAAGTATTTTTTATAGAATACTATTTCAATTTTTTCCATACTGAAATTGAATACAAGTTTCTGAAACGACTCACTTTTAAACAAGTTTAGCTTAATGCAATTTTTTTATATTTGTTAAATTACTCCAGTTAACATTATAAAAGTGGATCTAAAATCTTGATAAAACAACACACACAGTTTAATTCTTCATTTCAATGCCCACCAGCCTCAACCTCCCTACCCGCCTCCGTGAAGTCCTGTTGAACGGAAAATGGATTGCCAATACCAACTTCAAAGATCAAATTGAAAGTATTACTTGGGAACAAGCCACTCAAAAAGTAAGCGATTTAAATACGATTGCGTTACTGACATTTCATATAAACTATTATCAAAAAGGAATTTTAAATGTGCTTAACGGAGGTTCACTAGATATCAAGGATAAATACAGCTTCGATGCGCCGGAAATTAAGTCGGAGGCCGACTGGAAAACATTAGTTGATGATTTTATTAAGAACGCAGAACAGTTTGCCGATAAAGTGGAGCAGATTCCCGATAGTAAGTTTGATGAAGCTTTTGTCGACGAAAAGTATGGAACTTACTTGCGTAATTTGGATGGATTTATTGAACATACCTATTATCATCTCGGGCAAATTTCGTTGATAAGAAAAATGGTTTTGCTTAAATTATCTACTCATAATTAAAAGATATACAGCAATGAACTTTAAATTTAAACTGTGGTTAGCACTTACCATAACCGGATTTATTGGAGTGGCTTCGTTATTATTTTCTCAAATTCCCATAGATAATGTGCCCAAGCAAGTTGTTGACAGTATGTCCCCGGAAACCTTGCGATTATTGCTGCTGATTAATCCCGCTCTCTTGGTAATGGTATTCACCACGATTGGAATCTTACTTTATGATAAAGTTAAATTATCTGTTCCCATCTTTGAAAAGATGCTGGGGAAATCAAACTACGTTTCATTTTCGGGGAAGAAAATATTAGTACAGGGTATTCTTTTAGGAAGTGTTGCTGGAATTTTTATGGGAGTCATTACAAAATTATTTCACCCCTATTTGCCATTGGAGTTAACAGCGAATAAGGAAGTTGAATTAAACGTTATAACCAAACTTTTATACGGTGGTGTTACCGAAGAATTATTAATGCACTTTGGTTTAATGACGCTGTTTGCTTGGATTCTATTTAAAATTACCAAAAAACTCAATGCAACCCTCTACTGGATAGCAATTGTGTTGGCTGCACTCTTGTTTGGATTAGGACATCTGCCCATCGTTTTTCAACTGATCGCTGAACCTACATTGATGACCTATGTTTACATCATTTTTGCCAACAGTATCGGTGGAGTGATTTTCGGTTATGCGTACTATAAAAGAGGACTTGAATGTGCTATCATCGTGCATGCCTTTGCACATCTGGTAATGATTTCTTTGGATTGGTTTATCGGATAAGTATTTTTTAGAATTCAAGAATGATCCTATTTTTTAACTTCGGATAATCTGAACATTTTTTCAGCAATCTGAAAAATTTAATTGCGTTTCGTTACTTTAGATGGCCTTGATGGAAGGCAGGCTAGGGGTAAATTATTTGGCAATGCTAGATAGTGGGACATCAGAATAAATGGAGGAAATGGTTCTAGCCCCCAAATTAGCTCCATTAAATTCAGTTATTAATTAGAATTAATGGAAATTTAGTTTTCGTAAAGAGACATTCTTCGGTGCGAATAAACCGTTTGTCTTTACTGTAGAAAATCGAGTTCAACCCAATGGAAATATAAATTTGGAGTATTACATCTGTTCCAATAAATAAATTAGAATTAACTTTGGAAAAATAATGAAGAGATGGCAAACAATACAGTAAAGTTGCATCGGGTTTTTGCAGCAAGTCCGGAAAAAGTTTATAAAGCATTTGTGGATGCCGATGCGTTGGCTTCCTGGATTCCACCCTACGGATTTGTAGGCAAAGTGCACAACATGGAGGTGAAAGTAGGAGGGGCCTACAAAATGTCTTTTACTAATTTCACAACAGGGAGCATCATTTCATTTGGCGGTGAGTATTTGGAAATTATTCCCAATCAACTTTTGAAGTATACGGATGTATTTGATGATCCCAATTTACCCGGACAAATGATGACGACGATCGAGTTTCGTAAAGTTATTTGTGGAACTGAAATTTTTGCTACACAAGAGGGCATTCCAGAGATGATTCCCGTGGAGATGTGTTATTTGGGATGGCAAGAATCATTGGATAAATTGAAGCGTTTGGTGGAACCTAATATTCCAGATGCATAATTTACTATATTTATAAACTTAAATTCTATTCAAATGGCTCTAATTAATCCACATATTAACTTCAATGGAAATGCGGAAGAAGCATTTACATTTTATAAATCAGTGTTCGGTGGTGAATTTGCCATCGTGATGCGATTTAAAGATATGGCTAGCGCCGATTTTCCAATCCCGGAAAGCGAAGCGAACAACATAATGCATATTGCACTGCCCATTGGACCAAATGTGTTGATGGGTAATGATGTTCCTTCTTTCATGGGTAAAACCAATGAAAATGAAAATCGATCAAAAATTTCAATAAGTGCAGCGACTAAGGAAGAAGCCGATAAATTATTCAACGGTCTTTCGGCAGGTGGACAAATTGAAATGCCTATCGCCGATAGTCCTTGGGGTTCCTATTTTGGAATGTTTAGAGATAAATACGGCATCGAGTGGATGGTCGATTTTGATAAAAAGTATAAGGGTAAGATCTAAATTTAAATAGCAGCAAAAAAAATGGCAAAGCAAATATTTATCAATTTAGCAGTAAGCGATCTACAAAAGTCGGTGAGTTTTTATTCGAGTTTAGGTTTTACAAATAACCCACAATTCTCTGACGATTCAGGTAAATGCATGGTATGGAGTGAGCATATATTTGTGATGCTACTTTCGCACGAAAAGTTTTCATCGTTTGCTACCAAGCCAATCGCCAAAACAGCCGAAAGTGTAGCAGCATTGTATTCCTTGTCGTTAGAGAGCGTAGAAGAAGTAAATTCCATCATGGAAAAAGGCCTTCAAGCGGGTGGCACAGAACCCAACGAAATGCGAGATTACGGCTTTATGCAACAACGTACCATCGAAGATCCGGATGGTCATACCTGGGAGATATTCTTTATGGACATGACGAAATTTCCGGTGCAATAATTTTTTCATTGCGTTTTGAAAAATTGAATTTCTAAGTTACTTACCTAAAACCTAAATCATTCCGACCCCGAAGGGGTCGCATGTTTATAGAAAAATAATCCTCCAAAATTAACCCGGCCCTGTAGGGGTCGCATCTTTATAGAAATGGAATCCACCACATAATAACCACGAACCCGTAGGGGTCGAACATCATTTCCATCATTTCAAATGATATAAAATTAATTTCGCAAAACAATATTTCGCAACTCCATTGGTTTCATACATCATTTCCCTATTGAAATCCATAAAAAATCCGCATTAACATCTCGATACTAGTGCGGATTTGTATTCTTACCCCGATTGTTAATGTTGTTTACGATTTCTCGTGAGGGCTTGCCCCGAATGGTAATCGTGTCAACGATTTCTTCCTTTTGGGGCTTGCCCTGGGCTTGCCGCGATTGGTAATCGTGCAAACGATTTCACTTATTTGGGGCTTGCCGCGATTGGTAATCGTGTCAACGATTTCTCAATCGCGGTTATTTCACACGCTCCACATACTCTCCAGTGCGTGTATCTACCTTCACTCGGTCTGTATCATTCACGAAGAGGGGAACGTTCACCACAGCGCCGTTTTCAAGCGTTGCAGGCTTTAAGGTGTTGGTAGCAGTGTCGCCTTTTAATCCAGGCTCACAATACGAGATTGCCAACTCAACAAAGGTGGGCGGTTCTGCCAAAATTACTTCATCGCCTTCGAAAGATACTTTCACTTCCATGCCTTCTTTTAAAAACTTAAAAGAATTTCCGAATAATTCTTGGGGAACTGGAACCTGTTCGTATGTTTCATGATCCATGCAAACGAGATTTTCACCATCGCTGTATAGATATTCCATCGTTTTATAATCTACTCTTGCAATTTCTACTTCTTCCCCGGAACGAAAACGATTTTCAAGCGTTTTTGCCAGTTTTTAAGTTGCGCATTTTTCCTTGGTAAAAGCGCGTAAGTTTCCAGGTGTGCGATGTTGCCATTCAACCACCTGACAAAGTTCACCGTTAAATCGTAAAACGGTGCCTACTGATACATCTCCTGTATTTGCCATACGAAGTATTTTTTAAATGATTTGAATTTGATTTTAATTCCGACGGGTAGGTCGGGATAAACAAAGAAGGCAGAGAACCCCTCTGCCTTCTAATTTTTAGTTCATCATCGATTACCCTTCAACAACGTCGAAGTTTAACTTCGCACGAATGTCGCGAAGAATGATAATCTCAGCAGTGTAAGTGCCGGTTTGTTTGATGTGATCTTCAGGCATTACAACATGTTTCTTGTCGATGTCATAACCCATGTTCTTGAGTTTGTCTACAATTTGTTGTGAAGTGATGGATCCGAAGAGTTTTCCGTTTTCACCCACCTTAGCACCGATAGACAGTGTTACGCTAGCTAATGCAGCTGCTAATTTATCAGCATCCATACGAAGCTTGTTAATCTTATGAGCGCGTTGCTTCACTACTTCTGCATGTACTTTGCGATTGGTTTCGTTGGCAATTACTGCAAGTCCGTTTGGAATTAAGTAATTACGACCGTACCCGTTACGAACTTTCACGATATCGTCAGCGTAACCAAGGTTCTTGATGTCTTGTTTGAGAATAATTTCCATGGTCTAGCTTATTTTAAGAGATCAGTTACATACGGCATCAAGCTCAGGTGACGTGCACGCTTTACGGCTTGACCCACTTTACGTTGAAACTTCAATGAAGTACCAGTAAGGCGGCGGGGAAGTAATTTCCCTTGCTCATTTACGAATTTAGTTAAAAATGTTGCATCCTTGTAGTCAATGTACTTGATGCCCATTTTCTTGAATCGGCAGTATTTCTTTTTGTTTACCTCCACTGCCGGTGGATTCAGAAAGCGGATGTTTCCGCCTGCGTTTGGATTTGTCGACATGTTTAGGTTTTTTTAACTTACTGCTTCTTCTTGTTTCTTTTGGGTTGCGTTTTTACGTTTTCTCTCGTTGTAAGCAACGGCATGCTTGTCTAAGGCAACTGTAAGAAAACGCATAATACGCTCATCCCGTTTGTACTCAACTTCCAGCTTCGCGATCAATGCCGCGTCAGCTTGGAATTCAAATAAAAAGTAGAACCCTGTGTTCTTCTTTTGGATCGGGTAAGCCAGTTTGCGTAATCCCCAATTGTTCTCATGAACAATTATGGCACCGCTGTCGGTGAGGAATTTACGATGTTTAGCAACCGCTTCATCTACTTGCTCCTGCAGTAATACTGGAGTAAGGACGATTACGGTTTCATAATTTTTTTTCATTATAACTGGTTTTTTTCCTTTTTTTAAGGACTGCAAAGATACTAAATTCAGTTACTTGAGCAACCTTTTTCTCAAGTTAATGGTTGTTTTTAGCAATCAAGGTTCTCTTTACTTTTAATTCGTTGATTTATAGGTAGTTTAGCTGGTGGCTTTGATTTGTCTTGGAGCAAAATGATTTTCTTCTAAAATTTACCTTTTTTAAACGCAACGACCGCAGCGGCTTCGTGGCGACCGCTGCGTTTAAAAGAAAGTTGTTAGAGTGCCAAAAGTTCAATTCTCTCAACAAAAATACTTTTTATCTCCCGAACTTTAGCGTTTCGTCTGCTCAATAAGATTCGTGTTTCTTTCTACTCATCGTGTTTCATGCGAAAAAATGTGTGCGATTGCGATGGTGATAGATTAGCAATTCTTAATTGTTTGAAAATGCATTAGTTAATTAGGTTTTGAGATATTTTTATTTTACCATTTTTGATCATTCTTAAAATCAAACATGAAATCTAGATTCGAATTTATAATCAGCTTAATTTAACTTTTCAACCATTGATAGAAAAGAGTTGACTGGCTTTGATCTAAATCATAAATTCGTTCATCCTAATAATCAATACAAAGAAATCATAAGGAATTAGATCTATGGATTTTCTTCAAAGTGAAAAGCGTAATTATTAAATATTGAATGTTCTTTTTGGATAGTAATTCAGTAGTTTTTATCCGATGTCTGGGATTGACTCATGAATTTCTAATAATAAAATTGTTGAAATTATTATTCAATTGTAATGAAGCAACAAGTTTCAATTGTCATACCTAAAACCTAATATTTTATGAAAACAAAAAACCAAATTGTATATTTCAAATCGATTCTATCTTTATTGCAAAAAAGTATTTTTTTAATTATTTTGATTGGATCAATAAACATAAAATCAAATGCTCAATCTTTCACGCGAACTACTTTTAATGATGTTTATACTCCAATTTCATTGGTAGGCGGAGCAACGGAATCTATTGCAACAGGAGATAATGCAAATCAAACGAGTATACCTATTGGATTTAATTTTAATTATGGTGATAGTATTTTTTCAAACATTGGTCTCAGTACAAACGGATTGATTTGGTTTGATGTTATTGCACCTGCTACAACGGTAGGTAATGCAAACTTAGTCACAACAAATGGTCCTAATCAAAGCCTAGCTCCATGGTTTAATAATTGAATTGATGATGCTTCTTCTTCGATTCTTTACCAGACTGAAGGGACTTCAGGAAATCAAAAATTTACAATACAGTTTACCAATTATCCAACGTTTACTGGTACACCCGGTAGTAATGTAAGAATGAATTGTCAAGTAATACTTTATGAGACGACAAATGTTATTGAATTTAAATATGGTATTTTAACTGTTATTGGAGCCCAAACAACAAGCGGCGGAGCCATGATAGGAATAGAGTGGGGCATTGGTGGAAATGGTAATTTTATAGATGCGATAACGGGTTCTTCCATTGTTAGTCATCGTATGTTGAGTCCGCTGAGTGGCTGGCCAGTTATCATTTTAGATTTACACCTGGTGCTCCCACAACAATAGGAGCAGGTTCCTACAATGTAGGAGTAGGTCAAACTTATAATAGTTTAACGCAGGCGGTTGCTGATGTAAATCATAGAGGGATTTCTGGTGCTGTCACATTAAATTTAACCGATCTGCAATACGATACCACAGCATTAAATGGAAGTAATATTTTTCCAATATTCGTGGCAACTCCAAATGCAAGTGATACTAATAGATTGACAATTACAAGAACAGGCGATCCGGCTACATTGGCTTATAGAGGATCCAGTGTATCTGCTTCCGGAGCTGGATTCGGTACTAATGTAGCTACTTCTGCCATCGGACATGCAAGTGAGCCTTTACTGGGCGTTTGTGCTTCATTCACAACCATAAGAAACCTCAATCTCATCACGCATGGATCTCCACAAACAGTAGAAATTGGACTGGCTGTTTTCGAGTTGCTTCCAAACAAAGGAGCTCAAAATAATTATTTCGATAAGATTTCAGTAAACTTAAACCGGGCTCATGGAAATGATGTTTATGGAATTTCTTCTTTCAGCACGTCAAGTTCAGGTGGATTTGCAGGAACCAATTCTTTTAATACGTATCGTGATCTAAATATAAAAGATTGTAATGTAGGTATCAGCATATCCGCTCCAAATAATGCTACAGGTCCGGCAGATGAAGGAAATCAAATTTTGACTTCATCGTGTAACACTTATAATTACATAGGTGATCCTAATACCCCAGATGATATTATTGGAGGTGGTAGTTATGGAGTTTCCATAGGTGGCCAATCCAATTTTATCGTTCGCAATTGTATCATTCAAAATATTACGGGCACAAGTTCACTTGGGGATATAGATGGAATTGCTGTGACAGCATCATATGGTATAAATGAAATTAGCAATAACATTATTCGAAATTTGCGTCGTAGTAGTACTACTTTACAAACGAATCATTGGGTTTCGGGAATCAGGATAAACTGGAATAACCAAATCATGACATATAAAATTTTTAATAACAGTATTAGCAATTTATTTACATCTTATACAGGTGTGCCAACTACAATTTCAGCTATCATTGGAATTTATTATCAAGATAGTGGAGCTGGTAATGTAACATCTGAAATTTTTAATAATAGTATAAGTTTAAATGGTAGCACTACTCCGAATGCATCCTCGAATTGCTTAATAATTATAAATACAGGATTGAATTTTAATATTAAAAATAATGTTTTTGCAAATTTCACTTCGGGTCAGACCGGTGTTGCTTATCACAATTGTTTTTACACGAATACAATAAATAAATATGGAAACGCTTTGTCGTTGTCGGATTACAATAATTATTATTTAACAGATACTACGAATGGTTCTTTGTTCCGTGCTACCACAGTAGAACATGCTGATTTGGCTTCATGGCAAGCAGCGATGACATTAAATCCTAATTCGGATGTTAATTCAAATATTGGAAATCCTGGATTTGTAAATAATGCAACAGATTTACATGGCACTGTTTCTTCAGTTGGATTGAATGGTACCGGCACTAAGCCTCCTGGTTATGTTGGATTAGATTATGACTGTGAACCTCGAAATTTTCCGTATGATATCGGTTTTGATGATTTTACTACAAATTCAGTAGTACTCAACTTAAGGATTTTCATCGAAGGTTATTACGAGGGCAGTGGGATTATGAAACCCGTTTTATTTAATACAGGAGAAGATATAAGTTCCGAAATCGCAGATACCATTATTGTTGAATTGAGAAATGTAAACAGTCCGTATGCAGTTGTAGAGAGTAAGACTGTTTCACTCAAAACGAACGGAGATGCCTATGTTTATTTACCCTTAGCGATTTCGGGCGGCACCTTTAATTATTCATACCGCAACGCCTCAATCGGATCCAAATTCGATGCCTTTATCGCCGGATAAATTCCTGCACCCAATCCTACTACAAAGCATACACTCACTCCTAAGAGAATCCAATCCCAAGGGATGATGAAGGCTCCACCAACGGCGATAGAAATTAAATTTCCAATAAGTACTCCTAAAATAATTCCTGTGATTCCGCCTAGCTGACAAATTACGATGGCCTCCGTTAAAAATTGCTTTCGTATTGTTTTTCGAGTGGCGCCTAGCGATTTTCTGATTCCAATTTCTCGCGTTCTTTCCGTCACACTCACCAGCATAATATTCATCAATCCAATGGATGCGCCTAAGAGCGTAATGATGCCTATTATAGTAGCCGACAGTGTAACAGTACTCATGGATTCAATCACCATTCCTGCCAGACTATCACTCTGTGTAATTTCAAAACTATCTTCTTCTCCGATTCGATCTTTTCGCACATTCCGCATCATACTGGTGGCTTCACCAGTAGCTGGTTCGAGGTCGGTCACCTGTTTTAGTTTTACTGTGATCGAGTAAGTAGAGTATGCTGATCCGTAATCCTGTTTAGCATTGGTGAGTGGAATTAAACAAACTTTATCGCCACCGAAGCCCATGCTCGATCCCTTTTCACCAAGGGTGCCAATCACTCGATATTTTGCCGACCCAACACTTACAATTTTGTCGATGGGATTTATATCTCCTGATTTTGTAACAAATAGTTTATCCACCAGTTCTTTTCCTAATAAACAAACATGAAGACCTTCTTCTAAATCATGTCCTGTTAAATTTCTCCCTGATGCAAGCGTATATCCCGAAACATCAAGGTAATTGGGATCGACGCCCATCACCGTGATGTTTGGGTTCGATTTGAGATTATCGTATTTGATAACACCGATTTGATCAGCCATCGTAGATACCGAAACCTGTGATGGGTACTTATACCGTTCACTAAACTCAAGTGCTTGATAATAAGTAATTTTAGGGTGTCTTTTAGCTCTTTTAGATTTGCCACCCATGTGGATGTTCATTCCCGAGTTACGGATAGTGAATGAATTTGACCCCATGCTTGAAAAACTACTGCTGATGGACCCGTTAAGGGCATCAATGGAGGTCAAAATGCCGACTAAAGCCATGATACCAAAAGCGATGATGAGGATGGTTAATACCGTTCTAAGCATTTGACCCCGAATAGCATTCAACGCTACTCTGATGTTTTCCTTCGTCGTCATGTTCCAAAAATAGAGATGTTCTGTCGATTAAATGAATTTTTGGGAAGAACAGGTTAAAATCTTTCATAAAATGCAATAAATAGTATCTAAAAGCCGTATCATTGCGTATAGAAAAACATAATCCAAAAATAAATATGAAAAAATTCCTTCTTGCAGCTGCTTTCGTGACCGTATGTTCATTTAGCTCTGCTCTTGCACAAACTGCAGTTCAATCTGAAAAAGCAGCTGTAGCAACTGATGTTCAACAAAGCGATGTAGCAAAAGAAAAACCTGCTGCTAAACCTGCAGCATCTTGTTGCTCTAAAAAATCTAAAGATGCAAAAGCTTGCTCTGATAAAGAAGCAAAATCCGCTGCTGGAAAATCTTCTTGCTGCCAAAAAGGTGGACACGCTGATGCGAAAGCTGCAGAAGATAAAGATCATGCTGGACATAAGCATTAATCATTTATTATAAAATTTAAAGCCTCCTATGCGGGAGGCTTTTTTGTTTCATTAATCTTTGACAAGAAGAGCAACAAATATCGATGCACTTGAAATTTCCCACATTCTTCTAAGCTTTTTTTCTCGCAAAGGCGCGAAGCCGCAAAGGCTGCGCTACATTAATCCCGATAGCTATCGGGACGCTAAGGCTGCGCTATGCTAAGTTTTATCATGTTGGCGCAATAATCTCGGAAGGAAATAATATCATAAAGATTACAATTTTCAGCTAATTCTGAATTCTTAATTCTGCATTCTGAATTACCCTACGTATTCCAACAGCTCCATCAAACTCCGAATTGTAATCACTGGTTCTTTGTGCTTTTCATTCCCATTTGGTGCAAAATGTACTGCCGTCATTCCAGCATTTAAGGCGCCAAAAACATCCGTCTGATAAGTATCTCCAATCATCATACAATCTTCCATCTTTTTTGCTCCGGAATGTTGCATGGAATGATGAAAAATTTTGGGGTCTGGTTTGTGTACACCTACTTCTTCCGAGACAAATACGGTGTCAAAATATTTTATTAATCCCGATGAATTCATCTTCACATGTTGTGCTTCTTTGAATCCATTGGTAATAATGTTTAACGAAAATTTGGTGTGAAGAGCATCTAACAATTCAATCGTTCCTGGAATTAAATATTGCTTGTGCGGCGTTCGCATCACTAAAGGCATCGGCCAATGAATTTGCAATGGCATCGTCATGAATATCGAAATCTTGCAAGGTGTGTACAAAGCGATGTAGACGAACTGCATCTTTACCCACCTTGTTATCCGAATACAATCCCCACAATCGCTCATTATGTTGTTTGTATTGTACATGAAAGGTGTCGAAATCGGGAACACCTTTTAGCGTGAGATTTAATTCTTCAAATATTTCTCTCAAACTTTCTTCCGCGTTACGATCGGTATCCCATAAGGTATGGTCTAAATCAAAGAAGAGGTGACTGTATTTTTGGCTCATGGAATAACTTGTTCTTGTAAATCTTTTATACTGGCTACGTGAAGTAGTTCAAATACCGTAATCATGGCCACCGACCAAAAAAGGATGGAGAAAAACATGTACAATAGTATTTTACTTTTTTTTTCCTCTAAACTATTTGCAATGATAGTTCCAATGGGAATGGAAAGGAAAATAGGGGTGACGATGGCGATTCCTGTGAGTCCATATTTTTTCCAGATTTGAACGATGCGACGATTTTTCTTGGTGAACACTTTTCGCTTTTCATCTTTGTCAACATACTCGTAATTCACAATAAAATTTCCTTCTAAATCCACTTTGGGCTTAGAGAAAATTTTTGGTTTTTGTTTCCATCGTCTGTATTTTCTAAAGAGCCAATGCTCTAATCTAAAGAAGGGTTTGGAGAGATATGAAAATACTACTACGCCTAACATTCCGCCAATTACACAGTATATTACTGTCTCGGGTAGTGTAAATTCATGTTGTTTGTTGTAATAGGCAAAAGCTGGACCTGCTACGAATTTTACGCTGCTTAAAAGTATGACTTGAACGATTTTCCAGAACTCAATCATTTATTATTATTCCTTCGTGTCTTTCTCCGATGTCTAAATTGAAAAGTGTTTTCTTTAACTTATATTTTCTCTCCGTAAGCTAAATCACCCGCATCCCCTAAGCCAGGAACGATGTAAGCTTGTGCGGTTAATTCTTCATCAATAACGCCTACCCAAATATCAACTTCAGCGGGCATATTTTTTTTCAAATATTCAACACCTTGCGTGCTGGCAACCGCAGCAACAATATGCGTATGCTTTGGCTTGCCTTTTTCTGCGATGGCTCGGTAGGTAGTGACCATGGATGAGCCGGTAGCAAGCATAGGGTCGGCAAGAATGAGAATGCGACCCACCATGGAAGGACTGCTGATATAATCTAAATGGATATCAAATGATCCGTCTTTATGATGTTTTCTGTATGCAGAGATAAAAGCATTATCGGCTTGATCAAAATAATTTAAAATGCCTTGATGTAGTGGTAATCCCGCTCTTAAAATGGTTCCAACAATGGGTTGCTCCGACATCAACGAAATATTAGCAATGCCTAATGGAGTAACTACTTCTACCATATGATATGGAAGTTTTTTTGAAATTTCTAAAGCAGCAATTTCTCCAATGCGTTCTAAATTTCTTCGAAAGCGCATACGATCTTTTTGCACGTCTACATTTCTGAGTTCAGCAATAAATTGGTTGATGATAGAATTTCCTTCGCTTAATAAATGTACCATAATTTTAAATGTATAAGCCTCCGTTTATATGAATGATTTGTCCTGTGGTAAATGATGCTTCTTCACTGCATAAATATAAGGTTGCCGCTGCTAATTCATCGGCATGACCTAATCTGGATGCGGGTGTAGCACTCTTAATATTTTCTTGCAGATGGTCGTCAACCGAGTGTATCATGCCTGCATCGAAGTATCCGGGAGCAATGCAGTTCACTGTAATATTGAAGTGTGCTAACTCGACAGCTTGTGCTCTTGTGAGACCTTCTAGCGCTGATTTAGATGCGGCGTATGCAGATGTCCCGGCTAAAGGTCGATGTGCCACGACAGACGAGATGTAAATGATGCGTCCTGTTTCATAGGTGCGCATTTGCGGAATGCAATGTTTGCTGAGCATCCATGCAGCCGTTGTGTTTACATTGAATACTTCTTGCCAACTTTCTAAACTTTGTTTCCAACTTAATCCGCTGAAAGGTATGCCTGCATTGTTGACGAGTACTTCTACCGATCCCATATTTCTGCGGATGGCGTTCATCATGCTGATGATATCTTCTTCTTTTCTTAAATCCGCTTGGAAGAGTTGATGATGGTTTTCTTCTCCATCAAGTTCTTTTAATAATGTTTTGGCCTCATCAACATGCTGGAAGTAATGCAACGCGAGACGATACCCTGCCTTTGCCATTTTTCGGGCTAGGGCAGAACCAAGTCCTCCGGTTGATCCTGAAATTAATGCTATTCTCGACATATTTAACGCTTTAACCAACGTAGCGCCTTGGGCAGCCTGTTGATCTGATGTCGTAAATATACACAATCATCGCTTCCGAAACTTTGAAAAAATTGAGCAATGGTTTTTACCGACGAGCCTCCGAAATCTAAATCAATATCTTGCGACGAATTTTCGCGAATAAATTGATCAAAAAGAAAATGCATGGCACCTTGTTTTCTCCCTTCCGGACTCGAAAATCCTTTTAAATATAATTGTCGGTTCTTTGTTTTGATGAAAAAGGCTGCCGCTAAAATTGATTTCTCTTGATCATTCACCGCCCAACAAGTGCCGACGGCGTAACGAGCGGATGAATGCATCAGATTTAATAATGTTTTATAATCAGTATCACTGAATTTTTCAGCCGCTTTTTTTTGATGCGCTTTGAAGGATTCAACTAAAAATTCTGGGGCAAAGTTTTTCTGTATTTGTAATTGTCTTTTATGTGCTTTTTTAAGATTTCGTACTAAGTTCTCATGATAGCTTTTTTGAATGTCTTCGTAAGAATTTCTTAACGATAATTTCTGATAAACTTTATCTTCCACCTTAAATCCAGTTGGTACTGCTTGATGGTTTTCGTGCAAGCAAAAGTCGAGGTATTTGAATTCTTCAGGAATAGCTTCTAAAAATTCGATGCGCTTTTTTTTTCATCGATTTCATTTTTGGAGATCACGCCAAAGTGTCGAATGAAGAAGGCTTGATGGATGTAATCAATGCCTAATTTGCTTTTGTAAGCAAAGGGAAATACAGTTTCGTAATTTCCTTCTACCAATGCTCCCCATGTTTCACAACAGGTGTCTAGATACCATGTATAATAAAATGCTTGCTCATCCGTACTCTGCGCGATGCATGCATCCCATTTGTAAACATCGATTTCCTTTCTTTTCAAAAATCGAATCATAGGAATTTATTTTTTTGATCACGAAAAGTAGTGAATTGATTTTCTGATTTTTTATCGACGATGAATTGCTCGAGCGCTTTTAATCCATAACGACTCAGTTCTTTTGGATGTCCGATCACGACCATTTCTTCTTTTTTTGCGCTGCGATGTTGTCTAAAGGCTCTCCACAATAAACTCGCATTGTATCCATCTACCGAAACCGTATTATGTGTCCAGTGACTTAATATTTTTAGTCGTTGTCCCGGCGCAGCAACGGGTACACCATCGCCCAAAGGTTTGTGTTGGTATGGATTTAATCTGCCCAATAAAAATAATCTCCAATAAAAAAGTGGTGAGTTGTGAATGGAGCTGATTGCTAATTCTGTAAAGTCTCCTTCAGGATCTTCCACATTCGGATCTTCCGAAAATTTCCATTTGCTTTTTAAGGGCGCACCTCTAAAATCGTATTTATATAATTCCGACTCATAATGTCCATTCGCAAATACACTGCTGTCGATACGTATTCCATTTTCATACAATGCATTCTTGATTCGAGGAAACGGTTGTATGCACCAACCACCGGCACGATAAGCATATATTTCGTTGGGACCTGTGAATTGTTCTAAACGGTTTTTGTAGCGTTTGCAGATGGAAGTAATCTCCGCATCTGAAAAATCATCCATTTTATATCGATCTACTTTGCATACCCATTGATTACCGTCGTAGTAGCTGTCTTCCCAATGCGGATGAATATGTAATTGTAAATCGTGTCCTGTTTTCCAAAGAGTTTCAAGTTGAGTGCAAAGTGCAGCATGATCTTTTTGAAGCGATGGATGTTTTGTCATTTCCGATTCCATCTTTAACAGAAAACCGATGTCAACGAATTGACAAAGGTTCACGCCATGTTTGTCTGCCATCTCGGTTAACATGCGCGTAGGTTCGAGGATGCATTTTTCTACACTCCCTGGTCGATCGCCAAAGTAAATCTCATAGTCAAACGTGAGGTAAATTTGCATTAAGCCAATTGATTTTTATCGCCGTAAGGGGTGTACATAGTCACGCCGAAATCTTGATAGTATTTAACCATGACTTCAAACATTTTTTGTGCGTCGAGTAATAATGTATTTGCTTCTGCCACTTTTCCCTTCGTAAGCACATTTTCCTTTTCAAAAATAGGAACTAATGCATCACAATCTCTTTTTGCGGAGTAGATAGGGTTGTGAACCTTGGTTTGGGTTAGATGGATTTCTCCTGTTTGATCTTTAATTTGTATTTCAAAAATTTGATTGTCATAAACTGGATAAATAAAATCAACCGCATCTTCCAAGGTATGTAAACTCGTTCCGGCGCCGTTTAAGGTGGTGCCTAACATTAATATCTCCCTTTTTTTTCTGCTAGTTTTCTAAATGGAGATTCTTGATCGTAAGGAGTGATTCTTCCCAGATGCGTCGCCGTTAGTTCTTGAGCGAAAGGTCCAAGAGCACAAACCGGATCGGTAGGATGTAAGCTTCTTTTACGCGGGGCATCTGTCTAAATTCTTCGGTGATGATGCCCATCGCAGAAGGCGTATTTAATACATCAAAAACCGGATTTGCATTCAAGTAATCTTTATTTCTTCCTTTTGCAGGAAAAGAAGGCATGAGCAAAGTTCCTGTTGATCCTATGGTTTCAAGAAGAGCTTGAATGACCGCTGTAGGTCCGCCATGCACAAATCCAATTTTACTTAAACTGCTATGTACTAAAAGTACATCTCCCTCCGTAATTCCAATTTTTTTTAATCCAGCAATTAAATCTTCTTTAGAATAGCCCCCTTTCTTTTGTTGTTGATGTAATTCCTGATTTCTGAATGACTTTTTAATCCGCTTCGCAATTTCAAGCGACCATTCCGGACTGTTCTTTAGCAATACATGAATCAATTTATTTTTCATGGGCATGCGTTTTTGTTGGAATGTCTTTTACTGCATAGGCAACTATCTGCTCATAAACATCTCTCCAACCTTGCCATTCTTCTTTATCATTCACACTTTGATTATGCCACAACGTAACAAAGGTTCCGTTCACCGCCTTTACTTCGTCTATTAATTCTTTCGCTCGCTGTACTGATTCTTTCGGATTCAGTTTCATATAATCTTTCATGGTCCCGTCCATCAGCATAAACGGAACTAAACTTAATTTGGTGCTTACATCTAAATCCAAGTCGTAAAAATTAAAGGGAGTGCAAATGCTGGCTCTAAAACCAATTTCAGAAGCGTAACCCATTGAGTAATCTTCCAAAATATCGTTCTCCAGTAAATTGCGATAGGTTTCAGGGAAAGTCACCTTTAAATAATGTTGTCGACTTTTGGTAACTTGTCGTTTTAATACCTTGGTGAGTCGACGAATTTCTTTTCTAAGTTGATGTGTGTTCGAGTTGCTGTAGTAGGAGGGATGAATACCTACTTCTGCATAATCGGCAATGCTTTTATTAATGCCTGAAAATTACGGCTTCCATCCAACGGGATATTCTTGTCGAATTCTCCGTAATCACCAACTAAGAAAAAGTAAATGGTTTTAAGATGATACTTTTTACTTATTTCCAGCTGCCAGTCGTACGTATCATAAGGATCTTTCTCCCAGCCCATCAATACTCGAAAGCGCTCTCCAATTTTTCTGAAGTTGAATTTGACCGACGAAATCGCAAAAGATCCCATGTGTCGAACTAATCCTTTTTCACGATAAGCATAAGCACTGTCGATATCGAAGGTCGATATATAACGGTAATGCGTATCCTTAAATTGAAGTTGTGGGAAATGTTGATGTAAAATATACTTAAGCTCCTGCGCATAGATATTGACTAGTGGCTTATGTAAGAAGTTTTTTTGATAGGCTAAGCTCTGCTGTGGACTAAAGCGCATATGGCTGTCTTTGATATGCGGCAAATACTCTTCGTATCGGCTAACCAAATAAAAACTTGCTGCAAAGAGGTCAAATGGAATGATGTATTTCGGATGTGTACCAAAAAAAGCGGGGATGCCTTTCCACTCAAAAACATTGATTTGTTGGTCTTCAATTCCTTTTTCAAACAAAATCCGGGAAGCAAAGAAGAATGGTTCGTCGGCAATTTGGTGATCACCATAACTTAACTTAGGACCTGTATGATTTCGAAAATCGTCGAGTTTATCGGTGTAGGATATTTCCAACCCCAATAAATTTCGAAGGAGGAGATCGAAAGTATATCGTAAGCGGGACGACTTTTTTGATGTATAAACTAACAGTAGATGCGCCATGTATGGAACGAATGAAGATAGGAAAATTTGATGAAATCAATTTTCAAATATTTCCTTCATCTGCAAAACTATAAAAACTAGCACCTGCAATGATAATATGATCAAGAATTGAAATCTCGAGCAGTTTGCCGCCGTCTTTTAATTTCTTGGTCAATTGAATATCGCTTTCGCTGGGTTTAGGATTCGTGCTGGGATGGTTGTGACTCAGAATTATGCCCGAAGCACGTGCCTGCAAAGCTTCGTGAAAGATCATCTTTGGGTCCACTAAAGTTCCACTTATTCCACCTTTGCTGATGGGTCGAATCTCGAGGATTGTATTCGCTCTGTTTAATAAGATGATCCAAAATTCTTCGTGCGGCAGATCGCGGAGCAACGGATTGAGAAGGTTGACGGCATCAAGGCTGCAGGTAATTTTTTCTTTGCGACGTGCTTCTGCAAACCGACTTCTTCGTCCCAATTCCAGTGCAGCCACAATTGAAATTGCTTTTACCGGACCAATCCCTTTGATCTTCGATAACTGTTGATAACCATAACGGCCCATTTCCATTAAATCATTATTGCATGCCGAGAGTAGGTGACGTGCAAGATCAAGCGCAGTTTGTTGGTTCGTACCATTGCGCAAAACGATGGCTATTAGTTCCGCGTCGCTCAACGTGGCGGATCCCGACTGTTGTAATTTTTCTCTGGGTCGTTCTGAAGGTGCCCATCCTTTTTATCGATACTGATTTCATAAAATATTTTTAAGGAAATGCATAGAAAAATTCCCACCACAAAGTAATAAAAAAAAACGCCTTCCAGGGTATGGAAGGCGTTTGCAGTCGTTTAAAACGACTCTATATTATGCCATAGCATTTACATGCTTCTGGATACTCGACTTTAAATTCGCCGCTTTGTTCTTATGAATAACGTTTTTCTTAGCAAGACGATCTAATTGAGCGCTCACTTCAGGAAGCAACTCAACAGCTCTGCTCTTCTCCTTCGTGGTACGAAGTTCTTTCAGCAAGTTTCTTGTTGTTTTAGCTTGATAGCGATTTCTTACTCTCTTAGAGTCGTTAGAACGGATTCGCTTTTGGGCTGATGTGTGATTTGCCATCTGAATTAAATATTTGTAATCGTTTTTTTCAATTTGTGCTCTCTTGTGACGGAGAGCGGTATGCTTGGTAGCCCGTACGGGAATCGAACCCGTGTTTCCTCCGTGAAAGGGAGATGTCCTAGACCCCTAGACGAACGGGCCGTGGGGTTTGTTTCTTACGAAACGGAGCGCAAAATTAGGTTATTATTTTGAATAGGCAAGCCCAAATCAAAAATAATTGGCTCAGATTTCACGATTTATGTCGAATTGTTCCAAATAATCGGCTACCCGACGAATGAACGTGCCACCTAGACTTCCATCTACCACGCGATGGTCATAACTCATACTCAAGAACATCATATGTCTGATTCCAATCGTATCACCCTGAGGCGTTTCGATAACAGCCGGCTTCTTTTTAATAGCCCCCACCGCCATAATAGCTACTTGAGGTTGGTTTATAATAGGAGTTCCCATCACGTTTCCAAAACTACCTACATTGGTTAAAGTGTATGTACCTCCCTGAATTTCATCAGGTTGTAATTTATTGGAGCGAGCTCGGTTTGCTAAATCATTCACAGCTTTCGTAATCCCGATTAAATTCAAACGATCGGCATTCTTGATGACAGGAACGATCAAGTTTCCGCTTGGTAGTGCCGTAGCCATACCAATATTGATGTTCTTTTTAACGATGATCTTGGTCCCTTCCACACTTACATTGATCATCGGGAAATCTTTGATGGCTCTCGCAATGGCTTCAATGAAGATGGGCGTATAGGTGATTTTTTCGTTTTCTCTTTTTTCAAATGACTTCTTGATTCGCTCTCTCCACATTACAATATTGGTAACATCAGCCTCTACATAAGAAGTAACGTGTGGTGAAGTCTGCTTACTCATTACCATATGATCGGCGATCAGTTTTCGCATGCGATCCATCTCTACTATTTCAACATCTCCAGAGAGGGAAGTAGCAGGTTTTGGACTATTAGACACAGCAGGTGCAGGACTAGAAATTGCAGGAGCAGGGCTCGAAGTAGGGGCCGAGGTAGGAGCAACTCCACCTTTCTTCTTTAATTCAACAAAGCCTAAAATATCTTTTTTGGTGACTCTTCCTTCAGCACCTGTACCAGCAATTGTATCCAGTTCAACTTGAGAAATTCCTTCCGTGCTCGCAATGGTTCTCACTAATGGCGAATAAAAGCGAACACCATTACTTTGAACCATGGTCGCCAAAGGAGCTGATGCAACTGCCATGGTATTAGCCGCTGCCATAACTGGAGTTGGAGCGGAAACAGGAGTCGGCGTTGGGCTTTCTGCTTTCGCCGATCCATTCGAATTTGGAGCTGGAGCGGATCCATCGGTGGAAATAAGTGCGATTACGGTTCCAACTTGAACCACATCGCCATCGTTAAATAATTTTTTCACCAAGATTCCTGCCGCCGTGGAAGGCACCTCAGAATCAACCTTATCGGTTGCAATTTCTAATAGAGTTTCATCGGCATCCACCGACTCACCTTCGTTTTTTAGCCAACGAATAATCGTAGCTTCATGTACACTTTCGCCCATTTTGGGCATTTTAAGTTCTTCCTGCGCCATAATAATTATCAGTATTCGGGTTTTACTGGAAACCGCACAAATTTAAGCAATATTACCCTCCATCAGTCTAATTTTACGTTTCAGAAAATAATTAAAGTTTGAATGCAATAGGATGAATGACAAATCGTCATTACTCTTGCAATGTCAACTTATCCATCCTACTCAATCCCTATGACCCAACAGGACGAAACCATCCAGCATGCGGTGCAGCAGTATCGTAAGCGCTTGTTTGATTTCATCCGTTCGCGGGTTAAAGAAAGTGCCGATGCTGAAGATATTTTACAAGATGTTTTCTTTGAATTAACGAATTCATATCGCGTATTACAACCTGTAGAACAAATGGCTGCCTGGCTTTTTCGGGTAGCGCGCAACAAAATCACCGACCGATACCGAAAGCATAAACCGGTTCTATATGATGATTTTAAAAACCCTATTCAGAAGAGGGCGAGAATTCTTCGTTCATCGAAGAATTGCTTGGCGCCGGCGAAGATCCTGGGTTTTTATCGACCGATAATGAATTGATTCGAGAAGCTTTATTAAATGCATTGGACGAGCTTCCCGTCGAACAACGTGAGGTTTTTGTTCGCCACGAATTGGAACAAGAAAGCTTCAAGGAAATTTCTGAGGACCTTGATGTCCCCATCAACACGTTATTATCACGAAAGCATTATGCGATAAAGTTTCTAAGAAAAAGACTTACTTCGCTGTACAAAGAGCTGTTCGACGACACCATTGAATCCACTAAAAAATAAGAAGTATGAATTCGAAAAGTATTCTAAAAATTATTGTAGGCATTGTTCTTCTTGTAGCCCTGGTAGGTTGGTTAGTTCAGTTTTTGTGGAATCACCTCATGACAGAAATTTTCAATTTGCCCTTCATCAGCATCTGGCAAGCCTATGGACTTTTATTATTATCAAAAATATTATTTGGTGGCGGTGGAGCTTTTAAAAACAAATGGAAAAATTCTTGTTCCGAAAGTATGCGCAATAAATTAGAATCCATGTCGCCCGAAGAAAAGGAGCGTTGTCGTATGCAATGGGAGAAGCGTTGCGGGAAGTGGAAGGATTCTGAGTAGCTTATATTGCTTTTTGGCTAATTTATATTTTTTGGCCCTGCCTTCGCTAACCACGTGCGCTAAAGCTAGAGCGGTGGCGCAAGTTCCTTGCTTCGCCGTAGCTACGCATAGGCAAGTCGGCAGGCAGGCGCAGATTTTTTATGATTTATTATGATTCTTTAAGATGAATAAAAACAGAAAATCCCGATCATACATCATTGTAGATCGGGATTTTTTATTGATTCAAAACGCTTAAAATTCTGATCGCGAAGCTTCGCGACTTAATTCCTAATTCTGAATTGAATTATTCCTTCTTATCTTCCACCGCCCCTTCACTCTTTGCTTTCTCTTCCGTTCTTTTCTCTTCCATGCGTTGCTTCACTTTCTCTTTTCTTTCTTCCTTCATCGACATGTACTTTTCCATTTGTTCTTCATTCAGGATAGATTTTAATTTAGCTTCAAAATCATTACCTGCCTTGCTGCGCACTTCTTTAGATGCTCTGTCTTTTCTATCTCAAGCGCGGCAGTTTTTACTTCCATGTATTGAGCTTCTGTTAAAGAAAGTTCATTTTTAAGGTGTGTAGCTCTGCGTTCTGCACGTTGCTCTGGAGTAGGGGGTGCTTTTCTTTTTTCTTGTTGCGCCTGTGCGGGTAATGTTAAAGAGACGGTTGCAAAGGCAATGAGAATCCAAATTAATTTTTTCATAGTTTACGTTTTTTTAATTTTATTATTTGCTGTAGGGAGATGTGATTTCGGTAAGATGGGTTAATGGAAATTATTTTTTCTTTCTTTTAGTAGCAAGATGATGTTTGTTTTGGCGAAGCATTTCTTTTAGGCTCAATTTCACAATTTCACCCATGTTTTTGCATTTTAAGTAAGATGGATTCTTGTAATGCTCACTTAACTCCAGCTTCAATTGGTTTTTCTTCTCCTCGGTGCTGATGGTATCACGACCCATGCAATCGAGTAGATCCTTTAGCATTCTTTTTCCCGCCTTAATACGGATAGCAATCAAGTTTCGTTCTTCGATTTGATATTGTCGCATCGTTTCTGGCGTCATTAGTTTGATGGCTAATTGAACGTATGGATTATTTTCTTTAAAGAACTGGGGCATGTACAAGGATTTCTTTCCTTCATAGCTTTGTTGGTCGAAATCGATGGCTCGGATCCGATAATGCGTTTCTTCAAAATCGGGAGTCATGTCAATCACAAAGTTATAAGAACGCATATCACCCAACAAACGAAGAAAACAACGTTCGTTGAACTTAACAAACTCTTTTGCAATACGAATAGTATTGATTTCTTTTTTCTTCATCTGATCTTTAATAAATAGATCACCAGGAATTCCAGCAATATGTTCTTCAATGAGCGTATTGCCACTCACCAAATAACTGATTCGATTCGGTGATAATATATGCTCCAATTCGAGTCCGTAAATGCGCGATGCATCCGCTTTCTTGATGTAGAAATAATCGAAATTGTCATTCAGTTTATTCACGATGCGCACTCTAAAAGGCTTCGAATTTCCAAAGGTGCAATAGTCGATGCGCTCGGCAAACAAATGCTCAATAACGGATAAATCACCCCCCGTTTTTAGCTGAGCATACATACCCGTAAGAGCGCGGTTGAGTGATTCGTTCTCGGATGGTGAGTAATAAACGCTTTCCCATAACGTATCTTTCCCAGCTTTATCATAATAAGGAAACGAGCCCGTAAATCGCAAGAGATCATCGTATTCCAAGTCGGCCGAAAACTTCCGCCCATATCCTCTTAAATACTTCCGAAGCTCTGTATTGATGGGGTAATTGGGCTTTTTCTTGGAAATAATATCCTCGCGCATAGGTAACAACGAAAGTATGAAATTATTGATTGAAATACAGGAATTTGATTAGAGAAAGTGATATAGATCTTCGACTTAATACAGCTCAAAGCTTAAACGCAACGGTCGCAACGTTAACGCAACGGCTGCAGCGAAAAATCCGTGAAAATCCGATTTATCCGTGTCATCCGTGTTCTAATTGTTTAACATCATGTAATGGTAAACAATCTTAAAACATCATCATCCATCATATTAAATCAGTGCCTGCCTGCCGAAACTTCAGTGTAGGTAGGTTCCATCAATGCATAGTTACGGCGAAAATTAAAACTTTCGAATAAGGCTCACTCCATCCCTCACCGGTAACATCGTCACGGTAACTCTTGGATCATTTTTTACTTTTTCGTTGAATTGATGTAGGCACTTCGTATCAAAATCTTGTTCTGATTCGGGTTTTAAGATGTGTCCGCTCCATAGAACATTATCGGCAATGATGATTCCACCACTTCTCATTTTGTCAATGACTAAATCAAAGTATTTGCTGTAGGAGGGTTTGTCGGCGTCGATAAATACTAATTCGAATTCGAGATCAAGAGTAGGAATAATTTGCAATGCATCGCCAACCAGAGCTTGAATGTTTTTTTCGTACTTGCTTCTTTTGAAAAAGCTCGAGGAAAAGGTTTCAAGTTCGTCGTTGATGTCGATGGTGATGAGTTTACCATCTTCAGCCAATCCTTCGCACAAACAAAGTGCAGAATAGCCTGTGTAAGTTCCAATTTCTAAAATGTTTTTGGGTTGAATCATCTGACTCATCATGGCCAAAAACCGACCTTGTAAATGCCCACTTAGCATACGAGGATTTAAAATTTTTGCATACGTATCGCGATTGAGTTGTTGCAGCAACTCAGATTCAGGATTGGTATGCGACTCGCAGTAGTGGAGTATTTCAGGGGAGATGAATTCCATATTTCGTTTTATTAATATTAATCTTTAAACGCGGAGTTAGCAGCGTTTAGCAACGATCGCAGCGTTGATTAATCCACCATCGCGAAGCCTCGCGACACCAACCCACCAACCCACCAATTATTTCGATTCGAGCCTACCAAGTCCAGCCTTCGCTTTTTGGTCGATGCTGTTTTGGTAGTCGTGTTCTCTGAGAGCAAGTGTTTTTTTATAGAACTCTACGGCTTTTTCTTTGTTGCCTTGTTCTTCGTAGAGTTGGGCAAGGTGAAGGGCTGCGCTCGCCGAGTAATAATATTTTTGGTGGAGACCAGATTTATAGGTGATCTCATATAGCTGCTCCGCTTTATCGTTTTTCTCCATCTTGTCGAAGATGCGCGCTAAGCGATAGGTGAATTCTAATTGTGCTTTGATGCCTTGGAAATGGGTGAGAGATTTCCCTGCTAATTCATTTAATGCTCTTGGATAATATCCGCCATCGAAAAGTAAACGTGCTTTTAAGAGGAGTGGATTGGGCGTTTCTTTGCTGTCGGCTTCTTTGATGGCTGCTTTGTCTTCATCGGTGAGCTCTTCAGACTTGCTATTGGGTTTGCAGTGTGCAATATTTTTATTGTATCCCGCTTCGTCTCCTTTTAATAAGTGGATCCATGCAATTCTTTGCCGAGCCGACATAATGTAAGTGCTGCCTTTGTACGATTGTAGGTAGGAGTTGTAGAGTGCTTCTGCTGTAAAATCCGTATTGTATAAACGTGCATTGGCTTCCATGAAATGTAAGTAATGTAAAGGTTGGTGCTTAACCACTTTTCTGCTTTGCGATAATAAATCAATGACGCTGTCGTTTTCCGCTGCAGCAAAATGAAAGATGCTTTTGGAAAAAAGAAGTAGTGGTTTGTGTTCGATGTCTTTTACAGGATAAAATCTTTTTCGAATGAGTTCGTTGTCTTTGTCTTTTCCTAAATTTAGCTCGAGAAAAGTCAATATCATGATGGTTTCATCGCGCATGTAAGCATATTCTTCTTGACGATAGGTTGAAGCTAAAAGTTTTTTTAATTCGCCTAATCCTTGTTGCACAGTTCCATTTAATCCAATAAGATTTACTACCCATTGGTAGTTTTTGGGATGGTGCCAATTGCAGCGTGGATCAGACCTAATCCTCTTAAGTTGGGAGAAAAGTTGGGATAGGCCTTTTGATTATCTTCCAACATCTTGAATGCTTTACGAATATCATGCGCAGCACCAAAAAATTCATCTTTACGTGCTCTAGCGATGGCCAGTTGTATGTACATTTCGGCTATGCATAACCGTTGGTAAGGCGATTTTCCTTTGTGCTTTTTTAATATCTCAATTCTTTGTTCATTGCGTATCTTGATTCCATCCAATGCAACTTCATCTTCATCCACAAATGATTTTATCAAATCCATTTGACTCTCAATGTACAGACTTAATAAATTTTCGGGACGCTCTCTTTTTTCTTTGTAGATGTAGTTGTCGGCAGCTTCAAAATCGAGAGCAATCACTGCTTCATACCCTTTTAGGCAGTTTTGGGTCCACACGTAATCGGCCTTCAACTGACTCGTACACATCAGCATAAGAATCACGAAAAAAAGCCTGTTTTTAATGTTAAATAACATGGTTGCGAAGATCATAAATTCAACTGAATTGTGGTCGTTGTTGGCCACTTATCTGTCCTTTTCATTTCATGTTATTTTATGTGATTTTTATTTTGAATGTAGAACCTTTTGAAGCTTATTATTTTTTGGTGTATACCAATAAATTACAGAGATTAAGGAACCCCCCCCCCGGCAGAGGGAGAGGCGGCAGCTAGTAATGACCAGATGGAGAAAGGCGTCGTGTTTTTTAGGGCCGCTGAGAGGCAAACTTAAAAAATTGTTTTATGTAATAAGTATTCGTTAATTTAATTTTAATCTAATCACGGATCCTCGCGACAATTATACGAGGTAATATTTTAAAGGAATTTATTCGATTATTGCTTTTTATATATTATTTTCACTGCATAATTGGATAGACTATGCAACTAATACTCGCTGACGATCAGTACCGTGATCAATTATTACCCTTTGTTTTTACAAGACCTGTGGGCGACCTGCGTTGTGGAATCCTGACTACTAGGAGCAAATGGGAAATGCTCTTAGGGGTTCCAAAAGGAACTTCCGGATCGTTAACTCAGTTTTATCTATCAGGTAGATATCCCTTATCAAGTGGCAGTGAATGTTTAGTAATTAATGGCGCATTGCTTCCGGATGATGGAATGTTAAGAATGGTGCAGGCTTTGAAGGTTGGTCAGCAAATTCAATATAAAGATCGAGTGTTGGCAGCCGCCGTTCATCGCGATCAGTTGGTGGGCATGGAGAGTTTGAAGAAGTTTAAGGATTTTGAAACGATTGAATTTATTGGTGATCTGAAATTGATTCAGCATCCTTCGGATTTGTTTACGATGAACGATGTTGAGTTGCGTTCCGATTTTCTAATGCTTACGAAAGGACGGAAGTCGGCAGTGATCTCAGGGAGCAACCAAACATTTCAGCCTTCCGATATATTTTTAGAGCCGGGTGCTAAAGTAGAATGCGCGATCTTAAATGCTTCCACCGGGCCCATCTACATAGGAAAAGATGCAGAGGTCATGGAAGGAAGTATGGTGCGTGGTCCATTTTCATTGGGTGAACAAGGGGTGCTGAAGATGGGAACCAAGGTGTATGGCGCAACAACCATTGGACCAGGATCCAAGGTAGGAGGAGAGATTAGTAATTCCTTGATTTATGGAAATAGTAATAAAGCACATGATGGATTTTTAGGAATTCAGTGATCGGTGAGTGGTGTAATATAGGTGCGGATTCTAATACTTCCAATTTGAAAAATAATTATTCGGAAGTAAAGGTTTGGAATTATGTAGAGAAAGATTTCAAGGAACTGGTTTGCAGTTTTGCGGATTGTTTATGGGCGACCATAGTAAATGTAGCATCAATACCATGTTTAATACAGGAACTGTTATAGGTGTTTCTGCAAATATTTTTGGTGCCGGGTTTCCTCCGAAGATGGTGCCCTCTTTCAGTTGGGGTTCCGATCATGCATCAGAAATGTTTGTGATTGACAAGGCAATACAATTGGCAGAAAAAGTAATGATCCGCAGAAATATAGTCATGACAGAAGCCGATAAAAATATTTTGAGTCATTTGTATTTGATGCAATTACATCCAACTGCGGAAGATTAATAATCCCAAAATTGTCATTAGAAATGTCATTTGGGCCTCGTCGGGATTAATCCTGACAATTATTTAGAAGCAATACTTATACTTTCGTTCAATGGAACGTAATTCGAGAAATAAATTTTATTAAGCAGGAATATTGTTCGGAAGAGCGCGGAGGACGTCCACGCAACAGCGCGAACCGATTTTTGCTGAACCGATGAAGTAAAGAGATAGCACAAAAGATTGTTCAGTGGTTGCAAAAGAAAATAGAAAGCAGAAACCGCAAAAATGGGTTGGTGTTGGGTGGCGTGCTTCTTTGGTTACTTTCTTTTCACGTAAAAGAAAGTAACAAGTAATATTGAACTAGAATCTTAAATTAAAACTAAAATTTATATGACAGATGTCCGATTTTTTTAGATGGTAGTGTAGTTTACTAGTAGATTCCTCAAAGTAGATGGACTTACTGACAGTAATATTCCATCTTCAAAGGAATTAGACTAAAAAGAAAGATGAATTCCCATTGGCATAATGATTGAAATAGGGTGGATTTTGTTAATTTTCCCCTGATTACTGCCAAACTGACATAAATTTAGAAAATGAAATCACAATTCGATAATAATGAACTGCCTATTGGTCAGATGCCAATCAGCGACGATGAGCCGGAATTGATACCTCTGCTGACCAATGAGGACGAAGAACAAATGAATAATGAGCAGATGCCGGAAATTGTTTCGGTGCTGCCTCTACGAAATACGGTTCTCTTTCCTGGTGTTGTAATTCCAATTACAGTAGGTCGCGATAAATCCATCAAACTCATTAAAGATGCTTATGCTAGTGATCGAATCATTGGTGTGGTTTCACAAAAAGATGTAAGCATTGAAGATCCGAAGTTGGAGGATCGTCGTTTTAAAATTGGCGACATCGTACAAGATGAACCATATTTGAAAGCGAAGGTGGAAGCTTTTTCTGATGTTCCCAATATTCAGAAGGATGAAGAATTCAATGCTATCGTTGATTCCTTGAAAGATATTTCCATGGCGATCATCGAACAGTCGCCAAACATTCCATCGGAAGCAAGTTTTGCAATTCGCAATATTGAGAGTCCGTCGTTTCTCATCAACTTCATTTCTTCCAACATGAATGCTGATGTGGAAAAGAAACAAATGCTTTTAGAGATGAACGATTTGAAAGATCGTGCCACACGTGTGCTCGAACATCTCACCAAGGAATTGCAAATGCTGGAATTGAAAAATCAAATCCAGAGCAAGGTAAAAACAGATCTCGATAAACAGCAACGCGAATATTTTTTAAATCAACAGTTAAAAACAATTCAGGAAGAGCTTGGCGGGAATACGCCCGACAAAGAAATTTCGGAGATGCGCGAACGTGCGAAGTTGAAGAAATGGAATAAGTCGGTGGAAGAAGTTTTTAATAAAGAGATGGATCGATTGAATCGTATCAATCCCGCCGCTGCCGAATATTCAGTGACCATGAATTACCTCGAGTTGTTGCTCGAACTTCCTTGGGAAGAACATACCACCGATGTTTACGACTTAAAGCGCGCAGAGAAAATTTTAAATCGTGATCATTACGGTTTAGAAAAAGTAAAGAATCGTATTCTCGAATATTTAGCGGTGATCAAGTTGAAGAAAGATATGAAGTCGCCCATCATGTGTTTGGTTGACCTCCTGGAGTTGGAAAACGTCCTTGGAAAATCGGTTGCAGAAGCATTGGGAAGAAAATATGTACGCATGTCTTTGGGTGGAATGAGAGATGAAGCGGAAATTCGCGGACATCGTAAAACGTATATCGGTGCCATGCCCGGACGTATCATTCAAAATTTGAAGAAAGCGAAATCAAACAATCCCGTTTTTATTTTAGATGAGATAGACAAGTTAACAAACGATTTTCACGGCGATCCTTCCTCAGCATTGTTGGAGGTATTAGATCCAGAGCAAAACACAACGTTCTATGATAACTACGTGGAGATTGAATATGACTTAAGCAAAGTATTATTCATCGCTACTGCGAACTCACGAATTGATTCAGCCTGCATTGTTAGATCGTTTAGAGATTATCAATATCAGCGGTTATACCATCGAGGAGAAAGTGCACATCGCACAAAAGCATTTAGTAACGAAACAACTTGAAGCGCGGATTAAAAAGCAGGACAATTAGCCATTCCTCCTCCCATGTTGAAATTAATTATTGAGCAGTATACTTGGGAAAGTGGAGTACGAACTTTAGAAAAGTGCATTGCATCCGTAGTTCGTTCCATTGCCAAGATGGTAGCTTATGGATGAAAAATGCACCCTCCAAAGTAACGGAGACGCATGTAATGAAAAGATCGGGCGCGCCGCGTTTTATTCTCGATAAATTAATCAACAATGAAACTGCTGGAGTAGTAACGGGTTTAGGTTGGAGTCCAAATGGTGGAAGTGTATTGTTTATTGAATCATCCATCAGTAAAGGGAACTGGAAAATTAACCCTCACTGGAAACTTAGGGGATGTGATGAAAGAATCGGCTGTCATTGCATTGGCCTATTTAAAAGCACACGCCGAAGAATTTGGAATTAAATCGAGTTACTTTGACGAGTGGGATATTCACATGCATGTACCGGAAGGAGCCATTCCGAAAGATGGTCCGTCGGCTGGAATCACCATGCTCACTTCATTAGCTTCCTTATTTACACAGCGCAGAGTAAAAAATAAATTAGCGATGACCGGCGAAATCACCTTGCGCGGAAAAGTATTACCCGTAGGTGGAATCAAAGAAAAAATTCTTGCAGCAAAACGTACTTGAAGTAGCCCTCACCTCACAAAAAGTAAAAAATGCAATTGTGATGAATGGCAAGGCCAACACCAACGAACCCATTTCATCCAAGAAAGTAGTCGGCAGAAAATAAATTATTTAAATTATATTTCAATAATACGGAGGTGGATATCGAGGCAGAATTAATTCTGTCTCTAGATCCACCTCCGCTCATTTAATAAGAGTACAATTATTTAACCTGTTTGACCAATGCTATAATGTAAGTATTTTGAATTTACAGTGGGGTGACTGTGATATTATAGTTGTTATTTCATAAAATTCATATATTTACATAAATGAATTGGCCTCTGGTGTTTACACTATTAAACTCTACTGTAATGATGGGTCAAAAACTAAAAAACTAGTAGTGCTTAAATGAAGGTAAATATTTTTACGTATATGTTTATATGCATCATGGTATTGAGCAAAAACACTTTTGCTCAATACCGTGATGCTAATTGGGTTATTTCTACTGGATATGATTCACTAAACAATAATACATTAGTGCACTTCCCTCCTGGAGGACAAAATCCTCAAGCTACTTTAACAAATGGATATATTCCCTTTGTTCATACCAATGCCAATATTTCAGATTCAAATGGTAATCTGCTTTTTGTCACCAATGGGATAAATATTTACAATCGTATGTTTCAACCAATTCCAGGTGGTATACTACAAACAAGTTATACTACAATGCTCGCTCCGTTTGGTCTAAATCGAGCACATCAATATATCTTTCTTCCTTGGCCTGATGATTCAAATAAGTTTGTTCTCTTTTATTGTGTACCTGAACTTTCTATTGTCGCCTCTGGTCCTTGTTCCAATGGTTGGGGGTGGTTGTCTACTCATCTCTATTATACGGTTCTTGATAAAACTTTAAATGGGGGTTTAGGAGGTATTGTTTCAGCAAATAATATAGCAATATTTGACACCTTAATTCATCTGACTGGATTATCAGCGGTAAAGCATGCCAATGGGAGGGATTGGTGGTTAGTTGTGAAAGAGAATTGTAACAATTCTTTCAAAAAAGTATTGTTTACGCCTAATGGAATTCAATTTAACGCCGTACAAAGCATTGGACCTCAAATGGTACAATTCGATGCAGCTGTTTCAAATTTTTCGCCTGATGGAACCATATATTTTCAAGTAAGAGATGATTTCAATATGGTTTTATATAAATTTAACCGATGTTCGGGTCTTTTTTCAGATCCGCTGTTGTTAAACACAGGTGCATCTGCTGAATTCTACAGTGCTTTTTCACCTAATTCCAGATTTTTATATAGAGCAGGCGATAATGCTGGTAGTGTTACAGCTCAATACGACCTCAGTTTGTATTACCAGCCAAATGGAGTGAAAAATAGTAGATTATTAATTGATCCTACACTAGATAGTATAGCTTGCAACGGTCTTAGTGCCTTTACAGCAAGTGCAGCATGTGAGCCTGAACTTGCAGCTGACGGTAAAATTTACTTTGGACACTGTTATTCATGCAATTTATCAGTTATAAATTATCCCGATAGTATAGATACACTTTGCAATATGGAGTATAATACTTTTGTACTTCCTTCACCTAATTCAGGATTGCCTCCCTATTTCCCCAACTACCGTTTAGGGCCTCTTGTTGGAAGTCCATGCGATACATTAAGTGTTGAATAGACGAATGGCAAGCAAGTCACGTATTAATATATCCAAACCCAACACAAAACTCAATAAATGTTAGCTTAGGAAGAACATGTGAAGAAATCCAATGTGCATTTTATAACATGCAAGGTCAATTGCTTTTTCAAGAAAAAAGAAATTTCGGAAATGCCTTTACGTTAGAGATTCCAGAGTTATCGAAGGGGCTTTATTTGTTGGAGATAGTTTGTAACGAAGGGCGAGTTATTAAGAAAGTGGTGATTGGTTACTAACTTGCTTGCAGCAAGCAGGTTACGAATCGATACGAAAATAGGAATCTTTACTAATACGCAACCATGAAAAATCATGTTTATCCGCGTCATCCGTGTTCTATATTTAAAGCATTATGCTACTGTAATCAATCTTAAAAAATCTTTAATAATCATAATAAATCAGTGGCCCATCAATGTATAATCACTTTAAAATCTTTGCAGCTTGAAGTTTGCAGCTTAAACTTCAACCGGATTATCATCGCCCCATACTAAAATCCAATCGCGAAGCCTAGCGACCATTCGCGAAAGCTCGCAACACCATTTCAGAGGGGGAATTTGAATTTTAATTCTGCATTCTGGAATTAAATTCAGCATCCATCACATCCACTCCCTATTATTGGCGCTAACTGATCCCCTTATCTTTCTAAAAAGAAATATACAGGCTAGCTTAAGACTAAGACAATCAAAAACCTTCTTGGATAGGTATAAAAAGTAAGGCTTTCAAGGTCAAAAGCCTACATTTGCATCAACATCAATATTTATAGCATGTTATCGACCGAACATTCACTTCACTTCCGTCGCGAGAATCTATCGGATGAAGTACTGGCTCGATTTATATAAAGCCCTCTTAAAACCTCGAATGATTGAGGAGAAAATGCTCGTTTTACTTCAGTCAAGGCGAAAATGAGCAAAGTATCAGTGTTCGACAAGAAGCGATTTCTGTAGGGACAGCCAGTGGCGCTTCACCGCGAAGAATATATTTTTACCCATGCACCGAAATGTAGGTGTATGCCGTTCGTGGAATTCCGTTGAATCGTTTTTTTGCAGTTCACAGGTTAAGCCGGTGGATTTACTAAAAAGGACGCGATCGTTCGTTTCATATGGGAACACAAGAGTTTCATATTGCGGAATGACATCGCATTTGGGGTCCGCAGATGGGAGTTGCGATGGAGTTGCATTGGGAAATTTTCGGAAGAAGAACTGCATGTTACCGCAGTGTTTACCGGCGACGGAGCATCGAGTGAAGGTGACTTTCATGAGAGTATTTCAATGTGGCTGCAGTATGATTCATACCTGTAATTTTGTGATTGAAAATAATGGTTACGGTCTTAGTAC
>JADJPB010000022.1 GCA_016713445.1 Bacteroidota bacterium | reverse complement strand
AGTAACAGACAAATGACTATAAATGGCACCGGCAATATTTACATTGTTCTTTTTCCACTGAAATTGATGCCCGGGTAAACTATCAACAGACAACGTCAACGTACTTCCCGGGCAAAAATCAAAAGCACCATCGCCAATAATATCGACAATTGGAGCGGCATTAATGGTAACTGTTTTCTGCACGGATGCAACACTACATCCTCCAGGAACAGAAATCACCACATGATAAACACCAGCTGTTGTGGCCGTATATCCAGAAGTAGTAGCACCAGCAATTGGATTATTATTTTTATACCATTGATAACTATACGCACCTACATTAGTAGAAAAACTTACACTTCCACCGGTGCATAGATTTATGGGTCCACTTGGAATAATATCGGCATAATAATATTTTACAGTCAGCTTTGGATGTTTATTTTCACTTGCATGATCAGAAGAAAAAATACTCAACCAACTCAAATGATTATACTCATGAAACTGAATTAACATTCCAAAATTTTCAGACGGCAAATAGGACCAATGCTTGACAAGATTGACAACATTCGCATTAACAAACGACTTTGAACTTATGGTAGAACATGGAATCGAAACATACTGAAATTCGCTAGAATCTGGTGCATTATTCCAATTGATAGATGTTTCTAACCAAGGTTGAATATTGCGTTTAAAAGCAGTGAATTGGGAAGATTTGCATTAGCATTTAATTGGTTGATGGTATCGACCCACAACTTTAAATTCGCACTAACAATCGGACTTCCGGATGGAATGCTGCTTAAGTCAAATTCCAAATACCCTCTTTCCGCTGTTCGAAAATACTTATACCAATTAGATACTTCCAGTGTAGAAGCATTTCCAAAATTAGTCGAGAAATTTCCAAAGGCACTTGTGGTATAGGAATCCTTACCAGCCACCGCGGGTTTCAATACTGCTGTTTTTGTAGGAAGCGAGGTGGAAGAAATATTAGTAACTGAAACTGCAGGAGAAGTTTTCGTACATCCGATAACGTTAGACACCACGCACTTGTAATTTCCGGATTTGGTCAACACCAAAGTGGAAGTATTTGCACCAATGAGCGGGGTTCCATTTCTCAACCAACTAAACGCTGCAATATTATTCCCGCTAGCATTTAACACATCTACACTACCACTGCATAATGTTTGGGCACTCGATGGATTCACCGTAACCGTCGGATTTGCATAAAAAGTAATGGGTTTAATGAAGCTAGAATTACAAGTTAATCCAGTGGTAGCAACTTCATACTGACCACTTGTTTTCACCCATAATGTTTGTGCATTTGCTCCAGCTATTACATTTCCGTTCTTCTTCCACACGTATGAATTTGCCGCAGTACATGTCAGCAATATAGAATCTCCATTACACGCTTGGCTTACTGAGGAAGTTATAAATGCACCTGGATTCACGGTTACTGTGATTGGGTCTGACAATAAATAACAAGTAGTTCCACCTCCACTACTATACTTACCTTGTACTTTATAGCTTCCTGACAAGGTTGCTTTTATAGAAGTTAATCCAGAAGATCCGGGTATTACGACTCCATCTTTTGTCCAGTTGTGAATAGCTATTGAAGAATTAGCATTAATAATAAGGGTATCTCCTTGACAAAAAGTGGTTGAACCTTGAGCGGTAATTGTTGGCACCGAAGGTCGATCTACAAGAATAGGACCTGTAGTTAAAGTGTCACCGCAAGTCAACCTGACTTTAAACTCATAAACCGCTGAATCCGTCAGCGAATTATAAAATATATGACTTTGAATTCCTGTAGCTACGCCATTCTTATACCACATTGCCCATCGCTGCGGCCAAGATGTCATCGGATCAAAAATGCTAGGAACTATCAAATTTCCACAGCCCGTATATGTATAGTAAACTGGCACCATAGGATTTCCAACACTAGACACCATCGGAACCCAATTCGAACTTATCAGAGCACCCGTCAACATATCAATTTGATATAATACCACCTTGGTTCCTGCGCCGTAAAATCCAGTATTAATGCTAATAGATGTGCCGGAGCCAAAAAAAACACTAAATCCCTGACCAAACTGGTTAAAAGCATTATAATCTTCTAAATACCATTCATAGCCATAATTAGGATCAACAAATGTATTGGTATAAGTCACTATTTGCGAAGTACAAAAATCGCTTGCATTGGGACTTACGGAAATACTTTGTGCTTCGGCACACTGAAGACTAATAAAAAATAAATTGAGTACTAATGACAGCAGGAATTTTTTCATGTTGTAAAAATAAAATTGGTTAGTTATTGGTGAGGTTACTAAACGGAAAAGTAAAACTTTCCTTCTAAAACACCATATAAAATCTAAATATTTTGGCCAACTTTTAAATTTAGTAGGTAAACTAAGCCACCAATACCTCTTCAGAAGTTAATAAAGATTGATTCTTCAACTTCAACAAAATCTGCATAACGGTAACAACATCCTTTTGGCAATAGGTAACGATGCGTTCCAAGTCCTTTTCATTCCAATAAACGGATCCCACTTGAGATCCATCGATATCATCTTTCGGACTAGGAATTCCCAAGATATAGGCCAACAAATTTAAGGGAGTATAATTCTTATAATCGCCAAACTTCCACAATTCCATGGTATCTAAATGTGGAATTTCCCAAGGTTTCTTTCCATACAAATCGAGTTGCGGGGGCAATGGAATTCCATGAATTACCATGCGCCGACTCATATATGGAAAGTCAAATTCCTTACCATTATGTCCACATAAAATCATAGGAGGTTTTTTGTGACGCTTATCCGATTCAGTGATTTGATTTAATAAAGATGCGAAATTTTCGAGTAGGGCTTTTTCATCATCACCACAAAAGATTTCAATCGAAACTGCCGTCCTTCATCTTTGCAAGAAAGAAATCCGGTGGTTATACAAATGATCTTTCCAAACTCCGCATAGATGCCAGCACGTTCATAAAGATGTTGTTCTTCTGTGCCTTCATCGCGTTTTAGATTAGAGGCTTTTCGGACCCATAATGGCTTAATCTCTTCGGGAACTTCTTCGAAAGTGGCATATTGCGGAACGGTTTCAATATCTAAACAAAGAATGTTTTCTAACGAAATGGAATTAATCATATATTAAATCTTTTAATCAAAGATAAACATACCGATTGAATTATTCGTCCATAAACGACAATATACGTTTACCTACGAATCGTCTCTCAAATTAATCACTTCAGATCATAAATTTCATATTTCCTCTAATGGGCTAGAAGTTCATTCGTATCCTATTCCTTTTTCTACTATATTCGCTTTTCTATGAAAAAACTCCTCCTCTTCATATTTGTTTTTACAACAACATTACAAGCACAAACCATAAAAGGAAAAGTTACTGATCAACTTTCCAATCAGGCGCTCGCCTTTGTCACCATTGTGGAAGAAGGAACTCAAAACGGCACCTATAGTGATATTGATGGATATTTTTCAATTAAATTAATTAATGAAAATTCCAGCGTTGTATTTTCTTATTTAGGGTTTCAAACAGAAACATTAATTCCCGAAAAAAATATACTTTGGAATGTTACCATTCGACCTCAAGCCATAAATATAAAAGAAGTGAAAATACTTCCTGGAGAAAATCCTGCCGAAGTAATCATGCGAAAAGTGTTGAAGAATAAAGATAAAAACAATCCAGAGAAAGCCATTGCCTTTACTTATGATAGTTACAACAAATTAATTTTTGTTGCCGACAGAGACACCAACGCAATCACTACACAAAAAGTAGAAGTATCCATTGATAGTACAAAGCCACCGAAGAAAGATTTTTTTGAAGACAAGCATTTGTTCTTATTAGAAAGTGCAACACATCGTAAACACATGCCTCCAGGCAAAGACGAAGAAGTTATTTTAGCCACTCGTGTTTCGGGGTTGAAAAATCCACAGTTTGCGCTTTTAGGAACACAGTTGCAATCTTTTTCACTTTACGGAGATCATGTGAGTGTAATGGACGATGTGTATTTGAGTCCACTGAGCAATGATGCCATCAACAAATATCTTTTCATTTTAGAAGATAGCACAATGATGAATGATCATATGGTCTACACCATCAGTTTTCGTCCACGTAAAAACAAAAATTTTGTTGGACTAAAAGGAAATCTATTTATCAGTACTGATGGATGGGCGTTGCAAAATGTGTTGGCCTCTCCAGCCGATAGTAACGTTTCAGTTCGTATTCGTATTCAGCAGCAATACACGAAAAAAGATGGCGTATGGTTTCCAGAACAGTTGAATTCCTTTCTTTCTTTTCCTAACATGGAAGTAAATAATACTGGTGTGATGGGAATTAGCAAATCGTATTTACGAAATGTTAAAGTGAATCCACCATTAAGAAAGAGAGATTTTGGGCCTATTGTGTTGCGCATGGCACCTAAAGCCACACAAGTTTCCGATTCTGTCTGGAGTACATATCGCGAAAGAGAATTAGATGTGAAGGAAGCAAAGACGTATGTGTATATGGACAGTGTTGGAAAAGCCGAAAACTTCGAACGCAAACTACAGATTTATGGAATGTTAGCCACAGGAAAAATCCCCATAAAGTTTATCAATATCGATGTCGCCAGAATTCTTCGTGTTAATAATTTTGAAGGCGTGCGATTAGGCGCAGGTATCCACACCAACGATTTTCTCAGCGAAAAATTCTCCGTTGGCGGTTATTATGCTTACGGATTCAGAGATGAGGATCATAAATTTGGCGGAGATGCACTTGTTCACCTCTATCGAAAACGGAATGCTTGGATTCGTGTAAGCTATGAAGAAGATGTAATTGAAACTGGTGGAAGGCAATTGGATCCGGCACCCGCCCGTTTTATTAATACCCATTACTATCCTTTCTTCATTAGTAGAATGGATCAATATACAAAGAAAGAAGCGCAATTAAATGGTCGACTAATTGGAACATTAAGTACTTTGTTCTTTGTAAATCAACAGGAGATATCTTCCTTTCCCACCAATGCTTTTTACTATCCTCGAACGGAAGATGCTGATTTAATTATACGTAAATTTAATTTAGAAGAGGCGGGTGTTACGGTGAGATGGGCGCCTGGTGAGAAATTGGCTTTAGCAGGAAATAGAGAAGTGAGTTTAGGCAGCAAATGGCCGGTTTTCTATGCGCGATATACCATTGGAAAAATTGAAGAGTTAGATCGACAAAATAATTTTGACAGATGGGATGCTATGATTGAGAAAACTTTTAAGACCACCCTGTATGGTGATATTACTATTCGGAGTTCGATGGGCTATGTGTCAGATCCTGTTCCAAGTTCACTCTATTACAACGCCAGAGGCACTAACACAATTAACTTTGAACGTAACCGCTATGTAGGGATTGCATCACCCTTCACTTTTGAAACGATGCGCACGAATGAATTCTTACACTCTGAATTTATTGCCATTCAAGTTCGCCATGACTTTAGAGATTTATTGATCAAATCCAAAAAATTTAATCCTCATATCAGTTTAGTACATAACATTCTTTGGGGAAATTACATCGGTAAAAAAGATCAATATTTAGTTGCCAATATTGCTGACAAAGGATTTATGGAAAGCGGAATTTACCTTGACAATTTATTGAAAGTAGGATTCACTGGAATTGGTATTGCTGCTTTCTATCGTTACGGAACCTATGCTTTAGAAAAGACAGAGGATAATATTGTTATGAAATTAAGTGTTGGATTTAGTTTCTAACGAATCAATTCCATCTACAATTTTATTTTGGATATGTAATACCTCTGTGTCACTCTGTGTAAACCTCTGTGCACTTTGTGGTAAATGATAGTTTGTATTGATTAAAGAAAATATTGTCAAAGAAGAATTTCAATTTCAACACATGATTAAGCTGATAGTTTAGTTAGAGATTGTCTTTTAACACAGAGAACACGGAGTTTTTCACAAAGAGCACTAAGAATTAATGTCACTAAATTTAATTGAAATGGCTGCATTGGGGAGAGTTCTCTTGCAGATTATATAAAAATAGGATAACAACTAAATATTCAGGATTGCACTTCAAAAAAACTAGCGAATCATTACTCCTCTCTTTTCCAATAATGGAATATGTGTGAAGTAAGATGGGTTGATGGATTCAGGAAGGAAAATATATTTCTTGTCGAAGATTTCTCCATTGATGTAAAAGCTCAACCAGAATTCGTTATTTAATCCAAAAACTTTATGCTGGATGGGTTCGATCAAAGAAAAGCTTAACGGACTCATATCACCAATAAAATGACGCAGGGTGGATGTCATTACTTCTTCCCCCATTTAAAACTCCATAGCCTTGACTCGCGATCATCACATTTTCGATGGGCGTTTGTTTCAAATTTAAAATAAAAACTTCCCAAATTTGTTCTTCTTCTGCAATGAGAAGGTCTACAGGAATCACCGCGATGGCGATATCTTCTACAGCAATGTGTTTAATATCTCTCAGCATAATCTCTCACTCCTTAAACGTATTCGGCTTTCTATTGTTGCAAAGATAATATCAAATCCATCCAATAATCTGGAAATAATTAACAACTAATTCACAAAGCTAAGTTAAGTATGTAATATACATCTATTCTAATGCATCAAAAATTATTGGGTTACTAATTTCATCGCTCCACGCACATAAATAGGCAAGTCGAGCAAGGTGCCATCTTCTGCCTTATTGCGTAGGTGGCCGAGGCGAACCATTATAATATCTTTCGAAGGAATAACCACAATATACTGACCTAAAATTCCCCGACAATAAAATATTTTTTCGCCGTCAACTTCAGAGATCCACCATTGATAACCATACTCCACATTTGGTTTTCCATTGTCTAATAACGGTGCTGGGGTAACGCTTTCCATTACAAAAGTAGAATCAACCAATTGCTGTCCATTCCAATTTCCTAAGTGCAAATACAAAGCCCCAAGCTTAGCAAAATCTCTTGCGTTTGAATAAATACAACACGAAGCCTTTTCCATACCTTCTTCTTTGTCGATGGTCCACTCGGCAGTATGTTCAGCGCCCAATGGTTTCCATAATTTTTCCGAAGCGTATTCAGACAAATTTTTTCCTGTAGCACGCATCAGCACCATCGCCAATAGTTGTGTTGCTCCACCTTGATAATAATAATTCACCCCGGGTGTTCCCACAACTTCCAATCGGTCCATCAAACCTTTCAAATCTTTTCCATAATATGCTTCGGTAGTCACACTAAACAAACTCGCATAGGCCTCATCCCAACTTAACGCTGCTGACATCGTAATTAAATTTCGTAATGTCAGTTTTCCCTTACTGTTGGATGCATAGTCAGGAATAAACTCACCAACGGTTTGATCGAGACTTTTAATTTTTCCTTCCTTCAGGGCTACTCCTGTGAGCATACCGATTACGCTCTTCGACATAGAAAAAGAATTTGACAATGAAGAATCACTGTACCCATCCCAATAGGCTTCGTAAACTAATGAGTCACGATGAATCACTAAATAGGCAACGCTCTTTTCGCGAATTAACTCGTTCGCTAAATTGGTATCTAATTTTTGTTTATTATAATTGGAAGCAAGTGGCCACGGCTGAGAAGTTCCATTTTCTATTTTACGTTGAATAAAAATATCATTGTCATCAATATCAACAAAGTTGTAAGCAAGTGCTTTAAAAACCCAAGTTTTACCGGTTGCGAATAAATAAACGCAAGCAATCAAGAGTAATGCGGCAATTAATTTTAGTAGGAACCCTAAGACTTTTTTCATTGGCGAATTGGTGTATTGGTGTATTGGTGTATTGGTTATTGGTGTATTGGCGTCTCGAGGCTTCGCGATGGTGTATTTTAAAATTACGTTGCGACCGCTGCTGAAACTTTGCGAACGCTGCGTTAAAGTTAAACTCTAAAGAAGCGAAATCTCTTCCTTCACGACTTCAAACTCAAACAAGGTTTGCAGATGAAATAAAACTTTTGATTTTACTTCATTAATATTTACTTCTCTTCCCAATTCTTTCGACAACGAGGTTACTCCCTTATCTGCAATACCACAAGGTACAATTTTATTGAAATAACTTAAATCATTATTAATATTAAATGCGAATCCATGCATCGTTACCCAACGACTACAACGCACACCAAAAGCACAAATTTTTCTTGCTTTCATTTTGTCGTCACCATCTAACCAAACGCCTGTCAATCCAGCCACACGTCCTGCTTCAATTCCGTACTCTGCCAACGTTAGAATAATACTTTCCTCTAACAACCGAAGATACTTATGAATATCATTAAAAAAATGATCGAGATCAAAAATGGGATAACCGACTAATTGTCCGGGACCATGATACGTAATATCCCCACCTCGATTTATTTTATAATAGGTGGCACCAATTTCCTCCAGTTTTTGTTCATCAGCTAGCAAATGTTCTTCTGCTCCACTTTTCCCCAAAGTAAAAACATGAGGATGTTCACAAAACAGAAGGTAATGTCGAGGAGGAAAATGTTGAGCGGGTGCTAACGTACGGTTCTCAACTTTTTGTCGAACCGTTTCAGCCAATAAAGATTCCTGCAAGTCCCAGGCTTGCTTATAATCGATTTCTCCAAGATCTTGAAAGGTGACCGTTTGCATACTTATTTGCGAGTACAAATATACGGTGAAAAAGGCAATTTTTTAGTGAAATGAAGGTTGTTGTGATAATCACCTAATTTATTATGATCTTTGAATATGAAATCCCTCTTCATTAATCTCCTATTCCTTTTTTGTTACTCTTTAAATGCGCAAACCTGGACAGCTCTCCCCGACTTTCCTGGCTCAGGGAGAGACGATGCGGCAGGATTTATTATTGGAAATAATTTTTATGTAGGCACTGGGTTAGACGGTGGCTTTAATGCGCAAAGGGATTTTTATAAACTAGACTTGTCCAATGAAACCTGGTCGACAGGCACATCATTAAATGCCGGATTGGAACGTCAATATGCTTGTGGATTTAGTGATTCAAATTACGGCTACATCTTTGGTGGCATTGGTCCTGGCGCAACGTATTTACAAGATTTAATTCGGTTTGATCCCACCAATAATTCCTGGCAACAAATGACTTCAATGCCTAGCCAAGGAAGAAGAGGCGCGTTTTGTTTTGTCATCGGCAACGATGTATTTATTGTAGGAGGAAATAATCCATCACAAGCAAGCTCTAGAGAAGTATGGAAATACAATATTACCAACGATAGCTGGCAACAAATGAATGACTTTCCCTTTACTGGATTGTGGAGAGCGGGAGCCTGTGCGGCGAATGGAGTGGGATATGTTTTGGGAGGCATTGACAGCTCTGGCACCTACAGTGATCAATTATATTCGTACAACACAGTGAATGATCAATGGACAGTCATGCCGCCCTTACCATTTAACGGCAGGGCCTATACACAGCTAGTAGAAATAGGAGGTTATCCACTTTTTTTGGTGGACACGAAAATGGAAATATATTTAAGAATGATATGTTTGAGTACCATACCCTTCTTACTGCTTACATTCCTTTTAATCCAATGCCTTCACTTGGTCGGCGCGGGTTTGTGGCTGGAGTGTGGAATAATACTTTATACATTACCACCGGACTAAATTCTATTCCCGCCCGCACAGTGGAAACATGGAAAGTGAATGGGATTGTAGGAATAGAAAATTTAGAACCTGTATCATTTAAAGTATATCCCAATCCGTTTACAGAATCTATTCAATTGAATAAAAGTGGGCATCTAGAAATTTTTGATGTGCAAGGTAGGAAAGTGTATGAGGATGAAGTTGAAGAAGGGAAAGTGAAATTGAATTTATTGAATGATGGATTTTATAATTTAAAATTGAATTCTATTGATAATAAAATATACTTAATTAAAATTTACAAGGTGAATTAAAATTTCTGATGGGCCCTACCTTCACTAACCGCGTGCGCTAAATCTAAAGCGGTCGACCAAGTTTCGGCCGGCAGGCACTGATTTATTATGATGGTAGCGAGGCTTCGTTATGATTATTTATGATCATTAAGAAAAAAAATGATCATATCTAAACATAATTCCAAAATCAAATTCAAGCCTCTCCCCACCCTCTTCAAAGGAGAGGGAGTTCTAAAATTAAGATACATAATAATTGCTCCCAAAATTTATTCTGAACTTGCCTGCAGCAAGCAGGTTCTTAATTCTTAATTCTGCATTCTTAATTACTTCTCGATCCAATCCCCATGCTCTTTAATTAAATCAATTAACGCATCCACTGCTAACTCGGTGTTAATGCTTTTTTGAACTACCTCGCGTCCTTTGTAGAGGGTGATTTTGCCTGGACCTGAACCTACATAACCATAATCGGCATCTGCCATTTCACCGGGACCATTTACGATGCAACCCATAATACCAATCTTTAATCCTTTGAGGTGATCGGTGCGGGTGCGAATTTTTGCGGTGGTTTCTTGTAAATCGAAAAGGGTTCGGCCGCAGCTGGGACAGGAAATATATTCAGTTTTACTTATGCGTGTTCGTGCTGCTTGTAAAATTCCAAATGCTAAACTATTTATCTTTTGCGGGGAGATGGATGTATTTGAAGAAATCATTACGCCATCGCCAAAACCATCTAACAGCAATGCCCCTAAATAGGTAGAAGCGAATAATTGAATTTGCTCCTCCGTTAATCCTTCATAGTTTCGGTGAATGACAACGGGAATATCGAACTTCATTTGCTTCATCAAAATAAATGCTTGACGCAATGCGGGCATCGCATGTTCATTAGATGTGGAGAGCAACAAAACTGCATTTGAATTAACCAATGCTTTGCTATGTTTTCCAAGTTCCGCAATTCCATCTGCCAGCACCGAAATAAAATTAAGCTGCTTCGATTTATTTTCTGCAACTAAAAATCCATCTAAGGAAAACAACGGATAACAACGATCCTTCTCCTTCCATGCCGTTGCATCTACAATAATTCCGAGTGTGCCTGGAATTTCGAAATCGATATTTCTAGTGCCGGTATAAATATAATCGCAAGCCTGATCACTCAAATTCCATTTATCGGTAGGAACTGAATAATTATAACCAACAGGGAAAAAAGAAGCGGCTGATAATTTTTCTACTTGCGAATAATCAGCAATAACCCGCGGCACTTGATGTGCTCCCAAGTTATTCACTTCACGACTTACTCTTCGCTCATAATCAAAAGGAGTAAACCCAAAATCTTCACCTGAACTTAAAGCAATTCTTCCACCTTCAAATCGCACTTCTGGGAATTCTGGCAAGGGAGCATTTGTTGAGCGGTTATCGTATCGACTCACTAACGCTTTCGCAATCGGAATTTCAAACTCGGGATCTTCTGTGAGAGAAACTCTAACGGTGTCGCCTATCCCATCTTCCAGTAAAGTACCAATTCCTGCTGCTGATTTTATGCGTCCATCTTCTCCTTCTCCGGCTTCGGTCACTCCTAAATGCAAAGGATAATTCATCCCTTCATTGTGCATCCGTACAATCAATGTGCGATAAGCTTGCACCATTACTTGCGGATTACTCGACTTCATACTCAAAACGATGTTATGGTAATTTTCTGCTTCGGCAATTCGTAAAAATTCCAAGGCCGATTCCACCATTCCATGTGCGGTATCGCCATAACGACTCATGATTCGATCGCTCAACGAACCATGATTCGTTCCGATGCGCATTGCCGTTCCATACTCTTTACAAATTTTCAAGAGTGGAATGAAACGTTCTCGGATGCGATCCAACTCTTCATGGTAAGCAGCATCATTATAATCAATAAATGCAAATTTCTTCTTATCGGCAAAATTGCCTGGATTGATTCGCACTTTTTCTACAATGCGAGCGGCGGCTTCAGCGGCATTAGGCGTAAAATGTATATCGGCAATTAATGGCGTTTTATATCCACGATTAGCCAACTCCTTCTTAATATTTGCCAGATTCTTAGCTTCATTAATACTAGGAGCCGTAATTCTCACATATTCACATCCGGCCTCAATCATACGTATCGATTGCTCCACAGTGGCTAGGGTATCCATCGTATCCGTTGTAGTCATACTTTGCACTCGGATAGGATTATTCCCACCCAAGCCAATATCCCCTAACATTACTTCGCGAGTTAACAACCGATTATATTGGGTAAGGCTATTACAATACAGTCCAGAAAGGCTTTCTAATATCATATAAGTGCAAAGATACTTGACAAAAACGTATAACTTCCTCAATTGTTTTAAGGAAATTGTTGGAAGTTTCGGCAAAAAGCATACATTCGTAGTATAAAATTAAATACCATGCGTTTACTATCCACACTACTTCTATTTATTGGGCTTGCTAACAGCACATCTGCACAGATTTGCGTACCCAATACTAATTCACTAAGCTTTGCTTTTGCCTCTGTAAATTTCACAACAGATGCAAACCTAGCCCCTGCCAATGCCATCACGGTAGAGGCTTGGATTCGGGCTACCAGTTGGGCTACCAACAATTATGATGGAACCATTCTTTGCAAACATAGCTGGAGTTTGGGGGAACAGGGTTATGTTTTAAGAGCTGGCAATAATGGCCAACTCAATTTCGCTGTTTGCGGTAAAGATTCTGCAGGGAATCCTCTTTCATGGATAAACGCATCAAGTTTAACAGGTGCTATGACACTTAATACTTGGTATCATGTAGCAGGACTTATGATGGAGACTCTCTTCGTGTTTTTATAAATGGGGTTCAGAAAGGATCCACTGCCCTTCCTTTTGGTATGATTCAAGGATTGGCATATCCCATTCGCATTGGTAGATTGTCCGATCAAACACAAAGTCAAACACGTTATTGGTCTGGACAAATTGACGAAGTGCGTATTTGGGATCGGGCGTTAGATTCTGTAGAAATCAATGCAAAAAGACTAAATCATGTAGATGCCGCCCAAGAAACAGGATTAGTGGGTTATTGGAGATTTAATGCCGGTAGTGGAACTACGATTGCAGATCAAACAACCAATGGTAATAATGGAACTATTGCAAGTACCACTTGGAGTACATTAGTGCCGTTTAATCAAACGACAACTGCACCTGTGATCTTTCCTAATGGCAATACCATGACTTCTTCCATTACTGCAGCAAGCTATCAATGGAATTTAAACGGATCACCTATTTTAGGAGCTACCACTCAAACTTGGACAGCACTATCAAATGGGACTTACACCCTTACTATTATTGATTCTATAGGATGTATGGCTACTTCGGGACCATATATTATAACTGGAGTTGGATTGAATGAAATTAGTGCAGAAAATATTTTAGTAAAAAATGAATCGACACAATTAACCATCAGTTTACGTAGTGGAGAAGAGATTCGCTCTATCGAAGTGTACAATTCAGCTATGCAACGCATCAGCACAAAGGAGAGTCAGGGTAAAGAAATGATTTGGGAAAAAGGACATTTAGCAAAAGGAATTTATACGGTGATCATCCAAACAAAAAGTAGTCGTAGTGGTGTTTATCGTTTTGTGCAGGCTGATTGATTATTATTTTACTTTCCAATTTAAATTTAATCTTTAATAAGCCAAATTATGAAGAACTCTTTTAATTACCTGTTCATTGCAGTACTTATGCTTTTTAGTGCTTGTGCAAAAGATGAGAACAACGACAATCTATCGGGTAACAATTCCACTGTAACCACCACCATCATCGGAAGAGTATTTGATGAAAGTGGTATTGCGTTACCTGGTGCGGATGTGTTTATCGGTAACAAATCTGCGATTACTAATCCCTGGGGAGTATATGTTATTGAAGATGTTATTGTATCAAAAGATCGAAGTTTAATCACTGTTAAAAAATCGGGCTTTTGGGATCAGGTGGGATCATTCAGGCCAAAGTCGGGAGATGTTTCTGCTTCCGATATCTGCTTGTTTAGTGCTGCTCACACACATATCGTGGATGCCATGACAGGTGGATTGATTTCTACTATTGATGGAGCAAGCATTCAATTTCCAGCAGATGCATTTGAAAATATAGATGGCACATCTTATACCGGGCCTGTTTCTTTAACCATTCATCACCTACCTAGAAACACAAATTTATTTTCTTTAAAAACACCGGGCACGGATTTCAAAGGGAAAACCAGTAGCAATTCAATTACTAATTTGATTTCATTTGGAATGCTAGGAGCAACATTAAAAGATGCAAGCGGCGATGAATTAAGATTAAAAAGCGGAAAAAAAGCTACCATCAGTGTTCCGGTACATTCGCTTCAATTGACTGTAGCCCCTCCAAGTATTCCACTGTGGCATTTTAATAATGCCACAGGAATTTGGGAAGAAGAAGGAACTGCACTATTTAACGGAACCAATTACACGGGTGAAGTGAGTCATTTTAGTTGGTGGAATTATGATATACCTGGAGGGGCTACCATCCAAGGGAAAGTATTTGATTGCATTAATAATCCTATACATTTAGCCACCATAATGATGAATCCGGGATTAGTAGGTCCCACAACTGATGCGAATGGAGAATTTTACGGTCAAATTACACCAAACATTGCGCAAACTATTTTTGCCGAAAAATATGATGTTACATCAACACTACTTCTTTCATCCTTAAACTACACCATCCCGGCAATGGCACAAGGCAATATGGTGACCGTTCCTATTTTATATCTTCAAACACCAAATTGCTATTATGTCTATGGAAATTTAAAAAAATGCACTGGACAAGTAAGTATAGGGACTGTGCTTTTATTTAAAAACAACGAATTGATCGGATATCAATACACGAATACAGGAGCGTTTAAAATTCAAGTAGGAGATCTCGGAAATTCACCGATAAATATAGTTGCTTATCAAGGATTATATTCAAAATCATTAACTACAAACTTTAATGCCGGTACAAGTTTAAATGCTGGTAATGTGCTTTTATGCGATGCTGTTAGTTTAAATAACAATGTGATCATGACTTTTTCATCAGCATCCATAGGAAACATTCCGTTTTCTTTAGATGTTAGTAGTTGCTCCGTTAATTTTATTTCCGGAAAATATGAAATGACCATGGCTTATACAGACAGTGCAAGCGGCAATTCATCTACGTTTATTATTACAACTCCTCTTTATACTAACGGATTGTATAATTGGAACAATGTCAACACCGGAATCAGTGGTAGTGTTTATTACCAAGGTTTATTGTATAATATTCTTCAAAACCCTCAGGGAGGATCTACTACATTCACTAACACTCCGACACCCGGAGGTAATGTGCGAGGAACATTTAGTGGGCCAGTATTACTCTCTAGTGGAATATTAAGTCTACCCGGAACAATGACAGCGAATTTTGATGTCTATCGAAATAACTAAGTACTAATATTTATCTTAATTTAAAAAACTATATCGAATGAAAAAGTTCAGTTTATTTATGCTATTCCTGCTTGTTGTATTTACACTTTCATGCAACAAAGACGAGAACAACGATTCTCCAACTGTCTCGAATACTTACACCATCACCCTTGTTGGTCAAATTAACGATGAGAACGGACAAGGTATTCCCAATGTCACTGTTCAGGTAGGAAACAAAATCGATCAAACCGATGGTAATGGAATTTATCTAATTGAAAAAGCGAGCGTCAATACATCAAGAGCGGTTGTGAAAGCAACTAAGACTGGATATTGGAGTCGTTCAAGTGGATTTATTCCAAGAAATTCTACGGTTCAATATTGCAATTTGGTAATGCCACAAAAAGCAGCTGCTACGAGTTTACAAAGTTCAACAGGTGGATCAGTAACTAGTGCCGGTGCTACTGTTGTTTTCCCTCCTAATGCCATTGTAACTGCAACGGGATTGCCTTTTAATGGAACTGTAAATATAACTTCCAAACATCTTGCTACCACTGATCCTAATTTCGGCGCACTAATTCCCGGTGGAGATTTAATGGCAGAGGACAATGCAGGTACTTCTGTAAAACTAATCAGCTTTGGAATGATGGGTGTAGAACTCACCGACAACAGCGGTAATCCACTACAGTTAGCTTCTGGGGTAACGGCAACTGTACAACTTCCCATTGCATCCACTCAATTAGCTTCTGCACCTGCAACCATTCCGCTTTGGTATTTCGATGAAACGAAAAGTTTGTGGATTGAAGAAGGCTCCGCCACTAAACAAGGAAATAATTACGTAGGACAAGTAGAACATTTTTCTTGGTGGAATTGTGATATACCTACACCTGCTGCAACCATTAGTGGTTATGTGTATGACAACTTTGGAAACCCAATTGTGAATGCGATCATTTATTACAACAACGTTGGAGGCACTTATACGGACCAGTATGGTTATTATTCGGGGCTAGTAACCAGTGGATCATCATCTACAATTTACGCAACGCACATGGGGATTAACTCTTCAATTTTAAGTATTCCTGCTTTAACCGCAGGTCAATTATACAATGTTCCCGATATTGTTTTTAGTTGTAGTTCATTCGGAAAATTTAAAGGAAATTTTGTCGATTGTAATAATCAACCTACGAATATCTACATTCAATTTAATGGCTCAACCGGTAAATCACTGGTTTATTCGCCAAATGGAATAATAAATTCAATTATACTATGTGGTGCTCAATCTATAAATTGCTTTAGTCCGACTAGTTTCTTTGATACTTCATTTACTCAGCCTTGCCTTCCTGATTCAATGGATTTGGGAACTATCTCTGTATGCAATAACTCAGGTATTATATTTTTCAAATTTAATTTAAGTAGTTCAATTGCAAATGGAAATTTCTTAGAATTAAACCCATCTTACATATTTACACAGGTCTCTAACGCAGACTCAACCATTGAACTAACCGTAAATTCACCAATCGGAGGAACTGCCTTTCATTGCGTTTTTAGTGATTTTTTCAACTACTCTCCCGGAACTTACCCTGTACCAGGTATAGGATTTGAAATCGAATATTTCAATGGTCAAGGTTTTTATTATTTAGGTAAGGATCCTTTAAATCCGAATCTTGATTTTACAATAATACAAAATGGAGCAGCTGGAGACACTCTTGAATTGACGATCAATGGACCCGTTAATGTCTTTGATGGGACTAGTACAATGGTTCCAGGCACGTTAAATACTTTTCACCTCAAGTGTATTCGTAATTGGTAAGGAATTTATATTTTATTAAATATAAAAATATTGAAAATGAAAATTACATTCCCTCTTTACTTGTTCTACTTTTTATTGATCATGCTGTATGGATGAAAATAACGTTTAACTGATTGTTGATGTTGAAATAAACACATGAAAGATTGACGACAAATCATTGTATCTATAAAAAAACTCATTCAATAATATGAATGAGTTTTTTTATACAAGTAATTTAATCAATTCAGCTGGATTTTTATATTATCCTACATTTTCAACAATTCGCTTTATGACTAGTTTTCAACAGCGGCGAGAAGTAATTTACTAATCCGTGATTCTATAGCTCCTTTCGTTCTTCCAAAATGTTTTGCCATGTCCTTCACAGTAATTCCTTCGTTATACATTTTGGTGAGTTCGTCGTCTAAGATAGGTGTCCAAGGACGGTAAGCAGACTTATGTTTTTCTCTTACTACAGCTACTGAATAAGATCTCTCTAACGATTCTACTTTCTTTCTAAATCGGTAGTCACTAATATATTTCTCGACTTCAATTTCTTCCTTCTCTTCCACAACCTTCATCACATGAATATGTGGAGATGCTGGAAATTCTGCAGGGAGCAACGCTTCCGGAATATGCAAACTGTTTCGAGTGCGTGTAATGGCAACATACAATAAATTAATTTCTTCGTTTAATCGACTGAGATAAGCCACATCCTTTTTCTCTTCTTCCTTCAGCTTTTTTAATTTTTCCTCATTAATAAAATCGTTGACAAGTTGAATAGAATCATATTCCATTCCCTTGCAGCGATGCACGGTAGAGAAAACCATCTCGGCCTTTTCCTTTTCATCATTCTCTACATGTTGCCGTTTGATATCATTGATAATTCCAGGAATTTCATTTCCATATTCACGCACAATCTCCACCATCATTCCCAATTGCACATCTTCGGTTTTCTTGATGTAATCTTCTAGGTCTTCCAAATCTTTCATCGATTTGATTAAATTGTCTTTAATGGATCGATGGTTTCCATTGTACAATTTTAAAATATCATAGAGTGAGGCGCCCTCATCGGCATAGGTATAGGAATTAATATTTCCTTCGAAATAAATACGCTTCGAATTTTTATTTTCCGATACATATTCAATTGCTTTTAGAAGTAATCCCAAATTGGTACGAGCGATGACGGCTTTACTATTTATCCTTTTACTAGTTCCTTTTCCAGTAATTGGAATTTCTTGATGAGACTGCAAATGATTTTTATATTTTAAAACATCAACAGCCAACTTTGCAACATCTTGATTAAATCGAAAGCTAGTAGAAAGATGAAATGTTTTGAAATCGGCTTTCTCCAATGAGTTTACATCATAGCGCCAACCATAAATTTGTTGATTTGTATCGCCCACTATCACCTTCGTTGCTTTCTGATTGAGGAAGATATTAAGCATTACTGGAGATGAATCTTGCCCCTCATCAAATAAAATAAAATCGTACTTCAAATTGGGCTTAGTCAATTGAAATTTCTTTAAATAGAAATCATGCGTGATTTCTATTTCGCCTTTATCCATCTTACTTAACAACAACCTAGATTGTCTTACAATATAATCGTAAAAAGATTGCACGAATGTTCTCGCCTTTTTATCGCTGATGGTATCAAAATAATTTAACTCCTGAATTTTCTCCTTATCGCTATTGCAGAAAAATGCAATAAATTTCAGAATATGATTGGCGATTACAAATTCATTATGCTTCTCCCCATTCCCCTTTAGTCCCAACAACTCCGCGATTTCATGTGTTTTGTAACTATAAGCTTTTACTCTATACTCACTACCCATCACAATATGTTTATAGGCTAGTGAGTGCGCTGTTTCCACTTTTACATTCGTCAACCCTTGCTCAGCAAACTTTTTCATGGCTTCCAACTTCACCGACTTATTAAAAGCCAAGTACAGAATTTTTGCCGACTTAGGTCGAGACTTTGCATACTCAATAATCGTCGTCGTTTTCCCAGATCCCGCAACTGCATTAATCTTGATATTGCCGGATGAGTTTACAATTTCGATTTGCTCTTTCGTTAATTCCATTTTTTAAATTGTTTAAAGTTAAAATATTTTCATTTAATAGGTAGACATTTATAATTGATTTCTATTCAGAATGCTAATTATTAACTTCTTCACTGTTCCCATTTCTTCAGGTCGACTAGAAGCGACGAATAACGTTAAGGATGCCAAAGCATCGTTGCTTAAAATGGGTTGTTGAAATTTATTAACCAACAAATTATTTTTCTCCAAGAAAAATAAAAAACAAGCTGCACCGATTCTCTTATTCCCATCTACAAATGAATGATTCTTAACAATAAGATATAAAAGCATCGCAGCTTTTTCCTCTAACCCAACATAGAATTCTTTACCATTAAAACTTTGTTCAATCAAGCGAACTGAACTCTCAAAACTATTGTCCTTTGGGTTTAGCAAATACTTTCGAATCTATTGACAACTGCATTTTTTCTATCAAATGACAATAATCTTTTAATTCAGGGTATTTGATCTTTACATCAGTTCTACTCGAATGATCTAACAATTCATTATCATAATCTTCCAGCAATGTTAAACCTTTAGCAAAAATTCGTAAAGATTCGCTATCAGAACCATTAACCTGTTCTTCAATTGTTCTACTTAATATTCTGATTCCGGTTTTCAAGTACTCTACATGCTGCTGCTTTTCTAATAAACGCTTTTCATTGATTGCATATCCTTGCACCAAATAATCCTTTAATCTATTTGTAGCCCATTGGCGAAATTGTGTTCCGACCTTTGACTTCACTCTATAACCTACAGAAATTATTATATCCAGATTATAATGAACAATAGCACGCTTCACTTTTCTTTTACCTTCAGTTTGAACTGTCAAGAAATCCTTGACAGTTGACTTTTGTCCAACTCACCTTCTAAAAAGCAATTATTAATATGCAAACTAATATTTTGCTTCGTTTGTTCAAATAAAATAGCCAATTGCTGTTGAGACAACCATACGGAATCATTTTCAAATCGAACAGCAATTTTAATTGAATGATCCAAAGTTTGATAAATTTCAATTTGATTTTTCATTTACTCTATAGAAGTAAATCCATCTACCCACAAAATCAACCAAAGGCACAACCTCTTCCTCCTAAATAATGAGGATGAAGAAGGAGAGGATACCCTCCCTTGATTAATTAATCGAATTACAGATGATTCACTTTTTAAACTGCTTTGTTAAATTTTTACAAAAAATATTTTTATTATTTCCAGACTTAATATAAGGTGTTATATCCATGTATTAAGAATGCAAATATAAATCAAAATTTAGAAATTCAAAATAATTTCATTTTCTGCTCTCACAAGAGACAAGAGGTCACTAGAGAAATTTGTTTTATATAGCCCTTCTCCCCTGGAGAGGGGTAGGGGGAGAGGCTAAAACTTTCATACGAGGCACAAAAAAAACTCCGAATTAGTCTTAGCCAATTCAGAGTTTAATTATCCGTTTGCCCGATAGCTATCGGGACTCTTTTTCACCAATACTTCTTAAAAAAATTGTTCCGAAGGCTATGGCTATGTAACGATTTTTAAAATCGTCTTGGCAAAAAAAATACGTCGCAGCTTTGAACTAAAATATACTTGTAATTGGTATTATTTTTCTTTTTCCATCGTGAAATAATCATTCATCGGATCCAACACAAAATCGATCCAGCCGTTAGCATGTTTATCACATTCTTCTTGCGATGGGAAATCAGTATGCACTAAGACGATATCGGTACCTGCGGGATGTGGCATAAAACGAAGATGCACTTTTGAAGGGGCAGTTTTTTTATCCCATTCAGCGGGCTTCCAAGTAAAGCCAAGTTCTTTATCCAGTACAAAATGTGTAATTTCTCCTTTCACCCAACCATCAAACAATTCAAACAATCCTCCTATACTTGACTCTACTACTGACAATCCTCCACCCCACAGATCAATGATACCGGGATCAGTGAATGCCTCAAACACATCTTCAGGAGAAGCATACATTACATAGGTAGATTTCCATTGATAAATAGCCATATTCTACTATTAATTTAAAGTTAAGGAATAAATACAATGCGTTTGGTAAATTGCCCGTCCTCCACACTCACTCTTAAAAAGTAAACACCCGATAATCCATCGTTTGATATTTCAGTTTGAAAGGGACCTGAAAGTGCATCATTGGAAGAAGAATAAACAGTTCTGCCGGTTACATCCATTAAATCCATTTGTACCTGTTGCGATCTATCCAGATTTAATTTCACTTGAACATTGCTCCTTGATGGATTTGGAAAAACTTCGAAATCGTACTGCAATGCCAACAGTTCTTGCGATCCTACGATACCAGAAATATTTATATCATCAATATAAATATTGTTTCCAGATTCGTTTATAAATTGAAATTTCAACCGAACATTGGGTTTACCAGAAATAATATTTGCGACTAGATTTACAGTTCCTGTAGCCCACTGGCTTGCCGTAGGAATAAAGTTCCCATTGTTGGTGGGTGCAGTTACTAAACTTGGTCCAATTCTCGAAAATCGTTGTGTCCATGTATCACCACAATTAACCGAATAAAAAACTTTTAGCTCCGAGCTATCCGTGTTAACCTTAGAGGCAAAAGCATATTTAAAGGTCATCATCGTACCGCTTACATTTGACAAATTAAAAGTTGGTGTAATTATTTCATCGATACTACCTGCGCTATTCCCGCTTTGATTAATGAGTCGAAGCGCATTAGATCCAGTTGCTGCAGCTGCAGATGATAAGCCCCAAGCATTGTTATTATTTAAATTTTCTACTATCCATCCATTACTCGGGAATGCTATTGTCTCAAATCCTTCAGAATAAGGAATGAGGTTCACTCCTGGATTAGGTGACACTTCCACAACTCCACTACGGGTGATCACATCTGTGCCTGTTGAATTCGAAACTGAAAGCGTCACGTTATAAACCCCTGGTGTTAGATAAGCGATAGTAGGATTAGCGGAAGTATCTGTTGCAGGAGTACCACCTTGAAAAGTCCACAATCGAGTTGCTACCTCTCCACCCCAAGACACATCTTTGAAAGTAATCGAAGAACCTGCGCAAACACCTCTTTTTTGAATGCTAAAGTCTGCAACCGGCGTACAAGTTTGAATTACCCTACCTATTTCCGTCCCCGTGGCAATCCAATTACTAAGTGTCGACAAATTATCTCTACTTCCTACTGAAGAATTTAAAGTTGCGTGCATCGCTGCTTTTTGTCCTTCCGTAAACATATAATGACAAGATGCATAATCCATGTAATTTTGAACATTATCAATGACCCCACAAGTAGACTGTGCGGTATTACAAGAAAAATTAGCGGTACCAATTGTATTGGGAGTATCAGAAATTCCATCGTCTGTATTACAATTACTTGCTACACCTGGGTTATTTGTAGACCCCCAAGTATGAGGAAGGTCTAACCAGTGACCCACCTCGTGTGTTAAAGACCGTTCCGTATAATTTGTACCGTTAGAAGTTCCGATTCCACCCACATAATCATGGCGAATTACAACGCCATCAATATTTGCATTTGCACCTGGGTAATAGGCATAACCGGCAGCACCGCTAGCAATATTTTGCACCACCCAAATATTAAAATATTGATTTGATGGCCAATCAATCAAAGCCTTGACATTATCACCTGCGGATGATGTCAACGTAGAATAAGTTCTAGTTATTCCATCTGTACAATTTCCAAACGGATCAATATTAGCCAGAACAAGTTCAATTTCACAATCTGCAAAAATAGATTGAAATAAAGGAATCACTTGATTCGTATCACTATTCAATTTTTGAAAACTCAAATTCAATAAATTCAATCCATCCAGAATTTGCGCTCTGCTAATATTTTCAGTACCGTATTTATGAATGACATGAAACACTACAGGTATTCGATATGAAATAATACCAGTTGACGAAATTCTTTTTTGCGCGGATGGAGAAGCGATGAACAATTTTCTGAATTCACGTAATTGAGCGTTACGTTCAGCTGCTTCTGGATCCGTCTTTATAACTTCTCGCCATTTCACGTCCGTATCACAAGTACGATAAACATGTTGTTGTCCTAATCCCATCTGCAAGGATGAAATAAATAAGAATGCACTAATAATAATTTTCTTCATCTTTCAGTTTAAATTTTAAAAATGATACATATACTCTCAACATCTTAAATAAAAAATTGCGCTCACAGATATTCTCTCTGAGCGCAACCTTATTCATTAATTCTTTTTAATTAATCACCACTCTCTTGGTTACTGAATGATCACCAAAAGAAATACGAACCATGTAAACTCCTTTTTCAAGATCATTATTCATTGTATACTGATGATCGCCTGCTGGTAAAACATCTGCAAAAGTCGATACGGTTCTTCCTTGCACATCAAACACATCAATAACTACATTCCCTAACGAAGTCATATTAAAATCTACATACGTAAATGAGGTACTCGGATTAGGATATACCACAACATTAGAATTAAGCGCATTCACTTCGTTTACGCCAACGATACCCGTTAAATTAATATCATCGATGTAAATATTGTTTCCACTATCATAATTAAATTCAAAACGAAAACGAACATTTGGTTTTGAGGAAACAGCAGGAATTGAGAAATTAATAGTTTCCGTTCTCCACTGACTTGCAGACGGTAAAAAATCGCTAGCTACAGAACCCGAAGTAGTTTGTAAAGCAGTTCCCACTTTTACATATCGAGGCGACCATGATTGTCCACAATTACTTGAATAGAGTACTGTTAATTTATCTAAATTAGTACTTGTAGAATTCTTAGTAGCATACGCTAACTTAAAACTCATCATCGTGCTACTCACATTAGACAAATCGAAAGCATTCGTAATAAATTCATCCACGCCCTTATTGGCATTAGTGAAATTATATAGATTTATTGAGTATTGCCCTGTAGCTGCTGCGGCATTATTAACATCCCAACTAAAACCACCATTTGTATCATAGAAAAACCAATCATTTGTGAACGGGAAAGAACCAGATTCAAATCCTTCACTAAAAGGGAACACTTGGTTTGCTACTGTATTGGGACTAACAACCACCATTTCAGACACAGTTTTAGTAGTTGAACCTGCTGAATTTATTACGGATAAAGAAACATCATATACTCCCGGTGTGGAATAAACTACAGTGGGATTAGCAGAAGTATCTGTCGAGGGAGTTCCACCTTGAAATGTCCATATTCTACTCGTTCCAGTTCCTCCCCAAGATTGATCCGAAAATGCAATTGATCCTCCTTCACAAATAAATCGTGGCTTCGGAATAAAGTCCGCAACCGGAGCACATAAAACTACAGGGGCCCCATCTGTTCCCGTAGCTGTTAAATTCGTTGAAGACCACAAATTATTTCTTCGACTGATAGGTGAAGATAGTGCAGCATTCATTCGTGATGATTGTCGACCAGAAAACATATTTTGACAATCTCCGTTGGTATAATCCATGTAATTGGTAAACATATCTCCATTAGGAGCGTTTCCTGCGCAACTGCTTACATATGGCCATGTCGGACAAATTGATAAATTGGCTTCAAATTGAGTGGGAGTGTCAGCAACTTGATCATTTCCGCAAGTTGCATCGCCCCAAATATGTCTGAGATTTAACCAATGCCCCACTTCGTGAGTGGCAGTACGCCCAGCATTCCCGGATGTTGCAGCTGTTCCAATATCTCCCATAAAATCATGCTTAATCACCACGCCATCTGTAGTTGCAGGACCTGTACCTGGAAATTGAGCAAAGCCAATTACTTGTCCTGGGGAGCCACTCGAATTTTCTATGCTGCTAACAATCCACATATTTAAATATTTATCGCTTGGCCAATAACTTAAAGCTTTTACATTATTTCTTGCATTGTAGGTGAGTGGTGAATACACACGAAGAATTCCATCCGTACAATTACCATTCGGATCTAGCTGTGCCATCTTAAACTCAATATTCGACACCCCTGCTAAAGGCTTAAAAACACTAGGCGTATTTACCGAATCAGCATTCAAGTAATTAAAATCTTCATTCAAAATCCGAATTTGATCTAAAATTTGCGCTTTAGAAATATTCTCTTGACCACCATAGTGTATAACATGTACGACTACAGGAATGATTCGATTTACCTGAGCCGTTTTATTCACATTTTGATTTTGTGATTTAATATAGTTCTGCGTCCAATCTTCTAAATCTTGACGGCTTTTTAACAAGGCAGGATTTTTAGCTGCTTCTTCTTGAAACATTATCTCAGTAATACACTTCTCTTGCGCTTGCACTTTGCTTAGAACTGATATGATAATAATTCCTGCGAGTAATAGTACTTTTTTCATTAGGCTTATTTGATTTTGTTTTGGACTACTAAGATACGAATACCTGTTGGTGTTTTCATATTCATTAGGCAAGGTCCAAATTTTAGATGTGGACAGCGAAAATACAAAATACATTGAATGTTAGCCCAATAAATTCATAAAAAATCAAAGCCCTTCATGGATTTTATTCCAGAAGGGCTTTAATAAGTTACTATTTTACAATACGATGATATTCTATCTAAGCATTTTTCAATTCAGCCAGTCTTGATTTCAATTTATTGATCTCCTCTTTAGCTAGTTGAATCTTACTTTCATATTCTTCACGTAAAGCCGAGGCATTCTTTGAGTTCGCAAAAAAACCGAGATTATTTTCCCATAATTGAACCTCACCAGCCAATTTTGTCACTTTGCTGTTAAGATTCCTTTGCTCTTCATTTCCACCACCTTCATTGGCAGGACGATAGGATCTTTCACCTCTTGGGGCACCTCTTTCGGGTCGATCCCCGCGATCGGGGCGATCAGAACGCTTGAACGATTGACGGTACTCTGGCTTAGCCTTCAAAGCATCAAAATGTACCTGGATGGCGGCTCTGAAACGTTGTTGAATATCATCCTTTTGCTTCATGGGCACTAATCCGATTTCAGTAAACTTACGCTGAAATGCTTTTAGCTGCTCCAATGCTTCATTCGGATCAGCACTTACCTCTACTTGCTCTACTTCTGCGATCAGGGCATTTTTTAATTCAAGGTTACCTGCTTGTGCTTCATCTTGTACCGAGAAGTGAGCTGTTTTGCGCGTGAAGAAAGCATCGCAAGCTTCTTTAAAGCGATGCCATATTTTTTCATTCTTATCGCCTGCAGGACCAATTTTTTTCCATTCTTGCTGAAGTCGGATAAGTTCTTGCGCTGTATTTTTCCACGCATCACTTTCCTTCAAACTTTCTGCCTGGATGCAGAGTTCTGTTTTCGCTTGTAAATTGGCAGCGTATTCCTGTTTCTTTTGTTTATAAAACTCATCCTTGTTCTTAAAGAATTGATCGCATGTAGCTTTAAATTTACTCCAAACTGCATCGTTATGTTCTTTTCCTGCAGGACCAATTTTTCTCCAATCCGTTTGCAGCTCTAACAATTTTTTTAATCCAGCTTGCCATTGTTGATGGTTTGCGAATTTATCATTGATGATTTCTTCTGCTTTTGTAATCAAGGCGTTTTTATCCGCGAAATTTTTCTCGAAGAATTCCTTTTGAGAATCAATATAGCTGCGTTTGTTTTCATAAACTTTATCGACAGCCGCTTTAAATCGGATCCAAATTTCAGTTCTCTTCTCGCGAGGAACAGCACCTACTTCGCGCCATTTTATTTGCAAAGATTGCATTTCCTGCAATGCTTTATTCAACGAGGGTTCAAGCAAGAGCTCTTCTGCTTTTTCACAGAGATGCATTTTCATCTCGAGATTTTCTTCATCTCCAGGTCTTGCAACTCACGATTCAGACGTATGAACTCATAGAAACGATCACAATACAGCTTGTATGTCATCCACAAATCGTTCACGTTTTGAGGTGGCACAGGACCTACTCCTCTCCACTTTGCTTGCAACTCGTGAAATTCATTGAACGCTTTCGACATATCTTCTTCTGTTTGCAAGATGTTTTTCATCTGCAAAAGAATTTCATTCTTTACTTTTAAATTAGTCGTTCGAATTTTCTCTTGCCCTAAAATAAATTCAGACCGACGCTTTTGAAAAACTTTATATGCATCAAAAAACTTTTCTTCTAATGCATCTTTATAATCAAATTCTTCTTTGATTCCACCAGCCGCAATAAATGCAGCAAAGGCTGTATCACGTTCTAAATTAAAAATTGCTTGAAAAGAATCACGGGCTGCTTGAACCCTATTCTTTACGGTATTAACATCATTTTCTTTGCTAAAAACATCCATGCGAAGCACCAAATCTTCTTTCGACATTTGGCCAAAATCTTCAACGGGTTCTGCTTCCAATTCTTCATGACTTTCTTCGGTCATGTCGATATGAACCTCTTCTTCGTGATGTTCGTCGTCGTGCGCTTCTGGGGCGGCTGTAACAACTTCTGCGACGGGTTCTTGTTTTTCGTTGGAATCCTGAATGGGAGTATCAGATACTTCCTGACTTTCAGATGATTCATTTACTTGTGGGGCCGAATTCTCAGCCGAGGTGTCTGAAGGCAATTGCTCTTCAGGATTCACCGGAGTGCTATCCATGTTCATACGTTAGATCTGTTTGTCCGCGGACAAACCAAGGGGTCCTTACTGATTAATTATGTTATTAGTATAATGCTTGCCGTAAAAAAAGGCTCCCATATATTGGAGAGCCGAAGAGCAAATATAAGGCAATAAAAAAGTGAAAGCAAGTAATAATTGGAGCTACACCTTAAAAAATCATGATTTTATTACAAAAATTTAATGTTTGCAATCATTTTACTTGGGTTATGGGTAGATGGTCGGATATGGATGACGAAGATATTCTTCCCAATAATTCTTTTTATAAAAATGTATTCTTTTCTTTTGGATGGAAGATAAATTATAATTTTACTAAACAATTTTGATTCGATATTACTCCTACAAAATACAAACTATTGATGAAAAAATATTTAAATTTCGAAGAGTACCTTCTCGATTTTCCTGCTTCCACACAAGTCTTGCTAAAAGAGATGCGAAAAACTATTTTAAAAGCAGCACCTAAAGCAACCGAAGGAATGGCGTATAACATGCCTTCGTTTAAATTGAATGGAAAGCCATTGGTGTATTTTGCGGGATACAAAAATCATATTGGGTTTTATGCAACACCCAGTGGGCATAGTGAATTTTCAAAAGAATTATCAAAATACAAGCAAGGAAAAGGATCGGTACAATTTCCATTGGATGAAAAAATGCCGCTTGCTTTAATTTCAAAGATTGTAAAGTTTAGAATGGAGATTTTGAAGGGATGTTAGATACTAGATGCTAGATGCTAGTTGCTAGAATCCCGAATCGAGAATCGAGAATCGAGAATTTATTTTTAAATCGGAAACATTAAGAAGCAAAAAGTAATATACAGAGCGTAAAAAAATTATCGCTTCACCAATTTTTCTTTCGCAATTTCCTTTCCATCCACATCCGCAATTACCACAAAATACAATCCCGCAGTAAGTACTTCCGTTTTAAAGCTGATTTCATTTTCACCGCCTATCACTGATCCAAAAAATAACTGGTGCACCATTTTGCCCGCATTATCGTAGATGCGCGCCGTTATACGGCCAGGAGTAGGATTGTTAAATTTTACAGTCGTGAAGTCCACCATTGGGTTGGGATAAACCAAGGCTGAATTCTGATTCTCAAAATCATTAATACCGGCTGCAGTATTTACAGTGAACTCTCCAATCCAAGTTCTTGTGGTCCCATTCGTTACTGTATACGACCCATTTGTCCAAACATTACCTGGTTGATTATATTTTGTTTGACATCCTGTATAATCACCCCAACGCTCATCTCCAATAAACATATTACAAGCACTAAATCCTTGACGCAATAAGGTATGAGTAGAAAATGAAGAACCATCCCAAACTGTAGCTGCGGATCCCGGATAAAGTGAGGCAGAAGTAAATAATAAGCTTATTACAGCACGCTCATCACTTACTGAAGTTCCGGCATAGGCAATATTCGGATAAGCAACGTCCATAGCTGGAATTGAAAATTTATTTACAGAGATGGTTGGCGCACTTGAAACTTGCTCAATTTTTCCATGATAAATAACATCATATCCAGAGCTTGTATCTAATGAAGTTAAAACAAATTGAATATTATCATTATGCATAAACGCGCCCATAATTCTTGCGTCATTTACAATTAATTTATCAACAGATCCAAGCTGTACTACATCAAGTGGCATGTGATATTGTTCCGGACTGTTTAATACTTGTATCGTTACTTGTTGTGTCGGACTTCCCATTGTATCTGAAACGTGCAGGAGGAAAATCGAATCATTTCCAAGACTAAAATTTCGATTTGACACAAACCAAGCACCTGGACCGTAGGTTCCCGAACTTCCCTTTACAGGACATAAATTTCGTATCGGACTTCCATTATAAAAAATATTGCTGTGAAGTTGAGTCGCCAAAGACAATCCTTGATATCCTAATTCTTTATCAATTTGCCAAATGAGAGACTGGTTAAATCCCGTTACCCAAGATGAATCGTTGTATAATAAATTCACTGTAATAAATAATTCCTCATCACTCACACTCACCATTGGGAAATCTGTCCAATGTCCGGTATTTAATGGATCACCTGGAAGCACATAAAAATTCCACAAGCCAGAAGCTACATTTGTTGGTGAAAAACCCCACCAACACATTGCTTGTAGTATCGTTAAAACCATTCAACATAATTACGATGAACCGATCTGAATTAGGGTCATACACAACTTTAGGATCACACTCTTCTTGCGTCAATCCCAAAGCTGCCACCAAGGTATGCAAAGCCACAGATGAATAAACCTGATTGGTAACTGTATTCTTACCATAGATCATCGTATTATTTACACTGGATACAAATCCACCATTAGAAACTGCAATATCATTATCGTTTGGCACATATAAATTAAAAGAGTTTCCAATAAAATTAGAAAGTAAAACGGGAGCATTTGTTGCTGAATTTTTTTGTTGGTCGGTTGGCTGCACTCTTTTATTTCCGTATAAATTCTCTAACAATTCTTTCGTCTCTTTTACCGTCCTTTCATCGGTGCCTGGATGGGGCTTAGGCAATTTTTGATTTTGCAATATCGGCATCCATTTATCTACTCCCGGACTCAAATCATACACTTTCTTCAGCGGGAAATACTGAATTGCGGAGGTAGATGTTTGTTGTGCGATCATAGCCGTCGAAAAAACTACAAGGATGAGAAGGAGTATATATTTCTTCATGGGGTTGATTTAGGATGATAAAAGTAATGAATTGCACGAACTTTAAGCAGATATATATGACAAAAACATAAATGACCTTACTTAAATCTATTATTATTACATTTGGTATAAATCTAATCTTCATTCATCATGGCTAAATCCAAAATTTCGAGATTCACCTTCTCCTATTTCTTCGTAGTTAGTGTAATCATTTGCTTCTCTCAATTGGAGTTAATAGCACAAGTTTCACCCTCCTTCGCTTCAATCAATCATCCTATTCCTAATGATATTTTTGGATTTAATGGCGCAAATACGTGAAAAGCGGATCAAAGCTGGAATGATATTCTAAATAATCAAGCCCTTTAACGAGGTTACAAGAATTAAATGCGCGTATTACGCTACCCAGGCGGAACCCTGGGTAATTATTGGGATTGGCGTAAAGGCTGGTTTTTGAGTGGTCATGATTTACCGAATGGAATTTTATTGCCTGAAAATTATAATCCATTAATCCCTGTAAACACAGGAAATTACTTGTTTGATGACAAGTTAGAGACTTTTCTCAAATGTTTATCGAGCTCGTATGCAAAGCCCATGTGGCAAATGAATGTATTAACATCTGATTTCAATTATCAATTGGCAACTTTATATGCTTCTAAAGTTGCAGGAGTAAAATCAGAATATGTTGAATTGGGAAATAATCACTTGCAATAATAGTGTATACACATGGAGAGGAATGACCGCATCTGGACAAAACCAAATGATAGTAACAATTCCAAATGGATCAGTTGAAACTTATATAAGTAATGCCGAAAAGGCCATTGACTTAAGCGATAAGGCAGAATTTCTTATTGTGGCAACCGATTTCTTTAACAACCTTACTGCAGTTAACCTGCACGATTATCCATCTACCATTAAGGCGGGCGTTGGTAATTTTACGTACAATGGTACTACTTATAAATTAAATAATATTTATAGCAATAATTTTAACTCTAACAGCATCAGCAATTGGCCCATTGGCTTCTCAAACAAAGGATTCTTAAATTCTCAATACGCTATTTCATGCAGTTGGATAGAAGGTCTACAAATAGGGAAAGTTTCAAATGGGAATACTTTTAAAAATAGCGCAGTCGGAATTAATTTAATAAACTCTAGCGCCACAATAATTAGCAATACGTTTAGTGAAATGTATCAACCACATTTAAATAAAAAAATAAGTGGAGTGGGTATCTATAGCACAGAGGGCGACTTACTCAATGATGTGAATGTAATCATTGGAGATATATCCATCCCAAATTCTGGAAACGTTTTTAATGACGTTAACAATTCTATAGTAATTAAAGATGGTGGCAAATACAAAGTTTCCGGTAACGATTTTTGGGGAGCAAGCCTTGGACAAAACTTTTTTGATGTTAGAATGTATGAAATTACAGGCGCCGATATTGAAATCACAAACAACGAGTTTCATAATGTTCAAACCGGAATTTATGGGTACAATATTTATCCCGGTTCAAAGCTGGATATTGTAGGAAACCATTTCACCGATCCTGAACCTACCGTAGGCAATCCTAACTTCCGTCATACTGCCATTACATTGCAAAACCAACAGCAATTTAACAACGAAGAAATTCGAATAATAAGCAATGTTGTCAATAATTTGCGAATAGGTATACATTTAAATAATACCAGCGGGGCCTTTGTAATTTCCAATGATGTTAATTTAAATTTTACAACTACCACCGCTTTAACCGACCCCTATACTGGTATTTTAACCGAGGGTTGTGACGATTTAAATATCATCGAAAATGATATCATGAATAGTAATTATGCAGCAGACAGAGATGATATGCTGCGAGGAATTTCAATTGACCAGGGATTACGAAACACATTACGTTGCAACAACCTTATAAACTTAGGCTATTCCCTTAAATTAAACGGAAATTGCAATCCATCTATATTGGAGAAAAACACCTTTACGGCTTACAATGTGAGTGTTTATTATGCCAGCGCCAGCGTAGGCAATCAAGGTAATGCCAATAAATCACAAGACAATGTTTGGAATCCTTTTGGAACGACAAATAATAATAAAGTAGATGGAACTTCTCTTCAGCAAGAAGAATGGTATCATTGGGGTGTAACTGTACCAACTCCTCCTGCTACAAACAACTTTTCGCCTTACCCTTATAATCAATTCGTAATAACTGTTGATGACAATAATCCGCACAATGACCTCGAGTGTAATCTAGCAGAGAATTCAGAATATGAAATGGATCTATTTTTGGCATCCTTAGCTGTAGACTCTCAAAATACAGATGCCGATCAACACTATATCATGGCGGAACGTTTGTTTCGGTTAATGCGTAATGATTCTACTTTTATGGCGATGAATCCATTGTCTTATACCCAGCTTTCTGATTTGTACTATACATTTGTCAATTCTTCATCGGAATACTTAAATGATGTAGAAAATTATTTAAGCCGACAAAGTAACGATTCTGCAGAGGTCTTATTAACCGTAGTAGTAGATACAAATCTGATTCAGGAAAGCGATAAATATATTTTTGAAACGATTTGTAAAGTCAATAATAAAGATTCTTTGTTGGTAGAAGACTCACTTTATCTTACGCAGCTTGCACATTCCTATTCCTACCGTGTGGGAAGGTCAACTTTTAGCGCCAGCGCTTTAACTTTTACGGAGCGAAAGCCAACCGAAACAAGCACTTTGCGTATATTAAATTCAGAACAAAAATCATCAGTTTCTAAAACTAAAATAGAACCTAACCCTACCCAGCAATGCATCTGGATTACGATTCCCAATGATTCCTACAATGAGTATTTAGTTATAAATACACAAGGAAAGGAAATAGGTAAAGTAAATATTCAAGGCGAAGAAAGTAAATTACGCTATTGTTTCCCTGAAAGAATAAATGATTCTTTTCTAATTCTGATTGGTAAAGACGAAGGCGGAAATATATTGGATGTAAATAAAGTAATAATTATAAAATAGGGTTGCATGAAAAAATATTATTTCATACTTGTAGGCCTAATTTTATTTATAAATTGCGCGTATAGCCAAGCACAGAACAGAAATGCAATCTGGTGTTTTGGCGATTCGGCTGGTATAGATTTCAATGTACCGTCCAATCCTCAACCGTACTTTTCGGCTATGCGCAGCCGTGGTACAGCGGTTTCAATTTGTGATACATTAGGACAATTATTGTTTTATGCTCATACAGGCGATACCAGTAATAATGGAACCAATACAAGAGGCAATATATTAAATAGTAATCATCAACTTATGGAAAATGGAGATTCTATTATTGGGATTTCATGGTATCAAGAGATGGTGATTGTGCCTTTTCCTGATGATGGAAGTAAATACTATCTTTTTACACAAGATAATACAATCAATTATGGATTTTATTATTCAGTCATCGATTTGAGTTTGAATAATGGATTGGGTAAAGTAATACTTAAAAACCAACAACTATTAAATATTCGAATGGCTGATTGTTTAACCGCAATAAAACACGCCAACGGACGTGATTGGTGGGTTTATTCAACTCCAAGTGATGGAGTAATCAATGTGAAACCATTTTATACTTATTTAATTACTCCTTCAGGTATTTATTTAGATTCGCTTCAAAGCATTGGTGAGCCAACTGGAGGAGGTTTCATTGAATTCCGCTGGAATAAACAAGGAACTAAAATGGCGTATGTAAATTACAGTGGTCTTATACAGGTATTTGATTACGATCGCTGCACGGGGCTTCTTTCTAATCCAATTACATTGGATACCATGCGACCCAGTTCGCCATTGCCTGGGTATGTTACAGGAGAGTTTTCTGCTAACGGGAGATATTTATATGTGAGTTCTAACATTTTAAATTCATATATTCATCAATTTGATTTAATTAATTTACCCACTTCTTTTACTCGAGATACAATTTGGACAACGACATTTCCAGTTAATACTGCTGGTGATTTAAAACGAGGTCCCGATGATAAAATTTATCTTTCAAGTGCTTATATAGATAGCATGAATAATTGGAATTTCCCCTATCCGGATTCAGCTTACAATATTTATAATATGAATTTGTCGGTAATCAACGAGCCAGATTCTGCTTTCCCCGCTTGCAATTTTACACCCTATAGTTTTTACCTTGGCGGCAAACGAACCTATTGGGGCTTGCCTAATAATCCCAATTACGATATGGGCGTAGTAGCAGGTAGTCCGTGTGATACGTTAACAGTGGGCCTCTCCCCCAGCCCTGGCGATCCTTCGCCATCAGGGGAGAGCGGAGCTATTATGCAATCATGGTACAATCCTGCTTGGAATCTCATTCATGTAAACGCATCGCAATTAAAAGGTCGCGCAGGTATCATTCGTTTGCTGGATGTTAGTGGACGAACCCTGTTTGAAAAAAAGATGGATAGTATTCATGGAGGTTATTACACCAGCGAAATTTACATGAATGCATTTTCATCCGGAATCTATTTTGTTCAATTAATAACCGATAAAGAGCAGGTGGCAAGGAAGGTGATGAAATGAGAAAAAAGATGAGTCTTTTCATGCATTTTTTGTTAAATAATGTATGCAGATACCAACTAACAAATTATAATTGGAGTATTTATTTCTTAATCATTTAAAAAATTCGAAACATTTCATTACTTTTATCTACCTAAATTCAACTCCAATGAAGAAATTTTTACCAATTCCATTCACTAATGAATGGTATCATTGGGGAGCTACCCAGGGAACTGGAAATAATTTTTCTCCTTGGCCATATAATCAATTCGTTATTACAGCTATCGAAAACAATCCCCACAACGATCTTGAATGTAATCTAGCAGAGAATACAGAGTATGAAATGGATCGGTTTTTAGCTTCATTAGCGATTGACTCACAAAATACAGATGCCGATCAACACTATATAATTGCTGAGCGCTTGTTTCGGTTAATGCGAAATGATTCTGCTTTTATTGCGATGAATCCGTTATCTTATACCCAGCTTTCTGATTTGTATTATACTTATATCAATTCCTCATCGGAGTATTTAAATGATGTGGAAATTTATTTAAGCCGACAAAGTAATGATTCTGCCGAAGTTTTATTAGAAGTTGTAGTTGATACTAATTTGATTCAGGAAAGCGATAAATATATTTTTGAAACTATTTGTAAAGTCAATAATGAGGATTATTTGTTGTTTGAAGATTCACTTTATCTAATGCAATTGGCACATTCTTATTCCTACCGTGTGGGAAGGTCAACTTTAGTGCTAGCGCCTTAACTTTTACGGAGCGAAAACCAACCGAAACAAGCACATTGCGTATATTAAATTCAGAACAAAAAGAAGCAGAAGTCAAAACGAAAATAGAACCTAACCCTACCCAGCAATGCATCTGGATTACTGTCCCCAATGATTTCTATAAGGTATATAAAATTCTAAATACAAAAGGGCAGGAAGTAGACGTGATAAATGTGCCGGATAATGAAAACAAGTTGAGGTATTGTTTCCAAGAAAGGGTAAGTGATACGAATCTACTTCTCATAGGAAAAGACGAAGGTGGAAATATATTGGATGTAAATAAAGTAATTATTATTAAATAGCATCGCATGAAAAAGTTAATTCTTTTTGCTGCAATTCTATGTACTTTCATTAATTGCAAAACCGCTCAGGCACAAAACCGTAACGCCATTTGGTGTTTTGGTGATTCAGCCGGTATAGATTTCAATGTACCGTCCAATCCTCAACCGTACTTTTCGGCTATGCGTAGCCGTGGAACTGCTGTTTCAATTTGTGATACCCTTGGTCAATTATTGTTTTATGCGCATACGGGAGATACAAGCAATAATAGCACCAATACAAGAGCAAATATTTTAAATAGAAATCATCAACTCATGGAAAATGGAGATTCTATAATTGGAATTTCCTGGTATCAGGAGTTGGTTATTATCCCGATGCCTGGAGATTCCCAAAAGTTCTATCTGTTTGCTCAAGATGTAACACTTATCTATGGAATTTACTATTCAATTATTGATATGAGTTTTAATAATGGATTGGGTAAAGTAATAATCAAAAACCAGCAGATTTTAAATTTACGTATGGCAGATTGTATCACTGCAATTAAGCATGGCAATGGACGAGATTGGTGGTTGTACTCCATATTAGGGAATGGCAACCTTGTTAGCACCCCATTTTATACTTATCTAATAACACCTGCGGGAATTATTTTAGACGCACTTCAAGACCCTAGTTTTATTTCCTTAGGAAGTTTCGTTGAATTCCGCTGGAATAAACAAGGAACTAAAATGGCGTATGTAAATTACAGCGGCCTTATACAGGTATTTGACTATGATCGTTGCACCGGGCTTATATCTAATCCTATTACACTTGATACCATGCGGCCGAATACTCCATTGCCAAATTATGTTGCATGTGAATTTTCTGCAAATGGTAGATTTTTATACATATCTTCTAATCCAGATTCATCAATTTTATTTGTTGTTGATTTACTGGATACTAATTTAACATTGACCAATATATGGACAATTAATAATCCACAGTATTACTTAGGAGACTTAAAAAGAGGACCGGATGATAAAATTTATGTTACAGGCACTTACTTTGATGGTTTTACTTTTCCTTATCCTTATGCTGACACGGTATATAATCAATATAACATGAACTTAGGCGTAATTCATTTTCCAGATAGCGGTGCCGTTGGTTGTAATTATTTACCCTACAGTTTTTACCTTGGTGGCAAACGCACGTATTGGGGATTGCCTAATAATCCTAACTACGATATGGGAGCGGTGGCAGGGAGTCCATGCGATACATTAAGTGTAGGCCTCTCCCCCTACCCTGGCGATCCTTCGCCATCAAAGGAGAGGGGAGCTCTTATGCAAGCATGGTACAATCCTGCATGGAATCTCATTCATGTAAATGCATCACAACTAAAAGGCCACGCAGGTGTAATTCGTTTACTAGATTTGAATGGACGAATACTGGTTGAAAAAAAGATTGATACTATTCATGGAGGTTATTACACCAGCGAAATTTACATGAATGCATTTTCATCTGGAATCTATTTTGTGCAATTAATAACCGATAAGGAACAGGTGGCTGGTAAGGTAATGAAATGAGAATGAAAATGAGAATGAAAATGAGAATGAAAAACACACTTCTTTTTTTTGAAATGCTATTCATAATACTGTATTGCAAAAACAGCCAAGCCCAAAAAAGTAATTCCATTTGGTGTTTTGGTGATTCGGCCGGTATTGATTTTACCGTGCCCTCAAATCCGCAACCCTATTTTTCAGCCATGCGTAGTCGAGGTACAGCAGTGTCAATTTGTGATACATTAGGACAATTATTGTTTTATGCTCACACAGGCGATACCAGTAATAATGGAACCAATACAAGAGGCAATATTTTAAATAAGAATCATCAACTCATGGAAAATGGAGATTCTATTGTTGGGATTTCCTGGTATCAAGAAATGGTGATTATTCCATATCCAGGAAATTTAATGAAGTTTTATCTCTTTACGAATGATGGTACAATTACATACAATACCTACTATTCAATTATTGACTTAAGTTTTAATAATGGACTGGGGAGGGTAATTCAAAAAAATGTTCCATTGATAGTTAATGTAAGAATGGCTGATTGTATTACAGCGATTAAGCATGGTAATGGCAGAGATTGGTGGTTGTATATGAGATCAGGTGATGGCTTTTTAGCAAACAACCCATTTTATACATACTTGATAACTACTACTGGCATATTATTAAATGCACAGCAAAATATTGGACCACTTACTGGCGGAAGTTTCGTCGAATTCCGTTGGAACAAACAAGGAACTAAAATGGCGTATGTAAATTACAGTGGCCTTATACAGGTATTTGATTACGATCGCTGCACTGGGCTTATTTCTAATCCAATTACACTGGATACCATGCGGCCCAGTTCGCCATTGCCTGCTTATTGGGCATGTGAGTTTTCTGCTAGTGGTAGATATTTATATGTTAGCGCTAGTTCAACAATTTCTTATTTATATCAATATGATTTAATTAATTTACCAACTTCTTTTTACTCGAGATACAATTTGGACAACGCCATTTCCAGTTAATACTGCTGGTGATTTAAAACGAGGACCCGATGATAAAATTTATCTTTCAAGTGCCTATATTGATAGTATGAATAATTGGAATTTCCCCTATCCGGATTCAGCTTACAATATTTATAATATGAATTTGTCGGTAATCAACGAGCCAGATTCTGCTTTCCCCGCTTGCAATTTTACACCATATAGTTTTTACCTTGGCGGTAAACGAACTTATTGGGGCTTGCCTAATAATCCCAATTACGATATGGGCGTAGTAGCAGGTAGTCCGTGTGATACGTTAACAGTGGGCCTCTCCCCAGCCCTGGCGATCCTTCGCCATCAGGGGAGAGCGGAGCTATTATGCAATCATGGTACAATCCTGCATGGAATCTCCATTCATGCAAACGCATCGCAATTAAAAGGTCGCGCAGGTATCATTCGTTTGCTGGATGTTAGTGGACGAACCCTGTTTGAAAAAAAGATGGATAGTATTCATGGAGGTTATTACACCAGCGAAATTTACATGAATGCATTTTCATCCGGAATCTATTTTGTTCAATTAATAACTGATAAGGAACAGGTGGCGGGGAAGTTGATGAAATGAGAATGAGTATGAGAATGAGTATGAGAATGAGAATGAAAATGAAAAACACACTTCTTTTTTTTGCAATGCTATTCACAATATTGTATAGCTATACAAGCCGTGCTCAATCCCGCAACGCCATTTGGTGTTTTGGTGATTCAGCCGGTATTGATTTTACCGTACCGTCCAATCCGCAACCGTACTTTTCGGCTATGCGCAGCCGTGGTACAGCGGTTTCAATTTGTGATACCCTTGGACAATTATTATTTTATGCACATACTGGGGATACTAGTAATCCCGTGAATTTGCAAGGAAACATAAAAAACAAATTGCATTTAATGATGGAAAATGGTGATTCTATAATTGGAATTTCCTGGTACCAGGAAATGGTAATAATTCCTTTTCCGAATGATAATCAAAAATACTATATATTTACTAATGACGGATCAATAACGTACAACACCTATTATTCGATCATTGACCTAAGTTTCAATAATGGAATGGGGCGTGTAATTCAAAAAACATACCTTAATAATTAACGTTAGGATGGCAGATTGCATAACTGCCATTAAGCATGGTAATGGACGCGACTGGTGGCTATATATGAGAACAGGTGATGGGATTATAACAAATAATCCTTTTTATACATATCTCATTTCTACTAATGGTATTTTACTAGATACGCTCCAAAACATTGGACCTGTTACAGGTGGAAGTTTCATTGAATTCCGTTGGAATAAACAAGGAACTAAATTGGCTTATGTAAATTACAGTGGTCTTATACAGGTATTTGATTACGATCGCTGCACCGGGCTGTTTTCTAACCCCATTACACTGGATACCATGCGGCCCAGTTCGCCTTTGCCTGGGTATTGGGCTTGTGAGTTTTCTGCAAATGGAAGATATTTATATATAACAAGCGCACCCGATACTTCGAATTTATTTGTTGTTGATTTATTGGATACGAATTATTCAATAACAAATATTTGGAGTCTTAATTCACCTCAATATTATATTGGAGATATTAAAAGAGGACCCGATGATAAAATTTATATAACCGGTACTTACTATGATGGATTTGCTTTCCCTTATCCTTATGCTGACTCGGTGTATAATCAATATAACATGAATCTTGGTGTTATTCATTTTCCTGATAGCGGTGCAACTGGTTGTAATTATTTACCCTATAGTTTTTACCTTGGCGGCAAACGCACCTATTGGGGATTACCCAATAATCCCAACTACGATATGGGTGTAGTAGTAGGGAGTCCATGTGATACGTTAACAGTTGGTATTGGAGATATACCTACCGAAAATAAAGTTGCGTTTCAGGCATGGTATAATCCTGCATGGAATCTCATTCATGTAAATGCATCTCAACTAAAAGGCCGAGGCGGCATTATTCGTTTACTGGATGTTAGTGGACGAACACTGTATGAAAAAAAGATTGATAATATTCACGGAGGTTATTACACCAGCGAAATTTACATGAATGCATTTTCATCCGGAATTTATTTTGTTCAATTAATAACCGATAAAGAGCAGGTGGCAGGGAAGGTGATGAAATGAATATTCACGGATCATTAAATCTGAATTAAAAAATCAAATTAAGATTCCTGAAAACAACATCTACATCAACTTCTTCAACTGTGCATGCATACTCACTTTCGCGTTTACTAATTGCATCAAGGAATCAATGCTTACACGCTCCTGTTGCATCGTATCGCGATCGCGCAAGGTAACCATATTGTCTTCCAACGATTGGTGATCGATAGTAATGCAAAGTGGAGTACCAATGGCATCCATTCTACGGTAACGTTTGCCAATCGAATCTTTCTCCTCGTAAATACACAGATAGTCTAACTTTAGTTGATTCATGATCTCACGCGCTTTTTCAGGGAGTCCGTCCTTTTTTACTAAGGGCAATACGGCCACTTTGTAGGGCGCTAAGAATGGCGGAATTTTTAAAACCACACGAGAACTACCATCTTCCAATTGTTCTTCCTGATAAGCTTGCGACATCGTTGCTAAGAAAAGACGATCCAACCCAATCGATGTTTCCACCACATACGGAATGTAATTTTCATTGTCTTCCGGATCGAAGTATTGTAATTTCTTACCGCTGAACTTCTCATGATTTCTTAAATCGAAATCGGTGCGCGAGTGAATTCCTTCTAATTCTTTAAATCCAAATGGAAATTCAAATTCAATATCGCAAGCAGCATTGGCATAATGCGCTAATTTAATATGATCATGAAAACGATATTTGCTTTCTGGGAATCCAAGACTGTTGTGCCATGCCATACGCGTTTTTTTCCACTGCTCATACCACTGCAAATCGGTACCCGGCTTCACGAAGAATTGCATCTCCATTTGCTCGAACTCACGCATGCGAAAAATAAATTGACGGGCTACAATTTCATTGCGAAATGCTTTTCCGGTTTGTGCAATCCCAAATGGAATTTTCATTCGACCTGTTTTTTGCACATTTAAAAAATTAACAAAAATTCCTTGTGCAGTTTCAGGGCGTAAATAAATAGTACTTGCTTCTTCACTCACCGATCCCAACTGCGTATTGAACATCAAATTAAACTGACGCACGTCGGTCCAGTTGCGTGTACCACTAACAGGACAAGTAATTTCCAAATCAATAATGATTTGTTTTACATCCTCCAGTTTATCTTCTTCCAAGGCTGCTTTAAAACGCGCATTGATTTCATCAATCTTCTTTTGATTTTCTACCACACGAGGATTGGTAGAACGAAACATCGCTTCATCAAAATTCTCAAATCGGCTTTTTGCTTTTTCTACTTCCTTCTCAATCTTTGCTTCAATTTTTGCAACATGTTCTTCGATGAGAACATCGGCACGATATCTTTTCTTCGAATCTTTATTGTCAATCAATGGATCACTAAAAGCATCCACGTGTCCGGAAGCTTTCCAGGTGGTTGGATGCATAAAGATGGCGGCATCGATGCCCACAATGTTTTCATTGAGTTGCACCATTGCTTTCCACCAGTAGTCGCGCAAATTCTTCTTCAGCTCTGCGCCCATCTGCCCATAATCGTAAACAGCACTTAGGCCATCATAAATTTCACTCGACTGGAAAATAAATCCATATTCCTTGGAATGGCTAATGATATTCTTGAATAAATCTTCGCCGCTCAGCTTTTTAATCGTATTGGTTGACATGGCGGCAAAGATAATTCTTATCTGATTAAAATATTTGACGAAAAAGAAAGAAACCCTACACCCTTTTTTAACCCAAAAATTGACATCCTTTTCGGAACTTTGCAATCCCATGAAATCCATTTACCTTGATTATAATAGTACTACGCCTGTCGACCCGAAGGTATTGGAAGCCATGCTCCCCTATTTTACAGAAAAATTTGGCAATGCAGCGAGCTCGACACATGCTTGGGGATGGGCTGCCTCAGCGGTAGTTGAACGCGCAAGAGAACATGTAGCACAGTTAATTGGCGCCGAACCCAATGAAATCATTTTCACTTCGGGCGCGACGGAAGGATTGAATTTAGCCATTCGAGGAGTAGCAAAAGGATATACGACGGTAGGCAAACACATGATCGTTTGTGCTACCGAACACAAAGCCATTCTAGATACAGTAGATGATTTAAGTAAAAATGGAATTGAATACAGCATATTAAATGTTGATCGAGAAGGCAAGATCGATTTACTGGAACTACAAAATGCCATTCGACCCGACACTATTCTAGTTGCTGTAATGATGGCCAACAACGAAACGGGAGTATTACAAGATTGTACAGAGATTGGAAGAATATGTCGAGAGAAAAAAGTTTTATTGCTTAGCGATACTACACAAGCGATTGGTAAAGTGAGAGTGAATGTCGAAGAGCAAAACTTGGACCTTTGCACGCTATCGGCACATAAAATTTATGGTCCGAAAGGAGTCGGCGCTTTATATGTAAGAAGAAAAATCCAAGAGTAAGTTTACATACCATTATTGGTGGCGGACACGAACGTGGATTACGTTCCGGCACTTTAAATGTTCCAGCTATTGTTGGATTTGGAAAAGCATGTGAGTTAGCTGGAGATGGACTTTGGGATTACGGGATTCATACTTCTCGCTGGAGAACATTTTTAGAGCAACAGCTTTGCATTGAGTATAGACATGGGTTCATTAATGGAAGTATAAAATCACGACTTCCCAACACCAGCAATATTTGTTTCCCTA
>JADJPB010000021.1 GCA_016713445.1 Bacteroidota bacterium | reverse complement strand
TCCTGCGGGTCATGATCCACTCTTCGGTGGTATCCACCATCTTCACCAGATCCTTATTAGAAAGTACATCGGGTGGGACCCATGCATTCACAGCGGTAATTGCAGCAGTAATTTTAGTCATATTTTAAGAGGTAATGCTTTCATGAACCGCTTGAGTAATCTTTTCGGTTAATCCGGCAGTGGTCACTTTAAGCGTTATATGTATCATGTTTTTGATGGCAGTAGCATTCGAAATACCATGCGCAATAATGACGGGTGCATTCACTCCTAAAACAGGAGTACCGCCATAATTTTCGAAGTTGAAACGATCAAAATATTCATCCTTGATCTTTCTTCTTCTGATTAAACTGTAAAACGATTCGGCTAACTTAAGAATAACGTTGCCGACGAATCCATCGCATACAATCACATCTGCCTTGTCATTAAAAAGATCACGGCCTTCGATATTTCCAATAAAATTTATTTCTTTCGTTTGCTTTAAAAGAGGATGCGTTTCCTTGCAAAGCTTTATTTCCTTTTTCTTCTTCTTCACCGATGTTCATCAGTCCCACTTTCGGATTTTTTACGCCGTATACATGCTCTAAAAAAAGACTTCCTAAGATGGCGAACTGCTGCAAGTGTTCAGGTTTACAATCGGCGTTGGCACCGGCATCTAAAAAAACACCTGTGCTTCCATCTTCTTTCGGAATCACAGAGCAAATAGCAGGGCGAAGAATACCTGGAACGGTCTTCACGCTAAACATCGACCCTACCATCATGGCTCCACTGTTTCCAGCAGAGGCAAATCCATGAATCTCTCCTTTTTTGAGATATTCAAAACCGCGTGAAATACTTGAATCGGGTTTTCCGGGAATAGCGCGAGTAGCTTGCTCATCCATGCCGATTACCTCGGTAGTATGAACAATATCCACCAAACTCACATCGGCACCTTCGGAAGCGAATAAATCACGAATGACTTTTTCATCTCCAAAGAGCACAAGGCGTGCATCGGCAGGCAACTCGGGCAAGGCTTGAATCGCACCCAAAACCGGTTGGTTTGGAGCGTAATCGCCGCCCATAATATCAATCCCAATTTTAATCAATGCTTTTCTAGCTGAAGTGTTAATGTATAGAGATTATGAAAATTAAGAATGGCAATTAAGCGCCACGCTCCATAATCATTTTCCTTTGTACATTAATTTGTCTTCGTGCCAGAATGCGCGGTGCCATAAATGAGCTTCTCCAGTTGCTGCATCAATAGCTAATGTTGGAGCAACTGCTTTGTAATGTGTGCGGCGCTTGTCCCTTCTCGATTTCGAGTGTTTGGCTTTAGGATTTGGCATAATTTATTGTATTTGTAATTATTAATAATCAATTTAGTTTGATCTTCTTAAGCTCCGACCATCGAGCATCACCTTCATTTTCCTCGTCCTTTTTCTCAGTTTTTGTCTCTTGCTTCTTGATGTATTTTAAGACATCAGGATTACAAGTTTCAACACCGTTTTCATCTTCCGGATGAACCGGGCAATAAGGAATTTCCAAGGTGAGGAAATCGTACAGGCTATGGGCAAGGTCAATTTCTATCGCTTTCTTGGAAATGTAGATTTCATCTTCATCGTCATATTCTTCATTTACCTCATCAACCATCTTCACCAATAAAGATTTTTCAATCTCTATAGGCATTCGGAATCCTTCGAGGCACCTTACACAATCTACAGCCACATCTCCTATCATACTCAAATTCAGGTGCATTCCGCCCGAATCTTTATGAAGCGCGACTTTAACTTCAACTTTAGCTTGTTTAATGATGGATTCTTCACGCTTGGCGAAGAAAGAATCATCAATACTAAAGTCATACTCATGTATTCCTTCAGCCAGATGGTTAAACCGGATAATGTATACAGAATCAGTCATTTCAGAACGTTATTATACTCCGTTACGGTTGAATGTAAGGGCTGCAAAGGTAAAGAAATTAACAGTTACTATGAAAGATGTTTATAAGGTATTTTTAGGATATCGGCTTAACCTTGGCACCTGTTTTATAATCGCTTGCCCTTCTTTATTGCTTTTTAATGGAAATTCAAGGATTTACGTTGCAAGAATTGAGTCAGACACTTACATTTGATCAACCAACCCATCAACCTTTATCCACCTATGAGAAATTTTTATTCACTTCTAGCCTGCCTTATCATCTTTTTGCCTCTTCATTTATCGGCACAAAAATTTGAAAATAGCTATGATTACCCAGGTTCCGATGCAGGAAATGATGTTGCTGAATTATCCGATGGGTCTATAATTACCGTGGGACTGTCTAATTCCTATGGTGCTGGAGGATTTGATATGATGGTGATGAAAACTAGTAAATCAGGAAGTTTACTTTGGATAAAATATTTTGGTGGTTCAGGTGATGATGGAGGTAACGCAGTTACCATTGATTCAAATGATGAAATTTATTGCGCAGGATATACCACGATTGGAACAAATAGAGATGGGTTTTTGGTTAAGCTAGGATCGAATGGAAATTTAATTTGGTCGAAGAATTTTGGTGGGACCGGTGCAGATGAGTTTAGAGATATAACCAATAATGTCGGAAAATTTTATTTGGTGGGAAATACAACGAGTGCAGGAGCTGGGGCGAAAGATATTTGGTTTTTAAAAACAGATGCAGCGGGAACTATTATTCAAAATAAAACAATAGGATTCGCTGCGGATGAAGAAGGAAATTCATTAACACTAACGAGCGATAATAATATTGTGATTGCTGGTAGATCAAGTAGCTTTACGAACTTCAATGTTTTTGCAGCGAAGGTGAATCTTTCGGGAGATACACTCTGGACACGAAAATATAATTACTATTTAAATGGATCGAGTTCAACAGTAACTACTGCAAAAGGAATTGTTGAATTAAGTGATCAAAAGTTATTGATAGTGGGAATTGGTTGGGATGGAATTGGAAATTACTCGAGTACTTTTCATCTGAGAATAGATCTTGCTGGTAATACAATTTATTCTAAATGGACTTCACTTTTATCAGATAGTGGGGCGGATGTAGCCCCAGGAGCCAATGGAAGCTATTTTTTATTGATTAATTACTGCAATTTTGGTTGTCCAATTGTATTGAAGAAATATAATTCAGCAGGTACTGAAACTCTCCACAAAGTTTTTCAATATGCCGGTGGAAATTCATATGCTAACTTTGCAACGCCAGGTCGAATTACTTCAATCAGTGGAAATAAATTATTAATTACAGGAAGTAGTTATTTAAGAGAGTATAATTCGGATGTATATTTATCCAGAATAGATACTAACGGCATCGCCTATACTACGGCAGCACCTGTTATTACAGCCAGTGGTCCAACTTCATTTTGTGAAGGAGGTAGTGTTACGTTAACCGTACCTGCTGGTTATACTCGTTACAGTTGGGGTCGAACTTTGTCAAGTAATATTGCTTATCTGGGTAAAAATTCAAATTCCATTGTAGTTTCTACTTCAGGATATTATTACTGTACGCTATGGAATAATTTGGGCATGAGAACAACCTTCATGGTAAACGTAACGGTGACACCTACACCTGTTGGAAATATTTCAGCTACTGGTCCATTAACATTTTGTGCAGCCGCTGGAGAGTCGTTGACACTCTCTGCTACTACCGGTTATTCAAGCTATCAATGGATGAAAGATGGCGTTGTCATTCCAGGTGCAATCTCTAATTCGTATTCGCCTACTACAAGTGGAAGTTATTTTGTGAATCTAACTAATTCTTGTGCTAGTGTTACTTCTGCAACAAAAATTGTAGATGTGAATTACATTGCGACTCCTATAATATCTTGTAGCACTTTTGATTGCTTTGCTGGCGGATCCAATAATTGTTATCCACCAGCAGGTTCGCTTAGTGTTCAACCCATTGCCGGCGCTAATTATTCTTGGCAAGCTTATAATACTACTCTTCAATCAGGCACAAGTAATTTTTTAAATGCACCTTACCCTCCCGGTGATTATGTTGTAACTGCCACCAATGCATGTGGCTCTACTACTTCCGCTAATTATAATGTCAATACAGCTCCGCCAAATATTTATTCAGGTAGTGCAATTGAATATTTTTCACCCATTAATGGTTGTGGTGTGGGTTCCAATGTGACATTATATGCCCCTGTGGCATCATCTAGCCCTTATGCGTGGTATTTTAATGGAATCCCTCATTCCAGGAGCTACGAATTATTTTTATACCGCTTTGCAAAGTGGATCTTATTCGATGAGCTACTTTGATTTTTTTTGTTTTAATTCTATTAATTTTACAGCACCTGTTAATGTTACATTAAATACCACGAGTCCAACACTGAGTGCGCCTTCAGGAAATACGAATTGTGGAGGGGCGGTTCAAATAAACGCTCAACCTACAGGTGCCGGTATAACGTATACGTGGTACCGTGATAATGTTTTACTAAGTTCAGGTTCTGCATCAACGTACAATGCAACCATTACAGGAAGTTATAAATGTTTGGTAAATAATCCAGCCTGCGGAACTAAAATGTCTACGCCCATTCATGTTAATACAGGTGCACCTATTGGAACGGCAACTATTCAGAATGTTACTATTTGTTCAGGTACATCCACTGAGGTGGCATGTTCGCCTGCACAAGGTTCAAATTATACGTATCAATGGAAAAGAAATAATGTCGACATCGTTGGTGCAACAAACTATTCTTACGCTGCAACGTTAGCTGGAAATTATAAATGTAATATAACGAACGCATGCAGTACTATAACAACAAATACCGTTGCATTAAGTGTAATACAAAGTCCAACTGCTGTTATCACACCTCCATTGTCAACTGTAATTTGTACGCCTTCGTCATTGACGCTCTCTGCAAATTCGGTAGCGAATGCAACTTATCAATGGTATCGAAATGGTGCTGCCGTAATTAATGCAACTCAGCCATCGGTTGTGGTAACCACCGCTGGTACGTATACGATTAGTACTACTGCTAATGGTTGCAATACGATAAGTGCACCGGTGGTTATGACAAGTTCCGCAGGTCCTTCTTCCGCTATAACATCAAGTAAATATCCGTTGATTTGTGCCGGTGATTCTGTGTTTTTAAAATCTCCTTCTGTATCTGCAACAACTTGGCAATGGAAAAAAAATAATGTGAATATTTGCAGGAGCAACTGATTCAATTTACAAAGCAATGCTACAGGTGAATATACTGGTTCTGTCACAAATGCCTGTGCAACCACCCTTTCCAGTCCTGTAAAAGTAAATGTCAAATCTAAGCCAACTGCGGTTATTACTCCAATTGGGGCGACATCTTTTTGTAACGGCGATAGTGTAATCTTACAAGCTTCCCCCGGAACATCTTATACATATTATTGGAAAAGAAATAATGCAATTATTTCTAACGCCATCGTTTCGGATTACACAGCAAAACTAGCAGGGTTGGTATAAAGTTGGAGTTTGCAGTAAATATGGTTGTTTGAAAGAATCAGCTGGCAAGCATTGGTTTCTGTTCCGATGCAGTTGGATGGAGAAACAATGAATGGTCGGAAGAGAATATAATTGTTTCTCCTAATCCTTCTTCAGGTATTTTCAATGTGAGTTGGAAGGGAAATGATGCTATCGAAGATATTTACTTGTTGTGTTATGATTTGCAAGGTCGTATCGTAGAATTGGAAAGTATCGAAGGTGATCAACATCAAATTCAATTGATGAAAGTAGAATCAGGAATCTACTTCCTTCAATTTATTCGCGGAAATAAATCGATCACAAAGAAGATTGTTAAAATGTAGTGATTGACTATTTACCATCAAATCTAAGGTTAATGTCTTACTGCGACTTTCCCGAATGTCCCTTCAGCCGTTTTCATTTCGATAAAATACATCCCGTTGGATAAACTTTTCGCATCAAAGAAAAATTTATTTTCTCCAGCAGATTTAATTCCTTGAAAAATCTGCTGAATTAATCGTCCGCTTGCATCAAATAATCGAAGTTGAACAAACCCGCTCTGTGCTAATTGAACAGGAATGCAAGTAAGTGCATTGCATGGATTCGGGAAGATAGATTGTATTTCATTGGTAAATGACGCTGCAAATCCCGTTGTTCCTGTCACTTCAAATTTCCAATATCCCGAAGGTGCGGGCAATGGTCGCACTTGTGATTTTCCGCTGATTGCTGTTGCCGAAACATAATAATATACTGTTGTTCCTACAGCTTGTGCCGGAATAAGTCCTGTCCAGTTATTTCCTATTCCTGTAAAAGTCATGTTGAAGGAATTCCATGCCATCAACGTATCCGTTCTCCAAAATAATGTTGCGGTATTGATTCCACTGCGATGTTGCATAAGGGCATTAACAACATAACTGTTAAGCGTATCCGTCGTATTTTCTAAAGCTTGATGGCTGATGAGTAGAGGGTCATTCGTTCCTAATTCTTTCGTAATACAGTGTAAAGCACCTAATGCACTAATCATAGAAACACAATTAATAGGAACTACTTTGTAACCCGGCATGCTCTCTCTGTAAATACGAATTGCAGATGAGTCTTCTGGAATTCCATAAACAGGCAGAATAATAGTTTTGTTGATGAACGAACTATTGGTGTAAGTGAAATAATCGCCGCCGTTATTGGGGTATAAATTATTGTCATCCGGCATGAGCACACGTACTACTTTGTAAGGAGTTCCATAAATGGAATTATAATTAGACAGCACAAATTGTAAATTCGCTTCAATTTGAGGGCCATCTGCAATACCTTGTGGATATTGCCCTACTAACAAGGTTTGTTCATCCAATAATTTCATGTGCATATCGATATGATGAATTTGATCATACGGTAAAGTGTTCATGATGATATATCGGTTAATACCCATAAAATGATACATGATGGAATCTACTTCTGCTGGTGTGTGGTTGAGGCCAAATCCGCCGCCGGGTCCATTTTCATTATACACAAGTGCGGATGAAAAACCAGTTCCAAAACCATCCGTCATAAAGTTACCACCAGTATGCACTAAATTCCAAGGTGCCGCGGTGGTTTGATAGAGTGGAGTACCTAAATAATTGGAAATAACTACCGGAACAGCATCGTCACTTGGCCGTGGTCGATTGTAAATCCAATCAATGGTAATTAATGAATCAACATCATTAGTATATGCACTCCAAGGACCATAGTCGCGCGACCAAACTGAATTCACTGGTGCTGCAAGAAAGGTTACATTCACTGTATCAACTCCTCCAGCTGCCAAATAATTTATTAAACTGGACTGTGTATCCGGAGTAGTATAAACTATGATCACTCTCGTTTCTTGTTTTGCCGCACCTACTATTTGTCGAAGAATAGTAGGATAAGATTTCCATCCTACAACTAAAGCTTGAAGTTCTTCCCATTCAGCAATTGTTCGTACTGGACTTGAGGGTGGATTTACTGCAGCGGTGGATGGATACATTCCTCTACTTCCCATATAAAAAGGAACAATAGATTTTTCAAATTCGGACATACGGTGCCCTTCTTGTGCAAATGTGGATGTGATGGAGAAAAGAAAAATTAGAGTTAGACGTAATGGGTGTGTCATAGCGCGTTTATTTAGTAATGTAAAGATAAAAAAAATCCTGCTATGGAAGATAGCAGGATTTAAATTCTGGATAAAATTAAATTATGGATTCTTTTTGCCTAAGCATTGCTTTCTGAACAGTGACATTTCTTCGTATAAACTTACTTTTGCTCTAGTTTCTTCGAAATCTAATGGTTTACGCAATACATCAATGGTTCCTGCTTCAAATTCTTCTAGTGTCAATGATTCTCTTTTTGAAATTGCAGTCACTAAGATGATAGGGATATGAGCTGTGGAGGGTCGTTTTCTTAATTGTCTTGCTACTTCAATCCCATTTAATTCACCTAGATGATAATCGAGTAAGATTAAGTCTATATTTTCAAGGTCGGTCATTAGCAACGCCTCACTTCCGCTTGTTGCTGTTAAGAATTTGCGATGATCTTCATTTAGAATACTTTCCAATGCTAACAGATTTTCAGGTCTATCGTCAACTAATAATAAAATGGAATCTTTTTGCATAGGTAAGCCGATTAATGTTGAGGTTATACGTTGCGAGTACAAATTTGTTTTTATATTCATTGATTTATTTTGGTAGATGGAGGAATTGATATTTAATTTACTATTTATACATCCATACTTTCATCAACGACAAGAGTTGATCGGCATTGATGGGTTTGTTAAATAATCGGACGCACCGGCCTCAATGCATTTTTCGCGATCGCCATTCATGGCTTTTGCAGTTACTGCAATTACAGGTAGATGTTCCCATTCTGGATTTTTTCTGATTTTTTGTGTGGCTTCATATCCGTTCATATTGGGCATCATGATGTCCATAAGTACCAAGTCGATTTGCGGATGAGCAGTAATTTGCTCAATCGCTTGGAGTCCATCGTAGGCACATATAACTTGTATTTGTTCTTGCTCTAATATGTTGGTGAGTGAGTAAATATTTCGCATATCATCATCTACGATAAGTACGGTTTTACCCGTCAACATATTTTCCATTCGATTGCTTACTTCTTTCGAAAATTTATTTCCATTTTCAACTTCATGTAAAAAGCTACTTGCGGCATCTAGCACTCTTTCACGCGCCTTTACAGGATCGTTGTTAATTAATGTTTCTATTTCTTGCATATAGTCATCTTGATTGTTTTCAAGAACGATAGTTGGCATCCCTTTGAGCTGTTGAAAGTTGTTGGAGTTTGAAAGTAATTCTTCATTGCTTAAAGCAGTAGATAGTATTAATCCGACATATTTTTGTTGTTTTGCCAAATTGCTGCATTCATCCAGTGTAAGCACACAACTTACTTCAACTTCTTTCTGCTTTAATTTTTCAATGATTTTATTTACTTCATCTGTTCGATTGCCAAGTATTAACATTTTTTTATGTTCTTGATGGATCGGATCAATCACTCTAAAGAGTTCTTCCATTTCTTGTTTACCAGCCGGTTTGTTAAGGTAGCTGGTAGCTCCCATATCTAATCCAAGTTGACTTTTATCTACCGATGAAATGATATGTACAGGTATACTTTTTTGAGGTCATCGTTTTCTTTCAATGTTTTCAGAACCGTCCATCCATCAACAACGGGTAACCTTAAATCTAGAATGATGGCATAGGGTTTATATTGACTTGCATAACTTAAACCTTGATCACCTTGTAAAGCAATAATGGCTTTATAATTAAAACGGTGACATTGATTCATCAACATGCGTGCGAAGACATAATCGTCTTCAACAATCAAAATAACTTTGTCATTTTCTTGAATATTGTTTCTGTCATCACGAATTTCATTGTTGTCGTATGATTTGTTTTCTTCAATTGCTGAGAGCACAATTTTTTCTTCGTTGGGTGATTTTTGTACTTCGGATGCCAATGCATCTGTCAGTTCATCCGTTAATGATTTCGAAGAAATAGGAAGGTGAATGGTAAAAGTGCTTCCTTGACCTTCTGCACTTTCTAATGTGATTTCACCACCCATCATATTCACCAACTCTCTGCTGATGGCAAGTCCTAATCCGGTACCTCCAAATTTTCTACTGGTGGATCCATCGGCTTGTTGAAAGGCTTCGAAAACTTGTTTTTGTTTGTCTTCCGGTATACCGATACCAGTATCTTTTACAGATAAACTAACAACGCCTTCACTTTGCAATAATGCTTTTTCTTTGAAGATGGCATCGGGTGCAGCCTTCGCAATGGAGAAAGTAACTGTTCCTTTTTCAGGTGTGAATTTGAAAGCATTGGAAAGTAAATTTTTAATTACTTGCTCCAGACGGGTTTTGTCTGTATTTACACAAATATCATCTTCCGGAATTGTGATTTCAAAGTTGATGTTTTTATCGACTGCATATTCTTTAAATAGCATACGAATATCGTCAGATACAATTTTTAAATTGAAAACTTCATTTTCGAATTCGATTTTTCCGGCTTCAATTTTCGAAAGATCTAGAATTTCATTGATCAGGTTTAAAAGATCGCTTCCCGACTTATGAATTATTGTGGCATGCTCCGTTTGCTTTTCGCTTAGATTTTTATTTTTGTTATCAGCCAGTAACTTTGCCAAAATAAGTATACTGTTGAGCGGTGTTCTTAATTCGTGACTCATGTTTGCCAAGAACGCCGATTTATATTTATTACTTTGTTCCAACTGCTCAGCTTTAAACACTAAGCTTAATCGAGCATCTTCAATTTCAACATTTTGTTGTTGTAGTAATTGTGCTTTGTCTTGGAGCTCTATATTTACTTGTTGTAATTCTTCTTGTTGTGATTTCATTTCTTCTTCTGATTGACGAAGAAGCTGAGATTGTTTCGTTAACTCGTTGTTTATTTTTCGAAGTTCTTGTTCTTGATATACAAGTTCATCGGCTTGTTTTCGTGATTCTTCAAGTAATTGAGCCGTGATAAGGTTTGCACGTAAGCTGAATAAACTGGCGGCAATAGGCTCAGCCATCTTTTCCAGCATTTCTTTTTTGGCTGAATCAAATGGTTTTACGGAGGCTACTTCAATAGCTCCTACTACTTTTCCACTGGTAATTAGTGGAATGATAATGATACTGCACGATTTGGATTCACCCATCCCGGTGTCAATGGTAAAGTATGGATCGTAAACTTCATTGAGTTCAATTATTTTGCTTGATGCAATAGCTTGTCCGATCAATCCTTCTTTTAATTCATACCTACGACTATTTAATATTTTATTATTGAGCGCATAGTAGGAACCTAATTGAATGTGTAAGTCATTTAGATCATCATTGTGTAGCAGGAAAATTGCTGCTTGTTGTACCTGTAAACGATCTACAATATTATGGATGATCTGTTCTAATAGTATATTAAAATCTTCCTGATTGGAGCGCATTAATTCATTGAGCTCAGCAAGCCCTTCCACCAACCAATTTCTTCTGGCTTCTACTTCAGCAGCCTCTTTCAGTTGATTTCTCATGCGTAAGAGGGCATGCCCTTGAACATCATTTACCGAAAGAGGTTTGTAGGGATGGTCGAAGTTGTTTTTTCCAATTTCTTCTGCAAAAGTGGAGGTCTGACGAAATCCTTCAACCATGAATCGAAGTGCCTGCATCATTTCACCGACAGCGTTTTTGGGAAATTTCATTTTCAATTCCGGCAATTCTCCTTGACCCATTCTCATGATGATACTGCGTACAGTAAGTACAGGAACAATGAAGGTGCGTATTAGTATGTAAGCTAAAATAGTATTGAACATATAATCAGTATAGCAAAACCTAGTACTAATACCATGAGTGAGTTAAAACTGTACAGCATTTCATCTTGCTGTTGAGCCGCCATTTCTGACCTTTTGTCCATAATGACTTTTAAATCAGCAGTTATCTTCTCGGATCTAGGAATGATTTCTCTTTCTAAAATTTCACCTGCAGTGAACATTTTCATTGGATCTTGATAATCATCAAATCCATTTAAAAGTCGCATGATTTGCGTATGGTACGAGGTTAGTTCATTGTACTCGGCAAAAGCATATTCATTTTATTGACGTGAATAGTATCATTCCAATATCCCATTAAACTTTTGGTTCGTCCACGCAATTCAATATAAACTGCATCATTTATTGCACGAAGACTATCTTTGTCAGCACTGTTTGCTGGGAGATAGACCCAGTTCGTTGCTAACATTTTTGATTTAGTTACCAGTAGATTGAATTTAGTTAATGCTTCCAAAGAAGGATTCGTGTTGTTTACTAAGTCACTAGTTACCTGATGACTTTTTTTAATAGTCAAGGTGCTAATGAGTGCATTAATGCTTGCAATAGCAATTACAAGAAAAAACATAATATAGATTTTTCGATCTATTTTTCTAAAAGCACTTTTCTGATCCATAATTATTGTATTAGTTATTAGTGGCAAGTTTTAGTAAATTATTACTGACCTTAAGATTTTGTTTTTTTACGAGTGGATGGTTAATTTCAAAACGTAATTGTGCGTTTTTTTCGACCAAGTTGATACTTGAATAATTTGCAGGCAACGATTTTTCATCTGTGATGATCAATAAACCTATTTGTGGAAGTTCCATCAATTCTTTCTCTATTTTTTTACCATTAGAATGAGGTATGAAAAGGAGTTGTGAGCCGATGGATTCGTTTGTTTTTTTAATATTCTTAACCTCGAAGGGTTTTTCAAAATATTTTCTCCCTTTTACGATTTCGATCAATCGGTCCGCCATTTCACGATCGTCCAAAACACAAATAGTAAACTGTGGTTTGCTAAAATTTTCAGTAGGCCATTCAATTTGTTTGGTGAAATTGTATATGAAAAGCGCTTTGATTGTGCTTTCGTTGTTGGGTACAGTATTCGTATTTGTAATGGTAGACTTGGCAGAACAACACAAAAGTAACATCCCGGCTAAAATGCCAGTAAAATTACCTCTCATGAAAATGTAAAGTATGTTCTTCAAGGATACTTTTCTTAGAAGTTCTGGTAAGTGATTTTTAATTGTATTTCTCTTTGCATTCCAGGCAATGGAGCGTGATTGCTGTTATAAGGCTGAATAAATACTTCTTGTTGGTCAAGTGTATTTCTTAACCCTAAGCGAGTCGTTAGACCTTTTACTTTTTGAAGCGATATTCTAAATGGATGTTTAATAAATAAAATGCCGGATAGAGTGTATAAATCGAAGACTCATCATTAACATCTACATGGCTAACTCCGTATCTAGAGGATAAGTAATTTAAATTAGTTCCAATTTGCAAATCTGGGGTAATTAGAAAATGAATGGAAGCATTGCTTTTGAATTGCGCGAGCCCAATATGTACATTATCGTTGGTGGTTGGCGTGTAGAGATTTACATCTGTACCATCTTCTGAATCATAGTAAGATCCGTTAATATCTATACCGCCCCATTTCTTTTTATACTGAAATACGAATTCTAATCCTGACGTTCCAGTATTGCTTAAATTGGTATAGGCATCTTCATTTGTGGTAGGAGTAACATAGTAAACAATAGGGTCAATTGTTTTCATATGAAATGCATTGAAAGTGATGTAGGCGTCTTTGGTGATTTTTACACCCGCCTCTAACTCTATAACGTCTGTGAATTCTGGTTTGATATGATCTCCTAAATCTATGTTTTGTGTGCTGGGTGCTCTGAAAGCACGTGAGAATAATGCTTTAAAATGTGAGCTTTTAAATTCTCGAGTAATACCTATTCGGGGAACAATCGCGTTGTTGTACCTGCTGTTATAATTAAATCTTATTCCACTTACTAAATTGAACCATTTAGTAGTATATAAAGCTTGAGAAAAAAGAGAAATGTTTTCATTGATAAACTGGCTGGTACCGGTTGTGTTAAAGATTTCTCCAGCAATTTCATTTGTGGAAACGTCTCTTCTCATCGAAACCCCAGAAATGAGATTGAATTTTTCACTGATATCGTTAACAAAATTTATAGATCCAAGTAAACCTAATGTCTGAATTCGAAATGCTTCTTCATCTGTTTCTGCAGTTTTTTTTGGCGTGCTCCATGGATATTGTTTACTTATTACAAAGCGAGGTATGATTTTGAAGTTGTCATTAGCATTAATTTCATACTTTGCTTCGAAGTTGTGAGCCGTGAATAGATTTGGACTTGCTTGTTCTTTTATTTCTACATACCCATCTCTGCCGTTTAATCGATAATTGTCGCTCAAGAATCGAAGTTGTAATTTGCCGATGTTTCCACTTGCATTCACGAAAAAGTTTTTTAATTGACTCTGCTGACTCATGTCATAACTTTTTCCATAAACATCGGTGTAGATTTGGTGACTTCTTAATGACTGATTCCCGTTAACTTTTATTGAAAATCCAGCTTTTTCACCCTTTTTGCTGAAGTATAAATTACTTGAACTTCTCGCAATTCCGTTATAGGTGGTGCTTTGTGATACATGTCCTCCAACTTCTAATTTCCCTATTTGAGCTGACTTGGTGATGATATTAATTACTGCGTAGGCTGCAAATCCCCCATGTAGTGCCGACCCTGGGCCCCTAATTATTTCTATTCGCTCAATATTGTCGATGGGATAATGATTTCCAAATTGTAATGTAGAGTATAAGCTTTCATTCAATTCTATGCCATCAAAAAACAAAACTACTTTCCCTTCGTGGGCCCAGTTTCCTCTAATCCCTATCCCTACTACTCCTTCTACATCAGATCCAAATTCAAAGCCGGGTACTTGACGTAATACTTCCATTAAATCTCGAGCTCCTGAATTTCGGATCTCCTCGGCCGTTATGTATGTAATAATACCCGGCGACTGACGGGGCGTTAATTCTTTGATAGATGCCACAGTAATTTTAACGTTCATGAGTTCTTCTAAACTCATGTTGTCGTAATTTACAGGATTATTTTCCGCTGTTTGACCATTCAGTACAGCAGTCTGAATTAGCAATAGTAAAAGCGGAACGATTCCTTTAAAGTGTCTCATGTTGATATGATATATGCAACATTCTACGTAAATACCTATAGAAAGTTATAAAAAAAGGCTCCCGAAGGAGCCTTGTAAAATACTGGTTATTAGCTTCTCGCTATCTAATTAGCATGATAGAACCATTGAGGGAGGCCCCATTTACCTTAAGTACGTAGAAATACGTTCCCGTAGGACAAGGTTCTCCATTGCAATTTTTCTTGCCATTCCAACAACGATTTTGATGGTCACTTTGGAATACTTTCTCGCCCCAACGATTGAAAACTGTCCAAGTGCTGCAATCTGCAAAATCTGTCTTGCTTAAATCAAAGCAATCATTGATTGCGTCACCGTTTGGAGTAAATGTGTTGGGAATACCTTTTAGATAATCGGACAAATCTCCTAAATTTAATTGCAAATTACTTGTATCACTACAGCCATTGTTGATGGCAATTAATGTGATGGTCGCATTTGAACCAAATGGATACTGATGGGAAGGGTTGTCAACAGTTGTCGTAGTGCCATCTCCCATATTCCAATTGTAGTTTAACGCATCAGTACTTAAATTGATGGTTTGTATGTTAACGCCATTACAATCTACTTTTGTTAAGGTGGAGTCTAGTTCAAATGTCGATTTAGGTTGTGCATTGATGTCGATGGTTACCTGATCATCATCCGTACATCCGTTTACATCGGTAACCATTACAGTATAAGTGATCATGCTGGATGGGCTTGCTATCGGATTCGCAATGTTTGGATTGTTCAAATCTGTAGCAGGAGACCATTGATAACTTATTCCTCCTGTGCCAAGCAAAGCGATACTGCTTCCATTACAAAGCAAAGTATCTATGCCTGCATCTGCTGTAGGTAACGGATTTACGCTGACAATTACATCGTCAGTAGCACTGCAACCATTCGTATCAGTAACAATGACAGAATAAGTGATAGTAGCTTGTGGATCGGCTGTCGGGTTCGACGTGTTGGTGTTGCTCAAATTTGTTCCCGGGCTCCAACTATATATTGTTCCTCCACTCGCACTAAGTGTGGTAGAACTTCCAATACATATAGCAACATCAAAACCAGCGTTAGCTAACGGTAATGGATTAACGAAGATGGTAACATTATCGGTGTTTTTACATCCATTTGCATCAGTTACTAATACCGTATAAGTGGTAGTGACAGTAGGTGTTGCGATCGGATTCGCTATACTTGAGTTATCCAGCGTGGAAACTGGTGTCCATGCATAACTAATACCGCCGCTTGCCGATAAATTCGCTGTATTACCAATACATATATCATCGTCTGATCCAGCATCGGCAGCAGGAAGAGCATTCACAGTAACTGATAGATTTACTGGATCCCCAATGCAACCAAAACTATTTGTTTCAATTATAGTAACCGTTGCGGTTCCTGATCCACTCCAGATTCCTGTGCTTGCATTGGTTCCATTTCCACTAAGAATAGTTCCTCCAATAATGCTCCACTGATAAGTAGATCCTGCTGTAGCTACTACGCTGAATGAACCTGTATCGCTAACGCAAATGCTGTTATCTCCGGAGATTGCGCTGGTTTGTGGAACCGGACTAATGCTTACATAAATGGTATCTGAAATACCAAAACAAACCGTATCTATGGTGGTACTTGTTTCTTCATACCACAATGCAACAATCGCGGGACCTGCAGTGTTCCAATCTACCGTTACTGTTCCTGTTCCATTTCCACTCACCACAATTCCACCTTGTGCAAACCAATTGTAAGTGGATCCAGGAGTGTTTAAATTAGAATAAATCTGGCCTTGTGCAACATTTGCACAAAGAGTAGTAGGTCCAGTAGGTGCTGCTGGAGTTAAAATAATATTGATACTTACAGTCAATACTACCGGATTTGATTCACATCCTAAATCAGTCATCTCAGTAACTGTAATCGTTCCGATTCCTGCAGTGTCCCAGTTGATCGTTACGTTCGCTGTTCCCTGACCTGATTGCAGGGTTCCATTTGTAACCACCCAATTGTATGAACTGTTCGGATTAGGGTTGTTTACTGTATAAGGAACATTCGTAACACCTGGACATATTGAAATAACTCCGCTTATACTACTTAAAGTGGCAGCTGGATTGACGGTAAGACTAATGGTATCTGCATTGCTACAGTTGTTCGCATCTGTACCATTTAAAATATAGGTGGTATTAGCTGCTGGAGAAACATAGATGGGTGTTCCACTCCCTATTGTACTTCCCCCTTGAACAGTCCATGTATAGGAATTGGCACCCGTTCCGCTGAGTTGAACAGAGTCCCCAGCGCAAATAGTATCATTGGCAGATGCAATAGCAACAATCGGTAATTGGTTTACTGTAATCGTAATCGTATCTCGGTTTATACAGGTCGTCGAACTGGCTCCTGTTACAATGTATGAAGTGCTGTTAGATGGACTTACGATTAAGTTTGCACCAGTTCCAATACTGGTTCCAGGACTACTGAGCAAAGCCCAGTTGTAGGTGTTTGCACCACTACCTTGTAAGGTGGTACTCGCTCCGGCACAAATAGGATTGTTGGTTACACTGGCGATTACTATTGGGAGTGGATTAATCGTGATGGTAACACTGTCTGAAGAGTTGCATCCATTCCATGAAGTGTTTACCAAATAAGTTTGAGTAATTACTCCCGGACCTGGATTGTTTGCAATTAAAGTAGGACTGGAAGTATTTGTGTTATTCAATCCCGTTCCTGGTGACCATGAATAAGTATATCCAGAAGTCAATGGAGCACCTAACAAGAATGTATCGCCATCACAGAGTGAAGTGTTGGTCCCTGCTTCAGAAACTGGAAGCGGTTTAATTGTGGCAATTATCGTATCGCGGTCAATACATCCAAACCAATTTACAGTCATTATATAGTTGCTGGTAATAGTTGTTGTGCCACTATTTGTTAATGTAAGATTTGGTTGCGCGATCGTAGTACTGCTAAGTCCAGTAGAAGGAGACCATGTATATCCATATCCTGAAACCAATGGAGTTCCTATGTTCACGGTTTGTCCGGAACAAAAAGTTACGTCGTTTCCAGCAGCAGCAGTTGGAACAGGACTTAAAATAACCTGAACCGTATCCGTCGAGGTGCACCCATTCAATGTAGTAACTACAACATAAAATAATGTGTCGGGATCAATGGCTCCACCTGAAATCGTTAAATTTAAAGTTGGATTTGAAAGCGTAGTATTGTTTAATCCGGTTCCAGGTGTCCAATTGTACGTATAGCCACTGGTGTTAGTAGTACCTAAGTTAACAGAATTTCCTGAACATAATAATTGATTGGTTCCGGCATTGGATAAAGGCAACGGTCGTACAATGACATTTACAGTGTCTCTGTCTAAACATCCAAACAAAGAGGTAGTAACGATGAAGGGAACGGTGTCATTTACGGAGAGTGAAGTAGTCAGCGTTACCGAAGTAGCACTTGTAGTAGTACTTCCTAGTCCACCGGATGGACTCCAGGTATATCCATAATTAGTGGTAGCACTGGTTCCTATATTTCCGGTTCCGCCTGAACAAAAGGTGATATCATTTCCTGCATTGGCCGTAGGGACAGGGCGCACAATAACTTGAACGGTATCACTATCGCCACAACCAAAAGTATTGGATAGGATAACGACGTATTGCAAGGTGTCAGGCAAAGAATTTCCATTGGTAAGTGAAATAACTGGATTTGAAATACTGCCGTTGTTCAACCCTGTGGATGGTGACCAAGTATACGTATATCCTGTGGTAGGTAAGCTTCCCAAAGGAGCACTTGTTCCTGAACAAATGGATACATTACTTCCCGCATTAGCAACCGGAAAAGGATTTGCAGTAACTACAATGGTGTCTTTATTTGAACATCCATCTAAGGTGGTTGTAAGTATATAGGTTGTAGATTGCGGGGTTCCAGTACCGTTAGTAAGTGTTACCGTTGGATTAGAAACCGTGCTGCTGCTTAATCCGGTTGTAGGACTCCAAGCATAAGTTACTCCGGGTGTATTAGGCCCACCAATCACAGCAGATCCTCCGGAACAAAAATTGATGTCGGCCCCAGCCACAGCAGACGGCAACGCGCGTATAAATACAGGTTTCGTTAATGTGTCTGCTGGACATCCGAATGGATTTACGGCGACTACACTTACCGTTGCATTTCCACTGCCGCTAAAATTTACTCCAATAGCTCCTGTGGTTCCTCCTGAACCTTGAGATCCGTTGGTTGCAGACCAATTATATGTGTAGCCGCTGGTCGTAGAAACATTATATGCAATTCCATTTACCAAATTCGCACAAATAGTATCAGGGCCATTAATGATTGTTGGTTTTACCGCTGGTGTTACATTGATCGTATATACCGTGTTTGTTGTCTTAGCGGGACATCCATTGTCGTCCACCACCGTGCTGAATTGATAAGGTGTTGTTCTTCCTTGTGCACATGAAGTCGTCCAACAAAATTGACTTGAAATACTTCCCAATCCTGAAACATTATTTAATGTTGCCGGTGGATTCGTCAATACAGAATTAAAAATATCTCCGTTTCTCACCATAAATAAACTATCATTATTTGGGTCTGTAAAAGCTACATTGAAACATAAAGTTTGACCTTCTTGAATGGTGTAGGTTAGTGTACTACCAGCGCCTAAAACTGGCGGCGGGTTTACCGGACATGTAATCACAATTAATTGAATATCTCTCCTAGTTACTCCTATCAACACACCGTTTCTCCATTCTTCAATTTCAACAGCAACTACATAAAATCCAGTATTGGGTGCTACATAAGAGGCAAGACCAGTTGCTGTATCAATATTAATATAATCTCCTGCTCCGAAAGGACTGGTAACACTATAACCGGCAGCATACGTTATATTTGGAATCGGCCAATTATAATTTGCCGGCGGGTTCGGATTCGGTTGGCCATTATTTGCAATTCCCCAATAAGGAGTCGCAAAATGATAAACCAATAAATCTCCATCAACATCGAAAGCTTGATTTAAAACACTTACCGTATCACCAGCACAAATAAATGGTACCGGCGCTACTGCAAAGGTTGGTGCACTGTTTACAATATTAGGTGGTGGAACTTGTGCATAATAAGCTTGCCCCGTCCCACCTGGATTATCTAAATTGGCAATATTGTTATTTCTGCAACAACGATCAGCAATAAAATAAAACCCTGTACTATTAGAAGGTAAGGAAACGATGTTTTGAAAAACACCTTCTTCCACGCAAACACTTGGTAAAAATGTACACGAATCATTGGCGTTAGGTGGTTGAATAAATTGTTGACTGATCAAAGGCAAAGTAATGCTACTCAATAATTGTTTAGGACCAGTCGGATTTCCAGGATTGTCTTGATAAGCTCCTAAACTCATAGAATTTGGCAGTTGCGAGCTACCTGGGTCACAAAGACGATACACATAAAGTGTCACTCGATATTCATAGAGACCTGTTCCTCCATTAATTCCTAAATATTCATAAGTTAAATTTCCTCCCATAAGATGGGAAGCACTTGCATTATACGATACAATTATAGTGACGAATAGTAGAGCCAAGCGTTGCGCATAGCGTAATAGATGTTTCATGAAACTGTTCTTTTGGGTGTAGAAGGTTGGGTTTGTGTAAAAGGGAATTGTTGATCAAAGTAACCGATTCATTTTGAATTTTCAAAGAATTTGGAGCAATAGTTTAATGTACTTTGGTATTAAATAATTGGCTTATTCGATGAGGAGGAAGAGCTTAGATGTTGTATTTTTCGAAAGTGGAATTTCATCCAATTATTATCATCGGAGCTGGACCAGCTGGAAGCACAACTGCCTTAGCCTTAGCGAAGAAGGGCAAGTGTTGCTTGCTTTTAGATCAGTCCGAGTTTCCTCGTGACAAGGTTTGTGGTGATGCTTTAAGTGGTAAAGTATTACTTACCTTAAAGCGAATTGATCCTTTGTTGGTAGATGGGCTTGCGCAACAATCGTATACCCTCGACTCCCATGGAGTCACTTTTGTGGCGCCCAATGGTAAAGTCTTGAAGGTTCCTTTTCGAAGAGAAGATAATAAGGAAAAGCCTCCAGGATACATTTCCCGACGATACGATTTTGATAATTGGCTTTTTAATAACGCGAAAAATGCAGATGGTGTTCAAACGAAGTTAAATGTACGCATTGAAAAATTTAGAAGAGAAGGTGCTGATTGGATCATCAGCGATAAAGATGAGAAAAATGTTTTTCGTACTCCATTATTGATTGCTGCCGATGGTGCGCATTCTCGTTTTGCAAAGGAAGTGGGCGGCATTCAGATGGAAGAGGAGCACTATTGTGCTGGTTTGCGTGCGTATTATAAAGGTGTAAAGGATTTAGATCCGAATGGTTATATCGAATTGCATTTTGTGAAAGATTTTCTTCCCGGTTACTTTTGGATTTTCCCGCTTCCCAACGGATATGCAAATGTTGGCGTGGGCATGCGCAGCGATGTGGTGAGTAAGAAGAAAGTAAATTTAAAAGAAGATATGCTTCGACTGATTCGTGAGTACGCACCAATTCGCGATCGTTTTATGGATGCCGAGTTAGAAGGACCTATTCGCGGATATGGACTACCGTTAGGTTCCAAGAAACGCCCACTTTCTGGAGATGGATTTATATTGCTTGGAGATGCCGGTTCATTGATTGACCCTTTCACCGGAGAAGGAATCGGCAATGCCATGATCAGCGGATTGAAAGCGGCTGAAACGATTGAAGCATTGAATGGAAATTATTCTGCAGCTGCTTTGCAGATGTACGATGATTCAGTATACAAACGTTTGTGGCCCGAGTTAAGCCTAAGTAAAAAGATGCAGGAATTAGTGAAATATCCATGGCTCTTTAATTTGGTAGTGAATAAGGCGGTGCGCAGTAAAACTTTACGTGAAACTATTTCTTGTATGTTTGAAGATATTGATTTAAGAGGAAGATTGAAAGATCCTAAATTTTATTTGAAGGTGTTGATGGAATAGTTATTGATGTCATTTTGCAAATGATTTTTTCGCGTTTCTAATTACTTTGTTTTTCTAAGGTGTTTTTTCCAACATTGTAAGCATATAATGCAGCTGGCAAATATTGAATTTGAATTTTGTTGAGCTCTTTCGTACCGGTTTTGTCAATGGTGGTGACTAAAGCTTGCGTAAGATTATTTTCGATGCAAAAAGAACTAAGGCTTTTCAATTCATTGGATTTCTCAAAATATCGATTGCTCCATTTTATTTCAACTGCCCAATCGGGTTGATTGGTTTTGTTACTGATATTGACCAAATCTACTTCGCCATTTTTCCATCGAGCATAGTGTGGGATGAAGGAAATGCGTTGCATCCATTGACTAAATATTGTGGTTTCAATGAGCGCTCCCATGCCATCCGCCTCCGCAGTAAGTGGAGCAAATAATGCACTTCGTATGCTGGCGTTGGTGAGGTAAATTTTAAAAAAGTTTTCGCGCTGAAACTTTCCCGCTTTTTGATCTACCCTTTTTACTAAATGAATTAAAAAGGCAGCTTCTAAGTATGAAATGTATTGACGTATTGTCGTTTTTTTTACGCCGCTTCTTTTACTGAGTTCGTCTATGCTGCATTCTTGTCCACTGTTCCATGCAATGGTAGTGAAGAGAGAATTTAATTCTTGCACATCTTTAATTCCATACAATCCCGGCAAATCTCTTAACAAAACTTTGTCTATAATATCAGCACGCATAAATCGAGCTGGATTATTTTGTATTTCTTTATTGAAGATGACCTCTGGATAACCTCCAAAATTCACATATTCAATGAAGTGTTGATTGAGTTCTGTAATGTTCGTAGCGGACGAAAATTTTGCAATGTTTCCTTTCCAGTGGATGGTGCCGGGTTGTATTAATGCATCTAATTTTTTTAGATGGATGAATTCATAAAATGTGAGTGGAGGTAATATAAAGTCCGTGAAGCGACCGGCTCCACTCTCATTACTCTTGAGTTTAAGTGCAGCAGCTGCTGATCCACTGGCGATGAATTTTGATTGCTTGAAGTCGTCAACTACTGTTTTTAGATGTACTTCCCAATCTTTTAAATATTGAATCTCATCAATGAAAACATACCATCCTGTTGTATCCATTTTACCCGTTGCTTTTTGTGCCATGGTAAAAAGGGCATCTATAGAAATAGTGTTGTAGATGGGTGTTTCAATGGAGATGAATAAAATTTTTTGTGGCGAGACTCCTTCTGCTATTAATTTTTGAATGGTATGATAAAGCATCACCGTTTTACCAACTCTTCTTGGTCCCATTAAAACCACAGCACGTTGCACGGTCGATTTTTTTATTAGTGGATAAAGTAAATTGAAGTAAAGTCGAGGGGCAAAGGATTTATAAAACGGATCCAATTGGCCCGTGGTCCACCACGGATTTTCAAATTGTAAGCGTGTGATGATTTGCTCTTCTGAAAATGGTAATAATGTCATAACAACCCAAAATTAGTAAAATAAGGTTGGAAAAAAACCTTATTTTACCTTTTTTGGCAAATAAGAATAAAATTCAATTTTTTTAACCTTATTTGACCAAAATCATCACGATGTATTGAGAGGATAATTTTATTGAATAAGGTTGATTATCAAAAATATACAAGAATATGCGTATTTGCTTTTAAATCGACAAAAAGATACAAATATTGATTGTCAATATTTTTGGCTCAATGAATAGTTAAACCATCCAGTGGGATCGCAATTTATTTGCTTAAGATCTAGTTGAGACAAGTCATACTTGGTTTAGACAAGGCATGCCTTGTCTAAACTAGATTTATCTCTCTATAAATATCACGTCGTCGTAGAGGCAGGTCATACCTGCCTCTACGACGACGTGATTGAAAATTTAATGGATTATTTTCAATTATACCTTTACAAAAAAAATTGGGTAAATGAAATTATTTGAAACTCGACTATTTTTATTGCACGCATCTTCCCAAAGTAATATCTAGCTTAAACTTGAAATTTTTCTTTTTCAAATTGTTCAATATAAATTCTATTTTCCAAACTCAAAATAAGAGATATCTTGAGCAAGTTCGTCTTTTTGTTGCCAATAAGCCAGCGTTACTACTTTTCCTTCCCGTGTTCTTAAAAATCTCCCGAAAATTGCATTGATGGTATTAAAACTCATGTCAGTAACACCCACCGTAAATTGTGTAGGTTCAGCAGGTGGAAGTGGTGGTGCCGGAGTTTCGCCTTCTGCGACAGGAGCAGGAGCGGGCGATTTGGGAATGATTCCACTAACGACTACCGTATACCCATTTCCTTCTAATATAGGTTTGATGAAATTAACACGTTCCATCGGAATTGCCTTTTCAACGATACAGCATTTGATACCGTTCAGTTCTTCAAATTCATGGTTTTTGTTAATTGCCATTTTTTCTTTCTGTTAAATTCCGATGCTTAATTCATGAATATAAGAATAGAGATCTCCACTAAATCCAGTCAACAAAATTCCGATAATGCAAATGATAAGGGCAATACTAGGGAATAGACTAAAGGATATTTTTTGAAGGGGATGTTCGTTTACATCCATGAACATCGCTTTTACAATGCGTAAATAATAGTACATGGATATTACCATGTTGATGGCAGCGAACCCTATGAGCAGATAATTTCCTGTGGAAGCACCGGCAGTTAATAAAAATAATTTTCCGAAGAATCCTGCTGTAGGCGGGATTCCTGCCAATGAAAATAAGGAAATGGTCATGATCCAGCTTAATGCCGGATTCGTTTTATGGAAACCCTTGTAATCATTGATACTTTCTTTTCCGGTGATGGAAGAAACAATGTTCACTACTCCAAATGCTCCTAAGTTGGAAAAGATGTAGATCAATAAAAAAGTAGATGACAGAAGCTTGACTCTCCTGTGATCCACCAGAAATGCCTACTAAGATAAATCCCACTTGCGCAATAGAAGAAAAGGCAAGAAAACGTTTTATATTTTGTTGACGTAATGCGAAAAGATTTCCGATGCCGATGGTGAATACTGCAGTGATGAATAACAAAATGTACCAGACATTTAGCATAGATTCAAAAACAGTAAATAGCACCGTAACAAATACAAATGCAATGGCTGATTTTGAAATCACAGATAAGAATGCGGCAACAGAAACCGGAGCTCCTTCATAAACGTCGGCTGTCCATAAGTGAAAAGGAACTATAGAAAGTTTGAATGCAAATCCTACGAACAACATCACAAAGGCAAATACTTGTAATGGCGCACCAGTCAACTGTAACGTAATTTCGGAAAAAGTTAAAGAACCTGTTGTTCCATACATCATCGAGATCCCCATCAACAATAAAGCTGAACTAAAGGCCGACGACATAATCATTTTCATTCCAGCTTCCGAGGACGCACTTTTGTTGAGATTAAAATTTGCCAATGCTGCCAACGGAATGGTTGATAACTCTAAGCCAATGTAAAATAAAAGTAAATGCCCCGACGATAGCATAAAAAACATCCCCAATACAGATGATAATAAGAGAATATAAAATTCAGGAGCGTGTCGATGATTTCGCGTGTAGGGATGTGATTGTAAGGAGATGATAAGGAGTCCGAGGTTTAGAATGCTTTTCTCAAGATGGATTAAATCATTTGATAAAAACATTCCGTTGAATAATTCACCGGTAACATTACAGCAAACGCCAACAATTAAATTAATGAGCAGAAGTACATTGACCATCACATGCCAGCGCGAAGAATTTTCTTCATTACTTCCAATCTTTATTATTAAGAGAAGGAAAAGTATGACACTGAGCAGAAGCTCATGTTTCATTAGATTTATAATTTCATTCATCATCGTCAATCGTTAAGGGAGTAAGGTGCGACCAATATTTGACATTAATCCATTCACATCAGGACTTATTAAATCGTTTAGCCAGAAGGGTGCAATACCAATCATAATGATGCCACTTAATAAGAGTACTGCTGCCGATTTTTCATTCCATGTAGCATCACCTAAAGTTAAATGCTGTTCATTTACTATAGGACCCATGATGGATTTTCCAGCTGCACGGAGTATATACACCGCCGTTACAACGATGGATGCACAAGAAAGGATAGTTGCAATTCGATAGAGCGTTTCGGTATGTTGCCAGGATCCCATAAAAACGGTCATTTCTGCAACGAATCCACTAAATCCCGGAAGTCCTAAAGAACATAAACCCGAAATAATAAAAATGGTGGAGATGAATGGCATCACTTTTAAGAGTCCACCTAATTGCGCTACCATACGAGTGTGCGTTCTTTCGTAAATCATTCCGATGGCGGCGAAGAAAAGGGCTGTCATTAATCCGTGAGAAATCATTTGCATCACTGCACCTGCAATGGCCGTTTCATTCAACATGCCAATTCCGAGTAATACAAATCCGCAATGACTCACCGATGAATATGCATTGATGTATTTCAAATCGGTTTGCATCATCGTTGCAAATGCCCCGTAAATGATGGCGATGGTCGCTAGTAAAATAATGTAGGGCGCATACGCGTGTGCTGCTTCAGGCATTAAATAAGTGGCAACACGCAAGCAACCGTAACCTCCCAATTTCATCGAAATTCCTGCAAGAAACATAGAAGCTGCCGTTGGCGCTGAACTATGTCCGTCGGGAACCCAAGTGTGAAATGGAAAGAGCGCACCGAATATTCCGAAGCCAATGAATGCAAGTGGGAAGAAAATAAGTTGTGTGTCTAATGAGATGGCTGTTCGTGATATAGCAATAAAATCAAAGGTGTGTTGACCATTTCCAATGTTGGTGCTGAAATACAATCCTAACAAACCTAAAAAAATACAAATGCAGATCCCGCCATTAGCATTAATGCAAGTTTCATTGCACTGTATTCTTTCTTCCCACTACCCCAAACACCGATCAATAAAAATTTTGGAATTACTGCAACTTCTAAAAAGAAGAATAAAGTAAATAAGTCAAGTGAAATGAAGAATCCATAAGCACCAGCACTTAGAAGCGTTAACAAGAAGAAAAATTCGCGACTCATTTTTTCCATCTTCCAACTTACCAAGACTCCAGCCAATACTACAAAAGCAGAAAGAAGAATCATCGATAAAGAGATGCCGTCAATCCCAGTTGTAAATGCAATACCTAAAGGACTAAACCATTCTATAGAACTATAAAAAAGCATGGGTGCTGTATTTCCGCTGCTCTTTCATTACAAAATGTACTTAATAAAAGTACAGTTAGTATTAATTGGAATCCAGCTCCTAATAAGGCAATCATACGCACTTGTCGAAGTTCTTTAAAGAAAAGAATAAACAGTGCAGTAACAATCGGAGCTATGACTAATAGATGTAAGTTCATTTCTTTTTAGTTTACTAAGTAAATGGCCAATGCCGTGATCCCAAATGCAGCAATGAAGAAGTATAATGCGTAGTCTTGAACCTTTCCAGATTGAAAAGACTTAATCATGTTGGCTTTCCATTCAATAAGCGATGCAATTCCATTCATGCTTCCATCTACAATATTTTTATCCAACCATGCTGCAGGCTGCGCAATGAGGTTGAAGATTATTTTTTTGGTGATGAATAAATACAATTCATCAATGTAGAATTTGCGATAGGCCGCATTATAGAATCCTTGAAGGGATGCAGCCAATTTATTCGGACGTTCGTTTTCATTTTTATAAAAGAGCGTAGCCAGACCAATTCCGCCCACGGCAATGATGACTGGAAGTATCGCTGCAGAAAGTTCAAAAGGAATGTGGAGGTGATGTCCGTCGCTGGAAACGAAATTTCCAAATGGAATAAATCCAGCTAATATCGCACCCACACTTAATATCAATAGCGGAATTTTCATACTCCATGTGCCTTCTCCATGATGATGATCGTCGTGGTGCGCAGCTTTCGCTTCCTTCGACCAAAAGATATTGTAATATAATCGGAACATGTAAAATGCGGTAATGCCTGCCGTTAGTAAAGCAATATAATACACTATTGGATTGGCGTGATGTGCCGCTGTTAAAATTTCTTCTTTACTGAAGAATCCGGCAAAGGGTGGAATTCCAGCAATGGCTAAACAAGCAATCAAGAAAGTAATATGTGTAACGGGCATCGATTTTCTCAATCCGCCCATGTCTTTCATTTCATTACTATGAATATAATGAATCACAGCACCTGCACCTAGGAAGAGTAATGCTTTGAAGAATGCATGCGTGAACAAATGAAACATGGACGCGGTGAATCCTAATCCGGCCTCACCACCATATCCCGACACACACAATGCAAACATCATGTATCCGATTTGGGACATCGTTGAATAGGCAAGTACTCTTTTGATATCGGTTTGTGTGCAGGCGATGATTGCTGCGAACAAGGCGGAGATTACTCCTGTCCACATCACTACTTCCAATGCGACCGGACAAGAAATGGAGAAGATGGGAAATAATCGAGCTACTAAAAACACTCCTGCAACCACCATGGTTGCTGCGTGAATCAATGCAGATACTGGTGTTGGACCTTCCATCGCATCGGGCAACCAAATATGCAAAGGAAACATGGCACTCTTTCCGGCACCGCCCATAAACACCAATAATAATCCCCAGGTAAGTGCACTTGCACCCAAGAAACTAGCAGTTGTTGCAGATATTAAATAAGGAGAATTATAGGTAGTTAATCGCTCTATCAACGCAACGAAGTCTAAAGTTTTCGCTTCGAATCCAAGAATTAAAATTCCAATAAGAAATCCTAAGTCAGCAAAACGAGTAACGATAAATGCCTTTTTAGAAGCGGCCACTGCGCTAGGTTTTTCGAAGTAATATCCAATCAGCAAAAACGATGAAACACCCACCAACTCCCAGAACATATAGATCTGGAATATATTTACAGCAATTACTAATCCCAACATAGAAAAAGTAAATAAGGATAAAAAAGAATAATAGGTTGCGAATCGTTCCTCGCCTTTCATATACCCTAAACTGTACACATGCACCATCAATGAAACTACCGTCACAACAACTAACATCATTACCGAAATAGGATCTACTAAAATTCCCATGTCGATAGAAACACCTTCTGAAAAAGTTAGCCATGTCATCTTCCAAGCTACTATTTTTTCGAAATGTTCCGATACGTTCAAGAAAAAATATTGAAATGCAGTTTGTACAGATAGAATCGTTGAGACAAATAACGAAGTGGTTCCAATCATACCTGAAAAAGAAGATAAATATTTTCTCCCAAAAATCCCCAAGAGCAGAAAGCTGCACAAGGGAAGGAGAACAATGAGTAGAATATTATTTGCTAAAGTCATATTGACAGAGGTGATTAATGCTTTAAGTGATCTGCTTTTTCAGCATCAATATTTTTTGTGTTGCGGAATAAGTTAATGATGATCGCAATCGCTACTGCTGCTTCTGCTGCAGCGATCGCAATAATGAAGATGGTGAATCCGAGCCCATCAATAGTATCAGGGAATAGATATTTATTGAATGCAATGAAATTGATGTTGACGCTATTTAGCATCAACTCCAACGCCATCAACATCGCTATCATGTTTCTTCGTGTAAGAAAACCATACGCACCAATAAAGAACAAGGCGGTACTTAGAAAGATGATATGTTCAAAGGGGATTTCGCTCATTTGGTTTCAGGTTTTGCTTTCATGGCGATGACAATACAGCCCACCATCGCTGCTAATAATAATACACTCACTAATTCAAATGGGAGCACAAAGCTCTCGGGGGTATTGGCAACAAGTAAGCGTCCGATTTTATTTACAGAGGGATCAAATACAACATCCGATCCTTTCATCCAGTAATGATTAGATAAGAGTAGGCAAGTATATGCAGCGGCCGATACTACAGCCAATCCCGCGAACAACGATCGCTTCGTTAATGCCGATGGCATGTTCACTCCTTCTTGATTGGTAAGGAAGATGGAGAAAATGATCAGCACCACGATTCCACCAACATAAACGATGACTTGCACGGCAGCGGCAAATTCAACTTCCATCCAAAAGTATAATGCAGCGATTCCAATTAGTGAAAATAGTAACCAAATTGCAGCACGAAATAATTTTTTTGTCGTTACGGTAAGAATGCCCGTTGTTAAAATAAAAGCGGCCATCAAATAAAATGCGGTTGCAGATGCACTCATTATTCTACGCCCTCCATAATTTTAGATCCCGGTTTATTCAAGACCTTGGTGAATTCTCTTCTGTCAAATACGCTGTGTTCGTAATTGTTGGCCATAACGATCGCATCAGAAGGACAAGCTACCACACAGAGATTGCACATGGTGCATAATTCTAAATGGTATACGAAAGTATCTATTGCTTTCTTCTTTTTCCTTCTGCATTAACTTCGTTCTTGGTTACGATCTTGATAGTTCCATTCGGACAAGCTATTTCGCAAGCCTGGCATCCGGTGCAACTATGTTCGTTCGCTTCGTTATGGGGCATGATCACTTCTCCCTTAAATCGTTCTGCTAAAACAGGACGGACTTCAGGATATTGTTCCGTGATGATTTCACTTTTATGTGTAAAATAATAGCCAGTCGTTTTCATTCCTTTTAGTAAGGAGCGAATCGTAAGGTATATGGTTTTAAAGTATTCTTTAAGGAACATCTTTCTGTTTTATTATAGATGCCATCCCATTATCGCCATGAATGTAACGATGAGAAGATTGACCATGCTAATGGGTAATAAGTATTTCCATTCTAAATTTAATAGTTGATCGATGCGTAAACGTGGGAAAGTCCAGCGAAACCACATAATTAAAAAGATTAAGAACATGGTTTTTCCAAAGAACCATAACGAAGAGGGAATAAAATCCATCACATGGTTAAAACTGTCCCATCCTGAAATGTGAAAGGGCATCCATCCTCCGAAAAATAAAGTGGCGCCAATGGCACATCCAATGAAGATATTGATGTACTCTGCTAAAAAGAATAATGCGAATTTCATTCCTGAATACTCGGTGTGAAATCCTGCGGTCAATTCTGATTCAGCTTCTGCTAAGTCAAATGGTGCGCGATTGGTTTCTGCAGTTACTGCAATCAGGAAAACTATGAACGCAATGAGGACGGGAATATGACCTTTGATGATCCACCATCCATCCGCTTGTGAATTGATGATATCACTTATGCGTAAACTTCCGGTTAAGATGACTATCGCTAAAATGGAAAGACCAGCCGAAAGTTCGTAGCTTACAATCTGCGCCGCACTTCGCATCGCACCTAGCAATGAATATTTATTATTGCTCGACCATCCCGCCATTAAGATTCCTATTACAGCAACTGAAGAAATTGCAGCGACGTACAAAACACCAATACTCAAATCCCAAATCTGAAAGTTGCGTGCAAATGCAATCGGAGCTAATACCAACATCGCAGCAATCATCACCATAAAAGGTGCTAAGTTGAAAAGAAATTTATCGGCACCGTTGGGCGTTAGTCCTTCTTTCATGACTAATTTCAACGTGTCGGCCGAGGTTTGAAAAATTCCTTTTGGCCCCACACGATTGGGTCCTAAACGAATTTGCATCAACGCGGCCACTTTTCGCTCCATGTACACCAAGGCTAAACCGAGCACCGCAAATAATGTGATGGCTGCAATTCCCACCAACACACTTTGAGCTGCAAATGCCCACGGTTCACCTAAAGTGTCGTGCAACCATGCTTGTAATAAAGTAGTGAGTCCTTCTAGACTAATCATCTTCTCGCTTTTTTTTATTATCGATCGATATCAGGTATTACTAAATCTAATGTACCCATGGTGGCCATAAGATCACCAATCTTTCCACCTCTCGACATGTGATCGAGTGCACTTAAGTTGGAGAATCCTGGCGAACGAAATTTTATTCGGTATGGTGTACTTCCGCCTTCACTCACAATATAGACACCTAATTCTCCACGCGCAGTTTCAACACGCGTATAGAAATCTCCTTTCGGTAATTTCAATACAGCTTTTGTTTTCGCTTGAAATTCTCCTTCCGGAATATTATCAATTAATTGCTCGATGATATGCATGCTTTGCACCATCTCACCCACACGAACTTTGTAGCGTGCCCAAGAATCACCACTTGTTTCTATGACTTCGTCAAATTGCAATTGATTGTAAATTTCGTAAGGATACAATTTGCGAATGTCACAGCTCAATCCACTTCCTCTTCCGGTAGGACCCGTACATCCAAATGAAATCGCATCTTCTTTTGAAATATATCCAACACCCTTGGTTCGATTTTGGAAAATAATATTTCCAGTAACTAAATCATCGTACTCGTGAATTTTAGATTTAAACAACTTTAAAAATTCTTTCACCTTGCGTTGGAAATCCGGATGTAAATCCATCATCACACCGCCCGGAACAATATAATTCATGGTTAACCTTGCGCCGCAAGTATCTTCCATCAATTCATTAATAAGTTCTCGTTCTCTAAACGAATAGAAGAAAGGAGTAAAAGCGCCTAAGTCCATCGCCAAAGCGCCCCACCACAAGAGATGAGAAGCTAAACGAGTTAACTCGTCCATCAATACGCGTATCACTTGTGCCCGGGTTGGAATTTCAATTTGCATTCCTTTTTCAACACATAATGCGCAACCGTGATTATTGATATGCGAACTGAGATAATCCATCCGACTTGTCACATAAATAAACTGACGGTATGAAAGACTTTCACACATTTTTTCAATGCTGCGATGAATATATCCTAAATGTGGCTCTACTTTTTTTATCGTTTCCCCATTTAATGTAATCACCAAATGCAATACACCATGCGTCGAAGGATGTTGTGGTCCTACATTGATGATCATATCTCCTTGATCGTTCGTTCCTACTTCTTCGAGCATCGTTAGAGTTTTATCATGTTTATAGGATCTTCGTAATCTTTACGTAATGGAAATCCTTCGTGATCTGGAGTGAGGAAAAGACGACGTAAATCCGGGTGTCCCACAAATTCTACGCCGAGCAAATCATAAGCTTCACGCTCGTGGAATTCTGCTGTCCGCCAAATCTCACATACGGTATCAACTATAGGATTTGCCTTGTCGATTTTTACTTTAATCACCACCTCATGGCGAAAAACCGTTGAAGAAAAATGATATACTACCGATAAATGTGTTTTCCAATCTACTGCCGTTAAACAAAATAAATAGTCGAATTGTAATTCGTTATCATTTCGAAGTAATAAAGCAAATTTTTTAAATCCTTCCGATTCAACAGGGATCGTCAGCCATTCAGTGCCTTCTTCAAAATTCAATCCTTCTTGTAAAGATTCAAATTTTATTTTCAATTCATCTTTCGTCATAAAACCTTTTTCTAGACTTATTGAGGTTTGATATCTTTTAATTGTTCTCTTGTCATTCCGCTCTTGATTTTTTCTTGCAATGAAATCAAGGCGTGTAATAATGCTTCTGGGCGAGGTGGACAACCAGCAACATAAACATCTACAGGAATAATATGATCTGCACCTTTCACCACAGAATAGGTATTGTAAAAAAAAGGTCCGCCGCTAATTGCACAAGCGCCCATAGCAATCACATATTTCGGATCTGCCATTTGATCGTATAGCCTTTTTAAAACCGGAGCCATTTTATTTACGATGGTGCCCGCGATAATAATAACGTCCGCTTGACGGGGCGTAGCACGTGCCACTTCAAATCCGAATCGGGAGAAGTCGTACTTTGCACCAGCAGTCGACATCATCTCAATGCCACAACAACTCGTTGCAAAAGTCAAAGGCCATAGTGAATTGGATCGAGCCCAATTGATCACATCATCCAGTTTGCTGAGAACGACTCCTCCTCCAGGAATTTCATGAATTTGTCCGGGAAACATTTCCGGCTTTTGATTTACATCCATTTTAATGCTCCTTTCTTATGCGCGTATAAAAATCCTAGAAATAGAATAAAGAAGAATATTAATATATCTATAAATGCCATCCAACCAATTTCTTTTACGACGGTTGCCCATGGGTAAAGGAAAACTAACTCTACATCAAAAATCAAAAAAATTAACGCAAAAAGGTAGTATCCCACATTCAATTGAAGCCAAGTTTGACCAACGGTTGGAACTCCGCATTCGTAGGCTTGCCCCTTTTGTATATTTTCTGTACCCTTTACGAAGATTTTAGAAACTAAAATTCCTCCTGCCGAAAATACAATTGCTGCTAGTGTAAGTATGAGTAATGAAGTGACTCCCATAGATAGGCTCAAAAATAATTTTATTTTGATAGCGAAAGGTAAAAATGGAAATTAATTAGATGCTTTTTTCGATGAACTATATATTCGGCCATTTCCTCTAGACTTAAGTTGATAAATTATATTTTTAATCTCCTTGTTTTGCGTGGTTTATGTATGAAATAAATCTAATATTGTAAAAGAGATGACTGATAATTAGGGTCCAGTAACAAAAGTTGCAAACTGACCCAAATCATTCATTTACTTTTGTGCATGTTACAAATGGAAGTAAAATACATTCCAAGTGTTAAGTTATAACAATGATTTAAAATATGTTAGAAACAATTCAACAACCCTGGCCATGGTACGTTGCCGGACCGCTTATCGGTTTAACGGTACCCATATTACTGATAATTGGTAATAAATCTTTCGGAATAAGTTCTTCCTTGCGTCATATTTGTGCCGCTTGTATTCCTAACATTCCCTTTTTCAAATATGAATGGAAAAAGGAAATATGGAATTTGTTTTTTGTTACCGGTATTTTATTAGGCGGGTTTATAAGTGTAGAGTTGTTGTCAAATCCTCTGCCGATGATCGTCGCCCCTACATTGGCTGCCGATTTAAGCATATATGGTATCAGTGATTATTCAGGATTGGTGCCTTCAGAACTATTTAATTGGACTACCTTGTTTACGCTAAAAGGATTTTTTCTGATAGTGGTAGGAGGATTTATGGTTGGATTTGGAACACGTTATGCCGGAGGATGTACTTCTGGTCATGCGATCATGGGATTGTCCACCTTGCAGTTACCTTCTCTCATTGCTACTTGCTGTTTTATGGCTGGAGGGTTCTTAATGGCGAATTTAATTCTTCCTTACATTTTGAAATTCTAAAGAAATACAGCTATGACAAACAATATAAATCAAGACGTAAGAGCATTGGATGCCATCTGCGTGAATGAAAGTCAACTTGAACATAAGTGGTGGCATAATTTAAAGTATTTAGTGGTAGGTGTTCTTTTCGGAATAGTTTTCGTAAAAGCAGAAATCATTTCCTGGTTTCGAATTCAAGAAATGTTTCGATTGGAGAGTTTTCATATGTATGGTGTTATCGGGAGTGCCGTGATGGTAGGAGTGATCTCCGTAGCGCTGATAAAGAAGTTTAATGTGAAGACGATTTACGGAGAGGAAATTGAATTTCATACAAAAACATTCAATAAGGGAAATATATTCGGTGGATTTATCTTTGGTTTGGGATGGGCCATCACCGGAGCTTGTCCAGGTCCGCTCTTTGCCCAAATTGGATCTGGCGCTACAGTAATTATCATTACCTTGTTAAGTGCCATTGCAGGCACATGGTCGTACGGCTATTTCAGAGATAAATTACCACATTAATAATTTAAAGTTGCATTATGAAAGATCAGGAAAAGAATTCATCACGTAGAAGTTTTTTGAGAAAGTCGGCTGCCTTAGGGTTAGGCGCAACCGTTGTTCCTATGTTGAATTTGAAGGCAGATGGACTTCTTGTTCCGAAGGATGAGTTATCAAATTCTATTGCCAGTTCTTCCAGCGTCAAGAAAATTACACTGTTATACACTTCCGATATTCATGCGCAATTGCATACACACGATGAGTTTTTTTGGGAGGGAGGAAAAGGTGTTTATAAAAGACGCGGTGGACTTGCAGTATTAAAAACGATGATTAATTTTTATCGTTCTAAAGATCCAAGAAATACAATTCTAATGGATGGTGGAGATTATTACCATGGACACGCAGTGGCTTCTTTAACTGAGGGCGAAGCGATGATTCCTGTTTTCAATAATATTAATTTTGATTTGATGCTTCCTGGAAATTGGGAAGTGGTTTACAAGAAGAAGAGAATGTTGTATGATATGGGTCATTCAACAGCCGCTAAGATTTGTGCGAATATGTGGCACGATGAGGAAGATGAGAACAATGGTGAATTGATTTATCCTCCATATTGGATCAAAGTGATTGATGGAATTAAATTGGGTTTTATCGGTTATACTGATCATCTTATTCCAAAGCGACAATCTCCGGCTTATAGCAAAGGAATTCGATTTGAACACGCCGAGAAGAATGTAGCAAAGTATGTAAAGCTATTACGTGAAACGGAAGGTTGCGCAGCGGTTTGTTTGGTAACTCATATGGGATTAGCACAACAAGTCGGATTGGCTAACAATGCGGTTTGTGAAGGTGTGGATTTTATTTTAGGTGCCGATACACACGAAAGAGTGCGTGAGCCAATTCAATGTAAATTTTCAAAAGTTGTAGAGTGTGGAGCCTTTGGATCTTTTCTTGGAAAGTTAGAACTGAATTTTGAAGAGGGTAAATTGAATTCATTCGATTACCAATTGTTGGATGTTGATCCAGAAATTTATAAAGCAGACCCAGAGTTGCAGGGAATTATTGAAAAAGTATCCGCTCCCTTTCAGAAAGAATTATCTCGCGTGTTGGGATATACTTCCACACCATTGGTTCGCTATTTTGTAATGGAAACGCCGATGGATAATTTACTCACCGATGCAATTATGTGGAAGTTTAAACCCGATATAGCGTTGAGTAATGGCTTTCGCTTTTGTCAGCCACTGAATGTAGATAAAGCAACTGGAAAGGCCGCAATTACAAAGGAGTTTTTATGGAATATGCTGCCTGTCGACAGTGAAGCGAAGACAGGCATGGTCACGGGAAAACAGCTATGGGACTGGCTCGAGAAGGAATTGCAAAATGCCTTTGCGAAGGATCCTTCAAAACGATTTGGTGGATGGTTTGTTCGATTTAACGGCATGGAAGTAAACTTTACGATCGGAAATGAAATGGGGAAGCGCGTGAATTGGGTGAAGATAAAAGGGGAGCCTGTTAATTTGGAAAAGGAATATTCAATCGTAGCTTGTGAACGCGAAGGCGATCCCGATGATGTGCTTTGCCGAGTGGAAAAAGTGAAGTCGACAAAGTTGCTGGGTACGTTGATGCATAAAGTAATTGAAGAATATTTAGCAGCCCATCCATTGGTTTCTCCGAAACTGGAAGGCAGAGCAACAGCTACTGATTTCCCGCCTACATTACTTACACAGTTGCAAGGTACCACCTACGAGTTTAGATAATCTAACATGTATCATTCTAATTCGAATGAAAATGATAATCGCAGAGCAGCAATAATTGTCGCTCGTGGAATTGTACAGGTCGTACTTGTGCTTTTTATTTCATTCGCTTTGATTTTAGTAGTGCGTCGTGTGAATTTCTCTACGCTTTTTTCACAAGAAAGGAAAGAATCAGATTTGCGTTCAATGTCATCACCACCGAACCCTGACTCATTTGTAAAAAAGATTTCATGGTTAGTTCCCGATATCGAAGATGTGTCTGATCCGCAAATTTTATACGGTCGTGAATTGGTCATTCATACTTCAAAGTATTTTAGCCCAAAAGGTACATTAGAGACTTTCTCTAACGGCATGAATTGCCAGAATTGTCACCTGGAAGCAGGTACTAAAGCGTTCGGGAATAATTATGCCATGGTCGCTTCTACCTATCCTAAATTTCGACCACGTTCCGGACAAATTGAATCTATAGAGAAGAGAGTTCGTGATTGTTTTCAAAGGAGTTTAAACGGAAAAGCTCCCGCTGATTCTAGTAAGGAAATGCAAGCTATTGTTTCGTATATAAAATGGGTTGGAAGTGAAGTAACCAAGGAAAAGAAACCTGATGGTACAGGAATTTATGATTTACCTTTATTAGAAAGAGCAGCCAACCCAGAGAAAGGGAAAACGATTTTTGCCCAAAAATGTGTATCATGTCACGGCACTAACGGTGAAGGCGTACCGAATGCGGATAAGACGGAGTATACCTATCCTCCCTTGTGGGGAAAGAATAGTTTTAATACTGGAGCAGGATTGTTTCGTTTGTCGAGGCTCGCGGGTTATGTACGAATGAATATGCCTTATGGCCCTACATTTGAAGCCATGCAACTTACAGACGAAGAAGCTTGGGATGTAGCTGCATTTATCAATATCCAATCGCGACCTTCCATGAATATTAAAAATGATTGGCCCGATATTTCAAAAAAGCCTTTCGATCATCCTTTTGGCCCTTACGCTGATGAGTTTTCAGAGTTGCAACATAAGCTCGGACCTTTTGGACCTATTAAAGAAGTGGCGAAGAAGAAATGAAATGTTCGTCGACGTACTTATATAATATGAAACCAAGTAAATTATTCGTTGCCTTTTTTTTCTGGATGATGTTGAATCATTCTTTTGCACTTGCTCAAGATCAAACAATAGAAATTAAAGAAAAGGATACCGTTTCCTTAAGTGAAAAATTATTGTTTCAGGGAGAGTTTCATGCACACATACGTAACTATTTTATGGCAACAGACAATGAAAATTCACTCACCGATTATTATGCTAATGCTATAGGTGCTGGTATTGGGTATGTGAGTCCACTTTTTCATAATTTCCAATTCGGGTTGACGGGCTTTTTTATTTTTAATGTTGCCTCCTCCGATTTAACGAAGTCGGATCCCGATGCCAAGTCGGGGAGCCGTTATGAAGTAGGATTGTTTGATTTGACAAATCCTCAGAATAAGTACGACCTTGATCGATTGGAAGATCTTTATCTCCGATATAAATACCGCAGGTCGAAAGTTGAGCTAGGTCGATTCGAATTAAATTCTCCTTTTATTAATCGCCAAGATGGAAGGATGCGTGGCACCATTGAAGAAGGCGTTTGGGTAGAGTGGAATGAATGGAAGATAGCGAAAATTGAAGGTGGATGGATTCGGAGTATCTCACCACGTTCAACAGTGAAATGGTATAACGTTGCCGATAGTTATGGTGTTTATCCCTCCGGCGTAAATGAAGAAGGGGTAAAGTCGGCGTACGCAGGATTTACTCGATCAACAGGAATAGGATTAATCGGAATTTCCTTGAAACCAATTTCTAATTTGAAAATCCAATTATGGAATCAGTTTGCAGAAAATGTTTTTAATACAGCACTCGGTAGAGTAGATTATAGCGTTCCCGTATCTGGTGTGACGAAATTGAAAGGTGGATTGATGTTTATTCATCAGGATGCGTTGGCTAATGGTGGAAATCCTAATCCGAATCATTCTTATTTTGGAAAGAATAATTTTTCGAATGTGTATAGTGGGAAAATAGGTTTGGAGACTGACCGAATCGAAGGAACGTTAAGTTATACGCATATTAGTCATGAAGGTCGTTTCTTGATGCCACGGGAATGGGGAAGAGAGCCTTTTTATACTTTCATGCCAAGAGAAAGAAGTGAAGGATTTGCAGGTGTAAATGCTTGGAATATAAATATCGGATTTCTCTTGATGGAAGGCCAGCTTAAAACAGGACTTGCCTATGGAAGGATTGATTTACCAGAAGTGAATGATTTTAAAAAGAACAAATACGGGCTACCTTCGTACCATCAGGTGAATTGGAATCTCCATTATTCTTTCAATCATTATTTTAAAGGATTGTCAATGCAACTGTTGGTTGTGTACAAAAAGCAATTGGATTCATTGGATTTTTCACCCAAATACACATTTAATAAGGTAAATATGACACATTTTAATTGGGTGGTGGATTACTCGTTTTAAGCTTTTATGGTGAAATGACCCTTAAGATTTAACTGTGTATGAAAAAAAGTTTGTTTTTTTAGGGGATTGATATTATATTATTTACTTTTATCTTTGAATAAGATCTATATGAATATTGCAGGCATAGAGAATTTTGTTGTGAAAGCACTGGGAACACAGTTGTCTCTTAAACTGCATTATCATAATTTGTCGCATACGTTAGATGTCGTTAAAAACGCACTAAGGATTGCTCAACAAGAAGGTGTGCATGAATCGTATGATTTGGTCCTTTTAAAAACTGCAGGATATTTACACGACATCGGATTTCTCAATACATTTATTGATCATGAAGAGGAAGGATGTTTGATAGCTCAGGCAATTTTGCCAGATTATAATTATGATCAAGAGGCCATTGATATTATCTGTAGTATGATCATGAAAACGAAATTGCCTCAAAAGCCAGTAACGCTCCTCGAGAAAATTTTGTGCGATGCGGATTTAGATCATCTCGGTAGAGAAGATTTTAAAGAGGTAAGTCATCGACTTTTTGAAGAGTGGAAAGCGCTCGGCAGGATAGATGAAAGTATGGATTGGAATTTGATTCAATATACTTTTGTAGATGCTCATCATTATTGGACAAATACAAATCAGAAAAGACGAAATAATTTAAAAGCACAATTTCTTCAAGAGCTGAAAGGGTTAGTGATGAGTAAATAGTTTCACTCCTTTTCAATTCGGAATTCAACTTAGTTTTTTAAGGGCGTACTCGCTACCAATTTATCGTTTTGCATTCTGATTCTCTTGCATAAAATTCGAAGAATACTTCTTAATACTTCCGTTCGTTCTTCCATGAGTTCGTAAGCTTCTTCCTCTTCTAATTTTAATAATAAGGTATCGGTTGTGGCTGTTGCGGATGCAGAACGCGGTTCTGGGTCTAATAAGGCAAGTTCTCCAAAAAAATCTCTCTTTCCTAGCACTGCAAAGGTCTTTGATCCATCGTGAATTTTTACTTCTCCATTATAAATAATATACATGCTGCTTCCTGAATCACCTTTATCGAAAATAACTTCTCCTGCGTTCACTCTCATTTCACGAACGATGGGAATAATTTCAGCGATGATGTTCTCCGAGTACCTTCAAATAATGCAGTGCCTTTTAAAACCAGCACTTTTTCAAAATCAGAGATGGTGTTTTCGTGTTTGTTTTTCATGATCTCATCGATATTAGTTTTAAAAGTTCCAGCCAAAGTGCTGAAATGATTAGGGTGGTTTTCTTTGAAGTTGATTAAATAATGAGCGGCAGATTCGCGCAAAAGTGATTTTTCGGTCTGCAAAATATTTACCGCTTGGATATAATTACTGTCGTGATATGCAGCTGATCTTAATGCTAGACAAACTGTCCAAGCACTGTAAATATCCGTTCCGTCTCTTAATATACTATCCGGAATTTCGTGCTTTCTATTGATGTGGAACGATTGTAGTTTTTGTACTTTTTGACCTGCTGAAATGTTGTCTAATAATACAACAAGAATTTGCGCATTCTTTCGTGGAATTACTTGCTCCATAATTTCCAATGCGTTAGCTCTTCTTTCTTTTGAATTATTTCGAAAAGCAGCAGCTGCTTCACGCATAATTTTTCGGTTGTATAATAATCCCGCAATTGTAATGATGCGTCGTTTGCAATTTTCAAAATCGAAATTAAAAGCTTCGTGCAGACGCGAATGAAGTGCAGGATCTTCTATTCCTTCAAGCAAAGCAACAGCGAAACCGATTTCTTCTTTCAGCATCCGCTCCATCCGCTCTTTTTCTTTTGCATTTAAAAAGTATTTAGAAATACTGAGCACTTCAACAATTCTCTCTTTAAGATGTGGAGGGGTATGGTGTAAAATGGAGAAGAGAAACTCACCACCTATGTGGCCCGGGCTAATTTCAGCAATACGAATAATATCAGAAAGGACCCCTTGCTTATGTACCACACTTTGAAAAGGGATCTTTTTGATGTGCTCGAATATACCATCCCCATAATTACTTAAACTTTCGATAATGTAATTCGAACCAGGAGAAATAAGTAAAAGAGAGACCAGTTGCGAAATGAAAGCTTCGGATTTGCTTTTTCCGGCTGCATCAATAGCTGCAATTTTTACGCTTTCGATTTTTTGAAGCCATTAAGCGAAAAATGTCTGACTCACATTCGGGTAAGTATTCTTGAGATAAAATGGTTAATGCCGTCAATTGTTTATTGGTGTCATCGCTCTTCAACATGAGCGCTATGGCATTGACAGCATTCTGTTGTTGTTGCATGGAATCGGATTTAAGGATTCCCTTTAGAATAGATTCTTGGATTAAGGAGGGATTTGATTGAAATGTTTCTTGATCTATACTCTTTTGAATTTCTAAATCTCCAGCTTGTGCACAAAAGTAAGCGTCCGCTGATTTGGTTTCAAGATGAGTATCGGTAAGGTAAATATGCTTTACTTCACCTAAATATTCATTCCATCTTCTTCGATTTAAAATGTTCAAGGCAACGCGTCGAACACTATTGCTATCCGTTGTTAAAACGAATTTCATCTCTTGGCGCAATACTTCCGGAAATTTTTCGTCAAGTGCCGTGATACCATAAATGATATCTTCTTTCTGATGGTGATAAATACTATCTTTTAATAATGTGGAAAAGGAAGTAGATTCCATTGCTATCTCTGATCCCGAAATAAATCGATTTCGAATAGCAGTAGCTAATGTGGAAATATAAAGTTTATGGCTCCGCGAAATATTATAAATCCATAAAATAGATAGAATTAATATGCCGAGATTTAATAAGTAAAAATCAAATTGATCTCCAATATGGATAACATACCATAAGATCACTCCAATCACACCTAGCGCCAAAGGTTGAATAAATCCCTTAATAATAGTATGTCCCTTTAGTCGAAGCTGGGTGGGTAAGGGTTGAAACATAGCCAGAAAAACGGGATCATTCACTGAATATTTTGCAACGCTAATGGCCATGAACATCACGCGAATGTACATGAGGTTGTTGTAAACATCGTTTTGCGTGTTACTCCAAAATATAAATCCTAACGAAAATAGAAATAGTAAAACCGGCATGATGAGTAGTGAAAATTTAATTCCTGTTTGTTCCGCCAATCCCCCCGACAACAAAAGCTTGATCAAAATAATAAAAGCATATCCCACGGAGAAGAAGGTAGAGATATACTTTGCTAAAGACTCTTGTGTTTTAAAAGTGCTTTGCACATTGTGTAAGAAGGTGAAGTCAATCAACGTAAAACTGGCAATGGTTAAAAAAGCCATCCCTGAAAGTACCAGGATATAATGATTTCCGAAAAAATTTACCAGTAGTTTTTTATCGGAAAATTGTTCGTGCGGCGCTTGTCGAACTTGTAAGTTGATATCAGGTTGTAATAATATTTTTCGAAGGAAAAGTGAAGCTAATAAAATGGAGCCTGCCGAAAACCAAAGTAAATTATTAATCCCTACGATGGGTTGTAATACCGATACCGATAAATATCCCAATAGCTTAGCAGGAATGTCTCCGGAACTTATTAGTCCAAATAAACGCTTGCCCTGTCGAACATCAAATACGATCGACGACATGCACCAAAATTCTAAATTCGATAAAAGGTAGAATACGCGTTCACCAATAATAATAATGAAAGGAATGTAAGCGATAGAATCAAAGTAAAAGGTGCTGCGTAGTAAAAATGGAATAAACACCATCGTGCCCATCACCAATAAAAGTAATTTTCTTATGGAAAGTTTATGTTCGAAGAAAGAATATGTTCTTCCCACCACCATCATGGCTACTGCAGAAAGTATAAAAGCTATGGGAAGTTGCTCAGAACCATATTCGGAAAGAAATAATGAACTGGCAACTGTAAACATTAAGGCCTGACCAATACCCGAGAAGAAATGATGTAACACCAGGTTCTGCACCGTGGTTTTCTCATCATTTCGGATGTTGAATAGTCGTAACCAAAAGGAAAGCTTGCTATTCATGTGGGTTTTAGAGTTGCCGAAGGATTTATGGAGCTAAAATAGGAAATAGAATTGCTTGTAGGGATGGGGAACGCTTCAATTTATTATTAAATTGCTTTGTATAGTTCCAAAAGTATTAATATTAGAATAATTCAATTTTGTAGACCATTGCCTTTTCAAGGTTTCTCATACGAAATTTTTCTGAGAAAAACATATACTAGAAGTAGTATAAATCATATACTAGAAGTAGTATAAATGTCAACTAAAAGTAGTGAAAATGCAATTAGACCTTGTTTTTTAAGGAAAGAGCGTTACTTTTGAATATGATGGCTTCGCCAAGGTGTAAGTGCTTTACCTATTTAATCAAATTAATTTGCCAATAATTGTAATTTATTATGACTTATTCTAATCTATAAACTTATTTCGTATGAGAAAAATTATTTGTACCAGCCAATTATTTATTGTCTTAATTAGTTTTTGCCTAGCAAGCAATCAATCTTTTAGTCAAACACATTTCAAATGCAATTCTGACAGTTTGTATGATGATGTTATGCAAAATGATTCGATTTTCTTTGAAGACGAAAATTTAATGAATTTAAAAATCAGAGATGCATTTTTAAATAATACTATTTTAAGTGCCAAATCCGGTAGTTCATTATTACCTGAGTATACAATCCCGGTTGTTGTGCATGTCATTTACGACGTGGATGATCAAAATAATCTTGCTTTGAACATTAGCTACGCACAAATTGAATCTCAAATCGCAAAGTTAAATTCAATATTTGCCAGCATTGGAACTCCAACAAGGTATGATTCTGATATTAAATTTTGTTTAGCCAAATCCCCAAGTAATTTCTTTCCTACTGCTGAACCTGGGGTAATCCGTTATGCTGTTCCTAATGGTGCCCCAAATGTTTATAATTTTCAAGAAACGCCTGCAGCTTTTAATGATGTATACAATATGTTGCCGATTGGATTTGTAAAGGAAAATTATTTGAATATTTTTTTAGTGTATAACTTTGCGAATAATGCATTAAATATTGGAAATTACTATGGTGGCCATGATGTAATTTTCATAAAACTAGGTGCTTTTGGTGATAATGAGCCTAATCCAGGCCTTTACACTTTATTACCAGATCTTGAAAAAGGATTTACAGCTGTCCACGAAGTCGGGCATTACCTTGGATTACGACATACTTTCCACGGTGGTTGTCAAGGTACCAATGGTCCCGGACAAACTCCTGATGATTGTTTATTAAACGGAGATAATCTTTGTGATACGCCTCCATGTACCCAAAATTTCTATCAATGCACCTGGAATATTCCCAATTCTTGTAATGAATAATATTTTGCTCTTCCACCTAATAACCGTGATGATTTAATAGATAATTTCATGTCATACTCCTACGAGTGCGCAAAAAATAATTTCTCAAATGATCAGATTGATAGAATGAGGTACATACTTGGCTTATTACGATTTGATCTGGTTTCTAATGAAAATTTAGCTGAAACTGGAGTAATTGGACCTATTAGTTGTTTGCCCCCCATTTTTTTCTCTGATGTTTTTTAACAACAGAACTTGTTCCTTGCTTACCAGCTGCTGGCTCAATAACACTAGATTTTGCCAGCACATCAACATTGTTTCCAGCAGCTAGCACAGCTACAAACTTAACGTGGGTTATTACTCCTTCTATAGGTACAACTTCAACGACTACGACTGCCGGCTTCCAAGTTACATTTACGGTTGCAGGTACGTATTCAATTTCTCTTTCCTCAACCGATCCTGCTAATGGAACCGTAACTACTAATGCAATTCAAGTTTTTATAGTTAATTGTGGTTTGCCTGCTCGACCAGAACATGCTGTATGGTGCTATCAGAGAAGTGTTCATTTAGATTTTACTACTGGTATAGCATTAAGCACTCCACCGAATAGTTCAATTTCAAACCCTTTAAGTCCTTTTTCTTCTACATCGCAATGTGATCCAATTACAGGAAATCTGCATTTTTATACTGATGGTATAAGGGTGTGGAATAATAGTAATGTTTTAATTGGAAACATCACTAATGCAAATTATGGTTCGAATATTAAAGGAACGATATCTGTCCCAAATCCTAATAATTTTAATGCCAATCCACAAACTCGAACAAATAGTTATTACATTTTTACAGTGCCAGCTTATGGTCAATCAGGAAATGGAAGTCTTGTTTTTGGAGAAGTAGCAATAAACGCCGGAATTGCTGGTTTAATTTCTTCAAACAACACTCTTCCTGCAGGAATTTTTAACACAAATGTTGTTGAGGCTATTACAGCAATTCCACATTGTAATGGTATAGATACATGGATTATTGTTCATGAAATAAATTCATCGAATACTATTTCATATTTATTATCTGGAAGTGGAATAAGTCTAGCTGTACAAAATAGTAGTTTACCATTTATTAATTCTAATCCGGGTCCATCTAGACATCGTTTCACCATTGAATCAGCACCTCATGGTGACGCAATGGCCATTTTTAATTGGGCGAATGAAACGGTGTATTTTTATTCGTTTAACAACACGAATGGACAAATGACCTATACTTCTTCAGTGGTAATACCTCAAGGATCAGCAAATACTCAACTTCATGGCTCTTTTGCACCAAATACAGGTGGAGGGAGCTATTTTTATTATGCTGTAAATTCATCAACTAATTCATTGTACCAAATCGAATTACCAACACTCAATGCACCGATCATTCAAAACATACCTTTCTCTTTGGGTTCACCTCTAAGACAATTAGATGGTTCAATTCAACTTGGACCCGATAATTTAATTTATTTGAGCTCTTTCACTCAAAATAATTTCGGAGATTCAAAAATGTTGGTGATCCGTGCGCCCAATGTTTCGGGGCCGGGAGTTGCAGGTTGCAATCCTGTAGTAAATCTCAATAATTTCACGATTGGTCAGAGGAATTTTTTCTCCTTGCCAAATTTAGCTGATGCAACCCGCAACCCCTCGTTGTCTTTGGATTTTTTAGCGGTAGCATCAATTTGTTCCACTTACACATTTAGCGTTGGTGCTTGTTGGAGTTAATACAATGTCACATGGAATTTTGGTGATGGAACTCCAACCATTTCAGGGTCAAGTGTAAGTCATACCTATTTAAATGATGGTCAATTTCAAGTAACTTGTACATTAACACAGGGAACGACAACACTTTTTTTTACTCCTCAAACAGTCTCTGTCATAACTGTTATCCCAACAATTACACAACCATCCAATGGTTGTATTTCTACAATTAATCCATTTGAGTTCTCGGTTCCATTTTTCGCAGGTGCTACTTATTCTTGGACAACTTCGCAAGGCACCATGACTCCGCATCCAAATGACCCAAATATTGCGTCACCGAATTGGACAACACCAGGAAATTACACAGTTACGGTAACTATGACTTCTCAAAACTGTAGTTTTACAAGTACAATAAATTTTTCAGCTTATTATTGTTGTACAACTAACATCGGGAATGTATTATTTAATCCAACTTTTACTTCAGGACAGATAATAAGTCAAACTTTCACAATAAATGGAACCGCGATGATTGATGGAAGTGTTCATCTAGTTGGCTGTACTTTAAAGATGGGACCTAATGCTAAAATTCGAATTAAGCCGAATTCCCTATTAATTATTGATCAGTTTACTCAAATTTCTGCTTGTGATGGTGAAATGTGGGATGGAATAGATACAGTAGACAATACTGGAAGGTTAACAATGGATCAGAGTGTAATTGAAGATGCCGTAAAAGCTATTGAAGCTTTAAATGGTGCTAACTGGATTCAATGTACTCGTTCTGAGTTTACAAACAATTGGGTAAGTATACATTTGGAGAACGGTGATTATATGGCTTCTCATTTCGACGAAAATGTATTTAGCTCTGATGCAACTCAAATGCTTGTACCTCATGCAGGACAAATTGGACGTACGGGATTTCAACTTAGAAATATTTTTGCAAATACCTATGTTAAAGTTGGACCCTCTACTTTAAATACTAGCAATGGTAATCTATTCCAAAATTTGCAATATGGAATTGATTCTTACAATTGCAGTTTAATTTCTAATAATAACAACTTTCTAAACATAGTAGAGCAAATCTCTCCATTTAATCAAACTCCGTGGAATGGTACAGGTATTTTTGCAGAAAATGCACCGTGGAGTATTGGAAATGCTAGTACGAATACAATTGAAGTGTATGAAAATTTCTTCAACGATTGTAAACGTGGAGTTTTTGTAAATAAAAATTCTAATGTCATTATCGATTCCGATAATGAATTTTATAATTGCAGTTTTGCAGCTGTTGAATTGAAAAATTTGAGACAGCAAAATGTGTTGGTTCGCAATTGTAGAGTATCTAATTTAAGTGCATTTGGTTTTAGATTTATCGATTGCCTTCAAATGAATAATATTACTGTAATTTTTAATCAAATAAGTATGACTCCCGGTACACCAGCAAACCCATTGGGTAGTAGCCCCGGTTTTGATTATTTTAACACCGCCATGTTTTTTAAAAACACTGGCCAATTAAATTCAAATGCTTTGATTTCATATAATACGATTACGGATGCTCGTATTGGAATAAGTGTACAGGGCTATGCACAATTTTCAGTGAGTAATAATACCATTAATTTAGATCGAGATGAAAATCAATTTAGTGGTTTGTTGCATCAAGGTATTGAAATTATGAACTCAACAAGAGGCATGATTGATTGGAATACCATAACGTATACAAATAGTTTGAACAATACTTCTTTAAACTATAAAGATCTATTTATTGGATTTAATATTCGAAAAACGGACAACTCCGATATTATGCACAATACAGTTACCCGTGCAGGCACGGCCATGCGGTTTATTGGAAATGTAACGTATAATGACATTTTATGCAATTCGATGGATGATTGTGCATTGGGTTGGTTCTTTAATAATTCCCAAGTTTCACCCATCGGGATCCCCGGTATTCCTTTTGAAAATGAGTTTGTTAATTTCTCAAACAGAGCAAGGTCGGATAAAGATTTGAATGCACTTGCTACCGATTTATATTTTCCGGGCAATGAAGTGGATTTGAACAATATTTATACTGCCTGGCCTTATGCTTCATCACAAGCCGTAGTGCCTTTTCCTAACCAACCCTTCCAAAATATATGCAGTGGCATTGCTGCACCCGATCCTACAGAGGATATGTCGTATATGGAAAAAGTAATATTAGATTCTATTCAATATCCCGTCCTTTACGAAATTAATCGTGATCGAGATTTGCAATCCACTTACCGTTGTTATCGAAGTTCGCCCGACTCCTCATGTGCCGCCTATGCAAACTGGTTTGAGCAATTAGAGAATGGCAGGATTGGACTTACCGCAAAATTAATTGAGGCGCATATTAATTTGGATTCCATTCGTATTTTATTGGATGGATTAAGTGATGAGAGTAATCCTATATTTAATCAACTCCGTGAATTGTATGAGGTGGTATTGTGCAATTTGGATCATCCCGACAATCCCATTGCGCACGATACATCTTTTCTTTATCAATTGGCATTTATGGATGAATGGAATGGTACCGAAGCGGTGTATATGGCAAGAGCTATTTTAGAGTTGGAGGTGAATGACTTTTTATTAGGATTGAGAACAATGCAACCTCTCTCAAGTGCCGATAATATGTGCGACGATCTTTTAAAATTCTATAATTCATACATTGTTATACCCGATAAATCTTCGCTAATCCAACTCGAGTATTTTGATAAATCGGGTCGTCTCATATTTCAGGAAAAAACAAATGAAGACTTAGGCGCAGAAAAAATAAAAGTATTAAAATCGAAAGCTGTATTTTTAATAAGAGCGAGGCAAGGTAATTGCATAAAGGTGTATAAGCTGCCATGAGGAAATTAATTTTATTATGCACATTGTGTTTAAGTTTTCTAAACTTAAATGCACAATTCACAAATCTCAATTGGACATTTGGTGATAGTTGTGGTATTAAATTTAATGCTACTGGTATTGATTCTATATACCGTACTTCTGTGAATGCAAGAGGTTCTTGTGCCATAATAAGTGATTCACTAGGAAATTTATTGTTCTATGCGACAGCAACAGATGTAGCACTTTACTTAAAGACTAGCACTATTAATAGAGGAAGAATTTACAATCGGCAGCATAGTGTGATGGAAGGAGGAGATTCAATTGCAACTGTTAGTTGGTACCGCGAACTTCTCATTTTACCCTGGCCCGATAGTGTAAATAAATTTGTTGTTATATCAAGTATGGCTACATCTGGAACAAAAATATCGTATTCTATTGTTGATCTTTCTTACAATAATGGCTTGGGAAAAGTGTTTGATAAAAACACAGTGATAGATACGGGAAATATTTGTGATGGAATTACTGCTATAAGACATGGAAATGGTCGTGATTGGTGGATTTTATACAAGAAGTGGTTTTTTAACAATAATATTTTTTATAAAATATTATTGACTCCTCAGGGTTTAAGTGCGGTAAGTTCACAAAATATAGGACTCAATTTAAACGAGAGTTTTTATCGATTAATTCCATCAAAGGATGGAAATGTTATAGTTGGCTTATGTAATTCATCCATGTCCATTGAGAAATTTTCTTTTGACAGATGTACCGGTATGTTAAATAATCATGTAGTAATTTACAATGGAACAGGAAACCCACCCTATAGCTTTTGGGATGGGGCGATAAGCCCAAACAGTCGATTTTTTATATGTTACAACCATTGGTGTTCCAGAATATGTATTTCAAATTGATTTGTTAAATGCAAATGCTTATCAGAATAAAATTGTTATAGATTCTATTGATTCAATCAGTAATTCAGGTTCTGCCATTCGCTTAGCACCTAATGGAAAAATCTACCGTTCAAATTGGTGGTGCATTGATGGAATATATTGCTATCCCTATCCCGATTCTGGATTTGCTCCCGTAAATACACATTTAAGTGTAATTAATTATCCTGATAGTTTTGGTTTAGCATGTAATTACGTTGGGCTGGGGCAATACCTAAACGGTTTAAGAACATATGGTGCTCTTCCCAATGATTTTAATTTGGGCCTCGGCCCGCTAAACGGCAGTATATGCGATACACTTTCAGTAGGGCTCAGCGAAGTGAAAGATGGTATTCCCATACAAGCCTTTCCTAATCCTTCCACAGGGCTTTTTACAGTTAATATAAAGTATGAGACATTGCCAAAAGAAGGGTTTGCTTACACCATTTATTCCCTACAAGGGCAGGTAATACAACGAGGTGTAATAAAAGGAAGAACATCCTCCATTAATTTAACTTCGTTTGAAAGTGGAATGTATTTACTCAATGTTACGCTGCCCAAACAGGTGGTGCAAATTAAGCTGAGTAAGTTATGAGATTTGCACAAGAAACTTTCCATATTCAACCCCACCAAAATATATGCAGTGGTATTGCTGCGCCTGATCCGTCAGAGGATATGTATTATATGGAAAAAGTAATTTTAGATTCTATTCAATATCCCGTCCTTTACGAAATTAACCGTGATCGAGATTTGCAGTCCACTTACCGTCGTTATCGAAGTTCGCCTGACTCTTCATATGCCGCATATGCAAACTGGTTTGAGCAATTAGAGAATGGCAGGATTGGACTTACCGCAAAATTAATTGAGGCGCATATTAATTTGGATTCCATTCGTATTTTATTGGATGGATTAAGTGATGAAAGTAACCCCATGTTTAACCAACTCCGTGAATTGTATGAGGTAGTATTGTACAATTTGGATCATCCCGATAATCCCATTCCACATGATACATCTTTCCTATATCAATTGGCATTTATGGATGAATGGAACGGCACCGAAGCGGTGTATATGGCAAGAGCTATTTTAGAGTTGGAGGTGAATGACTTTTTATTAGGATTGAGAACAATGCAACCTCTCTCAAGTGCCGATAATATGTGCGACGACCTTTTAAAATTCTATAATTTATACATTACGATACCCGATAAATCCTCGCCAATCCAACTCGAGTATTTTGACAAAGTGGGGCGACTCATTTTTCAGGAAAAAACAACTGAAGACTTAGGCGCAGAAAAAATAAAATTATTAAAATCGAAAGCTGTATTTTTAATAAGAGCCAGGCAGGGTAATTGCATAAAGGTGTATAAGCTGCCATGAGGAAATTAATTATATTATGCACATTGTGTTTAAGTTTTCTAAACTTAAATGCACAATTCACAAATCTGAATTGGACATTTGGTGATAGTTGTGGTATTAAATTTAATGCTAAGGGTATTGATTCAATTTACCGAACTTCTGTAAATGCAAGAGGTACTTGTGCCACAATTAAGTGATTCATTAGGGAATTTATTGTTTTATACTGCGTCTCCAGATTTGGAACATTATCATACACCTACCTTAATTGATAGAGGAAGAATTTACAATAAACAGCATAACAAAATGGAAAATGGGGATTCTCTCTTTTGTTCTAATTGGTACAGAGAAATGCTGATTTTACCTTGGCCCGATAGTGTAAATAAATTCGTGGTGATCGCCAGCATGGCGACTTCAGGGACAAAAATTTCATATTCTGTAGTTGATCTTACTTATAATAATGGCTTGGGAAAGGTGTTTGATAAAAATACTGTGATAGATACGGGTAATATTTGTGATGGTATTACTGCAATTAGACATGGCAATGGCCGTGATTGGTGGATTTTATACAAGAAGTGGTTTTTTAACAATAATATTTTTTATAAAATCTTGCTTACTCCGCAAGGGTTGAGTTCGATTAGTACTCAAAGCATTGGACTTAATTTAAACGAGAGTTTTTATCGATTAATTCCATCAAAGGATGGAAATGTTATAGTTGGCTTATGTAATTCATCCATGTCTATTGAGAAATTTTCTTTTAATAGGTGTACAGGTATGTTAAATAATCATGTAGTAATTTACAATGGAACAGGAAACCCACCCTTTAGTTTTTGGGATGGAGCCATAAGCCCCAACAATCGATTTTTATATGTTACAACCATTGGTGATCAATATTTATTTCAAATTGATTTATTAAATCCAAATGCTTATCAAAACAAAATAGTTATTGATTCAATTGACTCGTTAAGTTATTCAGCTTCTGGCATTCGCTTAGCTCCTAATGGAAAAATATATCGCTCTAATTGGTGGTGTTTAGACAGTATCTATTGTTATCCTTTTTCCGATTCCGCATACTCTCCAGTAAATACACACCTAAGTGTCATTAACGAACCTGATAGTTTAGGTTTAACATGTAATTACGTTGGGCTTGGCCAATACTTGAATGGATTTAGAACATATGGGGCTCTTCCCAACGATGTTAATTTGGGGCTCGGCCCGCTTGCAGGAAGTATATGCGATACACTTTCAGTAGGGCTCAGCGAAGTGAAAGATGGTATTCCCATACAAGCCTTTCCTAATCCTTCCACAGGGCTTTTTACAGTTAATATAAAGTATGAGACATTGCCAAAAGAAGGGTTTGCTTACACCATTTATTCCCTACAAGGGCAGGTAATACAACGAGGTGAATTAAAAGGGCGAACGTCATCTATTAATTTAACTTCGTTTGAAAGTGGAATGTATTTACTCAATGTAACGATGCCGAAAGAGGTTGTGCAAATTAAGCTGAGTAAGTTATGAGATTTGCAATTAGGAAAAGTCTAGAAAAATTAATTACTACTCCTTCGCTGTCCGTATGTCGGTGAAAATTTAATTGGGCACAAGCTACGCAGAGGCAAGTCGGTTGACAAAGTTAACCTTCGCTAAAGCTTCGGTTGACGAAGTACATATCAATCTCCCCTTTGTTTTTCGCCTGAATTTTACCGCGGTGCACACATTCAAATTTGTCTTTGATGATTTCGTAAGTGAATCCACTGATGTTCACTTTGCCAATTTCTCCGCTGCTTTCCATTCGGGAGGCAGTATTTACGGTGTCGCCCCAGATATCATAGGCGAATTTTTTTATTCCTACAATTCCCGCAACTACCGGACCTGTATGAATTCCTAAACGTAATTCAAAAAACGGTTGATCTATGGCAATGCGTTTGGCTTTATTGGCTTCGATGAATGCTTGCATCTCTAAACCTGCTTTTACAACATCTTCGGCATGTGTGGAGCTGGGGACAGGTAAACCTCCAGCGCACATATAACTGTCGCCAATGGTTTTGATTTTCTCTAAACCATATTGGGTGATGATTCGATCAAACTCACTGTAGCATTCATTTATTTCAGCAACCAGTTCTTCGGCTGTTAATTTTTCGCTGGCCTGCGTAAAGTTTTTGAAGTCAGTAAACATTACCGTAACTAAATCAAAACTTTTAGCTTTTGCGGTTCCAGTGGCTTTTAATTCTTCTGCGGTTTCTTCCGGTAAAATGTTTAAGAGTAATTCGTCGCTGCGTTTTTTCTCTTTAGCAATTTTGTTGCGTTGACTTAAAAATACTCCTGCAAATAAAAGTACAATGGTGAATCCTCCAATGAAACTATTGCGTACAATTTTTTGTCTTCTAAGTTCTTGCTCTTGAATTTCTTTGTCTTTCGTTAATAAATTAATCTCTGAGGTTTTTTTCTCAATGTCAAAGGTAAATTGAAGAGTACCTAATTTCTTTTGGATGTCTAAATTGAAGAGCTTGTCTTTTATGCCAACCACTAATGTTTGATATTTAAAAGCATTGTTAAAATCCTTTTTCAACGCATACGTAGCAGCTAAACCTTCATATGCATCTTTAACTTGGTAATCCGATCCAATGGAAAGCGCAATCTCCTCTGCTTTGTGATAACTTTCGAGAGCTAAAACTAAATCCCCTTTGTCACGATAGGAAGTTCCCAGTCCGAGTAATGATATGGCCATGTCATTTTTAGCATCTAACTTTTTAGCGTAATCATATGCTTTCATTTGGTACTCTAATGCCTTTTTAAAATCGCCTTTGCGTCTGTACACTTTGCCAATATTATTTAAAGTATAGGGTGCATTTTCGGATCCTTCAAAAGCGACTAATGATTTTTCAAAGAAGAATAATGCAGAATCTAAGCTGTTTTTTTTCAAGATAGATTTCGCCAAGGTTTACGGTTACCGTTCCAATAGCGTCATTATCTTTTATTTGTTCGCTAAGGGGAAGTGCGCGTAAATAAAATTCTTGCGCCTGATTTTTGGTTGCTTTTTTATTGAAGTAAACGGCACCGATGTTGATACAATTGGTAACAATCCGTAAGGTGTCTTTCATCTCTTCAGCAATCTTCAGCGATTTCAAATAATAATCAAGCGCATTGGCATCGTCACCTTGGTTGAAATAAACGGCTCCTAAATTACTTTGTAAATTTGCTATTCCTGATTTGTCACCAATAGAATCAAAAGCAGAAATGGATTGATTCCAAAATCTAATGTTTGAATATAATCCCCTTTGAAATAATAGGCTAATCCTAAATTTTTATACGAATAGGCCGTTCCTTTCATGTACTGAAGTTGTGCGGAAAGATCCTTTGCTAACGTAGCATAACGAATGGCTTCATCGGGCGCATCGCTAAAGTTGGCTTTGCTTAATTCTAAAAGGAGATTGACACGATTCGTGTCTTGTGCACTTCCCTCCAATAGACTTTTGAGGCTATCAATCGGATTTTTTTGTCCAATGCAAAGCGAAGTCATCAAAATAAATACGAATTGTAAAAAGGTACTTTTTTTCATAATTCAGTTGCGATGAGTTTTGTTTTGTTACGGATAAAGATAGATTAAAATATTAATAGAGAATTTGATGCCTTTTAGCATCAATTAAATGGAACAAGTTGTTTTTTCGGAAATTCCTATAGGCACTAATCAACAGAATTAAAATATTGAAAATAAGGCTATTAAATAGTTGTAGACGATTATGTAATATGAAAAAGGTCACTGCTATGTTGCAATGACCTTCTTATAATTAACAGGAGGTGTTTTACTCCAGGTTATACAATAGTCTTTTTCTATTGCATAACTGATGTCGAAATCGTAGAAAACGATTATCCATTAGGGTTAATCTTTTATAAATCGGAGAATGAATTCATTCGATTCGTTTTGGATTTTCACGAAATAAATTCCGGATTGCAAATTGCTGCAATCAAAATTCATCTCGTTTCCAAAACCATGAACGTTAACTTCGTAACTGCGCCCTGTTATATCTAACAGAGTAACCATACTTGGATCCATTTCAAATTCAAATGACTTTAAGTTAATCAGTCCAGTACTTGGATTTGGATATAAATCAATTTTACTTTCTGTATTCATATTGCTTAGTCTGCTGTATCCAGAACCACAAGCTGCAGACGAAGAGCTTGCTGTTGCTGTGACTAATACGAGCGAAGAATTATGATACGTTTTTATGGCAGCTGTCAATGGTGATCCATTGAAATAAATAGAAAAGGTCGTAGCGCCTGGGTAAAATAGTATTGGCGGATTTCCTGAGTAACTACCCGAAGTAGAGATGTAATTATTGGATCCTAACGGCACATAAAGTGGTATGTTATTATTATTCAAATAGCTGAAGTTGGCTTTGTAATTAAATCCAGAAGGATCATTCACTAAGGTTTCAACGCAAATCAAACTTGGTAAAATTTTCTTTGCACCATAGCCTTTTGGGTTGATGTATAAAATTCCAGGTTGATAAGTGATGTTGTAATTAGCTTTCTTTGGGAAATTCAAACAACATACAGTAATCGGATAAACTCCTGCCGATTGATTGCAACCTGTAGGAGTACTATAACTTGGCCCAGAAGTAATTGTTGTTTGCTCATTGTTTTTCCATCCTGTAATTACGGAAGTAAAAGTAGGCAATGAATTTCCTTTGAAAATCCATTTTGTATCTGCTGCCACTAATAAACTTGCTTTCGTGATGGTTAAAGTTCCATTCTTTTTATCCAATATATAATTATTAGCGGAACCGCCACTTAAAGTAATATTATAGTTACCAATGTTGGAATTTGATGTAGCTGTACAACTGATGGTAGGCGGAGTAATGGACGTTTCGTCATCGCCATTGATAAATCCATCATAGGTAAGGGTAAATGTAGGATTCGGATCTCCATACTCTCGCGTTTGGTTGTCGGCAGTTATCGTCAAAGTAGCTTTAGAAATGCTTAAGTCACCACTTGTATAATTTACAATATAATCTGTAGGAAGCAGTAAGCCTAAACCACTGGGGACAATTTTATGATTGCCTACGGGGTACGGAAAATTTATTACTTGCTGACTATTATCTTGCACTTGATATTGTACCAGTCCGTCAGAGATTCCTAACAAACTATCATCATAACCAAATCCACTTACTGAATTTGAAAAAGGAATTGCTGCACCGTAAACACTTGATTTATCATCAGCATCTAGTGTAAGTGTTTTGGGCAAGATGGTTAATGTCCCTAAACCATACGTTATTTCAAAGTTGTTGCTTAACAGAGCGGCAGGAACAATAGCATGTGTTCCGGCATAGGTTCCGGTGATCATGTTAATCCCTAAGAAATCATATAAGGTATCGTTTGCTGGCGCATTCGCATCATCTTCATCAATGATAACAGCGATGTTTTGATTGCTTCCATCTCCACCATCTACATTGCTACTATTTACAATAGGCGAACCGTTCACTAGTGCGCGTGCATTAACGACAGCTCCGCCATTCACTAAGGCTCTAGCATTTACCAGGGCTCTTCCATTTACTAATGCTCTGGCACTTACTAACGGAGCGGTAGCTGAATCATCTTGATAATTGAAGATGGAAGCTGTAGCTACATCTACCAAATTCATGGTTTCAAAAGTAGGAACACCATTCACCAATGCTCTTGCATTTACTAAAGCTCTGGCGTTTACTAATGCACGCGCACTTACCAATGCACTTAAATTAGTGAGATCAGCGTTTACTAATGCTCGGCCATTTACTAAAGCTCTAGCATTTACTAACGCTAAGGCATCTACGATGTTTTGTTGATGATCGTTAGCAAGTGTGCTGAGTACTAAAGCTTGATCGGCAGGATCAATATTGCTTTCGTCGTATTGATAAATGAAATCTTTAATTTCAATTTTGTCTCCGTAGGTAACGGTAGTGTCTTTAGCAATAATATGTAACGCCAATTTTTCAATGGTTAATAATCCGTTCTCGAATTCATAATTAAAGAAAGTATTGTACCCATCATCGGTCACAGTAGCATTGGCACTAATAAAATATATTCCTGTGTTGCTTAAGGAGGTAGCAGGCGTATTGAATACAAGGGGCGTTAACCCTAAATCTGCATACGTTAGTCCTGAACTTGCTAAGGGCACATTGTCTACTAAGATGGATGCACTGAATGCAGGTAAACTTTCTCCGTATTTTTTGCTTTTGTTGTCAACCGTAATTTTTACATTTTTCTTGATGGTTGAGAAGAAATATAAGGTGTCTGAGTTTCCGCCGTCATTTAAGAATGGAACTAACGGTGGAGTATATACGTACACGGGATAATTACCGAAGAATGTGGGGAAGTCTGCAGAAATGCTAGCGGAACTGATAAAAGTGGTAGGCAGTGTATCTCCATTAAAAATAATGACAGAAGAAGTGGTGAAGTAATTGCCCTCTACCGCAGCACTTAAAACAATGGTTCCCGGTACGATGGTCGTATCCCAAACCAACGACCCCGCAATCGGAGTAGGTGCCGCAAAGGTGAGCATCGCATCAAAGGGCTGAATGAATCCAGCTCCTGTATGGATATCGAATCCCGGTGCATTTATGTCAAGGGCTGTACTTGTTAACAAGGATTTCATTTCAGCTGGCGTTACATCATCACCATAGAATTTTTGCTTTGCACTTTTTAATAAAGCTCCAACCGCCGCTGCATGTGGTGCTGCTGCCGAAGTTCCAAAGAAGTTCGGGAAAACATCCCCATCTACATTCGGGCCTCCTAATTGTACAGTTGTGTTCCCTCCGTTAGGTGCAATGAAATCAGGTTTGCTTCTCACAACCCCATCTACGGGAGTACCGCCGCGAGAAGAAAAATCTTGAACCGTTGGAGGATTTACTCCATACGCAGGAGTATTAAAATAATTGACTGCTCCTACAGTAATGGCGCCTTCTGCATTGGCTTGCCCAACAATTGTAGAAATTCCAGTGGCATGTTCATCAAAAGTTAATTCTCCTCTGAAAACAATTAATTTGAAATTAGAATTGATGCTGCCCGCAGCACGAATAATAGTTAAGTTCGCTTGAACTGGATTTGTTCCTGGAACAATAAAAGGCAGTACTTCAAGTGGATCTCCACCCAAATTGTTTCGGTTGAAACCAAAATATTGCGTGCCATATTGATTGGTTAAATAAATATCATAATCGGTTTGCGTTCCTGTAGAAGTTTGTCCTAATGAATAAATAGAATCTTGCCATTGCAAAACGATGGTGTAATTGCCAGGCGCTAAGGTTACGCTCAATAAATTATCGCCTCCACCAAAGTCATGCGCTGTACCTGTCAATCCAAAGGGCGCTGGCATCGGATTGTAGAAATTTTGATAAGATTTTGAAGCAAAGTTTCCGGCGGCCACAAAATAGCTAACGCCCAATGAACTTACGGAATCAACAGCTTTTGCGATTACCCCATCTTGGAAGAAAGGCGATGTTACCCAAGTAACATCATCTGCAATTACATCGCATCCATTTTGTGCACATTGAATCACACCCAGTGCCATATCACCTTCGCTAATGGTAGCCGTTCGGAAGCCTAACGTCGCTTTTGGTGCAACATCGTGTATGATTTGCAACATCGCACGACCTTCATCGCTACGTTGACCGTATGGATATTCTTTGATAATGTCTACTGGAGTCAAATCATCATCCGGATTTCCAATTCCAGGTAAGTCTCCATTCACCACATCGGTGTTTGCCGGATTTCCCAAAATGCTGTTGTAGCTATCAGATAATACACACACTTTTACACCTTCTCCGGTGATGCCAAATCCTTCACGAACTTGTGGCGTGCGTTGTGCAATATCTCCTTGTGATATCGCAACACCACTGCTGGTTACTGATGGATATACAGGACGCACATAGTTGATCATCGCAGCAGCAGGAGCAGTACTCAAATTAATTAAATTGGAAATAGGCATTCTTCCTGTAATAATTAATGGATTTAATCCATTGGGAATCGTGTCTGTTAATCCATAACCTGTGGCGTTATAAATGAGATTAAATAAATTTTGCGTTTGGCCTTCAATTGAAATTATTTCTACATAAACACTATCGCCTCCAAAGAAATAAACATCATTGATGGTATCAGATCCTACGGTGTAATTAGTATATAGAGAACTTAATTCACAGCCCAACACGCCATTGTATTTCCCGTCAGGACAAGGTGTATAGTAAGGCAAGATACAAGGCCCTTCTTCAATAATTACTTGATCAGTAGCAGAACATAAACTATTGGGATCTGTTACAGTTAAAGTATAAGTACCGATCCCGTTTACAATTGGCGTCGCAGTATTTCCTCCTGAAACGATGTTTCCTGTGCCTGTGGTTGACCATGCATAACTTGCGTTTGGTGTATTAGAGCTTCCAGTTAAGGTAATTTCTAAGATCGTACAAGTAATGGCGTTTGCTGGTCCTGCATCTGCAGTCGGAACTGAAAAATTAGAAGAAACCTGTACATCGTCAGTTGCTGTACAACCATTGCTCGTAACAGTTACAGTATATGTGCCTATAGCATTAACGGTGGGGGAAGCCGAATTTCCGCCAGATACAATTCCTGGACCCACCCATGAATATGTAACTCCAGGCGTAGTGGAGGATCCATCTAACACCACAGAAGTATTGGCGCAATTTAATAGTTTATCAAACCCGGCATTCGCATTGGGTGTGGTACAACTTCCGGGAGAAACAAAATTTATGGTAACTCCGCTGTTAATGATCACCTGTGTCCCACTCCAAAGTGATCCATTTAGCTCTGAATTTCCGGTTCCTGATCCTATATTGATTGCAGAATATGGTGCATAAACATTTCCAAGCCATCTTGAAATTCCACCGCCATAACCATTAGCTATCGTGAAAGACTTAGATCCGGTGCCATGTGTTTCTGAGAAAATACGCGATGCACTTCCTCCATTAATCATAGTAGCATTTACTTTGCCTAAGCACATATTTCCGTGCACATATATTTTAAATGTTCCTGTTGGATTGTTTTGAAAATTAAAAACAAAACTATTCGCACTTCCTGAATTGCTGATTGAGCTAAACACAAAAACTCCAGGTCCATTTAATGTTATCGTTTTGTTACCATTTAAAGTCATTTTTTTATATGAACCAGGATTAAGCGTGGAGGTAGAACTAATATTTTGTGTTCCTGCAGATGGAAAAACAACCGGCAGAGGAAGTGCAGGCAACCCAGGTAAATAGGGTGTTCCAATAATATTTCCACCGACAGGAGCAGGTCCACTGTATGAACTTCCAGCAGTGCGGGTAACTGTACCTGCTATCGAACCTCCGCCAATACTTATATTACCATTCGCATCTAATGAGCCGGCTAAATTCAATCCAGATCCAATACTCACACTCGTTCCACTTTGTAATCCAGCATTCGTTGCTGCTATATTACCGCCTACAGTATTATTATTCGATAAAATAACATCATTTCCACTGCGGATAGATCCTGTAATAGTAGAACTACCAGTAGTTTTTACGAGTATATAACTTCCTATTGTTCCTCCATTAATAGTCGTGGAAGATGAAAGCTGAACCGCAAATCCCGGTGAAGCCGGATTTGTGCAGCCTTGCCCAGGGACAGTTCCATTGCCTGCGAAAAGTACATAATCATTCAAATTTTGGAGTTGCCCAAAGCTGGAAGCGAAAGGAATTAAAAGAAGTAGAAATGTCAAGGACATTACTCCTAAATGCATGCGGTAACATTGAGTCGTTTTCATTTTAGTTTTTATTAAAAGAAATAAGATTTTCCTGTTGAATTAGGGTAAGAATTTGTTGTAGTATTAGGGGATAAATTCGGAGTACCAAGGTTATAAAAAAATCTGAAATCTACAAGCGATTTTTTCACCGAGTTAGGGGATTTATTTTAAATAGCCATTGAGATATATAGTGCCTAGACTTTCATCGAGAAGATTTGAGCGTTTTTTAGTGCATTTAACACCGAAAGCTGGGTTTTCATTACGAATTCTAAACGAAATCCATTAAAGTTGGATTGGAGTTCATTTTTCCTCAAAACATAAAGAAGATTGTTTTTAATCGAAACATGTAGGATTTTCCTTTTAAATATGAATTATTTCCATACATTTGAAATTACAAAACAACCTTAAGTCTACTATTTTAAAGTTTTTACCATGAAAAAATCATCGATCTTATTAGCAATATTCTTATTGCTGAGCACCCTCTCATTCTCTCAAATGGTTCAACAAATTGAATCATTTGAAAGTGCATCCGCTTCTTCCTCGGCAATTTTTCCTTCGCCCGGATGGAGGCAACAAAAATATATGACGAATGTAAGCGGAGCATTCGTTTTGCAACCAGTCGCAACGGCCACAAATCCGGCATGTGGAGCAGCACCCAGTGGAGGTACTAATTTAATGATGTTTAATTCCTTTACGGGTGGAAATAACGATACCGCTATCATAATTACTAAACCATTTGATTTTAGCAATAATGCGGGGAATAATCCGCAGTTTAGTTTTTATATGTACCGTGATAATGGGTTCGCAGCCAATGATGATCATATTCTGGTTTATGTGAATACTTCCCCTAATATGACCGGTGCTACCTTGTTGTCAAATACATTAGGAACAATTAAACTTCCAAGAAATTCTGCCGCCGCTCCGGCTGCAACTGCGAACACGTGGAATTTGTATACGTATGATTTGGCTGCAGCTACTTATACTGCCAAACGTTATTATTTTATTATCATGGGCGTTTGCAAGGATGGAAATAATATTTATCTAGATCGAGTTACAACAAATACCTATCCATCTCCAACCAACCCTGCAGATGTGAGCGTAAATCTTTTTTATCAGAATATCGCTTCTGTTGGTCCGGGTACAAACAATAGTATGGTAGTTGGGATGCGATGTATAATTGGTGGAAATAGTGGTTGTGGAGTAGTGAATGGAGCATTATCAACTGCACTGAAACTCGATTCACTCTTGCTCAATACAAATGGAACTACTAGTGTTGCCGATATTGCAAATGCTAAAATTTACTATACAGGAGGAAGTATTTTATTTGATACGACCTATGTATCTCCTTTTCCAATTACAGCAGGTGCCGATGATTACCCCAGCAGAAGATTCGGTCAGACTATCGCGGCGCCCGGCACAAATATGGATTTCATGAACGGTGCTTCTTCCTGTACCTATCTTGAGTATGACACCACGTATTTCTGGCTTACCTATGATGTGAAACCAAATGCAACGGTTGGAAATTTATTGGATGCAAATCTTCGAAGTGTTTCCGTAGGTGGAGCCGCTGGATCGTGCCCGTCACCGGGTGGAACTGGATTTAACGTGGCACCAAGTGCAGGTGGATTTTCACTTTCCGGAGCAAGCTTAATTGATATACCTTATTGTATCGGAACCTATACACAAGGAACTTCTGGATTGAACTTTAGCTATACAAATAATGATTACATCACTCATGTAATTTTAAATGGCGCGAGTGGGACAGCTATCAATACAACGGTAGGTGCAAAAAATAATAATACAGGATTGCCCAATAATTTGGCTTGCTTGGTTTCAAATGGCGGTCCAGGTTGCGATTTTACTTCTCATCCACCGGATTACGAGTTGTGGCCTACTGTGAATGGACGAACAGTTTTATTAAATCAAGGTGCCGCTTATTCGGTTTCTGTGAGGGCGGGAACTTGGCCTACTTCCAATAATATCGCTGTCTTTATAGATTATAATCACGACGGTGATTTTATTGACGCTGGAGAGAAACTTGGTCAAGTAAATTTACCGGGATTAGGAATCGGAAATATTCCTTTTGTAGTGCCGGTTGGAACTTATTTTGGGCCAACAAGGATGCGCGTACGGGAGGTTTTTGCTAATTCAAATATTGATCCATGTAGTGTACAAAATAGCGGTGAAATAGAAGATTTTACCGTTACAATTAGTCCCAATTGTCCCGTGGGAAACAAATTGTGGTTAGGGTACACAGTCGATTGGCAAGATCCTGCAAATTGGTGTGGCGGGGTGCCCGCTATTTCTGATGATGCTATAATAGATCGCGCTCAAGTTTTTCCTCCTGCAGGAGTTCCAACGCGTCCATACTATCGACCTACTATTAAATCAAACATCATTGCGAACGCAAAAAATTTGACGATCTCTAATTTGGATTCTATTGTCATTGATGCACCCGCACCAAGTTTCAATTCATTGAAAGTTGCGCGAGATTTAACAAACAATGGAAAAATATCGGTGGTGAATTCTTACATGAATAATATAGTCGCAGGAAATGGAACAATTGTTAATAATACCATTACTCCATTTAAAGCTCAAAGCACCGATGCGCGAACCCAACTTATTTATACTGCCTCCGAATTAGCATCACTAGGATTTGTGAGCAATGATAATATTAATGGACTTGAATTTTCAATTTCCTTAAAAGGAAGCTCATCTGCTTATAACGGATTTACTTTAAGTTACGCTTTAGTTCCTTTCAGTCAACATTCGAATAGTATCCCGTATTCAGGAGCAATGACAACTGTCTTGGGTCCAGTTGCATTGACAACTGTTTTGGGGCTCAATACCCTTTCTCTTACTTCTCCGATAGTTTGGGATGGCACTAGTAATCTATTAATCCAATTTTGTTTTGATAACAGTTCAAATATTGGTTCTTCGGATGATCGTATAAATATTACACAAACTACAGGAATTAAGTCGACATTAGTTTTGTCATCAACAACCAATGCAGCTTCTGGTTGTGCTTTAGTTCCTGGAGCTGGTGTTACTGATAATTTCTTTTCAGGATTAAATTCGTATCGACCCAACTTCACTTTTTTGTTAAACAGGCCTTATGCAAAAGCAATTATAAGAGTACAGGAAGATTGGATCAACAATGGAACATTCGAAGCGGGTTATAGTCGTGTAGTAATGGACAGTACTGTCGCTCAAACAATCTCAGGTTCACAGGTAACTACATTCAATGAGTTAGAAATCCATAAAGGATCGGCGGCGCAAACGGTGACGATGCAAAAGAGAATTATTGTGGATTCTTCTCTTGTGTTGACGCAAGGCTGCTTATTAATGAATGGCTATAATATCAATATGAATAATCCATCGGTTTCTACGGGTGGATTGGTTTCCCCTCAAGGGCCTTTTGCGAGAACGAATGGTTTTATTATTTCTGAAAATCAAACTTCTATTGTATTGTGGAAAAATATTAATTCACTTGCTGGATATCGTGTAGTTCCATTTGGAAGTAAAATAGGAGCACCACTTTATATTCCGTTTTCTTTTACTCATAAAAGCGGCAACATAGGTAATGTTTCCATTTCTACGTATTATGCCCCAGGAAATTTGCCTCTTCCAAATGTTGTAACGCATCTAAACAATACAGCTATTCCACCTGCAAATAATGCAGCAGGAACAGTAGACCGATTTTGGATGGTGGAAAAAACTGGAAATAACCCTGTGACCGACATTGTATTTCGTTTTACTACTCAGGAGCGCGCAACGGGTATCTCAGCTTTTAATCAAGGAAAAGCACAACCTTATCGTACAACTTCAAATACAAATTCTTGGATGCGTTTAGTTGCACCATATACTTCAACAACCTACACGCAGAGTTATGGAACGAACGCTGCTCCCGGATATGATTCGGTTCGAGTAGTAAATTGGGATTGGCCTACATTACCGCAAAGTCCTGCTCCCTATACAGACCCTGCAGGGGCGATTGGTGATTCGCATCCTTGGATTGTAACTCTAAACACAACTCCTTGTGGGTATAGCTCTCCTTCCTCTGGAATTTTTGTTTCTGTTACGAATGTTACGAATGAAACTTGTGCTGGTTTTGCGAATGGTTCTATCAGTATTTCAGTATCAGGTGGCTCCGCTCCATATGCTTTTTTATGGAGCAATGGAAGTGCTTCTCAAAATTTGAATGCTTTGTCAGCAGGAACCTATACCGTTACAATAACCGATTCGAATGGAGCAACAGCTTCTGCTAGTGCTACTGTAAATGTAAGCAACCAATTGCCATCGCCATTAGGCGCTGTAAACGGTCCTGCTACAGTTTGCCCCAGTGCGAATGGAATAACTTATGTGGTTCCAACAACTGTAGGTGCTACTAGTTATCAGTGGGTGTTACCTACAAATATGACGTTGGTTTCAGGACAAGGAACGAATGTCATTGTTGTAAATGTTAACTCGAGTTTCTCCACTGGAGTATTATGTGTTTCTGCGAACAATGTATGCGGTTCAACATCGCCATCTTGTTTACTTATTAATGCAAGTGCTACAACTCCTAGCACACCTTCTTCCATTACAGGGTCGGGATACGGAGTTTGTGGATTAATTAGAAATTATTCAGTAACTAATGTGGCAAATGTAAGTTATCTGTGGTCGGTTCCTGCTGGAGCTACAGTTGTTTCTGGGCAAGGTACGAATGCTGTTTCTATCCAATACTCGACTTCATTTACTTCTGGTGCAATATCTGTCGTTGCATTCAATGTATGTGGTACAAGTAACGCGCGCAACAAAACGATATACGGTAGACCTTCAAAGCCGACTGTAATTAACGGACCTGCGCAATTGTGTATTTCAGATACAGTTGTTTTTTCTACTGTTGCTGTTTTTGGAAATAACACTTATACTTGGACAATGCCAACAGGACTCAATATTTTATCAGGACAAAACACGACAAGTGTAACGGTGAAAGTCGGCGCAGCTGCAGTTGCAGGAGATGTTTGTGTAAAAGCGAAAAATAGTTGCGGAAGTTCTGGCAATTTCTGCTTAGCGGTGAACATCATTCCAAACCCTTTGGCAATTGGTACAATTACGGGAAGTGGAAATGGGGTTTGTAACGCAACAAAAAATTATTCTGTAGTTAATCAAGTGGGAGTTGCTTTTAATTGGAGTGTTCCTGCAGGCGCAACTTTGTTATCTGGACAAGGTACCAATGCAGCGAGTATTTCATTCAGTAATTCATTTGTTTCAGGTAACATTGTTGTAACAGGAACTAATACTTGTGGAAATTCGACCAGTGCATCTAAAACAATAAAAGGAAAGCCTGCTGTTCCTGCTTCAATTACAGGGCCAGCAAGTGCGTGCTTTAACGGTCAAAATATAAACTATTCGTGTAGTAATTCAACAGGAGCTTCTAGTTATACTTGGACCATACCTGCAGGCGCAACTTTGGTAAGTGGACAAGGTACTAATGCTATCGTGCTAAATTTTGCAAGTACTGTGGGTAATGTACTCGCATTAAAAGTCAAAGCGAGTAATGCATGTGGAACTAGTTCAAATAGAACTTTGAACATTACCATGCTTAATTGTCCAAGACTTGAAAATAGTGAAAGATATGAAATCGCGCTCTTCCCCAATCCTACTAAAGATGAACTTACGGTATCTTGGTTAACTGATTCAGAAGAAGATTTGCATGTTACCTGCATCGATATTTTAGGACAACATTTGTTGAGCAAGAATTACGAAAGTGCGGAAATTGCATCTGGTATAAAAATTAACACGTCGAATTTCTCAAATGGTGTTTATTTCGTTCGATTAACTCAAGGAGATGTTGTGCGAACTCGTCGATTTGTGGTGAAGCAATAATCTATGTTAATTTCAAAAATTGCAATTCGTTTTCCCTTGTAGTAGCTAATTCATGAGTTGTTTTCGTGTTTTTGTGACTTTGTTATACGAAGTTATAGAAGGTCGTGCGCTCTTTTTTTGTAAAATGTAATGAATATGAAGGTTAACGGAATCTAGCTTGATTCTTGTCTCTGGAGCTTCGTTTTCAAATCAATATGTATAAGAATTTTAAAGCGAAAAATAATGGAATCAAATTATAGTTGCTGTTGAAAACTTAAAAATAAATTTAGAAGTAATTGATAACTTGTAATTTCACTTTAGTTAGTTTTATAGTTAATTATTTACATTTTAAAATTAAAACTATGAAAAAAAGTCTACATGTTATTGTTATCATCATTTGTTGCTTTGCAGTTGCATCAACACTGAAAGCACAAACGTATCCACCAGTTGCGCAAATTTATGGCTCTAGTCCATTTCAAGATTCATTATGGGTTTTGGATGCGGAGCACCCGGATTTCCTGTAGTGAATCGATTTGCACCTTTTCTAACGGGATCTACTATATCAGGAATGACAGGGTTGGCTTTTGATCCTTGTGGTTTCCAAAGTTATATTATCTTAAAAGTTAACGGTGTAAGTGGAAGGGTGTTGGCAACAATTAATTTAACGACTATGGAATGTACACAGGTCGGTAATTTGGGTGATAATTTTTCAAGTATTTGTTTTGATAGAAACGGTCAGTTGTTTGGCTTGACTGGCGACGGCGCTACCGTATCTGAAGCATTGTATAGTATCAATAAACTGGACGCATCGAAAATTTTATTGCGTACATTAGGTAATGGTGCTGACGGTGAAGTTTTGTCTTATGACCCAACAACAGATATCTTTTATCATTGGTCTGGAAACAGTAGTGTTGTTTATGAAAAGTTTGCCAATGTTGCTCCTTATACTACAATTCCAATTTTTACTGGATCAGTGAATGGAGAAATTTTTGGAGCATTGTATTTAGGGCCGAATCAGTTTTTAGTTTCTAATATTAGTTCCTCCTTTAATTTTGTAGATACGATCGGTGTGTTTTCTCCTCCATTTGGATCAAACCCCGATGATTTGAGAGGTTTAATAATGCCACCTGTTTTTGCTGCAAATACAGATACAGTTTGTGCAGGTGTTGGGTCCGTTTCTATTGCATCTGCAGCAGCCGATTTGTACACTGTGATTTATCATTGGGGTGATGGAACAATTGATACTTTATTATCAGGAACTGCAACGCATACGTATTCCGCCCCTGGAAATTATTCTGTCGTTGTTGAACTAAGCAATGGATATTGTAATCCGGATACTTTTTGGACAACAAGTGTAGCTGTAAATAATATACCGCTGGTAAGCTTAACAGGAAGTTCTGTACTTTGTCCTGGAGGTTCTGTCTTACTTACTGGTTCTGGCGGAGGAACAAGTCAATGGTATTTGAATGGAAGTGCTATACCAGGAGAAACCTCACCATCATATACTGCCACCACGGCTGGTTGGTATAATATGGTAAAAACAAATTTGAATGGATGTGGCGATTCTGCTGCAATAGGTATTGATATTATTAATGGATCAAATCCAGTTGTGAATCTAGGGAATGATACCACGGTTTGTGGTCAATTACTCCTAGATGCACAAAATACGGGTAATACTTTTTTATGGAACACCAGCGACACTACTCAAACTCTTTTGATTTCAGCATCTAATCTTTATTCAGTTACAGTAACTGATTCCAATGGATGTTCAGCTACTGATGATATTAATTTAGTTGTGAATGCGCTACCAATTGTTGCACTGAGTGGTGTTAATACTATTTGCGACGGCGATAGTAGTCTTCTTTCCGGTACTTCGGGAGGAACGAGCCAATGGTATTTAGATGGAATTGTCATAGCAGGAGCAACCTCAGATTCATATTATGCTTCTCAACCTGGAGTTTATAATATGATTAAAACAAATGCTAATGGCTGTTCGGATTCGTCCTCTGTGGGAATTCAGTTTATCGTAAATGCCTTGCCGTTAGTTTCTCTTGCTGGAACGAATTCAGTTTGCGACGGCGATAGTAGTCTTCTTTCCGGTACTTCGGGTGGAACGAGCCAATGGTATTTAGATGGAATTGTCATAGCAGGAGCAACCTCAGATTCATATTATGCTTCTCAACCTGGAGTTTATAATATGATTAAAACAAATGCTAATGGCTGTTCGGATTCGTCCTCTGTGGGAATTCAGTTTATCGTAAATGCCTTGCCGTTAGTTTCTCTTGCTGGAACGAATTCAGTTTGCGACGGCGATAGTAGTCTTCTTTCCGGTACTTCGGGAGGAACGAGCCAATGGTATTTAGATGGAGTTGTCATAGCAGGAGCAACCTCAGATTCATATTATGCTTCTCAACCTGGAGTTTATAATATGATTAAAACAAATGCTAATGGCTGTTCGGATTCGTCCTCTGTGGGAATTCAGTTTATCGTAAATGCCTTGCCGTTAGTTTCTCTTGCTGGAACGAATTCAATTTGCGACGGCGATAGTAGTCTTCTTTCCGGTACTTCGGGTGGAACGAGCCAATGGTATTTAGATGGAGTTGTCATAGCAGGAGCAACCTCAGATTCATATTATGCTTCCCAACCTGGAGTTTATAATATGATTAAAACAAATGCGAACGGATGTTCTGATTCAGCAGCCGTAGGAATTTCGTTAACGGTGTCTTCTTTGCCAGTGGTAACATATACTGAACTCAATGACACAGTTTGCTCTCAACAAGGTGTAATTGCACTCACAGCAGGAAACCCAACAGGAGGAGTATACTCCGGACTTTTTGTGACCGGAACTAGTTTTGATGCTGGGCAAGCAGGTCCTGGCAGTTATGTGGTGAATTATTTTTATACGGATATTAACGGATGTTCCAGTGGTGACTCATCTGAAATTATTGTGCTGAATTGTGTTGGAATTAATGAAAATGAAAACCTGGCAAATTCGATTTTGATAAGCCCAAACCCAGTCTCTGATGTTATTTCTCTTTCATTCGAAACGCAAAGCAATATTGGAAACAGCTTGCAAATTATCAATTCATTGGGTGAATTGGTAGATCAAAAAGAGGTGTACCTTGGTAAAATAACGTTGGATGTTTCTAAGTTGCAATCTGGATTGTATTATATTCATGTGCGTTCAGGAAATTATTTCGCAAGTAAAAAAGTAATCATCATTCATTAATTAAAATTTGAGAAGTGGTTGACATCTAATAAATGTCAACCACTTTTTTTATTTAGGATATGTTTTTTATTTGGTTTTAATGGAAATGAAAAATGCTGAATCTTATTTATTTAACAGTAAGTTGATTTATTTGTGCAAAATTTATTACTTTTATTATTCAAATTAATTCGGTTATGGTAAGAAATATTCTATTGCTGTTATTTTTATTTTGCAAACTCAAATCAACTGCGCAACTAAACGTAAGTTGGCAACAGGTATTAGATGACAGTACCGGCAGCGAAGAATTTTCTGATCTTTTGTTACGTGATACCTCAGGATTCATTTATTCCATAGGAAGAGTTATTCCGTCTGGACAAACCAGAACTGATGTAATTATAGCTAAGTATGATGCTCAGGGTGCCGAAATTTGGCGTACCATTTGGGCTGGTCCATCGGGAAAGAATGAGTCTATAAAATCAGCAACATTGGATTTGAACGGAGACTTGGTTTTGTGTGGCGAATATTTTAATGTCTCAAACCTGAATGATATTTTGGTAATGAAATATAGCAAATCCGGGCAATTACAATGGTTAGATACGATTGATGGGACCAGTCAACTTTATGATCAAGGTAACGGAGTTTGTATTGATGATGCCAACAATTATTATTTTACTGGTTATAGTTTGAGTGGAACGTATAAAGCTAAACTTCTAAAATATTCTCCTGCAGGGCAACAGTTATGGTCGACACTCATTCCTTCGACACAGCAAGGACTTGGTGTTTATTATTATCAAAAGCATTTATATTTAAATTGCATGACCGGAGTAACAGGTTCCCCTTCCCATGCGATGTTAGTAAAGATGGATACCGCTGGGCAAGCTGTTGCATCAATATCCATATCTAATTTTTATAGTGATTTAATTTCTGAGGTTCTTATTAATCAAGATAAATTATACTTATTAGATTTACAATCTCTCGGTGCTTCCTCTGGATCTCATTATGGAGTTGTTTGCGTTGATACTTCTTTGCAACTAATTTGGAATCGATCCTATGCTTCAGGATATCTTTCTGATCCAATAGGACTATGTTCTTTTGATTCGATGCTTTACATAGCGCATACAAAATATCAAACTGCTGGATTGACATCACCAGAAGTTGAGCTGAGAGGAATCCAGCGATTTACGGGCGACTCTTTATTTATTTCACCGCTTGTACAAACTGCAGGAGTCGATTATCATGCACGTGCACAAGTGATCGATTCAATAGGTACTATTACCTTATTGACAGATAAGAGTATTACCCCTTCCATTAGTTTGCAAAATTATTATTTGGTGCGCATGAATTCTATGGGTGTGCAAATCTCAAGTTTAGTTTTACCCGATACCGTAGGTTTTGGTGAAGTAAATATGATTCAATCTGATTTCAATACGCTATTTGTAGGAGCCTCGATCTACGATTCTCAAGGGTTGAACAATTCAATTTCTACTTGGCGATTACAAACAACTCCTACCGGAATTCAACCTTTGCAAAGTGAAAACCCATGGGTTCTCGCTCCAGTCCCAGCAAAAGATCAAATCAGTTTTATGGGTTTACCCGCTGGTAAGTTTAATTATGTTATATACGCTGTAACAGGTCAAGTGGTGCAATCGGGTTTGCTGAATGACAATCAACGTCGAGTAGAAATTTCACAAGAAGATGGTTTTTATTTCATTCGACTTATACAAGGTGATGTCGTTCTAACTCGTAAATTTGTGGTGAAGGATTAGCTTCTAGCTTCTAGCTTCTAGCTTCTAGCTTCTAGCTTCTAGCTTCTAGCTTCTAGCTTCTAGCTTCTAGCTTTTTTTAGCTTCTAGCTTTTAGTTTTTAGTTTCTAGCTTTCAACATCCAAAAATCTAAAATCTAAAATCTAACATCTAATATCCAGCATGAAAAATTTCAAATCATATTTCATCATTCCAGCAGAACCGTCTGACGTATATGCTGCCATTACGAATCCACTCACCATTCAACTTTGGACCGGTGAAGAAGCGGTAATGTCAACAGAACCAGGTTCTGAATTTTCAATGTGGGAGGGAAGTATTATGGGAAAAAATTTAGAGTTTGAGTCTAATAAAAAAATAGTACAACAGTGGTATTTCGGGGATCAAGAAGATACCTCTATAGTAACCATCAAATTGCATCCACATAAGCATGGCACATCGGTTGAACTAAATCACATCAATATTCCCGATGAAGCTTTTGATGATATTATGGATGGTTGGAAGGGAGCTTACTTTGGAGAGTTGGAGGATTTTTTTACGGGGGAGTGAATTTTAAGCATGTTAAGAGCACTTCAATTTTAAAACTCAACCTTCTTCTTTTTCTTCCTCTTCGTGATATTCTTTACCGGAGAATATATTGGATAGTTTTTCTGTAATTTTTTCTATTGATATTTCTTGTTTAGAAACATACGTTGCTACAAGAAATTGGAAGAGCAATCCGCCAATAACTTTAAATGGATTTCTTGATTTGCCAAAGAGTAACTTGCTTGAAAGAGCACCTACTGTGATGCCTGCAACTTCACTTACTATTGAACTTTTTACATCGTCGGAACTTGTGAGTTGTGAGATTGTCCTTTTATAAAATTAATAGGTTTTAAACTCTCATACTTCTCCTTTAATTGATGTTTCAGTTCAATTAATTCAAGTTCTTGTTTTTTTTCAAGAGCGGTAATTTCTATTCGTAAAAGTTCGGCTGAATTAGGTGTTTTCATATTCCTTATTTTTTCAAAAACCGAGTGATAATTGTGTTGTTCAAAGGATCCTTGATCCATTGATTTCTGAAAACATAAAAACAAAGTGAAAGTGTTCCATAAAAGAGTGCAACAATTAAAAATCCGTAGTAGGCTTTACCAACCAGCTCTCCAATCCATAATGCAATTCCAATATTGAGTAACATGGCAAATACACCAATAAAGATAAAGAGCACAAAATAGCCTGCGAGAAAAGATAACACATCGGCAGTTTTTTCAATGGATTTTAAGCGAATCAACTCTATCGTTGTCTTGCTGTATGTTTCCGCCTTTTCAATAAGTTTTTCTGCCGATGAAGTATCTTCTTGCATAAAGTAGCAATAGTTTATAAGTTGATGTTTCTGCTATTACGAAGTAACATTATTAACTGATTTTCGAATGTCTTCTGTTTTCGATTTAGCTTTAGTTGCTAATTCTTCTCCAGTTTCAATTGCGGTTTCTGTTTTATCAAGTATGGAATGATAAACATCATTTAATTTTTCCTTAATGTCATCCATGTACTTTGAGCCTTTACCTGCTATCTTTTTCCTTGTATTGGCTCCTTTGTCTGGGGCAAGTAAGATTCCTAAAACCGCACCCGCTGCTAATCCAGCCAAAACTCCTAATACTATTTTTCCTTCTTTCATGATTGTTGTTTTTTTTGTTTAACTTATTTTACTATTTTATTACCTGAGATTATCCTAAGTAATACTGCTATGATTGCAATTACAAACAGAATGTGAACTACACCTCCTGTGTTATATGCGAAGTAACCAATTGCCCAACCTATTAATAATAGAACGGCTAAGGTGTATAATATATTATTCATTTTTTTTATTTAATATATTTATAATTTATTCAACGCCATTGAAACGTAAAAGTTAAGTACTCCATTTTTTGAATCTGGAAAAGTCTCTAGAGAACCCGCAAAAATCTTTTTGTTTACCAACTGTTTTGGTGCCATAACAGTATCTTCCGCCAATGCCTATTCTGCCAATATCGACTCCACCACCAACTATAATTCCTAGGTCATAATCGTTGTAATTTTCTCTTTTGATATTGTGTTCATAATCGAAGAGGACAGTGTTCGATTTGTTTTTTACTTTTCCACTTACCAACGCGGATGCATATGGACCCGCATATACGTTAAAATTTTCATTGAGATTTACTATCAGTAAAAGCGGAATTTCAACATAGTTAAGTGTGAATTGAGCGGTGCCTTGAGCAATTAGATTATTGTAGGTTACCTCTGCTCCTTTGGTAGTATAGTAAATTTCTGGTTGAATGGCAACCATTTTATAAATGGGTAACTTGGCAAATCCGCCAATATTATATCCAACAAGTACTTTGGACTTATCGCTGTTCTTAGTATGGAGGTCTGCAAAATTAATTCCACCTTTAATTCCATACTTGTCGGGTATTTTTCCTTTGTGATCGTAGAATCTTGTCCGCTACATTTTATACTGGTTGTTCCAAGGATTATCATGATCCATGATAATAATTTTAATTTTTTTCATTTTTGATTTTGTTTAGTTATAAATAAAATGGCTTGTTGAATATTTTTGTGAAGTGTGAAATATTGAGGTTTGATTTTGTTTTAATGTATAGCAAGTCCTATGGTTGAAACACCTGTTGAAAAATCTAGAAATAACCCAACCCTTTTTGATAAGATGGTATTCTGCTCCAATATGAAAATCTAGAAATAGAGAGTTCCATGTCTGTAGTAATTCTTATCGCCATAATAATCGCTATCCCATGAGCGATTAACAATTGCAAATCCGATCGAGCTAGCTAAGTAGAAGTCCCATCTTTTATTTGCTTGTAAGATTTCATCAAAGTAATAGGTGCCCTTCGCACCAATGGGAATTACTACCTCACGATATGTGTAGTTTTTATACGGATGATTTTGGGAATTATTTCCATAGTATCTACTTCTGCTAAAGGAGTAATAACTAATGAATGGAGCTAATGTAAAATCCTTCGCTACATCAATTTCATAGTTTATATTGAGTACGGGTAAGGTTTGACCTGAATAGCTGTAATAGCCAGCATAACCACCTATTCCTAGTCCTAGGTTGAGCGTATTGCCGTAAGAATTATTGATCGTGTTTTCTTGAGAATAACACGGTAAGGAAAATAAATTAATTAATAAAATCGCAGTTAAAAATTTGTTTGAAGATGTAGGTTTTCTTTGCATTTGTAAAGGATTCTAATATTATCCTCTGCAAAGGTGGCTCTTTATGAACCACTTAGCATTACACAATTAAAATTATAAGTTACATGATTCACAATTCTCCAATGTGGTTTGTCTTTTTTCTTCAGGGATTTGAAAATGAAGGGGTAAGACCAGTGATTTTTTAAATTGATTAGAAAAATGCACCAATACTACTGTAGTGAAGTTTAAAAGCAATTTCTGTGAAATTGAGTTCATCATAAAGAATCAATTCTTTGGCGCGTTCAATTTTGTGAAGTAGAACAAAGTGTTCGATGGTGGTGCCTTCTGTTTCAGAAAAAAGATTGGATAAATAGGTATAATCATAATCCAGTTTTTGAGATAAATGTTGTGAAAAATTGATTTTAGGGATCTCGTCAGTATGATGTATCAATTCAATAATTACATTTTTTATTTTTTCAATTAGGATTGCTTTCTTGTCATCCATTAACTCTAATCCTGATTTCAGTAATTCGATTTTGAGTTTTTCTCTTTGTTCCAACGATATTTTTTCTAAAATATCAATTTCTCCTAAATCAATAGTCACAAAATGAAGTCCAAGTTTTTGAAGTTCTTGTTTGACCATCATTTTGCAACGAATGCTCACCATGTATTTTATGTATATTTTCAAAGGAGTTGAATTTATTAGAATTAAAATAGCATAAGGAGAAGTGCTTGGATTGGGACTAAAAGATGTAATTCAAAAATAATCAATTATGGGCAGAAAATATAGGTATGAATTATGAATAATCTATTTTTTTACTAAAGCTCTTTGTTTAATCAATAAAAGGCTTTGCTTTAGGGTTTACATATTTTAGACCTAAAAAGATGAGTGAGGCAATGCTTGATGAATTGCAGTTAATCTTAAGAATTCCTTCAACTTATACCCTTCATCCACGGCTGTAGCTTTTTTCTTTTTTCTATTCATATTCAAGTACCCCTACCTTTTGGTAGATAAACTTGCATGGTCACAAAAAAAACCTGATTCAACTTCGTTGAATGAGGGTTTTGTTGAGGTCGCGAGACAGATTACTTCGCTTCGCTCTTTGATCT
>JADJPB010000020.1 GCA_016713445.1 Bacteroidota bacterium | reverse complement strand
GTAGCAACTGCGCTTCCTGTATTTTGTCCTGGACAAAGGGGATTTGTAGATACAACAGAGGGTGCTTGGCAACAGTTTAATGTTGCAAAGAAGTTAGTAATTGGATCTTGAGTACATGCAACGGATGTCCACGAGCCACTTTCACCATCGCCATACGAATCAATATTAATATTTAAACTAGTTCCAGGAACACAGAGTCCAATGGGAATTGTTCGAACCGAAAAGCAAAATGTCCAATCACAAAGATTTGCTCCATTATTATCCCCAAAGTTATTTCCGGGATTGCCATCCGTCACTCCGCCGGCATTACCTAAATTCGATTCGTAATAAAAACCGGGCCCAGTTACATTTCCAGTAGCTGAACTTGTGATGTTAGTATTATACCAATTCCAGGTGCCTGCACCGGAACAATTTGTTGTAGATACAGGAGTGAAAGTACTCATATCCCAACCGGGTCCAAGTGTTGGAACAACGCCATGTAACCAATTCGCAGAAGTTTGGTTGTAATCCGAAATCGTGTAGCAAAAGTTGACAAGTTGTCCTGCAGAATACGACCCATTAACAGGAGGAGGAACTGCTGTTAAATTACTTTGAATTACACATCCAGCGCAGTCGTAATTATTTTGAAGTGTTAAATTGAAATCACATTGATCTGCAACATTGCCACCACTTATTTGTAAATAATAGGTGCCAGCAGCTAGTCCCGAAAAGGTAGCATTTAAATTTCCTGCTGCACCAATGGCACAACCTCTTGGAATTAAACTTGCACAAGAATTACCTTCATAAAGCCCAACGTTTGGAGTGATCAATCCACCCGAAATACTCACATTTAAACTAGGTCCTGTGATTGTAAAACGATACCAAACATCTGATGCAGGTGAACCCATATTACCAGCAGGTTGACAACCTAAAAGTGAAGTATAAGGGAACTCGGGATTCGAACATAGGTTGGTTGTATTTGTGCTGGAAAGACCACCAATCCCATTAGGACATGCAGAAGGAGCTGGAAGTACACCAATGTTTAATGCTCCTGAACAAGCATCGTTTGACGGGGATGCGCCACCGTTACATGTCGTCGCACAACCAGGTGTACTACAAACTACACATGAAACCAAGGCTTCCCAACCCGCAGAACGTACAAGCCCATCAGAGGTAAATACAATGGTTAAACAACCTGAACTTCCAGTAATTAATCCCGGACTCACATTTCCTGTAAATACTCCTACTATTGGTGATGCAGTACTAGGACCATTGTAAATAGTTAGTTCATCAAAATTATTTTCCAGATCAAAAAATGTAAAGTTTAATCGAACGCAATTACCAGGAACAGATGAACAAATTGTTAATGTATAATTTTCATTGTTTGCATAATTGCCACCATTGCCACCACTATCATAAAAAGTTCCACTACATGTATTGATAGTTCCATTGCCCATTAAATGCGTTTGAGCATAAGCACCCATCGAAATAAAAAATAAAATAAATAGATAAATGAGTTTCCTCGTCATGGTGATTGAATGAAATGAAAACAGTAAAGAATAATAACAACTTTAATTATTCTTTAATGTTCTCACTTTGTTTGGTTAACGTTTGGTTGTGTAACTGTAAATATATGGATTATCTCTCAACTATTTATTGCAAACCTTCGATAATAATGGGTGAAATTAACAATCTATTGGGCTAAATAATTTTCTGGAAAAATGCCAACATGTCTTAATTGCTGATTCGTAGTTTTGGATGTTTTATAAACCGCTTTAATAAAAGTCTCTAGGAATTGCTTGAAGTGTGGTCTGCTTTTTAAGAAAGGAATAAAAGAGACAACTAATTTGTAAGTAATTCATTATTAATATTTAATGTTTTTGAAAATTTGTTTTTGATCGCTTTCGGTCCTTTCAACCGATGCCAAATTGTGATTTTATAGATTGTCGGGTAGTCCAAATTGTTTTAAATACATCCTCAAAAGAGATAGCCTTTTTTGGAGTTTATGACCTTCAGTCGTTTTTTCGGCTCGAATTCATATTTGTTTAAAGCTTTAAATGGATGGGTTACTCACAAAAACCAATCGATTTTTTCGGTCGAGATAGAACATTAATGGCGAAAGGAAATAGAAAAAATGGGATTAAGTCAATTTTTCGCACAATAATTTCATCTCCACTCTTGCTGAAATTTTTTCGTAAAGAATATTATAAACGGCATTACAAATCGGCAAATCGACACTTATTTTTTGATTGATAGCATGTATACAAGCAATTGCATAATATCCTTCTGCAATCATATTCATTTCCAATTGTGCACTTTTTACGGAGTATCCTTTTCCGATCATAGAACCAAAAGTTCGATTGCGACTAAATTGAGAATAAGCAGTTACTAATAAATCTCCTAAATATGCGCTGTCGTTAATATCTCTTTTGATGGGATGTACAGCATCAACAAATCTTTTTATTTCGCGAATAGCATTTGAAATTAAGACAGCCTGGAAATTATCGCCATATCCTAATCCATGGCAAATACCACTGGCGATGGCCATAATATTTTTAAGTACAGAAGCATATTCAGTACCAAAAATATCGTCTGAAGTAATAGTTCGTATATACCTACACGTTAGTAGGTTTGCCATCTCATGGGTTACGGCTTGATCAGGGCAAGCAACCGTTAAATAACTTAATTTCTCGAGAGCAACTTCTTCTGCATGACAAGGCCCAGTAATAACACCCATACGTTGAATGGGAACTTTAAAATATTGTTGCATAAAATCTCCCACAATTAAATTGTGTTCCGGAACAATTCCTTTAATAGCCGAAAATACTGTTTTGTTTTCAAAATCTTTTGGGGTAATTATTGATAAAGTTGTTTTTAAAAAGGCAGCAGGAACTGCAAGTAAAATGATCGTTGAAGATTGAAAGGCTTCTTTTATATCAGATGTAGGTATTACTTTTTTTAAATCTAAAGTAACATCACTTAAATAATTTGGATTGTGTTGATATTGCTGAACGAATAAAACGGTTTCCGGACTTCGTACCCACCAATGAATTGCATCTGCTTCATGACTCAAAATTTTGACCAGCGCTGTTGCCCAACTTCCTCCTCCAAGTACGGTAATTTTTTGCATGGCACGAAAGTAATGAAAATCAAAATTACTTCACATTACTGATTGACTTACCATGTGTTACAGTAGTTAGCTCGCTTGAATTTTAAAAAGAAAAGCTAGTATGAATTCCTCCATCTTGATGAAATTTAACTCATATATTAGGTTTTGTTTCATCCTCTTTTATTGTTTTACTTCTTCAAATTAAAACCATTCATTATGAAAATTCTAAAGAAAATTCTTCTCGTATTCGCCATTCTAATTATTGTACTCGCCATCATTGGTTGGATGATGCCATCTTCCGTTCATATTGAAAGAAGTATGAATATGAAAGCACCAGTTGCCTCTATTTTTAATCAAGTTAATGTGATGAAAAACTGGGAAAATTGGAGTCCTTGGAAAGCAATGGATCCCACGATGAAAGTAACTTATTATGATATTCCCAGTGGAAACGGAGCCAGTTATTCATGGGTAGGAGAAGAATCTGGAGCTGGAAAAATTACACTGTCGGATGTGAAAGAAAATGAATCAATCACTACCGGACTTAGTTTCGAAGGTCAAGGAGAAGCAACTGGTGGGTTTCGTTTTGAAAAGGAAGGTGAAGAAACAAAAGTAACTTGGTACTTCGATAGTGAAGTAGGGAATAATCCTTTTATGCGATTGTTTTGGAAGATGGGTGTTGGAATGATGGAAGATACATTCGATAAAGGATTGGCTGCTATAAGTGACGCTGCAGAAAAGAATCCTGTTTCTTCAACTCCATCGTATAATATTGAAGTGAAAGTGATGCCGGCTGCTGATTATCTTTTCATTCATGATACCGCAAGTATTGCTACCATAGGTCAAAAATTAGGAACACATTATGGTGCAATTTCAGCTGCTATGCAATCACAAAATTAGAACAAGCAGGTGCTCCTTTTGCAATTTATTATTCAGACTCAGAAACGAATTGGGAGATGGATGCATGTATTCCAGTCACACAAGCTGGAAAGACTGTTGGCAATATTCAATCAGGTAAATATGCGGGTGGAAATATGCTAGTGGTTTCTTACTATGGTTCGTATGAAGGAAGTGGAGCCGGACATAATGCAGCGAATGAATACGCTAAAGCGAATAATTTGGAAGTCATCGGCGCGCCTTGGGAAAAATATGTAACAGATCCTATGACAGAGAAAGATTCTACAAAATGGTTAACTGAAATTTGTTATCCAGTTAAATAAATAATTAGAATTGAAAAAAAAATGGAGGCCAAGTGGTCTCCATTTTTTTTCATAGTTTAAATCAACTATTCTTTATCTTCAATTTTTTTACTTTCTTCTCCAGCGGGAACTCCTTTCGAAGCATCTTTAAATTCTTTGATTCCTTTTCCTAATCCTTTAGCAAGTTCAGGAATTCTCTTTCCACCAAAAAAGAGTAACACTACCACAAGTAGCAATATAATTTCTGGAGCGCCCATGCCTCCTAGAAATCCAATAAGTATAGTCAGATTCATTTTTAGAATTTTACAAGGCAAAGGTAGCATTTTTTTTGCCCTTTTTAATGATGCCATTTGCTATCATTTCTACATATAATTGAAAAACAGCATATTGAATGACCTTGAATATAAAGTAATACACTGATATAAATCGAAGATTGCCCAAAAAGCATCGTTGTTTTCTTTCTATGCTAAAGTAAAGAGGGTGTTACAGTTTAGAAAAAGCACAGATTTTGTTCAAATTAGGTTTTTTTACATTTCTTTTATCGTTTTGAGTTTTCAGAAGCAGCTTGATTATTATCATGGTAGACATCAGTTCTCTAAAAATTTGATTGCTGTTGAAGAAAAAAACGGAAAATTCAACCTAATAGCATAATTTCGAGAGATAATAAAAAGATGTATGGCAATAAGAGTAGCGATTTTGATGATAACAATTTATTTCTTGACTCCATATCTCAATTAATCGAAAATGCACCTGGGTTTACATTGGTGGGTGCATTCATGGATTGTGTAGATATAAAGGAGAAAATAGATTCTTGTCAACCGGATGTAGTAATGATGGATATTGAAATGCCAAAAGTAAATGGCATTGAAGGAGTGAAAATTATTAAAAGGAATATGCGAAGCTAAATGTTTTGATGCAAACTTCTTTTGAAGATGATGATAAGGTGTTTAATGCAATTTGTGCTGGTGCTTCTGGTTATATATTGAAGAACACTCTTCCCGAAAGAATTTTGGAATCCATTGTAGAGGTATACCAAGGCGGTTCACCCATGAGTCCGTCTGTCGCAAGAAAAGTTTTAGGTTTTTTACAACAACCACCCGCGGCTGTTGCAAAGGTGGTTCCCGATTATAAATTGTCGAACCGGGAAAAGGAAGTGTTGAGTTGTTTAGTGGGTGGAATGAGTTATAAGATGATTGCGGATCATTGCCATATCAGCTATGAAACGGTGCGTTCACACATGAAAAATATTTATGAGAAGTTACATGTTGTGAGTATGACCGAAGCGGTCGCAAAAGCAATCAATCAAGGATTGGTTTAAATTATATTATTATTTCCTAGCTAACCACGATTTAGGATCCAATTTAGATGTGTTTTTCCAAATCTCTAAATGAATCTCTCCTTTGGCGCCTTCTCCTGCATCTGCAAGCGTTCCTATCGATTGTTTGGTGGATACTTTATCTCCTGTATTTACATTTACAGTTTCTAAATTAGAATAAACACTTAAATATTCTCCGTGTCGAATGATGACCGCTTTGCCAGCACCAGGAATATTGATTACTCCGCTCACTGTACCTTCGAAAATACTTCTTGCCGTACTCCCTTTTCCACTCTGTATATCAATACCGTTATTCTTCACCATGATTCCTTTCAATTCTTTGTGTGGATGTTCACCGAAAAAGCTCGAAATGGTTCCTTCTGCAACCGGCCACGGTAGTAATCCTTTATTTCCAGAAAAACTGTTGGAGAGTTTAGCCGCTTCAGGAGTTAATGTGAAAACATTATTATTGGTAACATTTTTCTTTCCCGCAGCTGTTGCTTTTTTACGAGCAGCTTCGATCTCTCTGCGTATCAATTTGGAGATGGCATCATCTAACTTTTTCTTTGCCGCTTGCTTAGCCGCCAAATCCTTTTTCAATTTTTTCTCACGGTCAGTGAGCTTGACTAATAGTTTGTCCTGATCTTTTTTTCTTTTTCTAGTGTTGATTTTTGCTTTTGTTCAGTATTGCGTAAGCTCGTCTTTTCGTTTTTCTTTTGTTCTAACTCTTGCTTCTTTCCATTAAGCTGATCTTGTGTTCCAACAATAGCAGCTGCTTGACTTCGGCGATATTCCCCATATTGCTGCAAATATTTCATTCGCTTGTACGCTTGATTGAAATCATTGGAAGCAAAAATAAACATGAGTAAATGATAATTATTTCGAGTCATGTATGCATTACGAATCATCACCGCATATTCTCTCTTTAGTTTCTGCAAGTCGGATTCCAAGCTTACTATTTCTTTTGAAGTGGATGCAATTGCGCCTCCTATAGAAGATATTTCAGCATTGATAGTGCCTATTAAAGATTCACGAAGTTGAATTTTTTTACGTAGCGCAGAAAGTTGTTCAGCCGTGCTGTTTTTATTTTTTTCTACAATTTTTAATTGCTTGTTGGTAAAATCAATTTCCTTTTGAAGTTTCGCTTTTTTATTTTCTAATTCCTTTTTATTTTGAGCATACGATATTCCGCTTCCCAAAAAAAAGAGGAAGAATAGATATAAGCTGAAATATTTTTTAATGGACACGTTCAAAGTTAGCGGGGATTTTAAATGGGAACTCCTGTACTTCTCCTACTTTTAGTTTTCCGAAATCAATATTGATTTCAAGTTCTTTTCTGATTTAACTTTTGTTTTTGATTTAAAGGGAAATTGCCCAAACTCAGTTTGGCGAAAATCATCGTATTCAATGTTTAGGCTCTTGTTTATTCTTTGGTCGAGTACTGACATTTTATAGATACGAAAGAAGTTATTATTAATATAAACATCTTGTATCACTGACTTAGTTAAATCCCCTTCTTCGAGCGAGCGTTTTATTTTCTTTTTGTTTAAAGAGCTTAATATATAGTATTTTTCTTCTAGGTAAACAGAGTTGAATCTATTTTCATTTTTCTTGTAAGCGAAAAATTTCCATATAACAAAGATTGTACAATTTCAAAATTAACTTTCAATTGAAGCAACTTATTGATCGCTTCAAAGGTATTCACTTGATACTGGTTGTGTAAACGATCGAGCATCATTACGGAATCAGGTGTGATCATTACGCGAGCTACTTCTATACCGAGCAAAGGAGATATTGAAATCCAAATAACACTGTCTTTTTTGGCGCGCAAGGTGATGTTGAAAGAAGTCTCGTTGCCATCTTGATTCGTTTTTACACTCGCTTTACCACTGATCCATTCTGCTTTGAATGCACTTGAATCTAATCGATTCATTAACTCTTCTACCGACTCATTTTCCATTGGAACGATTGTCGTAGGAGAAGTCACTGCTTTTTGCCTCGACTTACAAGAATGAAATGTCAAGATTAAAAACATCATTCCAACCAGAAGCGGAAGTTGATGTTTAGTCATACAATTTTTTATCACTCAATTTTTTGTCTAATAACTCTGAATGATCGCCCGTCTTTTTAGCTTTATCCCAATATTCAATCGCCTCGTTAATTCGTCCCAGTTTATACAAGGTGTCCCCATAGTGTTCTAAAACGGTTCCGCTTACTTCACTGGAGTTTTGTTTGGCTTTGTCTAGCCAATTCAAAGCTTCATTGAATTTCCCCTGCTTGTATAATATCCATCCGTAGGTATCTAAAAAATTAGAATTATTAGGGCTAATATCATTGGAGCGTTTCGACATCTCTGCTGCCTTTTCTAATTGCTCATTCCGAAGATATAAATAGTAGGCCCAGTTATTTAATACATATACATTACTTTCATCGATATTTAATGCTTTCTGATAATATTTATCAGATTCAGTGTATTTTTTTAATTTATCATAAACATCTCCTAGATTAGAATAAAACTCCATTTGTTGCTGATCATTGTCAACAACAAGTTTACTTCCACTGAGTAAGGTCTTTGCTGCATCTTCATGTTTTTTATTTTGAATTTTAGCTAGACCATTAAATAAATACAATAAACTTTGATCTGGAAAGAGACCCAGCGCTTCTTCCGCCTCTTCTTCCATGGCTGCATAATCTCTTAATTCCGATTCTAAGATTAAAAGTTGTTGCCAAGCCTGAAGATTTTTATTGTCGAGACTTAAGCTCAATCTATATTGATCTCTTGCTTCTGTATATTGTTTGTTGACCGATAAAAAATCTCCATAAACAGATTGTGGGTTGGCTTCTCCGAGATGTGTTTGACTTAATCTTTTACTTAACTCCAAAGCTTGATCCATCATTTCCGGACTTGTTTCTACCAAGGGTAGATAGCTGGTTAGAATTCTAATTTTTACTTCGTTTGATAATTGCGGGGAAGAAAATGCTTTTTTTAATTGCTCAAAAGATTCCAACTTCTTTCCTTCACTACGATATTGTTCAGCCAATGCCAATGCAATTCCTGGATTTTCAGGATCTATTTTTTGCATTCGTTGAATAGTTTCTTTCGCTTTATCCGGTTGATTATTTACTTGCCATAATTCTACTAGCAAGGAGTAGTTATCTAAGTTTTCTGGTTCTGAAGTAATCAATTTCTCTAATTCATTAGCGGCTTCATTTACTTTTCCTAACTTCAAATACATACGCTGTTTTTGCACAGACATGTCGCGATATACCCCTAATTTTTCTTCAATCTTATCATAAATTTTAATTGCTTCCAACAGCTTTCCTTGTATTAAGAGAGCATCTGATTCATTAAATAGGAATTCAATACGATTTGGAAAGTCGCGATAAAGTTTTTGGTAGATTTCAATGGCGCTGGCAAACTTTCCAGCTTTCTCATAAGTATCTGCAAGTAACATTGCATACCATTCGTTATCTGGATTTAAATCAACTGCTGTCTTTATGAAAAAGAGTGCATCATTAATTTTTCCTTTCTGATTATAGATGGCAGCTAATTCAAACATAGCAGCATGATTCTTTGGATCTAATCGCAGACACTGTGCAAAGAGATCTGCAGCTGCTTGAATATTTCCACTTGCCTTTTCTTTTTGTGCATCAAAAAAAGTATAGGTGAGCGTGATCCGTTGTTGTTCGGTCAATTCGCTTTTACTCTTGCTGGAAGGAGACGATGCTGCACTCGTGCTTTTTTTGGCAGGACTGCATGCATGTATTAAAAGCGTAACGCTTAAAGGCAGGATGTAAAAAAGTCGGTGTAGTTTCATGATTAAGATTCAGTACTATAATCGACAATACTTAGGTCTTTTAATTGGCCGTGATAATGAACGTAATTTCCTATCAATGAATTGTCAATTCCTGCATCTTTTAATTGAGTGTGGTCTCTCACAATGCTGTTTTTAAGGATGCTATTGGTCACTTTCGTGTTTTTCCCAATGCTTACATGTGGACCTACTACAGATGATTCTATACTTACATCATCTCCAATGAAACAAGGAGGAATAATTACACTATTATTAATTTTTGCTGAAGGTGCAATATGATTTTTAGGATATTTCATCTCCAATACTCGCAAGTTTGTATATACAGTTGCGTCTTTATTTCCACAGTCGAGCCACTCATCTACCTTTCCCGCTTTTAAAATTTTCCCTTTTGCTTTCATATTTTCCAACGCATTGGTCAATTGAAATTCGCCTTTATCTTTGATGTCGTTATCAATTAAATATTGAAGTTCACTGCGGAGATATTCTCCATCTTTCAAATAGTAAATTCCAATGATAGCTAAGTCCGAAACATACTCTTGTGGCTTCTCAACAAAATCAGTGATCGTAGCATCCCCAGTAGTTTTCACAACACCAAACTGACGTGGATCTTCAATTTGTTTTACCCAAATAACGCCATCACAATTTGGATCCATTTTAAAGTCGGCGCTAAAAAGTGTGTCTGCAAAAGCGACAACCACAGGTCCTTTTAATGCGGACTCAGCGCAAAGAATGGCATGAGCCGTACCGAGGGGAACATCTTGATAATGGATTGTTCCTTTTGCTCCTAAATCTTCAGCAATCTTAATTAAATTCTTTTCTGCTTCTTCACCAAAATGACCAACAACAAATGCAATCTCTTCTACTTTCTGATTGCACATGCGAATAATATCTTCCATCAAATGTTGAACGATTGGTTTTCCTGCTACTGGAATTACTGGCTTTGGTGTAGTTAGTGTATGCGGACGCATTCTCTTGCCCATACCCGCCATTGGAACGATGATTCTCATAGAATTCTAATATTTATTTTGATTAAATAATTTTGTTGAAATGAAAAGAGCTTATTTCGATTTAATAATATTTTTCTTGTTTTATTTTCCAGTGGATCCAAATCCACCTGTTCCGCGGGCACTCTCTTCTAACTGATTAGATTCATTCCAATCTACTCTTTCGTGTTTTGCAATAACCATTTGAGCAATCCGCTCCCCATCGTTTATGGTGAATGCCTGTTTGCCATGATTAATTAAAATCACTTTTATTTCACCTCTGTAGTCTGCATCGATGGTCCCCGGACTATTTAAAACGGTGATTCCATTTTTTGCTGCTAAGCCACTTCGCGGACGAACTTGGGCCTCATATCCTATGGGTAACTCTATGAAAAGACCTGTTGGAACAATTACATTGTCAGATGATTGAAGAGTAATGGGAGCATCTATGTTAGCTCTTAAATCCATTCCCGCTGAAGCCGGAGTTTCGTAAGCAGGTAGTGCATGATGACTACGATTAATGATTTTTACTTCCATGATGTGGAGCGAAATTAATGTTTTTAAACGCCGCTCTGCAATATATTGTAGGTGTTTATCCTACCTAGATTGTTAAAAAATAGATCGATTTGTTGCTTTTTAGGAAGGTAATATAATTCAGGTATGTGATCTGTTTTATAGGCTGTTGATGTAAGGGATTGGCAATTTGTTGATCAATTTTAATGTAACCTCGGTGGATATTGAACGTATTATAGATAACAATCCATTTGTGATGGCATTTAAAACACCTAAATTCAATAAGTTATGACTTTTATTTTTTCCGATGATTTTTAAGGAAGATGGCAGAAATAGTTCAGAATTGTAACCTTCAAGAGTGAAATTGAGTTTAATTACGCATGTGCTGTTGCTCTGTGTTGACGCCTCTAACCGACTTACCATGAAATTAACTTCAAATTTTTTACTCAAAATTGCTACGCTGGGTGTAACTGGATTAATCATTCTCTTGCTCTTTAGCTCCTGCAACAAGTACGCCTTGTACCAGACAAATGCGACCAAAACGTCGAAAGGATCTGCTACCGAAATTTCAGAGAAAGTTTTATCACCTGGTGATAAGATTTCTCTAAGTGTTTGGGGTCATGATGAACTGAGCGTCGGTTCCGTTCATAGTGTTTATAGCATACCCGAAGAAGCTGGGAAGTGGTTGCAGATTGATGAAAACGGAGATGCAAATTTGCCACAAATCGGAAAAGTAAAATTGGAAGGGTTAACCTTGTTAAAGGCAGAAGAAAAGTTAGTGACTTTGTATAGTCAGTTTATTCAAAAACCAATTTTGAATTTGCGCTTGTTAAGCAATCAAGTTACAGTGCTTGGTGAAGTACAAAGTCCGGGAAATTATGTTTTTCATACCGATCAAGTACGATTGGTGGACATGATTGGAAAAGCCAATGGATTTACAGATTATGCAAAAACAACCGATATAAAAATTATTAGAGGAATAGAAACGATTAGAGTAGATTTAACAAAGCGGCAAGCAACGAAGTGATGGTAACTTCAAGGATGTAATTTATGTAGCACCTGGACGAAATAAATCTTTCGATCGTTTCGCGTCAAAACTGATTCCATTAGCGAGTTTGCTCACTGCATTAGCTCTAGTATATAACGTATCCGTAAGTAAATAATATGCGAACACCTGGTTCACTTCAATCAATGTTATACCCGCTCCAAAAAAGATGGTATCTCATTGTTATTTGCATTCTACTATCGGGAATAGCGGCTACCCGTTACCTTTATATGGCCACTTCGCAGTATCAAGCATCAGCAACACTACGTATAGAAGATGCGCAAGATGGAATGTCGGGAAGTAATTTGTATCGTGACTTCGACGTTTTTAAATCGAATCCGAAAGTGCAAACGGAAGTAGAAGTATTAAAATCACGTTCACTTTTTGAAAAAGCGCTCGATCGTTTAGATTTTCATGTGGAATATTATCGTCAAGGCGAATTAAAGCAAGAGGAAGTTTATCATGCCGCTCCTTTTTTAGTAGATTATTCAATTACAGACAGTAGTTTTCATTCCATGAATTGTAATTTGAAATTTTTGGAAGGGAATAATTTTCTTATCAGCTATGAAAGATTTGGAAATACTGTAGAGAAAAAAGGTGCTTTTGGAACTCAAATTTGTGATCGTGGAGTATGCATAACTGTCAATAAGGATGAACAACAATTGCGGTATCATCCTCAAATGAAGCAAGAGAATTGGTCGTTTATTGTTTACTCAAGGGAAGCGTTAACCTCCAAAATGATGAATGCAAAGTACGTAGTAAAGGCGGTTGATAAGGATGTAAATATTATTAAACTTTATTATACGCATGCCATTCCGGAGAAAGCTTCTAAAATGGTGAATGCTATTTCTACTGCGTATATCGATCAAGGAATTGAAGACAAGAAGAGTTTGGCAAGCAGTACGGTTGATTTATCAATCAGCAAATAGCAATTGTAGGTAAAGAGTTAGAAGATGCGCTGACGCGATCAAAGCATATCGTATCCAAAATGAAATTGTAAATATCACTCAAGAAACAGACGCTACTTACAAAACACTTGGAGAGCTTACTTTACAAAAAGTAGATATAAATATGCAGTTGAATGTGTTGGAAAACATGAGCGACTATTTGAGAAGAAATCGTGAAGTAAAATTTTCAGGACCTGAATATGGTACTGTTATCGATCAATTATTTACAGAAAGTGTCGCTAAGCACAATGCAAAGATCCGCGAACGCGATGAGTTACTTAAAAAGTATACAGCCGAGAATGATCGTGTTAAAAATATTGATACAGAGATTGCTCAGCATAAAGCGTATCTCATCGAAAGTGTGAATAATACGCGTCGTAAATTGTTGTCGAAGGAGGATGATATTTATGCTGCTATTGATGATCAACGTTCATCTTTTAAAGGATTGCCCGAAAAAGAAAGTACACTTCAAGAGTTAAACAGAAATTATTTTTTATTTGAAAAGGTCTATAATTTCTTAATTGAGAAACGAACTGAAGCTATTATCACGCAGCAGGTAAATGTGTCTTTCAATCGTATTTTGGAAACAGCATTAATTCCGGAAACAGCAGTGATGCCTAGAACCGATGTGGTTTGGGGAATAGCATTGATGCTCGGTTTAATTTTAGGTGTGATGTTAGCTTATTTCCGTCATTATACGTTGCCTTCTGTAAATACTCCGGAAGATTTGATGACCGATTCGTCAATTCCTGTAATTGGACAAATTCAAAAGTTTAAAGTGAATGAAAGCGTATATAAAGCTTTCAATGCATTGGCTGCTCGAATCTATATGAATCATGCGCAACAAGCTTCCATGGTGATAACAGTTACAAGTACCCGCAAAGGGGAAGGAAAATCGTTTGTCGCAACACAATTGGCTAGAACATTGGCGGCTCAAGATAAAAAAGTAATTCTCCTCGACTTAAATAGTCATGATCCTATGATTGCTTCTAGTTTCGATGTGCGAAATGGTTTTGGCGTGAAAGATATTTACGCACAGAATTGTACTTTGCAAGATGCTATACAAATTACTTCAATCCCGAATTTAGATGTTGTGACAGCCGGTGAATCTGACCAGATGGTGGAGCACTTAATGGCAACAAATCGAACTAGAGATATTATTTCAGAATTGCGCACTCAATATGATGTAGTGATTATCGATACACCTGAAGTCGGAGAATTTATTGAAGCCATTCCATTCATGAAATGGAGTGACCTTAATTTATACGTAGTTCGTGCTGAGACTGGGAAGAATGAGTTGGTAGAGAATGCAGAAATGGTGAAAGAAGAATATCGTTTGCAAGAAGTATACTATGTCTTGAATGCGATGAAGGAAAAAAGAAATCATACCGGTTATATTAAACCTGCAAAGAGGAAGTCAGTGAATGAGCGTTCCTATCAAGCTCGTCTATCAAATTTGTTCATGTGGTAAGTTATGGGGTTGCAACTTAGTTTAAGTCTGCCAAAGCAGCTTGTTAAAAGTGGGACTGCAGCTATCTATGCAGATCAAGCATTGGTAAGCGGACTTAATTTTTTGTCAAGTGTTCTTCTAGCTCGTTACCTTGGGTTGGAAGGTTTTGGTGTGTATAGTATCGCTTGGTTGGGCGTGATGATCGCGAGTAGTTTTAACCAACCATTTATTATTGCGCCGATGCAAACATTAAGTGGCAAGAAAACCGATGCAGCTTATTCAGAATATATGCAGGCACTTGTATTCAAACAACTTTTTTTTGCAGCGTTGATGGGATTGCTTTCGTTTTTTGTAGTTATCATGATGAGTTATGTGCTTGATAAATGGAAAGTGCAAAGTATTATACTTGCTTTTCCTTTAGCAGTATTTGCATTCTTGCTACAAGATTTTTTTCGACGCTATTTCTTTGTTATCGGAAAACCATATAAGTCTTTACTGATTGATGCCATTGCGTATGGAGGGGTTCTCATAGCAGCATTTGCTATTCATTTTGTGCGATCAATGGATGCTCAGTTTATTTTATTGCTAACTGCAGTATTCTTTTTGTATGCCTCTTTGATAGGACTTTGGTCGCTTGATCAACTTCGATTTAATCCAAGAGTAATTAAGGCAACCATTCTAGAGCATTGGGATTTCAGCAAATGGCTAACGGTTACGGCCCTACTACAATGGTTTAGTGGCAATCTTTTTATAATCGCTGCTGGAGCAATTCTGGGTCCAGTAGCTGTCGGTGTAACAAGAATGGCGCAAAACATAGTGGGAATAACCCATGTTTTGTTCTTGGCGATGGAAAATATAATTCCCGTTCGTGCTTCCAACCATCAACGCGAAGGAGGTAACGAAGAATTGTTTCGTTATCTCTGGAAGTTTGCTTTGCAGATGGGCGCAGTCACATTATCCTTATTGACGCTATTGGCTATATTCAGCAAACAAATTATACTTTTGTTTTATGGTGCTGAGTTTGTAATTTATCAACATATCTTGATTGGGTTTTGCGCTTTGTATGTGATTATCTTTATCGGTTATCCATTGCGCTATGCTATTCGCACATTGGAAAACACGCGACTTATCTTTATTTCATTTATTGCTAGTAGTGTTTTTAGTGTTTTAACCGCTTATCCTATTATAAAGGCATTTGGATTGAATGGAGTGTTGATAGGATTAGGAATCACGCAATTAATCACGCTCTTCATTTATTATTTCAGCTTGAGAAAGGAAGTTGCTAAATTGTCTGACGGAGAGCCGATTTTAAATTAAGTTTTTCTGCCTTTTTCATCGAAACCTTACATCCATCTTACACGTAAAACGAGCCATCTATGAAGGTGATTCACGTTGTTCTTGGAAAAGCTAATCCCAATCGAATGAATGGGGTGAATAAAGTGGCTCATCAATTAGCCTTGAGTCTGTATTCTTTTAAAGTTCCTGTTGAAATTTGGGGAATTACGAGAACTCCATCCAACCCAGTTTATGCTCGACCATTTCCTACAAAATTATTTCGTGCACAGCCTATCTATCGCGATTTGGATCCCGCTTTAATTTTGGCAATTTCAAAAGAATCTAAAGGTACTATATTTCATATTCACGGAGCCTTTATTCATGATTTCTATAAATTATCTCGTTTATTGAAGGAGTTTAATTTTGAGTATGTGTACACCCCACATGGAGCTTTTAATAAAATCGCATTGGAGAAAAGTAAGTGGCTTAAAAAGTTTATATTAATCGATATGAAAAATCGATTTTGCGAAATGCGAAAATGGTTCAATTGTTGGGACAAAGTGAATTTGATCACTTAGGAACTATTATTCGGCTTTCAAATAAAATTGTGATTTCAAACGGCCAAGATTTTTCGGAGTTGACTTTTGATTTCTCGAACATGAAAAAGCATAGCACTCCCGTTTTTGGTTTTTGTGGTCGGATGGATGTGTACTATAAGGGACTCGATTTATTAATTGAAGGATTTGTCAGCTATTGTAAAAAAGGCGGAGAAGGAGAGTTGTGGTTAATTGGTGATGGCCCAGATCGACCACAATTAGAAGCACTTTGTAAACACTTTGAAATTATGAATCGAGTTGTTTTTATGGGAGCCCGATATGGTCAAGATAAAATTAATCGAATTGCTAACATGGATGTGTTTTGTCATCCATCTCGCTCAGAAGGTTCGCCAACAGCAGTATTGGAAGCGGGCGCTCTTGGCAAAGCACTTATCGTTAGTACAGCTACTAATGTAGGAGCCGATGTAGAAATGTATAATGCCGGTTTTCATATACGTCAAAGCACAAGTAAGAGTATTGAAAAAGCTTTGTTCGATTTCTTGCGTGTTTACAGGGAAGGCAAGTTTGTTGAGTTAGGCAAAAATGCGCAAGAAATGGTGAAAACTCAATATTCTTGGTGTGCAGTCACAAAAAAATTATTGGAAATTTACGAAATTGAAACTTCTGTTGTACAAGAATGATGAATGATAATTTGTTTTCGCTCCCTCACGCAAAGCGTTTACAGCGCCTCCTGATTCTTATTCTGCTCTTTAGAATCATTTCCTATTTTGTTCTTGCAGATAATGTAACGGTTGTTCAACTTACAAAGGCCAGTTTGCGTGTTTTTTTGACTCTTTTTTTAGCTGCTATTTTATTTTTTCAGACTAAACAGAAAGGGGAAAGTCGATTTAAATATTTGCAAATTGCACCCATCGTTTTGTATGGATTTTATTTAATTCTTGGGGCAGCATCTTTGTTTTGGTCAAGTTCATTTTCTTCAAGTGCCTTGCAATGGTTAATGGATTTAGAAGGATTTTTTATTCGTATGGATGTTCATGAATGTTTTTTACACATATAAAAAGCACGATCCTAATTTTAATTTTGAATTGAATAAGATTATTGCACCTGCAGTATTGTTGGTGGCGATTGGTTTCTTTATGGGAATATTTTTGGATCCAGATAAGTTTTATCGATTAACGCATGGAGGAAATGTGACACGTCTCGGCGGATTTATTATTAATCCAAATGAATTAGGAATGTTGTTTGTAATCGGAATAAGTTGCTTTCTCCCCTTGTTGTTTCATCTGGGAAGATTGCGAATAAGCGTTGCACTTAGCATGCTGTTGTTAACCTATCTGTTGATTTTAACAGGTTCTCGTTCTTCCATGATTGGTTTGTTGTTAGTATTAATCGTGTATGCTATTTTGTATGGAAGTAAAATTAGTAAGTTGGCAATTATTGTAGGAACGATTGCACTGGTCCCAATAGCAGGTTGGTCATTCTTTGTAAAGCAAGGTCAAGTAACCGAGTTGTTTACGCTTACAGGAAGAATTCCATTTTGGCAGGATTTATTGACCTACAATTTTCCGAAAGAGCCGTGGTTGGGATTTGGATATATGCGAATTGATTATGTAGATAAATTTGACTCGCTTAACGCGTATGCGGGAGCGATGACGCATAACACTTTTTACAAGTGCTGCTAGGTCTAGGAATGGGCGGACTGTTACTTGTTTTAACCCAACTCGCAGTTTTCTTATATTTTGCAAGTAAAATCGCTGATAAGTCTTTAAAACAATCCATAGGACTGATGCTCATACCGCTTTTGATCAACTCATTGACGGAATTTGGAATTTTTGGTGAAACAAACTACGGCATAATCTTTTATTTATTTCTGGTTTTTACAGTGGCAGTCGAACCTCTTACACGTGCTGAACGTATAAAAGGTCACCATGAAAAAATCAAAACTTTCACTCACCGACATACATCTGCTGCGTGATTTGTTTGCTCCAGGTTTGGAGTTGATTTTGATTGACCCGCATGGAAGAATTAATGATGTTGATGTGAGTTCTGGAAAAGTTGTTTTTCCGGAAGATAATTTGGTAAATTTTGTTGTCGATGTAACAAATCCTGTTTTTTCCTGCTTTTTGTCCAACGCGCAAGAAAATTTAAGTACTGTATTTGATTTTATCAATAATGCAGATGGATCTATTCGTTGGTTTTATCAGGCTGGCAGCAAGGATGCTTCACACTTGTCATTGTACAATTCGAATTCATGGAAGTCGAAAATATATGTTTCTGTAAGTCGCCTCGCTTGGAAGCTTGGTCAAAGTAATTTACTTGCTTCAGGTCAATTTGAAATGCAACAATTATTGGTTGATGAAGTAAAAGCTAAGTATGGCATTCTAACGAATGAAAAGTGTTCCTTTTTCACTGGTACCAGAGGCGCTACTCGCAAGGTAGTAGTGGATGTGCAATGTGTGGATGGAACCAATGAATTTATAAAAATACCACTAACCAAAACAGCCGAAAGACTGATTAAAAATGAAATTGATATGGTAAAGTCCCTGAACAAATTTGATTTTACAACCTTGAGTTTACCTAAAATATCGAAGCATATTAACGGGCATGCCCGACTCTCCAATGTAAAACCTGCCATAACTATTCCAGCAAATAAAATTGCAGCAATTCATGCTACTGCAGTTGGAGAATTGTGCGCTTTAAGTCATGAACGTAAGTCCATTGCTGATACTGAGGCTTGGGAAGTAACAATTTCCAATATTCATTACTTGTTTAACGAACTGGTTTGCTGCAATAATTTGGATCAACAGAAGATTCAAAATTTGGTAAAAGGATTGAAAGAGCTGTATTCTACAATTTCAATAGTAGAATCGATTCCTGTTTCTGTTTCTCACGGCGATTTCACTCCGTGGAATATGTATTGTGACGAGCAAAGATTATATGTTTACGACTGGGAAATGGCAAGAAATGGAATTCCTATGCTTTTCGACTTGTTTCATTTTAGTTATCAGTCCGTAATTCTACAACAGCAAAAATCGTATGTTGATGTACGAGAGAATATTAATGTTTGGCTAAAACAACCTGTCGTTATGCATATGATTCAGAAATATCGAATCAATGTTCAATTGCATCATGCATTGTATTTGCTGTTCAATGTAAGTTTCTATTTGCGTCAATACTTGAATGAAAAGGAACCTCTCATCCAAAGTGAATGGATGATGGATGCATGGACAATGGCTATCGATGAGTGTTTATCTGCTGTAAATATGAATCGAAGTAATGATGAATCAACGTAAGCTTTTTCTGAATTATTTTTTCAAGGAGATGAAGTCATTTCACTACGCCTTGTTGAAATTTGTACATGAAACTATTGATGAAATTCCAGAGAACTCGGATATCGATATGGTGATTTCGCAAATGGATTTGGGAAAAATATTGAATATTGTTAAGCAAGGGAAGAATATTGAACGTATTCAGTTTCATAAGAAATCCTTTGTCACTTTTACTTGTTTGCTTTTTGAAGATGGTTCTTATTTGGAATTAGATTTCTTACATCGATTTGATCGGAAAGGGATCATGTATTTGGATGCTTTGATGGTGTTAGATGATGTTGATCTATTGGATTCTGGATTGAAAGTCGCTTCTCAAGCTTATAGCTTCGACTATATTTTACTTTTTTATTTGTTGAATGATGCTGTAGTACCTCAAAAATATCGAGAATATTTTGCTTCATTAAATACCGAGGACCGTGCCGAAATATTTGTACATATGACTTCAAAGTATGGAGTAAATATAAATGTGTTAGAAGATCTGTATTCTTTGCATTCTCGTCACGTTAAAAAAATTAGAACACGTATAGATCACCTGCCAGTAAATTCTGGTTTTCGAAGAGTATATCATCGCCTACGTTATTTTACTGATGTCGTTAAAGATTCTATAAGGCATCGAGGCATTACGATCACATTTAGTGGTGTGGATGGTGCCGGAAAATCAACCATCATAGAAGAAGTGAATGAAGTACTTAAAAGTAAGTTTCGTCAACGCACAGTTATTCTTCGCCACCGCCCATCCCTCTTACCGATCTTGAGTAGTTGGCGTCATGGAAAAGAAAATGCAGAGCGAAAGACGAGAGAGAGATTGCCTCGTCAAGGCACAAATACGAGTGTGCTCAGTTCTTTTTTAAGATTTATGTATTATTATTTGGACTATGTTTTTGGTCAGTTTTACATTTATTTTAAATATACCTTAAGAGGTTATACGGTTTTATACGATCGTTATTATTTTGATTTTATTATTGATGCTAAGCGATCAAATATCGTTTTGTCTAAGAAGTTTATGAAATGGGGTTATCATCTGATTTTAAACCTGAGTTAAATGTGTTTTTATATGCAGATCCAGAAGTAATTCGAAATAGAAAGAAAGAACTGGATGTTTCTTCAATCACAGAATTGACTTCAGATTATAAGAAGCTATTTAGCGAACTGAGTAGTAAAGGAAAGGAAAGAAATTATTTAGTCCTGAATAATGTTAGTAAGGAAGACACCTTGCACCGTGTAATGAAAGAGTGTATTTATATCACAATTTAATAAAAATCATATTATATTACAACCACATGAAACGAAATCAACATACGCCCCCAAAAACGAAAAATATTACTGCCTCTTATAAAACTCCAGTAATTGATCAACTATTAGGTCGAACTACATTAGAATGGACTTGTGACGATGGAAGTGAGGAATCACTACAGGCATCTTTGCGTTTTACCGATTATGAAGGGAACATGCCAAGCACTTATAGTGTTATGCGCTTGCCATACATTTTTAAAACATGGATGCAAAGTAGACGCTCTCCTATTTTGGCTGAGCCGGTTCCATTTATCGTGATGGATGCAATTCGTTTCTTAGAAAATATTGTGAAACCAGGTATGACTGTGGTGGAGGCAGGTGGCGGTAATTCGAGCCTTTGGTTTTTGGAAAGGAATACGATGGTAACTACCTATGAACATAGTTCTGATTGGGCTGGATTTATTCAGAAAACAGTACGTGAAAACCCATTACGTTTCCATGAGAAGAATTTTAATATTAAAGTGATGCAAGGGCAAAGCGCCATTGCAGATATGGCATTGATTCCTGACCAAAGTTTGGATATCGTACTTGTAGATTGCATGAATGATTTTACCAGACGCAATGATTGTATGGAAGTGTTGATGTCGAAGGTGAAGAAGGGTGGATGGATGGTCTTAGATAATTCGGACAATCCAGTAAATTGGGTAGGAGCCGATTTACTAAAAGGAAAGGAAATGCGTCGTTTCAGTGGATTTGCGCCTATGGGATTGTTTGTGTGTCAAACTACATTCTGGAAAATGTAAAATGATAAGAAGTATAATTATTCATATCGCTAAAAAGAAAAATGCGGGTTTTACCTTGGATGATTCCTTGAGTAATTCTGTGCTTTTATCTTTTCTTTGGAATAAGTGCATTTCTTTTTTAAGAGCGACAAAATTTATTCTCTGTAAAAGAAAGTGGTTGCTTTTCGTTGGTCGTGGTGTACATATTCATGGACAACGTTCAGCTCAATTCGGTAACTCCGTGCAACTGGGAGATCATGTTCAAATTACGGCTTGGGGGAAAGAGGGCTTAACCATTGGTGACTATTCATGGATCGGCAGCCATTCTTTTGAAAGTTTCATTTTCTTTGAACGATAGTGGGAAGTACATTAAGATTGGAAAGAACGTTGGCATTGGTGAATTTGCTCACCTTGGTGGAGCCGGAGGATTAAGTATCGGTGATGATTGTATCATTGGTCCTTACTTTAGTTGTCATCCTGAAAATCATCGTTTCCTTGATGGTCGAGAACTGATTCGTCTGCAAGGAACAGAAAGAAAAGGAATCTCCATAGGAAAAAATTGTTGGATAGGCGCAAAAGTGACCATTCTTGATGGTGTGCAAATTGGAAATAATTGTGTGGTCGCTGCCGGTGCAGTAGTCAATACTAACATGCCCGATAATGCCGTTATAGGTGGTGTTCCAGCAAAAATTATTAGAAATAGAAACGTAAATGAAGAGGTTGTTTCTATTCAAAGAATTTCAGCGTAATTAAGAGAATAAGAAATGAGTGTAGAAAAACAGACTGTATTAGTAAGCGCATACGCAGTAAATCCTTACCATGGTTCGGAAGACGGTATGGGTTGGAATTTCATTCTTCAAATTGCACGCTTTAATAAAGTGATTGCCGTAACTCGAGAGAACACCAAAGCGGATATTGAAAAATACATGAGCGAAAATCCGAGTGTGGATTATTCGAATATTCAATTTGCATTTTACGACTTGCCCTATTGGGCGCGCTTCTGGAAAAAAGGTGGACGTGGTGCGATGTTGTATTATTACTTATGGCAGTTTTTCTTGCCCCGATTTGTAAATAAAAATAAATACGTATTTGATATTGTTCATAATTTGAATTTTCATAACGACTGGACTCCATCCAGCTTATGGAAATTGCATAAACCTTTTGTTTGGGGACCTATCGGTCATCATCCGCGTATACCTAAAGATTATGTATTGCATGTGTATGGATGGAAATCTTATTTAATGGAAGAGGTGAAGTGGTTGGTAAAAAAATATTTTTGGAAGATGGATCCATTATTACGTCAAACAATCAGCCATGCAGATTGTGTACTTACGATGAATTCAAGTGTGGAAAGAGTATTGGATCTTCCCAAAGAGAAAATTTACTATATGCCAAGTGTGAGTACGGAAGCCCCTACCGAATTAGTGGATATAAAACGAAAAGGTAGTTTTACTGTACTTTCAGCAGGCCGATTCGTTCCGTTAAAAGGTTTTGACATTACCATCAGAGCTTTTGCTAGGTTTTATCATCAGCTTTCTTTCGCAGATCAAAAAACGACAAAGTTAGTTTTGGTGGGTGATGGTCCTTATAAGAAGTATTTGCAAAACTTAGCAAAGGAAATGGAAGTGCAGGATCAGGTAACTTTTATTGCTTGGCTCCATAGGAGTGATTATAAGAAGTTATATAAGAAGTCAGATGTATTTCTTTTCCCAAGTCACGAAGGTGCAGGAATGGTAGTGGCTGAGGCACTCTCCTATGGACTTCCTGTGGTTTGTTTTAAAAATGAAGGGCCCGGTGAATTTATATCAAAGGAATGTGGAATCACAGTTCCCTATAATCGCTATAATACAAGCGTAACCAAATTCGCCGATGCATTACGTTTGTTAAAAGACAACAAGGAATTGTATCATACCTTAAGCCTTGGTGCTAAAAAAAGATTTCAAGATAAATTTAATTGGAATATTAAGGGGGATCAACTGAAAGAAGTTTACAGTGATTTAACTCGTATAGCTGGATAAATGGAAAAGAAGAGGTTTAAAGTAGTTGCTGTACATTTGTTGAACGATTTCAGCGGGAGCCCACTTGTTTTTTCTCAGGCTTTACAAACATTACAGCAAGCAGGTCATCCTGTCGTTATCCATACCAGTAAGGGGAATTCCGGATTTCTGGATAATGTAAACGCACCTAAGTTTTATTTTCCGTATCAATTTTATACGAATTCGACATGGAGGTTATTTGCTTTTGCTTATAGCCAAGTGTTTTTGTTTTTTCAATTGATGAAATATAGAAAGGAAGATGTGATTATTTATGTGAATACTTTATTGCCTTTTGGAGCTGCCTTAGCTGCATTTTTTATGCGGAAAAAAACGTTCTATCATGTACATGAAAGTTATATTAAGCCTGCCATTTTGAAATTATTTTTAAAGAGTGTAGCGCAACTTACAGCGGATACAATATTTTATGTTTCCAATTATTTGTATCAACAGGAAAAAATTGGGAAGGTAAATGCATGTGTCTTGCATAATGTCCTTCCCTCAACATTCGTAGATCGTGCCGCACAGTCTCATTATACAAGGGCTAAGAATGAAAAGTTTACGGTGTTGATGGTGTGTTCATTCAAAGATTATAAAGGTGTTCCTCAGTATAAGGAGTTAGCTAGGCGTCATCCGGATTTGAATTTCGAGTTGGTACTAAATGCATCTAAAGTGGAGGTGAATGTAAATTTTACACCACAACATACCCCTTCAAACTTATCCGTTTTTTCGGTTCAAAAAGATTTAGATCCCTTCTATTCTCGAGCAAATCTGGTGGTTAATTTGACGAATCCAAAGCTATGTGTCGAGACATTTGGAATGACTTTGTTGGAAGCGATGAGTTATGGAATTCCTGTGATTGCTCCTACCAAAGGCGGTCCTGGGGAATTGGTAGAAGAAACGAAGAATGGTTTTCAAATTGATGTAAATGATGAAGCTACCCTCGATTTTAGATTGTCTTACTTGGCATCTCATCCTGATTTTATGAAGCAGTTATCAGCAGGCGCACGGGAAACAGCAAAACGTTTTGGAACAGAAAAATTCCAAGATACCATCTTAGACGTTTTTGATTCATGTAATGAAGATGTAAGAAAATAGTAAACTTTGTACCGATGTATTTTGCTTAAAAACGCAACTTTTTTTAAGTTGTTGAGAAAGCCTTACTTAGATTTCAACTTTTGCACCTCATTTTTTGAGTGTTTACTCAAGAGGATTCTGTAGAGATAAACATTGCTCTAATTTTTATGAACCTTCCTCTGTAAGCAATCGTACAAGATTGAGAATTCATTCCTTGGAAATGAATTAAATTATCATCAAATTTAGAAGAAGCGCTCAAATAATATGAAGTCGAAGTTACGTGTGGCTGTGATCGGAACAACAGGTTTACCTGCCCGCTATGGAGGATTTGAAACATTGACCCATCATTTGGTGGATCAGCTTGAGGAAGAGATGGACTTTACTGTATATTGCAGTAATAAATATTTTGCAAAGTCGACGCGTCGTCTTACTGTTTTTAATGGCGCTAAGTTGGTGTATTTACCCTTGAATGCGAATGGTTATCAAAGTATTTTTTATGATATGATTTCCATCTTACATGCCATTCGAAGATCAGATGTGTTATTGATGCTTGGGGTTTCAGGAGCTATGCTCTTGCCTTTTGTGAAGTTGTTTTCCAAGAAAAAAATTCTTGTAAATATCGATGGCCAAGAATGGAAACGCCCAAAGTGGAATTGGGTTGCAAAGAAGGTGTTGGGATTTAGTGAAAAGGTTGCCGTTCGTTTTGCAGATGTAATCATCTCGGATAATGTTGTTATCAAGCAGTATGTTCAAAATTGTTACGGACGTTCCGATGTGAATCTTATCGAATATGGCGGTGATCATGTAAGTAAACAGCCGTTGACAAAGTTTCATTTTGAACAGTATCCGTTCTTGAATGAACCTTACGCATTTAACGTGAGTCGTATCGAGCCAGAAAATAATATTCATATGATTTTGGATGCTTTTAGCAAAGCTCCTCAACAAAAGTTGGTAATGGTGGGTTTGTGGAATCATGGATCCTATGGAATGGACCTGCGCAAGAGGTATTCGAATTTTTCAAACATACATTTATTGGATCCTATTTATGACCAAGATCAGTTGAATGCGTTGAGATCAAATGCAAAGTTTTATGTGCATGGACACAGTGCCGGTGGTACGAACCCAAGTTTAGTGGAAGCAATGTGTTTAGGCTTGCCCATCTTAAGCTATGGTATCGATTATAACCGTGAAACTACAAATCATCGCGCGCGTTATTTCAGTAGTCCCGAAGAATTATTAAATCACTTGCCCTTTTTTGCAGGAAGAGATGTTTCGCGCATGGGTGTAGAATTACAGCAATATGGCTTGCAAAAATATGCTTGGCATCGCATCGCTGCTTTGTATGCATCTGCATTTAAAGGGGAGTCAAGTTCCGTAGCTGAGTTAACTAGTAAGTTGGCTAAGCAGCAAGAACAAACTATCGATTTAACTGTTAAAAATTCTAAATCAATTGCCGCATGATGAATCTACGGGCGTTGATAGTGGGTTGGTTGTTATGTGCGAATGTGCAAGCTCAACAAGTAACTACGATTGCAGGAAGCGCTGGTGCATCAGGATTTGTTGATGGCGCTGGTCCTGTAGCTCGTTTTAATGAACCACATGCTGTTGCAAGTGATAAAAATGGAAATGTATTTATCGCTGATCGACAGAATCATAGAATTAGGAAAATAAATACTTCGGGTGTAGTAAGTACCTATGCTGGAACTGGCGCAATAGGAGGTACAGACGGACCTGCACTCTCAGCTACCTTTAATGAACCATGGGGTGTTGCTTGCGATACCTTGGGAAATGTTTATGTGGTGGATACGAAAAATTATAAGATCCGAAAGATTGATAATGCAGGGATAGTTTCTACCTTAGCGGGCTCAGGAGTGTTTGGTACCACAAACGGAGCAGCGACTTTAGCTCGATTTGGCTTTCCTGTAGGCATTGCTGTTTCTCCCAATGGATATTCAATTTATGTTTCCGATTATAACACCCATACTATACGAAAAGTAGAGAATGGTCAAGTGTCTACTATGGCAGGTACTGTATTCGTTTCAGGTGCTAACGACGGCACAGGAGCTACGGCCACTTTCAATCATCCATATGGGTTATTCTTGACCAGCAACGGCGACGTACTTATTGCTGATGAGTGGAACAGTCTAATTAGAAGAATGACTTCTGCAGGTGTCGTTTCTACCATTGCAGGTAGTGGAATTCCTGGAAGCCTAGATGGCCCCGCCTTAAATGCACAGTTTAAATTCCCAGCTGGAATTTGTACAGATGCAACAGGAAATATTTTATTGCTGATGTTTTGAATCATACCATTCGAAAATTGAATACTGCAGGTGTTGTAAGCACATACGCAGGGTTGGCTGGAAATATTGGAGATGTGAACGGCAGCGCTTCAGTCGCTCGATTCAATAATCCAACTGCGGTAAGTGTAAATCCTGCAGATCAAGGATTGTATGTAGGTGATAATACGAATCACATGATCCGAAAAATCACAAATGTTTCTTCAACGGTGTTGACGATTTCTCTCGTTGGTTCTTCATCGCGTTGCTTTGGAGATCCTCTCGTTTTTCAGATTAGCCCATCTAACCTAAATAATTATTCGATCAAGGAGAATACTGTGTTGCTTGGAAGTTCACCAACTTCAACGATCACTATTTCTAATTTATCAGCCGGAACACATACGTTGTATGCATCTGCAATTGATGGAAGCGGTGCAACAGCAATCTCGCAGAATATTTCGATCACGATACTTCCTCCCTTTGTTCCAACCATTTCAAGCAGTGGTGGAACAGCCATTTGTAGTGGAGCTTCACTTACTTTAACTGCGCAAGCAGGATCGAATTATGTTTGGTCAACTGGAGCAACAACAACTTCTATTTCAGTGAATGCTGCAGGCTCGTATATGGTGAGTGTGACGAATAGCGCTGGATGTAGAGGAACATCATTACCATTTAATGTAACAGTTCAAAATAATCCAGTAGCAACAATTACCGCCGCAGCGGATTCTCTTTGTCCGAATCAAAGTACAACGTTAACAGCATCACCTGCCAATTCGTATTTATGGTCGACAAATGCAACAACGCAAAGTATAAATGCCGGACCTGGAACTTATTCGGTGACTATTACTGGAGCAGGTGGATGTACCGCTATTTCTTCCTCGCAAACAATTTCAGCATTTCCCGCTAATGTACCTTCGATTGCTCCCAATGGAACGGTAGTAATTTTTCAAGGAGATTCAGCACTGTTACAAGCGAGTGGCTGTTCTGCGTATGCTTGGTCTAATGGAAGTACAAATGCAAGTGTTTATGTGCTTTCATCTGGAAATTATTCTGTAGTGGGAACATCTTCTAATGGATGTACTGCAACTTCTGCTGCAGTAAATGTAACCGTAGTTTCTTCTTCAACAATTATTTCAGCGCAAGGGGCCACCAGTTTTTGTGATGGGAATTATGTGCAGTTGCAATCGATTTTTCCAACGGGAAATCAGTGGTATTATAATGGACTTCCTATCGCAGGCGCAAACGCACAACAATATAATGCCTATGATGATGGTTGGTATCATGTAGGTGTGTGGCAAAACAATTCTTGGATGTTTTCTGATTCTATTCGTGTAACCGTTTTACCTACTCCAGATATTCCGAATATAAATGATACTTCCGTTTGTAAAGGTGAAACTATAACCTTGACATTACCATTTGTGAATGGTGTTACCTATAAATGGTATGGTTCACTAACGGGAGGCTCGCTACTTTCAACAGGATTAAGCTTTACCCCGCCACCTCTAAATGCTTCTATTACGTATTATGTAGAAGCTGTCAATTCGTTTAATTGTAAATCGGATCGATTGGATGTAGATATTATTTTGAAGGCTGTTCCAATTGCAAGTTTTACCTATACATCGGTTGCTTCGAACGGACAATATGACGTGAACTTTACCTGCACCACAGCCAATCCAGATTATATCACTTGGATTTTTGGTGATACTACCATCTCTGGAAATATTTCTAATTTACCTAATCCAGTTTACTCTTATCCAATAGCTGGAACATACGATGTTATTTTAATCGTGGAGAATTTCTTAGGATGTGCGGATACATTGAAGAAGAAAGTAGCCGCCGGTGCAAATAACCCGGCTTTCATTCCCACTACTTTTACCCCGAATGGAGACGGAAAGAATGATATTTTCAGAGTTAGAGGTGAACAATATACCCTTCAGGAAATGAAAATATTTGATCAGTGGGGAACATTAATTTATACTACCGATGGATCTCTTCCTCTTTGGGACGGAACTGTGAATGGGAAAACAGTAATGAACGGAACGTATGTTTACCGTATCGTTATTGTTGATGATAATTTTAATAAACAAGAGATGACGGGCCCTGTGACGGTAATTAAATGAGGAAGCTTATCACATATCTACTTTTGTTCATTTGTTGTTTTGCAGCAAGGAATATGAATGCACAAGATCCTCATTATACACAGGCACATCGTATCCCAACGTGGTACAATCCGGCCGCAGCAGGACATGGTGTAGAACATATTCGTTTGACAATGTTATACCGAAATCAATGGTCTAGCGTGATGAGTCCTTTTAAAACACAAGGATTGTTTTTTGATAAGCAAGTAAGTAAAGTCGGATTAGGAGCGAATTTGGTGAATAATTCTGCTGGTGAAGCAGGAATACGTCAGCTGTTTTTAAACGGACAACTTTCTTATCGTTATGCTTTTGGAAAAAATGTTATAGCCTCTGGACTTCAAGTGGGGTTGATACAAAAAAGTTTCGATCATTCGAAAATGACTTTCGACGATCAATACACCCGATCAGGGCGCAAATCCTACAACGCCTACCGCTGAAACTTTTTCTTATACAAAGTTAACACGTCCGGATTTCGGAGCTGGACTCTTGTGGACCTATGGTCTGCCCGGAAAAGAAAAATTTTATCCATACGTTGGACTTTCGATGCAGCATATAAATCAACCAAAAGAAAGTTTTATTGAAGAGAATAATTTCATCCCAAGAAAGATTACTGCAAATGGAGGTGTTGGAATTGTAGTAAGTGAAGCACTTACGATTACTCCCACGATTTCTTTTTCACAACAACAGTTTACAAAAGAGTTATTGGGTGGGGTAATTCTAAAGATGCCACTCGATGGAAGAGATAATGTAGAGGGGGATTGATGTTTCGAAATAAGGACGCTGCGGCTTTGTATGCAGGATACCAATGGAATAGTTTTATGTTGGGGATGAGTTATGATGTGAATATTTCAGGATTGACAGGTGGACCAGGTGCATTTGAACTTACGTTGACGTATATACCCAAAGCTAAGGAAAAGAAAGATCCTGCAAAGAAGAAGGATAAAGATAAGAAGCCAATTCAGAAACCGAAAAAGGAAACTGTTGCTAAGAAGACGAGTATACCAACTTCAAATGTCAAGCCACCTTTACCTGTAAATACACCTACACCAAAGGCAACAGAGAAAACAAATCCTGCGAGTCCTTCAACATCGGGCGATCCGAAGTCGAACGGAACAATTAAAACTACAACAACGCCGGCACCTAAAACTGCAGTCGTTACTAAACCTTCAACATCCATAACAACAACGTCACCGAAATCTGCTGTTGCGCCAACACCAGCAACATCTACTACCAACCCATCTGCAAAAGTTGACAAGCCTCTTGAGATAGTGGATATGAAAACTGTTGAGTTGAAAAATTTAAAAGGAATTCCAATATCAAGGATTGTTTTGGATCCTAAAAAGACTACTCAAAAAACAAAGCTTGTCAAAGCATTGCCAATAGAGAGTCATGATTTACCAAATGTTGAAGCAATGCGTTCGAGAGAATTGCCAACTAAGTTGAATATTGTATTCCCAACCCTTCAACCAAAGAAGGGAGTTATTAAATCAAACACTACAACGCCATTGGAAGGTCGAGAAGATGAATCTATAAGTCCTTTGGAAACCAAAATGACGCATACATTGCCTATTGTAAAGCCAATTGCTCCCGATGTTAAAAAAGCGAGTACTCCTCAGAAGACAGGAATACCAACGAATATGGAGGAAGCTCCGTCGTCGATGACTTTCATGACACCAAAGAAATCAGTCGTGCAAAAGGTAAATGTAAGTAAGCCCGAAGTGAAAAAGGTACCTCTTCAAAATTTGAATAGATTACCAATTGAGAAGGAAGATGATGTTCTTTCTAAGTTACCTACATTAATTCCTGCTCCTGTAACAACTTCACTAACTATACCTGCAAATGTTCCTGTTCTAATGGATGCGGATCAAGATGGTATATCTGACGACAAGGATCCATGTCCGTACATTAAAGGAAGTGCGGCAACTGGTGGTTGTCCAGATACAGACGGAGATGGAGTAATCGATATGAACGACCAATGTCCGTTGGAAGCAGGTGAAGTACGATTGAAGGGTTGTCCTGCAAGAAATGTTCTTACTGATGGGGGTTCAATCATGACGCAACATTTTGGAAATATTGAATTCAAAACATCGAGCGCCGTTGTTCATGGAATTTACAAACTAGATATTATTGAACCTGCATTGGATTCAGTGTTTATACATGACGATTTAATGTTGGTGATCACTGGTCACACCGATAGCGAAGGCGATGCTCCTGTGAATATGGAATTGTCGCAAGCACGTGCTGATGCCGTTCGCGCAATTTTCTTAAAGAAAGGAATGCCAGAAGAGAAAATTCAAACAGTTGCTTATGGTGAGACTATGCCATTGAAAAATAATTTGACCGAAGAAGGAAAACAGCATAACCGTAGAGTAGAAGTTCACGTAATAAGAAAGAAAAAACCTTGATTCGATGATAGTAAGTGAATCGCTAATGATCTTGTTTTGTATTGGAATAGCTTCCATGGTAACAGCTGTTTTGATCCCTTGTTGGATAAAGGTTTGTGCAAAGTGGAATTTGTATGAACCTTCTGATGATCGTAAGAGGCATCGATCAAATATTCCGACCATGGGCGGTATAAGTATTTTTGCAGGAATCTTTGTAAGTACATTGTATGTTGTTCCTGAATCGCAAATCTATCATTTCAATATTTTGTATGGCTCGATGTTTATACTATTCTTAACAGGTTTTTTTGATGATTTAATTGATTTGTCCCCTTTGAAAAAAGTAGTTTTACAATTACTAGCCTCTTCATTAGTAATTGCAGCTGGTTTTCGTATTGAAAATGCATTTGGATTTTTAGGCTTTAGCGAATTGCCCTTAGTTGTATCATATTTGGCAACTGTATTTTTTTTGTCGCTATTACGAACGCTTTAAATTTAATAGATGGTTTGGATGGATTAGCTGGAAGTTTAACGTTAATCACTAGCCTTATATTTGGAATATTGTTTTATCAAATTGGGGATGTTCAAATGACCTTGCTATCCATGTCGGTTTGTGGTGCAGTGTTCGGATTCTTGTTTTACAATTTTCATCCTGCAAAAATATTTATGGGGGACACCGGATCATTGGTATTGGGATTTCTTTTAGCGATACAGGCAATTGCTTTGATGCAACATTATGCTCACGATGGAAATAGCATTCCTGAATTATCTCCTTCTGTTGTTATTGCTGCACTGTTTGTTCCTGCTTATGATGTACTCAGAGTATCAGTGATCCGAATTCTTACAGGCTTTTCTCCTTTTCATCCCGATCGAAATCATGTGCATCATATGATCTTGGGTCAGGGATTTGGTAAAAGAATGACTACATTAATGATAACTGGATTTAATTTATTTTTTATATCCATCGCGTTGATTTTTCCGCAAATGGATATTAATTTATTCTTGATTTTATCTGTTTGTCTAGGCATGCTCCTTATGAATACTTTAAGTATGTCCTTCTTAGCCAATATTTATGGGCGATTGGGAGGAACTTTGTATCAACGCGCAGCTAAGGCCTGATTATTTCATAGAAGCTATTACTTTTGCAATTGCGAATTGGATACTATTCCATGACGTAATGAATTTATGCGTAAAAATTATATTCTTATTGTTTTACTATTGATCGTTGCACAATGCCAAGGACAGTCCAACGATTCTATCATGATTCGTAAAATTTATGACGAAGCACTTACGAATAGTAAGTGTATGGGATGGCTTGATTTTTTGAGTAACCAAATTGGCGGTCGATTAAGCGGATCATTGAAAGCTTCACAAGCAGTTACCTTTGTTCAGATGGAATTGACAAAATTGAATGTTGATCAGGTAACGCTGCAAGAAGTGATGGTTCCGCATTGGGTCCGTGGAAATAAGGAGCAGGCTTGGGTCACAAGTAACACAAAAAAAACAATGGTTTCTATTTGTGCCCTGGGCGGAAATGTGGCCACTCCCAAAGGTGGACTGATTGGCGAGGTTGTGGAAGTTTATGATTGGCTAGAAATGGAAAAATTAGGGCGAGATGTAATTTCCGGAAAAATTGTTTTTATGAATCATCCCATGAATCCTAAGTTCATTAATACTTTTGAAGCCTACGGTGAAGCAGCGAAGTATCGATATGGTACAGCAGCTAAAGCGGCTGCATTGGGTGCGAAGGGCGTTGTAGTTCGTTCGATGACCTTGTCGCTGGATGATTATCCACATACAGGTGCAATGGGTTATGTAGATTCCATTGGAAAAATCCCAGCTTGCGCAATAAGTACAATTGGTGCAGAGCGTTTTAGCGCGATTATTAAGAAAGATAAAAAAGCACAATTTGGTTTTTCAATGTCTCCTCAATCTTTTCCTGATACTTTATCACATAATGTAATAGGAGAAATTGTGGGATCTGAATTTCCAAATGAAGTCATTTTAGTGGGCGGACATCTTGATGCTTGGGAATTAGGAGATGGGGCACACGACGATGGAGCGGGCGTAGTGCAAGCCATGGAAGTATTGCATATCTTAAAAGCATTAAATGTAAAGCCAAAGCGAACGATTCGTTGTGTGGCATTTATGAACGAAGAGAACGGAGGTAAAGGCGGAGAGAAGTATGCTGGTGATGCGAAGAAAGATAAACGTAAAACCATTGCTGCTATTGAAAGCGATGCCGGCGGATTTTCGCCGCGCGGATTTTCTTTTAAAGGAGATTCCTTGATTATTTTAAAAGCGATGTCGTGGAAAAAAATGTTTGAACCTTATTTATTATTCGATTGGAGAAAAGGATATGGAGGTGCCGATATTAATCACTTGCACGATCAAGGAACGTTGCTCATCGGCTTTATGCCCGACTCACAACGCTACTTCGATTTACATCATGCTGCAACCGATACGTTCGATAAAATTAATAAGCGCGAACTGGAATTAGGTGCAGCAGCGATGGCTTCTTTAGCTTGGTTGCTTTCGGAGTATGGAGTGAAATAAAAATTCAAATAAATAAAAAATCTTCTGAAATTTTCAGAAGCTTTTTTATTCTCACAAATTGTTTTACAATTTAATAATCTTTTACTTCTCGATATCCCATCTAGTCGATACTCGAGCAAGTACATACCTTGCTGTAAGTCGCCTATCTCAAATCTCCTTTTTAATTCGATTGTATTTATATTTCCTTGTAACAATGATTTTACTTTTTGCCCGTAAAGATTATATAAATCGATGGCGATATTTTTTCCTTGAGTATTTGAAATCTCTAGATTGATTTCGTTGGAAGTGGGATTGGGATAGATGAATAGTTCGCTGTTGGATGCTATATTTTGAAATCCAGTTAGAGATACAATTTTTGTCTTTGCAATGTTTGTAAATACAGGATCATTAAAATCCAAAATATTGCCGCAAGGTTTTGAATAGAGTCTACAATGTTTAAATTTTGCTTAGGTTTGACTTTATAGCGAATGAATCCGTGACTGTTCGGTTCATTTATATTACTATCTGGTAATAAAATATTATTGAAAGTAAATTCCATGTTTCTTGAATAATATACAAATTTCATGTCCACCGGATGAGAAGAAGAAATGAATTCTAAAGATCTGAGGTCAAGTCAAGGTATCAATAGGGTTTAATATTTTTACAGTAAAGGCAGTATCATTCCCAGTTTTGGAATCGAATGATATAATTTAAGTAAGAAGGGTTTGAAAGTGTATTAAAAAGTATTGTATCCTGATCTACTAAAATATCATTCGGATCAAAACTACCTGAACCACCACTTCCCATGTAGCATTATTGCAGCTAGGTTACATCGTTAATTACTGGAAAATTTGAGCATATGAATTCAGGATAGTCCCAATGGGAATGCTAGGCGATAGATTTACGGTTACCAAAATTTGTCCGGTTTGAAATGGTGACAACGATCCTAAATTCCAAACAACAGAATCTGTATAGATGGCACTCGGTGTAACACTTGCAGAAACAAAACTAACGTTAGGGAATATCCGAAAACAATGGTTGGATTTTGAGTGGTGCTTCCAACATTTTCATAATTGAGCAAATAGCTACCATTAAATCCTGGTCTAAATGCTCCAAGGGGGATAGTCGCATAAATCATCCCTAGCATTGCAGGTTGAATTGCAAAATCATTGAGAGAATCAATTTGATTGAAACCGCTAAAATAGGCATGTTGATTTAATGGTGAAGCACTAAAATAGTTGTAGTTGCTTAATAGTGAAACATCAAAGTGACCAGTATCTTTTAAAGAAAAATTGTAATTTCCATATTGTGAGGTATAGGTAATTCGATTCGTTTTACTTTCAATTGTTGCATTGTCCAATACGAATATCACTACTATCAAAGGAGTAGTTACTGTTCAAATCAGCATATACACTGCCATTAATTTTGTTCGAATAATTATCATAAATTTTAGTGATCCAATAGTCATAACTTCCTTTGAGTTTTCGGTTTTGCACCTGAAATATTTGAAGGCGATATCACTCCGGCCAGATATGATTTCGGTTCTATTTCTATTATAGAATAAGTTGATCAGAATTGTTACCACCAAAAGATTTTTCCATTGCAAAACTCCATTACTATCTAATTTGAATATAAGGGCATCCCAATTTCCATTAGAAAGTTCATTTATAGTTCCAGTAAAACTGAAGCGCTTCCACCTCCAAAAAGGTAATCTCCGTTTGTTAAAGTAATGATAGATTTGACGTAGTCGTAGCTATTTCCTCCAATTCCAAATTGCCATTGGATATTACCTAGAGTATCCAATTTTAGTATCCAAATATCACCCATTCCATAATTTGAACTAATTGTTTTATCAAATGATAAAGGTGAAGATGAATTGCCACTTATTATATATCCTTCATCGTTTGCGATTTCCATTGCTTGGATTCCATCTCCTGCCGATCCACCTATAGTATTTTGCCATTCAATATTACCTAAATAATCTAATTTTAGAATCCATAAATCTCCAAAGCCATTGTCGTTTTCAGTCTTATCTACAGAAATATTTGACATCGAATTTCCACCGCAAATACATCCACCATCATTAGTTCCCCGAATGCTTATTAGTTGATCTGAATCAGAGCCACCAATCGTTTGTTGCCAAATAATATTTCCGATCGAATCAATTTTAATAATCCAGTAGTCTGTTTGCCCATAAAGAGGTCGTTTGCGAACGAAATTCCGGATTGAGACCATCCTCTAAGAAATATCCGCCGTCACTCGAATTACTTAAAGATAGCAATAAATCATAACTATTTCCTCCAAATGTCTTTTGCCATTGAATATTTCCAATGCTATCTAATTTTATAATCCAATAATCAAATTCACCCTTGCAAATCTCTGTTTTGCTTCCACCAATACCTGATTCAGTATAACTTCCTAATAGCAGTCCATTGTCAGGTGTTTTTATAACACTAGTAACATATTCAGTTTCAAGACCACCTATTGTTTTTGCCATAAAATATTGCCATTAAAATCTGTTTTTACAATCCAAAATCATCATGACCTATACGGGGGTCGGTTTTGTCACCAGAAATTTCAGAATGAGATCTCCCGGCTAATACAAAGCCATCATTAAATTTAATTACATCCATAATTAGATCACCCATTGAACCTCCAATTGCTTTCTGCCATTCAATTTCTTGAGCGTCAACATTCAAATTCGGTAAGAGCAATAGGCCAATTAAAATTTGTAAAAATACTTTCATGAGTTAGATGTATTTAATCTTAATTATAAAGATAAAGAAAATTGTTCCATTAAAAAAATGGATAAATGCTATTTTACAAGAAAATAATTTAAAAATCTATAATCCTTTTTAGAAGCATGAAAATGGTGGGTGAACCTCTATAAATTAATGACGAGTATCCACCTCAAACGTATCCGCATCCAATAATACCGGGAACTTTTTGCGGATATCCTGCAAGGCTTTCCAGTTGAGTTCGATGGTTTGAAGTCCTGCTTTATTGGATTTTAAATTGCTGATGGGTTCGCCCAAGGGATTGTACAAGCCAGAGTCCCCACAATATTTTATTTTATTGCCATCTTCCCCAACACGATTCACACCTGCTACATAGCATTGATTCTCGATCGCTCTTGCGATTAATAATTGTTGCCAGGCATAAGTGCGCACTGCAGGCCAATTCGCAACGTAGAGTAGTACATCGTAATCGTATTTTGCTTTCGCTCCTTTTCCAAGTATTCTATTTCTGCTCCACACAGGGAAACGTAAATCGTAGCATACCATCGGACAAAATCCCCACCCTTTGTATTCAATCACGATTCCTTCCGTACTTCCCGTATATGTTTTTTCTTCCTTCCCCATTCTGAATAGATGTCGTTTATCATAGTGGTCATAATGTCCATCCGGCTCCATCCATATAAATCGATTGTAAAATTTACCTGCTTCCTTAATCATGATGGATCCACAAATAGCAGACTTCAGCCCTTGAGCCGTTTCAAACATCCATTGCATCGCTGGACCTTCCATCTCTTCCGCCAATTTTTTTGCATTCATGCTAAACCCTGTGCTAAACATTTCAGGAAGTAGTAAAATATCACTTTCGCCTTTTTCCATTTTGGAAAGTTGTTTATTCAGTAATTTGAAGTTATCAATCGGCGACTCCCATTTAATATTAGGTTGTACAAGGGTTATACTGAGGTTTTTTGGCATAGGATGAAATTTGTATATAAATGACTTTACGAATGTATGAAAAGTTTGAACATGATGTATTTTTTTAAGCGTACAAGTTTTTTGATTGAGTTATCCTCAAAAACTGGTTACACTAAACTGTCGAGATCCAACTACCAACTACCCAAAACCAACCACTAAAAACCAAGAACTAACCACCAACCACCAACCACTAACCACCAACCACTAACCACCAACCACCAACAACCGCTCCGCTGCTTTTTCCAGTTGCTCATTTTCTTTGGCAAAACAGAAACGTAGAAGATGATGATCTTGTGGCACCGAATAAAAAACAGAGACAGGAATAGAGGCCACGCCATTTTCTTTAGTTAAACGAATGGCATATTCAGTATCTTTTTCTTTGCTGATGGATGAATAGTCGAGCAGTTGAAAATAGGAGCCCAAACAAGGTAATATTTTGAATTTGCTTCCTTTCATTAATTTTTGAAAGTAATCTCTTTTCTCTTGATAAAATTCACCTAAACCGGCATAGTTTTCTTTGTTCAACATATAGGCGGTTAATGCATGTTGTAAAGGGGTGTTTGCGGAGAATACTGTGAATTGATGCACTTTTCTGAATTCTTTCATGAGGTGAGCAGGACCCAAGCAATAGCCCATCTTCCAACCTGTCGCATGAAACGTTTTGCCAAATGAATAAACAATCATGCTTCTCTCTGCTAATTTAGGAAAGCGCGCTACACTTTGATGCTCATATCCATCGAAGATGATATGTTCATATACTTCATCACTCAAAATGATAATATCAGTGCCCTCCGTAATTTTCTCAAGTTTTAGCATATCCTTCGCCGTTAGTATCGTCCCAGTTGGATTTTGCGGCGTATTGATGATGATCATTCTCGTCTTTTGAGTAATGAGCTTTTTTATTTCATCCCAGGGGATCGAATAATTTGGCGGTTGAAGCGGAATGTGTACCGGAATTCCACCCGCTAATAAAATAGCAGGAACATAACTGTCGTACGAGGGTTCTAAAACAATTACTTCATCACCTTCATGAATCAACGCACTTATTGCAGTATATAAGGCTTGCGTTCCTCCTGCTGTTATGGTGATTTCTGTATCCGGATTATAACTACAAGAATACAACTCTTCCATTTTTTCCGCAATGCATTCGCGCAAAGGAAAAATTCCAGGCATTGGAGCATATTGATTGTGTCCTGCTTTTAATGCATCATGATAAAGTGAAATTAGTTTTTCAGAAACAGGAAATCCTGGAAATCCCTGACTTAAATTGATGGCGCCAACTTCATTAGCAAGCCCCGACATAATACTAAATATGGTAGTTCCCGCCTTGGGAAGTTTACTGCGAATGATTCCTTTAAATTGCGGCATATAGTTACGAATTTAGGCATTAATTGAATTCCGAACTAGTATCTTTGGAGGCAATTGATATTCACTCTGTAAAGTATGATGAATCCATATGATGCGTTTCGGATGGCTTGGGAATCGCTGTTTTTTGAATGCCCGCAAGTGTTTTCCATCTCACAATTAGCAGGAGGAAGTATAAATCAGGTTTTTAAAGTGGAAAGTAGCGATGGGCAATTTGTGATGAAGTTAAATTCATTGGCTAAATATCCAAATATGTATTCTGCTGAAGCAAAAGGGTTAAAAATATTGTCTGAAACAAGATCTATCGCATGCCCGGAAGTTATAGGTGTTTGTGAATTAGAAACGCATCAAATTTTAATATTGTCATTTGTGACATCCGGAAAGAAAGTAAAAAATTTCTTTGAAGATTTTGGATCCTGGTTAGCACACCTTCATAGGAATACTTCAATTGCTTTCGGATTAGATCATGATAATTATATTGGTCATCTTCCTCAAATAAATAATCAGGAAGTAAATGCTTCTGATTTTTTTGTGAATCAACGATTATTGCCTCAACTAAATTTGGCTGTAGCAAATAAGTCAATCAACAAAGAAATGCGAATTAAATTCGATTCCCTTTTTTTGAAGATGGATGCGTTAATTCCGAATGAACCTCCGGCATTGATTCATGGCGATTTATGGAATGGAAATTTTATCGTTGGTGAAGATGGGAAAGTAGTCTTGATCGATCCAGCAATCGCTTATGCTTCTCGTGAAAGTGAACTCGCGATGACTTTACTTTTTGGTGGATTCGATGCATCGTTTTATACTTCTTATGAACAAGAGTTTCCTTTAGCTGATCATTGGAGGGAGAGAATTCAACTTTGGAATTTATATCCGCTCTTGGTCCATGTGAATTTATTTGGAGATTCTTATTTGAAGGATGTTGAGCGTAATCTGAGGAAATTTTTAGATTGATTTTTTGTTGCTAAGGTTGTAGTGATAGTTATAAAAATGGAATCTAAGGGTAGTAAATATTATAAATCAATGGTTTAATTAATATTTTAATATTAGTTGTACTAACAACAATTGTATTTGTATCTTTGTTGCATGGGTAGAATTGAAGACGAGATTTTGCAATCTAAATTTGAAGATAAGTATCAAAAATTAGTAGTAAATGTGCTTTTCACCGCAAGTTGGATAGACGTAAAAAATATTCAACGTCTAAAACCATTTGGTATATCACCCCAACAATATAATGTGCTTCGAATTTTAAGAGGGTCATTTCCCAATGCATTGCGTTTGGGAGATATCTCTGAACGGATGATTGATAAAAATTCTAACGCAACACGCTTAGTGGAAAAATTGAGACTTAAAAATTTTGTTAAACGCGAAGTATGTGCACATAGTCGTCGGCAAGTAGACATCTGGATCACACAAGAGGGGTTGTCATTGTTAGAGAAAATTGATAAAAGCATGAGTGAATGGCAACAAGAGTTTAAAAATTTATCTAATTCTGAAATAGAAAAGCTGAATTCTCTGTTGGATAAGTTGAGAGATTGAAAACGAATTATTCAGTAACTTATTTTTTGTGACGTAGTAATTTCAAATAGAATGAAGTGCCAACATTTTGTTTTGTATCAAACCAAACTTGCCCTCCCATTCCAACTACCATCTCTTTAACCATAGCTAACCCTAGTCCCGCACCGCTGGATTTAGTAGTAAAGTTAGGCACAAATATTTTATTCAACATATCTTGTGGTATACCCATACCGTTATCTTTTATGCAGATGGTAACCCACTCATCATTTAGATCAAGTGTAATTTCAATTTCTCCTTCTCTATTATTAGGAACTGCTTGAATTCCATTTTTAATGAGGTTTCCAAAAATTCGAATCAACTGATCTTTATCGGCGGTTACTTCGAGCGTTTCGGGATGCGATTTAAAAATAATTTTAGCATGCTTTTCTTCTCCATATAAATCGCAACTGTGATTAATAAGACTAATTAGCTCTACAGATGTATAATCGGGCTTTGGTAATTTTGCAAAATGACTAAACTCAGTGGCTATATTAGATAACGTATCAATTTGTTCAATCATTGTAGTGCTGATCTTCTTCACTAACTCATCTTTATTGGGATGATTGTCGTCAATGGCACGCATCAAATGTTGTACACCTAACTTCATAGGAGTAAGCGGGTTTTTAATTTCATGTGCTACTTGCTTGGCCATCTCTCTCCACGCACTTTCTCTTTCTGATTTTGCGAGAAGCTGTGCACTCTTTTGGATTTGTGCTAACATGCGATTGTATTCATCAATCAAAGCGCCAATCTCATCCTTTGTTTTCCATAAGATAGGTTCGCTCATGGTACCTAATTTTGTTCTACTCAAACTTTCTTGAATAATTCGTAATGGTTGCGTGATGCGATTGGAAATGAAAAAGGCAATGAGGATTGACACACTGAACAAGAGAACGTATAAATTTATAAGTGCCACGAGGAATCCCGAAATATCTCGCTTTAATTCCGTATCTCTGTCGAAATAAGGTATGCTAATAAATCCGATATGCTTATTGTTGTTATTTCTTACTTGCTCATAAGCAGAAGTGTATTTTAAGTTGCTTATGTTTTCACTTTGAATGAATAATGCTTTCTGATTTGTTGTTAAACTAGTCAGTGCAATTCGATTCATTAGCGGAGCCATTATATTCTGATCGTAAATGCTTCTTTGTGATGAAAAGTACAGTCGCCCATCCATGCTGTAAAAGTTGAAGTCTGTTTTCAACGTACTGGAAAGCCGCGTGAATAGATATTGCAAGTCGTCACTCAACATATTTCCAGTTAACTCTCTATTCCCAATTTCACTTTCAACTAATACACGAAGGTTATGTAGTTTTTCTCGAATTCGATTGGTCTGTGCTTCTTCGTAGTTTTTAACAATGTAGGTTACCGTAGCAGCGCCAATCAATAAAAGTGTACCAGCTACAATCATGGTAATTGTAAGTTGAATCCGGCTGTTAAAATTAAATTGTAAGTTAAATCCTTGTCGAAGGAAACGAATGATAATACTTAAAATTAAAAAGCAAAAACTGAAGAAAGTAAATAGGTAGGAGAATAAAGTTACCCAAACCCAAAGCCCTTGTTGCGGAGCACTGATAATAATTAAATTTTTACCGTATTTGTAAAAAAGGTGCTGTTTCCCATCAAAAGAGACAAACCGCATCCCTTCTAAATTTCGGAAATGCTGCATGTAAGGAGCTTCGGTTAAGTAGTAATTGTATTCTCCTGATTGACTTACTAATTTTCCATTCTGATAGCGTGCATACGCATATTTGTTTATATCGCGTGAATTACCAACTTTGTTATTTAATAATAACTCGGGCAGTCCTATTTCTTCTTGCGTTGAACGGGCATTTAATTCTATAATAATGGTGCCTGCAGGAGCATCATTGGCGCCAGGATGAATGATTCCAATATATTTAGCCTTCCCATTTTCGTCTCTGAGATATGCAAATTTGCTACTTCCTGTAGGACGACCCTCTGTTAAATTGATACGTTTGATTTTGTCGATGTTCCAAGAGGGATCGCCAGCTCTATTTAAAGGGAGATCATTAGCATTAAAAAATTTAAATCGGGCTTCATATCGACCAAGATATCCGTTGAAGTATTGTTTCGTAAGATGTCGGCTTACATTCTCAAATATTTCAGGAGAATATAAAATTACATGCGGAGGTAACGTGAGCATTCTTATTAACTCACGATCATTTCGAATACGATCTTCTGTTTGTTGCAATAAAAATTCAGCGATGATGTCTTGCTCATTTTCCAATTTTGCAGCGAGCAATTGACGCTTCTCTTTTTCTCGGGTATCATTAAATGAATAAATGATTTGTGCAGTATACAATGAGAATACTAAAATTACTAAAACGGTTCGCGAAAAGGAGAATAATCGCATTTCCGTGCTTCGAATGTACCCAATAAAAATAATGAGAATGTTAGCTAATAAAAAGGCACTTACACCGTAGTCCGTAAATAAATTTCTGTTGCGTAGTAATAAGAGTGAGGTTAAAAAAAGTCCTTGTGAAACTAAAAATAAAATAGCTACCGAAGAAATGTCAAGCTTCGTTTTGCGGATAATGAGTACACTTCCATCACATAATAAGTAAAATGTACTTAGTAAAATTCCAATTACAATCATCCCTATACCTGTAAAAACGGTAAGCTGAAAAATATTGTTGATGTCGAACGAAATCTGCGAATTAATGATTAATCCACTCAGTAGAAAATTTATGAGTACCGAGAATATGAAAGTAAAGTAGAATACTAGTACGATTAGGAGTTTGCTTTTAAAGTCTGACTCCATTTTTTTGCTTTGTAAAAGCCACGTATAAACGAAAATGAAAATATATGCAACCGTAACCACAGATAATAGAAGGTCACCCAGTGAATTAGATAAAAACCCACTCGCATAATACTTAGAACTAAATAATTCACTCTCGAAAATTTCTGTAGGCCAGTTGTATACCGACATTAAAATTCTTACCGATACGATTAACAAGAGTAACACTATTCCTGGAATCGATCGGTTTTTTCCTAGTTTGCGTAAAGCGTCAAAAGCAAGAAGGCTTAAAAAAATCATGCATAAGCCATACAATATTGAAATGTAAAAAGGGCAGTTATCATTTTCAGCATTTGCATTAAAATAGACTCTGAAAAGTTCTTTTTGTCTGTTGTCTTTAAATCCAAAACCTTCTTTTGAGTGACTAAGACTTAGAATTACTTCTTTGTCTAATTCAAGTGCCGGGTGAAATACATTGTCAAGGTATTTGTTTTGTAATGAGTATTGTTGCTTCACTAATAAAAGCGCCACCATTTTACGTCCTGCAACCGTTTTGCTCTTCAAATAGTAATACCCATTTCCCAATAAATAAACTTGCCCATCTTCATAGCCGCTAATTTTGAAAGTGTCGATTAGGACTTTATTGTCAGACCAATATTTTAACCTGCCGCCTTCAAAAACTAAAAGACAAGTCATCGCTGGAAAATCCAGATTTTGAAAGGAAGTTGAAAAGGATCTGTCGTTAAAACGGTCACCTTCTAATTTTGGAGCAAGAGCGTCTAGGTTGCGGTTAAGTTCCGCTTCCATTTTTGAAAAGCTGCCTTCGGCCCGATTTACTAAATCCTGATGCTGGATGGATCGATACTCCTGCCACAACTGGATGGATAGCCCACAAACCAAGCATAACAAAGCTAATAGGCTAATAACGAGGACGCGACGTGAGTATGACATCTTTTGCGAATGTAGGGGTTAGACGCTATTTAATCGGGTACATAAGGATATTTTATTAACGAAAGAATGTTTGACAGCATACCTTCGTTATATTTCACTTGCTTGTTTTAACTTTGTTACATGACAAAAGTGTTAATTAACGGTTCTAACGAATTAAAGATAGAACAAAATGGTGCTGATTTGCTAATAAATGGAACCAAGAAAGGTTTTGATTTAAAGCAATTGCATCCTGGATCATACCATCTTCTATATAATGGTGTATCCTATAATGTAGAAGTGGTTCGTTCTAATGCCAAAGAAAAAAAACATTTAATTCGTTTGAATGGTAAAGTTCTCGATATTCAATTACGCGATCGTTACGACGATTTATTGAAGGAACTGGGAATGGATGCTTCTTCATCCTTGCGTGTTGGTGACTTAAAAGCACCCATGCCTGGTTTAGTCGTGGATATTCCAGTGAAGGAAGGCGACCAAGTAAAAAAGGGGAAACATTGGTGATCCTCGAAGCCATGAAGATGGAAAATGCCCTTAAAGCCACTGTGGATGCTACCGTAAAAAAGATAGCGGTAACAAAGGGAAAAGTAGTAGATAAAAACGAAGTACTTATTTATTTAAGTGCGTAAAAAATATAAATATGGAAAATTCATTTTCTCGTCGTGACTTCATTAAAGCAAGTGCATTAACTACAGCCGGTGTATTAGCTGCAGGTTCCGGTTTAGTTGCAGCTCCTCACGGAGATCCGAATTTCAGCTTGCCTGAAATCCCATACGATTTAAAGTCGTTGGAACCACATATAGATGCCCTCACCATGGAGATTCATTATACGAAGCATCATAAAGGATATGTGGATAATTTGAATAAACTCTGTGCAGAGATGCATATCCATGATTCAAATTTGGAGAATATATTAGCAATGGTTTCAAGGTTTCCACAAGCTGTTCGAAATAATGCTGGTGGTCATTGGAACCATTCTTTTTTCTGGACCATCATGAAGCCTAACGGTGGTGGAGTACCGAAAGGAAAAATGTTAGAGGCGATAAATACTTCGTTCAGTAGCTTCGAGAAATTTAAGGAGCTTTTTTTCGACTGAAGCAAAAAATCGTTTTGGAAGCGGATGGGTTTGGTTGATTAAACAAAAGGATGGCACTTTGCAAATTTGTTCTACTGCCAATCAAGATAATCCTCTTATGGATATTGCAGAGGTAAAAGGGTTGCCGATTTTAGGGTTGGATGTTTGGGAACATGCTTATTATTTAAAATATCAAAATAAACGTGTAGACTATATCAACGCCTGGTGGAATGTGGTGAATTGGGATGTGGTGCTCGGACGTATGATGATGTAAAGTGCATTGAAAAAGTAATACTTAAAAAACAAAGCCCGGGGGTTTAACCTCGGGCTTTGTTCATCGAATTAAATTTTTATTTTGACTCCATCAATTTGAAGAATTGATCCAATTGAGGTAATATCACAATGCGTGTTCTACGGTTTAATGACCTTCCTTGGACATCCCCATTGCTCGTCACTGGAACGTATTCACTACGTCCGGCTGCAATCATTCGGGAAGGATCCACACCATAGTTTTTCTGAAGAACGCGAACTACGGAAGTAGCACGAGCACACTTAAATCCCAGTTGTCTTTGATCGCTCCTGTAGAAATCGCTTTATTATCCGTGTGACCTTCTACCATGAATTGTACTTCAGGTTGAGCTTTGATCACATCAGCCACTTTTCCAAGAATCGACTTTGCTCGGGGAGTAATGTTGTAGCTTCCACTGCTGAATAACATTTTATCTGAAATGCTAATGAATACCGCACTTCCTTCAACGTTGATCGTTACATCTTCATCGTTCACATCCTTAAGAGCCCCTTTTAAATTTAAAACTAATGCCATGTTCAAAGAATCTTTGTGTGCCATCGCTGTTTGAAGGTCCATGATGTATGAGTCTTTCGAATTGATGTTCTCTAAAGATTTGCGAATACTCTCTGCTTGTGCTGAGCTGATCACCGACATATCACTTAATTGTTTCATCATAGTACTGCTGTTGGCTCTTAGATCGGCTAACTCTTGCGTTAAACGTACATTTTCAGCAGCATTCCTTCCACTTTCATCTAAACACTTTTGTAAGTTACTTTCGATTACACCACAATCTTTTTTCAAAGTATCATACATTTCAACTTGTTTGTTGTACTTCTTACGGCTAACACATCCAGTAGTAAGGAAACTGATTGTGAGTAGGGTTGCTAAAACTTTATTCATCTTTTATTAGTTAATTATTACTATTTCGTGTTACAAAATTAAGGGTATGCCAGTTACAAAAATTAGGTCATCATCAGAATGTATTTACAATCAAATGTTGGAATGTTGTATTTAATTGACGCTCACGCTGCCACGAGAAATTTTTAATGATGAATTTATTTTAAATAGTTGTTTGTTGTTTGTATGGGTGAAGGATTTATGAAGCCTTCACTCTTAACCGAACAGATTTTAAGAAATGTGTTTGAGTCGATCGTGAATGTCAGTAGTAAAGAGCCTACTGTGTGAATATATTTTTAATGGCTTAACCCCCTATATTAAATTTATTTTATCTTCACCCTCATCTAATATGGTCAACCAAACTAACTCCCGCTCCTCCCTTCCTATCCTAATCTCTGTATTCTTTTTTTGGGGCTTCGTCGCAGCCAGCAACGATATTCTTATTCCTGTTTTTAAGGAAAAACTAAATCTCGAACAATGGCAAAGTCAAATGATTTCATTTGCATTTTATGTAGCTTATACTGTGGGATCATTGATTTATTATTTCGCTTCTAAAGCAAGCGGTGGTGATATCTTGAATCGTATCGGTTATAAAAACGGTATCGCACTCGGTCTTGTCATTTCTGCTTTGGGGACATTGTTATTTTTTCCCGCTGCCGATTCATCGTCTTTTGGATTGATGATTACGGGACTTTTTATTGTAGGTCTTGGTTTCTCGTTGCAACAAACCGCAGCCAATCCCCTAACTATTACGATAGGTGATCCAAAGAAGGGTTCGCAACGACTTAGTTTGGCAGGTGGTATTAACAATATTGGAACAACGATCGGCCCTATCATTGTGAGTTTTGCCATCTTTGGCTCTCTAAAAGCAGGAGAACATTTGGATTCACTTTCCGCTGTGAAAGGTCCGTATTTAATATTAGGAGCAGCTTTCGTGTTGGTGGCTATCCTTTTTAAATTTTCTTCGTTGCCGAATCAAATTCATCACGAAGAAACGAATGTTGATGGTATTGCTAAGAGTAAATTATCCGGGAAGTTAGCGCTTTCGTATCCTCAATTGTGGATGGGTATGATTGCTATCTTTTTATACGTAGGTGTAGAAGTTTCTACAGCATCCAATCTGCCAGAGTTCATGCGTATCCATCTTCAAACACCCACCAGTGAAATTGCTCCTTATGTTTCATTGTTCTGGGCAAGTTTGATGATCGGTCGTTGGACAGGTGCAGTGGGTGCATTTGACTTAAAACGGAATGTCCGTACATTTTTGAATTTTATTTTGCCGTATGCTGCTTTCGGCGTTTTCTTGTTTGCAAATAGAATTGCAAATAATGATCTTACGCCATTTTATATTTATGCATTCGTAATAATTCTAATTATTATAGCTGACATTATGAGCAAAGGAAATCCTGCAAGGCAATTGTTACTGTTCTCTTGCTGTGGAATTGCAGCGTTGTTCATTGGAATTTTTGCAGATGGGCTTATCAGCGTATATGCATTCATCAGTGTTGGATTGTTTTGCTCTACTCTGTGGCCCTGTATTTTTACTTTGGCAATTGCAGGTTTAGGAAAACATACCAACGAAGGATCCAGTTTTTTGATTATGATGATCATGGGTGGTGGATTCGTGAGTCTCTTGCAAGGTTGGTTAGCTTCCGATCATCTTCTCGGAATACAAGCCAGTTATATAGTTGGAATACTTTGCTTCGCGTACCTTGCATTCTATGGATGGAAAGTAAAAGGCATTTTGGCTACACAAGGGATTCATTATGATAAAGTAACTGGAGGACATTAATTAAATCAAACTGCTCTGTTGGACTTATGGCCAATGGAGAATATAATTACTCATTTAAGTAGATTGGATTACGGCATTATAATGTGATGAAAATTAAAATTAGATATACAATCTTCTTGATGTTGATCTTTTCTTCTCTTGCCTTTTCTCAAGAGTCGTCTTTAATTCCATTCCCCAATAAAATTTCGCAAAAAGGAGGAGTGTTTTTAATTTCTGCTGAAACGAAAATTTTAGCGAACGCTCCGGCTGCCATTCAAGCTGCCGAGCTATTTAACTCTTGGTTAAACCAAACTAATGGTTATACCCTCCCGATTGTCGCTTCTGTTGTAAGGAAGGATCGTTATATTGCATTCTCTGCTTTAACGGATACTTCTGAAAAGTATTTATTAAAAGTGAGACGAAAATATGTACTTCTGGAAGGTGGACCTGCTGGATTGATTCGAGGTACAAGCACACTATTGCAGTTGGCATTTCAATCTCTGGAAAATAAGGGCCAAATTTCTTGCCTTAAAATTTATGATCAACCAAAGTTTGGATATCGTGGAGTTCATCTCGATGTTTCCCGACATTTTTTATCGAAGGAGTTTGTGAAAAAATATATTGACCTGCTTGCAATTTATAAAATGAATACTTTTCATTGGCATCTCACCGATGACCAAGGCTGGAGGATTCAAATTAATAAGTATCCTCGGTTAACAGACGTCGGTGCATGGAGAAGTGGAAGTATGAGCGGCCCCTATCGAAACCAAAAATTCGATTCTATTCCATACGGTGGCTTTTATACGCAGAGTGATATTCGAGAAGTTGTAAATTATGCATCACAACGACAAATCACAGTCATTCCTGAAATTGAAATGCCCGGACACTCGCTCGCTGCATTGGCGGCATATCCTGAGTATTCCTGTTTGGGATATGTAAAAGAAGTGGGAAGAGGATGGGGTGGTTATGAAGATGTGTTTTGTGTAAAGGATTCTACTTTTACTTTTTTGGAAGATGTGCTTACCGAAGTGATGGAATTATTTCCCTCTAAGTATATTCATATTGGCGGTGATGAGTGTCCAAAGGAAAGATGGAGCAAATGCCCGAATTGTGCGAATACCCGATTTGAAAATAATTTGCGTAACGACGAAGAGTTGCAAAGTTATTTCATCCAACGCATCGAGAAATTTCTCAATAGCAAAGGTCGGCAACTCATAGGTTGGGATGAAATATTAGAAGGTGGATTAGCCCCCAATGCAACAGTAATGAGCTGGCGCGGAATTGAAGGCGGAAAAGCAGCCGTGCGATCGGGCCATCAAGCTATAATGTCGCCTGGGACGCACTGTTATTTTGATCACTACCAAGGAGAACGTGCTACCGAACCTTTAGCTATTGGTGGATATACTCCATTAGAAAAAGTTTATGCATATCGACCAATTCCAGATTCATTGACGAAGTCAGAACAAAAATTAATCTTAGGTGCGCAGGCAAATTTATGGACAGAATACATGTACGATGAAAAGCAAGTATAATATATGTTGTTGCCAAGATTGTGTGCGCTTACAGAAGTATTGTGGACAGACACTACTTTGCACGATGAAAAAAGTTTTTATAAACGAGTATTACAACATCAACATATATTAGATACGTTTCGTGTAAATTATTCGAATACCTGGCATATACCCAGATTGCGTATTGGTGGTGGAGAAACCGTTCGCTCTCTGATGCTAACATTGGATTCTAAAGTGCCTCAACAAATAGAAACTGCTATCGATAATGGCGACGGAGTTACTAATTACTCTACTTACCAAAATCCCATTCGTATTAATTCCACAAGTAAATTAGTGGTGCGAAGTACCTATAATCAACATCAAACCATTGTAAGTTATCCGTTCGAATTTTCAAAAGCTACGAATGCAAAAGTGAATCTGATTACACCGGGTGAAAGAAGTTATGCAAATCCAGGATTTACCTTGGTAGATGGGATCACTGGAATATTTCCATGGACAGGCAAACATTGGATTGGGTGGATTGGCAAAAGTCCGGAAGTAAAAATTGAATGGACTGATAAAGTAAAAGTGGATAGCATTGTTGTCGTTTACTTGCACGACCCAGGTAGTTGGATTCATGCTCCCGCAAGCATAAGTTATGGAGAATCAGAATTGCTCTTTGAATCTGAAAAAATTGTTCCTGTAGATCCTATAGAACGCATTTCTATTCCTTTCTACGACGAAGTGAATTCCATTTACCTTCGCTTCAATTCTATCGGTAAAAACCCGGAAGGCACCCCTGGCGCTGGGCAAAACGGCTGGCTGTTTGTTTCAGAAATTTTAGTGTATTAAAAGGTTGATGAATTAGAGTCGCGATCATGAGTTGGTAAATGGGGGAAATGGCTATCCCGAGGTTTCATTTTTAATAGGGGTGGTCAAATTATTTAACCTCTCGACAGGTTCATTCACATTTCGTGATTATGCAGAGTTTCGCATTTTCGCATTTCGTACCTGCCTACCGTAGCTTGCACCGCTAAAGCTTTAGCGCACGCGGTTAGCATAGGTAGGTTTATTCGCATTTCGCGTATTTGCGTATTCGTAAATTCGTAATTCGTATATTCGTACAGATTCGTAATTCGTAACCGATTAGTAATTCGTAACCAATGATTTCTTCTCGATCAATATTCAATTCTCTCCTCTTGGGACTTTTATGTTTTATTTATTGCAATTCTATTGCACAAAATATCCCTCTCTCCAACTGGTCTTTCAAACAATCCGTATCCAAAAAATGGCTCCCCGCTCATGTGCCAGGAACTGTACATACCGATTTATTAAGAAATAAAATGATTAAGGATCCTTACCTCGACGATAACGAAAAGAAAGTACAATGGGTCGGTGAATCGAGTTGGGATTATAAAACTGAATTTACCTGCGATGATTTCATCTTAGCAAAACCACAACTCAATTTAATTTTCGATGGCCTCGATACTTATGCAGATGTATATTTAAATGACTCATTAATTTTAAAGGCAGATAATATGTTCCGCACTTGGAAAGTAGATGTGAAATCGCTGCTTCTGAAAAAGAATATTTTGTTCGTAAAATTTAAAGCTCCGGAAACGATTGCGAAAGAAGCAGCGCAAAAATTAAACTATACCTTGCCGGAAGGTGTCCGCAGTTTTACGCGAAAAGCGCAGTATCATTATGGATGGGATTTTGCGCCTAAATTATTGTCTTGCGGAATTTGGAAAGAAGTGAGATTAGTAGCAAGTAACCAAGTAGCGCTTACGTCAATTCGTGTATCAGCAACAATTGATGGAAACAATAATGTAAAAGGTAATGCTATCGTGAAGATAACAGCCGATCATCAAAAGAAGACGTACATTAATTTAACAGTAAAAGGAACTAATTTTAAGCTGATTCATGAGGTGAATATTCGAAAGGGAGAACAAACCGTGAACATCCCATTTCTTTTTCCAAATGCGAACAGATGGCAAATTAACGGTCGTGGTGAACAGCCCATATATGAATTGATTTGTCGTTTGGAAGAAGATAGTTTGAATCAAGTAAGTTGTAAAACGGGGTTTAGAAGCGTTGATTTGAATACACAGAAAGATACCATTGGCAACGAGTTTACATTTAGTATTAACGGTAAAAATATTTTTGTGCGCGGCGCCAATATGGTCCCACCCGATATGTTTTTACCTAATGTTACCGATAAAGATTATGAAGCGTTGGTAAGAAATGCAAAGGAAGCTGGAATGAATATGCTTCGTGTGTGGGGTGGCGGTGTTTATTTGCCCGATGTGTTTTATGACTATTGTGATCAATACGGAATTATGGTGTGGCAAGATTTTATGTTCGCATGTAGTATGATCCCAGGTGATGATGCTTTTGCTGAGAATGTGAAACAGGAAGCGATCCAGCAAGTAGAACGATTATCGTCGCATCCGTGCATAGTGCTTTGGTGCGGTAATAATGAAAGTGATGAAGGGTGGAAAAATTGGGGCTGGCAAAAACAATTTAGTTATGCATCAACTGACTCTGCTAAGATCTGGAACGATTATGTAAAGGTATTTCAAACAATATTACCAAGTGTAGTTGACTCCTTGCATCCTACTTGTTCCTATTGGTCTTCTTCTCCTTCTATCGGTTGGGGAAGAAAGGAAAGTATGCTTTCAGGAGATAGTCACTATTGGGGAGTCTGGTGGGGTATGGAGGATTTTGAGGTGTATAAAAAGAAGACCGGACGATTCATGAGTGAATATGGTTTTCAATCGATGGCGGATTTAAAGACGTACAAATCGAGTATTTCAAAAATTGATTTTAATTCAACTTCCTTTTTGAATCATCAAAAACATCCTAAAGGATTTGAAACCATCAATGAATACTTGAAACGCTATTTTAAAGTTCCTTCTTTAATGGAGGATTATGCTTATCTCTCCCAATTGCAACAAGCCTACGGTATGGATATTGCGATGAAGGCGCATCGGAGTGCTTTTCCCACATGTGGAGGAACGTTGTTTTGGCAATATAATGATTGTTGGCCTTCGGTTTCTTGGAGTTGTCTTGCTAAAAATCTTCAGCCTAAATTATTTTACTCCACCGTAAAGCAAAATTTTGATGACTTGTTTGTTACTACCTTGGAAACAGAACGCGGATTGTCTACCTATTTACAATATGATGGACTTGATGCTCTCTCGATCATCGTTAGGTTGTATTTTATTAGAACGGATACCGTGACTGAACCAATTTCTATCGATGAAAGATATTTGGTTTTAAATCCAGATACGGTTATTAAAGAGTGTATTTTTTTTCCAAGCAATCATATGAGAAATTTGGATTCCAACCAAATTGTTTTGGTTACTGAAGTGGTAGATAATTTCCATTTTAATGTGATTTATCGTGATTTCTTATTGCGAAATCGGCCCAATAAAGTCGTTTTTCGTAAGGCTGATCTAAGTATAAAAATACTGGATAGTACGAGTATTATTGTTACGGCCGATGCATTTACCTATGGAGTTTACCTTTATGATGATGAAGGTAAGTGTACATTTGACCAAAATGGATTTCATCTCATGCCCAATGAGCGAAAGTTAATTAATTTCTCAGGTCCAGCTAATAAAATCAAATGGAAGTGCTGGAATAATATCAAATAGAAGAGGTTTTGTATTTTATTTGGATGTTTTGATTATTTTTGATTTATGCATTCCTCCAAACTCGTCCTTCTGCTTTCATTTTTATTAATAAATTCTATAGGCAACGCACAAGATTTATCTAAATACGTCGACCCCATGACCGGAACCGGCGGTGTCGGACACACCTACCCCGGTGCTACTTTACCTCATGGAATGGTTCAATTAAGTCCCGATACACGTCGAGATGGTAGCTGGGAAGGGTGCTCTGGATATTATTATGCGGATACACTCATTTACGGATTTACACATACACATCTCAGTGGAACTGGATGTTCCGACTATGGCGATATACTGCTGATGCCCGGGCAAGGTGCTCATTCTTTTGTACCAACAGAGTATGGTTCTAAATTTAATCATGCAACAGAGAAAGCCACTCCTGGATATTATGAAGTGCAGTTGACGGATGATGACATTAAAGTAGAATTGACAACTAGTTTGCGCACCGGCTTTCATAAATATGTTTTTCCGAACTCCGAAAATCAGTTTGTAATGCTTGATTTGGAACATCGTGATAAAACATTGCGTTCAGCCCTGACATATGTGAACGACCACATGATGGAAGGCTACCGACGTAGTGAAGCTTGGGCGACAGATCAATTTATTTTTTTCTCGATTGAATTTTCTAAACCAATCAGCACAGTTTCTTTGAAGGGATTTGTGGAGAAGATGATCGAGGGAAGAACTATAGATCATAATGAATTATGTGCTGCTATTCATTTTGTAAATAACCCGTCTGAAAAGAATAATACTTTATTCGTGAAAGTCGGAATTTCCACTACAGATGCAGCGGGTGCACGTAAGAACAGAGAAGCTGAAATTCCCAATTGGGATTTTGAAAAAGTGAAGGCGGAAGCAAAGAACGTCTGGAACAAAGAACTTTCTAAAATAATTGCGTTTGGGAAATCGGAAAAAGACAAAACTAACTTTTATACCTCTCTGTATCATACAATGATTGTTCCCAATGTTATTTCTGATGTGGATGGTCGTTATCGAGGTCGTGATAATACGGTTCATAACGGTGATGGATTTACGCATTATACCGTTTTTAGTTTGTGGGATACCTTTCGAGCGGCACATCCGTTATATAATGTAATTGATAGAAACAGAAGTCTGGATTATATTAAGTCCATGTTGAATCAATATAAAATTGGTGGTCGGCTCCTGTTTGGGAGTTGGGTGCCAACGAAACGGATTGTATGATCGGCTACCATAGCGTTTCTTTAATTGCAGATGCCCTTGTAAAAGGAGTGAGCAACTTTGATACTGCTTATGCCTATGAAGCGATGAAAAAAGTGCCAACTGGGATCATCTTGGATTACCACAATACATAGAGCATGGATATTTAGCAGTGGAGGATGAACATGAATCGGTTTCTAAAACATTAGAATATGCTTACGACGATTGGTGTATTTCGGAAGTGGCGAGGATGTTAGGGAAAGGAGTAGAACAACAACAATATTTACGTAGAGCAGCTTCTTACAGAAACGTATTTGATCCAAACACGGGTTTCATGCGACCGCGAAGAAATGGTGATTTCATTCCAAACTTCGATCCGCGTGAAGTGAACAATCATTATACAGAAGCGAACTCTTGGCAATATTCGTTTTTTGTTCCGCAAGATATTCCCGGACTCATTCGAATGATGGGTGGAGAGCAAAAAGCTGAAGCGAAGTTAGATGGATTGTTTTCTGCGAACAGCGAAACTACTGGTCGTACTCAAGCAGATATCACCGGATTAATTGGACAATATGCACATGGTAATGAACCGAGTCATCACATGGCCTATTTGTATGATTATATTGGGAAGCCTCATAAAACACAAAAGTTGGTTCGTTCTATTATGGATAGTTTGTACAACAAAGGTCCAGAAGGATTACCAGGCAATGAAGATTGCGGACAAATGTCGGCGTGGTATGTATGGAGCGCCATGGGATTTTATCCAGTAACTCCAGGAAGTCCTTACTATGCTGTTGGAAGTCCATTGTTTGATTCGGTTCACAAATCGTATTCGCATTCTTGCCAAGGGAAATTCACCATCATCAGTGTATATCCAAAGTGTGAATATCGATGGTATTTCTGTAAATGATAATTTAATTACACACGAGAATTTTATGAATGCAAAGGAAATAGTTTTTGAGATGAGTACTATCCCTGAACAGTCTCGAGGAACTATTTCTGAAAAAAGAGGCGATATGAATTCTCCTTATTTTTATAGAGCGCCATTGATTAAAACCGAAGGAAGAATCTTTAAAGATAGTTTGCTCGTGAATATCATTTCTTTGGATGGAGCGATGATGTTGTATGGATACAATCCCGGACTTATGATGATGGGCGAATATTACCACAAACCATTTTACATCTATGAAAGCACCACGCTCTACGCTCAATGCGGCGATCAGAAAGGGAAGAGTGGAGTTACGCAAGCTTCCTTTTTTAAACTGCCCAATAATTGGAGTGTAGTGTTGCATAGTACTCCTGGTAAGCAATATTCGGCTGAAGGACCCATCTCCATGATTGATGGAATTCATGGAACCGAGAACTGGAGAAAAGGTGATTGGCATGGTTATCAATCCCAAGATATGGATGTTGAAATTCAAATGGGAAAAGAACAAAAAATTTCTAGTGTAAATGTTGGTTTTTTGCAAGACTGTCGATCTTGGATTTTAATGCCCACTAAAATGAATGTAGAAGTTTCGATAGATGGAAAATCATGGAAAGAGATTGCAGAAGTTGTGAATCAAGTTCCAGATACTAATATGGTAGTAAATACTCAAATACTCACGGCTAAATTCCAGCCCATTAAGGCAAAATTTGTCCGAGTGAAGGCAACAAATTATGGTGTATTGCCAAAATGGCATCAAGGTGCTGGGTTTGATGCGTATATTTTTTGTGATGAAATTGAGGTCAAGTAAATTTCTTTAACTGTAGTTATTATAGTACCATTACATTGCAAAATTATTATATGATCAATCGCAGAAAGTTCCTTCGTCACTCTGTATTATCAACAGGCGCTATTTTATTGGCGCAACAATTAAATGCAAAATCTAAATTAGAAGTAAAGTTGCCCTTGGTCATTTCTACTTGGGCGCCTAATGTGAAAGCAAATAAAGCTGCTTGGGAAATATTATCTAAATCAGGTCGCGCAATTGACGCTATTGAAAAAGGCGTTATGGTTACTGAAGCTGATCCTGAAGATACAAGTGTGGGTTATGGTGGATTGCCAGACAGAGATGGTCGTGTTACTTTAGATGCATGCATCATGGATGAATTAGGTGGATGTGGATCGGTGATGTGTATTGAAAATATTATACATCCCGTTTCAGTCGCTCGATTGGTAATGGAGAAAACACCGCACGTCGTTTTGGTGGGCGAAGGGGCATATGCGTTTGCTTTACAGCAGGGTTTTAAGAAAGAAAATTTATTGACACCTAATTCAGAGAAAATTTGGAAGGAGTGGTTGAAGTCAAGTAAATACAATCCGATGGAAACCATGAAGCATATGAAAGAAAAACGCGCACCTGGTTCTATCGACAACCATGATACCATCGGAATGCTCGCCATGGATGTAAATGGAAATTTGTCGGGCGCATGTTCTACGAGTGGAATGGCATTTAAAATGAAAGGTAGAGTGGGTGATTCGCCGATTATTGGAGCAGGTCTATTTGTTGATAATGAAGTTGGAGCTGCGACCGCTACAGGTGTAGGTGAGGAAGTAATTCGTATTTGTGGTTCGCATACTGGTGTGGAAGAAATGCGCTACGGAAAATCTCCAAGGGAAGCTTGTCAAATAGCAGTAGAACGTATGTATAAATTGCGTAAGAATAATTTGAACGATATGCAAATTGGATTCATCGCAGTGAATAAGAGCGGAGAGATGGGTGCTTTTGCTTTACGCGAAGGATTTAATTATTGTTACCGTATTGGCGAAGGAGTGGATGTAGTGAAAGATGCTGAATTTTTACTGAAGAATTAAATCTGCGCTAATCCTAATAATCCGATTTATCTGCGTTCCCCTATATCATCCTGGCTAAATAATTCCAATATGAAAAGTAGATGCTTCTAGAACTTGCTACATTCAATATTGAATCTGTACACATTGCAGTTAAAGCAGGAGTGGATCGACTTGAGTTGTGTGAAGATTATAGCATTGGAGGCATCACGCCATCATTGAGTTTTTTTAACGAAGCTCGTAAACTATTTCACAATGATATTTTTGTAATGATTCGACCTCGACCCCGTTCATTTGTTTATTCTGATGATGAGTTTGAAAGAATGTTGCAAAATGTAGAAAAGTTTATAGAATTGGGTGCTGATGGTTTTGTCAGCGGATTTATGAGCGAAGATCAAACAATCAATAAAAAACAATTAGGTCAATTTTTAAATGTATGTCAACCTTTACCCTTTACATTTCATCGTGCCTTTGATCAAATTCTTGATTGGAAATTAGGTCTCGATATTTTATTAAAGTATGGCTGTGCTCGTGTACTTACTTCTGGTGATGGAAGAACAGCAGACGAAGGACGAAACAGAATTGTACAGATGATGGAATATGTGAAAGGAGAAATAACAATTTTACCAGGGGGTGGAATTCGATCTGGAAATCTTCAAACTATTTTAAAATTATGTAGTCCAACAGAAATTCATACAGCAGGAATCTTAGAAGAAAACTTGCGAAATGGGAAATTCGTTGTTGATGAAGACGAACTATTGAAAATATTAGCAATGATAAATTGAAAACCTAAAATTCTAAATTATCATTTTATCGATTTACTGATATTCTATTGTAAATTGTACTTTTTGATTAGAGTTTCGAAAAAAGTTCCATCAATCCTTCTTTTCTTTGTCGAGCAACGGTAATTGTTGAATTATCACTCATTAGTAAAAAGCCACCCTGATCTTTTACAAATTTAATAATATGATTAAGGTTGACAAGATGAGATTGATGAACACGATAGAAAGGATAAGTGATCAATGATTCTTCAATTTGCTTTAACGTTTTTGTAATAAGTACTCGTGAACCATTGGCTAAATGAACAAAAGTGTAGTTGTTGTCGCTTACGCAATGAACAATTTGTTCTACGTCGATGAAACTTATTCCATTGTTGGTAGGTAATGCGATTCTCTTGTTCGCTTCTAGTTGAACCTTAAATAATTTTAATAATGCATCAATTCTTTCTGTTGTATTCGTGGCTTGCTTTTTATAAACTTTATCTACAGCAAATACTAAGTCAGATTTTTCTATGGGTTTTAATAAATAATCGATAGCATTTTCTTTAAATGCCTGTACCGCAAATTGATTATATGCTGTAATGAAAATAATATCGAATGGGATGGGTTTGAGCTTTTCAAGCAGTTCAAATGCGTTCATTCCAGGCATTTCAATATCTAGAAATACCAGCTCGGGTTGAATTGTCGTGATTTGATTAAGTGCTTCCAGCGTATCGTTATATATTCCTACAATTTCTACTTGAGTACAATATTTGCTCAATTGCCACTGTAGAATGTCTGTACACGAAACTTCATCATCAACTAGTATCGATCGAATCATAATTTTATCGTAAGTTTATTTAATACTAAAGGTATTAAGAATTATTTCTATTCGTGTACCTAATGGCTGACTATTTTCATCAATTAAATCAATAATTTTAAAATTTTGATCACTTCCATTCAAGAGCTTTATTCGTTCTTTGGTGATTTCGGTACCAAAAGATCTTTGAGAACCCAATGTTTCACTTTTAAACTGATTTGCTTTTTTTCTGCCTATTCCGTCATCTTGAATAATACACTTTAATTGATTGTGACCAATCTTATTAATAGTTATATCAACTTTCCCGCTGGAACTCTTGTTCATCAAGCCATGCCATATTGCATTTTCTACATAAGGTTGTAGTATTAACGGAGGAATACTGGTGGTATCTTTGTCTATCGACTCATTTATATTTATTGTAAATGAAAATTTATTATCAAAGCGCAATTGCTCAAGCTCGATATAAAGACGAAGAGCTTCAATTTCATTGTGTAAGGATACTAAACTTGATTTAGAATTTTCAAGAACTAACCGCATTAACTTTGAAAATTTTACTAAATATTCGCTTGCAGTTTCTACGTCACTTCGGATGATATACCTGTTAACGCTGTTGAGTGCATTGAATATAAAATGAGGATTCATTTGTGCACGTAATGCTTCAATCTTCATTTCACTTAATTGATGTTGAAGGTCTCTTGTTTCTGCTTCAGCTTTTCTCCTTTGCGATTGTCGGTATTGATTAAACAATATTCCAAGCAGAAATAGGGTAAGCAATGACCCATAAATAATTATATTTTTAGTGTTTTTTTGATTTATTATCTCTCTTTCTTTTAACTTTTCACGTTGCGTACTTAAGTTTAAAGCAAGTTCTTTTGAAGCGGCTTCAATCGTTTTTCGATTAAGTTCATCTTTTTTGTTTTGCAGATTTAATGAACTAATAATATTCTCCTTGTTAAGTAAATCAATTTCGGATTGTTTTTGCCTATAAGATTCTAAGTTTCCGCGAATGATCGCTTGTTGTTTTTCAATCTCAAGCTGTTGAATACGCTTTTCATTTTGTAATGTACTTATTTCATTTTGTTTCTTCGCACTTTCATATTCCTCAATGAGTCGACTCGTTTCACGTTTCTTTTCTTCAATAGCTATGCTGTCTTTATAATTAATCGTAAGATTATAGTAGTTGGCAGCTTCATTGAAATTTCCCATTGCAAAATAGATTTCAGCTTTCTGCTTTAATTCGATCGCAATGCCTACTTCATCTTTTTCTTCCGCAGATAATTCAAGCGCCTTATTGATCGCTTTCATGGCAGAGTCCATTTCCGATTTTTTAGTAGGAAAGAGGAATAGTTCGCATATAAAATTCCGAGATGCCCAATTTTTTCATTTTTTCAGCCAAGGCAATCGTTTTTCGATGGTACACATCCGCAGAATCCATCTCGTTCAATTGCTGATAAATTGTTGCTTTGTTAGTGTAAACTACATGTAATCGCGTATGATCCGAATATATTTGCATGACGGAATCAGATTTATCATAATACCAAAGTGCACTATCTAGATTTTGATGAGTGTAGTGCAATGTGGCTAGCCCAAGATATGCGGTTGGCAAATAGGGAGAATAGTTTTTTTGACAATGAATGAGATTCTTATTGTAATATAATTTAGCCTTTTCGTAATCTTTAATTTTAAAGAGAATATTCCCAACAGAATTATAGGCTACTGCCAGACTTCGATATTCATTTGATTTTTCTAGGTATTCAATGGCAGAATAATATTTGTCCAATGCTCCTTTGTGATCATCTAATCTATTTAAAACGATTCCAAAAATTAAATTTACTTTAGCAATTTCATTTTTATCTTTATAGATTTCAGCATATTTTAAGGCACTGTTGATAATATTTTTCGCTTCTTCAATCCTTGAATTGGATTCATAAAATTGTGCGAGCAAACGATAAATTTTTATGCGAATAAGTAAATTACTTCCCTGGTCCGATAGTGTTAAAGCATATTGTAGTTTTTGTAAAAGGGTGTCACTGCTACTTAAATTGTAGAACCGAACGGTAGATGTATAAATGGAGTAAGCAATTTGTGATTTATTACCACTTTGTAAAGCTGCTTTTTTTTGTGAGGCTATAAATTTATCAGCATCAGTTAATTTCCTTTGAATTGTTAACTCATATGCTACGTCTCCTAACTGTTGAGCAATTAAACTATCATGAATTCCTGAATTTAAAATGGAGTTTAATTTATTGTCCCAGTTTGTTTCTTGAGCAATTCCGGCCCGAGGTGCAGATAGAATTAATGTAAAAAGGATAATCAACCGAGGAATTAACAATTCAATCGTAAACACTTTCCTTTTGATATGATTAAAGAGTTGAATCATCTGATTTTTTCGAAACTACATGTTACTATTTGGAGATAGACAAAAGTTTTAAGCTGAAATTATTCAATTGTGGATTCACTTTTAGTAGTATGTATTACAAAGTAAGACTAAATTTTCTAATAAATTTAGGGAAATATTTGGGTTTTTAGAATTCGGTTAGTTTACTATAGGATTCTTGTATAATTACTAAGTATTTGGTTGATTACACAGTCGCAGAGCCTTGTAACTTATTGATATAGAGAATTTAGTGAATTTTTGAATCTTGCATGTGAACTTCCTGATTTGTAGTTTTGGCTTAAGTAATGTTGAACCTAACCTAACTTTATTATGAAATCACTGCTATCCTTATCAAGTTGTACTCTTGGTTGTCGCGGAATAAAAATATTTTTTTGCGGCTTGTTGTATAAGGTAATTACCTTATTATTTTTTATCTTAATTCTTGGCACTTCAAGTTCTAAGTCCGCGCCAAGAAGTGTTTTAAATAATACTAAAAAAGCTGCGGTTAAAGCGGAAAAGTCTTTATTGGCATTTTCAAAGGATATCCAAGCTACTGCAATGATTAATCCTGTGTCAGGTGATGTAGTTTCTACATTGGCGAATTTTATTCCTCGTGCAAGTTTTACAAACGTGGGAACATTAACACAAACGAGTATTCAAGTTCGCTATCGAATTGTTAATTCTTCCTTTATTGTTGTTTATGATCAAATAGAATTCATTGCCACTTTGCCTCCAGGAGCTAGCGTTATCGTAGATTTTCCGATTACTAATTTATCTGCCGTTGATGTTTATACAATTCAAGCTATTTCTGAATTGCCACTGGATGAAAATGTTTCTAATGATGGTATTCAAGGAACAATTTCAGTAATGGATCCCTTATGCGGAACTTATACTATCGGGAATGCACAACCTTTTCCTTTTAATTCAATAAGTAATGCAACAGCAAGATTAAATGCGGTGGGTATTTCATGTTCAGTTGTTTTTGAATTGGAAGATGTTTTGTACGCTTCGTCTGAATCTTTTCCAATAGTGATTAATGAAATTTTAGGAGCCGGCCCGAGTGCTACATTTACTTTACAACCTAAAGCAGGAGTTCAACCTGTAATTTCCGGAAATAGTAGTTTAGGTATCATTCGCCTTTACTCTGCCGATTACGTCACTATTAATGGATCCAATACAGGAATGTCCGGAGTGCAAAATCAGGATTTAACAATTCTTAATTTTACTACAGCTTCGAATTCTGCTATTATTAGTATCAATAGCTTGGGCATCGGACAGGGTGCCTCCAATAATACAATTCAACACGTACGTTTAATTGGAACGTCTACTCTTACTACAACCGGAACTCTTTTTGGGATTTTTAGCGGAGGTAGTGGAATTTTTTTAACCAGCAATGGAGACGATAATGATAATAATACATTTTTTAATAATCGAATTTCAAATGTTCAATATGGAATTTATTCAGCCGGTGGTAGTGCAACCAACAGAAATAATAATACACTTATTAGTGGAAATTTAATGAATGATGATATTCCTTCTTACATTACAGCAGCAGGAATATTTTGTCGTTATGAAACAACTCCTGTAATTATCGGTAACAAAATTCGCGTAATTCGGCATGATGGGACTAATGGTTTTACTGGATCCGCAGTCGGAATTGCTTTAGGAGTTATTCCGAGCGGAACCTCAACAGTTTTTACAGGGGATAATGTCATCGGGGCGCAAGTTGTGGGTAATGCAATCGATGCAGTTACACAGTTGCATCCTAACGGATATTCAACATTTGGTGTGGTTATTAATAAAGTGACTTCGGGAAATTTCTTTGTAAAGCATAATATGATTAATGGTGTTTTGTCAAATTCTCAGCATGATGATTTTAGTGCTGGAATTTTTTATGGAGGTGGAAGTAATGGCTACATCGATTTTAATACGGTTTCAATGAATGGAAATCGGTTGAACGCTCAATCACCTTCTTTTGCATTTGCATACGGCGATGGAAATCCTAAAGTATATCTTAGAAATAATATTTTGCAAAACATACAAACCGCTGCCGATACAGGGAAAATGTTTTCTATTGGAACTAATTCTTTTTCATTTAGTAATTTCGTTTCTGGACCTAATAATTTAAACGTTGGTGCAACAGCTTCATTTATCGCACGCAGCTCCGGTCTGGTGGCAACCGGAATAGATCAATTGACTCTTGCAAATTGGCAATCCTTAACTTCTCAAGATCTATCTTCATTTACTCAATTGCCAATTTTTGTTTCATCTAGCGATTTGCATTTAACTTTCGCAAATACTGCTTGGAACAATACGGGAATACATTTGGGCGCAGAAGTAGATTTCGATAATGAAACCCGATGCAATCCTCCGGATATAGGTGCCGATGAATTTGGATGGGAACAATATATGCTGTTAGGTTCCTTAATTCTTTGCCCTGGAGAAAGTGTTACATTAACGATGTCAGGTGGTAGTACGTATTTGTGGGGCACAGGAGAAACTACACCTTCCGTTACTTATTATTATGCGGGAAACTATTCCGTAGTTGTAGATGGTTGTTATACACTAGATCCTATCGTAGTATCAACTGGTGTGGCACCTACAGCAACCATCATACCCTCCGGACCAACTACTTTTTGTGCGGGAGAAACAGTTTCACTTACCGCTAGTGGCGGCACATCTTATTTGTGGAGTAATGGTGAAACCAGCGCCAGCATTACTACTGGTGTTGCCGGAACGTATACGGTAACAGTAACAGAAACAGCATGTACTTCATCTCAAAATGTTTTAGTTACTGTAACGGGTAGTTCTTATATAGAACCTAACTTAAACTTGCAAAAATGTTTGGGCGGTTCAGAAGGGGACTTTGCTAAGAAGATAGTTAAAACTTCTGATGGAGGTTTTGTGATGGTGGGAAGTTCACGATCTTCAGATTTTGATGTCACCGGGAATTACGGATTGTTTGATGTGTGGGTCGTAAAAACAGATTTTTATGGTAACATTCAATGGCAAAGAAATTTTGGTGGAAGTGGAGATGATGCTGGCAATTGTATCATTCAAACTTTAGACGGAGGATATTTAATTGCAGGTAAAACTAACTCAACAGATGGAGATATAACGAGTGCTTATGGAGCGATCGATATGTGGGTGGTGAAATTAAATGCAGCGGGAATTTTATTGTGGCAAAATAGTTTTGGTGGAAGTTCATTCGATGAAGCAAATAGCATTTTGGAGAATACAGATGGAACTGTTTATGTTTTGGGAAGAACATCTTCATCTGATGGGCAAATATCTACTCCGTTAGGTTTTAGCGACATTTGGCTTGTCAAATTAAGTAGTTCGGGCACTCTTTTGTGGGAAAAAACTTATGGCGGTTCTGGTAGTGATATTGGTGAAAAAATTATTCGTGCTAGTGATAACAATTGCTTTATTTATGGAGAAACAAATTCTTCTGATGGGAATGTAACTGGGGTACATGGAGTCTTAACTGATATATGGATTTTTAAAATCAATAATGTCGGTGCGATTGTATGGCAAAAAGTTTTAGGAGGTACTTCTACTGAGTACGCTATGGATGCAAATCGTACTTCAGATGGTGGATTAATATTAACAGGATTGACACGCTCAAATGATGGAGATGTGAGTGGAAATCATGGAAATGAGGATGTGTGGGTTGTAAAATTGAATAGCATGGGTATAATGGATTGGCAAAATTGTTACGGAGGAAGTTCATGGGATAATGGAGAAGGAATTATTCAAACCAGTGATGGTGGCTATCTTGTAAATTGTCTCGCAAATTCTAACGATGGACAAGTGGGACTCAACTTGGGATACGCAGACACATGGGTGCTTAAACTAGATGGATCAGGATTTATTCAATGGAGTAAAATATTGGGCGGGTCAACGTACGGTGGAGATTCAGGAATTGATCTTATTGAAAACTCTAATGGTTCTTATACGCTGTTAAATTCTTCAGCCTCTAATGATGGTGATGTGATTGGTCATAAAGGATTAGCGGATTTTTGGCTCGTGAATTTATCGAATGCTACAATCAGTCCTTCTGGAAGTGTTACAATTTGTGATGGTGTCCCACTCGTTTTAACAGCAAGCACCGGATCAAGTTATCTTTGGAGTACAGGGGAAACAACACAATCTATTATTGCACCTGCAGGGTTATATTCAGTTATCGTAAATGGATGTTTTCATAGTGATACGGTTACCGTTGAAATTGGAATAGCGCCTGTTGTCACTTTCAACCCGCCATCTCCTGCGAATTTGTGCGGCGGATCTGCTCTCGAAATAACTGTAAGTGGAGGAATTGAATATTTGTGGTCAACCGGGGCAACGTCTTCTTCTATCGTCACCACATCTTCAGGAACTTTTTCAGTTACTGTAAGTAATGCAGAGTGTTCAATAAATGAAAATTATACTGTGGTTGATCAACCAATACCTTATGCGGGATTTTATACTTTTATATCAGAGTTGTGTCTTGAAGATATTCCTATAGATTTGATTCCATATACTACTGGAGGTGCTTTCACTGGAGCAGGAGTCACAGGAAATACTTTTGATCCAGCTATGGCAGGATTAGGTACGCACAGAATTGTTTATACACTCAGTAATGGCATTTGTACTGATTCTTCCGTGGTGTATTTAGATGTTAAACAGGAAGGCGATGCTTCATTCACAATACTAGATCCTATTGTATGTTTGAATGAAAGCCCAATTGATCTCAATCCAACAAATCAAGCGGGAATGTTTTATGGCCCCGGAGTTTTTGGAAGTACTTTTGATCCGGCATTTGCAGGAGTTGGTGGACCGTATTCTATAACCCATATTGTTTATCCTACTTCCGCACAGTGGTCAATGCAAAATACGTTAGCTAGTGGATTCTATAATGGTGTGTTTTCTTCAATGAAAATTGTTGAGGGTCATCCTGCCGTTGTTTATAATAATAATTCGGGTTCTGGATCTTCACCTTTATATTGTAGAGCATTGGATAGCTTAGGGACAACCTGGGGAGTGCCTGTAGGAATTGATGCACCAACTTTTGGTGGTTTTTGTACTCGTCTTCATATAGTAGATGGATTTCCAGCTGTAGTTTATACGGAAGGTAATACAGGGATCACAACTTTCAAATTTTGCAGAGCATTAGATGCATTTGGAAATACATGGGGCACACCCATTGTGTTGGCTTCCGGAGCTCAAAATGCTTTAGGCCCTTATGATGCCTGTAGTTTTCAATTGGTAAATGGAATACCAGCGGTAAGTTATTGCCTTGCCTCCGGAGTTTATTATGTACAGGCAAATTCACCAGATGGAAGTAGCTGGGGAAGTCCGCAGTTGGTGGGTGTGATTCCCGGTATGGTACGTAGCTTAGATTTGATCGTAACAAATAATAATCCTGGAATAGTATATAATATTCCTGTGGCGAGTACTTTTGAAATGTACTATACGTATGCAATGGGAAGTGCTTGGAGTGTTCCGGCTTTTATTGATTTTACAGACGATCGCTATATCTCTGGTGCAGTGGCGCACAATAAACCATCGGTAGCCTACGTGGGTAATACAGGTCAATTGTGGTATAAGCAAGCCGCGGATGTATTGGGAAGTAATTGGCTGGGTTCAACCATGCATTTACATACTACGCCATTATCTTCATACTATCAATTTCGACTAGAAAATATTCGAAATAAACCATCGATTCTTTATGCTGTGAAACCTCAATTCCCAATTGGAGTTGGTAATATTGAATTGTATTTTGATGAATCGATTGATGAAGATGGGAACAATTGGGGAGCATCAGAGTGGGTTTCAAGCTGGAATACTTCACAACCTGATCAAGCTTATTTTCGTCCTTCTATCTTGGAGGTAATGGGTAAGCCCGCCGTAACATATTATCAGGAAGAATTAGAGGAGTTAAAATATTTACGATTAGGAATGGGAACATGTGGCGCAATGCTCAGTCAAGAGATCTCCGTGGCTGAACCACCAGATGCTTCTTTCGGCGGTCTACTTCCTGAATATTGTTTAGGAGATCCTTCGTCGACACTCACTCCTGAAACAGCGGGCGGAGTATTTAATGGAAATGGAATGAGTGGTTCTGTATTTAGTCCAGGAACTGCTGGTTATCATGAAATCAGTTATACGGTGGATGATAACGGTTGCGCATCTACGTCAAGTCACTATACTATGGTATTACCGAATTCCGATGCAGGTTTTTCCGGATTGCCAGCAAATGGATGTGTTGGACAGGGTCCAATTTTATTGACACCGAATAATCCGTTGGCTACTTTTAGCGGAACTGGTGTGAGTGGGTCTAGTTTTGATCCTTCATTACTTTCCGCCGGAACGTATACTGTACAATGTGATGCCCCAGCAATGCTGGGTAATTGGTCGTCGTCTATTATTCCAGCTGCAGGGTTGAAAGGATATTCCAGTGATATGGAAATTGTACAGGGCCATCCGTCAGCAGTTTCAAGAAATGTGTCTGGGTATTTAAGTTTTATTCGAGCATTGGATCTGGAAGGTATATCTTGGGGAACACCCGTATTGTTGAATAATTTTTCATCAGTTGAACCTAATATTATCATGGTGAATAATCACCCTGCTGTTTTTTATTGCTCTTCAAATGGAGGCAATGTAGAATTATATTATCAACGCGCATTAGATCCATTAGGCGCTTCATGGGGCATCCCTCAATTGTTGTTAACCGGTACTCCTGATCCCTTTCCTGTATCATCTTTGAGCGATTGTAAAGCGTTTGTTTTAGATGGAAGACCCTTTGTATTATTTGATATTGGAGATGGATTAACGACAATGCACGCTTATGATGAAGACGGAAATTGGTGGGGATTGCCTTATCTCTTACACACAGGCAATCACGATAACATAGATTTGTCAATTATTAATGGTCAACCCGTAGCAGCGTTTATGCATCGTACAGGATATTTGAATGGCGGACTATGTGAATTGTTTTACCAAAGGGCTACTGATTATATTTCAAATTTATGGCAAGCTCCTTCTTCTTTAGCTACGAATATTCACCCTACACCAGGATTAAGTTTACAGCTAGTTGAAGGAAATCCTGCCGTGGCGTTCCTCGATCAAAATAATGATATTGCATATTTAAGAGCATCCGATGATTTGGGTTCTATTTGGCCATTGCCGAATGTATTATTACCAATGTTGGACGCAAATAGCTTTCTTGATTTGCAAATTGTAAATGGAAAGCCGACGTTGGCTGCCGCTCATTATGATTTTTACTCCGGTGTATTTCATGCACAACTTAGCTATTTTACTTCCACAGATCTTTATGGAAATATGTGGAATAGTCCCATGCCGATTGAAAGTTGGATCAATGGTGGTTATACGCATCCGGACGTATCCTTGAGTATTGTACAGGGAATGCCGGCTATATTGTATAATGATGCCGTATCGGATAATCTGAAATATACGCGATTGAATCCAAGTACCTGTGCATCGAGTACTACACAAGATATAACGATCAATCCACCTTCTTCGTTCACGATTACTAATAGTGGAAGTAATCCTTTCTGTACGGGAACCTCATTGATTCTAACTGCACAATCTGGAACTAATTATCTATGGAGTAATAGCGAAACTACACAAAGCATTTCCGTTTATAGTGATGGAGAATATTCGGTCAAAGTAGATGAGTGTGCGTTGTCCGACACGCTGCATTTGGAAAGTTCATACTGTACACAAATGATAAATTTGAAATTATTTATCGAAGGATTTTATATTGGGTCTGGCTTGATGAGTGCTGTTATCGATCCAATCAATTTCCCATTAATATGCGATAGCGTTACAGTAGAACTAGTGGACTCAGCAGATTATTCGGTAGTAGGAATGGTTAAGGATGTAATACAAACGAATGGAACGGGAGCATTTAATTTTTCCGGACTACTTCCAATGCATCGCTACTATGTAGTTGTAAAACATAGAAATTCAATTGAAACATGGAGTAAGTATAGTTTCTTGTTTAGGGATCCATCTAAAAGTATCGATTTCAGTAATTACTAAGAATCTATTTCAAAAAAGGGTATTTAAAAATTCAGAATGAATTCTTGTTTTAATTTTGTTATTAAATTCGGATCATTCCGTGTTTGATACAGGGTAAGCCTAATTTTGTGAGGAATAGTTAAACTCGAGCACATATGTTAGGAGATGGAATATCTTTTAGAAGGGTTGGGTAGATTGAATGAAATGATGGAATATGTAAAGGATGAATTAATAATCCTTTCGGGTGGAGGAATTCGTAAATATATTCTTCAAACTATTTTAGATGTATGTAGTCTAACAGAAATTCATACTTACGGAATATTGTCTGAAAATATTTCAGCATAAAAAGTTGATGTGAATGAAAAGGAGTTGAAGGCGATGTTGAAAATTATAAAGTAAAAATAATTGTCTACTCAATCTACTTATTCCTTTTGTTATTTATTTTTTGAAGTTCTTCTACATCTGCTTTGTCTTTTAAGCGACCTGTAGAAATTTTACTTGTGATGAGATGGTTGTAATTAATGATTTTAACTTGTTGGTCAGCGAGAGGAAAATAACTAGATTGATCAAAAGCTTCTAAGAATTCAACTTGTTGAATTTTAGTCAAAAAATCTATTCTTTTTGGTGATTCTCCAAAATAAAATACTTGAGGTTGGCTGAAATCTAATTTTTGAAGTTGTGCTATTGTAGATTCATTTACTTTAATTTCTTTAAAAGCACTAATAAATGCGGTTTTGTTTTCTTCCGTTGGCTCGAGCCAAATATCCATATCACTTGTAGACCTTTCATAACCATGAAAAATTACAGCATAGCCACCAATCAACATAAAGCGAACATCGTGTTTAATTAAAACAAGTAAAATGCGTTTAAATTCAGGAAACAGAATGTCCATTTCGATCAAAATAAAGTTCGTTCTTGTTAGGTATACTTAACTCTACTTTATAGCGCTCCATTAAAAAGCAGTAACATTCTTCAAATGTTGTATACCAGGAATGGAAGCATTTAATTGCGCATCATAATCTGCAGCTTCTTCAATGGAGCTAAAAATGCGAATTTCGCTTTCATTATTGTTTTGATCTTGCATCTAAAGAGAATTTTCCAAATTACATTTAACTATGAATATAAAGTATACTCCCAGGTTTTAAGAGTTGAAGAGCTTTTTGCATATCTTCTTTTGATAATGCAGGACACCCATAACTTCTACCACACCGCCCGTTTTCCTCAATAAATTGCTCGCTTACATACTCGGCGCCATGCATGATGATTTCACGTTCACGTGCTTTGTCGTTGATTCCTTTCTCAAGTCCATCTAATGCTAACGATGTACCATGCTTTGGCGATTCAAAAGATTCTTCAATCATGAAAAAACCTTTACTGCTCATATGAGACGACATCTTATTTGAAAATTGAGTGACATAATTCTCGCCCGAATTTTTTCCGTGCGCCACCCAAGTCTGCAATACGATTTCCTTATTGGCTAAGTCAATGATGTAAAAACGCTGTTGATCGGATGGTTTTGAAAAATCAGCAATGGCAATCCTCTCTGCACATGGATTCCATCTTTGTACACCGGCATAAGCAGTCATGAACGCTTCACGATCGAGACAATCACTGATTGGCTCATAAATTAATTCTGCTTCACTTCTAATAATTGAAACTTTAACAGGTTCTGTTATTAATGCAACACTATCATCTCCTCCGAAAAGAAACGATTGAACATAAACGAAGAGTTGAATGATGAATAACATAGTTGTCGCAATAATTTCTTAAACGCTAAATCGTAATTTAGGTTTGGAAATCGGAGAATAGATGACGGGGTTTCAAATCCAAAGATACAAACGAAAAGAATTGAATTTTAGTTAAAATTTGATTAGTCTTTCAGTATAAATACCTCTAATATTGGGAGTGAAAGCCCATAACGATTTATAATTCAATCTATAGCAGGTAAATGGTTATTTCAAATAATAAAGCTCTGATTTAATTTGAAAAATCAAAGAGCACTAAATTCCCGTTGAAAAGGATCGGATTTTTACTCCATGTTTCAATTGTATTTCGATGGCGAAGTACAATGAAATACGTACCAAGAGCAACATTATCTGAAAATTGAACCTCAGCAGATCCATCAGTTAAAAGAATAACATCTTTTGAATCTACCAAACTAAAAGGCATGGTTGCATTTCTTAATTCAATAGTTACTGAATCACAATAATTGGACGGGTAGGTGAAAGGATCCTCGTTATAAAGCACAGCGTTCATTTGTCCTCCTCCTGCATAGAAACCTTCAATGAAAGCTTTTAAATTTAAAAGGCGAAAAAGAGGATAGGGTTGTTGTTCTCCTTGCGTTAATATAATATTTCCATTCTGAAGTGTCTTGGAAAATGTTTCTCCTAATGTCCAAGATAATGTTACTATTCCATTATTGTCATAACCGCCGCTCGAAGTAATCACAGACGGACTTAATGATTGGCCATAGCAATTGAAAGTGTATTGCAGAATAAAAGTAATGATGGTGATTAAAATTTTATTTTTCATGATCAAATTTCGTAGTTAGAGTTATGGTGCGACGAAAATGTTGGCGCTAGCACCTGCACTTCCAGAGACCCCGCTAGAACTACCTCCGGCACCACCGGTACCTGGCGTAAATGTATTTCCTGTTGAAACAAGAGTTGTTGAACCTGTTCGTAAGATACAAATGGACGGACCACCGGCTGACCCACCTCCGTGTCCACCGGAGCCACCAGCACTACCAGTTCCGCCATTTCCACCTCTACCCACTTGAGTTAAACAAACAGCACCTCCTGCACCTCCTGCACCTCCTGCGCCTCCTGTTCCGCCGTTACCGCCATTACCACCTTTTCCGCCGGCGCCACTGTTTATTGAACAGGACGCAACAGTAATATTCGTAGAACTTACAAGGAATACTCCAAATGGGCCTCCTCCTCCCATACCAAGATTTCCTCCGGTACCAGCACAACCGCCTGCACCACCACCGCCGCCACTATTCCCATATCCATCATCACAAAAAGTACAACTTTGAGAGCCGCCGCCGCCGCCACCGCCGCCACCATTTCCGTTACTTCCAGAAGCACCGGAATTACCAGTATTACTTAGCCAGAAATTCGAAATGATGGATCCGCTATTTCCACCTGAACCATTTGCTCCACTTGAAACAGCAATGCCATTGTTTCCATTTGCTCCAGGTGATCCTGGGTCTCCTGAGATACCACCGTTTCCTCCAGAAGCTCCTCCAATTCCAGAATTTCCACTAAGCCCGTTTCCAGAGCCAGTAGTTCCTCCCGCTTGTCCACCACTGCCACCATTTCTACCGCATGGAGATGTTCCTCCCGTCCCACCTAATGGTCCGGCTCCATTCACATCACAACTACCCGCAATTCCATTCGCTCCCGCAGCCCCGGACAAACCATCATTTCCGTTGGACCCATTGGTTCCTGCTCCAGCAGAACCGGAAATTATATTGCTATTTTTAATAGTTGTATTATTACAATTGAAACAATAAAATCCATAATTGGACCCCCCAGCAGAAATATTATTTAAGGTTTGAATGTTGATACGATCTATCACTAAGGAACTGGTAATATTGTTCCCTTCTATTCCGATTATTTTTCCAGAAATTATGGCATTAGAAATTACATTAACGACGTAAATTGCTGACCGAGACCAATTGTTACTAGCGGAAAATCCTCCGTAAATTGAAATGCCATTGCTTAAAATTATTTTTTCACTGTAATTTCCCTCTGAAACATAAACCTGGTTTTTTCCAGTTGATAAGGCCGCGAGAATACCTGCGTTTATCGTTAGTTTAGGAAGACTTTTTGTTCCCGGATTTCCGTTGTTTCCAGATTTAGATACAAAAATCGCCTCTGAAATTGTGCCGTCAATACCATCACAATTTGCATCTGTAAAAGAATCGTCTGGAAGGTCAATTGCATTCGTAAAGCTACATGCATATTCGCAACCATTGGCGGTATTTCCATCTAGATCATAAAAATTAGGTAAGCATGATTGAAAGGTGCAGGTGCCTCCAATGCAATTTCCTGTTGCATTTGGAAAAACACTATTGCATGATAATCCGCATACACCACAATTGTTGTTATCGCTTAGTAAATTTATTTCACATCCATCAGCAAGAATACCATTGCAATTAGCCGTATTTGTTTCGCATGGAAAAAGAAGGTTCACTTGATCTTTTGAACTGTCACAAACAGTGGTGATAGTCCATTCAAGTACATACAGTCCGGTCGTACCATTAAATTGTGTAGTCGAAAGGAGTGGATCAACAAAAGAACCACCCGTTCCGGAAAGTATGGTCCATTTACCTGTTCCAAAAACAGGAGTATTCCCTGATAAATTGGTGGATGCTGAAACTACATTCTGATCAGGTCCTGCATTGGCAGTAGTAGGTAACGGTGTACAAGCTGTGCTGCAGAAACTTATCCAAGAACTCGGAGTGCGAAGTTCAATACAATTATTATCGGTATTGTAAATCATTAAACCTGGAGCAGGATTCAATATCCCTTCTCTTTGAAGTGATGTCATTCGAGGAAGTAAAAGTCCTTTATTATTCGAAGCAATTTCTAGCGCTGCAGAGGGATCAGGAGTGGTGTTGCCCACACTTACTTGAGTTCCTGTATTAGTGAATAAGGAATCAAGCACCCACCCAGTACCATTCCATCTTAAGGTATTACCATTACTATTTCCAGAAGGAAGATCGCCACTTTTACCAGCAAATAAAGCATAAGGAACACTCATCATTTGTTGGGTGCCCATATCTACATAATTAGTTCCGCCAGCGGAATCAAATTCGACTTGTAAAAACTTAGCATTGGTACTCCAATCTACAGAGGAGAATGCGCCACTAACTTGAGTCCCTTGTCCAACATTTACGTTGAAGAGTCCTAGTATATTCGTTGTTGTTGAATGTGTTTCCTGATATAAAATAGTTCCCAATGCATTTGCATCTCGAATGCTAAATCGCAAAGAAATTGCCTGATTCGAAATTGGATTTCCAGCAGCGTTTCGTGCTACAGCTTGGTAGGGGATGGCTTGTGGGGTTTGACTAAACGAATACATCCCATTGAAAATTACCAATAGAAGTGTAAGAAATACTTGTAATTTTTTTTTCATAAAACGAAATTTAGAACTTATGAAAGACGAGAGTTTATTGAACTGAGTATGCTTTCTAAGGGCTGGAGATAACCCCTGAATCATACTATTCAATTTTCAATGCTACAAAAAATAGTAATACTTGTCAAGGGGGAATTTAATTTATACAGTAATTCAACTGAAAAAGTCAATGTAAATTGAATTTTAGTCGATTTATTGCTAGTAAACTTAAGATTAAATTTTCTTAAAGGGCTTCCGCTGTGGCCTGCGACTTTTCTTTACCAATGAAAATTCCGGCGACATACCAATATGTTCTGGTAGTGGCAGTGGTGTTAATGTTTTACCAATTAATTTCTCTATCCGCTGAAACCGCTGAAAATCGTTTTGAGTTATTAGCATAATGGCTACTCCAGATTGATCGGCACGAGCCGTTCTTCCAATGCGATGAATGTAATCTTCCGGATCATGTGGCGCATCGTAGTTGATGACTAAACTCACTCCTTCCACATCAATGCCTCGCGATAAAACATCGGTACCAACAAGCACTCGATTTTTCTACTTTTGAAATTACGCATTAATTCTTCGCGTTCTTTTTGTTCCAAATCAGAGTGAAAGGCAGATGCTTTCACGCCTGCTTTTTTTAAATCCGTATTTAGTTTTTTAGTGTTTTCTTTTGAAGAAGAAAAAATAATGATTGATTCGAATGCTGGATTTTTTAAGATATCAATCGTCATCGGAAGTTTTTGATCCATGTTGACAAAATAAACTTCCTGGTGAATTTTTCTGCAGGTTGCGAAGTCGCTAAACTTATTTGCTTCGGATTTTTTAATATTTTACTTGCAATGGTTTGAATCTTTGGTGGCATGGTGGCCGAGAAAAGTAAAGTTTGATGTTTTACTGGAAGCATTTTGATGATGCGTAAAATGTCATCATAAAAACCCATGTCAAGCATACGATCCGCTTCATCTAAAATGAGATGTTCTAAATGACTAAAGTTTACATCGTCGGATGCCATCATCGAAAGTAATCGACCCGGCGTTGCTATGATAATGTCAGCTCCTTCACGTAATGCTCTTTTCTGTTGCTCCCAAACCATCCCATCACCACCACCATAAACCGGAATCGAGCTGACTTGTAAAAAGTAACTGAATCCTTCTATTTGCTGGTCTATTTGCTGAGCTAATTCCCGTGTAGGAGCAATGATTAATGTGTTGAGGTGGCTGTGATCGGAACGAGCAATTCTGTCTAAGATAGGAAGTACATACGCTGCCGTTTTGCCCGTGCCCGTTTGTGCACAGGCAATCAGGTCGTGTCCATCTAAAATGATAGGGATAGCCATCTCTTGTATTGGAGTTGGATTATTGAAACCCATGGCATCCAGTCCTTCCTGAAGGGCAGGGGTGAATTTAAAGTCTTGAAAGTTCAATGAAATAAAGTTTATATAAGGTGCATAAAGGTAATGATAAAATGCATCGGAGCTAATATGGAATCATTCGCACACTTAAATAGATGATAAAAGATAAGTCCAATTATTTAGAATCTCTTTATAAGTCAGGCTTATGCTTTCTACAAAATAAAAAGAGTCTGATGATTTCTCACCAGACTCTTTCTAAATAGTAGTAGTTTTTATTTCGTAAAAACTAATGATTTTGTTGAAACTACTGATCCATCTACTATCAATGAATACGAATAGTTACCGGCAGTAAATTCATTGGCATTTAAAGTCACTTGACCATTTCCTTTTCCTTTCAAAACATAATCGCTCACAACAGCTCCACTCATAGAAGTAATTGTTAAGCGTGCATTTTTGAAGTTCTCAGGTAAGAAATACTTGATAGTTGTCGTTTGATTAAATGGATTTGGAGCATTTTGATCTAATGTAGCACCCATTGTATTGCCAATTCGCTCTGCAGAAGAATTGTTGTTCATTGCTGATTCAATGGCAGCGATTTTTGATTCTAATGACGAAAGTTTTGAATTCAATTTTGCGATTTCAGCATCTCTCGATTCAATTTGAGTTTGTTGCTCTTGAATCGCAGCCGTTAATACTGGAATCATACCCATGTAATTCACCACTTTTATAGATGCAGATTGACTGATTAACGCTCCGGTTTTAGGATGAATTTTTTCAGGCAATGTTACATCTTGAACTAAGTTTGGAAATTGCTCTTGTAAATTTCCTGCCATAAATCCAGTTTGTAAATCAGATGGCAAATATAAGTTTGGATATTCTGATGTGCGGAAATTATAGGTTGCAGTTTCTAATTTATTCAACTTAGTTAATACTGAACCTAAAGGTTGAATATTACTTTTTAAACGTGCATCTGAAGGAGTAAAATATCTCCAAGCTAACACATTTCCTTGAAAGTAACCTGCAAAGTCAACGGGAGCTGTTGCTGTAGAGGTGTCGGTGGCAATTCCCCAAATAGCAATATTTTGTGTTGCAGTTTGCGAGATTCCGAAGACGCCATTTCCTACATTTCCTCCTGATGTTTGACCCCACATTCCTGTTGGATCCACTAAAGCACCTGCAGTGTATCCACTAAAACCTAATCTCCAATGTTTCCATCTCCTTCCACTCCGATACCATTTCCAAATCCATTTATTCCAATGTAATTTGCATTGGCTACAAGACCTATTCCGCCCGAATCACTTGGTAGGGAACTAACATTTAATCCAATTACATCCAAAGGTCCAACATATTTCCCTGCAATATTTACAAGAGGATCAACGGTAGTGGTTTTTCCTAAGATGTCAAGCATAAATACAGGAGCTGTATTACCAATTCCAATTTTACCTCCACTCGTAATGACCATCCTTGTTTGGTTGTTAGTTTTAATTTTTAACGTTTTAGCATCGGTGGTTCCAAGGAAGTTAGTTGAAGCAGTTCCAGCATTACCACTTAGAGACCAAGACTGAGCATTTACCTGCTGTGTTGCTACTGTAAATAACACAGCTAAGCCACAAAGTAATTTTGTTTTTTTCATTTGTTTAGGGTTTTAAATTTATTGTACCAAGTTAGAGAAAAGATGGAATAAAACAATGATGGCTTAACAAATTCTCAATTTTTTAATGCATGTTCAATCAACAGCTTATAATAATATTAAAGTTTATTAATTGGTTTTATTTAAAAAGATTGGCACTATATGTAACCTCGCTTTCATTGTTTTATACCTAGAAAGTAATTGAAATTTATAATGTAATTTGAGAGATGAATTGTGGAAGAAAAGTATCCAAAAAACTATTCTCTATAAGAATTTTATGTTGGATTAGCTCTTCAAGGTTTGGTGGCCAAAGTTGAATAGTGTTTTTAATTTTAGAAACTATTTTTTTATTTGTTGATGATAATACGATGTATCTCTGCTCCTATTTGAACTAGATAAATTCCATTTGTTAATTTAGAAGTATTCAAGATCCATTGATTGTTGCTGAATGGTTTGATCAAAATTTCTTTTTCAGATCCATCGTATGCAAATAATTTTACTTGAATCATCTTTGATGAATTCGAAGCGTTTTTATGTGTGATCCATACATATTCCTGTGCCGGGTTCGGATACAATTGGAATTGATATTGTGTTTTTTCTTCAATACCTATGGTCGTATAGCAATAGGTCTGCGAATGAGTCGAGCATGCTGAATCAATGTCCCAGGCACTGTAAGAATAACAACCATTAGCAAAAGCAGTAATCGTATCAGAGATTGCACCTGGAATTAATATTCCATCTTTATACCATTGGTGGTGAGATGCAGTATCGGTAATGAATAATGAATATCCATTTACACCTGGAATGATGGGACCAGGAATGAGCAGACTGGAAATGTACGTATGCAGTATCTAGCCAGGTTCGACAATAATTTGCATTGCGAAGGATTACAGATAAGTATTGATGTTGTTGAATCACATAATTTAAGGTGAGGGTATCTTGATTAAATTGGATAAAGCCATTGCTCAGATCTTGACCAATAAAATTACCAGCAGGAACGGGTACATATACTTTAAAAGTATCTCCTTGGCATAACGTATCGTTCGTTAACACTTGAAGGTTTACATAGGGTGGAGATGGGATAACGTTCCAAGTGAAAAACGGCGAAGGACATTTTTCCCAAATTATTCCTGAAGAATCAATACAGGTCACCGAAACTGAAACTGCACTGTCAACTGTAAAAGAAATGGATTGTGTAGAATCTCCAGTACTCCAAATATATTGTGCCATATTGGGTATAGCCGTTAACGTGAGTTTTGCTCCTCGGCATAGATTACCTCCATTGTTTGATGGATTATTGTTGGTAACGGAAGTTAATGGAAAGAGGGTGTTGGTAGTAGATTGTGCAAATAAGGTGAGTGTGTCGGTATCGTATCCAGCTCCATTAAAGACGCGTTGAACCACGGTGTAATAGCCAGTTCCTCCATAGACGTGATTTACGGAGTTGCCCATCCCATCAAATGCACCATCATTGTTGAAATCCCATTCTACATATTCGGCACCGCTCCCTGTAAAAGTAAATACATATCCTGTACAAGCTGATGCCGTCACACTCATACCAGCAGTGGGCAAGGCCATGATAGGGGGTGTTTGTCCACAAGCTACAGAAGACAGTAGGTCTTGTCGCGTCGTAGTTAAAAAATAATTCATGCGATCCGCTTGTCCCTGTGTGAAAACATAATCGCAAGGTAGAATGGGCATCATGATGTTAGAAATATCAATGGTGTCCATGGTAAACGGATTGAAGCCGGATGTATCATCCATATCAGTTGAACAACTACTTGCAGCACAATCGATAGGTTGGTAAACTGGTGGAGTGTCACATACATGGTCTCCGTCAAGTAAACAATTATAATTGATGCAACTGTCGCCTTCATTCAAATGGTAGAGTCCTAAATAGTGCCCCACCTCATGTGCTAGTAAAAAATGTGTGAAGCCTAATGATAATGATTCGATTACAATTCCATCTAAAGGAGAACCTATCGACCATGGATAACTCGAATAAGCATTGGTTCCAATACCTGCAACAGTTTGTTTGGGCAACCACACATTGAGATAGCGTGAAGGATTCCAGCGGTTGATATTTTTCATGGTGGCATCTGCGTTAGCGCCCCAGCCTGCTGGTAGAACGGCCCAAAAGGAAGTATCGCGCGTGATGCCTGTTGTTGGATTTCCAAAGGGATCAACTGAAGCTAAACAAAATTGTATTTGCACGTTTACATTGTTTCCATAATTAAAAGGCGCCGAATTACTAAAACGATTATTTAGTTGTACCAGTTCGTTGACGATGATGGAATCGGGAATGTTCTCAGGTCCATTTTGATGGATCACATGAAAAACAATTGGTACAGTCAAGATAACTTGGCTTTTTTTCAATACAGAAGTCGAAGAATTTTGTTCTCTCGCGAAAGCGTTATTGAGTTCTCGTTCTCTAAAGGCATCCTCAGGAATAAGGTTTGAATAGGGATTGAATGGAGAAGGAGTGCAGTATCGGCTTTGCGATAGAGCAACCGTGCCGAATATAAAATGCAGCAGGAGGAATAAGATAATTTTTTTATTGGATGTCATTGCGTGTAAATCAAAACTATGAAAAATAAAGAGTACTGCCTAAAAAAAGAATTTATTTCTGCGAATACTTAAAATTTATAACGATTTATTACAGATTCTCCTCCTGATATGGCTAATAATATAGCTAGCATCTAAGTTAAACGAATGCTAGCTTAAAGGCTGTATTAGCTGGAAAATCATTATTATTGTGCTCAGATTAATTACGTATGAGCATCATCGATACCTTAAAAGAGAGAAGCGGGAACTCCTGTGAAATTTGTAAAGCAACTGAGGATCTTTCAATTTATAATGTCCCTCCCCAAGGCGAGTCGTATGGTGATGCAGCCATTTTTGTTTGCAAAACATGTCTCGATCAACTTGAAAAAAGAGAAGAGTTAAACCCACAACATTGGTCGTGTTTAAGGGATAGCATGTGGAGTGATGTAATTCCCGTGCAAATTGTTTCTTGGAGAATATTGAATCGCTTAAAAAATGAAACTTGGGCTGCGGATCTTATCGATCAAATGTATTTAGACGACGACAATTTAGAGTGGGCGAAAGCAACAGGCGATCATATCGAATCAGATAGCGACGATATGCACCGCGATAGTAACGGCGCTCTTTTGCGTACAGGAGATACGGTTACACTCATTAAGTCGCTAGATGTAAAGGGTTCCCAAATCACAGCCAAAATCGGAACGGTAGTAAAAAACATCAGAACGGTTTCTGATAATTCAGAACACATCGAAGGAAAAATCGAAGGGCAGCAGATTGTGATTTTAACGAAGTTTGTAAGGAAACAAGTGTAGTTGGTTTTTTTGTACGTCAATAAAAAAAATTTCAGAAAATTGAACAAAAAAAAGCTGACAAATTATTTTGTCAGCTCTAATAAATTTTTACTAGTATTTTTATACGAGTGTAATATCAAACTGAACCAAGTCAACAAACTGCTGAACGCGGGATTCTACATCGTCATCATTCAAACTTACGATGCGCTCAAGTCCAAATTTTTCTACGCAGTAAGAAGCCATAGCGGATCCATAGATTACAGCACGCTTCATCGATTCGAATGAAACAGAATTTGTGCTAGCAAGGTGTCCAATAAATCCACCTGCGAAAGTATCTCCAGCTCCTGTTGGATCAAAAACTTCTTCTAACGGTAACGCAGGTGCGAAAAACACTTGGTTCTCGTGAAATAATAAAGCTCCGTGTTCGCCCTTCTTAATAATTAAATATTTTGGACCCATGGTTAATACTTTACGGGCGGCTTTAACGAGAGAATATTCACCTGTTAACTGACGAGCTTCTGCATCATTGATTGTAAGCACATCTACCATCTCAATCGTTTTGATCAAATCATCCATTGCAATTTCCATCCAGAAATTCATGGTGTCCATTACAATTAACTTCGGACGTTTTTTCAAACGTTGAATAACAGACATCTGAATGCTCGGCATCAAATTGCCTAACATTAAATATTCGCAATCTTGATAAGAATCTGGAATGATCGGATCAAAATTACTTAACACATTTAGTTGTGTATCGAGCGTATCGCGCGAGTTCATGTCCTCATGGTATTTCCCGGCCCAGAAAAAAGTTTTTTCCCCTTTTTTAATTTGAAGACCATCTGTATTAATACCACGATTTTGCATCATCGTGATGGCATCTTGTGGGAAATCTTCTCCGACAACAGATACTAGATTAATTTTATTTTAAAAAAGAGGCCGACATCGAAGCGTATGTCGCCGCTCCGCCAATAATTTTATCTGTTTTCCCGAATGGGGTTTCAATGGCGTCGAATGCGACGGTACCGATGACTAATAAGCTCATGCTGTAGAATTAATTTTTAGAATAAGATATGGTGCGAAAATACGGGTTAAAGCGCAAACGTCCTTTGAAAAAAGATAAATTACGAATATGTTTTCGTTTGTTATTCAATGATTTGCGGTATAAATTGTTTATATTTTAGAGGCAAGATCTTTTAGATTATGAATCCAGTAAGCCCTATTCGAGGTCTTTCATCGAAAAATTGAATCAAAGTGCCAGAATTGAATAAAATCCTTCAAATAAGGCCTTCGTAAATAAATTTTAGAATTAATAAATCTATTTTGCGAATAAAATGGCTGAATAGCAGTAAATTAATAAAGCTTCGATCTTTGTAAATTAGCAACTGATGTATTATTTTTGCAACCCCGTAATGAAAACAACGTTTAGTTGTCCATTACAACGTTCTTCACCTAATGCCCCATACAAGTGTTTTAGTTAAGAAGCAGACGCAAGCGACGCTTCTTGATGGCTTGAGCCGGAAAATGTGGTCCTCTCCCTGTAAAACAGAGAGAGGATTATTCCTCCTTAGCTCAGCTGGTTAGAGCACATGACTGTTAATCATGGGGTCCCTGGTTCGAGCCCAGGAGGGGGAGCATAATCAAAAACGCTATCGGAAACGGTGGCGTTTTGTTTTTTCTGCCCCTGTATTTCATTGATAGTCTTAGTGATTAAACGGAAGGCTTCATTGATGGTGTTGGTTCGATATTCGTTTTGATTGAAGACCAGATTTTGAGGAAAGATCGAACCAATAATTTTTTGTTTCACATCAAGTGATGCGTTCTTATAGAAGTCCTTCAAGTTATCTACGAGTGTTATTCCTTTTCGCATGTAAAGGCTGAAATCTGATTCTTGCTCCTTTATTTGTGATTCCCGGTTTTTAAGTTCTATCAACTTATCATCCATTTCTTTTTTCATTCGTGAGTAAGTTTCTTGATCAAGGTGATCATCTACAAATTTTGAGTTAAGTGAGTTAAGGCTTTTACTCAATTCCAACAACTCTTTCTGAACGAGTTTTAAATCTGTTTCTTTCTGACTATTCATTGAAGCGAATTTTTTCTCAAGTATCAATTTGTAAAGACGTTTTACTTCAGGCGCAATCTTAAACGAGCCCAAATATTCTTCTAATTTTCCGTGAATATTTGAGGCTCTTATTCTGATTACAGTTGTATTTTTTTCTGACAATGGTAATAATGATGCAGTTCACCGTTACGACTTCTACTTGCTGATCCTGTTAAAAACGCTGGCATTCCGGACAAAGGAGAATCCCTCGTAAAGGAAACTCTTGTCTTCGCACTTCACTCAATCCTTTTGCCTTTTTACGGGAATTGAAAACCCATTGAACTCTATTGAACAATTCCTCACTGATTATTGGTTCGTGAATTCCTTTGAGCGTCATTCCAGGCTCATTTCGGAACGGCTGGATTGTAATTATTCCGCAATAGAACCGATTCCGTAACAAATCCAAAAACTTTTGTTTTGTTATATACATGCCATCATCCTTTAGTATACGTCTTACATCTTCCGCATAATAAAGTCCAGATGCCATTAGCTCAAATGCCTTTACTACATGTTTAGCAGTACTTGTATTTATGATAACCGTTTTATCAATCTTGTTATTGGAATATCCAAGAGGAGCACGTCCCATAAATCGACCTTCCCTTTGGGCTTCTCTCATCCCTCGCTTAGTATTGATGCTTAATCGTTCGTTGTACACTTGAGCAATTGCCATGTCAATTACTTTCATGATTAAGTCTTCGGGATTCCCGGTATCGTAGTTTCGATCCGCAAATTGAACTTCAATACCCAGTTTTTTCAGACGAACTTGCATCTCCAATGAATCATGCAAATTCCGGGAGAAGCGATCAATTCTAACACATAATAATATTTTAGGTCGAATTCGTTTTGATTCTACGTCCTGCAAAAATTGCTTGAATTGAGGTCGATTAAAATCTTTTGCACTATAATCATCCTGGTAATGGGCAATTACATTCATTTTATTTTTCACTGCATAATGACGTAGACTACGTTCTTGCTCCTGTAAACTGAAACCTTGTTTTTTTTGCTCGTCAGTCGAGACTCTTGTGTAAATTACAATATCTGTAGTATCCATTCTAATTCATTTTCTAATTCAGATGTATTGATAAATCTTATTTCCACTTTGCGCTTTAGCATTGTTTTCGCTACGAGAAAAGTTGCCTTAAGCTTTTTTTCGGTTGTTAAAAACCCATTGGACTCTATTAAATAATTCCTCACTAATGAGTGGTTCGTGAATTCCTTTAAGTGTCATTTCAGGCTCATTTTGGAAGGGCTGGATTGTAATTATTCCGTAATAGAACCGATTCCGTAACAAATCTAAAAACTTTTGTTTTTGTAATATATATGCCATCATCTTTTAGTGTACGTCTTACCTCTTCCGCATAATAAATGCCAGATGCCATTAGCTCAAATGCCTTTACTACATGTTTAGCAGTATTAGGGTTTATGACAACTGTTTTATCTAGTTTATTATTCGTGAAGCCAAGAGGTGCCCGACCCATAAAGCGACCCTTCCGTTGTGCTTCTCGCTTCCCCTTTTTTGTGTTGACAGATATTCGTCCATTAAACACCTGTGCTATTGCCATGTCGATCAATTTTATGATGAGATCTTCAGGATTCCCGGTATCATAGTTCCGATCCGCAAATTGAACTTCAATACCCAGTTTTTTCAATTGAGAAATCATATCTAAGGAATCATATAAATTCCGACTGAATCGATCAATTCTAACGCATAATAAAATTTTTGGGCGAATAAGTTTAGATTCTACATCTTCCAAAAATCCTTTAAATGCTGGGCGATTAAAGTCTTTAGCAGAATAATCCTCTTGGTAGTGTTCGATAACATTGTAATTATTTCTTAATGCGAACTGCCTTAACATTCTTTCTTGTTCTTGCAAACTGAAACCTTGCTTTTTTTGCTCCTCAGTCGATACTCTTGTGTATATTACAATATCAGTTGTTTCCATTTTGTTCCTTTTTTAAATTTAGTGTATTGATAAACCGTATTTTCACTTTGTGTTTTAACATTGTTTTCGCAACGAGAAAAGTTGATGTAAGGTCTCTACTTAATCGGGAATTTCCGGTGCAAATAAGCAAATGAACATTGACCACTCCTTTTTCAATATCAGTTATCATTTCCCTATACCCTTTTCTGTTGAAATCCATTCCGCAACCGACATCGTAATATACTTTTACGACTTGAATACTTCGCTGTTTGCAATAAGCTTCTAGTTGATCGAGTTGGTTTTCAATCTTGTTTTCATTTTCATCTTGTGACCTTGATGCCACCCTGGCATAGAGAACTGCTTTCATTTTACTTTGGTTTTTATTTTACTGAAACTTATTTTTTGGGGTATGAAGGAACATGATTTCCGTAAAGGATTTACTACACCCATGTAAACCCGAATCCGATTTGATTTTAATGGTGTAATTATTAATTCTTCTTTCCTGCTATTTTGGTTTGGATACCAAATAGGTACTTTCATTATCTTAGTCCATGAGCTGTATAAATCCAATACTAACTCATGATTATCGTAACTTAATATGAAAGGATGAGGACTATTCTTTATTGATTCGGCTAGGTGAATATGATCACAAAAATTAAAACCAAATTGGTAAACCTGTTCACCGACTCCAACATAGGGTGGGTCAAGATAAATCAAAGCACGATCATTTTTTTCTGCAAGAAATTCAAAATAGTGTTTGTTTTCAATTTTCAAATTTGAATTCTTGGCTCTTGCATGTAAAATCTCAACTGCTTCTATCAATTTTAGATCATTCCATCTGTTATTTCCCTTGGTTACAGGTGTGGTAGATTTAACACCTAATCCCGAAAAGGAATAACGATGAACGAATAGTTTGCGAAAAGCGATATTTACTATTTCGTTTGCACAAAGTGGAACTGCTTGGAGTTTCTTCAAAATTATAATTGATTCAGCATAAAATATCTTGCTGAACTCAGATGTTTTTATTCGATTTATTAGTTGTTCTGGGTAATCACGAATCGCCAAAAAGTAGCATGTAATGGCTGGATCAATATCATTGAGCAGAAAGGATGAAAATTCTTTCTTTCTCATCATTTCAAATGAAACAGATCCAGTTCCAACAAAGACCTCACGAAATTCATCTAGGAAATAACTCTTTTTTAATTTGAGAATTTGTTCTATCAAAAATGGAGTCATTCTATATTTTGATCCAATGTATCTAAGTGGTTGGGTAGGAAGTGGTATGTCAATGTTCATTTTGTGTTGAATTATTTTCATTTTGCTTTGGTTTTATTTTTGTGAAACTATCTATTTGGTAATTTAAATGTTCGATTTCGGCAAAGCGAATCAGCGTATCTCGAATTAGCTTGATCTCTGATTCGGTATATTTTCTTTTACCTTTTATTTCATTTAGTATTCGGGTACATGCAGAAAGCGGTATCATTATTCGGAGCAGTTGTCAATGAATGCCCTGTTACAGGTTGTTCATTGTGGTCTCCTATTACTGATGTCTGAATTTCATCAAGATTGATTAATTCTGTCTTTATAATTTGCATTCCCGTTTTTCTGCCATTGCGATAAGTGCTAATTATTTTACAGTGCTGTTCCTACGAACTAATTCATTTTCGGGTCTTGTGCCATCTAAATTTCTAGTTGTTGTAATTAATAATTTGCTTGTGCGGTGATTTGGCTCAATGAGAATTTTTATACTACCTTCGCCTACTTTCTCACTCAGAATTTGATTAAGTTTTTTCATTTGATTTAATTTTATCATTGCAAATGAAAAATAAATACACCGGAGGTTACTCAAAAGGAATTTTAACTGCCCTCCGATTTCTTTTTTAATAAACACACACACAATTTATTGGCAATAAAAAGGGTGACGAATTATTCATCACCCCAACATTCAAGTTGTTTGCTTATTAAGCCTTTTCAAAAATCTGTTTCATCTTACGATTAATATTATCTCTCTTTCGAACACCATCTTTACCATTAATTATATAACTAACTATTTTGTGCTTTTCATAACCAGCTATGGCTAAAATCTGGTCAATGAAAAAGTAACGTAATGGCTGATGTTCAATTTGAATGAATAATAATGCATCTAATTTCTTTACTACATGCTTTCTAAAATTCTGATAGTAGTTCTTTATCTCGTATGGTTTCCAATCATAGTGAATATATTGTTCAGCCTTCTTTTCATACTCCATTCGCAAGTTAAATTTACAAGACGATTCTAATGCATCAAGAATCCGCTTCACACTGCACTTGGCATGCTGGGTCTTCACCAAAATGCGTTTACAAGAATTTATTGAAATTGAAGTAGCAGGTTCATCGTTGTTGACAATATCCCATAATGCCTTGTACAGTTTCAAAAACTCAAAATCTTCGTCTGTATTATTCAACCATTCATTTATTGATTTAATCCTGCGAGCATCATGTCTTATACAAGTTACTATCATACACAATGTGTCAGCACATAAATTGAGCTCAACCTCTTTTAAAAGCGTTTGAATTTCACTGTAGAGCCTTTTTTCCACCCAAGTGTTTGTATAGTAATTTAACTTTTCTGCATCTTGGAAATGCCTTTCGGAAATCTCTTCGTAGTGCCGAAAGCCGTCCTCAATTTTCTTCATTCCCTTCTAAATCTATCCAGTCATAAAGACTTCTTTGTCAAATTCAACCTTTACAGCCTTTTGGCGGTAATTATGAATATTAATTCTCTCATCCAGTTCAAAATACTTAATCACTTTAAATGCATTTTGGGTTTTCATACTTAATCTAATAATTGTTGGTTCTATTAAAACGTTTATTTATATCGTGAAGTTACTGAAAATAATTTATATTTTACAGAGGTAAATTATACCTAAATTCCAATTCTTATTTGATATACAAAAATGTTCACTCAACCTGGAAGAAAACATTTTTTCCAACTTCATTGAATAATTTTGTATACCAATATTAGTTGAAATTAGGAAGTTAGTCTTCCAGGTGAAAGCTTGAAATCTGGGGCTGTTGTTTTTTGCAAAAAATAATTGGACTTTTTAGGGATGGCTCGTCTTGAAAAATTTGGAAAAAAAAAATTTGAAAAAAAATTTGCGCACCTCTGCTTCCTTAAATCATCGTAATTAGTGTTCAACGCTAAATTAAATACGGTATATAGCCCGCTAAATTAAGGGTCTTACTTTGGCTACTTAAATTGAATATTCCATTTAACACCGATAGTTTTGCAAAACAGACTTCTGATTTCTACTTATACTTATTCTAAAACCTTATAATCAATCAATTGGGATATTTACAGGTCATTGTTTTGTAAATAGGTCATTCTAAATTACATTTGACAAATACAGACAAGTCAAATTTAATAAAAGTGGAAACTATAGGTCAAAAACTACGAATGCTTCGAGGTGGAGAAAGCCTCCTCCTTCGACAAGTTGCCGCTGGTATGGAAATGGATACTGCATTACTAAGTAAAATTGAAAGAGACGAGAGGAAAACCAAGTAAAAAGCAGGTGCTTGCCTTTGCTAGGTTTTACAGAGTGAATGCAGATGAATTATTGGTTGCATGGCTAAGTGATAAGCTTGCCTCTGAAGTACAAGATGAACATGTAGGACTTATTGCAATACAAGTGGCTGAGGAAAAATTGAAATTTCAAAGAATAAAAAATACACTTTCTAAAAAGTAAGAATAAATGAGTTTAAATACACAATCACTTCAGCCACTTATTAATTTTATATATTCCGTTGCTGACCAGATATTAATCAATACCTACGAGCCAAGTAAATACAAGGATGTTATTCTTCCGATGACTGTTATCAGACGTTTAGATGCTGTTCTAGAGCCAACAAAAGAAAAGGTAATAGAAACGCACGAGAAGTACAAAACTAAACTGAACGACTTAACGGCTTTGTTAACTAGTAAGCAAAATGGTAGCGGACAAGCATTTTACAATACTTCGTTATACACATTGAAAAACTTGCTGGATGATCCGAAAAACCTAAGAAGCAATTTTGAGAATTATTTAAATGGATTTTCAGACAATGTTCAAGATATAATCACCAAGTTTAAGTTTCGTAATGAACTCGAAACCTTAGAAGAGTCAGGCAAACTTTTTTCTACTATTGAAAAATTTGTTTCTCCTAAAATTGATTTACGACCTGAGAGTTTGCCTCCTTTAGCTATGGGTTATGTGTTTGAAGACTTGCTCCGTAGGTTTAATGAAGCCACAAATGCCGAAGCAGGACGACATTTTACGCCCCGTGAGATTATTGAATTGATGACGCACGTTTTGTTTTTGCCAGTAAAAGACCAAATACAGAATGGAACATTTCTAATCTATGACCCTTGTGCTGGTTCGGGAGCTATGTTAACCGAATCGAAAAAGTATATAACCGATGAAGATGGTGAAATAAATTCGAAAGCTACGGTTCATGTATATGGTCAGGAGAATACACCAACTATTTACGCAATTTCTAAATCTGATATGCTTTTGAAAGGAGAAGACCCCGAAAAAATTGTATACGGCAGCACGTTGAGCCAATACGGTTTTCCCAAAGAACTACGTTTTGACTTTATGCTTACCAATCCACCTTACGGTATTAGTTGGGCTGATGATAAAAAAACATTAAGTGTAGGTGACAAGGGGAAAATCATAGATCCACGATTTCAAATTACGCCTCAATACTCTAATATAGCAGAGCCGGCTGTTACAAGAATTAATGATGGACAGTTAATGTTTGTATTGCACATGCTTAGTAAGATGAAGGATACAGAACAAGGTAGCCGAATTGCTTCTGTTCATAATGGCTCTGCTTTGTTTACTGGAGATGCAGGGCAAGGTGAAAGCAATATCAGAAAACACATCATTGAAAGTGATATGCTCGAAGCAATTATAGCATTGCCAAATGATATCTTTTACAACACAGGTATTCCCACATACATTTTCATTATTTCTAACAGAAAACCAAAACATAGGAAAGGTAAAGTGCAACTTATTAATGCTAATGGTGATCAGTTTTATGCTAAAATGAAAAAATCATTAGGTAGCAAGCGCAATGAGTTAGTACTCGAAATATTAATGATATAACCAAACTCTACCAAAATTTTAAAGAAACAGAATTCAGCAAATTGTTTGACAATAACGAGTTTGGTTATGCTCAAATTATTGTACATCGACCTTTACGTTTAATGGTGCAGTTTACTACTAAAAAAGTGGCTTCACTTCGTTTTGTAAGCAACAACTCTGCTTTACGTGAAGAACTCTACAAAGAATTTGGCAACGAAGTGTATATCAAAAATGCAACTACCAAACTGGAACAATGGCTCATTAACTACTTTATGCAAGACAATGACGATGAAGAAACCGAAGATGGAGAAGCAGAAATTACCATTGCTTCTTTGTCTAAGAAGAAACAGAAAATCGCAAAACAACTTTGCGATACTGCCATTTGGATACGTGACCTTGACTTGATGAACCACGCAAAAACAATGGCTGAAAACTTTTGGCGATAAATTGTTTGAAGACTTTAATGTGTTTGAAGAAAAGTTTGACAAGGAACTGAAAAAGCAAAACATTAAACTGGCATCCAAAGACAAAAAGATTTGTTGGGTGCAGTAAGCTGGACAGACCCGAAAGCAGTAGCCGTGATTAAAAAGAAAAATAAAGACGGAAGTGTAGAATATGTAAGCGACCCTGCTTTGAAAGATTATGAAAACATCCCCCTAAAAGAAGATATACAAACTTTTTTTGAACGGGAAGTAATTCCTTTTGCTACTGATGCTTGGTGGAATAAAGACGAAACCAAAATTGGCTATGAAATAAACTTCAACAAATATTTTTACCAATACACACCGCCACGCAACAAAGCTGACATAGCAGCCGACTTGTTTGCCATTGAACACGAAACTGAAAACCTTTTAAAAGAAATTGTGGGATGATTGTTGAAGCAATAAAATATAAGAAAACGGGAATTGACTGGATGCCGGAAGTGCCCGAGCATTGGGAGATAAGGCGAATAAAGTTTATCGCTGATATAAAATTCAGCACAGTAGATAAGCACAACCTTAAAGAAGAAAAGAAGGTCAGGCTCTGCAACTATGTTGATGTTTATAAGAATGAATATGTAGATAAAAGTTTGGATTTTATGAATGCCTCTGCATCAGAGGAAGAAATAAAAAAATTCACAGTGCATAAAGGTGATATTATATTAACTAAGGATTCTGAAACATTTAATGATATAGCTGTTCCCGCTTTGGTTACTGAACAGATTGATGGATTAGTTTGTGGATACCATTTAGCACAAATAAAAGCAAATGAAAAAGATAATTGACAGCAATTATTTATTCAGGGTTTTGCAATCAAAAATCGTTAATCATCATTTTGCAATTGCAGCAAAAGGTGTAACAAGATGTCGACTAAGTTATGATGACATAAGCAGCGTGGTCATACCTTTTCCACCATCAATTGAGGAACAAAAGTCAACTGCTCAAATTATAGAAACTGAATCCACCAAAGTCACCCATTTCATTCAAACAAAAAACGCTTTATTGAATTGCTCAAAGAGCAAAGGCAAAGCATTATTACTAACACCGTAACCAAAGGTATTGATGAAAAGCGAAGATGAAAGAAACTGTATTTGGTGAAATTCCTGAGCATTGGGAAGTTAGAAGGTTGGGGAACAATAGGAAGGTTTTCGAAAGGTGGAAACATTTCACGTTCAGAATTAATCTACGCAGATGAAGGGGTTCCTGCAATTTTATACGGAGACCTTTACACCAAGTATGATATAGTTGCTGAAAATATTATCAACCGAATTACAAAAGAAACAGCATCAAAATCAGTAGAATTAAAAAAAGGCGATTTACTTTTTACAGGTTCGGGAGAAACAAAAGAAGATATTGGAAAATGTGTTATTTTCAACAGCAACGAACCTGCTTTTGCTGGTGGCGATGTAATCATTTTCAAACAAGAAGGTTTTGATAGCTACTTTATCAGTTATTCGCAAAACAGTTCAATTGCTAAGTATCAAAAAACCATCTCATCAAAAGGAGAGATCATTGTTCACACTTATGGGTCAAAACTCCGTGATGTTATTATGCCCTATCCGCCAACTCTTCTAGAACAAAGGCGCATTGTTGAATACATAAAAACAGAAACCAAAATCCTTGACACTGCCATCAGCAAAGCCGAGAGAGAAATTGAGTTAATCAAAGAGTACAGAGAAGCAATGATAGCCGAAGCAGTTACCGGGTATATGAAATTCAAGCAAAATGTCAAATTTTGAGCAAAATTGTTAAAAACTGCCCCATATTGTTAATAACTACGATTTTTAAGGCTACTAGAATCACTAATTATCAATTAATTAGTGATTGTTTCCTTTGTCAGTGAGGGAAACGTTTATTACTTACTAACACTAAATGAAAAAATGAAAGATTTAACAGTTTCGGCAGTTGGACCGCCAGAATATTTTAAATAATAAAAAAGCTATTGAGAGTATTCAGGTATACATAGGAATTTCAGGAATGCTTTTCGATGGAGAGTATAGATTTACAAGACAGCAAATTACAGATTTTTATGGCATTGACAACTCTACAATTGATCGTTATTTATCCCAAAATGAAGATGAATTAAAGCACAATGGATATGTAAATCTAAAAGGCAAGGCGTTAAAAGAATTTAAAGCAGAGTTTGGGTGGATGCTCCAAGAAGGACTAAAAGCGCCTCAATTAGGAGTTTTCAATTTTAGATCTTTTCTAAATCTTGGGATGTTATTGACAGAAAGTGAAAAGGCAAAGGCTCTAAGAAGTAAAATTCTGGATATTGTGATTGATACTTTAAACAAGAATCTTGGTGGCTCCACTAAATTTATTAATCAACGGGAAGAAGATTTTTTATTAGCGATAGCTCGTGAACCTGTTTACCGGAAAGAGTTTACGGAAGCTTTGAATAATTATTTAGATATGGGTAATTATAAATATG
>JADJPB010000019.1 GCA_016713445.1 Bacteroidota bacterium | reverse complement strand
ATTACGATCTAACTCTTTATAACTCTTCAGGTGCTAAATTGGCTGTATCACGTTAGGTGGTACTTCAATGGTGTTCATCATTCGTATTACAGCTTCGGCTGCCACATATTATGTAAAAGTTATTGGTTTTAATGGTGCTTTTATTTCAACAAGTTGCTATAATCTGACCGTGAATACATCCGGTCGTTACTTAGAAGCGGCGAACTAACAGAATATGTTGTATGAAATGTCAATCTCGAAAAAGTAAATTCTAATTCTAGTTTATTGTATTTCCAAATCCCCCGTTCAGGGGATGTATTGCAATTGAATTTTATCAGTGAAGCAGTCGCAACGGTTGAAGTTAAACTTATGGATTTGATGGGCAAGGTAATTGAAACGAAAACCAATAGCAAAATGATGGATTAAATAATGCGGAGATGAATACTTCCTTTTTGAGAATGGTGTTTATATGATACGATTGACTCAAGATGATGAAGTTCAAGTTCGTAAATTTATTTTGTTAAACATTAATTGTAAAATAAATCTGGAAAAAGCCCTCGGAAGAGGGGCTTTTATTTTTACCAAAAACAAATTTAAACAGTTAAAGATTTTTATATGCTGACTTTCGAGATATTGCCCAAGCGACTATCGAATTTCCCTCGACGAACATTGGTAATTTTCCTACTCAACGTGCTTACGAAGAATATAAAAAGGAATACGCTCATCAAAAAGCATCAGCAGGTTGGCTTCCATGGTATTGCTGATTCGCGATTTGCTGTGTGATTGAATACTCGCACTTTTGGATGATTTATCGCTTGCTAAAATTGTATGCAATTCATGCGATTTTTTGGTGAAGAAGAGTTTGGTTCTTTTTATGTTCCAGGCCAAATAAATCATCGATGACTTTAATGAGATTGACCGTCAACTTCTCAACGCAGATCAGTTGTTTGAAGAAATTTATGATTTGCGTACTTTGATGAAAGGTTCGGAGTCGGGAGCAGAAGAAGCCGGAGTTTATTAAAGCATTTTGGTCGGAATTTATCTACTCCCTGATACTCCCTTCAACATTCTTTTTGAAATACTGAAGCAACTCCTGTGTTGTATAAAGAGCTGAAGAAGTGTTGTAATAAAGAAAATCAAGCCTATGAAGGATGGGCCTCGCGGATGGTGGCTGACACGATGAACGAACAAACCTTTTTTGAAGCGTTTGATCATGTCGTATTTTGTGGGTTTTATGCTTTGAATAAATCGGAGGAAAATTAATGATTCATTTGAGGGAAAAGGTAAGCTCCAATTTTTGTAGATTCCGATGAATATTATGCAACTCCAAAGCATCATGAAGCAGGAATGTTTTTCCGTCGTGGACTCTTGGCTGATGATACTTTGTCCTGGCGAAATAATTTGTTTAGTATTCCTGCGAAAGCTATACCGTAAAAGGATGTAGCGGCGCATATGCTTTAACGTGCGAGTTAGCACTAAGATAGGCCCATCGTTTAGTATCAACCAATCCATCCATTCAAAAGTCGAATCTGCTGGTGATCGTTTTGGCTGATGAGTCTTTGTTATTTTCCTTATTTCAACAGTGTCAACGCTCGGTGTGAATTTGAATCCTTCTATGGGATTCCCACTAAAATACCATCCAGCCTTTTAAAGTGCCTCCAATGCGATTCGTCAGTTTCGAAAGTTGAGAAAAGAAGATATTAATGATTTAGTAAAGTATCGACAATTAGAGGAATTATACCAAGAGCCACTCATCAAAAGATTTTTGCACGCAAAAAGGAAAATAATTTGCATGTTGATTTCGAATGAGTCGATGGATAATGAGATTAACTTTTTTTCTTTGATGCTGCATTCCACTGAGCTATCAATTATAATGGATAAGAGCATATTTTCTTTGTTTCCTCAATTTGCATTTAAAGAGGATGAATGGATTTTGCCGCTTCATCATCATTTTGTTGCAATACATCCGACAAGTATTTGCAATTTTGGAGAACCACGAAAAGAATTAAGTAATGAAAAACTGGTGGGAATTATTTATCGCCGAATTGGGTCTAGCTCGAATTCCTTTTCTGTAGCTGATGGGATCCCGGTGATGGATTTTTGGAGACGCGAATCTTAGATTTTGAACACGTGTATATCGCACCTCTAAATGAAGGAAGTTTGCCGAGTGTAGCTGCTTCAAAATCTCTGATCCCTTATTCATTGAGAAAGCCTACCATCTTCCTTGGTGTATGGAAGAGCAAGATGCTGTTACGGCGTATCACTTTATCGCTTACTACAACGAGTAAGCCATACGATTTTATTATACTACAAACCTTAGTGATCAAGGTGCTGGCGAATAATGTCGTTATTCTTCCAATTTAACATGAATTGCTCGAGAAATGTCCGCCTAAATCTGTAATTTATGAGCAGCAGGAAAGTGTAGAATCCGTCCGTTGTGGAAACCGATTGTAATTAAAAAGTCGGGAGTTATATTAATGAAATTGAAAGAGAATATTTCTGTTGAGTTTGGAGATGCAGAGAAACTTGGGATTAAGCGCTTCAGCATTGAATTCTTATATCGCTTGTTCACTGCGATTTTATTTTGACTAGTTGGCAAGCATTCGATCAGATTATGAAGTTGAAGGATTAACTGCTGGAAATTTTGGTAATGTTTACATAAAGCGATGGAGTTGGCTTATGCCGATCAGGAGATCATTAGCAGAGATTATATTGCATCTCTTTTGAAACAAGTTGATGGAATTGTTGACCAAGCAGTGCAATTAGCTTATGGAAAACCAGCCCATAAGCAGGCCACGGATTTAATGAAAAAGTTTTAGTTGCTTTGGTGACGAAAATTTTTGAGTTCGATTTAGAAAGTTCACCCATCCAACTGAAGGGACTAGAGCAAAATTGACGGGCACTCCCGGTACCTGGTCATGGTGATGTTTGGTTGAAAGGTATTATTGACCGACTCGATTTTCACGACGAAGATCTTAGAATTTTAGATTATAAAACCGGTCGAGATACATCAAGAAAGTCGATACCTCCTTGCTTTTTGAAGAAACAGATCTTAAGTTAAATGTGCAGTTACTGCTTTATACGCATTAGTCAGGAAAGCTTTACGATAAAGGAGCTCATCCTTTAAAGGCTGGTATCTTTGAATTGGGGTCGTTTGAAGATGGAATCGACTGGCTGAATGAGGAGAAAGAATTAAGGATGTACTCAATTGAATGACTTTCAAAATGCAATTTCCTTAAAAATTGCTGAACTCTTTAATCCCATTATTCCTTTTGTTCAAACAAATGATTTGAAGCAATGTACTTATTGCGATTATAAAGGCCTGTGCAGTCGGCAGGCAACCTGATTACCACTTCTTTTCTTTCTGCGTCTCGGTTAAGTGATCAATTAATTTGGTAATCATAGATAATACAATACTAAATAACATCGCCACTAAAACCATCTACTTTAAACCCATCTTTCATTACATAAGAAGTTATTAAATGATAGAAGCATTGATTACTAATAAAACAACTCGCGGTTACGATTGTTATAGGAAATGTGAGGAAGATTAAAATCGGCTTCACATAAAACATTCATGAGCACTAGAAGTGTAGAAACAATCAGCCATTGGTAAATTCCTTTACTTCCACACCCGGCATCAGTGTGGTTAAGATAAATACTGCTAATGCAGTGGAAGCTATTTTTATTAGGAAAATTCATGATTGTATGGATTTGCAAAGGTAATTTAAATTCTATATTATTGCAACTATGAAAAACTCTCATTCTGGCCTTCTTATTTATTTTGAATCCAACTGACTCCATCTATCAGTTTAAAACTAAAGGATATTGGATGGTAATCATTAAATCTGTCAAAAGTTTAAAGGTAAAAAATTCTGATTGTCAATGTAGCTTCCGAATGGCTAGTACTAAACAATATGAAACCTTACAAGAGTTATCTCAGAAGTATAAAACAACTTGTTGTGATAGGAGTCCCGGCTAATAATTTCGGTGGACAAGAGCCTGATCCAATGCAGAAATCAAATTATTTTGTTCGAAGAATTCAACGTAATTTTCCATTGACGTCAAAGTATCCGTTAAAGGTGGTGATATTGGTCCTCTTTTCAAATGGTTAACCGAACAAAAACGCTGATTTTTCGGGTGAAATTAAATGGAACTTTTGAAAAGTTCTGATCGATGAAATGGCAAATTAATTCGACGATTTCGTTCCGTGCAAAGCCATTGGACGATGAGTTGGTAAAATCTCTTTGAGTTGGAAGGTTTGTTAAATACTAGGTGTTCTTGTTGACAAGAGCCTGACTTTTTCCATGCAGACTTACAATCTCAATATTCTGATCTTTCTTTAAATACTTCCGGAGTTTGGTGATGAATACATCCATGCTTCTCCCATTGAAATAAGCGCCTTCGCCCCAAATTAATTTCTAGGCTTTTGACCGAGGTAGTAAATCGTTTTTATGAATGCACAAGAGTCGAAGTAATTCCGCTTCCTTTGGCGATAGGGATTCACTGCCTTCATTGGAGGTGATCGTCCTTAATTTATAATCGAAATGATAGGTGCGATGTCGAAGTTGTCTCTTCCTTCCAACTCCGTTAGACCCATAGAACGTTTTAGAACCGTTTGCATTTATAAAGCAAAAACGTCAGTATCAAAGGGCTTCGTCAAGAAATCGTCGGCCCCTACCTATAACCAGTGATCATATCTTCCTTCATTCCTCGCCGTTAAGAAAAAGAGCGGTGTTAACTTATCTACTTCCCGAATTTGTTTGCTAAGGAAAATCCATCTGCTTGGGCATCATGACATCTAAAATAATGAGATCAAATCCACCTTTAGAATACATGTCAAACTCCGGCTACACCATCTCTCGCCAGTGTAACCTGATAGTCGTTCAATTCCAGGTAGTTTTTCAAAACATTCCAAAATTCAGATCATCTTCATTCTCAATAATATTTTGCTTTCATGCGCTTATATTTTGATTATTGGAATCGTACGATGAACGTACTTTTGCCTAATCTCACTTTGTACTTCAATATTTCCGTCGTGCATATCTATGATTGCTTTTACATAACTCAATCCTAGACCAAATCCCTTTACATCATGAATGTTGCCCTCGATGTGGCTCTAAAGAAAGTTTCAAAGACACGTTTAACAACTTCCTTACTCATTCCAATGCTCTTGTCTTTTATAGCCACCGCAATTTTTGAGCTTTGAAATAAACTGAATCGTGATGGGAGGAGCTTCATTGCTGTATTTATTGGCATTGTCTAAAAGATTGATGAATACATTCAAGATGTGATTTGCATCGGCATAAATTTGAACATCTCCACCCTTCCAATCAATTTCAATATTGCCTTCTCGTTGTTGAACGCCGAGTTGGTATCCTTGCCGCAGCTGATCCAATCACCTCTTTCAAACTTATATTTTCCTTATTGATCTTAATTTCAACTTTATCAATTTGAGCCATTTGCAAAACAGTTTTACTTGGAGTAACATCCTTTTCGTTTTCATCCTTCACGATTCCGGTGTAAAAGCTTAATTTTTCTTCTGATTGACTTACTTTAGGATCACGTGTATCGTCTCATTAGCTATAGCGATGGTGTCTATAGGAGTTTTGAACTCATGCGTTATGTTGTTGATGAAATCATTTTTTATAAGCCAATTTTTTGTTGCTGAATTACATTTAAAGTATATGCGAATCCGGTATGATAATTCCTGTAAATATAGCGAAAACAAGAGCATCAAAAGTATACTACTTAAAATGTAGTTGAATTTATCATTGAAATTTAAACAAAGGGTTTCGTTTCTATTGATAATATCATTGGGGAAAAGTGAAAAGTTGATACGGACTGTTTAATAAACTCAAACTATCTTCCGTTTTACTCATAAAGAGAGTACTTTAGGTGTCATCTTTTGATACACTCCATATTTATAATCTAAATCCAATCATGATTTTTAATTTCGGCCATAACGATGGAGCCTTAGATTACGTTGGGAAATTCGATTAAAGATATTTCCTTGCGGATCAACAATTTGAAAAGTTAGTTTCGCATGATGGAATTTAACTTATCTTGGTCTTCATTTTCTTTTCAACCAACTCAATTTTCTGATCTTCCAACAATCTGTTTTCTTTGATTTCATCTTCTGGATTTAATCCATTTCCTCTGCGGTCAAAGCTTAAATCAATTATTTCTTTTTGCTCGATGTTCTTTTCTATTCGAATGTCGATGTTAGAGTCTAACTTAAAAATGATAACTCCCTCATCGGTAAACCATGATCTTTGAAAGATTTTTTATCTCCAAATTTTTTATCGATAGCTTTGTTTAGTTGGGAAGCAGCATTCGGAGGACTCGGCGGCGACGGTGGCTGGGTGTCTCCATGGCAATCGAAGAAATTATATGCAGTAAACTATCATTTATCCAACAAAAGTCATATTCGAATCTTCAAGCGATATGAAATTGTTGATGACCAAACGACGATTTTCTATCTCTTCCACTTGCTCAACAATTTTATTCATGGCCATCATCACCCGTACCATCAAATTGCTTCGCTTTACTTTCAAAATCATGCTTGATCCAGTAGGCCTGCAAAAGAATGAGGCCTGCTAAAGCAATACTCATCGAGATCACTATAAATCGGAATTTACCTTTTTCATCGACCTCAAATTTAGTGGTTGTAATGGATATAATGCGTTTTTAACGATACATTAACAGGCATTAACCCTGCATTAACCGTTATGGCTATTGATAAATTCTAGGTTTGCAATGAACTAAAAAATTAATTATTATGAGAACAAAATCGATATTGTTGCTTGCAATGGTGCTCTGCACGGGCGGACTCATTGCTCAAACTACGGAGAAGAAATCTTCGGAGAAAAATACAGTGAAAGTGCATATAGAAAAAGTGGTAGATGGAAAAAAAAACCGTCATTGACACTAATTTTACATCTACCGACGACATGCTTATAAAAACTTTTATGGATGAGCATGAAATGAAAGTAGAAGTAGTTGAAGGAAAAGGAAAAGATGGTAAAACCATCAAGAAAGAAGTGATGGTGAAATACGATAATAAAAAGGGAAATGAAGAAAAGAAAGTGATCTTTATTAGCCCCGATGGACCTGCACCTCCGGTTCCCCCTATGCCGCCTATTCCACCTGGAGTAGACGAAGAAATAGCATCCTTTAATTTTAATTGGGTGGATGAAGATGGTGTTGAACACAATGAAGATGGATCAGGTAAAAAAGTAATTAAAATTCGGAAAATGAAAGATGATAAAGAGTTTGAATGGAACATGGCTGAGATAGATGAAATCATCAAGGATAGTAAGTTGTCAAAGCGAACGAAAAGAAGTAAGAAAGCTAAAAAGAATTATTATTATTGAAGAATATTAATGCGTTAAGTATGAAAATCCCCTTTGCTGAATTTAGTAAAGGGGATTTTTTTGTGATTTCATTGTAGCCATAAATAACATTACAATTCCTTGCCACATGGTGTCGCAAGCGGAAAGTGGAAAACTGAATTTACTTCTCATCGCATCAACACTAGCTTGGTGGCAGACCGCTCATACCCACTCCTAATCACACAAGTGTACACTCCATTACTGAACTCGGGTATTTTTACAAACTGAAGCGTACTCCATGGTGGTAAATTCATTTCATAAACTCTTTGTCCTGTCATGTTATACACTTCAAACACTCCTTTCTTATTTTGAGGCAAGAGATAAACTAGTTTTATATATCCATCACTTGTGGGGTTGGGTGAAAGGCTAAATTTAAAATCGTGTTTTATTTCTGATAAACTTGTTAAAGTATCACATGCACTACCCAATACAGGACCTAAATTATAATTAGGGTGATTGGGGACAGCTCTTAATTGAGCATACCCAAGATTGATCGCATGTTGTTGTACATCACAAGCTAGTCCGGCACTATCGGGAAAATTCATTTCGTGTAGATGTTGCACTCCGCTTCCACTCGTAATGTATATTTTTCCATTTGCCGCTAAATACATATTCCAAAATGTGGTTGCACAACAAGTTAAATTTGGAGGTGAGATGAAGCCATCATAATAAGCGACAGTATCAATTGTGAGACTGTCTATATTTAACTGATATATTTTTGTACTACTGCACGCATATGCATATTTTCCAGATGGACTAAATGTTAATCCCCAACCAATTGAGCCGGATACATCAAAAACTTTTGGGTTAGAAAAATATCCCGAACATCTGTCAAAATTTACTACTCTGATAAAATGATCTTTTACAATCCCTCCATCCGTTTTAGAACATATGAAATATTGTCCATCTTTCGAAAAACTCAACTGCATAGAAGCTCCGAGAGCTGGAGCTATATTTAAATGTTGGGTTGAAACATTGTAAATCCCTTGAGGTGTAATTAATATTTTGTAAATTATATCTGAGTTGTCCTTCATAGCAACAACCCACCAGTCTCTACCATTAGCATGCTTACAAGCTGCCAATCCCCAACTAAGAGTGTCTTGGAATAGAATGATATTTTTTTGACTAGTCACACTTCCAAGCCCACCGTCAAGACTCATATCTATGATTGAATAATACAATTCAGTTGATGGTACATTGTTTAACGAGTCGCCAGTTTGGTGAAACAAAATAAATTTGTCTGAATCTCCAGGATGGGTAATAATGATATTCCCATGTGTAATAACCTGACCAAATGGCCATGAGCTAGTAAATGAATTTGGATTCAACCCTGAACCGTTCAGCATCGTATCATTATTAGCATTTGCAATCCAAATTCCATTGCTACTCATCAAAATTTCCTTGTGCGTCACAAATGGTGGCTTCAGTGCCTTGAAATACCATTTTTCTAAATTCCGGAATATGATTATATGTACTCGAATCGAATACGATTCTTCCTTTTGGGTCTTGAATAAAAAAATAACTTCCCAATAACCACTGATGGTTATAGAAACCTTGACCAAAGGAAATGGTAAAGGAGAAAAATAAAAAGAAAGTGAGATTTAACTTTATCATTTGTTGAGCAGTATTTTCCTGTAACATGATTCCCTAGTTGATCAAATAGTTTTACGTTGTATAATCCGTTATTAAAATTATTGATCGTAAGTGAAATTGTATTAGAGTTTGTAAGCATCTTTTTAGTAAAAATGAGCTTTCCTAAAACATCAAAAACTTCTACATTTATTTTGTCTCCATCTAAGCCTTCAAATACCACTTGAACCACTCCTGTACTAGGGTTTGGAAACATCGTTATTTGGTTTTCTGCAATCTTTTCTTTTGTATTTTGTAATCTAAAAATACCCATAACTCCACAGATGGCATCGTCTCCATATTCCATTGTATCGTTTAATAAAGAAACGAAAGTAAGCGCTGTGCTTACCGCTGCACCTCCAGAATATGGACACTGAATAGCTATTTGTAAAATAGATTCACACCTCATTTTATCACTACTAATTTCTTTACAGCCCTATTCACTCCACTAGTGATAATACAAGTATAAATACCTCCCGATAATTTCGACAAATCCATTAATTGTAAACTCGACCAAGGCGGTAAATACTGTTTATGCACCAGCTGGCCTGTAATGGAATATATGTTTAATTCACCGCTTTTATTCTGAGGTAAAAGGTATACGAATTTAACAAAACCCGACTCGGTAGGATTAGGAAAAATCCCAAAATGAAAATCATATTCCTGTTCTTCAATTCCAACACTTAAAGTATCGCATACACTTCCCACCACAGGACCTAAGTTATAGTTGGGGTGATTGGGAACAGCTCTTAATTGAGCATACCCGAGATTTATAGCATGTTGTTGAACATCACAGGCAAGCCCTGCACTATCGGGATAATTCATTTCGTGAAGATGTTGCACACCACTGCCACTAGTTATATAAATTTTTCCGTTTGCGGCCAAGTACATATTCCAAAAGGAAGTGGCGCAACAAGTTTGACCTGGAGGAGAAATGAAGCCGTCATAAGTTGCAACGGTGTCTACAGTTAAACTATCGATGTTTATTTGAAACACATGAACACTACTATTTGCATATACATATTCACTATTTGGACTAAATGCAAGCCCCATCCAATACTTCCATCTTAAATATCAATTTCTCGTGGGTTAGTAAACATACCAGTACATCTGTCAAAATCAAGTATCTGAATAATATTATCTACAACTGTACCTCCATCTGTTTTATTCGTGAGAAATTTTGTACCATCCTGCGAAAATGTTAATTGGCGTGTCATTCCGATAGATGCTGTTACTCCCAGCGATTGAGAAGATATTGATTGAATTCCATTTGGTGTGTATAACAATTTAAATACAATATCACTATTATCCTTTTGCATTACAATCCACCAATCCCTGCCGTTTGCGTGCTTACATGCTCCAATACCCCAGCCCATTGTATCTGAAAAAGCAATTTGATTTTTTAAAATTGCTTCACCAAGACCACCATCACCCGTGATATCAACTATTGAATAATATAATTCAAGAGCAGGAGGATAAGCTCCAATAGTTGTTCCTGTGTGATGAAATAGGACGTATTTATGAGAATCACCAGGATAAGTTAAAATAATATTATTAAAAGTAAAAGGAAACCCAAATGGCCAACTTGGAGTAATTCCATTTGGATTCAACCCTGAACCATTCAGCATCGTATCATTATTAGCATTTGCAATCCAAATGCCGTTGCTGCTCATCAAAAAATTGCCTTGCGCGTCACAAATGGTGGCTTCGGTTCCTTTAAATGACATTTTTCTAAACTCAGGAAAATGAGTATATGAAATCGAATCAAATACTAATCTTCCTTTTGGATCTTGTAAGAAATTATAACTTCCGAGCAACCATTGATGATTATAGAAACCTTGTCCAAAAGAAACTGTTGTATGTAAAAATAAAAATAGTGAAAGGCCTAGTTTTTTCATTTGTTCAGCAGTATTTTTCCTGTAATATGATTTCCTAGTCGATCACTAAGTTTTACATTATATAAACCTGAATTATAGTCAGAAAGGGAAAGTTGAAGAGTGTTAGATTGAGCAAGTTTGTTTTTGGACAACACTAGTTTACCTAAGAAATCAAATACCTCCACGAGTATTTCATTTCCAGTTAAGCCATGAAATATCAACTGAACAATGCCAGAACTGGGATTGGGAAAAGTGATTAATTGATTTGACGTCAGCGGTTCTTTTATGTTTTGCATTCTAAAAATTCCCATTGCTCCACAAATAAAATCATCATCATACTCCAATGTGTCGTTTAACAAATAGAAGAACGCACGTGCAGTGCTAACACCCGTCCTCCCGAATAAGGACATTGTATCGCTATTTGTAAAATAGTTTCATAATTACTGATTAAAAAAGGCAATCCAAACTGTTTATATCCAATGGTTATTTCATTCATAAACTTTTCATTGGCATCCGGAAGTTGTGAAGGATTAGCTGCATTGTTTTCATTGGTCGCAATTAATAAAATATTAAAATCGTTTGATTTTATTTGATAGCCCGTATTGCTCAAAAACTCCCGTTGTTCCGTAATTTTTCCAATCAAATTTTCTTTTTGAATTAATAAGTTAGTTGTTGAGTTAATTAGTAATAGGCTGTCGATGTATTTAATGCTGTCGCTCGCCATTTTTATTACTTGGCGTGCACTGATAATATTAGCTTGTAACGAATTACTAGTGGTTCCAATTTCATTCAATTTTACGTTTGTAGCATGCAACTTTCCAATAGCTTCATCTTCCTTTTCATTAGTGAAAATTTGATAATTCACTTCACTATTTAACAAAAACTATCTTCTGCAAATTCTTTATAAATGAGTTGTTGAGCCATTAACTTCGACTCCGGAATAAATACACTACTCACCGTACTATCATTCACTACCATTGTTCGATACTCCTCTTCACCCTCACCTACAATTAATGTGGCGCATGTCCAGTTGGTTGAACAGTTAAAGGAATTTCCACTTCCTTGGGGGTCAAACCACCCATTATCATCCACATAAAATGGCCAACTCAAAATATTAAGTGGAATTTTTGGATTATGACTAGACATGTTTTGATTTGTTGTGAAAAGGGAACCAGCTATTGATAATGGAGTTGAATCATTCATATTTACAGCTCCAAATCCACTATAGTAGCGCAAAGTATCGAGCCAAATATTTCCATGGTAGGGCGGTAATTGAGTAGATGGCTGTTTGCCAATAGTAGCTTCGCTATTGAGGTATAAACCTGTATAACTAACACCCATGTAATTTCCTTGAAATGTAGTACTATAACACATGGCGCCACCAAAGAAATAACCATAGCCAACCGTATCAGCAGTATTACAATTAATAGTGTTAGTTGGCGATTGAGAAGTGACAAAGCCCTTGGTTTTTGCATCGGCATCCGTGAATCCCATAACGGTATTGCAATTGACCGTTGTTCGCGTCGTGGCAGTCAGCTCAATTCCAGCACTGCTGGGAGCCGTTCCAACACCTTCACTTAAATGTATGTAGTTATAGGTAATTATTGCATTTTTTATATTGGCTGTTTGAATACCTGCAGCGCCATTTACAAGCTCTACTTGATTAGCATTTATTTGATAATTTACATTGGAACCAAAAATTAATTCTTTTATTAAAATGCCAATTCCACCTTTAAATCCATTAATGATAATTTGGTTGTCCTCTACAAATACACCACCTCCAGTAGCATTATCATACAATGTGATTCCATAATGCGTGGCCTCAATTTGATTGGCTTGCAAATGGGTGGTTAATCCATACTTGCAAGCATTTACCAAAATACCGTTTCGCATTTGTTTCATAACGTTAGATAATACGGTAAGGTCGGAGTAGTAAGTATAAACACCCGTTTGGCAAAGGGTCATATTATTCTGGGTGGTGGTTAATGGATTCACTCGAATGGTAGAGGGTATACTCAACTCCAAATCTCCAATACCCAGAACAGCACTTCCATTACCTTGGCCATCATAGGTGGCTTGTTGTATGCTGTCAAATACACAATTATAAATGTCTAAATTACTGCGATAGCCACGTATACCAATGTTCATATTGTGAAAAATATTGGTGCCATGTAAGTCGTCACCAATTTCTAAAACGGCATCCGTAACATCTATTCCTGCATGCGGGATAGCTCCATGAGAATCTTGCCCAACGTAATTAGGTAAAAAAGCGTTGGAGTACATTCCAAATACGGCTTCTCGAATATGAATGGATCCGCCAAAAGATTTGGATAGGCAGACGGAATCTTTACGCCAGTCACTGAATTTATAATTTCAGAATTAGCCATAAATAAATTACCCAATAATCCTAAATTAATAGCTTCGTGCGCATCTTGAATGCTATTAAGGTTTTCGAGGTAGATGGTTCCACGATCTCGTACTTCAATGCCTTGCCACATGGTGTCACAGGCGGAAATAGAAGTATTAAAATAGGTGATAAAATTATTGCCAAGCAATATTAATTTAGATCCCGCTTTTGTTTTTATAATACAGTTTTCAAAACTCATGTTCATGTCCATATAAAAATCACCTTCTACGTAAATATGTTGATTAGAATAAGATGAAGGATATCCGTTACTTGTATATTCATTAGCTTTGAAGATTATGGTGTTGCTGGTAATACATTTTGAAATTACTTCTAAGCAAGTATCAGCGTACATAACAGCTATATAATTTGGTACATTTAAACTATCGTATGATTGATAAATCATCCTTGCAGTATTGGTCATGTCTGGACAACCTCCTGTCGTGTGAATACACCAACTATAGTATCTGTGATGCTACCAATTAACGGTGTGATCCATAATGAATCATAGGTTCCAATTGTATCAAAGCCTGGTGGAATAATATCTGTTAAATAAACAGCTTGCTGAAATCCATTGTTTGCAGTAAGTGTTATTACAAAGTGGACAGTATCACCTACATGAATTGAGTCTTCTAAAATGGATTTTGTTAGTGTAAAACAATCATGACAAGCACTTGTTGTGGTATCTCGCCTCAATGTATTGTTAAAATCATAGGTGCTACTCAAGGGGTCGTTGCAATAACTGTTGGCATTTAATACAACATCGGGAAGGGTATCCCCAAAATGGCAGTCGGGCATGTAGGCGATGCGTATGCTGATGCCTTCGGTAATTTTAAAACAGAATCAATATAACCAATGGCGTCCATATCTAATGCAGCAATCGGCCAATTATTTTGGAGCGAATCATATATAATCGAATGCCAAGGCTCGGTTGAACTGCTATCGCAATACCCTTTGCGAATACTTACATCAAGTACTCCCAAACTATCGGGGAAGTTAGGCAGCTCAATATTACTAAGTGTAACCTCGCCGTTCTGTGTCGATTTAAAACAACATTCGTAAAATAAAGTATCGCATAATGTATAATAAACTTCGCTTAAAGGTCGGTTGCGCGCGCCGCCATCGGAGAGTCCGAGGTTTGTACTTTCTAATTCTATAAGATAAGTAATTGAATCAAATTGACAGAGTGCCGTTGTATCAAATGGCTGTAAGAGTGAGTCAGAACAACTCCAGCCCGTATAAAATTTTATGGTCTGAGAGGCAGAGTCAGGACAATAGGAGAAACTTGCACAAATACTATCGCCAATATGCGTCTCGTTAATTGCTAAGAGCGTGTCAGAGAGAAAAAATTGATTATTGATGGGATAAGAAATGCCATTACTAGAATGGTAGGTCCAGTTGCTTAGCCAATTTAGGGTAGTGGTGTCGGGAATCACCACAAAATAATTGGGAGCGAAGGTGCTAAAGGTATCTACGCCAAATGTCACAAATGGATTCTCGATTGAAAATGTAAAACAAATTCGGTTGCTTTGTACGTCGAAACTCGGGGTGAAACTAACCTTGTCGTTAGGACGTATGTTATAGAGGACGGCTCCTTGCAAAGACTTAAGCGTATCCACAAAGCCTATGGTTACCCCATTAACATCTACGCAGTGATCCACATCGCCTTCAAAACTAACCACGGCTGTTGTGGAGTCAATCTTAAAGCCTGAGGTATCACAATTATTGGATGCTACCAAAATTTCAATCGATTTAAAAGTTTGTATATCGCCGAAATATAATTTAGTTCCAGTGGTGGTATCACCCTCGGCTAAGCATGGATCTATTTGAAATGAATTATCATAATAAGTAAAAGTGGGGTTCGTGGCAATAGTTAAAGAAGTAGTTTGATTTCTAAACGATACTCCGCCACTATAAATTTCATTCGTTAACAATGCACCTACTGTGCTGTAACCTGTCGGCACAGTAAAAGTATACAACCTAGGTTGTATATTGGATGGATGGTACTCGAAAGGATAAGGATCCAGAAAACGAGCTGCTACATTGGTAAAAATGGAAGTTTGAATTTTAAAAGTGCAATCATCCACATAACTCGCTTCCGATTTAACATCGTAAATATGGGCGTAGAAATAATGAATTCCGTCTAGGTTTTCGATATTAAATGTAGTCATAAACATACACCAGTTTTGGATAAAGGATAGCAGCACTCTGCAAAGTATCGACTCCGGAAGTATTCAAATCATAATTTACACTGGAAATAGAATCCGTCCAAGTTTGTTTCACAAAAATGGGATCAACATTCGCTCCCGTAGGAATTGCGGAGCAGTCGATATGGATTCTATATGTTAAAACTACAGTTGTTAACGTATCAAAACTAATATAGACACTACCATTTGCAGTGTCCGTCACTGTTGGTGAAAAGGAAATTAGATTTCCACTAGCGCTATCTGACAGGCTAAGAATCTTAATAAGTACGCCGTTTGAATTTCCGCAGGCGACATGAGTATTGCTACCAAAAATCACCCCCCCTTTTATTTTCAATTTATGTTGTCCAGTGCTCGTAAATGTGGCCTTTACATCATTTATATCACAAGCTTTTAGCGCAGTGTTGACGATAGCGACGGAGACGGTTTGGGAGAAAGAGAAATGTTGGATAAAAACAATAAAAATTAAGAGCAGGAATCTTTTCATAGTGATGAATTATTAAAGAGTCAAATAAAACAAGATGAACTAATATACGAATATAGGAATTATTCATTCAAAAACAAAAACTATTACTATTTATCCCAATTAACAGGTATAAATAGTTATTTAAAAACACCATTTTCAAGTTGGTTTTCCTTAAAGTTTGTATTAAAATGAAATTCCCCGCTTCAAAAATTTCAAAGCGGGGAAAATTGCATAATTAAAATTACGAATCAACTTTCTCTTCCGCCGTAAATTTTCTTGATCTTAAATCGAAAGTATTTCCTTTCGTCATCACATGCACTACTATATTTTCGATGCTTATGGGCGAGCCATCGTTTAAATCAGCAATATTAGAATGACGAATACCATATCCATCAACAATAATTACTAATCCTGATCCGATCGCTTCTAAGTGATGGTTGTCGGTAACAACTACACCGGTGTCTTCGCCTAAGCCGATACCAATGCAAGATGGATTCGATGCAACCGCTTGCGCCAATCTTCCAAAGCGACCGCGTTTATCAAAGTGAGAATCGATAATCACATCTTTCATAAAAGCTAAACCTGTGGTGATTTTTACTTCACCTTTTATCAATGCTCCGGCACTGGATCCTTGATAAATCATGGTAATGTGCTCATGGCCATGGCTCCGGCACTCGTTCCAGCCAAAACAAAGCTTCATTCTCTAAACGATGTTGAAGGATGGATAAAATCTCGGTCCCACCAAAAATGGTACTTAATCGCAATTGATTTCCGCCCGACATCATCACGCCATCACACTTTTTAATTCGCTCTATAAATTCTGAATTTTGGGCATCAGCACGGTTGCGGATATGCATGTTTTGGACATTAGTACATCCAATTTTTCCGAAGGCTGAGAGGTAGTTCTCGCCCACCTCTTCCGGAATACTGGAAGCAGAGGTAATCACTTCAATATGAGCGTCTTTCTGTCCTTTGCATTCTTCGACTATTCTCGATAGAATCTGCAATTCAAAATAGTTTAAGTTGTTTTTCTGCTGAAAATTTGGCTCCAACTCATTGCCCTTATCTTCATTCCCCCCGATTGCGATTAGTTTACCTTTCATAATTGACATGTCCTTTGATTAATGTCCTTTTTGGAGAATAAATACTAGAAATTAATTCAGTTTTTGGTTGATTACGAAACTATTCTTATTTTCATCGTGTCGACCATACACCTATATCCGGTTTATTAACAAGTCGAAAATTAAAACTTTATTAAGAAATCATTATGAAGATACGTGAAATCAGGGCAATGCGAGGTCCTAACTATTGGTCTATCCGTCGACATTTTTAATTGTTATGAAATTGGACCTCGAAGAAATGGAAGAAAGGCCCAGTAATTTGATCGATGGCTTCAGCGAACGCCTCGAAAAAATGTTTCCTACCATGTATGAACACGAATGTTCAGAAGGTTGCCCGGGCGGATTTTTTAAACGAGTGAAAGAAGGTACTTGGATGGGCCATGTCGTAGAACATATCGCACTTGAGATTCAAACGCTGGCTGGGATGGATGTGGGCTTCGGAAGAACCCGTTCTACCTCCGAACACGGCGTCTATAATGTTGTATTTGCCTACATGGAAGAAAAGGTGGGTATTTATGCCGCAAAGGCAGCAGTTCGTATAGTCGAGGCGTTAGTAGATGATGAAATTTACGACTTGGAAGATGATATCCAAACCATGCGTGAGATCCGTGAAGATGAGCGCTTGGGACCAAGTACAGGTTCTATCGTTCAAGAAGCAGCAGCACGTGGAATTCCGTGGATTCGTCTCAATCGTCATTCATTGGTGATGTTGGGTTATGGAAAAATCAGAAGCGTATTCAAGCTACGGTAACTAGTAATACAGGCAGTATAGCCGTGGAGATTGCATGTGATAAAGAAGAGACAAAGAATTTATTGGAAGCTGCAAATATTTCGGTACCGAAAGGACGAATTATTTATGATGAAGAAGATTTAGATCGTGCTATTGATTCTATTGGATATCCTATGGTGATTAAGCCGGTAAATGGAAATCATGGACGAGGTGCTACCATCAATATTCGCAACCGTGAAGAAGCCACTGAAGCATTGGCTGCAGCGAAGAAAATTTCAAGGGCTGTAATCTGTGAAAAGTTCATCACCGGATTTGATCATCGTGTTTTGGTGATCGATTATAAGTTCGTAGCGGCTGCAAAACGTACTCCGGCACTCGTGGTGGGAGATGGCAAAAGTAGAATCATGGCGTTGATTGATGCCGTGAATAGTGATCCAAGAAGAGGTTATGGTCATGAAAAAGTGTTGACGTCTATCAAAGTAGATGAAAACACAAAAATGATTTTGAAAGAACGTAATCTTACTCTTGATTCCGTTTTACCGAAGGATGAAATTTTATATTTGGAAATCAACAGCTAATATTTCGACTGGAGGAACTGCTACCGATGTAACGGATCTTGTTCATCCACATAATGTATTTATGGCAGAACGAATTGCTCGAATCATTGGTTTGGATGTATGCGGAATTGATATTATGACGGATGATATTTCTTTGCCAATATCAGAAACTGGCGGTGCTATTTTAGAGGTAAATGCTGCTCCAGGCTTCAGAATGCATTTAGCACCTACAGAAGGCTTACCTCGAAATGTTGCCGAACCTGTTATAGATATGCTTTTCCCTCCTGGTTCGGAAATCCGTATTCCGATTGTAGCCATTACAGGTACTAACGGGAAGACCACTACGACAAGATTGATGGCGCATATTGCCAAGACTGCTGGATACAAGGTTGGATTTACCACTACAGATGGTATTTATATTCAAAATATCATGATGCAAAGAGGTGATTTACAGGTCCGCAAAGTGCTGAGTTTGTATTGAAAGATCCTACGGTTGATTTTGCCGTATTGAAACGGCACGTGGTGGTATTTTAAGAGCCGGTTTGGGTTTTCATAGATGTGATATCGGAATTGTGACCAATGTTGCTGCAGATCATTTAGGATTGAAGGATATCAATTCTCTTGAAGACATGGCACGTGAAAGCGATTGTGCCCGAAGCGGTGATGCCTGAGGGGTATGCTATCTTGAATGCAGATGATGAGTTAGTAGCGAATATGGCTAATAAATTAGATTGTAATGTGGCTTATTTTTCAATGGATGAAAACAATGCACTCATTGCTAAACATTGTAGTAAAGGTGGATTAGCCGCCATCGCGGAAAATGGATACATCACCATATGCAAAGGAAATTGGAAAATTCGAGTGGAGAAAATCATCAACATCCCACTCACTTTCCGTGGAAAAGCAGCTTTTATGATTCAAAATATTTTACCCGCTGTATTAGCAAGTTTCATTCGCAACTTTGATATTGGCGATATTCGATTAGCGCTAGAAACGTTTATTCCTTCACCCGTACAAACTCCTGGTCGCATGAATCTTTTGAGTTTAAAAAGTACAATGTGATGGTCGATTATGCACATAATCCAGCTGGATTCTTAGCCATCTCTAAGTTCTTAGAAAAGATAGATGCTTCTCCGAAGATTGGAATCATGCCGGTGTTGGAGATCGAAGAGATTCCGATATTGTTGCATTAGGCGCATTAGCAGCAAAATGTTTGATGAAATAGTAATTCGGCAAGACCGCAATTTACGTGGAAGATCCGAGCACGAGATCATTGATTTGATGGTGGAAGGAATGCATTCAGTGGATCCGAAGAAAAAAACATGTGGTGATTCCAAGTGAACCTGAGGCGATCGATTATGCATTTAAAAATGCGAAGAAAGGTTCATTCATCGTGATCTAGGCGATGTCGTTCCGGATACGTTGGATCAAGTGATGAAATATAAGGATGTTGAAGATAATTTTGAATTAAGTGTGGACGATATCCTAATCAACATGAGCAAATTGAACCAGCAAAACAAGAAGTGACAAAGTAAGTTGGATAGTATTACTCAATTTGTTTTAGGCGCTGCACTCGGAGAATTAGTAGCCGGAAAAAATAGGATCTAAAGCCATTTTATGGGGTGGTGTCGCTGGCACCATTCCTGATTTGGATATATTGTTTTAATCCATTTTTTTACGGAATTGCAAAAACTTTCTGTGCATAGAGGGATTAGTCATAGTCTTGTTTTTGCATTTGGGTTGCACCACTCATGGCTTGGCTCATGAAATTGTATTGGAAGAAACCAGAAATCACTTTTAGGATTTGGTTGGATATCTTCTTCATCGGCATCTTACACATCCTACTCGATGCCTTTACCTTGTATGGAACTCAGCTCTTCTTGCCTTTAGTGATTACCGTGTAGCACTTTAATAGCATTGCTATCGTTGATCCGGGCTACACTTCCACTTCTCCTAGGTATCACCGGCGCGATGGTCGTAAGAAGAAAGAATCGTATACTTTCCTATAAAATTAATATTGTTGGTTTTATCCTTGCGCATATTTATTTTCTTTTCACGATAGGAAATAAATTTTATGAACCAGAAATTTGAAGCCGCTTTAGCAAAGCAACACTTATTACCTAATGGATATTGTCGAACCCTGTAATTTTCTCGAATTTACTTTGGTGTGCAGTAGCGAAGGACGACAGTATGTGTTATATTGGCTATTATAGCATTCTACAAGATAAACCAACCATTCAATTTGATGCTTTCAAAAGAAATGAACATCTCCTTACGAAGATTAAAGATCGAAGGTGTGCCAAACTTCGCTGGTTTTCCAAAGACTATTTCGTAGTGGAAGAGAAAAAATGATTCGTTGGCCTTCTATGATGTTCGATTTGGAAAATCTAATTTCACCCCAAATCTTGACAATGAAAAAACTTTTCTGTTCTATTTTAAAATCATCGACAAAGACTCTCAGCCAGTACAAATCCAGCAATATATTTCGCGGAAAGACATGAATTTTTCTGAGTTCATGGCTCAATTAAAATTTCCGAATTTTATATGTAGATTAATTCATCCTAGTAGCAGATGATTGGTCGAAGGTTTTATCACTTCGACGAAAATCGTTAATTCTCTGTTAATTTCGTTGGAGTTGAAAATGCATTCTCTTACATTTATACCTTCTATTATGTTACCACGTCATCCATTGTATTTAACATTAATTTTTTTGTTCTCGCCTTCAAAAGTGATGGGGCTGTTGATACGATACTTTGCGATCGACCACTGCATTCGAATACAAAAAGCTCCCTCATTAGATGGAAAATTGAATGAGGCCGAGTGGAGTTTGCGGAGGTCTACTACTGGCTTTATTCAGTTTCGCCCGAATGAAGGTAAACCCTTTACTCAAATTACTGAAGTGAAAATTCTCTAGTACTGATTTTGCAATTTATGTAGGAGCCCATGTTTCTTGACACCAAACCGGATAGTAGTATTCTTAAACAATTGGGGAAAACGTGACGACGAAATTTAAATTCTGATTTGTTTACAATCAGAATTGATCCTATAATAATCAGCAGGATGCATTTAATTTTGGCGTGTATGCTTCCAGTGCAAATGGACTCGAAGTGTTTAGTGATTTAACATTTGATGCGGTTTGGAATTCAGATGTAAGCTTTGATGAAAATGGTTGGTATGTTGAAATGGAAATTCCCCTTCTCTGCCTTTCGATTTCCGGGCAACCCCAATTCAATTGTTGGATTGCAGTTGAATAGAGAATTAGAAGAATTCGTGAAAGTCAAATGTGGGCTTACATGCCCTCTATTGCAACAAATTCCTCAATTGTATTGGGGGACATTTACGCGGTGTTCAAGATGTAAAAAAACACCATTGCGATTATCCGCAGTTCATTATTTTGCTTGAGCTATGACCATAATCCATCCAACAAATTTGAGGATGGAACAACTACCTATTCAAATATTAA
>JADJPB010000018.1 GCA_016713445.1 Bacteroidota bacterium | reverse complement strand
TTTAATGGGAAACTGTATTTGTATAGCAGCGGTGGCTATGTTGTTCAAAATGGCTTATGGCGACACGAGTTATTTTAACGACACCATCTATATAAATAGCACGGGGGAGTGGCGAACCAATTATGCAAATGGAACGTATGGAGCAGCCCAACTCGGAGATAGCGCTTGTTTAATTACAGGCAGTAGTGGTATAACTTCGGGCACCATTCAATTTAAAAATATGGTGGTCAGTCGGCCACTTCATCCAATTCAATTACGGCGAGTGGCACAGTGCTTTTTAATGTGTACTTCTAATAATTCTTTTTAGGAAAAGTAAATTTTACCTCACCAAACCTAGTTGTTAAATCAACAACCTTTGGTGATACACTTGACTTTCCAAAACAGGACATACCTTAAACAATACCTGGGATGGAGCAAATGTTTACATAATGGTGTGGTGACCATCACCAATGGAAATACTTCAGCCGCTTACGTTAAATTGGCTAGCCAAAATGCCGACACTTACAATAAAGATGTTTATTTCAATGCGGAACGGGAGCTACAAGCGGCAAAATGCTGGAACCAATATTTACAATGGAAATGTTAGTGTAAATGGAAACAATGTTACTTTTAATACGAGGAGAGGAACCTTAAAATTTGCAGGAGAGGAAAACCAAGAATTTGGTGGCGGTACCAATACTTTAACCTTTAATAAACTCATTAATACAAAGCAGGTGGAAGTGTTACCCTCAACCAACCTATTACCATCGATAGTTTATTACAACTCACCAGCGGTATTATTTATACCGACACAATTATCACATTAAAAGCAACGGCGACCACCACTGGAGCTAGTAACATGCACTTTGGATGGAGCGGTGAAGAAAATTGGAATACTGGCTTTTGTTTTTCCGGTGGGGATGAAGGATTTTATTACCCTTTAGAAATATCTGCTCCAACTTCCAGCACTGATGCGTTTTCTGTTATTTACAAAACGAATTTCATAATGAAAATGATAGTGCGGATACAACATTAACATATATTTCAACCTGCCAATATTGGGACATAAAAAGAGTAACAGGTACTTCCTAATGTTAGCGTAAGATTATATTGGGATAGTTTAGGTTGTGGTTTTTGATACAGTTGGTCTAGTAGTTGCTTCTTGGAATGGCACAAAATGGGTTGATTATGGTAGAGATTCGATTTATGGAACTGCATATTTTGGCTCTATTTGGAGCCAATCAACACTTTCAAATTATTCGAAAGTCACTTTGGCAAAGGATCAACCAATTATTACGTTGGTCTATCGTTAATTACTGCAAAAGAAAGAGCAATTCCAAAAGACATTTTCGGGTTTAACGGGAAATAATAATTTTACATCTGATGTAAATGGTATTCCCTTGCAATCTTGGAAATTTTAAATGACTGGGATAATACTGCTAACACTAATAAATTTTCAGTGATAAACAGGTTACTTTAATGCGAATTCCAGCAGGAACACTTTCCAATTTTCTGACTGGAGAACTAATTATCCTTTAATTGAACGTGATTTACCTTTCAATTGGTTTTACGACAAAAACAATTATAAACTTCCAATGAATCGATTAGGAAACAGCTATGATAACCTAAAAATAAATTTAAAAAGTAGCCTGCCGCCCTAATCTTGCTATGAATATGCTTACTTCAACTTACTTTCATGAACTTTTTGCTTTTTATAGTCTTCATGAAAAAACCTGCCTTTAAGATACATTGAACTTGGGAAATGAATTTTATTTAAATGACGAGTTTTACAAGGAAATTTTTCCTTCTGTAAACGATTATATGGATAAAGCTCTACAATGGGCAAGTGACATAAATGATATTCCAAATTTTCAAAATGCAGAAATTTCAATTGTTGGTGCAATTTCAGATGAGAATAGTTTCCGAAGGGAAGCGAGGTTGGTTGGACTGCTTTTAGAAAGACTAAAAGTTGCCAATGATGTAGATGCAATCACACTGCATGATTATATCAATCAGGGAAAAGCAAACGATCCTTGCGCAGGAAGTTTAAATTCCTCTGGAATCGGAACTTTTTTTACTTCAGTCTTTTTTCATATTACTTAATTTCAATCGAAAGAAAAATTGTTGCAAATACAAAAATTTTAATGACCGCTATGACCCAAAAGATATTTGACTCACCGAATTTAATTTGGATGACGATAATGATAAGAGAACGGAACTTGGGCTCACGGTTTATTAGGGGCTTCCCTTGCTCTAAAATATTTAGAAACGCCTGAGATCACGAAAATTATTTCTCATCAATGCTTTCTAGTGCGAAGTTTGGCAATATATTCGAATCAAATGATGCTTTAGTGAACTTTCATGTCATGGAAATTATTCAGGGAAGCCCACTAGAAGGCTGAGAAGTCAGCTTTAGGAACTGCATTGGATGGTGTTGCGACGGTACTACGTCATGCTATAAAAGGAACTCTATCGACTTTTCTGGAGCACGCTTTAGGTTGAAATAATAATTATGATGCAGTTTATGGATGGACTTTTGAAGATGCACATGGTTATTTAAAAACAATCGTTTTAAACTTGTCTGGATCTACTTATCATATGGTGACCGAAGGTATTTATCCTAATGAAACATCGTTCAATTTAAATGCAAATGTGGTAAGCTGTTGACCAATCAAGAATAATTCGTGGTGATGGAGTAGTAGGTTCTGTTTTTGGCCTCAATGAAGATTTAGAAATTAATGATAATCCATGGATTGGTTTCCATCGACAACTATAAGTATGCCTCCATTTTCATTACTCATTATTGATCAAGATGCAAGTAATGATCCTGTGAGAAGTTCAAGATTAACGGACAATGAAATTTGCAGTGGAAGTTCTACTTCCTCGTAATAGAAAGTAATAATTCTTTGACGAATGATCTTCCAATTGCAATGGCCCAATAACTTTGGTACACCAAATGTTATTGGAAATCGGTGGATATATTCAGTTGAGGCAGGAAGTGTAAGTGCTACTCAAACCTGCACAATAAATCCTTTGCGCAGATTGCGATCCAATCGACATTACAATTCATCAAAATTTATCAAACTTACAAATAGTTCCTCCGTCTACTAATATTTTTTGCAAAGGTCAATCTCCGATAACACTTGAAGCAAATTTTACTCCAGGAGATGATGGGCAAAATACCTTGCTTTACTCATTTCTTTGGGCACCTGATTCAGGGAATAGTATTTTCTTTTGCTCCAATTCGCCAATGTGTTCGAGCATTGATGTTGAACCAGAACGTACAACAACTTATCAGGTGTATGTTACTGATGGGCAATGTTGGAGTCTGCAGATGTAGAAATTATGGTGCCTGTAGCAAATCTAAATTTAGGCGAGGATATTACTATTTGTGATGGAACAAGTGTAAATATAATTCCTAATTTTGATGTTACCGGTACACCAAATATTGTCCCAAATTGGACTTGGGGAAATGGCACTGGAAGTTCCACACAGCTAAACTTAGTAACAACTCCCTCATTAGGCTCTACCACTTATCAATTAAATTTAGATGTAAATGGTTGTATTGTCACGGATGAAATAATTGTAAATGCAATATCATGTTGTGACCCGGGCACAAGTGCCTCTATAAGGCCGATCGAAGTGTTTATTCCAAACACCAATCAAATTCATAATGAATATTACAATCATGTTGGTAATTTAGCCTCGGCTATTAATACTACAAATTGCCTCACTTGTTCGGTTTCGTATACTGGTTTCCCTAACAATATTACGGCAGTAGAGATTAATGGGAACTCAGGGTGCTCCAACATTATTTATCGACGGGGAGTTTAGAATACCTAATGATGTTGGAAACAGATAATATGAATCCGGGACCTGAGTTTGATGGAATGGACTTAACTTTAAAGAATTTAACATTAAGTTTGGAAGGAAAATGCCTGGATAAATTTGATGAGTGGACGAAAACTAGTTTTGCAAAATTGTACATTAACTTCTTGTGGAACTAATGTGGTTGGGAATTGTTTTAGATAAAAAGGAGAACGAAATGCTCCGGAAATTGAATTTCTTGGAACTAATAGAATTGAGAATGCTAAAAAGGTGTGTATTTAACACGTGAAGGATTTATCATATTGATGGTGTTGTATTCGATAATTGCTTTATTGATATTGATGTAACTAATTTATAAAGGTCCTGCAAATTCTAATTCAATTGCAGGTTGTACTTTTCAAAGAAAAGGGCAGGACTTCTTGCACTTCATCTAGGCGAAAGGAAATTTGCTGGTATTGTATTGGACGATGTGAGTTTAATTAATATTGAGAGAAAATAGTGAACCGAGAATATTTTGTTAAGGTTCACGATATGGAATTTTAAGTAATAATAGTAGCGTGAAATTATTAAACAGTGATTTTAGTGATATTTGGGATGATCCATCAAACCCATTAGATGGAGGTTGTTTTGTATCCACATCCGATTCGATTTTACAGATCGCAGTATTCAAGTTGGAAATGGTGCCGCTAGTGGAAGTTGCAATTTTAATAATTCAATTTCAGAATCATTGGAAACGGTGAAATGAATTATAAGATAGAAAAAAACATATTTGGAATAGGAGACGGTACTAATAAAATTCTGAATTACTGTATTAAAATTTCTAACAATGGCGAGAAAGAAATATTAATAGAAAAGTAAACAAGTTCTATGATTATAAACATGGTATCGATATTTCAGCACCTGAAGGGAAAATATATGTCCGTGAAAATACTTTTTATAATACTTTTTTTAATGGATCTACTAATTTTGAAGGAACAGCAATTAATGTGTATAGCTCTTCTCCAATAAAGCTTTATGGCTCTGAAATTAGTAATAATATAATTGGAAGCACTTTAACAAATCCAATTGAGCAACCGCGAATTGGAATTCATCTATCACGAATTAGTAATGTGAATATAAAAACCAATTCCATTTTGTTTCATCATGATGCGGCTCCTAATGATCCTCATTTGGGAATCTGGTTAGAGAATTGTAGTGAAGTAAGAATTTCAGATGTAAATAACATACAAAACTTTACTAATTTTCAACAAGGTACTTTTGGATCAAGTTTAACTGGACTTCGCTTAGATGCATCTCCAATGTTATGTATAGAAAATAACACATTTACAAAACTTGGTATTGGAATGCAAGTTACTGGAAACTCAATTATAAATTCTTTATACCAAAATATATTTACTGACTTTGATGCCGGCATAAATTTAAGTGCAGCAAATATTGGCCCTAATGGAGGAACTGAAAACCCATTGAATCTGGGTAGTGGGAATGTAATGGGCAATGAATGGTATTTGTGTGGTGGTTGTAGTACTATTACTAAAATTCAAGGAAATTTGGCAGGTAATCTATTAACATGGTACACCGAAGTTAGTTCAGGCGACAGATATCCAGATAATGATAATGTTACAGGGTTGACAATAGATCAAATTGTTTCTACGAGTGAGAATAGCGAATGTCAATTAACGGTAAACCCACCTGTTGAAGATGACGGTGATATTCCTATTTCTTTAACGGCACGTAACGCCTATTTTGGAGGAGTTGTCGCAGATAGCAACAGATACGTGGAGAATTATTATAATGAATTTAGATACCAAGCTCAGCAAGTAGTATTTGGCCTTTTGAAAAAATATCCAGGAATGATAATTCGGGATGATGACAGTGATACATCTTTTATAAGTTTTTATAATGATAGACTTGAAAGTAATATCAACAAAATAGATTCTTTGGAGTCGTTGTTTTCAAACGGATTTTACATTGAAGCTGATACGCTTTTAAACCATTTTGCAGACACAAATGAAATTGAACATAATTATAAACGAGTATATCGACTGTACATTAAGCAGCAGCTATATGGAGATACGAGTCTTTCTAATTCTGATTTGGATGAATTAAATGCGATTGCATATGAACATCCCTTAACAGCTGGTCATGCTGTATTTGCAGCACGTAATATGTTAAATCTCGAAGTGCATGATGGTGAGCTTTCCTCTTCTTCGAATGATGAATCCAAACAAACAGGAAGAAATAAAAAACTGTTTCTTTATCCAAATCCAGCCATTGATTATTTGCGAATTAAACTAATTGGTGCAGAGAATATAGAAGAGATTAACATATTTGACATAACAGGAAGAATTATTTTCCAAGCGGGACAAACAGATTTGGTAAACACTTCAGAATTTTCATCTGTATTTACTTCGTAAAAGCAAGAGCGGCAGGAGAATATTTTAATAGAAGTTTTATTATTCAAAGATAGAATGAGATATCAATTTAATATTATTTTAACTGCATTGTTGAATATTTTGATGGCTAATGTTTCGGCGCAATTCACTAATAATTATTGGTGCTTTGGAGATAGCGCGGCAATAGACTGGTCAAATCCTTTGAATCCTATTGTTAAGTCTAGTGCATTTTTCTATCGTAATGGTAGTTCGTCTATTGCAGATACGATGTGATTAATAATATATTCAGGGAGATATGATAATGTGTTACCGAATAATTGTAAAATTTGGAATAAATATGACCAGCAAATTAATGATGGAGATCACGTCTTTGGAAATGCTTGGTACCATGCAGGTTTGTTGATTCCACATCCTGGAAATGATTCGATTATTTATTTATTTACTTCAGGAGTTACAAATAATCCATATGGCTTTTATGTAACTACAATAAATTATAAGGCCAATAATGATTCTGGTGTAATAGTTCAAAAAAATTTCCAATTAAATAGCTTACCTGCATATGATGCATTAATGGGTGTTAAACATGGAAACGGTAGAGATTGGTGGGTGATATTTCAAAGGTACAATACTAATTTCATCACGAATTATAATGATTATTATTTATTTTTAATTTCACCTCTTGGAATATCGGAGCCCTTCATACAAAATATTGTCTCTTATCATTCAACAAATGGTGGACATGTCGTTTTTTCTAACAATGGTTCTATGTTTGCAAATGTAAATCCACGTGGTCTAATTGAGCTATTAAATTTCGACAGATGCACAGGTCTCATTACATCAACCATTCCAATTGAACAGGAGTCGTTAACTGGTACATATACTCATTGGTATGGCAGTTGTGCTTTTTCCCCTGATGATTCGAAGTTATATGTACTAGAAGGGATGCAGAATAATGATACAGCCTATTTATGGCAGTTTGATTTGAATGCAAGTAATATAGCCAACAGTAAGATTGCTATTGATTCTTTTCCTGATCCTTTAGTAGGTGTATATCAATTAAAATTAGCTCCTGATAATAAAATATATCTATCAGCTTTTGATAGAAATTTTGGTTGGCCATACCCAGATACCAGCACTGCATACACTACTATCAATAATAACCTAAGTGTTATCAATTATCCAGATTCACTTGGAGCGGCCTGCGACTTCCAACCATTCAGTTTTAATTTAGGAACAGGAAGATCTTATTTTGGTCTTCCAAACAATCCTGATTACGAGTTAGGTCCATGGGTAGGCTCGCCCTGCGATACACTAACAGTAGGCCAAGCCGAAAATGATGAAAAGAATGATGTGTTCTTTCAAGCCTGGTATAATACCGACTGGAATATGATTCATGTGAATGCGTCGAAGTTAAAAGGGAATACAGGGAGTTTAAGGTTGTTTGATTTAGAGGGAAGATTGGTGATTGAGAAAAAATTGAGGTGATTGCAGGAGGATATGTGACCACAGAAATTAGCATGCAAGGCATAGCCAAAGGGATGTATATTGTTTCTTTGTTAACAGAAAAAGATTATCTTTCAGGTAAAGTTATGAAATGATGAATCAGGCATTTTGCGCAAATTTGGTTCGGAAGAATTGTTTCAAAATAAATTCATGATACAAGATACAGGATTACCTTTGCCCTTAAAAGTAAGGAATGAAACTTTTGGTGGAATTGTAACTGATTCAAGTCGTTATCCAGAAAATTATTATAGTGAGTTCAGATATTTAGCTCGTCAAATGGCTTTTTAGTATATTGAAGAAAAATCCTGACTTGATTGTAATGGATGATGACAGCGATACCTCCTTGTAAGTTTCTACAACGAAACATTAACAAGTAATATTAATAAAATTGATTCTCTCGAGACACTTTTGGCAAATAAGGCATACGTTGCTGCTGATACCTTATTAAATTATTTTGTCGACACGAACAACATTGAATACAACTTTAAGCGCGTGTACCGAATTTATATTAAATTGAAAATTTATGGAGATACTAGCCTAACAGAAACTGAATTAGATGAATTGAACGCGATAGCATATGAGAATCCATTAATTTATGGAAAAGCAGTCTTTGTCGCAAGAAATATCCTAAGACTAGAAATTCATGATGGAGCGCTTTCATCCGCTAGATTAATGAATCCTAATAAATATACAAAAGAAGGGAAACTTCTGATTTATCCAAATCCGGCGAGAGAATATGTAAAATAGAAATAATTGGCATTGAAAAATTTATAGCATATTAATAACAGACATTACAGGTCGAATAATTTTTTAGTGGAAATCAATTGAATTTAATAAATACTTCCGGTTTTTCACCTGGTGTTTATTTTGTTAAAGCAAAATACGCTGATGGAAGTTTAAATGGAAGTTTCATTATTAATCGATGATGTATGAATGAAATTAAAACACTTTCTTGTATTATATTGTTATTGTTTGGGGTGAAAGCTAACGGTCAATATAACAACAATCATTGGGCTTTCGGTGATAGTGCTTATATAAATTGGAGCAACCCAAACAATCCAACAGTTGGTGTTTCCGCGCATACATACAGAAATGGATCTGCTTGTATTTCTGATTCAAACGGCATATTACTTTACACTGGCTACAACTACAATCTTAATCCCTTAAGACCTTCAGTATGGAATAAATTTGATATTGATATTACTGACACAGGAAGAATTTATGGCGGGTTGTGGTATCATTCCAGTTTATTTATACCTGACCCGGGAAATGATTCTATAATTTATTTATTTACAATTGGTGTTACATCGGCTTCAAGATATGGATTTTATTATACAAGAGTAAATTATAAGGCAAATAATGACTCGGGATTGGTCATTCAAAAAAATGTTCAGCTCAATAATTTTCCCGCGTTTGATGGATTAATGAGCGTGCGACATGGTAATGGGAGAGATTGGTGGGTGGTTTCACAAAAGTGGTATCCACCATCTGGACAAATAGCTACCAATGAATTTACTTTTTATTTGATTTCAACAATTGGAATTAATGGGCCGTTTTCTCAAAGCATCGGATCAGTACATTCTACTGGTCTTGGTCATTTGATTTTTTCAAACGATGGGAATCAATTTGCCAATGTTACCACAAGAGGTCTAATTGAAATTTACAATTTCGACAGATGTTCAGGTCTTATAACTTCAACAATCCCAATTGAACTGGAACCATCGTCTGCACCCTATTTACATACAATAACAAGTTGTGCCTATTCTAAGGATAATTCGAAACTCTATGTTATAGACGCATCTCAGTCAACTTCTACATATTATATTTTGCAATATGATTTATTGGCAACAAATATTTCAGCGAGCAAATTTGTGGTTGACTCTTTTATTGCTCCTACAGCCCCTTGGCAAATGAAATTAGCTCCTGACGATAATATATATATATCAGCATTTGATGAAAATTTTTCCTGGCCATACCCAGATACAAGCACCGCCTACACAACCATTAATAATAACTTAAGTGTAATTAATTATCCAGATTCTTTAGGCGCCGCCTGCGATTTCCAACCCTTCAGTTTTAATTTAGGAACAGGAAGATCTTACTTTGGTCTTCCAAATAATCCCGATTACGAGCTGGGAGCATGGGTAGGGAGTCCGTGCGATACATTGAGCGTAGGCCTCTCCCCCAACCCCTCTCCAGAGGAGAGGGGAGCTTGGATGCAAGCTTGGTTTAATCCCGAGTGGAATATGATTCATGTGAATGCGTCGAAGTTAAAAGGCAAGAGCGGGGTGTTAAGGTTGTTTGATGTGGAAGGGAGAGTGATTTATGAGAGGAAAGTGGAGGTGATAAGTGGAGGGTATTTTACTACTGAAATAAATTTGAATGGTGTGGCTAGTGGGGTTTATATTGTTTCTTTAACAACGGAGAAGGATAAAGTACAGGGCAAAGTTTTTAAACTTTAGCTCATAAAGTACTGACAACTTAACCGCGGGGAACGCAGGGGAGGCGCAGCGGGCGCTGTGGAATCATAAAAAATCATAGCGAAGCCTCGCTACCATCATAATAAATCTGCGGCCCATCAAGTATTAATTGATAAAATAAGCAATTAACTAAAACTCCTTCACCACCCCCGTATAATTGAACGGAGTGATTTTTCGTAATTCTGTTTTTAGTTTATCAGAAACTTCCAATCCGTCAATGAATTTTGAAATGGTATCGGGATTAATTTTCTCGCCTGTTCTTGTCAATGATTTCAACGCTTCATAGGGATTTGGAAACGCTTCTCTTCGTAAAATAGTTTGTATCGCCTCGGCAACTACCGCCCAGTTTTCGGAAAGGTCTTGCTGAATGATATCCGCATTGACACTGATTTTATTAAATCCTTTCAGTAATGATTTGCATGCAATCAAGGTGTGTGCATACGGAACGCCTACATTTCTTAATACCGTTGAATCTGTTAAATCTCTCTGTAACCTCGATACCGGTAATTTCGCAGCTAAGTGTTCAAACAAAGCATTGGCCATTCCTAAATTTCCTTCTGCATTTTCAAAGTCAATGGGGTTTACTTTGTGTGGCATCGCGGATGAACCTACTTCATTGGCAACTACTCTTTGCGTGAAGTAGTTCATGGAGATATACGTCCACATGTCTCTCGATAAATCAACCAAAATGGTGTTGATGCGTTTCATGGAATCAAAGAGAGCCGCCATGTTGTCGTAATGCTCAATTTGTGTGGTGTAAGCCGAGCGCTGCAAACCTAAACGTTGGATGAATCGATCGCTAAAAGCAATCCAATCAATATCTGGATAAGCAACGGCATGTGCATTGAAATTACCCGTTGCTCCACCCAAATTTCGCTGAAGAGGTAATGCTGTTTAATAATTCTAATTGCGCTTGTAAGCGATGATGAAAAATATAAATTTCTTTGCCCAGTCGAGTAGGGGAGGCCGGTTGTCCATGTGTACGCGCTAACATCGGAATGTCTTTCCAATCTTTTGCCACCAATTGAATTTTTTCACTGATGGCTTTGATCGCTGGCAAATAAATTTGTGTGTTCGCCTCTAAAATACTCAGCGGTATGGCAGTGTTGTTGATGTCTTGCGAGGTCAATCCAAAGTGAATAAATTCTTTGTGTTCTTGTAACCCCAACGCATCAAATTTTTCTTTTATGAAATATTCAACAGCCTTCACATCATGATTCGTCGTTTTTTCAATGCTCTTAATATGCAAGGCATCTTCATGTTTGAAGTCATGGTAGATAGCGCGCAAGTCTTTGAATTTATTTTTGTCGAACTGTTGAAGTTGTGGTAATGGAAGTTCGCATAATTCAATAAAATATTCTACTTCCACTAAAACGCGATAACGCATCAATGCCTCTTCAGAGAAGTAGAGTGCTAATTCTTCGCAACTGTTTCTATATCGTCCGTCAATGGGTGAAATGGCATTTAAGGGGTGGAGATTCATGTGTTTTACTTGGAATAATAGAATGAATGCCTCGATAAATTTTATCGAGGGTAAAATGATTGAAATGTTATTAAACGATGACCGCTTCTTTGTTGATTTTTTCACGAGTCCTTGCAATACTTTGCCCGGACCAACTTCGGTAAATGTGTTGGCTCCGTCCGCTAACATATGCTCTACACTTTGTGTCCATTTTACGGGAGCCGTCAATTGCGCAATTAAATTTTTGCGAATTGCAGTAATATCCGTTTGTGGAGTTGCTGTTGCATTTTGATACACCGGACAAGTAGGAGTGTTAAAAGTAGTAGACTCAATAGCCGCCGCTAATTTCTCGCGTGCCGGCTCCATTAATGGACTATGAAACGCTCCACCCACTGGTAGTAATAAGGCTCTTCGTGCACCCGCAGCCGTTAGTTTCTCGCAAGCTGCTTTCACCGCTTCTACCTCTCCTGAAATCACCAATTGGCCCGGACAATTATAGTTGGCAGCCACCACAATTCCTGGCGTTTCCGCACAAATTATTTCTACTTTCTCATCTTCCAAAGCCAAAACAGCAGCCATGGTTCCCGGTGTAATCTCACAGGCTTTTTGCATGGCGTTCGCACGCTCTATTACCAACTTTAATCCATCTTCAAAACTCAACGTTCCATTGGCCACTAAAGCAGAAAATTCTCCAAGAGAATGTCCTGCCACCATATCGGGTTTAAAATCATCGCCCATCACTCGAGCTTGTATTACCGAGTGAATAAAATGGCAGGTTGCGTCACATTGGTTTGACGAAGTTCTTCATCGGTTCCAGCAAACATAATGTCTGAAATTCTAAATCCAATGATATCATTCGCTTGTTCAAACATTTCTTTTGCCAATGCAGAAGTTTCATAAAGTTCTTTTCCCATTCCTGAGAATTGCGAACCTTGTCCGGGGAAGATGTATGCTTTCATGATCAGTAATTTTTATTTTTTTAGGAAGAAACTTTTAATGAAGCTTTCCTTGTATGAGAGAAATAAATTCTTTGCTAGTTCTGTCGTTTTCGAATTCACCGGTGAATGCCGATGTGGTGGTTACCGAATTTTGTTTTTGTACGCCGCGCATCTGCATACACAAATGTTGCGCTTCAATTACCACCGCTACGCCCAGTGGTTCTAATGTCGACTGAATACAATCGCGAATATCAGTTGTTAATCTTTCTTGAACTTGTAAACGTCGAGCAAATGCATCTACAATTCTTGGATTTTACTTAAACCTACAATGTAATTATTGGGAATGTAAGCGATATGTGCTTTTCCAAAGAAGGGTAAAGATGATGCTCGCACAGACTGTACAATTCAATGTCTTTCACGATTACCATTTGTTTGTAGTCCTCCTTGAATTTAGCAGAATTTAAAATAGCTACTGGATCTAAATCGTATCCATGCATTAAAAATTGCATCGACTTAGCCACGCGCTCCGGAGTTTTTAGTAGACCTTCGCGATTTACATCTTCTCCTAATTTTCAACGATGGATTTGTATTGACTTGCTAATTGCTCGGTCGTTTCCAGATGATATGAATCGTTGCGAACATATCCCTCCAAATCTTCTGTATCGTGTATGTGATTGTGGTTTGCCAAATCGTTATTTTTTTTATCCGAAGTATTCAACGAAATTATTTTCTGTCTCGTATAATTTGATGCAATGTAATGAACATCCTTGTTCTTTGATTGCATCAGCCAGTTCATCCCAGATAGCTTGAGCCAACACTTCCGTGGAAGCCATTTTGCCTTCCATAAAGTCTACATCTAAATTTACATTTTTATGATCGATCTTATCTACTACCTTTCTTTGATCAAGTGACTTAAGAATTTTAAATCGATGACAAATCCTGTCTCGGGATTAATATTTCCTTTTACCGTAAATAAATAAGTCGTAGTTATGACCATGCCAGTTTGGATTAGAACATTTCCCAAAAACTTCCATGTTTTTATCGTGGCTCCAATCTTGTCTATGTAACTTATGGGCAGCGTTAAATCTTTCTTTTCTTGTGATATACAGCATATTGTAATGTTCCTTTTTGCAAGGACGTTAAGTCAACAAAATTACGTCTTTTTTCTGATCTTTCACAACTACAATAAGCACGAAGACAGTGTATTGCACTATATTTGCCCCATGAACCCGAGTGAAAAGATTCTCTTTATTTGTGCTACTCCATTGGAATCAACTGCTTTGGGACTTGATGGATCTCTAAAAAGGATTTTATCCCGACCTTTTGGGCAATGGGAAGTCGTTGTTGATAACGGGTGTTGACTTACACTTACTGCTTATCATTTAGGCAAAATCTTAACAACTGATTCTTTGATGTCGCTGTAAATTTTGGAGTTGCTGGAGCTCTCGATTTTTCAATTCCTTTAGGGAGCGTCGTGGAAGTTATTTCAGATGAGTTTGCAGATGTAGGTGGAGGACAATGACCAATCATTTCTCTATTCGAGATGAATTTGTTGGAGATGAATGAGCCTCCATTTGTGAATGGAAAATTGGTACTGATGGGCGAATGGAAGTGCGAGGGAACTTACCGAAAGTGACCGGAGCCAGTGTAAATACTGTTCACGGGAATACCGAACATATTGCACAATTTAAAAGCGAAGTGCTGCGCAAGTGGAATCCATGGAAGGTGCAGCTTTTTTCTATGCCTGGCAATGGCCGGAGTTGCTTCGATACAAGTTCGTGCAATTTCCAATTATGTAGAGCTAAGAAATCGCGATAATTGGAAATTTGAGGAGGCGATAGGGTCATTGTCAGTCTATTTGAAGGAGTATTTTTTATAGTGTCCATTAGACTTTTGATACAAAACGCCCTCAATTTATCACAATTTGTTGTTGTTTTAAGAGTTAATCTCAAAGTGTAATTGTTTTTCACGATTTCTAATTCAACTATGCTATAGTTCATTTCTATTGCATACTATTGGATAATCACATTGTATTCTTAATAACTTTTTTTTGGGGGAGATGAGCTATATCTCTTAAAAATTGAAATTTGTGTTTGATGGGCTTTATCAATTTGAATAGTAGTTTAATGTTAAAATGGAAGGGAAATTGATGTTGATTTCGACTTTGTTTTTTGTAACTGCTGCGTGAATGCTGGTGGAGATGGTGGTGTAAAGCATTATTCAAACGGACATAAGCCATTGGAACTTGTTTTGCGTAGACCTCAGCGGAAGTACCAACGGACTTATCAATGACCTGCGCGATAATTTGTGGCTTATTATTAATCAAGCCAACCACATGGATCCTAAACCCGATTTGCGCATTGGCGTGATTGGTTTTTCCCGACCAAGCTTCGGCAGAGAAAATTCCTATGTTAAGATTTTAGCCCGCTTACCAATAATTTTTGATTTAATTGAGATGGAGTTGTACAAGTTACGCCCATCCATCGAAAAAGGAGATCAGATCGTAAGTGAAGCCATTCGTACTGCTGTGAATGGATGAGTTGGTCGGATCGGAAATGATGCGTGAAGATGATTTATCTGGTAGGAAATGGAATGGTAAACAGCTAACGGTTACGAGTATGTGAAGTACTGCGAACAAGCACGTGCCAAGAATATTCCGATTCATGCTTTGTATGTGATGAAGTTGGCGAATTGGTTTAAAGAACTTCCTGGTTATCGACGTATTGCTTGACTTACGAGCGGTATGCAAACCGAAATTACTATCAATAAAGCGGAGGAAGCGGAAAGTATGGACTTCCGTTACTGCCAATTTAGAATCTCTAAATGCAAAGTTCAATGCTACTTACTATTGGACCAGCGACGATAGTAGTACATGCAGAAGATCATTAACAGCTGCCGACTCAGGCGCATACGAAACATCACGTGAAACTTTTTACATCGTATGTATTTTAAATCATCCAACGATTTTCAATCCATCTACCGAAATTGTGATTATTTAAGTTCAAACATGCTCCAGCTGTCTGAAACTACGGCCGTAAATTCCGATGCATTTTTACTTCAAGTGAAAGAGCTGCACAAAGTGCGGAAGAAATCCAAAACAAATTCACAAAGAATTTCCTATTGTTGAACTAGACCATCTGCAAAAAGCCTATGTGGAAGGCCACATGCCCGACAACAACATTTTTTCATCGCTCAGTCATGAATATTTTGTACTGCTATTGGGGACCCGTTGATTCTATCCGTAAAATTTTGCCCTAAAATTTTGGCAACCAGATTTTCGCTATGTAGTCTTAGC
>JADJPB010000017.1 GCA_016713445.1 Bacteroidota bacterium | reverse complement strand
CACAAAATTAGTTAAAAGGAGGGAGTGAGGGGAAGAAGTCCTCTTTATTAAAACCAATTCAAAAAATCAACTTGATTATCAAATATGTAATAGTGAAAGAAATCACCTATTATTCCATCTGAATTGGTGAAAAATCGATGGACCACCTTGTCATTCCTAATTATTCCTTAGTACTTTCGTCACGTGGAAATCTCAGAACTCCTTGAAGGTGTAAAAAAAGGCGATCGAAGAAGCTTGGCTCGGGCCATCTCTTGGGTTGAAAATGAAATGCCAGGATATGAAGCTTTGTTGCATGGATTTCAGTTTTCGAGAAACACGCCTGTGATTGGAATCACAGGTCCACCGGGAGCTGGAAAGAGCACTTTGATTAATGCTCTCATCAAACTCATCTGTTCGCAGACTAACGTTGATGGACATCCGAATACGGTAGGTGTAATTGCAGTAGATCCTTCTTCTCCGTTTACACACGGCTCCTTGCTCGGCGATCGGTTACGCATGCAGGAGCATTTCACAAATCCGAAAGTGTTTATTCGTTCTTTAGCAACACGAGGCGCATTGGGTGGTTTATCGGCCAAAACATTAGAAGCCTGCGATGTGTTACGTGCATCCAATTTCGATTATATTTTCATCGAAACCGTTGGCGTAGGACAAAGCGAAGTAGAAATTATTGGATTAGCGGATACGGTAGTCGTTACCTTGGTGCCAGAGGCGGGAGATGAAATTCAAGCTTTGAAATCGGGTATCATGGAGAGTGGCGATATTTTCGTAGTCAACAAAATGGACAGAGCGGGTGCTGATCTTTTCGCAGCTGGCATCATTAAAACATTACACGAGCGTCCTGCGTATGGTGAATGGGTCATTCCTGTTTTAAAAACCAATGCGAGTGCTTATGAAGGTATCGAAGAATTATTGCAATCACTAAAAGCACATTCCAAAACATCCAATACCCATCAACGTTTAAGCTTAGTTGCGGAAAGAGCATATCGACTCATTCAACAGGGAAGGATGCGAGATGTGAGTGTAAAAGAATTGAAAGATAAGTTGGAAACTGTTTTTGAAGAGGTGGATTTTAATTTGTATCGGTTTGTGAAAAAATTAATTTGATCGCAAAGCCTCGCCCTGAAAATGAGATTAGTTTGAAAATTGGCTGTAGCTTTAAATGAGTATAAATTTAAGCGTAGGAAAATCCCACAATTGCTAATTCGTTCATTCAATCTCATCGAGAACCTTTAGGAATTCTTGTTTAAACGAAAGGCTTGAATAAATCAATAGTCTGAGTTTAGGGCTTTATTCAATTAAAAAAACCTTTTAATGTCATATTTTACCTTCAAAAGAGGTTAAAAAAAGAAAACACTTGAAATAAAGCAATTTTTATTCCTTTATAAGTATTTTATATTAAATTTACGATACTATATTTTAAGAATAACTCAGCTATCCAAGAAGGACCTATTTAAAGAAATTTGCTATGGTTAAAAAACTGTTTCTAGTACTATGTATCACATTTGCACATTTCTTTTGTCTTGGACAAAAATTTATTCCCATGGGAACTGGATTAAAATGTCAAGGAGCTATTTACAAAACTTTTTTAGATACCGTGAATAATAACTTTTATGCAGGAGGATATTTCGATGCTATTGAAAATATTGAAGCATCAAGTATCGCAATGTGGGATGGTGTCCAATGGAATTCGCTCGGCGCCGGAATTGTAGGTTCTGTTTTTGATATTGAAATTTACAATAATGAATTATATGTAGTAGGTGATTTTACAGAAGCTGGCGGAGCTATTGCTGGAAATATCGCAAAATGGGACGGAGCACAATGGCTTAATGTGGGCAATTCTGGAACAGGTGCTCAGATCAATGAATTGGAAGAATTTAATGGTAAACTGTACATCTGTGGACCCTTTCAATATATTGATGGGGTTTCCGCGAGATATGCTGCGGTTTTTGATGGGAGCACTTGGTCTCCTCTTGGTGCTGGTTTTGATTATGCACCAATTGATATCAGCAAATCAAGTGACAAAATATACTTTTCAGGTTTATTTAATTTTTTGATTCGATTCCTTCTTTCCGACTAGCATGGGTGGATACATCAGGAACTTTTGGAGGGTTAAGTAGTTTAGCCGCTGCCCATTTTTCAAATATTAATTCAATTAATGTACGAAATGATACGTTGTATTTAAGTACAGATAAAAATCTATTTTGGTGGAATGGTTCTCAGTTTTTTAATTTAATTGTTGGACTCAAAAAGGTGGAAAGATCTTTTTACTACAAGGATACTACTTATGTTGTCTATACCGATAATTTGAACAATAAAGCACATGTTAGCAAAATACACACAGGAAATGTTCTGCCGCCAATTTTAACTTCCGACTTAGAGGATCCTATACAAAATTTTCAAACGAAATTTTATTCAGTCAGTGTTTGCGATTCCGGATTTTTTATTGGAGGAGACTTTAATAGAATAAATGGAAAATCAGCCGCAGCACTACTTTATTATGGAAATCAAAAAATTAATCATTTTGGAAAATGTGGACTCCCTGTTTATTCTGCTCCCTACCAATATGCAGAAGCGCGTACCATCTATTCAGACAGTAGCTCGGGATTGTATTATGTTGGTGGAAATTTTCTTTTCTCTGATCATTTATTTACACCCAACATTTCTGCTTGGAATGGATCCAATTGGTTAAACGTAGGAGAGGGACTTTCTGGTCCAGTGAATACAATTATTGAATACAACGGGTCCATTTATGTGGGTGGTAAGTTTCAATCTTCGGGAGATACAATTCTTAACAATATTGCTCGATGGGATGGCTCAAGTTGGCGGCCTGTTGGAAATGGAACCAATGGAGAAGTGAAAAAACTACTGGTTCATAATAATGAGTTATATATCGGAGGAAATTTCACGCTTATCGATACCGTTCCGGTTTCTTATTGCGCGAAGTATGATGGAACTCAATTTATTTCGATTGGTGATAGTACACCGTTATTACATCCAGTGTATGATATGATCTTTTATAAAGGCAGACTCCATGCATCGTTAAGAGAACATTTATTATTTAAACTTACTGGACAGCGATGGAATAGTATCGGACTTGTTTCTTCCTATGCCATGGGACTTGCAAAGACTAGCGATACACTTTTTATTGGTACTGCTGGAGTAATCATTTATTTGGTCGATTCAATCGTAGGCACAATTATTACGTATAACAGTACAACAAACCGACTTTCTCCACTATTTATTAATGATCGCCTTTATGGTACTTGTGATTATTTTTTATTGTGTAGAAACAATAGTTCTTTCGATCATTATGTTTATCAGTTCGCAGCAAAGGCTAGTGCTAATATTTCTCCAACTCAATCGATAGTTGGAGGCTATTTTCCATATACCATAAGCACTTTCGGAAAAGATATTTGAATAGTATTGGTATTTTGGAATTCGTTCCACCTGCTGCAAATATTATAGCCAGTGATGATACTATTTGTGAATATAAGGTGGTAACTTTTTATCCTGAGACAGAAGACCTTTTTCTACGGTATAATTGGTCATTTCCAGGTGGATCACCCTTGACCTCTACAAAAGAAATTAATTATATTCAGTATTTTAATCAGGGGATTTACCCAGTTAGCTTAACCATTAGTAATGAAGTTGGATCTCTAACTATTAATCTTAGTGATAGTATAGTTGTAAATACATGTGTTACAGGGATTGCTTCTTTGGTAGGAAATGAAAATCCATCCGTTTTCCCAAATCCATTTGTTAATGACATTCAAGTTAAAAGTAAGTTGAGTGGAAGTGTTCAATATCGGATTTGGGATATGTATGGAAAGTTAATCTATTCAAAAGTGGAATCAAATAAGGAAACAGTAATTATAAATATGGAAAATTTTAGTCAAGGAATGTTTATTCTTGAATTATCCAATAATGGTTTTAGACATACTCAAAAAATAATTAAACAATGAAGTCATTAAAATCTATTTTAAATATTGGATTGCTCTTTCTGGCGATGCATTCATTATGTTTGGGACAGAAGCATGATAATCGATGGATGCTTGGATATATAAGCGGTCCAAACTTCTCGCAGCCAGCATTGGATTTTTATTTTGGTTATCCAGATACAATTGGTTTTTATGGTTACTTTTTATTTTACAATGCAAATGTATCAATGAGTAATGCACAAGGTGCGCTACAATTTTACACCAACGGAACTGAAGTAGCTAATAAATTACATAGTCCATTAGCAGGTAGCTTAAACTACAATGCTGGAGTGATCAATGCGAACAATCAACCACTTCAAATGGATCAAAGTGTTATTGGAATTCCTGATCCTGGTTCTTCTTCCAATTATTATCTATTCCATGTTTCTGGTGGACCCTATATTTCATCCTATCAGCCTGTACAACTTAAGATGAGTAAAATTGACATGAGTCTTCAAGGAGGATTAGGTCAAATGGTTTCAACTGTCAATGCATTAAGTACACCTCTTTTGTACCGAACATTACACGCTGTGAAACATGGAAATGGGAGAGATTGGTGGATTGTTATTGGAGGATATAATTCAGGACAATTTTTTTCCTTGTTACTTACACCTAATGGAATTGATACGACTGTAATTTCTAATACTCCAGTTGTATTTCCGTTTGGACTCATACGAGGTCAATGTAGTTTCTCCGCCGACGGTTCGACTTTTGCACTTACTTCTGGAGATTTAAATCAAGTATCAGCCACCAATCAAGTAGTAGTGTACAACTTCGATCGTTGCAATGGAAATTTCAGTCATCGAGAAACTTTTTATTTTCCATCTACAATTGATAGCACGCTGTATGGATGTCAAATTTCACCATCGGGAAGATATTTATACGTAAACACTGGCGTTAATTTATATCAATATGATTTATCAGCACCTGTTATTTCTACTACAAAAGCACATATTGCAATTTACAATAATTTCCAAATTCCTAATTCCATTCCATTTTATCTTATGCAGTTGGGTCCAGATAACAAAATTTACATGGGGTCAGTAGGTGGCTCTAAGTACATAAGTGTTATCAATTATCCGGACTCCGCAGGTGTTTCTTGTAACTTCGTTCAACAGCAACTACAACTTGTCGCAAACTACACTGGAACTTTTCCGCATTTTCCAAATTATAGATTGGGCCCAGCGACAGGAAGTTTATGTGATACATTAACGGTTGGAATAGCAACAAATACTATAGGAGTTCAAAAAAGTTATTATTCAAATGGCAATATTGTCATTGAACTTATTGGGAATTTTAACCAGAATTTATCTTACAGACTTTACAGTTCAAGTGGTCAGCTTGTACAGAAAGGGATGATGCAATGTGAAAGAGGTTCTCCGTGTCTCATTCCAGTTGATGCTTCAACAAATTCGGGCATCTATATTTTTCAAATTGATGATACTAAACTTTATTCAAGAAGTAAAGTGGCAATCATCAAGAATTAATCTAGTTGAAACACGAAATTGCATTTTGCCGTGTAGACCAAAAGGAGATATTTAATAAAGAGTGAAGACTTCTGTTTAAATATCAATTTATATGACTTAAATAAAATCTGTGAAGAAATCTCACTTTATCTTTCGTTTAATCTTTTTCAAGTGAGATTTAAAATCAAAGATTTCATTGCCTAGATCGGGTTGGTTATCGCCAATTAGAAATCCGAAGGGAGAGAGAAGTTCGACCCTATCAAAAATAACTTTACATATTGCGATTAGGGGAATTGAAAGAAACATTCCCGAAAAACCCCAGAATGCACCACCTATTAATACAACAATAATCGACACGAGCGCATTTACTTTTACTTTTCGCGCAACAATGGTAGGTACGAAAAAATTATTATCTATAAATTGTACAATCATATATAAAATGAAAACCCAAACTGCATCAAAAGGGGTATCGGTAGCTATAGCAAGCAACATCGGTATCGTAATAGCGATCAATCCACCAATGTAAGGGATGATATTTAATAATGCTCCAATGATTCCAATTAAAATTGCATATTCCACTCCAATAATTAATAATCCCACAGAATTTAAAGTGGCAACTAATGCAGCCTCTAATAATAACCCCACCAAATAGCTTTGTATAAGTGACTTTGACTCTAACAAAACCTCACCAACAACTTCATGCTGTTCTGGGCGAAAAAGCTGAGAAATAAATTCAAGCAGTAATGGCTTGTAATATAAAATCATAAATACATACACGGTAATAAAAATATCAATACAAAAACACCGCCCAATGTACCTAATGTTTGTCCGATGACTTCAGAGCTATTATCCATGCTTTCGCCCTTCGTATTATTGATCCATTCATTAATATTTGCTGTACTTACATTAAATGTTCGAGAAACCCATAAAATTATTTCATTGATTAGTACTAATAAATTTTTCTTAATTTCAGGCAATGATTCACTGAACATGGTTGCTTGATTTATAATAAAATAAATTAGTGTGCCTAATAATAATATGGTCAAGGTTAATGCAATTAAAATAGCAAAAACCCTATTCACCTTTACTTTGCAAAGGTAATTTACGAAAGGATTAAGCAAGATGGCAATAATAGTTGCAAAAACCAGTGGAACAATAATATCTTGCCCAACAAATAGAATATAAAAGAATGCAACAATTCCTATTAAAATAATAGAAAATTTTGAATAGGAGAATTCACTTTTGACTTGATCCATAATACAAATTAGTTATAACAATAAATACATCAATACTTAATTAATCTCTGCCTGCGGTTTTAACACTTTAATTGTATATTCATTGGGTCGAATATTTTTTCCATGAGTTCGAGTATATACTTTAGTAAATTCGGCTCCAAAGTAAAGTATGAAAGCCGAATAATACACCCATACCATAATTAAAATTATAGATCCGGCTGCTCCGTAAGCAGTAACAACATTTGAATTTCCTAGATAAGCCCCAATAGCAAACTTTCCAATCATAAATAAAAAAGCAGTGAATGCGGCTCCTACTAGACAATCAAAAAATGCAATTTTTCCATCAGGTAATATTTTAAAGATAATGAGGAATAAAAGTGTTATGATTACAAAAAGTACAAATAGATTAGACGCATAAAACAAATAAAAAGTATCAATAGGAATTACATTCGTTAAACGACTATACATTACATCCATCACTGAATTAACAATTAATCCAACCATCAAAATAAATCCCAATGATCCAATCATCGAAAAAGACATCAAACGATTCTTTACAAATTTAATAAGTCCACGTTTTGGCTTTGCTTGAATACCCCAAATATAGTTTATCGAATCCTGCATTTCAGAAAAAACGCCCGATGCTCCGATGAGCAATGTAATTACGCCAATAATAGTAGCAAAGGTATTATCTTTAGAAAGTTTAACGTTTTTCACTACTTCTTGAATTTGAATTGCCGCATCAGCACCAACTAAACCCTTAATTTGACCATAGAGTTCACCACTTACAGCTTCTGCTCCATAAAAGAATCCACATAAACTTATAATAATAATTAAAAGCGGTGGCAATGAAAAAACAGTATAATAGGACAACGATGCACTTAATTTAATAGCATTGTCATCTATAAACTCATTCGCTGTTTCTTTAAACAGAAACTTTACTTTTTTAATTACATCTTTTGCCATTTCTTTAATTTCATTATACTTTTCACAATACTTTTCATTCTACTTTTCTACCTAAATTCCTGCACATAAGGTTTATTTACTTCAAAATTTCTAAAACCAAAGTCCCCTGTTTTAATCGAATTAACTTTAAATACATTATATTGATCAGCTGGAATCAATGGATAAAATGCTACAGAGAACTGAAAGGTATTAAATACTAAATTATCGTTTTTAATTAATAAACCTAATCCAATTTGCGAATAAAGTCGACTATTTTTAAAGTCAGATTTTTCATTCGCCAACATTCCCATCGAATAAATCAAATAAGGTCCAAAACGAAATCCAAGTAAGTCCCATGGGGCATAAGTTTGCGTTTGAAATTTCACCAATATACGTTTTGTACCTGAGATTTCACTATCGAATCCATCTATTCCAACATCATCATTAATTGTCAGGCTATCGGTTGAAAAACGATTTAAACCAACAGAGATTTGTGGATTAATAAATTGTCTTATTTTCCACTTTCCCACCTCTAATAATTCCGTGAAAAAAATAAAGTTCATTGAAGCAATTCCTTGCTCTAAACTTGAATTACGCACAAAAGTACAATACTCAAAATTTGCACTAAGGTAACCCCATGAATAATAATTACCCATTGATACACGCGTTCCTAAATATACACGCCCTAAATTATCCCTTATTTGATAACCACCAGTAAGTGCATAAACCTTTCCAATGGGTACATCCTCTGTAACACCAAAGGTGAATACAAATTTATCCTGAATATATTTTCTTGTATTGATAGCAATGCTACCTAAATAAAACAATTCATCCACATAAGCTCTTGAAGTGTCAATAACTCCCGGTGGTTTTTGAACATAATGAGTACGAGAAAATCGTACAGCAGAAATAAAATTAGTCGTTCGATTGGTTTCTGAATTTCCTTTAAATATTTGCATAGAATGACCCATCCAATAATCTTGCGCATTCAACTTGTAATTTTGCTTAACAAATACAGAATCGTTAATCAAGAAGGAATCCTTACGTAACTGTTGAGTAAAAATTACACCTGAAGCCCATCTTGCAAAGGGAGAGTAAAATGGGCGGTCGACTTGAACACTTTTTAGAAATTTCTAAATTCATCCGTTCCATATCGTACGGTGGAATTTACATAAGTATTTCGAATATTCGGAATATAATAGCTCGCATTGTATGCATCTTCTCCACGAGTATAATACCAAGAATATGAATTTTTAAGTTCATGGCCAATACCCAACAAATTTCTTTCATTCAACTGGAGTGTTGCACGTGAATTAGAAGCAGAAAATTTTGGAGTAATACTCCATCTATCCAATGATCTAATATAGATATCTACAGAATCCGAATTTTTAGAAACGGAGCTCACAAAAAATAATACATCACGGATATAGCTTTGACTCCTAACCAATCTTTCTGATTCTTTTACTAACAACGAATCGAAAATGTCGCCTTGATGAATAATTAAAAGATTACGAATCGTTATACGTTGTGATTTTACATGCAATCTATTTCCAAATTTCGATAATTTATTTTGAGATGCGAAAATCGTATCCGCAACGGTATATCCAAAAGGGTCCAACGTTTCAATGTTTATTTTTCTTATAATTTTCCCTTCATACCTACTATACGGTTTCTGAACTAATTTCTTCTTACTTTTCTTTGAAGTGCTTTTCTTTGGCAAACCTGATTTAATAGGTCGGAAAATGATTCGATAAATGAATTTAGTGAACTTACTTCTTCTTGAATACGAATGAATATTCTCATATAAATTTGATGAATCCTTTGGGGTTGGTGATTGTTGCGCCAATAACAACTCTTCTGCACATAAAGAGATAACAAAAATTAATATCATTTGACGTAACATAGAGGTTTATCATTTCGTGATACCAGCAATAAATTTAACTAAATGCAAATTAAACTCATCCGGTTTTTCAAGGTTTGACATATGCCCAGCATTTTCAATAATTTTAAGTTGAGAATTTGGAATGGTTTCAAATAAAAACTCAGCTTGTTCAACGGGAGTAACAACATCCTTTTCCCCACATATAATTAAAGTAGGAACTTCAATTTGCGAAATAGAAGAACATAAATCTTCCCGTTCGGATAATATAATTAATGTTGCTGTCACCGCTTCTGTTCGTGTGGAGATTATTGTACTTTTTATTTTCTCTACAACATCTCCTTTTGTTTTCTTAGTTTCATCTGAAAAAATATTTGCAATAAATCCCAAAGCAAAATCATTTATTTTTCCTGCTACAATTTGTGAAATCGCTTTCTTTCTCTTTTCTTTTGCTTCAAACGAATCTGCAATGCATTGTGTTTCGCTTAGTATGATTGCATCGAATCGTTGAGGATATCTAATTATAGCATTTAATAAAATATATCCTCCCATCGACAATCCGCAAACGATAGCCTTTGTAATTTTCAAGCCATCCATAAAATTTACTAAATCATCAGCAAATAAATTGATACTCCCTTGAGCGCTTCCTAAAGTTGATTTACCAAAACCACGAATATCGTATGCAATCACTCGATGGTTCTTCCCGAATAAATCAAGTTGTTTCTGCCACATTAATTTATCAAAAGGAAATCCATGAATGAATATGATGGGAGTTTCTCCCTTGCCGTGGTCATCATAACAAACTTTAATATCATTCACATTTATATAAAGATCGTTACCTCTTGATTTCACATTTTTCATAATTTTAATATTAAACTATTCTACTTAGACTCCTTTCGTTTTTGCTCTTCAAGTTTTTTTCTTTCCTCTTCCTCTCTCTTTTTTTCTGCTGCCCTTTTCTTCTTATTAAAATACCCTTTCAACAAAATATTATGCTTAGCCGCCTCCATATTCTCATCTAATCCTTTACTACTTCTTTTTAGATTTACGATTGTTTGATTCAAATTTTCAGCAATGGTTGAGTCTTGGATCAATCTTCCTAGTGTACCTTCTCCACTATTCACTTTAACCATAATTTCGGCAAACTCCTGAGAAATCACTTCGGCATCTTCTGCAGTTACTTGCAAACTAGCCATGATCGCATCTGTCTCCACGGGCTCCGTTGAATAAAGATGTTGACCTTCTTTTGCCAAAGGGGAACTAGAATTACCTTGTGTTATAACAACTAGTTTATCTCCAATTAATCCTTCTGAACCAATTGTGACCTCACAGTCCGATTTAATAAATTGCTTGACATCACTCTTAATTAACATATCTACTCGAACCGTAGAATCATTAATAATTGTAATGTTGTCCACCGTACCTACATTAATACCCGTGAAGCGAACATTATTACCTACTTGCAAACCACTAACATTATAAAATGTTGTGTTGAGCTTGAACACAGGATCGAAAAGATTCTTTTGCTTTCCAATGATAAAAATAGCACCAATAAAAAGCGCTAATCCACCTGCGATGAACATTCCTAATCGAATTTTATACTTTTCTGTGTGTGTATCCATTTAACAATAAGCTATAATTGTATTAAATAATCTATTCACTCAAATAATTAATTTGTGTAGACCGTTCATTCGCTACTTTATCAATTAGTTTTTACTTAAAGAACGAAGAAATTTCTGGATCTGATGACTTTTCGAAATCTTCTGTTTTCCCTTCCATATAAACTTCTCCTTCTGCTAACATGATAATTCGATCGGCTGTTCTTACCGCACATTTTATATCATGTGTAATGATGATTGATGCGGTCTTATACTTTTTTTTAACGTCCAGAATAAGTGAGCTTATCTCATCTGATGTTACAGGATCAAGTCCTGTGGTGGGCTCATCATACAACATAATAATAGGATCCACCACAATGGTTCTCGCCAAACTTATTCTTTTCCGCATTCCACCTGAAAGTTGAGATGGCATCTTATGCAATGCATCTGCCAATCCAACATTCTCTAAGACTTCTTCAATTTTCTCATCTCTTTCTTTTTGAGTAAGATTCTTTTTGATTCGCTTTAATGGAAACTCCAAATTTTGTTTAACAGTCATCGAATCATACAGCGCTCCGCTTTGAAATAGAAAACCAATTTTTTCTCGCATCTTACTCAGCTCCTTCTTGCTTAAGGTTAACACGTCCTTACCGAGTACATTTATAGTTCCTTCATCAGAACTCAATAAACTAACAATACATTTAATTAAAACAGACTTTCCTGTCCCTGACTTTCCTAACACAACCAAATTTTCATTATCATAAAGTTTCAGGCTCAAATCTTTCAACACCTCTTGCTTACCAAAAGATTTTCTCAGATTATTTATTTCTATTACAGTTTTAACCTGTTGTTCCATTATTACTTTTCTACACTTTATAATTATAAATTTATTTATATCAACATATCCGTAATTTGCACTGCGATCACATCTACAACAATTACCAATAACGAAGACATAACAACTGCAGAATTTGCTGCAAGACCCACACTCTCCGTTCCTCGTCCTGCATTATATCCTTTATAACATCCTACCAAACCGATGACCGCACCAAACATGTATGATTTAATCACGGCCGGGAGAAAATCTATAAACTCTACTTGACCAAACGCTTGAGAAAAAAACAAAACAAAAGAAACATCTCCTTTGAGATTTACCCCTGCCCAACTTCCTAAAATCCCTAAAGCATCCGCGTACAAAATCAGCAATGGAATCATAAGGGTAGCAGCCAATACACGAGTTACAATTAAAAATCGAATCGGATTAGTAGACGAAACCTCCATCGCATCGATTTGTTCTGTAACTTTCATTGATCCCAGTTCAGCACCTATTCCCGAACCAATCTTTCCGGCGCAGATCAATGCTGTTATCACGGGCCCCATTTCTCTAATCAAAGAAATTGTTACCATTCCAGGCAACATCGTTACGGCACCAAAATCGACAAGAACAGGTCGAGATTGTATGGTAAGTACCAGCCCCATGATGGCTCCGGTAATTGAAACCAATGGCAGTGACTTTAATCCCATTTGGAAACACTGGTTAAAAAACTCTTTGAATTCAAAATCACGAGAAAACGTTTCCTTGAATATATTTACAATAAATAAATAAACATCAGACAAATTAGTAAAAAACGATTAGCATTATTCTTTTGACTAATACTTTTCTCAGTAAGTTTTATAGATTGTTTGGTAGTAAACTCTTTTACTCCAATCACTGAATTAAATTTTTTCATAATATCTTGAATCTAGCAAGACAATAATCATTTTTAGAATTAACGCACCATAATCTGCCCTTATTGCAAAAAAAAGCAGCCCTCCACATCTTTCATTCTGGTCAAAATACTTACAAGACTTAGTGGAACCAACAGTTAAAAGCTGTTTCTATAAGTCTTGAGTGAAAATGAATATATCAGGTACATTTTCATAGTATAAAGTAAGGTATCCAAGGCCCTAAAAATGTTACATAATTTTAGTAATAACTTACATTATTCACATATTTTGAAAAATCAAGAATTCATTTATCTATCTATTAAATTATATAAATATGTATTAAAATTCATTAAATAAAGTATACTTCTAACTTACTTACTTACTTAACTTCAAACCGTTCAAAAACCTATAATAACTCTTTATTTTTCAGACGTACATTCTTGTATTTACGTCGTGGCGCCTTATTATTCAACTGGTTCATATCATTATATGCATTCAAAAGTGATTTAGGAAGTTCCCCTTTATATTCAATTTTGTAAAATGAAAATCCATTGAATGGTATAACGGTATTTGCGGTGGCAATTTTTACTCTGCTCTCTACATTCTCCTTTTTAAAATAGTTTATAAATATGTTCTTTCTGTTTTCATTTAGTTTTTTAAACTCAGAATCTACAACGGAGGAACCAATATATGAACTGCACTTCTCTTGAATTGTAAAAATCATTGTATCTTTTAGCACATTATTTAAATGCTGGACGAATTGAGCATCCTTGACAGACATTTTATCAATTTTTTTAATATCGGTTTCACTTAATGACTGCTCCTTAATTTTATTTGTCAGTAAATAATACTTCTTCTTCGCCTCAAAGAATAAGATATATTCCTTCTCCTTTATTGAATAAAACTCCGGAACTATTGAAATAGATGCATTGGGTGTCTTTTCTAAAAATTCAGCCATACGCTCTACAAACTTCTCTTGCTTATCATTAAGCGTACTATTTCTCATGTCCCAAGTTAAAGTCAGTGATTTTTCTATCTCAATCTCAATATTCTTTACTTGCATTCGGTAGGATGTAGTTGCTGGCTTAACAAATATATTCTTGACAACATCCACGATTACATCACGAAAATGAAATTTCGGATCATTCAAATTCCCCGAGATGGGTACTTCGTAGTCAATAACATTACCTCGTTCACGAACAAAAGCCATAATTAATCTCATAGGCAACCATTTCACATCTTTATTTTTTATTCTCTGTGTGATTCGAGGATCTACTATGATCAGATGGTTATCACTTTTAATCTCAGCATTTCGAACTCGCCAATCACCTTTTAGCTCTACGCTACCCCTATCAAATGGAAATGAGGTTTGAGAAATAACATAGGGATTAAACATCGTGACCGGAATATTTTGCAAATGGTAATTAAGATCAAAATCACTACTGTCTTTCGGGTTGATACTTAAATATACGGAACCACTTCCGTATGGCTTTATTCCAGTAAGCAATTTTACACGAACCCTTATATTATCCTTATCAATCGAATCAGCAAGAATTGTTAACGGATTCATCCCAATAGAAAATTTCTCTGCAGTAGAGAAATCATTATATTTTATATTACCATCATAAATAGCAAACCTATTTACTCTATAATGACTTCTAAAAAAATTCTTTGATAACTCTCTGATATAATCCGCAATTTCAATGATCAAATTAAATTGCGCTTCTGAATTATCAGCTTCTTTTAAGTTCGATCCATTTTGCCCGAAAATAGTTTGAAGGTTATCTAAATAATCATACTTTTCATATTTAAAATATGGTTTAGTTAGAGAGATGGAATCATAATGGAATTTTTTTAGCTTAGGGCTAATCACGTTAATTGCAATAGCCAATTTCTCGAAAGAAGCATAATCCTCTTTTGGGGTTTTTCCGAAATGAAAATCAGAAATAACAATACTCCCTGAAGTAGTTACATTTTCTACTTTTTTGAATGTACCAGACGACTTCAAATCGGCATCAAGAAAGGCAGAAAAAGTTCCGTAGTTTGTTAAATCTTTGAGGTATTGTTCTATAATATTCAAATCAAACTTTGTAACGACCACCGCCATTCTATAGTCTTTGCTACTCGTATTTATAGCAAATTCCCCTTGCATTCGACCTGAGCCCATTCCCGATTCAAAAGAAAATTCAGTGGCGATTGAATCTGAATCCCATTTAATTCCTGGACTGTGAATATTAACATTCTGAACAAAGTAATTAATCGGAATTAATTTATCTCTAAAATAAACTTTCCCATCTTTCAAATTAATATCAAGCACATTAAATTTAACGGGGGCTTTTGAAGTATCACGAGGCTCCTTCGGTGTAAATTTTTCTATCAGATCGCTAAAGTTTAATATCTTCTTCTCTTGTATAATCGAAAATCGAGGTTGGTCTAAATCCAATTGTGTAATCTCATAGGTTTTAGAAAACAATTTATGCATGGATATATTTAAGCTCATTCCTTCCGCAGAAAAGAAAACACTATCACTTTTCATTTCAAGCATCTTAATGCCATTTAGATGAATAAATCCTGTAAATGGATTTACATAAGCCCAATCCGTCTCTATTTGACGTCCTGTATACTGCAAATCATATTTTTGAATCAGATACTTTGTTATTGGCGAGATAAATAAAATAACGAAGAATGGAATACTAATTAAAACCACTACTGTGCGAATTAATACTTTTTTAAAATTACTTTTCGTTCTCAAATATTTTAAGATAAAGGTTTCCTGTTTAAACTTCCATTAACATAATACTTTATTAATTCTCTGTACTTGTTACAACTACAAAAATCGATCTAGAAATTGCAAATTGGATTCATCAATTTGAATAGTTTAAACTTACTTCCTTCATAAAGATTTTAAACCGACTTCCGTTGGATTTTGATAGATCAAAAATAAACTAGGTTCAATGAGAAATCATTACAAAATTTCCAGTAAAAGTTACATGATTCACACATTAACTACTGATTCTATACATTGAAAAATGTTCTTGCGTTGATACCAAATCCTGAAGAGACTTCCTTTACATGGGTATTTTAACGATTGCCACCAAGGCAAAGATTATGAATTATAGAAATAAAAGTAGATTTCTGCCTTAATACCCACTATTATGAACACTCTTCACGGCTCTTCCGCTAGGATCATTCATATTTTGAAATGCAGGATCCCATGCTAAAGCTTCGGGTGTACTACACGCTACTGACTTAACCGAGGGAACACAAGATGCAGCCGTTTCGCTTGGGAAATGTTCAGAAAAAATACTTCGGTAATGATACTCTTCTTTCGACATGGGAGGGTGTACTGGAAAACGGAATTTTGCCTTCGCTAATTCATCGTCGCTAATTTTTTCATTCGCCACTTTTTTCAATGTGTCAATCCATCCGTAGCCTACACCATCACTAAATTGTTCTTTTTGTCTCCATGCGATGCTTTGGGGTAATAGATCTTCAAACGCTTTTCTTAAAATAAATTTTTCCATCTTCCCATCTTTCGCCATTTTATCTTCTGGATTTAATCGCATCGCAACATCCATAAATTCTTTGTCGAGAAAAGGCACACGTCCTTCAACACCCCACGCTGCTAAAGACTTATTCGCTCTTAGGCAATCATACAAATGCAACTTTCCTAATTTACGCACAGTTTCTTCGTGGAAGGCTTGTGCATTGGGGGCTTTGTGAAAATAGAGGTAACCACCAAAAATTTCGTCGGCGCCTTCTCCTGATAATACCATTTTTATTCCCATCGACTTAATCACTCTTCCTAAAAGATACATAGGTGTTGATGCGCGAATGGTTGTCACATCATACGTTTCTAAATGATAAATAACATCTCGAATGGCATCTAATCCTTCTTGAATGGTAAAATGTATTTCGTGATGTATGGAACCGATATGATCCGCTACTTTTTGTGCAGCAGCTAAATCGGGCGAGCCTTCTAATCCTACAGCGAAAGAATGCAATTGCGGATACCACGCCATTTGTGTATCCTTACTTTCAATTCGTTTAGCAGCATATTTTTTTGTGATGGCAGAGATAATGGATGAATCCAATCCACCCGACAATAACACACCGTAAGGCACATCACACATCAGTTGACGATGTACGGCTTGTTCCAATGCTAATTTCAATGCATCGATATCACTTGTATTATTTTTTACATTTTCGTAATCATTCCATTCACGTTGATACCATTGTACTGGTGTGGTACCTTCTTCACTGTATAAATAATGTCCGGGTAAAAATTCTTCAATTCGATTGCAAATTGTTTCTAGCGCTTTCAACTCGGAGGCAACATAAAAATGTCCGAACTTATCCCATCCCATATACAAGGGAATAATACCCATATGATCGCGAGCAATAAGATACGTGTTTTTTTCTTCGTCATACAAAGCAAAAGCAAAAATACCATTCAACTCTTCAATAAAAGTCGGACCTTTTGCTCGATATAAAGCGATGATCACTTCACAATCGGAAGCCGTTAAAAATTTATAATTCGGAAATCCAGCACGCAACTCCATGTGATTATAGATTTCACCATTCACGGCAAGAACAATTTTTTTATCTTCACTATACAAAGGTTGTTTCCCGCTAGATGGATCCACAATAGCTAAACGTTCATGAGCCATGATCACGTGATCGTTGCTATACATCCCCGACCAATCGGGACCACGATGACGAATTTTTTTCGCCATCTCCAACACCTGAGGACGCAATTCGGTACTGTTGTTCTTGATATCAAATACTGCTACGATGCCACACATACGATTTTGCTTTTTAATAAATTACGGTTGCAAAGGTAGGGAATTGGCGAATTGGTAAATTGGCAAATTGGCAAATCTTTAAGGGAGAATTATTAATGTATCGCCTTACAGTCGCAAGGAAGTGAGGCCTTTGTGAAAGCCTCTGTGGTCCGATTTATCGGACTTGTGTTTAAGGGAAATTTCTATTTGAGTAGTGAATTTTATTAGGACTTATGAACTACTATTTTTAGATTTCAAAATAACTTTTATTTTTACGGAAAACATACTACCATGCAAAGTTTTCAATCCATTCTCGACTCTGTAAAAGAATTTCACGAAACTTTTGGACTCGATTACCACGAGCAACCGGAAGTACAAATCACTGATAAAATAATTGAACTGCGTCATCGATTGATGGCTGAAGAAAACGATGAATATTTAGAAGCCGCGAAAGATAAAGACATTACATTAATTGCGGATGCTTTAGGTGACAAACTTTACATACTTTGCGGCACCATCATCGCACATGGATTACAACATAAAATTGTTGATGTGTTTAATGAAATTCATCGCAGCAATATGAGTAAGCTCGATGAAAATGGACAACCTCTTTACCGTGAAGACGGAAAAATTATGAAAAGTAATTTGTATTTCTTACCGGATATAAAAGCGATATTGAATAATTGAGTTGTTGGCTGGCTTCGGCAAGCTCAGCCACCCTCGTCATTGTTGGCATCAACAAGCTCAGCCACCCTCGTTTTATTTATCCGTTGTCCGAGGGAACTCGCGGGCAGCATATTGGTTGGCCTCGCCATCTCCACTCTCCAATCTCCCTCCCGATAGCTATCGGGACTCCTACATTCCCATTTTAAATTTTACTCTTTCCACATCTTTTCGGTACTCCTCCACCGTTAGATCCGAGAGGGAATATAAAATCGCTTTGGTATAATATTCAATGGCATCTTCCCACTTGGCTTGACGTTCGTAGAGCTTTCCAAATAGTCCATAAATTTTGTCCTTATCGATACCGGGAACTTCGAGGGCTTTATTCAAAACGGCAACCGATTCAGTCCCTTTATCCATCCGCAAAAGCAATTCCCCGTAATCGTAATATAGATCCGGATAAGAGGCAGCGTGGCGTATTGCAACTTTAAAAGCATCTTCGGCCGATTGAAAGTCCTTTAAGTTCAGCATCAATATCTTACCGTACATTGCCTGCGCCCGTCCGTGCTCCGGTTGACGAGCTAACAAAACGAGCAACTCTGCCAAAGCTTCGCCAGTCTGGCCTTTGTCCAGATACTGTTGAATTACAATAAGTTGCTGTGAATTTGTGTCTGCCATTGGGGAACGGACCGAATTGATCCAATTACTCAGGTGTAAATTTCGGGCGTTTTTGGGAGGATTCCCCTATTACATGGTAAATAATAGTTGGTTCGTGGTAGAAAAATGAATTTACAGGGTGAAACTAGAGGTTAGATGTCTTTTGATAAAGGTTAATACTTAATCTAAAATAATTAATAGGAGAAAAATAAATGCGATATCGACCTAGCTATTTTCTGCCTGCAGCAGGCAGGCACTATAGGCACTAAAGATCACAAAAGAGCACAAGAGAAGAAACGTATAAAGATTGAGAGTTTTTGATTGTAAAATGTTTACAAATTAACACAGAAACTATAGTGCCCGCTGCTTCAATCTACAGTTTAGATTTTCTTAGAATCCATCCAAAGAAAAACAGAATTAAGAAAAGCGAAAAAAGTAACTCCCGCTTGAGTCTCAAGTGTATCTTCATTGAAGAAAGAACCTAAGGCGATGATGAGAAATGCGAGGTAAATATAATTTTGATGTTGGAAAGCATGTCGAACAGAAAAAAGTAAAACGAAAATAAAAAACAATATTCCTGGCCAACCAAAAGCAACACCGAAACTTAAATATTGATTGTGTGCTCGCAACCTCCACTCCTTTGCTAAGTTGGAATTCATTTCATCGTACATATCTTGAAATGCATTGGGAACATCACCCGTACCTACACCCGTAAGCGGATACTTTTGAATTATCTTTCTTGATGCCTTCCAATATTCTAAACGTTGCGCTAATGAATGTCCATTAGCATCATTATTGAAATGATAGTTTCTGTATTCGGATGCTAGTTCTTTAAATCGATATTGAATACTTCTTCTTCCTTCTGCTGCTTCAGGAGTTGGGTATCCTTTCTCGATGAGTTGTACATCTTGCTTCGACAACTGTTGAATTCCAGCGGCATCTTTCGAAAATTTTTAAAAGTTAGGTAACGCATCAACGTTACTAACTGCATATGTCCTTGCTGATCGAGATCCCAAATTCGTTGTGAACTACGTGCCATCCAAGCAGTATCCATTTCACATTTCGCTATACTGCCTCCACACTAATCGACCTTCTTCCATATCTTGACGTGTCCAATCATTTTGATAAACATTTCCCCGGGCAGAAATTTTCAATTGAGAATTGTGATTCACATCATAAGGTTGAATGGATTTCACAAATATAAAATCATAACATTTCCATCCTCCAAAAAGTATAATCAACAAAAATACAGCGGCTGAAATTTTAAGAAAATTCTTTTTATAAGTAATTCCGAAGTAGACAATAGCTGAGATGATAATAAGTACAAGTAAAAATAATCCTGTGATAGACTGCAATAAAATAAGAAAGTACAAACACCATAAAATTAAAATAAAATATATTAGTTTTATAACTTTTGATTGGGCTTGATAAGCATAATACAAACTCATTACAACGCAAACATCTATCAACAAACTCAAACGAATATGGGAAATGAATATACTTACATCACGAAAATCGTTCACTTCCTTTCCGGTCCATCCTTGATAAGTTGCATAACCATAACTTGAAGAAACCAGTATTCCTAAAAAAAGAAAATGAAATAAAATTCGTACCTGCTTCGCTGCCAGTGGTGGTCCAGCAGCGATGAGTAATGGCATCAGTAATAGTGGAAGCTTTACCGTGATATCTTTCGACGCATATTTGAAATCGGATGTATTCCACAATCCTAACACATGCATCAGAAACAATCCTACTAACAACCAAAAAATGGTTTGCTTGGTTGCACATGACAAACGTGATTTTAAATTACCTGCAAGCAACCAGCCTCCCGCCATGGTAAATTGTCCTAGGCTCATTCCTAGATTCCACAGCGGCATTGAAAACGCTGTTAAGATTACACCGAAAAAAAAGATTGATTCGCCAACTCTATGAATATTTTCCTTATCGTTTATCATCGAGCAATGACGTTGTTTTTAGGGAGAATGCTTCGAACAAAATTCGGATCATCCTTTAAAAAAGAATTATGGTTTATACGAACGATTCAACATCGACTGATATACTTGCGGTGCTTTCAAAGCTTTGATGGCAGAGAGGATATCGGGATCATCATTAAAGCTTGCTTCAATTCGACCGTTTTGATAGAAGTATCGAGAAACAATTTCATTCTCCAAAAGCAATTTTACTTCTTCTTTATTCAGACGAAGATCCGTCACTTTATCATGCGCTAATACTTTTTCAACCGATTCATACTCTGCTTTTATATGTTCAAAATATTTTTCTTTCTCCGCTTTTTCTTTCAATTCTTTCAACATGATTTCACTCTCTGTGGTATAATCATACTCCTTACTACTTTGCCATTGAATGAATTTTTCAAACTCTTCTTCGCTGATTGCAAAATTTTTAGCATTTCCAATAGTGGGATGTGAAAGTTTAAACTCTGTGGCGTAATCAAATAAAATATAATTATTAATCAACGATCTTGATATGCTGCTGATCGTAGGTGCCTCTGTAGAAAAATCAGGAGTGATTCCTCCGCCATCAAATACTTTACGTCCCAACTTCGTTTTAAATTCAGAGATCAATGAATCAGGTACTTTACCCACACTTCCATCCGGATTACGATGCGTATAATCGAGCGCTTGAATACATCTACCACTTGGAATATAATACTTCGCTGTAGTAATCTTTAACTGCGAATTGTAAGACAGCGGTCGTGTCGTTTGTACCAATCCTTTCCCAAATGTACGCTGACCAATAATCACGGCGCGATCTAAATCTTGCAACGCACCACTCACAATTTCAGCTGCTGATGCAGAACCACTACTCACCAAAACAACAAGTGGCGTTTTAGTATCTACAGATGGATTCAATGAACGATAAACTTTATCCCACTCTTTCACTTTTCCTTTAGTACTCACTACTTCTTGACCTTTGTCGACAAATACATTGACAATATTTACGGCTTCATTTAACAATCCACCTGGGTTCCCGCGTAAATCCAAAATCAACCCTTTTACTTTTTGCTTGTTCACCAAATCTTCCACGGCATGTTTCATTTCTTGTCCGGCATTATCAGTAAAACTTCCGAGACGAATATATCCCATCTGATCATCTGTTACTCCGTAAAAAGGAACATTCTTAATCGTAATTTCCTCTCGTACCAACTTCAAACCAACCCATTCTGCAGAACCTTTACGCTCCACTTTTATTGAAATGGGAGTATTCGGTTGTCCTTTCAACATCTTTGAAATTTCGTCGTACTTTTTTCCTTTCACTAATTTATCATCTATAGAACGAATAATGTCGCCCGCCTGCAATCCGAATTTTTGTGCAGGAAAACCTTCGTACGGATCGGTGATTATCACATCATCACCACGTTGACCAATCAATGCACCTATACCACCATATTGCCCGGTGGTGATGAATCGATAATCTTCCGCATCGTCTTCAGGGATGTACTGCGTATAAGGATCTAAACTTTCGAGCATCGAATTAATACATTCCTCCACCAATAATTTCGGATCCGTAGGATCTACATAATACACCGTGAGTTCTCGCAACACCGTTGTGAAAATATCGAGGTTCCGACTGAGCTCGAAGAAATTATCGTTCGCACTTTTAAAAGAAAACAAACCTATTCCTACAATAACGGCAAGAATATACATTCGGAAGCGACGGAAATTTTTTGAAATTTTTTCTTTCATAATTAAATATCAGGGAACGGGATCATAACCATGACCGCCCCAAGGGTTACAAGACAGAATTCGTTTAAGTGCAAGCCATCCACCTCTGAATGGACCGTGCTTTTTGATGGCTTCAGCACCATACTCCGAACAGGTGGGAGTATAACGGCAAGCAGGTCCGAGATGCGGTGAAATTGCATTTTTATAAAAAGCAATCAGGGCAAGGAAGAATTTACTTAGTACTTTTTTCATGGTCCTGAATTAACAACTTCAAAAGTAAGATTATTTTATCTTCAGTAACGTGGTAATCGAGAGGTGTATTGCACCGAGAAATGAACAAAATGGCCAATCCAATTTTCTTTTGATGACAGTAGTGAATAAGTTGATGTTTATTGATTCGATAGGCTTCTCGCATCAGGCGCTTCATTCGGTTACGATCGTGGGCAAACTTCATCGCTCTTTTCGGAGCCGTCACCGCAATCTTTACAGGGAAACCATCTACATAAGGCTGAACCAAATAGAGTAAACGAACAGGTCCGTTGTGCAACACTTTACCTTCAGCAAAAAGCGCATCCAATACCTTTCTGCTCTTTAACTTTTCGTTAAAGGAGAGCGCGTTTGACGGAATAGCTTCGAGAGGGTTCATGACCGGGCGCGATGATGGTTAAATGATAAGAAGAGGGCCAGGTTAGGAAATTTTGCTTGTTTATGCCAAGCAGTCACTATTTATTCTTTTTCAAGTAATGCTCGATACTCATTGTCATGGAAGGAGCCTCGGGAATTGGGGCTTGAATATCGAGTCGGAGATTTGCATCCACCACCGCTTGCGATGTTTGCGAGCCGAATGCGGCAATTAGTGTTGTATTTTGCTTAAAATCAGGAAAGTTTTTAAAGAGAGAAGTCACTCCAGCAGGACTAAAAAACACCAACATATCGTATTTCACATCTGCTAAATCACTTAAATCGGAACAAACCGTTTTATAGATGGTTGATTTAGTGAATGAAATTCCATTTGCACTCAAGGCGTCTGCAATTTCTTCTTTTGCAATATCGGAACAGGGAAGTAAGAACTTTTCCTTCTTGTGCTTTTTCAATACCTCCAACAGGTCATTAATATTTTGCTTTCCGCTAAATATTTTACGTTTACGAAAGGTGATATACTTCTGCAAATAAAACGCCGTCGACTCTGAAATACAGAAATACTTCAGCTCCTCCATATTCGTAATCCGCATTTCATTGCATATACGAAAGAAGTGATCGGCCGCATGGCGACTGGTCAGGATCACCGCAGTATGGTCAGGAATGTTTATTCTGTCTTTGCGAAAATCTTTGGCAGCAATTCCCTCTACATGTATAAAGGGTCTGAAATCGATTTTCAGGTTGTACTTCTTCGCAAGATCGTAATAAGGCGACTTCTCAGACTCTGGTTTCGGTTGTGTTACTAGTATGGACTTTACTTTCAAGGGTCGTTGATAAATGGGGGTAATTTCCAAACTTCATTCTCGTTCGACTCACAAGCTGGCCAATTTCCAGATGATCAGCAGGGGTGCGATTTCGAATGTGCAAAGGTACAAAACAAATAAAATAGTGAGAAGCCCGAAATACCCATCCAAATCCCAATGGCACGGATGATCCGATATATAAAAAGTAATGCTATAATAATCAGTGCGACCAGTACTATCAAAGGGCGATATTCAAGAGGACCATAAGCTAGTAATATGTTGATTGGCAATAACAAAAGCCCAACCATCATGATCATTAAGAAGATATTAAATATGTATAAAGCCACAGGTCTTTCAATCTCAAAAACCGAGCTTAGAAAACGCAAGGAGATCATTTTAAAGGAATATGCGATGGCAACGAAAAGTGATAAAAAGACAAATCGCATTAGCCCACCCTGCAAAACACCCATGTCCCAAGCCCAAATAATACTTAATTGATAAAGAAATAAGCCCATCAACATATACGAGATGACGGATAAAATTAAGGAAGCTCGTTGCAACAAAACGCTTTCATCACGCACAATTTGATTCGTTGTTGTGATGTTATAAAAGGAGGTATACAATTGTCGAAAGATACGATAGTAAAAAAATCTAAACCATGTAAACAAGGTCACCAAAACAATTAATGAGATGGTGAACCAGTCGCTGATTTCATTACTGAGTGGCTGAGCATTGGGATGAATGGGACGCAATTGGTGACCGTAAAAGATGCGAGGACCTTGCAAAGCGTTAGAGACTACAGTAGCTGTATCTTCTTTTACCAAACCAACCGATTCCTCTTCGTCCTGAAACCGAAATACACTTTTTACCGGAGCTACGACGGAATCCATATGCACACTTGCTGCCACAGAGGTAGTGTCAACAATTGCAGTATTTTGATCCGGTAGAAGCTTGCTCATCACGTAGAATAATGCACAAACTTAATTATAAGGCTTTACATATTTCGCGTCGGGAGGGAATAGTCGCGATTTATTTTTTTGCAGATGGGTGGGTAAACAATAAAATCTTCCCTCTTTCAAAATAAAATTATTTTTTTACATACGGAACAAAATCGCATTCTATATTCACCTTGATTACTTCGGCGATATTCTTCGTTACTACTTTAGGAATTCTGATTTTATAATCTGCCAATACGATATTAAAAACTACCACTAGGTTAATTTTGTCTCCAACGATTTTCAAGGTTCCTTTCTCCGTAACTTCCCGAGTAACACCATGTAATTCAAATGTACCTGTTGCCGTAACTTCAGCTACTGTATCGCTGGTCCAATCCAGCGTTTCATTAATTACTCCTTTGAAAACAGCTTTCGGATACTTTTCCGACTCCACATACTTCTCATTGAAATGTTCTTCCATCAGCGATTTGTCAAACTTGAAAGTGCGCATGGGAACTGTAAACTGAATTTTATTCGTCACGGAGGTAAGAACGGCTGTCATACTTTTCGTTTCTGCTTCTATATCTTCTAATGGAGTTTTACTAAAGAAGTGAACCATTCCTCCAGTTGCTAAAAAAACTTTTTGAGCAATAACGTTCGGGACTATACTAAGTAGCAAAAGTGTTGCTAAAATATATTTTACTTTATAAATCATAAATCAAATTTCGAATGAGAAGTTATTTTTAGTGTCTGTATTGTGCAATTTTTATCAAGGGACTCCTGCATACTATAACGGAATTAACGCTATTAGGTTTATATTAAATCCATCCTCTAAGCTGATACCATGCCAAACCCATCAATTCACGGTAACAGATGACTTGATAACGTAAATGATTCCAGAATTGATACCTAAGCTGTAAACTTCCCCCAACATTGGGGAGAGGAACCTTATTTCCTCCTAAATTGCTGTCTTTATAATCAAGATCTACAGGTCCGGAAGCATTCCAGGTGGGCACGCCCCCTAATTGTTTAAATCCTAGTTTTTTAAAGGTGAGAATCGACCTCCGCATATGTTCAGGAGAAGTAACAATTACGCAATGTTTGCTTTCTGCTCCGGGAAAAATTTTCATTACTTCCATTCCTTCTTCACGTGTATTTTTCCCCTTAATCTCTAGAAGGACCTTCGTGCTATCAACACCGCGAATGATTAAGTCTTTGCGAATTCCCCACGCATCGCTTAATTCTGGACGAACACATGCAGCGGCTGGTTGTGTAATGATTATTTTTGCAGATGGATTTCTTTTCCATGTTTCCGCAGCATAATAGGATCGTATGAGAGAGGATTCGCCGGGATATCCCGCACCACCCATAATAATGATACATTCAGGTTGAAAATGAAATTCACTTTTACTGGTCCCGAGCCAGTGATAAATCCAATAAGGTCCTGTTGTAAAAGCAAAGAGCACACAAAATATTAAGAAACAGGAAATACATAAAAAAAGTATTTTACACCATCGAAGGAACTTCTCTTTCCACTTTTTCATCTTAACAAAAATACATGATTTGAACAAAACATATCTTAATTGTCGTAGAATAATGTGATGTTGAAGATCATCTAAAGGTCTTCATCGAATATTCCGAATCGCTTCCCAAAGTATTACCATTTCTAATAGAGATCCATTACCTTCGCATGATTATGAATAAATCCTGCCTAGTCATTATTGCTTTATTGAGCATAGCATCTTGCAAATCAAATTCAACAAATACTAAAGAAGAAAATATGTCCAGAAAAGATGTTCACTCCTATGCACGTCCATTAGAAGTAGTGGTTCGACATTTAGATTTAGAACTAATGGTTGATTTTAATGCAAAACAATTACGAGGCACCGCTACCCTTCAAATTGACAACTTAAAAAAAGCTGAGCAGCTTCATCTTGATTCAAGAGATTTAAAAATAGACAGTATCCTATTAGATGACGGATCTATCGCGAAATTCGATTTAATGCCGGCAGTACCATTCTTAGGTAGCGAATTGATTGTTCACATTAAACCCAATACAAAGAAAGTAAAGATTACGTATGCTACGAGCCCTTCAGCTTCAGCATTACAATGGCTAAGTCCAGAACAAACTGCTGGAGGAAAACATCCATTCTTGTTTACTCAAAGTCAAGCCATTTTAGCACGCACTTGGCTTCCATTACAAGATTCACCAGGCATTCGCTTTACGTATACGGCAAAAGTAACATGTCCTCCTGGATTAATGGCATTAATGAGCGCCGAAAACGATACCGCGTTACATCCTCATGGAATCTACACATCCAACATGCCGCAAGCGATTCCTTCATATCTCATGGCATTATCTGTGGGTGATTTACGCTTTCATGCTTACGATAAAAGGAGTGGAATTTTTGCTGAACCGATTACATTAGATAAAGCCGTATATGAATTTGTTGATTTACCGAAGATGGTAGTAGCTGCGGAAGAATTATATGGACCTTATGCGTGGGGGCGATATGATGTTTTAGTATTACCACCAAGCTTTCCTTTTGGTGGTATGGAAAATCCGCGCATCACTTTTGCCACACCTACGATTATTGCAGGTGATCGCTCCTTAGTTGCCTTAATTGCTCATGAATTAGCACATAGTTGGAGTGGAAATTTAGTAACCAATGCTACGTGGAATGATTTCTGGTTAAACGAAGGATTCACTGTTTATTTTGAATCGCGTATCATGGAAAAACTATACGGAAAAGATTTTGAGGACATGGCGACAGTATTATCTGCGGGCGAGTTGAAAAAAACAGTTGCTGAAATGGGGCCTGACAATCCGGATTCGCATTTGTATTTAAATTTAGAAGGAAGAGATCCCGATGATGGAATGAGTGATATCGCCTATGAGAAAGGACGATTCTTCTTGCTTAATATTGAAATGGCTGTTGGGCGTGAACGATGGGATAACTTTTTAAAACAATATTTTGCTGAACATGCCTTTCAAAGTATTACAACGGAAGAGTTTTTAGACTATTTAGAGAAAAATTTAATTCAGGGAGATGGTAAACTTCGCAATACAAAAATCAGAGAAAACATTTGGGTATATGGTCCGGGCTTGCCCGATAATTTCCCGAAAGTTCATTCTGTTGAACTGGAAAAAGTAGATGCTGTGGTAAAAACGTTTCAAGAAGGAAAGAAGGTGGAAAATCCAAAAGGATGGACTACACATCACTGGGTGTATTTCTTAAGAGCACTACCGGATAGCTTACCCTTAGATAAAATGAAATCATTGGACGAACAATTTAAATTTACTGAAAGTGGAAACAGCGAAATTTTATGTCAATGGTTAGAACTTTCAATTCGCAGTAAATATTTGGATGCTGATACCTCATTAGAAAAATTCCTAACATCGGTGGGTCGTCGAAAATTCTTGAAACCTTTATATTCGGCGCTTGCAGAAACAGCAGAAGGTAAAAAGAAAGCGCAAGCTATCTATGCAAAAGCACGACCCGGTTACCACAGTGTATCTACTGGAACGATTGATGAGATGTTAAGATAATTTACAATAGAAATATGGATTAGAAAGAGATCACATAAAAAGTGGTCTCTTTTGCTTTTAACATCGAAGTGTTAACAAATGAGTGCGAATAAAATTAAAAGGCGAATAAATAAATCTACATTCGTAAAAGTAATTCTAGTTTAAAAGCGAAAATTTATTACAACCTGCATTTGGTTTTTGGCCGGGACAACGAAACCCTTCAGAACGGCAAACAAATAAAGCAATATGTATATCGTCGCAACCTCAAATTACCACTCTCATTTCTCGAAATGTAGCACCTAGAATTCATCGCAGATGCAATTCCTTTTTTCCATTGGCAAAAAATAATCCATCAAAGGGGCGTAGCCCTGTAATCTTATTAGCAAAAAAAAAATCCATCAAAGGGGCGCAGCCCTGTAATCTTATTAGCAAAAAAAAAATCCATCAAAGGGGCGCAGCCCTGTAATCTTATTAGCAAAAAAAAATCCATCAAAGGGGCGTAGCCCTGTAATCTTATTAGCAAAAAAAATAATCCATAAAAGGGGCGTAGCCCTGTAATCTTATTAGCAAAAAAAATCCATCAAAGGGGCGTAGCCCTGTAATCTTATTAGCAAAAAAAATAATCCATAAAAGGGGCGTAGCCCTGTAATAAAAAATCATGGCAAATACCTATACACAATTATACATTCAGTTCGTTTTTTCGGTAAAAGGCAGAAAAAATCTCATTAAAGAATCTTTTCGAGATGAACTGGAAAAATTTATATGTGGTGTAGTAAACAACCACAAATGTAAAATATATGCTATTTATTGCAATCCCGACCATACTCATATTTTTATTGGTATGCATCCAACCATTGCGCCATCTAAATTAATGGAACAGGTTAAATCGGGATCTTCAGGATGGTTGAACGAAAAAAAATATATAATTGGAAAATTTGAATGGCAAGATGGATTTGGTGCGTTTACATATTCCAAATCGCATATTGATAGGGTTGTGAAATATATTTTGAATCAACCTGTGCATCATAAAAAACAAACATTTAAAGAAGAATATTTGCAGCTTCTTGAAAAATTTAATGTAGATTATGACATAAAATATTTATTTGAGTGGTATGATTAAGGTGTTTAAAGGGGATTCGCCCTTTGGGTATAATGATATTTCGGTTATGAAGATTACAGGGCTACGCCCCTTGACGCTATGATGATATGTCGGTTACGAAGATTTCAGGGCTACGCCCCTTTGGCGCTTTGATGTTATGTCTCTTTGTTACGAAGATTACAGGGCTACGCCCCTTGACGCTATGATGATATGTCAGTTACGAAGATTTCAGGGCTACGCCCCTTTTGGCTTTGGTGTTATGTCTCTTTGTTACGAAGATTACAGGGCTACGCCCCTTCTTCTCATTTGTTTTACGAAGATTACAGGGCTACGCCCCTTTGGCGCTTTGATGTTATTCCGTATTACTATGATTACAGGGCTACGCCCCTTGACGCTATGATGTAATGTCTCTTTGTTACGAAGATTACAGGGCTACGCCCCTTGACGCTATGATGATATGTCGGTTACGAAGATTTCAGGGCTACGCCCCTTTGGCGCTTTGATGTTATGTCTCTTTGTTACGAAGATTACAGGGCTACGCCCCTTGCGCTATGATGATATGTCGGTTACGAAGATTTCAGGGCTACGCCCCTTTTGGCTTTGGTGTTATTCCGTATTACTATGATTACAGGGCTACGCCCCTTGACGCTATGATGATATGTCGGTTACGAAGATTTCAGGGCTACGCCCCTTTGGCGCTTTGATGTTATTCCGTATTACTATGATTACAGGGCTACGCCCCTTGACGTTTTGATGTTATTGCGTATTACTATGATTACAGGGCTACGCCCCTTGACGTTTTGATGTTATGTCTCTTTGTTACGAAGATTACAGGGCTACGCCCCTTGACGCTTTGATGTTATGTCTCTTTGTTACGAAGATTACAGGGCTAAGCCCCTTTGGCGCTTTGATGTTATTCCGTATTACTATGATTACAGGGCTACGCCCCTTGACGTTTTGATGTTATTGCGTATTACTATGATTACAGGGCTACGCCCCTTGACGTTTTGATGTTATGTCTCTTTGTTACGAAGATTACAGGGCTACGCCCCTTGACGTTTTGGTGTTATGTCTCTTTGTTACGAAGATTACAGGGCTACGCCCCTTTGGGCTTTGATGTTATTCCGTATTACTATGATTACAGGGCTACGCCCCTTGACGTTTGATGTTATTCCGTATTACTATGATTACAGGGCTACGCCCCTTGACGCTTTGATGTAATGTCTCTTTGTTACGAAGATTACAGGGCTACGCCCCTTTGGCGCTTTGATGTTATTCCGTATTACTATGATTACAGGGCTACGCCCCTTGACGCTTTGATGTTATTCCGTATTACTATGATTACAGGGCTAAGCCCCTTGACGTTTTGATGTTATTGCGTATTACTATGATTACAGGGCTACGCCCCTTGACGTTTTGATGTTATGTCTCTTTGTTACGAAGATTACAGGGCTACGCCCCTTGACGTTTTGGTGTTATGTCTCTTTGTTACGAAGATTACAGGGCTACGCCCCTTGACGCTATGATGATATGTCGGTTACGAAGATTTCAGGGCTACGCCCCTTTGGCGCTTTGATGTTATTGCGTATTACTATGATTACAGGGCTACGCCCCTTGACGCTTTGATGATATGTCGGTTACGAAGATTTCAGGGCTACGCCCCTTTGGCGCTTTGATGTTATTCCGTATTACTATGATTACAGGGCTACGCCCCTGGGGGCTTTGATGTTATTCCGTTATTACGTAGATTACAGGGCTACGCCCCTTCTTCTCATTTGTTTTACGAAGATTACAGGGCTACGCCCCTTTGGCGCTTTGATGTTATTCCGTATTACTATGATTACAGGGCTACGCCCCTTGACGCTTTGATGATATGTCGGTTACGAAGATTTCAGGGCTACGCCCCTTTGGCGCTTTGATGTTATTCCGTATTACTATGATTACAGGGCTACGCCCCTTGACGCTTTGATGATATGTCGGTTACGAAGATTTCAGGGCTACGCCCCTTTGGCGCTTTGATGTTATTCCGTATTACTATGATTACAGGGCTACGCCCCTTTGGCGCTTTGATGTTATTCCGTATTACTATGATTACAGGGCTACGCCCCTTTTGACTTTGGTGTTATGTCTCTTTGTTACGAAGATTACAGAGCTAAGCCCTTTGGTAAACGAAATGAATTTGTTCAAACTTTTCATGGAACAAAATGATATAAAAGGAAAAGAAAATCTAGCTCAACTTATCTTATTTACTTTTAACATTCTCCTGTTAACAAATGGAAAAGAAAAATTAAGATGCGATAATAAATCCATCTACATTCGTAAAAGTAAAGCAAGCGACTTTAGCGAAAAATTAAAATTGTGCATTTGGTTTTTAGCCTGGACAACGAAACCCTTCGGAACGGCAAACAAATAAAGCAACATGAATATCGTCGCAACTTAAAAATTCCCTAAGTACATTATTCAATGGTAATGACCTGAAATTTTCAGGCATCCCAACGCACATTCATATTAAAAAAATTGCTGCACTTGTGGCTTGAAAATCTATTGCCTAAAAAATTAGTATATGCTTCCGCGTTATATAATACTTATCATTCTACTACTGCTCGATTCAAAATTTGTAATTGCGAATGGAGATTCGGTTTTGACAAAAAAGACTGTAGTTCGAGCTGATTTAAGTTCGAGTTATACAAGCGAAAAAACGTGGTGGAATGAAACTCAAAACTACATTCATGTCAAAGTATATAGCGAAGCACGTTTTCGAAAAACAAAAGTTTCTTGCTGGAGTCACGATCATTTTGTGCAAACGCAATTAGGATATACTAGTTTCATAGACTCTTCATGGATAAAGTCCTCTGATGCTTTCAAAATACATTTACGATGGATGGAAAAAAGATCGAAAAGAATAACACACACTTATTTCTTCCAATTGCAATCGCAATGGATGAATACCTGGCAACAAACCTCAGAGCAAAAAACATGGAAAGGTGGCTTCATGAATCCCGCAGCAATTTCTATGGGTTATAGTTTCGCCTTCGACTTTTTAGAAAACAGTAACCTACTCTTAGCACCTGCTACTTTTCAAATCAATATACAACCCGAACAAAGCACTTCCATCGCCTTCAAAGAGCGACCATTATTAAAAGCAAAGCACAGTCATATTTATTCGCGTTATGGATTCAGTGCCTATCTAACTATCGACGAATACTTCTACAAAGATTTTATTTTGTTACAACATCGCTCTCAACTCTTCTTCAATGCTATTACTGCACAACAAATACAGTTCGATATTAATAATCGACTTTGTTTTCGTTTCTTCAAATACGTTCAACTACGTTTCGATACATCAGTTACTTATCTCCCCGAGCAAACCTTAAAATTACAGTACAAGCAGGAAGTGTTACTGGGGATCTTCTACGAATACAGGAAATGACGCGTCAACCAAAATCCTTTTCAACACCATTTTATTCAACGCTTTCAACGTCATTGGTTTTTCCAAAAATCTTTTTCAGAAGATCCTCAGGCCTGCTTTAAATAATAGTAAAATTACATTGAGCAAAATTAAAATAGATCCATACAAAGCATTTTTATTTGAGATAAAAGAAAAAATACATCAGGCTCAATACGAGGCCATGATACAGGTGAACAAAAGTCTGTTGAAATTGTATTGAGAAATAGGCCAAAGCATTGTTGAAAAGCAACAACGGCAAGGATGAGGAAAATCTATTGATGAAACATTATCAAAAGTCTTGCAAAATGAATTCCGCGGCGTCCATGGTTACTCAGTCCAAAACCTTTGGTACATGAGACAATTATACATTGAATACAAGGATAATCTAAAACTCCAACCATGAGTTGAAGAAATTAGTTGGAGCCATTATCTGGTGATTTTGAGTACGTGCAAAAACGATTTAGAGCAGGAGTTTTATATAAAAATGACCAAGAAATTTGGGTGGACAATAAATGTACTTATCTATCAAATGGAAAACAAAAGTTATGAGAAATTTTTACATAATCAAACTAATTTTGACAAAGCTGTACCAAAAAAGTACAAAGGTCTAGTGCCCTCGTCAAAGGGAATTGAAGAAAAATTATCCAGTTATTTTGAGGCCTTCACATCCTTGCGATAAAAATAAAAGCTATAGATTATTGTTGAATCTCCATTTATTCTCCCAATAAAAACAATATATTTGTTTCAGGAATAAAATGAATTCATTTACCATCTCTCAACTTGAACAATTTTCAGGAATCAAAGCGCATACGATACGCATTTGGGAGAAAAGATACAATGCACTTCGACCAAGTAGATCGCAAGGAAATACAAGATATTACGACGGTCATCAATTAAAAAGACTTTTAAATATTGTAAGTTTAATTGAAGGTGGAACACAGGTTGCTAAAATTTGTCTGTTGAGTGATGATGAACTCTCCCAAAAAATAATAGAAAAATTTGATACTTTTTTAACTGATAATGCCGATGCTTCGAAATATATTTTACTTTTAACGGCAGCTGGAATTAATCTCGACGCCATTACATTTGATCGAATCTACAAACAAGCAGCTAAGCGTTTTGATTTCGTCACCTTATATCGTATCGTTATCATTCCATTTTTAAATCGAGTAGGAATCCTATGGGCAGGCGAACGAATGTTACCCAGTCAAGAGCACTTTATTAGTAATTTGATTCTCCAAAAAATATACGCTGCAATAGATGGATTACCACTTATTAAAAGCTCAGAAGCTACTTGGATACTTTGCTTACCAGAAGGTGAATTTCATGAAATCGGACTCCTTTTTTCTCATTACCTGCTTTTGAAAGCTGGAAAAAACTCCATTTATATGGGGAGCAATATGCCATTAGAGTCATTAAATTCTACTGCTGAAGGAGTTCGAGCAACACACATTTATGTCTTTTTAGTGCATTATGACCTACCAGAAAAAGCTCAAGAGTATATCAATTCATTGATTTTCAAATTCAAAAATTGCAGAATCATGATTGCTGGTAATCACCGGCTCATTTCTGAATTACATTTCGACCATCGAATTGAATGGGTGCAGACAATTGATGATTTTATTTTAAAACTTTAAATGCAAATAATTGTTTATATTTTTAAGCAAATATATAAACAATAAATGTCCGTTATTTCAGTTATAGGTTCAGGATTTTCCGGATTAAGTGCTGCAACATACTTAGCATCACATGGTTATGAAGTGCATGTATTTGAAAAAAACAGTATGCCCGGAGGAAGGGCAAGGCAGCTAAAAACAGCATCGGGTTACACTTTCGATATGGGTCCGAGTTGGTATTGGATGCCGGATGTTTTTGAAAAGTTCTTTGGTGATTTCGGACATCAAGTCTCCGATTTCTATACACTTAATAGATTAGATCCTGCCTTTGATGTTGTATTTGGAAAAAACGAAACGACACATGTCCCTGACCGTTATACCGACTTGCGTGAACTCTTTGAAACGATTGAGCCAGGAAGTGCAACTCGTCTTGATCAATTCATGGAAGAGGCAGAATACAAATACAAAACAGGGATGGATAGCTTGGTGTACAAACCTGGAATTTCCCTGACAGAGTTTGCCGACATCGAATTAATGAAAGGTGTATTTCGCTTGCAAGTATTTTCTTCGTTTGCCAAACATGTTCGTAGTTACTTTTCAAACCCCAAGCTCATTGCACTCATGGAATTCCCCATTCTTTTTTTAGGGGCCATGCCCGAAAACACACCCGCTCTATACAGTTTAATGAACTATGCAGGATTAAAATTGGGAACGTACTATCCAGAAGGTGGATTTGGCGCAGTGGTTCAAGCAATGGTAAATTTAGCAAAAATGAAGGGTGTAAAATTTCATTTCGATGCTAATGTCGAAAAAATTGAAACCAAAAACAATGAAGCTACAGCGCTATTAGTAAATGGAGAAAATTTTCATTGCGATGCAATTGTAGCAGCAGCTGATTACCATCATGTAGAAACAAAACTTCTTCCTGCTAAATACAGGAACTACACCGAAGAATATTGGTCGAAGAAAACATTTGCACCTTCAAGTCTTATCTACTATTTAGGATTCAACAAAAAAATACCTTCGTTACAACATCATACTTTATTCTTTGACGAAGACTTCACACAACACAGTAAAGAAATTTACACAGATCCACAATGGCCTACCAAACCATTGTTCTATGCATGTTGTGCTTCAAGATCTGATGATACGATTGTTCCAAAGGGTCATGAAAGTATCTTTCTACTCATGCCCATTGCGCCCGGATTAAAAGATAGCGAAGAACTTCGAGAAAAATATTTTCAGGTGATGATGAAAAGGTTAAATAAACAATGTGGTGAAGACTTAACCACCTTCATCGAATACAAAAAAAGCTACTGCGTAAATGATTTTATTGACGATTACAATTCCTATAAAGGCAATGCATATGGTTTAGCGAACACACTCATGCAGACCGCTATTTTAAAACCAAAAATCAGAAACAAACATCTTCAAAATTTGTTCTATACTGGACAATTAACAGTCCCAGGACCGGGAGTTCCACCATCTCTTATATCAGGAAAAATTGCCGCCGAACAGGTCATTCTACAATTATCAAAAAAAGAAAAACATGAAAGCATCTTTTGATAACGTCTCTATTGCGTGTAGTAAATTAACTACGCGATCTTATAGCACGAGCTTTTCACTCGGCATCTACTTCTTGCATCACAAAATGCGAGATCCCATTTATGCCATCTATGGATTTGTCCGCTTTGCAGATGAAATTGTAGACAGCTTTGAAGGGTACAATAAAAAATATTTATTGGAAAAATTCAAGCGCGATACTTATGAGGCCATCGAGAACAAGATCTCATTGAATCCTATCCTCAATGCTTTTCAACAAAGCGTGCATGATAATAATATTAGCCTCGATCTGATTGAAACCTTTTTAAAAAGCATGGAAATGGATCTTGAGAAAGTACTTTACACCCAAGAGAACTACGAACAATACATCTTAGGCTCAGCCGAAGTAGTGGGACTGATGTGTTTACATGTGTTTACTTCGGGCGACCTAAAAATGTACGAGGAGTTAAAACCTTATGCAATGCGCTTGGGTTCTGCATTCCAAAAAGTAAATTTTTTACGTGATTTAAAAGATGACTACTACTTATTGGGGAGAAGCTATTTCCCCAATATCGATCTCACAAATTTCAATAATGAATCAAAGAAAATAATAGAGCAAGAAATTGAAGAGGATTTTAAATATGCACTCATCGGCATTAAAAAACTACCAGCCGCCGCAAAAGGTGGTGTCTATTTAGCTTTTGTCTACTATACTTCTCTCTTTAAAAAAATAAAATCTGTTCCTGCAGAAAGAGTATTTACAGAAAGAATAAGAATTAGTAACTCCTACAAAATGGGGTTAATGATCAACAGTTTATTTCAAACGAAACTAAACTATATTTAATTCAAACAAATGAAAAATTACAAATACCACTCCCAACAGTTCTTACCAATTCCCATTGAAAAGGCATGGGATTTCTTTTCATCGCCCCATAATTTATCCAAAATTACCCCGCCAGAAATGAACTTTACCATTGTATCTTCTACCGGAAATGATAAGATCACAAACGGCCAAAAAATAAAATACAAGGTAAGTCCGTTACTCAGAATCCCCATGAACTGGTTAACGGAGATAGATCACGTTCAAGCCAATGCCACATTTATGGACAAGCAACTTAAAGGCCCGTATAAAAAATGGGAGCACACACATACCTTTGTTCCTGTAAATGGTGGAACCATGATGTATGATACTATTCATTATGAACTCCCATTTTCCTATATTGGTAAGTTTGCACATTGGTTATTCATTCGCAAAAAAATTGAGAATATCTTTTTATACAGAAAAGAAATTCTCGAAAAAATCTTCAACTAACAAAAAAATGGAAAATATACTCATTACCCTCGCAGCATTTTTCGGCATGGAATTCATGGCTTGGTTTACCCATAAATACGTAATGCACGGATGGCTTTGGACTCTTCATAAAGACCATCATCATAAAGAATCAAAAGGATTCTTTGAGCATAATGATTTCTTCTTTCTCATCTTCGCTCTCCCAGGAATTGCGGGACTATTCATCGGAATGCAAAATGATTTCAACGCCTTTTTTTGGATGGGATTAGGAATTACATTGTATGGATTTACTTATTTCTTTGTGCACGATATTTTCATCCACCAACGATTTAAGTTCTTACGGAGTATCGAGAACAATTACTTCAAAGCCATTCGTCGTGCCCATAAAATACATCATAAACACATCAACAAAGAGCATGGAGAATGTTTTGGAATGTTATGGGTACCGCTTAAGTATTTTAAAAATACGAAAAACTCGAGTGCTGAATGAAATACTTATACCTTTCAATTAATTTTTTTACAATACTAGTGCCCTTTCTATTTTCATTTCACAAGAAACTAAAATTTCATTTGAATTTTGTTTCCTTCTTAAAAGCAAGTGTATTGGTTGCATTGCCATTCATTGTTTGGGATGCTTACTTTACCTCTAAAGGGATTTGGGGATTTAATGCTGCATATGTTTCAGGAATTAAAATTTTACAATTACCCCTCGAAGAAGTATTGTTTTTCTTCTGCATTCCATTTTCCTGTGTATTCACTTACCACTGCTTGCGTCTTTTTTTCAAGATGGAATGGTCAGAAAAAGTGGAGAAAATTATTATACTTGGACTTGTATCATTCTTATTCATCATTGGATTCATCTACCTACAACGTCTCTATACATCTGTTACCTTTATCAGTTTAGGAATACTTTTACTACTTCTAAAATATATTTTTAACGTTAAATGGCTTCCGAAAATCCTTAGTGTCTACCTAATTCTATTAATCCCTTTTTCAATCGTCAATGGAATATTAACTGGCACTGGTTTAGATGAACCTGTAGTATGGTATAATGAGGCGCATATTATTGGTATCCGTATCTTAACTATTCCCTTTGAAGATATTTTCTATGGTTTAGAACTCATAATTTTGAATGTCTTTTTTTACACTTACTTCTTAGAGAAGAAGTCTTAAGACGACTATCAACTTCATAGGGTAATTCCCTTTTCATCCTTTATTTACCCTCTAGCCCCTCCAAAATCGAATAGTTTCTTGTTACTCAGACTCACTCTATGAAATCAATATCGAGGAGTTAAATCCAATTAAACCATTTATTCATAGCGACCACCAAATGCATAAAATCCTGATTTTGTGGTTATCCCCAACTCATGGCTAATAAATGATGCGAATTTGGAAACACTCCTATTCCTCGTTCGTATATATTTGCCTTATTAAATCGATAGCTTATGTTAATGAATGAATTAGTAGCCGCATTTACACAACATGTACGTGAGGCCATGGAAATTGGAAGTAAAGCAACGCTAACCAAATCGGCGAATCCTATTCGAAATGTTTTAGTAACAGGATTAGGTGGATCAGGAATTGGAGGCAGCATCGTTGCGCAAGTAACGGATAAATCGATGCGTGTTCCTCTTTTGGTGAACAAAGATTATTTTATTCCAGCATTCGTTGATCAACATACGTTGGTGATCGTTTCTTCTTATTCTGGAAATACAGAAGAGACGTTACAAGCGATGGAAGCGGCGTTGGAGAAAGGTGCAAAAATTTGTTGCGTTACTTCTGGAGGAAAGATTGGTGCTATCGCAAAAGAAAAAGGATTGGATGTGGTGAATATTCCTGGTGGAATGCCTCCACGTGCTTGCTTCGGATATTCATTTACACAACTTCCTTACATTCTCGGATTTCATGGATTGATTGATGATTCGTATCGCAAAGATTTGAGTGATGCCATTCAACTTTTAGATAAAGAAGAAGAAAATATTAAGAAAGAATCGAAAGCGATTGCGCAACAATTAGTAGGAAAACTTCCTATCATTTATTGTGAAGCGCGCTATGAAGGAGTTGCTGTACGTTTTCGTCAGCAGATTAACGAGAATAGTAAAATGCTTTGTTGGCATCATGTATTGCCGGAGATGAATCATAATGAATTAGTGGGTTGGACAGAACCACATCCTGAAGCGGTAGTACTGATGTTCCGTTGTGAAGATGATTATTTCCGTACGCAAAAACGTATGGAGATTTCGAGTGATGTGGTTAAGCGTAATAATGCTACCTTGATTGAGATGAAAGCAAAAGGTGCTACACAATTACAACGCTCCTTGTATTTAATACATATGGGTGATTGGATCAGTTGGTACATTGCAGAAATTAAAAACATCGATGCTACGGAAGTTAATGTTATCGACTTCTTGAAAAAAGAATTATCAGCCATTTAATATATGAATCGTTTTCCTCTTCTTTTACTTGGAATTGCTTTGGCCGGATGTAATCGTCCGCAATTGGATAACGGACATTCATCCTGTATGGATTCCATCGTTGAATCTAAAGTTCCCAAGGTTGTTGCAGATTCAAATACCTCTCATTTTTCAGCATCTACCTACAAAAATAAAAGTGGAGATGGACCAGAAGGATTTGGCTTTGATATTTTTCAAGATGGAAAAATGATGATTCATCAAAATTCCATTCCAGCAATTCAAGGAAATAAAGCATTTGCTACAGAAGAAGATGCGAAAGCGGTTGGGGCTTTGATGCTCTATAAAGTTTCGAAAGGCATCATGCCGCCTACGATTAGTGTTGAAGATTTGGATAGTTTGGGAGTGAAATACTAGGAGGATACGAACTTGCCTGCAGCAAGCAGGTTACGAATCGATACGATTATACTAAAACGCGAATCGTGAATCATCACGTCAAGAGGCTTCACGATATGAAATTGTCGCGAAATTATAATGATCCTAAATTTCCACGCGGCTTTCAGCTAACTCCGTTTCAAATCTTAATATAATTCACCCCTAGAAACCTTTTTACAACTTCCAATGTTGATTTTACATTATTTTTCACCCTACCCCTTGCTTTTCCAAAAATCTTTTTTACATTCGTTGAACCAAATCTAATTTTTATGGATAAATATCTGATTGTTTTACGAAGAAAGACACTCCTCTTACTCTTTATTCTTTTTTCAGGAATACCCCTGAAAGCTCAATCCAATTTTGATGCTTTTGTTACCACTTCCGCCCCTATCAATGATGTTGTGGAAGGAACCATGTTTATTACGTTGACCGACACCAATCAAATCGACTTGGTTGAAGTAAAGGTAGGAAGTAAGGAAGGACAAGCTGACTTAGCGAACCAACAGTTTACCTATGATCAAACGTCGGGTTTACCTGCAGGCATGTCATGGCAACGATTAGGATACCGAGTTACAATTTCTTTAGGCAGCTTTGCTTATAGTGATCTTCAGTTTGGGTATGTGAGGTTGAAGAATAATAGCGGTGTGGAGGGGACATATTTGCTTTTGTGACGAATTAAAAAAATTTGATCGCGATGCTTCGCGATTGGCCGATTTGAAAATTTGAAAATTAGATTAATTGATCTTGCTAAACAAAGCTATTGCGAAGCATCGCGATGAAAAAAACCCCAAAGTCGACTTTTTCTTTGTAAATATTTAGTACCAATAATTAGGTTATAATTTCTTAAATTTAATTCCTGATTTTATGAAAACTCAACCCAACTCAACTCAACTCAACTCAACTCAACCCAACTCAACCCAGAGGTACTTCGCTTCGCTTCGACTTCTGGGCGAAGCTTTCTTAATAAATTATTTACATTAGTACTCCTTTTAATGACTTCCATTGCTAACGCTGGCAATTATACTTGGAACGGTGCTACCAATACCGACTGGTCAAATTCGAGCAATTGGAGTCCGGCGGGAGTGCCAACCACTAATGATACAGTTACACTAAACAACGGTGGGGTAAATTCTATTTTATTGGATGGAAATAGAACCATTACGAGACTCATAATTTCAGCCAACACTATTGATTTAAATACTTTCGAACTCCATGTTTCAGGAAGAAGCTCGCTAAATGGGGGTGCCATCAATAATGGAAATTTAAAAATTAGAGGGACCTATGCCTATTTCCAAGGCACCAATTTTAATTGCATATTAGACGTAATCGCCGGACAAATCAAATTTAGTGGTGGAACTTTTGATCAAACTGGGAGCTTTGAGCAAAATGGAACAGCCAGTGGTTGGGGTAATGGAAATTGTATTTTTAATTCTGATGTCACCTTTAAAAATACAGGGACAGCTTATTTACGATTAGGACAAACCAATGGCGATGTTTATAATGGAAAAGTATACTTGTACAGCAGTGGTGGCTATTCCCTACAAATGGCCTATGGTGATACCAGTTATTTTAATGATACCATCTATGTGAATAGTACAGGCAATGGCGGAATCTCCTTTGCAAACGGAACATACGGTGCATCTATTCTCGGGGACAGCGCCTGTTTAATTACGGGAAGCAGTGGAATTAGTGCAGGAACTATTCAGTTTAAAAATATTGTGCAGTCCGCTACTTCATCCAATTCAATTTCAGCAAGCGGCAGTGTGCTTTTTAATGTGTACTCTAATAATTTTTTAGGAAAAGTAAATTTTACTGCACCTAACCTGGTTGTTAAATCAACAACCTTTGGTGATAGTACTTCGCTCACTAAGACAGGACACACCTTAAACAATACTTGGGATGGAGCAAATGTTTACAATGGCGTTGTTACCATTACCAATGGAAATACATCCACCGCCTATGTGAAATTAGCCAGCCAAAATGCCGACACCTACAATAATGATGTTTATTTCAATGCGGGCTCAGGAGCTATACAAGCGGCCAATGCGGGAACCAATATTTACAATGGAAATGTCAGTGTAAATGGAAACAATGTTACTTTTAATACGAGTGGTGGAACCTTAAAATTTGCAGGTGAGCAAAATCAAGAGTTTGGTGGCGGTACCAGTACATTAAATTTTAATAAAATAATTGTCGACAAAGCGGGTGGCATTGTCACTCTCAACCAGCCCATCACTATCGATAGTTTATTACAACTCACTAGTGGCATCATTTATACCGACACCATCATCACTTTAAAAGCAACCGCGACTACCACCGGTGCCAGTAACCAAAGTTTTGTTGATGGTACGGTAAAGAAAATTGGGAATACCGCTTTTGTTTTTCCAGTGGGCGATGAAGGGCATCATTACCCTTTAGAAATATCAGCACCATCAAATAGTACTGATGCCTTTAGTGTTATTTATAGAAATGAATTTCATAATGAAAGTGATAGTGCTGACACTTCATTGACTTATATTTCCAGATGCCAATATTGGGATATAAAGCGATTAGCAGGAACCTCTAATGTGAGCGTAAAACTTTATTGGGACAGTTTGGGGTGTGGTGTATATGACACTAGTGGTTTAGTCTTGGCGAGTTGGATTGGAGCAAAATGGATCGATAAAGGACGTGCTTCAATTAGCGGAAATGCAAAATTTGGATCCTTCTGGAGCTCGTCAACATTATCTTCTTTTTCAAAAGTGACTTTAGCGAGTATGAGACCCTCTATTCCAACTAAACCAACCAGAGTTACTGCTTTAGAAAGGACGATTCCTGAAGATATTTTTGGGTATAATGGTAGTAATACCTTTGCCTCTGATGTTGCTGGTAATCCACTACAATCATGGGAGATACTAAATAGTTGGGATAATAATATTTCTAATGACAAGAAATTTTTTAGTGATAAACAAGTTACTTTAATGCGTATTCCAGCTGGAACATTGTCCAATTTTTCCGATTGGAGAACCAATTACCCTCTCATTGAACGTGATTTGCCTTTCAATTGGTTTTACGACAAAAACGCTTATAAACTTCCAATGCAAAGATTGGGAAACAGATATGATCATTTGAAGTTGAATTTAGAAAAAGTAGCGTGCCGACCCATTATCGCTATGAACATGCTGTCTTCAACCTATTTTCACGAACTAGCAGCATTTTATAGTCTTAATGAAAATAACTTGCCATTAAGATACATTGAACTTGGGAATGAATTTTATTTGAATGATGAATATTACAAGGAAATTTTCCCATCTGTAAACGATTATATGGATATGGCTCTACAATGGGCAAGTGACATAAAAAATATACCGAATTTTCTAAATACTGAAATTGCAATTGTTGGTGCCATTTCAAAAGATAATAACTTTGGAAGACAACGTAGTTGGTTGGATCAAGTTCTAGAAAGACTAAAAGTAGCTAATGATGTAAATGCAATCACACTGCATGATTATATCAATGAAGGAAAAGCAAGTGATCCTTGTGGTGGTGATTTAATGGCAAGTGGTATCGAGCACTTTTTGCTGCAGCCATTTGAACATATATCGGACTTGCAAGCAAAGGAGTTATTAAAAATTCAACAGTTTAATACATCTTTCTCACCCAAGGAAATTTGGATCACTGAGTTTAATTTAGACGACGACAATGACAATCGAACTGGAACGTGGGCACATGGTTTATTAGGTGCAACACTTGCCTTAAAATATCTAGAGACGCCCGAAATCACAAAAATTATTTCGCATACCATGCTTTCTGGCGCTAAATTCGGAAACATATTTGAATCTGGTAATGCATTTGATGAAGTAGGTTGCCATGGTGACCTTAATTTAAATCCTACTCGTATTGCAGAAAAAACAGCATTAGGTACTGCACTTGATGGAGTAGCTGCCGCAATGCGTCATGCAGTAAATGCAACACCACTGGATTTTCCCGGAGCTGAAGATTTAGATGGAAATGCAAATTATGCTGAAATTTATGGTTGGACTTTTGAAGATGCCAACGGCTTTTTAAAAACAATCATCCTTAATTTATCGAGTAATCGATATGAAATTGATGTACAAGGTATTCATCCAGGACTTATTGCGACGGACTTAAATGCTGTTGTTATGAGCATGTACAATGATGAAAATAACCATGCAATCTTAGGTGATGGTGCTGATATGCCTACACCCTATGAATTATTTATTAATAATAACCCATGGTATTCTAATACTTCAAATAAATTAGAAATGCCACTACTTTCGATGCTTATAATTGATCAAAACACTAGTGGAAATTCTATTAGAAATGTGCGCTTAACAGACGATGAAATTTGCAGCGGAAGTTCAACTACCTTGGTGGTAGAAAGCAATGAAACTTTAAGTGGATTACCAACCTCAAGTGGTCCATTAACTTTTACTTTTATCGAAAACATAGGCAACCGATACATATATTCGGTAGTAGCTGGAAGCGTATCCAATACGCAAACCTATTCCATTGACCCTTGTACAGGGTGTGATCCAATTGATATTACCGTTCATGACGATATTTCCAATTTGGTATTGAATGCAACATCTACTGATTATTGTCCTGGCGGTACAGCCATCACTCTTTCTGCAAGCTTTGATCAAGGAGCAGGTGGAAACAATAACTTGCCTTATTCTTTTCTATGGACACCAGATTATGGAATTGTATCAAATCTATGTGCTAGCTCTCCCTCCCCCATGTGTTGGAGTATAGATGTAGCACCAAAACGTACCACCACGTACGGAGTGTATGTTACCGATGGGCAGTGTTGGAGCCATGCTGAAGTAATAATTGAAGTGCCAGTTGCACATTTAAGTTTAGGAAATGACATTACTATTTGCGAAAATACTGAAATAGAAATAATACCAGTTTTCGAGATTACTGGCACACCAGGTTTTGATTGGCTTCCGGGAAATTCAGGAGATCCAACCTTAATAGTAACCCCCTCGTTAGGTACTAACACCTTTCAATTAAATTTAGAAGTTAATAATTGTATTGTCACAGACGAAATAATTGTAAATGTAATTTCATGTTGTAGTGCTGGTAGTAGTGTTCATTTGCAGCCAATCGAAATGTTTATTCCTAATACAAATCAATTACATAATGAGTATTACAATCATGTTGGCAATTTGCCAGCAGCAATAAATATGACAAGTTGTTCTACCTGCACATTTTCATATGTGGGTGGTGTAAACAACCGCCGGGAACTTACAGTTGATGGAGTCTCTGGCAATCCAACACTATTTATCGATGGAGAATTTAGAATCCCTTACGATATTGATACAGATGATATGGACCCACCAGATTTGGATGGAATGGATTTAACGTTGAAGAATTTAACATTAAGCTTGGGCGAAAATGCTTGGATAAATGTTATGAGTGGAAGAAAATTAGTATTAGAAAATTGTACTTTAACTTCTTGCGGAACAAATATGTGGCGAGGCATTGTTCTTGACAAAAGAGGAGATCGCAACTCACCAGCAATTGAATTTATAAGTACTAATTTAGTTGAAAATGCAGAAACGGCAGTGTATTTAACTAGGGAATCAATTTTCAATATTGAAGGAGTTACCTTCAATAATTGTTTTGTAGATTTGGAAATCGTGAATCAAAAAGGAAATTCAAATTCAAATACAATTTTTGGATGTAACTTTACCAGTAGCGGCGCAGGACTTATTGCTCCACATTTAGGAGAAAGCAAAATTGCAGCTATCGTTTTAGATGATGTTGATTTAGTTAATATTGGTAAAAATTCATCTGTAACTGCAGAATCGAATACCTTTGAAAACTCAATTTACGGAATAAAAAGTAAAAATAGCAGTGTTAAATTATTAAACAGTGACTTCCATGATATTTGGGATGATGGAACCACACCTACATTTGGCTATGCTTTTTATTCTGAATCAGATTACGATTTTTCAGATCGTAGTATTCAAGTTGGAAATGGCTCCTCAAATGGACGTTGTAATTTCTATAACTCGGTAAATGGAATTGCTGGCATTGGGGATATGAATTATAGTATTGAAAAAAACATATTTGGTTTAAACAATGGAACTGCTACAGCAGGTGCAATTTTACGCTCCTGCATTAGCATTGAAGGTACAATGAATAATAATATTTCAATTTTTAACGAGAATAAATTTTATGATTTCATAAAAGGAATTGCAATGTACGATATTGGAGAAGCTAGTAATGTTACCATAGATGAAAATTATTTTTATGATGCGATATGGGGAAGTAATCAAGTAAGTTATAATGCAACGGCAATTTCAATAATAAATCAAATCCCATACAATTTAACCTATCAAGGAAAGATTGAAAATAATTTTATTGGTGATGCTAGTGTCAATTCCTGGCATAGCCGTATAGGTATTAATTTGTACAACGCAGGTAATTATAAAATAAGTTCAAATGCTATTTATATTCATCCTGATAGAGATAATTATAGTTCATTTTGTGGCATCCAAGTTACAAATTCTTCAGATTGCGATGTTTCTTCTAATGTAATCACTGCCGAAAGTCTTGATCAGGATTTATTCTATCAATATTCAGGTATCCGAGTAAATGAAAGTAATGTACCTACCGTCAATTGCAATACTCTAACGAATATGGGACTTGGAATCCATTATATTGGCGACAATGGACAAGCTACCATGAAACGAAATTACTTCATCGACTTTGAACATGGAATAGAATTAGGACTGGGAGCGGGTGCAGGTGCTAACATTGGGCAATTTCAGGGAAATCCGAATTCAACCAATGGAACAAGTTATGAAAATGATTGGAATTCCTCCAGTGATTTTCGGGTAGATGGATATTCAATTAATCAAATCTCTTGGTATCATGATGGATTATCTGTCTTTAGTAATTCTCACGCTCCGGTTGACAATTTAGGCCAAGCTATTCCATCTATATTTATTATACCAAATGCGGATGAACTTGGTCCCGCCTGCTTAACGGATATTTGGATTAACATACGACAAATGGGATACTCTAATGTTGCTTATGATTCAATGCGGTTTGAAGGGGAATATGCAACACAATTTGAATATGCACATAAAGGTTCTTTTTATGAGTTTATTAGTAATGATACCAATCGACTCAATGGTGGTGAAGACGATGAGATATATCATGAATCCTTCGAAAAATTGGATACGAGTAATATAGGCAAATATAATCGCATCATAAAACTTTCTAAAAGCAATGAGTTAGATCAGGCATTTGAAATGGTTGAAAACTTAAGCCCAGCAAATGACTATGAATCCTATTTAAAAACGGTGTTAAATATTTATTTAAGTCGTAAAATTCAGGATTCTTTATATAGTGCTGCAGATAGTTCTGTATTATTCGAAATTGCAAGCTTAAATTATTTACTTGGAGGGAAAGCGGTGTTTTTAGCACGGGCAATGCTCAAGTTAGAAATAGAAGATGAAATATTAAATAGTAGTCGGATCAAAAATGAATTGAGTGAAAATAGTGAAAGAGAAATCCGAATACAACCGAATCCAACAACGGGTAATATTTACATTGAGTGTTCAGACTTTGAAAATATGGTTAATATTCAGATAATTGATCAAGCCGGAAGAATTGTTTCTACACATGCACCAATTAATTATTTAAACCTAAGTCAGTTAAAAAATGGTTTTTATATTATGGTTTTTAACTTTAGTGATGGACTGAAAATACAGAGGAAATTGGTAAAATCAAATTAGAGATGCTTAAAAAATATAGAAATTTAATTTATGTCATTATAACCATTTTTTATTTAATAATCAAGCTGGTCAATGTCAATATTCCAACAAAGTATGGTGTTTTGGTGATAGTGCGGGTGTGATTTTTACTAATCCAGTTTCGTATTTTAGTACAGGTGAATCTAGTTTATCCGCATCGGTTTCCATTGCTGATGCACAAGATAGTTTATTGTTCTATGGATCATCTGTCCATCCGGTTGCTTATATCAATGGTTGGAAGAAAAACGGACGATTAAAGAATAAGCTTCATCAGACTATGCAGAATGGAGACTCTTTGATCTGCCTAGGGTGGTATCACGATATTCTAATAGTTCCAAAATCTGTAACGGATAGTACATTTTACGTTTTTTTAGCAGGTGTATCTGGGCCTCATTATGGTTTGTATTATAGTATAGTTGATTTAAAATTGCAAAATGGATTAGGAGAAGTAACCCAAAAGAATATTCAAATTGATTCTAGTCCATTGAATGATGGATTAATGGCTGTAAAACACGGTAATGGCAAGGACTGGTGGTTAGTTACACGGCACTGGGACAATGTAAGTCAAAGTTATAACAACGAGTTTTATGTATATTTAGTAGATTCATTAGGTATTAGTGTATTGCCTGTTCAATCCGTTGGAACTATGCGGACTTCTAATGGAGGTGAAATAAGTTTTAATTCTGATGGGACGAAAATGGCAGTTTCAGATTTAGGCAATCTTATTGAACTTTATGATTTTGATCGCTGCACAGGTACAATTTCTAATTCTGTGAATATTGAATTACCAAACACAAGTGGAGGACCCTATAAGTATTATTTTAGTTTGTGTTTTTCACCAAATGATCGGTTTTTGTATGTATTCAGTAATTTGAGCATTGCTGATGCAACAATTTTCCAATTTGATTTAACGGCAAGTAGTATTCCTAATTCAAAACTTGTAGTAGGTACAATTCAAGATTCTGCTTCGGCGGTTATGATGAAATTGGGTCCTGATAACAAAATCTATATAAGTTCTTGGTCAAGGTATGTTGGGAATGCTTACCCATATCCAGTTGGCCATTATAATCCGGTCAATACAGCCTTAACAGTAATCAATCAACCAGATAGTCTAGGCTCCGCCTGTGATTTTCAATTATTTTCATTTCCATTAGGAGGCCACCGTACTTATAGAGGTTTACCTCATAACCCAAATTACGAAATGGGTGCGTGGATAGGTTAACCATGCGATACACTAACGGTAGGCCTTACCGAAAACAACCAAAAAGAGGATGTATTCTTCCAAGCCTGGTACAATCACGAGTGGAATATGATTCATGTGAATGCGTCGAAGTTGAAAGGGGAAAGTGGGGTGTTAAGGTTGTTTGATGTGGAGGGGAGAGTGGTTTATGAGAAGAAAGTGGATGTAGTGCAGGGTGGGTATTTTACTTCGGAAATAAATTTGAATGGTGTGGCTAGTGGGGTTTATATAGTTTCTTTAACGACCGAGAAGGATAAAGTACAGGTAAAAGTTTTTAAATTCTAACTCATAAAATACTGACAACTTAACCGCGGGGAGCGCAGGGGAGGCGCAGCGGGCGCTAGGTCTGATTAATACTTTTCGTAGTTAGAATTATTTCGTCGCGAAAAAAACTTGAAGCTTGTAGCCTGTAGCTTGAATCCTGGGATTTATTTCGTAACATTACAATACAGTGATGGAGAAAATTATTGCAAAAATTAATTAAACTAGAATGAAGAGGGCAATCATTGTAAATAGTATACTATGTCTTACCACATTACTTTTAAACTGGGGTACTGCTATTGCTCAATACTCCAATAAAGTATGGTGTTTTGGAGATAGTACGGGCGTGATTTTTACTAATCCAGTTACGTATTTTACGATTAATGAATCATATTTAACAGCATCAGTTACTATAGCAGATGTTCAGGATAGTTTGCTATTTTATGGATCTTCAACTAATGCCGTAGCCTATAATAGTTCCTTGAAAAAGCGAGGTAAGTTAATTAGTCGAAACCATCAAATGATGATGAATGGCGACTCATTAATCTGTCAAGGTTGGTATCACGATATTCTCATAGTTCCAAAATCTGTAACGGATAGCACGTTTTACGTTTTTTTAGCAGGTGTAACTGGGCCTTATTTTGGATTGTATTATTGTATCGTTGATATGAAACTGAATAATGGTCTTGGAGTGGTTACACAGAAAAATGTAATGTTAGACCCGGTGTCAACCAAAGATGCATTGATGGCCGTTAAACATGGAAACGGAAAAGATTGGTGGCTAGTGACAAGAAAATGGGATTATCCAAATGCAGCTTATGATAATGCATTCTACGTTTACCTTGTTGACTCTACAGGTATTTATGCTCACCCAGTTCAAAATGTTGGAACGATGAGAGCTTCAAATGGTGGCGATATTGTATTTAATTCAGATGGGACTAAGTTTGCAGAATGCGATATAGGAAACCTTATTGAGCTCTACGATTTTGATCGATGCACTGGCATAATTTCGAGTCCGTTGAATATAGAATTACCGAGTACCACTGGACCGTTTAAAGGCTATGCAAGTGCATGTTTTTCTCCGAATGATCGATTTTTATATATACTAAGCTTTTTAGCAATCGACGAAGCCTATATATACCAATATGACTTGCAGGCAACAAATATCGCTGCATCTAAAACTCAGATAGGTACTATTATGGATAGTGCCTCAGTGGCGATGATGAAACTTGCTCCAGATGGTAAAATATATATAGGTGCATGGACAAATTTGCCAGGTAGTGGCTATCCATATACACAAAACTTTTACAATGTGGTTAATTCAAATTTAACAGTTATCAATTATCCGGATAGCATTGGTGCGGCTTGTGATTTTCAATTATTCTCATTTCCATTAGGAGGTCATCGTACATATCGAGGCTTACCCCATAATCCGAATTACGAACTTGGTCCCTGGGTAGGCTCACCTTGCGATACACTAACGGTAGGCCTAACCGAAAATGATGTAAAAAATGATGTGTTCTTTCAAGCTTGGTACAATCCCGAGTGGAATATGATTCATGTGAATGCGTCGAAGTTAAAAGGGAAGAGCGGGGTGTTGCGGTTGTTTGATATGGAGGGGAGAGTGGTGTATGAGCGGAAAGTGGATGTGATAGCGGGAGGGTATTTTACGGGTGAGATTGGGATGAATGGAATTACAGCTGGGGTTTATATTGTTTCTTTAACTACGGAGAAAGATAAAGTGCAAAGGAAGGTATTGAAATACTAGTTCAATTAGTGTTTACAGTTTTAACACTAAGGCACTAAGGTCACTAAAGTGCACAAGAGATTTTACCTTAGTGTTCTCTAGTGACCTTTCGAGTTTATAGTGTTTAAACTGATTTTCTTTATCACTATAAATGATATCAAAGACTACTCTGCCTTTTTAAAATACTCCTGTACTATTTTAGCTTTTGCGGTTCCAATTACTGCGGTGAGCTCATCCAACTTGGCGTCTTTGATTCTTTTAACCGATCGAAAATGCTTCAGTAAAGTTTCTGTGGTGGCTTCGCCGATTCCTTTGATGTCGCTGAGTTCGGTTTTGATTACGCCTTTGCTTCGTTTGTTACGATGATGGGTAATTCCAAAACGATGCACTTCATCACGCAATTGCTGAATAATTTTCAAGGTTTCACTTTTTTTATCTAGATAGAGCGGAAGTGAATCGCCCGGAAAATATATTTCTTCTAACTTTTTTGCGATACCGATGATGCTAATTTTTCCACGCAACTCTAACTTTTCTAAGCTGGTTAACGCTGCTGACAATTGCCCTTTACCGCCATCAATAACGATGAGTTGCGGGAAAGGTAGATTCTCTTCCTTCATGCGTTTATACCTTCGGTAAATCACCTCTTCCATACTTGCAAAATCATCAGGACCAACAACCGTCTTGATATTAAAATGACGGTAATCGCTCTTTGAAGGTCGACCGTTTTTGAAAACACTCATTGCCGCTACAGCATAATCCCCTTGAAAATTGGAATTGTCAAAACACTCGATATGATAAGGCTTTTCAGTAAGTCGTAGCTCTTTTTGCATCACCGTCATTAATCGTTCGATGCGATGTTCCGGATTGAGTTTGTCTGCCTGCTCCATCTTATCTTTCATAAAATAGCGCACGTTCTTTTCGCTGAGATCGAGAAGTTTTTTCTTGTCACCGATTTTGGGAACTACAAATTGAACGCCTGGGATTTCTAATTCGGGTTCAAAGGGCACTAAGACTTCCTTCGCGTCGCCTTCATACCGCTGACGCAGTTCCGCAATAGCGAGGCTTAATAATTCAGCTGGTGTTTCATCCAATTTCTTTTTTAACTCCAACGTAAATGATTGCACAATAGCGCCGCTCATCACCTTCATGTAATTGACAAATGCTGAATTTAATTCATCCACATAAGAGTAAACATCTACATTATGAATGGTAGGATGTACAATGACACTTCTTCCCTTATACTTCTCCAAAATTTCAAGCTTCTCTTTCGTCAATTGAGCCTCTTCAAATTCATGCTTCGCAGCATGTTCCTTCATCTGTCCATCCAAATGCGAAATAACCGTATTGATATTTCCCTTTAATATATCCTTGATGCCTGTGATAGTTGCATCATAATTTTCTTTCGACTGCAAATTTTCACAAGGTCCTAAGCAATTTCCCACATGATATTCTAAACACAAACGAAATTTCTTCTTCTCAATATTCTCCTTTGACAACACTAAATTGCAGGTTCTGAGCTTGTACAATTTGTTGATGAGATCTAACATCGTTTGAATCATAGTCACGGAAGCATAAGGCCCATAATAGGTGCTACCATCATTAATTTTCCGACGCGAATAAAAACGCGTGGAAAATCCTCTTTCTTAATAACTATCCATGGATACGTTTTATCATCCTTCAAGCTCACGTTATAGCGAGGTTGATATTTCTTGATGAGATTATTCTCGAGCAGCAAAGCATCGTATTCCGTTTCGACTAAAATTGTTTTAATATCTGCAATTTGTCGCACCATCATGCTAATGCGATTGCTATTATGATTCTTATTAAAATAACTGCTTACTCTTCGTTTTAAATTTTTAGCTTTTCCGATGTACAACAATCCCATCTCCTCGTTATAAAACTGATACACACCTGGGGTATCGGGTAACGAAGTAACAATTTGTTTAATATGGAGATTATCGGTCGCCAATTATTGCTTCACAATTTCTTGATAAATACTCAATGTCTTTTGTGCCGTTGCTAAAAACGAAAATCCCTGCACCTTAATTTTAGCATTGTTGCTAAGATTATTTCTCAACTCATGATTCGAAAGAATTAGATGTACGGCATTCGTCAATCCCTCCACATCACCCACCTCTCTCAACAATCCTGTTACCTGATCACTCACCAATTCCGGAATTCCGCCCGCATGAGTTGCTACGACTGGAATCCCGGCAGCAAAAGCTTCCAATACTATAGTGCCTAATCCTTCTGTTTTAGAAGTAATTAAAAATACATCCAAGGACTTCATCACCTTGGTAATATCTTTTCTAAATCCGATTAAATGAATTCGAGAAGACAAATTATTTTCTTCAATAAATTTTTCAATTAATTCCTTTTCGTCACCCGAACCTGCAATGACAAAATGCACCATTGGATTTTCATCGGCTACTTTTTTAGCCACTTTTAAAAAAGTAGGAAAATCCTTATGATCAGCGAGTGCGCTAAGATTTCCGACTAGTAATGTGTCTGTAGCAAGATTCAATTCGTTTTTCAACAAATTTCCAGAAGGAATAAAATCATATTGCGACGTATTAATTCCTGAATGAACTACAGCTAATTTACTTTGATCGCGAATTGAAGGGGCTGTAATTTTTGAAATCACTTCAGAAACACAAACAATTTTTTTTATCGCTTCATGATTATACTTCCACTTCGAAAATAAATTAGAGGAAACAGCAAAATCAACTCTTCTACTCACCACGATGGGAGTTTTATTTCCAAATACTGCTGCCGACAATACTGCAGCGCTGTGTGCATGTGAATCGTGTGTATGAATCAAATCAAATTCTTCTTTCTTACAAACGTTAGCAATTTTTTTAGCTAAACTTAAATCTAACAATCCGCGTGAATCAAAATTAATTACAGAGATTCCATCTTCCAACATACGCGAAGAGAGTGCTGAATGAAAGGGTGTCATTATAGAGACATTCACTTTCATCTCCTTCAATGCACGAGCCAGATAAGCGGCTTGCTGCTCACCTCCCCGCCAGCTTTTAGGTGTGGAGACCTGCAAAACCTTCATATTGTTTTCCCTTTTTGAAGGTAATACAATCGTAAATATTTTAGAAAAACCGCATGCGCACTATTTTTCGCAATAATAAATCCTGTAAGCCCATCTCGAAACCCCGACCAAACAATATAATTTTTTAAGAAAGCGAGCGATGGGCTTATAAATAATTTTCGCAATGCTCGAACTCATTCCTTTATCGTACATCGCTTTGGCGCCAATAGCACTAAAGCGATCAATTTGTTTAATATGATCCGATATAGAATTATAGGAATAATGCAAAAGGTCACCTTGCAACAATGCAGGTTTTCCTTCCAACAAATCAAAATGATCGTGTGGATTCACACCACCCCATCTTCCTTTCCCTTTTTGATAAAGTCGCAACTTACGATCTGGGTACCATCCACTATGCTTCACCCAATGTCCACAAAAATTGGTGAGACGATTCATCATATATCCGTTAGACAAAGGATTCTCCATTGCCCGCTGAATACTCAATTTCAACTCCGGAGTAAGTGCTTCATCAGCGTCTAAAGAAAGTATCCATTCAGAAGAAGCTTGATCCATTGCAAAATTCTTTTGCTCGATGTATCCTAAAAAATCTTGACGAATCACTTTCGCATTTCGGCTCTTACAAATTTCCAACGTATGATCCGTAGACCCCGAATCCACCACCACAATTTCATCGGCAATTCCCTCCACGCTTTGCAAACAACGAAGGATATTTACTTCTTCATTGAGGGTGATGATGACAACGGATAAAGTAGGCATAGCGGGAATACGCTACAAAGTAACAGCTTTTTAGGCAAATGAGGGATTCCCTTCAATAAGCCCCTAGAAAGAACCATGAATTGAGGTAAAATGGGTACCCCACAAAAAAAATCCGTCCCGTAGCAAATGCTACAGGACGGTGATCCGCATTCCGGTCAACGCGGATTATTGCTGAATTGAAAATCGCGAATTAATTTGTTGTTCAGCAGTTTTTATGCGGATCATGTACATTCCGGACTCCAAAGCAGACAGGTCGAAGCGCATCTGTGATACGCCTGAGGGATGTTCCTGTATTCTGCTTTGGATCAGTTGTCCTTGAATGCTTAAGATCTCTATTATAATAGATGAGGCTTTCGTTAATTCGAACTTAAGCTGAAAGTCTCCGCGTGTCGGGTTTGGGTATAATTGTAATGATTGTGTATTGATGGTTTCGTTTAATCCTGATGAAAGACGCAACCCATAAACACTATCGCAATACGTTAATGCGTTACCGTTATTATCGTAAGCCGTAACACATACGTAGTACCAACCAGTAGCGCTGTATTGATGAATGAACGGACCTACACCTGATCCATTTGTGCCATCGCCGAATGTCCAAACATATTGCCAGCCCGGACAAGAATTAGCAATGTAAAACGTAACATTTCCATTTCCAAAAAGGGTGTCCGGCACTGCATAAAACATCGGAATACAATTCACTCCGGATCCGATTACAATCGAATCGCAATAAGAATTCTGACAATTATTACCAAAGATGATTAAGCAAGCGATGTATGTTCCCGGAGCTGCATAAGTATGTGTAGGTAGCGTTGACGTGGAAGATGTTCCATCACCAAACGACCAAATCACATTAGAATAATTTCCTTGTGATTGATTCATGAATGTGACAGCACCTGTTAAAGAATCCACCGATGTATAAAAGTAAGCTTGACAACCGTTGTTGTTCGGTACAAATATTGAATCGCACCAGTAGTCTGAGCAATTATTCAAACTATCAATTACGGTTAAGCATACATTAAACCATCCGGATAATGAATAAAAATGAGAAGGATACATTGCATTGCTTACAAATCCATCTCCAAAATTCCAATGGTAATAATAGTTAGGATTATTGATCGGAAAGAAAAAATACGTACCAAGACTATCAACATATTGGAATTGAGCATTACAATTTCCAATCACATTTCCTACAGTAATCGTATCGCAGTAAGTAGCGCTACAACCCATGGAAGAATCTACAACGGTTAAGCAAACAATATACATTCCACTCTGCGAATATGTTTGTGTTGGATTCACACTTGTTGAAGTAGATCCATCTCCAAAATTCCAATAATAATTTGTAGGATTCCCTTGCGTTTGATTGGTAAATGAAACTACATTATTCGCACCAGTAGTGTAAGTAAAGTAAGGCTGACAAATTACAGAAGGTCCAGGTATATATACTTGCTGACATGTTGAATCAAAACACCCGTTATTGGTTGTGATGTACAAACAAACATCATAAAATCCCGCTGTTGGAAAAGTATGCGTTACATGTTGACCGGATGCTGTTGTACCATCTGAAAAATACCAGGCCCAAGAATTAACATTACCACCTGTTGCACTTCCTGAAAAAGCACCTATATAATTTGTAGCTTGATAAGAAATGATAGCACTACAAGGATTGAAAGCTGGAATTTGAATTAAATTACAAACGGAATCAATACAACCATTAAATGTTTGAATAATTAAACAAACGGTATACATTCCACTAACACTATAATTATGCATCGGATTACTTCCTGTTCCACTAGTACCATCTCCAAATGACCAAGAGTAACTAGCCACACCACCAACACCACTATTAAATCCTGCGAGGTATGCAGTTCCATTTGACACCTGATAATTAAATGCAGCCATACATCCTGAAGGAGGTAGGTTTGACACAGAATCGCAATTACTAATAAAGCAATTTGTTGAAGAATCGATCACTGTTAAGCATGCTAAAAAAGTTCCTTGTGTCGCATATTGATGAACTGGATAAATTTGAGTGGATGAATTTCCATCTCCAAAACTCCAGTAATAATAATAATTAGGATTATAAACAGTTGGTAAAAACCAAGTGAAGCCAGCGCTATCTACCGTATTAAATGAAGCATCACAATTTCCAGTTCCTTGGAAAACGACAGTTTGACAATACGTGTCGAAACAGGAAGTAGCGCTATCACCCACTGTTAAGCAAACTGTATACACTCCAGGTTGTGCAAATTGATGCCACGGACTTATCGTTGTAGAATTCGTACCATCACCGAAACTCCAATACACTTGAGAATAAGGTCCTGTAGAATTGTTTAAAAACTGAATTAAATTTCCTTGATAAGTAGTTGTGAAGCTCGCTTGACATGTTGGCGTCGAATTAATATACAGCGTATCACAGAAAGTAGATTGACAACCATTCAAGCTATCCCAAACGGTTAAACAAACACCATATATACCTGGAGCATACGTATGCGTTACATTTGAAGTACTTGCCGAACTACCATCACCTAAATACCAGGATAGGGCCGAATAATTTCCGGTACTTGTATTTACAAACGATATTGTATTTGATCCTGATTGCTGTGTATAAACAAAGTTCGCTTGGCATTGCGCTGAAGCAGTTCGATTAAAGATTAATAAAAAGAAGACAGGAATTAAGGTAAGCTTTCTCATTGGTACTAGTGGCTGTGGTTGAACTATGAATCAAAAGTAATTTTTGACCTCCGAAGCCAAAAGTTCATTTTTGCAATATATTACGCATTCAAAATACATAAAATTGCATGAAACAAGCAATCAAAAAGCTCAAAAACTAATTAAAAAAGCCTAATTTACTCATTTAATATGCATTCTAACCCAATTGCCATAGTCAATAATTACTCCATCACCCTCATAATTCTTACGTGTCCAATCTGAGAATGCGTTCATTTTATCCCTTAATTTAGGGTCATTTTTTACTTCCGCCACATTGAGCATTCGCTTTAATATTTCGAGAATCTCTTTTTCGGCATAGTGATCCTCGTCGTTGATCAACAGTTTATACTCCTTATTGAGTCGATTCATTTTATATTCGAGTACATCCATCTGCCCCAATTCATACCGATTCAACAATTCTCCGATAGTTATTTTCAATCTCAGTGAAGCATCTGCACTTTTAAATCCATCCAACAAAGAAAGCTTTCCAAAATGTTTAATCGCTACTTTATAATTTGTTTGATCGAAATGCAACACCGCCAAATTTAAATACACAAACCATAAATAATAAGCATTCGACTTAATACGTGATTGATCTTTCAAATCTTCTAAAATAGTAATAGCCTGATTTGGATCCAACACAGAATAATTTATAACAAGTGCATTGTAATAAAAGAAAAAATATTTATCAAAGAGCAATTGATTAAACTCATCCATCGCTACTTTCAACTTCTCAGCCCAAAGCAAGCTCTGTTTTAACTTATCGGTCTTAAACAAAGTATTTACAATATAGGTGAGCATTTGCAACTTTGTATCGTGATTCGAACGATTGAAAAGATTTTCCTTCTCAAATTCCTTGAATGTCGTTAACAGGTATTGTTCGAGTGGTTTATACTCGTGACGTTGCAATAAAACCTGACTAACGGCACGATAAATACGAAAACGCAATTGAGGACTGTTTTTAAGATCGCGATCTTTAATAAAATCATCTGTAGTTTTCTTCAGCAAATCCAATAATGGATTCCGATCAGGTGCAAAATTTTGTGTTGTTTTTAATCGATAAGTAACCACGGCAAGCAAGTCATCGATAGCGCGAATGTCTTCCAGGCGCTGGCGATTCTCCTTTCGCTTATCGATAAAATTTTGTGGATCTACCTGTAATGACTCATGTGAAAGGCGGATGTATTCCCAAAAACGATATCTAACAATTCATAATTTTCAATCGATTCTGCGCTGCGTTCACAGCGACGTAAATAATAACTTGCTTCTTCCAACAAATTCTTACTGAAGAAAAATTTATACAATGCCAACATATGGCAAGCATGAACAAAAGCATCATCTTCGTAATGCAAAACCGATAAGGATTTATTTAAATCACTTAACAACCGATTGCGCAAACGGTACCATGCATTTTTCGACTCTCCTGGATAAAGTTTTTGAAGAAATGCTTCTTCTTTATCCTCCTCATTCTTCCTTAAAAAGTCGAAAAGCTTGATATCTTTCCGCTCAAATGATTGTTGTGTACGGCTGGCGAAAAGTTTAAAATACCGAACCTGCTCTTTATTGAGTGCTTTCACTAATCGGGGGAGATGGTCCATAAATCCTTGGTTTGGACGCGTAAGATATAAATAAATTATGTTTTATTCTAACAAAGGGGTTGTGTAAATTTGATCTATTAATTATTACTACTCTTAAAATGAAACGCATCCTATATCTATGCCTATTTCTTGTCTTGCTTCAAGCAGGAGGAGCGTTTGCGCAAGCACATTTAAGAGTGAATGCGATCATTAACTGGCCCGACACTGTATACAATGGACAAATATTGCCTATTGGGGCTACGGTAGAAAATATTGGATCTGCTACCTACCAGGGACCCTTGCAGATCATCTTGCGAACGGATAGTAATATTTATTCATACATCTACTATAACCAAACCACCATTTGGACAATTCTTCCGGGCGATACGATTAGCTTTTTCCCTCCAGGTGGATACTTATTTGACGGCTCGGTTTTCCGTCCTGGAAATAATGTAGTGGTGGTTTGGCCGCACAGTTCTCAAGCTTTAACTGTTGATACTGCTACATTTACAACTTTTTTTATCAATAACCAGGCACAAGGAATAGACGATTTAACAGGGATACCTGGGCTAAGTATTTATCCGAACCCAGCCTACGACTTGGCGCAAATAATGAGCCTGGAAATTAGGCTTGAAAGCGTAAGAATTTTCAACTCCAAAGGACAACTTATAAAACAAGAAGATTTAGGATCAGTATATAAAATGAGTCTGCAAATTCAAGATTTACCAGCAGGTTTATACTTACTCGAGATTATTGGAAGCGGCATGCACCGTGCTAGCTTCCGTTTGATGAAGCAAGATTAGATTTTTCCGTTTTACACATAAAGCCGCAGCGATCCCACACAGAGATTTGTTGCGGCTTTGTTATTTTAACTAAAACCATTTTTGATTAAATCACCATTAATTACCTATTAATAGGGATACAACATTATCGATTATACTTTCTCTTTATATCAAGGTTATCTACATTTACGAAAGATAAATTATATAAAAAATGAAAAGAATCATTTTACTCGTATTCATCAATTGCATCTTCTGTACCCAAAATTCAATTGCACAATGGTCTTCAAGTGCATTAGGATCTCCGCGCCAATATCTGGCAGCGGGCGCAGTTGGAAATAAAGTAGTATTTGCTGGAGGTATTGGTTTAATCAGCATTCCACCTCCAGCTCGGGATGTGTATGATTTGACCACAGGAAATTGGAATTCCTCGGGCAACTTATCTGCTGGTCGCACTTGGCTCTCTTGTGGAAGTGCGGGGAACAAAGTGGTTTTTGCAGGTGGTGCTAACGACTGGATTTTGACAGCTTATGATAAGGTTGATATATATGATGCTATCTCTGGCCAATGGTCTGTTTCGCAATTAAGCGTGCCTAGATTTAAATTAGCGAGTGCTTCATCAAACAACAAAATATATTTTGCAGGGGGGCAAAACAGCTTTCAAAATTTAGTTTTTACAACCATAGATATTTACGATGTCGTATCTGGAACATGGACAGTACAAAATTTACCTGCTGCAAAATATGGTCTATGTGGTGCCGGATCGGGAGACATTGTTGTTTTTGCCGGCGGGAAAGATAATACTGGAACAGTAACTGGTTCCGTAGATATTTACAATACAGTACTACAGACGGTGACTAGTGCTCAACTTTCAATTCCTAGATGGAATTCAACCGCGACTTCAATAGGAAATAAGATTTACATTGCTGGAGGAGAAGATGCAAATGGATTACCCAGTAAAAGAATAGATATTTATGATGTAAGTACGAATACTTGGTCCATAGATTCATTATCACAAGCACGCACAAATTTATGTTCTTCTTCGTTGGCTGATAAAGTAATCTTTGCGGGTGGAAGTAATGTTGGTGCTTCGTTTGTTTATAAAACAGTAGATATTTTAGATACATTAACTAACACTTGGTATCTCGACTCCTTAACAACGGGCAGAGCTTTTGCTGCGGCAACTTCGCTAGGAAATAAATTTTTCATAGGAGGTGGACATACTCCGCCCTTTAATGTGCTTAGCAGTGTTGAAATTTACACGATAGGTTCAGTAGGCATAGATGAAATAAATAATGATGAGGCATTGAGTATTTTCCCTAATCCTGCGGAAGAACAAATATCTTTCGAAATTAAATCTGCGGAATACAATATGATTGAAATTTATAATTCGATGGGACAACTTCAATTTAGTCAAAAAGCAATGCAAGGATTGAACACGATCTCTATTGAGAATTGGCCAAACGGAATTTATATTTTGAAATCTGGAAAATCGCAGCTACGATTTGTGAAGAACTAGTTTCTTGTGACGCAAGAAGCGTAAGTTGAATTTAGTCTGTTGATCGCTTTTTTTAGCTACTAGCTTCTAGCGATTCGCTGCTTATTCTTGTTTAAATATGGAAAAATATTAAAACAACATTTTTTTAACACTAGAGAGCACTAGAGGCACTAGAGGGCACTAGAGAATGTAAAAAATACTAGAAGCCAGAAGCCAGCAGCGAACAAATTATTTTTCCTCGTAAACCTTAAATACTCTTTTTATTATAGTTACAATGGTCGTGGCTAATATTGCGCCGGAAAAAAGCTAACATAATATCTTTCTGCGCATCCCAAATATCGCCCTGTGTTCCAAGGTAGGCATCACCTTGCGCTTTAAAAAACACATCAGCCACAGCCCATTCTATTAATTCGTAAAAAGCACTGATAGATAAAGTAATTTCTATAGGCAACAACCATGAAACCCATTTTGGATAAGTTAGCCAACGTAAAAACATTTCACGCATGGGATAAGCTAATAAAAATCCAAAACTAAAATGCACAATGCGATCATAATGATTTCTGGAAGTATGAAAAGTATCCTGCAACCAATATCCGAAAGGATTTTCGGCATATGTATATTTTGATCCATAAACATGCAGACACAAATAGATACAAAAGAGTAAATAACTCACATCGCTAAATTGATACTTCTTATAAGTGATCATTAAAAAAGGCAGAAACAAAAAGACAAGCACATTCTCTAAGATCCAATTATTCATATCGGTGGTTCCCACCAGGGTGCTTGCCCAAACAATAAAGAAGATCAAGAGAAAGCCTTTTAACCAATTGTTCGATTTAAAAGGTGTGCGGGTTTTGGAGATGGCGATGGTGAAGGACATGGGAGAGGTTAGATTTTAGATGTTGGACTTTAGATTAGATTTTAATTATTCACTCAGAATAAAATGTTATACATCCACCTAATAAAAATTGTAGTTAAATAAACAGTACCAATACAATTCTTTAGTTTGTATTATTAGAACTTTTTAATAATTCAACGCATATAGCAACAACTCTTCCTTTGTCGACTCATAGATAAATTTCTTTTCGAAAGTCAATCCGAGTTTTTCGAGTAAGCGAATGGAAGCTGTGTTTGCTTCTAAGGTGATGCCTAATATTTTTTTAAGATGGAATTCTGTTTTGCAATAATCCAAAATAGCACTTGCCGATTCAAATCCAAATCCTTTTCCTTCGTATTCAGGTAAAAAAGCGAAACCAATATCTGGACTTTCAAAATCAACTCTTTTAATAACACCGCACATTCCAATCGGTGTATTAGATTCCCTTAAACCCACCCAATACAATCCAAAACCATTATTGTCGTAACTTTTTAACGGACCATTTTTCAAATACGCTTTAGCATCATCCAAATTCTTCACTCCACGATCTCCAATAAATTTCAACCAGGAAGGCGAATTCACCAACTCCAAAATAAATGAAGCATCAGAAACGGATAATTCTCGAACAAGCAATCTCTCGGTAATAGTGATGACCATCCTGCAAATCTATATAATCAAAATGTATATTACATGGAGTACAACTCAAATAATACCATTGATCCTTATTCTACTCTCAACACCCTTGCAGAAAAAACTGGTCCATCCTTCTGAACGCCTTTAATAAAATAATATCCAGACGCTTGATCTGATAAACTTATCAAAGTACCGTTAGCTACTTGTCTGGTAAGAATCAATTTTCCTTTTGCATCGAATATCGAAAGTTCTATCGGTTCGCTCGAAATGGAAGAAATTGTAAATGCGTCCTGAACTAGTGTGGGTTGAATTGAAATTCCACTATGTTCATTCAATTCCTTCACAGCAGTACTTAAACAAATCAAATTAACCGTAGGCGTTACCGTTCCAAAAGGTGTGATTACGGTACTTAAAAGTCCAATAGAACCCGTGTACTGCGAATGCGTAGTTTGGGATTGCACGGATTGACTTTGTGTAGTAAGCGCATAATTTACAGCATTGCAAACACTGTTTCCAGCAGAATCCAATTTCACAACGAAGAAATGTTGATTATTCCACGGTCCTACATTTCCAGCTAAGAGAACACCGCCATCGGATGTAGCTGCCATCGAATTAAACTTAGCACTCGACGTTACACTCGGCTTAAAGCTATTACACCAAATATAATTTCCTGTAGCATCCAACTTCAATAATATTGGAATATAATTTCCCGAATTAAAATCGTAAGAATTCCCTGCAACAAGATAATCACCATTTGCATCTTGAATAACCTTTACAGGTAGAATATCTTTTCCATTCACCTTAAAGGAATTTCCACCAACATAACTGCTAAGTGTACTATCAATGATTGCGAACGACAAAGTACTTCCAGTTGGAGCGCCATAATTTGATACTGAAACACAAACATACTCTCCACTTTGAGTCTTGGTAATATCCGTTGAATAGATACCAAAACTATTCGGGTAATTTTTTACAATGACACCGTTCGTATCTACAATAGAAATCGCATTTGTTAAATTTGAAATTGCAATTTCATTATTCCCTAAATAACGGCCCTTATAATTGGGGCTTGCAAATTGATTCGTGACTAAGTAGCCTTCACTTAATATAGCTCCTTGTTCATCTAGTGTAAAAACAGCTGGTTTTGCGCTCCCTCCAAGTGCGATAGTTCCAGTGACTGTATAACGACCTGGAGAAACTTCAAAGCCGCTATTTCCGTAATCATTTCCAGGTGTACCATATACTTTATGAAAAACTGTGTTTAAATTAGAATCCAATTTCACTACCAAACAATCGTAATTATTAGATGTTACGAATGATCCTCCTGTTAAAAAATATCCTCCATCAGCAGTTTGACAAACAGAATAAAAAAAATCACTTGTAGTTGACGCAAAGCTTTTGGTTTGCAAAACGACACCCGTTGGTGAAACAATAGATATTACAGGGTCATAATTTGAACCACCAACAAATGTAGATCCTACCACCACATAATTACCTTGAGCATTTTGAATGGCATCACGAGCGTCATCACCCGCTGACAATGAAAATTCGAGTTGAAATGTGTTTTGCTGTGCAAAAGAAAGATTCAGGTAAAGACAAGCGAATATGCTCATCAGAATTTGTTTAGTGTATTTCATTTTCAAAATTAATAAATTAAATTTCATTCTTAGCCTGCCGTCACCCCTAATACTTGGGATTTAGTATCTACTGAGAAAACTCCATCAACTGTTTATAGAACGGCATAGCTCTCTGATACAAAGGTTGTAAAGTCTCATCCAAAATAATTTCCCTCATTTTATATGGTTGAAAACCGTTAGAGGCATGAACATTTTTATACCAATACTTCGCCCAAATACCGTCTTCAGGACGAGGGCCCGGTTTCCATGCCAACATTTCCTTAAAAAAAGGAATTCCGATTGTATTACATAATTTATCCAATTCTTGCCCTGGATTTTTTAAGATGGTATTAGAGTCGACAACGATTACTTGTGCTTTCATTTTGTTCAGCAAGTTCAATAAATTCACTTGCGTTTCAAATCCAATATCAACCATACTAGGATTTTCTATTTCCTTAGCAAAGGATGGGATTACTTCTGCGGGATCACGTGTCAAGATTACATTACAAACTGAACGCATGAAAGAAGTATTTAATTTCAAAAGATGATGTCCCATGTTTTTAAAAAAGACCACTTCTTTGGGATGATCTCCCATCATCATATCAATGACTTTTTCACCATCGGTTTCCATAGTGGATAAAACTTCATCAGCTCCGGGATGATAATTTTTTGCAGGCGTATTATTTAAATAGTGTCCATACAAAGGTTCATCGTAAACAACGGTATCGGGACGTTGCGCAAAAGAATACATCAGAGCCGTGGATATATTTCTAGGGCCCGACCATAAACAAATTCTCTTGTAATTTTTACTCGACATTAAATAAATTATTCTTTAGCTCTTTTTACTTCGTCCTTTACTAAGGCGGCATACCATTCACTCAATTGCGCAGTAACAGCTCCGGGTTTACCATTCCCAATAACACGACCATCAATTTTTACGATAGGCGTAAGTCCACCAAATGTTCCTGTTGCAAATGCTTCATCAGCGCTATAGACATCGAACAGCGAAAAATCTTTTTGATGACAAACTATCTTATGTATTTCACAAACACGAATCACATTTTCTCTTGTAATTCCATTCATGCAATATTTTCCGGTGGATGTCCACACTTCATTGCCGCGAACAATAAAAAAGTTGGTGGCATTGCAGGTAGAAACAAAACCATTTACATCGAGCATCAGTGCTTCATCAGCACCCGCTTCCAATGCTTGAATGAGGGCTTGCACTTCGTGTAATTTACTGTGACAATTTAATCTAGGATCCAGGTAATCGGGTGAGCCTCTACGAATGGTGCTGGTGAATAATGCAATTCCTTTTTGCAGAACTTCTTTTGAGGCTGTTTTATGCTCTGCGATAATCACCACATTGGGTCCACTGATGGTAAGTCTAGGATCTTGCGATGGCGTTTTTTTGAAGCCACGAGTAATCATAATGCGCACATGTACTTTATCCGTCATTTGATTGGCATCGAGGGTGCGTTGAATTTTCGCTTTCAAATCGGTCTTCGTCATTTTCAAATCGAGTCCGACACTTGCTGCTGCGCTCCAAAGTCGATTTAGATGCTGATCTAAAAACACCAAAACCCCATCATACAATCTTACCGCTTCCCAAATACCATCGCCGACCAAATAACCACTATCAAAAACTGAAATTTTTGCTTCTGAGCGCGGAAACAACTCGTCATTAATAAATATTAAAATCGAATCATTGCGCGAATCGTGTTCTGCGGTATGAGTACCTGTTATCATTGACGGATATCAACAAGAAATTTTATCTACTCTCAATTGATGACGACCGCCTTCGAATTCAACATTCACAAATGCCACTACCATTTCTCGTGTAACATCATCACTTATAAAGCGCGCTGGGATACACAAAATATTTGCATTATTATGTTGACGAGCCAAAGAAGCAATTTCTGTTGTCCAGCAGAGGGCAGCGCGAATACCCGCGTGCTTATTCGCTGTCATACAGACACCATTTGCACTTCCGCAAAGCAGAATACCACGACCATCCGATTCCCCTTCCACAGCAGAAGCCACGGCATGCGCATAATCGGGATAATCAGTGCTTGCGGAACTGTTTGTACCATAATCGGTACAAGTATGTCCTAAAGAAATTAAATATTTCTTCACTACTTCTTTCATGTCATATCCGGCATGATCGGATCCGATGTGGAAATTCATTATGGCTTTTATGTTTAAGTTATTATTTACTCCACTATAATTTTCTCTGAAACAAAATAAGTTCCCTGTTGAACTTCTAATAAATAAAGTCCCTTAGAAAATGTACTAAGATCAATCTTCACTTGTAATTCTTCGGCAAATTTATATTCCTGACTCCAAACAATTTTTCCTTGTACGTCTTTTAAATTCATACGAAGAGGAGCTTTGTCTTTCATTTTCAACTCAACGTTTAATTGTTGCGCAGCAGGATTGGGGTAGATTGAAGTAATAACATCTTCTTCTTGTGCAGAAAGGATTCCTGTTGCAGTTCCCGTTTCAAAAGTAAAGCGAGTTGAAAGGTAACCGGCAATCGCTCCATTAAAACTTTTTACTCTCCAATAATATTGTGTATTGGCATTTAATGCGGGAACTTGCTGATAGGTATTTGTAATTCCCAATTGATTATACACTAAACTAACACCACTGAAGGTAACTGTTGTAGCGACTTGTAATTGATAATTGTCGGCACCCGCAACTGAAGACCATTCAAACAATGGATTTACAAATATATTTGTTTCAGAATCAGGCGGACTAATTAAAGTTACCGCTCCGGTTAACGTCGTAAATTTCCATACATTCGAAAATACACTTTCATGTCCGCCGTTATTTGCCTTTACTCTCCAAAAATATGTATTAGATCCAGGAAGTTGAGGGGCATTAGCTGTATTGGTTCCAGCAGTTCTTTCAAAGGCAATGGTAGAGAACAAAGAATCTGTTGAAAATTGTAAAGTATACATTACAGCTCCCGGTACTGCAGTCCAATTAAAAAACTGACCATTACTTATATTCGTTGAATTATTTGCGGGAGAAACTAATGAAGGAGCAGCAGGCACCGTATCATTCACGCCGATATAAGTAACAAACATTGTGATTTTTTGAAGTGGAATATCGTTTACATCACGTGGAGAAAGCACGATCGTATCTACAACGGACATCCCATTGGTTACTTTTCCATACACGGTGTAGTTGCCATCTAAAAATGTAGCTGGTGCCACACAGATGTAAAATTGCGAATTCGCACTATTCGGATCTGTGTCTCTTGCTGCGCCCAAAATTCCACGCAGGTGACGAACTGTACTAAATTCCGCATTTACTGTAGGTTGCCAAGGTTGTCCTTGTCCCCAGGTACTCATTGGTCCACTGATGGTATTTGGATCGCCGCCCTGAATCACGAACCCGGGTACGACGCGATGAAAAGCTGTACTGTCGAAAAATTGCGTGCTCACCAAACTATCAAACATGTGCACATGATTGGGGGCGATGAGTGGAAATAATTCCACAGTGAAAGTTCCCAAATAAGCGGTGTCACGATGGGTTACAATTTGATAAATAGGCTTATCGATTCCTTGAGCGAAGAGGGCTGAAGTGGATAGACTAAAGAGAAGAACGAGAGAGAGTAGGCATTTTTTCATGATATAAAAATAACGATTTTTTATCATGATCTGGTGGGCTACTGATTTTTAATAAAAAAAGAAAATTATTTCCCTTTATGTTTAATAAAAAGGAACACGGATTACACGGATAAATCGGATTATCACGGATTTATTCTTAGGTAAGAAAAACTTAGTTTTACCTAATTATAGTTTATCTCTAGTTCGTTTTCTTAAAATCGGCCCAACTCATTTTTTGGTAGATATCCTCACCATAATACGTGAGGATTTCAGAGAGCACCTTCGGTTCCAAGAAAAAAGGAATGGCATCGATGATTTGATCTTGTTCATCCAGAATTGTAAGACTTGGTAGAATAAAATTATTCTTAGTGAATTTCAAAGAGAGTGGATGAAAGGGAATTTGTCTTGTGGTAACTTCTGATATAAACTATCTCTCCAAAATAAAGGTGCTTTTAGTTCAGGGTTGAAGTCAACAAGATCAAACTTTTCCAATGGCTTATTTAGTAGAGAATCTGTAAAAACACCGCGTTGCATTACCTTGCATGAATTACACCAATAGGTATGCATAAACACCAATTTCTTTTTTGAACTTTTATAATTTCCATCAAAAACATTTTCAGGAAACTTCCATTTCATGTTTAAGAGCTTTGCATCGACAGTTGTATCCCTAAAAGCCGTATTAAAGGACGCTGTAAAATCATCTAAAGAAGTATTTCGATAAACATTTTCCAACGTAAAAATTAAAATTGGTTCAATTTTCTCCCGGTCTAAATAACCTGGAGCTAACAATTTTATTTGAAATTCATTTTTCTTAGGATCAAATCCATTTAAAAAAAGCGTGCTTGGATACATCAATTTTCCTTGAAGTAATTCCACGGCTAAGGGGTGTGGTGTTTTAGGGCTCATGCTGGTTGGCGCATAGGTCTTCCCTTGAAAGACGACGGTATCTTTTCCTTCTGCATCGAACTTTACCGAATAAAAATTTTGATTCAAATAAAAAGCAATCGACGAATCAGAATAAGTAGTAGCCATCATTCGTTTACACCATCCACACCAATCCGTATAAAAATCAAGTAGAATGGGTTTGGGTTGTTTTAATACAGCCTCCTGTGCCTCTTGCAAGGTTATCCAATTCACCAAACTCATTTCTTTTCGTTGCGCAGAAGTTTGAGCGGCAAAGAAAAAAAATGTAAGGAGGAGTATGATTTTTACTTTTTGCATGGCGTTATTTGTGATCTACAAAGATATGAAGCTAAAAATGAACTCTTCGAATAAATTGATATAAAAATGTTCTTTTTATAAAAAAAGAGGATCAGGAAATACATCCTGATCCTCGAAATCCTAAGAACTAAGAAATTCCTGCTCCTACTTCGTAAACGGCGTTCTTCCCGGAGTATGTGGAGCTTTTAATTGATCGAGCATAGCTTCTATGCTCTGCATGTCGTTACCAATTGACTTCAAATCTATGATAACTTGCTTCAGTTCTTTATCAGCAATCGCAAATGATTTTTTCATGGTTCCAGTTGGAGCTGTTGTAGAACTCCACATTGCACCCTCGATACTACCTACGCGATTATTGATGGAGGGAGGGGTTTCAAATTCACGTTTTGCTAAAGATCCATCCCCATTTAATTTTAAAATAAATGCATCCATTTTGGCTTCGAGATCTTCTACACTCTTTACTAATGCTGGAGTTGAATTGGACATTTCAACCAATGCTTGTTTAATGAACTTCACTTTATTATTTATTTCATTCTTATATTCGTTAGTGCTTCCTACAGCTCTTCTTAATTCAGAAACTTGCTTGCAGAAATCATCATAAGCTTTTTTATCGCTTGTACTAAATGCATTTAAATTCAGACTGCGAATACTGAATGGCTGTGATGCTACTAATTCTGTCATGATCCCATCCTCCACTTTTGTTAGAGAAACTGAATAATTGCCAGGCATAACCATAGATCCTTGTGGACCTAAATCCCATGGATTGTTTGGATCGGGCTTATAAAAACTTACTGGATCGCTGGCGCTGTATCTCATATCCCATACAATACGTTTCAAGCCCTTCTTTGGTGCTGTCTTAATATTTCGTACAGGCATACCGTTAGCATCCTTAATTACAAAAACCAAATATGGCTCTGACTGATTATCTTCCAAACGAATGGAATCAGCTGAAGGGTAATAAACAGGATTTCCTTTCTTTATATTTTCCTTTTCGCGCTCTTGCCTTTTTTCCTTGATGGTCTTAATGTCGTCCTTTAGATAGTAGTGAATACGGCACCTAACTTTGGATTCTCGCAAGCAAAAAAGCCTTCCCCTAAGAATCCTTTTAACGGAAATCCATGTTCCTGGTACTCCACAAACTGAACCGCCTCTTTGATCGGATAAATCGTCGCTGTGAGATCTAAGTCTTCTACCTTCATTTTACGAAGAGGAGAATAGTCATCTAGAATATAAAAACCTCGTCCGAACGTAGCTAATACTAAATCACTTTCGCGCTCTTGAATTTCGATATCACGCACAGCAACAGTTGGAAGTCCGCCTTTCATCTGCACCCAACGATTGCCGCCATCGATACTACAAAACACTCCGAATTCAGTTCCTACAAAAAGTAAATTTTTGTTAATGGGATCTTCGACCATACAATATGTACTTCCTCTTTCGGGAAGATTATTGGAGATAGATGACCACGATCTTCCTCCATCTACACTCTTATAAATATACGGCTTGAAGTCGCCATAACGGTGATGATTGAAGGTTGCATAAAACACATTCTGATCATGACGAGATGCTACTATTTGATTTACGTACGTACGATCGGGAACACCAGGGAAAGATTCTGTTCTTGTCCAATTTTTTCCTCCATCCGTTGTAACATGAATTAAACCATCATCTGTTCCTACTACTAAATGATTTTCATCGAAGGGCGATTCAGCAATAGACACTAATTGTCCGTAGATATCGGTAGATTGATTTTTAGCAACAGCATCCATGCTCCACACTTTACCCATGACCGGTAATTTATTTCGGTCAATTTGTCGAGACAAATCACCACTGATTGCAGTCCAGTTTTCCCCGCGATCATCGGTACGGAATAGTTTGTTAGCACCGAAATACAATCGAGAATTGTTGTGACGTGAAATAATAATTGGCGAATCCCAATTCCATCTCAAGGCAGGTTCATTTTCGCCTTCAACCGGTTTTATATCTAATGCTTCGCCACTTTTCTTATCATAACGCACTAATCCACCATACTGCCATTGGGAATAAACAATATTCGGATCTTTTGGATCTACTACGGTTTCAAATCCATCTCCCCCAACGGTTACAAACCAATTCATGTTATGAATTCCATTAGCGCTCTTCGTTCTGGATGGACCACCCAAAGTATTATTATCTTGCGTTCCTCCATAAACATTATAGAATGGAGTTGCGTTATCGACAGCGACTTTATAAAACTGCGTAATGGGTAAATTTGTTTTAAATTCCCAGTTGGCGCCATGATCAAAAGTTTCATACAATCCACCATCGCATCCGGATAAAAAATGATCTGTATTATTCGGATTGATCCACATCGCATGATTATCGACATGCTTGTATTTTTCACCTACAGCTTTAAACGTTTTACCAGCATCTGTGGAAACGGTAATGAAAAAATCCATTGAATAAAGCTTATCTACATTCTTGGGATCTGCAAAAATTTCCACATAATAATTACCGCTAGTGTTTAAATCCCCTCGTCTTTCCCAGCTAGCTCCACGATCCTTGGAGCGAAAAGTCCCTCCACGTTTATCACTTGTTTCAATCATGATGTACAATACATCTGGGTTAGCAGGCGAGATGGTCATTCCTATTCTTCCCAAATCTCCCTCCGGCAAACCTTTGTGAATTTTATTCCACGTTGTTCCTGCATCGGTACTTTTATAAACTCCTGATTCTGGTCCGCCACTGATATACGTGAATCCTTGACGACGCCTTTGATGAGCAGTTGCGTACAATACCTTACTATTTCTTGGATCCATGTGAATTTCATTGAAACCTGTATTCTCGCTCACGGATAAAATATTGTTCCATGTTTTTCCGCCATCTGTTGTTTTATAAATTCCACGATCACCACCAGCACTCCACAACGGACCATACGCAGCCACATACACTACATCCGAATTTGAGGGATCAACGAGAATCATTCCAGTATGTTCTGAATTCTTCAGACGCATATTTTTCCAACTCTTACCTCCATCTTCCGTCTTATATACACCATCACCATAAGCAACACTTCGTTGATTATTATTTTCACCTGTTCCCACCCAAACCACATTTGTATTGTTAGGGTCGATGGTTACACAACCGATCGAATAAGATCCTTCCTTATCAAAAACCGGAGAATAGGTAATCCCGGCATTTATCGTTTTCCAAACACCACCAGAAGCGGCAGCCACATAATATTCATTAAAATTATTCGGATTCACTTCGATATCCGAGACCCGACCGCTAGTTACAGCAGGACCAATAGAGCGAAATATAAATCCGCTAAGCAGACTGGAATTAAAAACAGTATCTTTAGAAGCTACATTTCCAGACTTTTTCTTTTGAGAGAAGGATGGCGTGACCATCAACAACATCAGTGATACTACAAGAATTCTTTTCAACATGATATTTTATTTAATCAATTTCTAAACAATTTCAATGGATGTCCGAATGAATCAAAGACATCATTTCCGTCTTTCAATAATCACTTCTTAACAGACAGTTTTAATTAAGGCTAAATTAATATATTGAAGCATACGAAAAAGGCATAAACGACAGGCATTCAAAAATCATCGACCAATACAATAATTAAATGGTTTACTTCAAATACTCATTTATCATTTTCATCATTTCCAGATATGTTTCCTCATCATTTTGGCGCATAGGAAAACCCTCTGTTGTCATTAATATTTCATGCTTTTCATTAATGACAACGGAAGTAGGATAAGAGTTCACGCCAAATAAAGAAGAGATAAGATAACATTTAGGATTCATGCCTTGACTTCCATCTTCCGGGCATTCGGGTAATATCGGATAACGAATAGATTCTGTTCGATACTTGCTTGCAACAGCTATTTTAGTCATAGAGTCGACACTATTAAAAGAAATTAATTGAGAAGGTGTATGCGGAGCTATGGCAAGAAGTTGAAACTTGGTTCCTTTAAAATGATCATACAATTTATTAAGAACCGGAATTTCTTTCATACAAGGTCCACATCCGATATAGAAAAACTAATGAATGTAATTTTATCCTTGAAGTAGGTACTGTCAATGATTTTATTATCGATAGTTTTTCCGCTAAACGAAGGCATTTTATAAACCGATTGTGCTGTTACATCTGCAGAAAAATCAGCAGCACAAAAAAGACACAACATGATTTATCAATAATATATTTTCTCATTCTACTCATTTACTTAATAAATCTACCGGACAATGTTCGCCATGCTAAGATACCACTTATTGAAACTAAGATAGCGCCCATCAAGAATGCGGCACCCGGAAAATATATTACTCCATTTTCCCTAGTAAAGTAAGCGAAAAGATTAGTCATCAAAGGCGGACCAATAATCGACGTCACACTGATTAGACTGGTAAGAGCTCCTTGTAATTCACCTTGTTCATTTGCGGGTACTTGATTGGAAATAATTCCTTGTAGTGAAGGTCCGGCAATTCCACCTAAACAATACGGAATTAAAAACACAAACATCATCCAGGCTTGATTACTGAATGCAAACAATGTTAATCCGATAGTATACATCATCATGCCGACATACACTGAACGGTTGGGTCCTAATCGTGGATTAATAATTCGAATTAAGCCACCTTGCACAATCGCTACACAGAGACCAGCCATTCCCAGAGAGTATCCTACCATTGCTTTGCTCCAATTAAACCTTTCGATAGTAAAGAATGTCCAGGTACTTTGAACGGAATGAGCGGCAATATAAATCAGCACTAAGGATGCCACCAACCCCAAAATTACGGGATAACGACCCAGGTGTTTTAGAGAGCCAATAGGATTCGCTCTTTTCCATTCGAACTTTCTTCTGTTCTCCGCTCTTAGAGATTCCGGTAAAACAAAATAACCATAGAGCCAATTAAGAAATGTTATTCCTGCCGCAGCAAAAAAGGGAATTCGTGAACCGAACTCTCCTAAAATCCCACCAAGCACAGGCCCCACAATAAATCCGATGCCGAATGCCATGCCAACGATTCCAAAATTTTGAGCACGCTTTTCAGGAGTACTGATATCGGCGATATATGCTGTTGCTGTGGTGATACTTGCTCCACCTATTCCAGATAACAATCTACCAACAAACAGCCATGTAATGGTAGGTGCAAATGCAAGAAATAAATAATCCAGCCCAAAACCAAAGAGCGATATAAGTAAGATTGGTCGCCGACCCTAGCGATCACTCAATCCACCTACAATCGGGGAAAACAAAAACTGCATGATTGCATAAGCGAACATCATCCAGCCACCATACTTTGAAGCATCACTGATAGTTCCTCCGGTTAATTCTTGAATTAACGCAGGAAGCACGGGTAAAATAATACCGAGACCTATGATATCCACCAGCATTGTAACAAAAATAAAAGAGAGTGCCGGTTTATTGCTTTTCATTTAATGGATAAACAGATATCGAATTTTTATTTTGATTACCGCAAAAATACTGTTTAACATTCACATCCGAGATAAAACAAAGACAGCATAAAAACATTATGTTTCTATGCTGTCTTAAACACGTTAATTTTTTTTATCTCTTCATCAGAATTTTCATACTTAAAAACTCCTTTGCTCCAGTTGGAGTGCTATACATTTCCATTAACATTTCATTTTCACCATTAATCGTCATTACTTCCCGCATTTTCGTTGTTTTACCAGTGATTGGATCCGGCTGTTCTCCCAAAAAGACAATGGATTTTGTTTTGGGGTCTATTGTACCTGAGCTAAACATTAATCCTGTACTCATATTATCTATCCAGGAAGAATAATATTTTTTAGATGCATTATCAAAAGCAGTAATTCCGACTCCTTCAAATGGCATTCCCATGAATTCACCAATATGGAATGATTGCTGATAACGTCCTCCTAAGATCATTTCAATTTTCACTTTCGCAATATTGGTAGTTGGTTCTGCTCCTGGATGCGTCCAAATTGTAATTTCTTCCGTCCAATCTCCTACTTGACTAGCCAATGCGTCATGCTCTTGACCAGGTGTCATGTAAGCCATCCATTTCGCATTTAATTCATCATCGTTCACGGGAGCAGGAGCCTCTTCTACCTTTTTAGCAGGATTTGGCTTTGCAGGCGATTCTTTAACTGCTGCCTTTTTTTCTGAGGATGGTTTAGTCGATTGGGAATAGGAACTATTTACCAAACAGATTGCTAAACATAATGTAATTATTTTTTTCATGGTTAATTTATTTTCAATTCAAATATACAACATCTCATTCAAACAATACTATAGAATTTAAAACTCCAGATATTTTGCACCCAATTTTGAAGGAGCGACACAACAGTAAGCGCTAGTTATTGCATCCTTAAACATATCTTTTCTTACTCGCTTTAAATTAATCAACGTCCAGCCTTGTTTACCCCAAGCATTAGGTACAGGATAAATCACTTCTTCTTTGTAGGAACAAAACACATGTTGATCGACAGGAGTCAATCGAACGCAAGCTCGATCATGCTCCAAGTTTAAGGTCGCAAAAATCTTTCCGCGAACACGAAAAGAAATCTTGTTAAAATGCGGTTCTTCGGATGCGCCTTCAAAAGAAAGTGCAAATTTTCTTACTTCATCTCTACTGATCATTTTATAAAAGTAATAATTACTCGGCAGGAATTAATACGGGCCCAGTATTATTTGCAATGGGAGGAATGGATGCTAAGTAACGGTAAATGGCTTTCAATTCCAATTCCGATAAATTTTTGAACTGACCCCAAGGCATCATGCTTTCTTTAATTATTGTTCCTTTCTTAAATCGTTGAATAAAATCATTCTCGGACATATTTGCCAATCTGCCCGTGGTTGGGTCCGTCGTAATATTGGGCGATACGACAAGCAAAGCTGGATTAATTTCGCTTGGCATTTTAAATCCACCAGCATAGAATGGACCAACATATTTACCAGTCTTCATATCGCGATCGGTGTGACATCCTCTACAATTAGCAACAGATTGCGCTAAATATTTTCCATATTCAATGGTTGAATCTGGTTTCACTGACATTTGAATTTCTTCACTGGGTCCCACGGGTTCAATCACTAAAGCTTTTAGTATATTACCCAAGAGTCGCCACTCAGATTTGGGAACTGTATTTTTTACAGGTTCGGTTGTTCGGAGATAAGAAATAATTGCCGTTAAATCTGAATCACTCAAATTTTGAAATGGCATAAATTCTAATAAAGCGCGACCATCGTGTCCCACCATATACCGTAAAGACCGAGCAAGAACACTGTCTGGCCAATTACCAATTCCAGTTTCCTTGTCAGCTGTGATATTAGGAGTAATAATTTTCGCAGGAGGAATGTCAAATACATGTCCACCTGAAAGTGGAACAATCTCGCCACGTTCGATAGCATCCACCTTTTCGATGGGCGCATGACAATAGGCACAATGTGCTGCACCATACACTAAATTCTTTCCGCGTTGAATGACTAAAGAATCTTTTACGGCACTTATTTTCGGGTAAGGGGCATCAAATGTTCGATCTTTCTTGATCATAACAAAAATCGTCATCACCAAAACAAACAATCCGAACCCTATTCCAACCCATTTCAAGAATTTAAAAATAATTTTCATAGATGAAGAGTGGTTAATATTTAGTTCGAAAAATAAAATAATTTTTCGAAACAGTCAATCTTATACTCTAAATCATACAAGAAATTCTTTATATTGTCCGCTATGAATTAAAACTGATACTCCTAATTTCTAAAAGAGGGTTTCTTCCCTGCAGGTTTCCGCGCCGGAGCCGGAGTAGACGGTTTAGGTCGACGCTGGCCTTGCCGACTATTTGCGGCTAATGCTGGATCAGGTGCGATGAGTACACCATCTTGCAAAAATTTATGTTTACGAATTATTTCCAATTCATCGCCATATTTTTTAATCAATTCCTTTTCAACATCGCCATCATCGTGTCCGCGAAAGCTTACTGAAACGCCTTCTCTGCCTGCTCTTCCTGTACGACCAATTCGATGGACATAGGTTTCACCATCTGCGGGCATATCAAAATTAATAACAAGATCTAATTCCTTCACATCAATTCCCCGAGAGGCAAGATCGGTTGCCACCAAGATTTTCAAGCTATGCGCTTTAAAGGACTGCAATGCTTTCTCTCTTTGGTTTTGTGATTTATCACCATGAATTGCTTGCGCCGGATGTCCCTCTTTAGAAAGCACTTTCGCCAAACGATCGGCGCCTCTTTTCGTCCTTGTAAAAATCAATGCTTGCTCGGCGGGTTCCTTCTCCAATACATCCAACAATAAATTTTGACGTTGATCACGATTCACATAATACATACGTTGACGAATTTTGGGGAGATTTTTTTCATCCGCTACAATTTGCACTCTAACGGGATCGGACATGTGCTTTTCAGCCATTGTACGAATATCGGTGGGCATGGTAGCACTGAACAAAAGTGTTTGACGCTTTTTCGGGAGTAATCCTAAAATTTTATTTAGGTCACGCGCAAAACCCATATCGAGCATGCGATCACATTCATCCAACACAAGAATATCAACTTCTCCTAAACGTATATGTCCTTGATTATACAAATCAATTAATCGACCTGGTGTTGCGATTACGATAGCAGGATGACGACGCAATTCTTGTTCTTGATTGCGTTGACCTACACCGCCATAAATTAATGCCATTCGGAAGGGTAAAGACTTTCCGTAAGCACTGAAGTTATCATAGATCTGAATGGCTAGTTCACGAGTGGGTGCTAATACCAACACTTTAATTCCTTTGGGTGGTGTTGATTTCCCCAAAATATGCAAGATCGGCAATGCGAATGCTGCTGTTTTTCCAGTTCCAGTTTGTGCTAATGAGAGAACATCTCTGCCTGCCATCACAGCTGGGATTGTTTGCTCTTGTACAGGAGTGGGCTCACGATACCCCTTTTCTTCTAATGCTTCTAATATTTTCGGAAGCAAGTTTAAATCACTAAATTTCATAAATAATTAATAATCATACGTTTAAAACCATAAAATTTAGCATTATGGTTGCGCATGACAGGCCTAAGAGGCAATTTCTAATAAAACCGGTTGGGTTTGCGTGTGTGAAGAAAACTCTTGCATCAACGATAGAAACCACGCTTCTAAGTAGCAAAGATACAATTATTTGAGAGAGATAGCAAATCGTCAGAAATTAATAATACGTAACGACCTACAAAGATCATCGAACTTTTATGTTTTTCTCTCGTAAAAACAGGCTACAAATAAATAAAAGAATACTGTGAGAAAGGCCAGAAAAAAGTTGCGTATAAGAGTTACTCAAAAAACATCATATAAAAAAGTAATTTTAACTTTTAGCATCGCAGCGATTGTCGGTGCATGTTTTTTCATGTTCAACAACTTGGGAATATCAGAAAATGCAAATGCGAATCCGGGAAAAGATGGATCAAAAACTATTACAACGGCAAACCAAATTGTAAATGAATTTACAAATCTTACTTCAAATGCATCAGCAGGTACAACCACGATTTCAGTAAGCTCATCTTCCCTAAATGCAAATAGTCGCTTTTCAAGTTCACTTGCAGCAGGAGATTTAATTTTAATTATACAGATGCAAGGTGCGAGCATCACTACAACTGACAATAGTTCTTATGGGAATATTAGCAACTACAACAACTGCGGAAAATATGAATATGCGAAAGTTGCATCTGTTCCCAATGGAACTTCCATCACACTTGCAAATAGTTTAGTGAATAGTTATTCATCATCAGGAAAAGTTCAAGTTGTACGCGTCCCTCGATACACAGATTTAACCATTAATGTTGGAGCAAGTATTTCAACAGACGCTTGGGATGGAACAAAAGGCGGGATTGTAGCCCTTGAGGTAGTAAATGATGTTGTGCTCAATGGTTCCATCAACGTAAACTACAAAGGATTTCGCGGTGGAAGTATTGAACAAAATTCGGTGTTGCCAGGAAACATTACCACAAGAAGAACAACCGATTCAAACAAAGGTGCAGAAAAAGGAGAAAGCATTGCAGGTCCTGCTTCCGCATTATCTAACGGTCGATATGGAAGAGGCGCTCCAGCGAATGGAGGTGGAGGTGGTAACGCGCATAATGCAGCTGGTGGTGGTGGATCCAACTCAGGTGTTACTACAGGCTATACGGGTACTGGAAATCCTGACATCTCCAACGTGAATTGGATCACGGCTTGGAATCTTGAATCTTCTGGATTTGCATTAACAACATCTCCGGGTGGCGGCAGAGGCGGATACACCTACTCTCAAAATACATCGAATCCCCTAACCAAAGCACCAGGACATTCAGATTGGGGCGGAGACAACAGAAATAATGTAGGTGGATTCGGTGGGCGACCTTTAGACTATAGTACAGGTAGAATATTCATGGGAGGTGGTGGAGGTGCCGGTGATTCTAACAACAGCACATCACAACCTGCGGGTAATGGAGGCGGAATAGTTTTCTTACTTGTCAAAGGAAATGTAACCGGAACAGGAACCATTTATGCGAATGGAGAAAAACCAGCAAGTACTTTAGGACCAAATGGTCGAGATGGATCAAGTGGTGGTGGTGGTGGTGGCACCGTACTTATTTATCATTTTGCAGGAAGCACCAATGGAATAAGCATAGAAGCGAAAGGAGGAGCTGGAGGAAGTCAAGATTTAACTGCAACATCTGAAGCCGAAGGTGCAGGCGGAGGTGGCGGTGGCGGTTATGTTGCTATCACCAACTTACCTTCCATTTCAATAACTGTAGCAGGCGGTGCAAATGGCACCTCTAATTCATCTTCTGTAGCAGCATTTATTCCAAATGGAGCAACTTGTGGTGCTCCCGGACTCATCGTATCATTGCCTTTATCCTTCAACCCATATAGTGCAGGAAATAGTCCCTTGCCTGTTGTATTAAAATCTTTTGAAGTCATAGAAAATAATGAGAACGCATTATTGGTTTGGGAAACGGCTTCAGAAATTAACAACGACTACTTCCTAATTGAAAGAAGTTGGGATGGAATTTCATATGAATCATTAGGACAAATAAAAGGATCAGGAACTACAACGTTGCCACACAAATATTCGTTAACGGATGATGCCCCTCTTTTAGGAACAAGTTACTATCGACTTACGCAAGTTGACTTTAATGGAGAGAATGAAACATTTCCTCCACGTCCATTTACATATTCTATAAATGGTAGTGAAATGAAACTTGTGCAATTTGGTCCTAATCCATTTATAGATGAGCTTTCCTTACTAGTACAATTTCCGAACAACACCCAATTAAGAGCTGAATTATTTACCATCGACGGAAAAAAAATTTGGGAGACAGTGCAAGAGGTTTCTGCCGGAAGAGAATCATTTATTTTAAGGCCGGATGTACGCAACAGTGGCGTATATCATTTAAGATTGAGTAGTGCAGAAGGAAAAAGCTTGTTGGTGAAATTGGTGAAGCGGTAGATGTTGGAGGTTGGTCGCGAGGCTTCGCGATTAGAGGTTGGATGGTCGCGATTAGATTTTTAATTTTCGATGTTGAGACTTCGCGATTAGTTGATAGGAGATTTTCTTTTTTGAATAACGCTTTGTCCCATTATTGCTTTCTATAAACACTAGAAGGCACTGGAGCACACTTGAGAACACAATAGAAATAATAATTGAAATTTATTTCGCTACGAATAATTTCCTCTCTATTCGATAGGCTTCGCGACAATCATCTAATTTCTCACCACTTTACTACTCCACACGCTATTATCTTTGCTAACAATGATAATATAAATTCCTTTATCGGTATTTGATAAATCAAGTTGTAAGGGTTGTTCCTTTTGTTTTTGGATGGAGAGCGCATTGATCAATTTTCCATCTACGCTATACAAACTCACTGCATATTTTCCACTTTCCGCTCCTTGCATTTCGATGTTTACGCGATCCTGAGTTGGATTTGGATAAATGAATAAAGAATTTGAAGCAGTATTATTAGATTCAGCAATTCCTGTAGTTCCTACAACAACGACTTCTGCCATTGGTGTAATTACAGGCGGATTATTGTCAAAATAAATATTGGCTTCGTTAGCGATTACTGTGCCTACATTTAAATAATTCTCTGGTGTGACTTTAAAGATAATATACCCTTTGCTATGAATCGGATCAACAGATGTGGGAGGAAGATTAATCCCACTAAAAGTAAATTCCAATTGTCGTGGATAAATGATCTGAGTTGTATAGGAATGACTCGCAGATAAAATTTCAATAGAGCTTAATTTTACCTCCATGGGTAAAATATCGGTAAGGCGCACTGTTAGTGCGTTGGCATTTCCTGTGTTTTCGAATTCGATTTGATAGGTTAATGGTTGGCCTGACAGAATGGAAGATTGAGGAACAGTTCCACTTGGGAAAACGGTCTTGATATTAGGGTCAAAAGAATTAATGACATCAACCCATCCGGCGGCTAAATTATTGGATGGATTTATATCTGTACCCGGAGAAGCTGTAACGCTTGCTTCAAAATAAACAGAATCGCCAATTACTAAGCCACTATCGGCAACCACCCAAACCATCACCGAGAAAGACTGCAATAAATTGATAGTCGGCAAACTCCATGAAACTAAATTTCCTATTATTGAATTAGGTGTTACGCTGGCAGAATCAAAATTGACTGAATCGGGAAGTGTTAACACTAAATTTCCAGCGGCAAAATCACTACCTAAATTTTTTACATTTAATAATAAACTTGTTCTTACTTGAGGTCGAACCGGATTTATGGACATACTCAATTCGAGTTCCGTTGTTCCAGGAATAGGATAAACAGCAAAATCATTTCCTGATGCTGTACTTCCTGCTACTGTAAAATTGAAATTGTAATTCGCTGGACTCACACTAAACCATGAAGGAAGTGGACTCATATTTACACTATGGGGGCCATTAGCAATATACATGGAATAATCTCCATTTACATTTGAAATATGATATGAGTATAGAGGAGTAGATTGAACAAATAAATTCTTAATACCATAGTCTAAACCATTTTTGATGCTATCATTATTCAAATCAATAAAAACATTTCCTGTAATTTGATTAGGAGTATAAATTCCGTTAGTGGTTTGCACTACTATATCTCTCATCGTAGATCCAATAAAAACTCCATTACGATATTCAGAAGCTAAAACCACCATTACTCCAGTTTGATTGAGGTTTGGTGTGAAAGAAGCTATTCCTGTGAATGTATCAAAGAAATGCGGTGTGCTTGATGAAATAAAATTGGTTTCTGTAAAGGGTGAATTATAAGCACAATTGACAAATCCACTTCCTGAACTTTCTCGAGCAGGAATTAAACTGTAAACAATACTATCTCCATCTACATCGATTGCATAATTTGGGAAAACTGCAGGCTGGTTTATACAAAAATAAGGAGTATTTATTGGTGTGAATTCAGGTAAACTATTCGTAGGGAAATTTAAGTTATCCAAAATTGCTTCGCAAACGAAATCGCCATTCGAAACTAAGGTTGTTGAAACATTTCGGCAACAATTGGTATACCAAAAATGCCAATCTGAACTGGCATAGGGCAACACTACAGTTCCTATATAATCAAAAACCTCTAGCCCATATCCGTTGATACAAAGTAATGGAGTGGTAGGGGCACATGTAAACGAGGGAAGTACTTGCTGACTCACTAAATTAAGTGCTACATTATAGGTAGTAGCTTGGGGGAAAGGTCCATCGTTAAAGGTGATAACTATTGAGTTAGGGCCTGGTACTCCCGCACAATCCCTGTAAATTTGAGATTTTATAATATACGTATTTGGTGTTCCTGTATATTGTAAGGTAATGGTTTGCCCAGCTATATGTGAGGCGTGTACATTCATAGAAAGAACGAATGTGATTAAAACTAAGAAGAGTTTTTTCATGGTTTTTGGTGGATTAAGGTCAACGTCACTATAAAGATGCGAAAAAATCTTGAAAGGTTGCATGAAGGGGTTGGATAGATGTAGGTCGCGAGGCTTCGCGATTAGCGGTTAGATGCCTTCAAGTTGCCTTTTTAATATCCTTCGGTTGGAGATTTATAGCTGTTAGCTATAAGCTGCAAGTTTCAAGCTGCAAGAAATTTATTCTTTGGATAATAATTGCGCTTCGAATAGGAAGGAGCTACAGGCTTCTAGCTTTTGACCAAAAAAATCTAATAGTTAATCGCGAAGCCTCGCGACCAACCTCTAACATCTACCCAAATTCCACAGTGGCAACCCCAAAACGCTTGAGGGTACGCACGTGCGACATAAAGGCATCAGAGAAATACTTATTCTCCATATAGGTTATGCCAAATTCCTTAGCCGTTTCACGTACAATAGGTGCTAATTTCGGATAGTGCACATGACAAATTTTGGGGAACAAATGATGCTCTACTTGGAAGTTAAGTCCACCGATATAATAGGAAAGTAGTTTATTATGTGTTGCGAAATTCACAGTTGTTTCTAATTGATGTACGGCCCAAGAATTTTCAATTGTGCCATTCTCAGTTGGAACCGGATGAGTAGTTCCCTCCACCGTATGTGCCAATTGAAAGATAACCGTGAGCGTAAGTCCTGCAACAAAATGCATCAACAAGAATCCTGCAATCCAAATAGGCCATGAAACATTGAAAACAAAAATGGGAATAAATACAAGGTATGAGAAATAGAATATTTTAGTTAATGCAATTCGAAATAACATTGCACGGGCTTCGCTTTTATTTAACGGGCTCACTCCATTTTTTACATAGCGACGGAACTGAAGAAAGTCCTTCGCAGTTGCCCAATACAAAGTAAGGATTCCATAAAAAAGAAAAGCATAAAATACCTGATATTGCTGAATGCCTTTCGATTTTGTATGTGGCGACATTCTTAAAATTAACTTGTCGTCAATGTCTTCATCGTACTTGGAAATATTTGTGTACGTGTGATGTAAAATATTATGTTGAAGCTTCCAATTAAAAATTGATCCCCCTAATAAAACCAATGAATAGCCCATCAACTTATTTACTGTATCATTATTCGAATAAGCACCATGATTAGCATCGTGCATAACACTCATCCCAATACCTGCTAAGGCAACGCCCATAATGAACCAACCAATCATTTGCAAGCTAATAGCCATCGGCACCAACGCCATTACTACTAATGGACCTAAAAATAAAGTCAGCAATAAAATACTCTTAAAAACCATTGTTGCATTGGCGTGCTTCGATATATTATTTTCAATAAAATAATTATCGACACGACTGCGGAGAACCTTAAAAAACTCTTTCTGATCTTCTCCTGCGAATTTTATATTTCCTTTTACCTTGCTCAAGACATTTTCAATTTGCCTCAAAGATACATTTTTAAAGTATCAAGTTGGCCAATAACATATATCACCAATTGATTGTGAGCTATTTACAAAAGATTATGATGAATTTATTTACAATTATCGGACCTTTCCTTTAATGAATTCACTAAAATGGCTCGTTATGGCAGAGAGCCCTCGTGTGGGAGGCAGGCGCAAAGAATCTCAACTGAGAGTACAAAGTGTTAAATAAAGTGACAGGATGGAATTATATTAATTCTTATCGATCATCTAAAAATCTTTGGAAAATCTATTTTTAAAAAAGTAATCTAAATTGAAAAGGTGGAAAAACCGTTTACCGATCTTTCCACCTTTTCAAAATTATACCACTTAAACTATCGAGTGATTACTACTTTTTGAACACGCTTTTCATCTCCTGATTGCAAAGAAATATAATAAACTCCTGGAGAAAGTGTACTTACATCCATCACCGACATTTCGACAGATTGAGATGCAACAATTTCTTGAGAAATTAAAACTTGACCCATCATGTTTAACAATTGTAAATTAGCTTTTCCATAGACGGGTAAAGAAAATTCAACTTTAAGTAAACTGCTTGCTGGATTTGGAAACACTTTTAGTGTTCCTTCACCTTGTTGAATTTCAGAAACGGGCAATGAATAATTCACAGTGAACTGCTGATAAATATTATCTCCAAAATCAGGATTAAATGTTTTAATGACTGCACCGTTGTATCCATTTCGAATTCTCATATATCCTGTTCCTTGTGCGGAATTCGCCCACCAACTTAATCCATCATCGCCGGCATCATTTAGTCTGAAAGTATAACAATCTAACGGTAAATTAACGGTATCGAGGTAGGTAGTATTTCCCAATAAGCCAAGTTTATTCAAAATATTGGTTCCATTTCCATCTTTTAGGGTATAGCTAGTATGTGAACCATTAACATTTGTTTTTAATTCAAAAACCAATTTATCAGGATAAACAACAGGGTAATTAAAATTATTAATAATTGTATCGTTTAATCCGTATTGATCGGCACCATTATTTGGATTACTCACAATAGCGATGAACTGATTCGTGTTTGAGCTTAGCCAATTCGGCTGAGGCAAGGTCACTTCTACAGATGTGAGTGGTGCTAATGTTCCAGTCCAGTTATGGGTCGACATTAATCCACCCACTCTACCATATGTAATCGTTACTGAGTTTAGCGTACTCTCACCATTATTTTTAATAGCTACTATAGGTTGATTACAGATAGGATTAAAACGTTCAAACTCCACTCTGTTGGAAGGATTCTTAATATAAGCGATTCCTGCATCCAAATTAAAACTCATGGTATCGTAACTTACCAATTGATTATTGATACGATAATTGGAGGTACCATACGTAGTAGATGGTGGTAAACTATAATCAATATTGATGGTCTGCCCAGGAGAAACTTGAGATGTAATTTCAAATTCTTTTGTATCCACTACTGCACCAGGGCACCATCCTGCACGATCATACACCCATGTTCCACCTTGTGGGTAAATAGGGTTTGTTGCACATTCTGTCCAAACTGATCGTGTCAAATTAGAGGTGCTATTAATTGTGATGGTATGGTTACGAGGAATGAATTCTCCCTCTTGACCATGTCCACTAATTGCGGATCGTATTTTAAACAAGCTGGCATCTGGAGACAGTTGTAAATTACGTGGTTCAAAAATAGTATTGTTTAAAATAGCGGTAGAGCTTGCATCTTTCCAAACGGCACAAGGCCAAATTTGCTGCAAGGATTTTACTTTCCGAGTTGGAATCCCTTCGTAAAAAACAAAAGTAATATCATTATCTTCTTGATATTTTCCTGATTCCATCGCCATGAATTTCCTTCCTTTTAAGATGGTGGCATAATCTGTCACATCAAACTCCCATGTTTTTCCTGTCAGACCATTCAGATCTAATCCTTTTCCATAGGGAGTAATAAAGTTGATTAACTCGATGGTCATGGGTCGCTTCTCATAATAACCAATTTGACTTATATTTAAAATATTTGTAGCTGAAATGAGGGTAGAATCTAATTTCAGACCTGCTTCATCATACAGATATGTGTAACCACCAGCAGCCCAATAATAATTTGTATCAATTGGAACAATAGAATTATTGCTCACTGTATAATGAATAACCGTATTAGCAGGAATCGATGTTGAATCCAATACATTGATGGATTGAACAGAAGTGTTATAAACTCCTTTCACAAATGTGGTATTAGGGCGATCGTTTGAAACCATAAAGTTTCTAAAAAGATCTCTTCCACCACGACTTCTCCATGTCATCGAAAACATATTTGAATGGTTTCCATTAGGAGAAGCATCATTGATTGTAGAGCCAGTACCTTCATCAAACTTATAATATGCTTGCAAATTGGAATAACTGGGATGACTAGCCGTTATACTGTTATACATCAAATCTTGAACTGCTGCTAAACTCAATTCAGTATTCCACATACTGAATTCATCCATGAATCCATAGTATACATAATTGTTATTTACTGAACGCGCAAAGTTCATGCTATCGATATTAATCGCTTTAGTTTTTCCAGTTCCTGAATGCCACAACGCGCCATTCAAATAAATACTCATAGTACCTGTAGTAGCATTTTTAGTAAACGTCCAGAAATTCCACCTACCTTCGGTTTCATTCGTAGCAGCTGCTTTGTTAATGCGATCATATCCTGTACCATCATGACCGCAATCCCAATAGATACTTCCATCGCTCCAAGGTAAATGAATATTAAGTTGGCGCGTGTTGGTAGCGTCCAACGCTTCCAGTGCACTGGTATTTGCTGGAAGTCGCGCTGGATTTCCATAACACCAAAATGCAATTGAAATTTCATTGCTAATGTTTGCTCCTACAGTACTTGGTAAATTAATTCCTGCAGCACCGCCATCAATTTCTAAATAATTATCGTCACCACTTGATGTCATTGCGGAAGCAAATCCCGTTACATCACCATTCACTTGATTCGCAGCTCCGGCAACTGCGTTAGAATAACTAAATTCAACAATGAGATTGGATATACCATCCCAATTAAAATTATTATAAAAATTAAATCGATGTGCTCCTGATGCTGAAAAAACAGAACTTAAAAAATACACTTCTGTAAATCCGGATAATTCCGGACTGTTTGCATTCAATACCGACTGATTCGTCGCTTTAATTTTAATTCTCAAATTATTTACTGACGAACCTAAGGAAGAAAGATCCAATCCTATTCCTGTTAAATCTCCTGCGGTTAGGCCTGCCGATGTTAATTCAGCTGCGGTCCACAAATATTGTGTACGGGCGATATTACTGGAAGAAAAAGGATGACTGAGGGTAGAAGAACCCAACCCACTTTGCGTAAGAGTTTCGCTAATGGTAGATAAATAGGTTACCTCTTGTTGGGTAAACTGCGTGTAATTAAACAAAGGATTCGTAGTATATGCAAATGCATTTCCTGAAAAATTACTTACATAGTAATCATTAGAAGATTGAATCAGCGAATCGGTTTGTGTAGAATCGATCAAATAAGTATAACAATTATAATCCCACTCCCCGCAACCTTGATTCGGCAAGGCTTGAGTAGAAATCAAACCGTTTTTACAACGCATGCTATAAAGCATGATAATCTTTTCATATGTTTTAGTAGAATCGTTTGGAAAATCGAACATTCCTGCTCTCATGGTAGTATCAAACCTAAATGTTCGAACAACCGTGGTGTCACCTGAGAACACATCGTTGGCTTGTGTAGGTAGATTCAAGGCTGAAAAGAAGGCAATGCTCATTGCCAGCAGAAGTGTAAAGAGAGTACTTTTATTATTCATGATAGGTATTAATAAAGAATTATTTATTGTAAAGATAAAAGGAAAGATTGAACCTGCGAAATCAAACTATTCAAGAATTTACATTGTTCATTTGCTAGGAAAATAAATCGGAAATCTCGTATACTCAACGAAATGAGATGATCAAAAATTTGCGTATCCCTAATTTATATCCCTAATTTTATAGGGATATAAATCTCTTCTTCGGAATTAGGATCTCCTTTCTTATACTGCTCACCCATACATGCGAAATGAGGGCGATTGTCTAATTCATAATTCGTTGACGGTAACCATTCGTTAAAAATTGCTGCATAGAAAGAAAAAACTTCTTGTTCCGATCCTTTAAAAAGGAAGATAGCATAGCTTCCATGAGGAATTATAAAAATTTCCATGTCACTGGGTATTTCATCTTCAGTAGATACTTCTACAGCTGCCCATTTATCAAATTCAAGCGAAGGATTAAAGTGTTTGAAATAACTCAAATCATCATATACCTCTATAGAATATAAAAAGGGATTTTTTTTGTTCTGTACCTCATTTCTTCGAGGCATGAAGGATTTCCAAAGCAATGGAATTTCATTTTTTGCTAAACTCATCCTTCTTCGCATACCTATCAATAATTTCTGCGAGATGGTTTCTATTCTTGGGGTAAGATGCATCATTAAATTTAAGTAATATCCACTTACATAAATAAGAGAGGTCAACTAATTAAATAATTGACCTCTTCCGTTTAAGCTGATTGAACTAGTCAATCGAATTTCTATTTTCTAAATACTTTAAACAAAGTTTGCTGTTGCTTTTCATTTACGATAAGTAACTGGTAACTTCCAGTAGCGAATCGGCTTATATCAAAATCGTACTCGGAAACATTGCTGATTTTTTCCTCCGTAATCATTCTTCCCGACATGTCCATCAACTGTAAACGATAAGTATATCCTGCATTTGCAATTTGAATATGAATGGCAGAACTAGAAGCCGTAGGATACACTTGAATTTCTGCTCCTGCAGATGGACTATTCAAACCAACATTAGTAAGCGTTCTACAACCAGAAGTGTCATTACAACCACTTTGCAAAACCACTACTGCATAGCTTCCATTTGCCGTTGCCGTAAAAGTTTTGTTGGTAGCGCCTGGGATGGGAGCATAGCCATTATTACAGTCGAGCCATTGATAGGAAGTACTCAAAACATTTGCACTCAACACGGCACCATTTTGAGTGACCGAGGTATCTACCGATAAATTGAAAAGAGATAACTGAATGATCGAATCACACCCAAAAACATTTTGTAAAGTATCATAATATTGTCCTGGAGCATTCAATAAAGTGCCATTCCAGTTGTAATCTATATCGGGACACTTAAACTGCGTGCTTGAAGTAATTAGAGCGGCCCCATCAACAAAATTTGAAGCAGTACCTGTTAAGGCGAAATTGTTTAATACCCCATTTATATTTCCTGCATGGTCAATGAGTGATGTTTGAGAAGTATTATTTCCATTTGCTACGCCTTGATTAAACTTATAATAGAGTTGTAATCCTACTGCTGATGAAGTATCAATTCCATTGATGTGCAAGCAGGCTAATTCAGCAGGCTGTAAGGCTCTATTCCACAAGCTTACTTCATCCACTCTTCCTTGTAAATAAAAGTGACTACCTTGAAATATTAGGTCACCAATATAGAAACTCTCAGTGGTTAATGTAATAAAATCATTCGCAGGGAGAGAGTCGGCGATAATTCCATTTTTAAATAATCGAATATATGAACCGTCGTACGTAAATGCAAGATGAGTCCAAGTATTTAATGTCAATACAGCAGGAGTTAAATCATAATTAATACCAGAACTTCCACGAAAGCGCGCCTCTACTACTGTAGGCGTATAATGCAATAAATAGAAATCCGCATCGACATTATTTCTAAATCCTAAGAATCCATCATAACTGGTAGTGCCAGGACTGGGATTAGTGGGGTATACCCATGCAGTTATGCTTAATGCTCCGGAGCCTGCTATCAAAGAAGATGCTCCTGCAACAACAACATTATCGTTAACCCCATCAAAGGCCAATGCATTATTTTGTGCATGAACGGCTGTTCCGGCAACTACAAATAAAAGACTTAGTACTGTATAAATTCTCTTCATGGTATATATATAATTAGATGGTAAAAGTAACAATATATCACCATGAGGCAAAATTCTAAATGTTTTTATAATATATAATCACTTGAAGTGAAATTACCCATTGTGTTTCTGATCAATGATGCTTAGACATTGAGACCACTAATTTTAGGTATTAAATCAATGGATTACTATTTTATTTGTCAAAATCGTTTGTCCATCATTTAATCTTACCAAATAAACTCCTTTCGAAATAGCTCCTAGATCTATTTGCATCAAGTTACTGTTGATTTCTGTTGAGTAGACTAGCTCGCCAAGAAGATTAAAAATGGTTAACGTTGGGTTCTCATTAATTTCCATTCCGACGAATCCGATTTGAAAAATACCGTTAGAAGGGTTTGGAAAAATTACAAAATTCCCATCTTTCTCATCAATTTCTTCGATGGGGGTGAAGGTATTGCAGTTAATGGGAACTGGTAGCGGGCAAAGTCCTGGTGTTCCGAGTTGATCCCAATAACACCAATCTTCTACTCCTAAATATTCTACCGAGCAATCGCTATTCACTTTAAACTTCCAATTTCTATAAGCATCGCAACCATCAAAACAATCCTGATATTCAAAATAAAAATTATAATATTTACTATTTCCTATTAGGTCATAGGTAATTTTTCCTGCTACTCCCAACCAACTGTTCAGTTCAGTCATCACCACTCCTGGAACTAAATCAATGCTATCTATCAATGCATATATATTCCAGGAAGAATCCACACTTAATTCCGCATAATTTCCAATTGTCCAATTATAAAAATTTGAAATTGATAAATGATATTTTGTTAAAATAGTATCCATCAAAGGATCGCCGGTAAGCGTATTTAAATTTTGCCAAGCTTGCGTCCATGCGTAATTTGTATCTACTTTCACTATAAATCCGGAGTACCCGCCGTATCCGGCAAATGGATTTAGATTGTGTACACAATATAAATTAAATACTGAATCTCTTTCCGGAATAGATGTGGCGTTAAAAATCGCAGCTAGTCCTTCGAAAATAGAATCCGTATATGCAGGTGGAATTTGTACTAAATCGGTGTCGGGGCTTTGGAGTTGATAAAGTCTGTAAGATGCTAATTGGGCAACATCCCTTTTATATTCCATCTTCAGCAATGGAGGGACCACACAACTGGAGGTCACCTGAGCAATTCCAACCTGATAAAATGGAAGCATCAACCATAAAACAACAATCGTCCTTTTCATTTTCCAAACATTACGGAATCATATATAACAAGCCTAAACTAATACCATTTCGACGGTATCGTTGTCTTTCATTTGTACCTGCGTCCATTTTTAACAAAGAATATTGAGAGGTTGGGCGCAATAAGAGTCGACATCGTGTATTTAGCAGATAACTAAATTCAAGTCCTGCCCTTGCATTCAAAGTGAACTGTTGTTTGTTATACTTTTTAATTGAGGTATAACCACTTTCGTCTTCCTTCAAATAATATCCGGAAGATTGAACCACCAAGCCGGGCGCAACTCCAGCTGAAATTCCTATTCCCCAACGTTTCATTCTAAATTGATACAATACTTCTAGTGGTAATTCCATCACATACCATCGATTGATCCCATTTGCATTTCGAATATTGGAATTATAATAAACACCATTCAACGTATCTGTTATAGTAACTTTTACACTATCCATCACGGTATAATCCGTTGTATTCAAAAATAAAATACCCCAGATATAAGCACTATCCGTATCGGTTACCACGTAATTATTAGGTACCCAGTCATCGTACACATTCAAGTAATCACCTTTTGCATAAGGTGAATATTTAACTTGTTCCCCCACTACATTAAATTCAAGACCTCCACGAAAATCCCAATTGTTGATGGACCGAGAGAGTTGCAAACCGCCAAAAGGCAAGAGAGCAGGTGTTTCTTCTTTTTCACGGCGCAGGAGATATGTAGAACTCGACTTCCCGCTTAATTCTTTTTGTACATCATTCAATCCGGCATAAATCAACAAGTCCCATTTCGCCTTCTTTTTCGTATGCAATTCAGGGCGGCTGTCGCGTTGAATAGCTGCTTCTTCAAAGGGAGTCTTCTTCCATTTTAATAAAGGCATAGAAGAAATATAATCGACATTTGCAATATTCGTTTCTGTGATTGGCAAGGCATTGCCATCAACATATTGATCCATCGGAGGATGTTCTCCTGCAGTAGTGGTGTTCACTTGATGCGTTTGATCTCCATGAGTTGATGACGCTGTTGAGACCTGTACATTTATTCCGTTCGTTGAATTTGACTGTGTAGATGAAGAATATTTTTTGGAAGAAACCGGTGTTGACGCAAAACTTTTTTCATTCCTCTCTGTCACATTATTCGCCTTTATCTTATTGGCCGATGTTTGATTCTTTCGGGAAACATTAGCAATTCCCATTTCGTTTTCAACAAGAGTGCTCTGTTTTAATGTGGGATCTTGAATTTTATTTTTTTCTATTTCTTTAGATGGTATTGTTGTCACCTTTTCATTTGGAATAGCACGCTTGTTTTGTTCCAAATTTTTATTTACAATTACCTTTTCATCACTGTTATTTTTCTCTGCAAGATTACTATTTTCAGTATTTAGAAAATACAAGCTTAACAAGCCAACAAGGACCGCTCCGATCATTATATAGGCACTACGACTGCGTTTTGCTGTATAATGTTTATCCAAAAGTTTTTCTGCTTCTGGCCAATATTGTTCGGGGTCGATATGTTCTTCTTTAAAGTCTTTCATTGCATTTGTGGTTTATTCCATTCAGCAGATTTTTTCACTTCGGTCAACATCTCTTGTAATTTTTTTCGCGCTTTAAAGAGATGAGCTTTCGAAGTACCGGTACTGATGCCAAGCATGTCGGCTATTTCATCGTGTTTAAATCCATCTACTGCATGTAGATTAAACACTGTTTTACACATCGGAGGAAGTTGTTCAATAGCATGTTGAATTTGTTCCTTATCATATTTTAATTCCACCTCCGATTGAAAAGGATGCAATTCTTCGGGCATTTCTTCGCGAAGGCTGATGAGATCCTGATAACGCTTTTGTTTTCTGAATTCATCGATAATATAATTAATACTAATTCTACGCATCCATTGTTCATAAGGAACATGATTATGTTTCTTTACATAGTCGTTCATGTTCAGGATGAGTTTAAAGAAGATCATATTCAACGCAGACATTCGATCGTCCTTATTGTTATAATATCTAGTACAAATAGAGTACATAATCGGAAAGCACATCACGTACAAATCGTGATGTGCTTTCCGGTCATCGCGCCGGCATAGCTCTAACAGCTCAGGTGCAGGACGCATGGTGAGGCCTTTACAGGCAGTGGGAATTACTGCTTTACAAAAGGTTGAGTTTCCATGCTTCCATTTGCATTTCTAACTTGCAAGAGATAGAATCCAGGTGAAAGGTTCGCCAATTCAATAGAGTTAACATCACGCGTTAAACTTCCATTCAATACCGTTCGACCATCTACAGAAACTACATTATACGTTAATTCATTGCTTACTTCTTCCGACCATTTTACACTCAGTAAGTTGGTAGCGGGATTCGGGAAGAGTTGTGCATTCGTAGCATTTATTTCATCAACGCCACTGGTAACCGCTGCAGGAGAATAAATATTCAATACAAACCCTGATGAAGCTCCACGGTATACTATATTTCCTAATGAGTCGACTGTCAATGTATCGCAATAAGTATCTGAACATCCAAAGAAATCAGAAACTGTTAAGCATACCACATACGATCCGGTGCTTGCATATTGATGGCTTGGATAAGCACCACTTACTAACGGTGATCCATCACCGAAATCCCAACTAAAGTTCAAATTATTTCCATTGCTTAAGTTAACGCCCACTAAATTATAAGGACTAAGTTGTGTGAAAACGAAAAATGCATTACATCCAATCGGATTATTTATAGTAGTATCAATCACAATAGAATCGCAATTTGTAGAAGTGCATCCCACAGTACTTACCGTTAAACAAACCGCGTAAATTCCGGGTGCACTATATTGATGATTTGGGAATTGTAAGGTGCTTGAATTTCCATCTCCAAAACTCCAAGAATAATTTACAGGACTTGGAAGTGGCGGAACGTTAGGTGAATTCACAACTGATTGATCGATGAAATAGGCATTTAATCCAACGCTTACGGAAACAAAATTAGCTTGGCAAGAAGGATTATTAGTAAGTACAATAACTGGCTGACAACTTGAACATACAATTGCACCTTGTAATCCAACACTCATACACACCATAAAGTTACCAGGAATAGTATAAACATGGGTTACAGTTTGCCCTATAATCACTGGGGTACCATCTCCAAAATCCCAATAGTAAATACTTCCTACAGGTCCACCTGATCCAACGAATACCATTGGCAAACCAATTTGGTTGGAACCCGTCGTGGAAAAGCTACATCCGCTACCGTTGCCCACGTAAACAGAATCGCAATACGTACAAACTGTCAACCCAGTAACAAAATCTATTTCAGTCATACAAACTGTGTAAACGCCAGGTGCATTATAAGTATGCGAAGAAAATTGACCTGTGCCTGTGGTTCCATCTCCATAATGCCAATTAATAATATTATTTATAAATACACCTGAAGCAGAAAAATACATTTGTGATGAATTTACACTGTCAGGAAAAGAATTATAAGAACAACTTGGGGTCACTAGAGAGACATTAATTGTTTGGCAAGAGACGCAAGTATCGATAAGAGTATAGGAAGTCATACAAACCGTGTAGGTTCCCGACTGTGTATATGTATGGGAAGCGTTAGGTCCGATACCAGATGTACCATCTCCAAAGTCCCAACCAATACTTGGATTCACGCCAGCCGAACCAACAAAAGTATACGTGCCTGGGGCTGTCACTGGATTCGGTTGTCCATAAGTAAAGTTACACGTTGATCCAACTTGAGTTGAAATTAAAACGGTAGCAGAACAAATCACATTTCCGCTACTATCTAATTCTTGCATAGTAACTGTAAAAGTTCCGATTCCATTATAGGAATGTGAAACCGTTTGTCCAGTTCCGGAGGTACCATCTCCAAAGTACCACAAATAACTTGAGCCTGGAGTATTACCATTAGAAGTAAATACAAATTGAGTTCCTGTTTGTGTGTACGAAATATAACAACCACCTACTGTGATAGAATCACAAAAATTACACACCATCTGTCCATTTGTAGAATCAAAAATAGATAGACAAATAATATAATTACCTGGCATTGCATAAGTATAGGTAAACGAAGAAGAAACTGAAGAATGTAAAATAGTACTATCACCGAGATCCCATTCTGCAAAGAATTGCGGACTGGGGAACCCTAGAGGTGGTGTAAATACAACCGTGTTATTAGGTCCTACGGATGCGCTCCAAATACAATTTTGGGCTTGAGCACCGATGCTAAGAAACAGTGCTAGAAGGAGAGAGTAAATTAATTTCATATTGGATATTGGTTTATGTGTTCATTAGGGGATCACGAATGTTATCCCTATTAGGTTTACTTCAAATTAAATTTAATTTAAATTTAGGCAAAATTCCTTGATTATGAGCACAAAAAAGGGGTATTTAGTTAAAAACACCCCTGTTTGCTAGATTAATGATTGATTATTTGAGTCCCCATTGACAGATAATACCACCCATTACTGTCATACAAGCTGTCCAGAAACCTACATTAATAAAGATATATTTTGCACTTTTTCTTTCATACAGTGCATTGGTTCCCATTAATGGAAGCGCCAAGAAAATTCCTGCAATGAAACCATGAAAGGCACCATGTTTAAATGTACGGAAGTTATTTCCATAAGCATCCATGGAAGATTGAAACCACTGTGCGGCGGCAGAAGTAGTATCTCCGGATTGCAACTCATCCGCAACCATTGAAAACATACCAAATTGATGAATCACCATTGGGAGCATACTAAGGGCAAGCATCAATGCAAATACAAATGATAAAATAAAAATCTTCGCCATCGGCGGATTTTTCATTTTGTCATCAGACATTTCGGCTGCGGCCATCCAGGCAGTGCCAAACACTTTTGGGTTATACCAAATGAAACCCATAACCATTGGAACCAATGCGGCCAATAGAACTACTAAGAAGTTAATTTCCATATTATTTGATTTTTTAGATGGGTGAAAAGTAGATTTTATCAATGATATAAACAAATTTTCACTGTTCCAGGTCTAAAAATGCGGTTTTCAACGAAATGAAACTTAATCTAATAGCTTTCGTAAAATCTCGCAAAAATAACTTGTAATGAAATCAAGTAAATCATTCAAAACTAATAGTCCAAGTCAAAAAACCAATCTATCTACGCGATTAAGTCAAAAGCAAAAGATATTGATTGGGACAGTCATATCAACCATGACTATCATTTTAATCGTACTTGTTTACCAAACCTTCAAAAGCACCGATGCGAAAGCTGCCGTAAACGGAGACTATAGAACCAAGGCGACTGGAAACTGGAATGCTACGTCTACGTGGGAAACCTACAATGGTACGGCATGGGTAAATGCAAGTGCTTCTCCAACATCAACGAACAATGTGATCACCATAAGTAACGGTCATACTGTAACGGTTACTGCCAACGTAGGAGTTGATCAAGTAGTCATTGAAACAGGAGGCATTTTAAATGTGAACAACGGAAGAACAGTAACCATAAATAATGGTACTGGAACTGACTTTATAAATAACGGAACCATCAACAATACAGGTACGATTAATTTAAGTACCGGTGCAACATTAATGCATGATATGAATGGTATTTATGCACATACAAAAAACGGAGGTGGTATACCTACTTCAACGTGGCATGAGAATTCTACATGCGTAATAAAAGGAGTCACCACTACGATGCCTACCAACCTTGGACAAAACTTCGGAAATTTTACTTGGAATTCAACGGGTCAAAGTGCCAACTTAGGGTTCAATACAAATATGACCTTTCAGAAAGATTTTAATATCATCAGCACTGGTAGCCGATATTTAGGATTGACGACGAATAGTAGTTCTCGGACAATGACAATTGGCGGAGATATTAATCAATCTGGTGGTGATTTCAGAGGAACTAACAGTACAGGTGGAGGAACCATTACATTAAACGGTGACTTAAATCTCACTGCTTCTTGGTTTACAGTTTCGAGTGGCACTGGCGCGTGCAACATGAGCATAGGTGGTGACTTAATCATCTCGGGCGGAGTGTTCTGGTCGAATGAAGATGCCACAGCAAATACTATCACCATCGCCGGAAATTACACACATACAGATGGCATTTTCATTGGTACAGATTTAGCCGCTGCTTCTACCATTGACATTTCAGGAAATGTAAATATTAGTGGTGATGTGAGCACTAGTTATTGCATACTTACAAGTGGAGTTGGTATTTGCACCATGAATGTCATTGGAACTACGACAGTAACTGGAGGCAACCTACTTTTGACAGAAAGCACCAATGAAGGTATCTTAAATCTTGCATCCGACTTTACTTACACAGGTGGATATGTTTGGGAGTACAGCACAACGCATACTGGTAAAATTAATTTTAATGGCACTGGAATTCAGCTATGCAATGTTACTGCGAATACATTCTACAATATCGACTACACCGTGAAAACTGGAGCCTTCTTACAAATGGCAAATGCTTCGAGTTTCTTAAACGGAGATGGGATTTTCGAATTAGAGTCAGGAAGTAAGTTAGGAATCAAATCTGAAGATGGAATTACTTCCAGTGGAGTTACGGGACATATCCAAACAGGAACACGCAATTTTAATACGGCTGCTGACTATGAGTACAACGGAATTTCTTTACAAGCTACCGGTAATGGATTACCGTCAACGATAAGAAACTTATCCATCAATAATGGTTCACATGTAATTCTAACCAACTCTGTCAACGTCGACAATCAATTAAATTTAATGGTTGGAAACTTAACGACAGGGAGTAATGACATCACCTTAGGAACAAGTACGTCTTCCATTGGAACTTTTACGCGCACCTCAGGTCACATCATTGGTTCCTTTCGCAGATGGATTGCAAATGCGATTGCATCGGGAATAGTTTTCCCTGTAGGAACTTCAACTTCATACAATGGAATTGTGATAGACTTCACTTCTGCACCTAGTGGGGGGATTATTGCATCTACTTTCGCAACAGGATTTCCTGGTGTTTTTGGTTTACCCATCACCGATGCTGGAGATGTATGTACGACCATTGGTTCAGGTTGGTGGACATTAACAGGAAGCAATGGTTTTGGTGGAGGAACCTACAATGTATCTACTACGGCGGAAGGATTCACTGGAATTTCTGATTATACAAAACTACATTTGTTCAGAAGAGATGATGATGCCAATATGTGGATGGCCAACGGCACCCATATAGCCGCTTCCGGAAATCCAACGATACCCATTGCAAATCGTAGCGGATTCACCTCGTTAGGTCAATTTGGAATTACATCAACAAACATCAATCCTTTGCCTGTTGAGTTAATTTCATTCGATGTTACTGCTTACAACAGTGCTGCTAAAATCAATTGGAAAACAGCCAGCGAGAAAAACTGTGATTTTTTCACTGTAGAAAGATCGAAAGACAATACTACTTATGAAGAAATTTTAAAGGTCACTGGATCCGGAAACAGCAACAATCCCCGTAACTATGAAGTGATGGATCAACATCCACTTTCTGGTACAAGTTATTATCGTTTAACACAAACTGATTTTAATGGGAAGCAAGAAACATTCGATCCAAAACCATTCAACAATACCAAAACGAATTCCGGTATTAAAAACATCATAGCAAGTCCTAACCCCTTCGAAACTGATCTTCAACTTAACTTTGAATCCGAAGTAACTGGCATCGTCCCGATGGTCATCTCCATGGCCAATGGACAACTCATTTACAATGGAAATTTAAGCGTGAAACAAGGTAAAAACAACATCGCATTACCTTTGGCAGATCAGCTAAAGTCGGGATCATATTTGGTAACTTTGGGAGACGGAAAATCAAAAGTTAGTATAAAAATTATTAAAAAATAAGATGAATTTATTTTCCATTAATCAGCCTAGGGTTTAAACCCTAGGCTGATTGGTTTTATACCCTCGGCAAATTAGTATGCATAAATACCTCCTGATTTTCGTAACTTTATGTATCATTATCTGTTATACAAGAATTAAGATAAGATGAAACGTCACAACATACCTGATTCTTTCATAGCTGCCTTTGCTGCGGTTTTTATGGTTATGGGCTTACATTTTCAAGTTCAGAAAAACCATCCGCAAAAAAATAAAATTCCAAAACGGGATCGCATGGATTTAGCGATGCAATATGAGTTTGATATAACGCGAGATCCTTCTACATTAAAAGTACCGAGAGAAAGATTGTGGGAGGCCATGCGTTATGCAGAACAATTACGTACTTCGTCACAAAACAATAGAGTGGCCGGTGCACTTTCCATCAATTGGCAAGAACGTGGTCCATCGAATGTAGGAGGCAGAACAAGAGCCATCCTCATTGATAAAAATGATGCAAGTGGAAAGACTGTTTTTGCGGCTAGTGTGGGTGGTGGGCTTTGGAAGACTACTGACATCACACAAGCCAATCCGACATGGGCGCCCATCAACGATTTATTTTCAAATTTAGCGATTGCCAGTCTTTGCCAAGATCCCACTAGCCCAGCTATAATTTATTTTGGCACGGGAGAAGGGTGGTTCAATGCAGATGCTATTTACGGAGATGGAATCTGGAAAAGCACCGACGGAGGAAGCACATTTACTCAATTAGCTTTCACGGACAATAATGTTAATTTTCGATATGTAAACCGAATGGTTGTGCATCCCACAACGGGCGATGTTTATGCTGCATGTTCAGGGGGACTGTATCGATCACAAAACGGGGGGACTACGTGGACCGAAGTATTAGGTGCTGGGAATGGATGTACTGTAGATTTTATAGCAGACGTTGAAATTGCTGCCGACAATGCCGTAATTGCCGCAACGGGAAATGTATTTAGTGCTGCAGATGGTGTTTACAGATCTACTAACGGTAATGCAGGTACGTACACTAAACTAAATACAGGTGCAAATGGATTTCCAACCACTAATTTTGGAAGAGTAGAAATAGCTTTGGCACCTAACAACAGCGCTGTACTTTATGCGTTGACTATGGCAACAAGTTATGGTATCGGTGGAATTTATAAGTCGACCAATACGGGAAGCACCTGGACTGCTTGTGCTTTACCAATAGACGCTGATCCGGGTATTGCGGGTGAATTTACGAGAGGACAAGCCTGGTATGATTTAACCGCTGCGGTAGACCCCAACAATTCCAATACACTAATTGTAGGTGGTGTTGATTTATTCAGAAGCATCGATGCTGGAAGCAACTGGACACAAATTTCTCATTGGTATGGTGGATTTGGTTATCAAGAAGTACATGCCGATCAGCATGCAATCGTATACCATTCTAGTTCTGATGTCTATTTTGGAAATGATGGCGGGGTGTACAGATCTATGAATGCTGGAACAACGATTTCTTTTAAAGCCAACAACTATAACGTTACGCAATACTATGCTTGTGCGCTGCATCCTACACTAGGATCCAATCAATTTATGGCAGGGGCTCAAGATAACGGGACGCAACAATACAGCGCTCCAGGTATAAATTCTACGGTAGAAGTAACAGGGGGGGATGGGGCCTTTTGTCATATCGATCAAAGCGATCCAAATTACCAATTTTCTGCTTATGTGTACAATAATATTTACAGAAGTACCAACGGTGGTGCTTCCTTTGATTCTATTCGAAATAACAATACAGGTTCATTTATTAATCCGAGTGATTACGACGATGTAAACAATGCCTTTTATGCAACGTATAGCAACGGTCAATACACTCGATTATTAAATGCGCACACTTCGACTACATGGAATAATATTTCAATTTCTGCATTCAGCAGTGGTCGTGTTACAGCTGTTCGTGTTTCACCAACCACAAACAATAGAGTTTTCTTTGGATTAAATAATGGAAGAATAGTTCGTGTAAATAATGCGAATGCTGCAACACCCACCGCAACACATATTAATTCGGGAGCGGGAATGCCTACATCGGCTACTGTTTCGTGCATTGAAGTGGAGAACGATGACGACAATCATCTGCTTGTTACTTATAGCAACTACGGTGTAAACAGTGTTTGGGAAACCAAGAATGGTGGTACTACTTGGACATCGGTAGAAGGAAATTTACCAGACATGCCGATACGTTGGGCATTATTTAATCCTATGGATAGCGCGCAAGCTTTACTTGCAACTGAAGTAGGTGTATGGAGTACAGATGCACTTACAGGTGGAACCACCAACTGGGGGCCATCCAACAGCGGTCTAGCCAATGTGCGCACCGACATGTTACAAATCAGAAGTTCGGATCATATGATGATTGCGGCTACGCATGGCCGTGGGTTATTTTCTAGTGATGCTTTTTCACCAGCGCGTGCTGATTTTATTGCCGACAGAAATGTAGTATATACTGGAAAGCCGGTAAACTATACTGATGGATCGGTAAAAAGCACTACCTGGAATTGGAACTTTGGAGATGGAAATACCAATACTACAAAAAACCCATCACATACCTATTCTGTTCCAGGAGTATATACAATCACTTTAAACATCAATGGTGGAGGTGGAAATCTTACGAAAACACAAACTGCATATATAACGGTACTGCCTAACCGCGGAACACCATACAACCTAGGTGGAGGAGGAAATTTCGAAACCAATCCCAATGATTTTGCGGGTACATACAGTGGTGGTACTAAATGGGAAAGAGGAAACAGTGGAGTTGCCGGAAAAAATGGCGTACGGAGCGGAAGTAACACCTGGGTGACTAACCTAACCGGAAACTATTCGGATAACGCCAATTGTACTCTCTATAGCCCTAATTACAATTTCACGACTTCTGGAACTTATACTTTACAATTTTACAGGAAAAACAATTTTGAAATTGGCTACGATGGTTTCCGGGTAGAATATTCCTTAAACAAATGCGACAGTTGGACCTTATTAGGTAACACTGGGGCCAATTGGTATGATTTTGCAAACGGCGCGGGTGGCACTGCATTTCCTACGGGAGAAGCCTTCTTTAATTCTACTGCATCAAATTACACCCTTGCAACAAGAGATGTTAGTTTCCTTTCGGGCAATGCCAATGTTGCATTTCGATTTGTCTTCAAATCAGATTTCACTGTGAATGCTGCCGGAGTATCTATAGATGACTTTGAAATTTTTGGACCAAACAATTCACCATTGCCGGTAACATTAGGAGCCTTTTCAGGAAAAGTGTTTGAAGAATATAACCGTTTAGATTGGATTACATTGTCGGAATTAAACAACGATGGCTTTTATATTGAGCGCTCTGCAGATGGAAAAATATTTGAAGACATTGGGTTTGTTCGTGGAAAAGGAAACAGCACCTATGCCAACAGCTACACATTCAAAGATGAAAATCCATTGCTACAATTAATATCCTATTACCGTTTACGTCAAGTAGATTTTAATGGCAAAGAAAGTTTAACGAAAGTCATTGCACTCAAGCGCGGTGAACTTTTTAATAGTCCGACGGTATTTCCTTCTCCTTTTAGAGACCAGCTCAACGTTCTATTTGAAACCTCCGGAAAACATCAGCTTTCCATTTCACTTTACAATTTGAAGGGGCAACTTATCTACCAACATGAAGGACTCTGTGAAGGCAATGTGTTTTCAATTCCAATCGGCGATCAAAACTTTGCTGATGGGGTTTATATTTTAAAGGTGGATGATAATGGGGTGGTGAGTAGTACGCGGGTTATTAAGAAATAATTCCAAAATGAAATGCGAGGGATGCGAAATTCGAAAATGACGCGTCGCGAGGCTTCGCGATGCGAATAAACACGTCGCGAGGCTTCGCGATGCGAAAATGATGTGAAAATGCGAAAAATGCGAAAGTTCGAAATTGAAGAGAAATTCGAATAAAAACCCACTGCTGACACTGCTGAGCGTGGCTTCGCTGCGCCTGCCTGCTGCAGGCAGGTTTACGAATACGTATTAAATGATCACAATTTCTTCCTTTTGGATGTGCCTTTGACGTACTTGTTTTTGGAATTGAAGTTGTCTAATTATAAAAATAAATCCCTCTTAGGTTTTCGATTCTTATTCTTCCGTCTTTTTAATGCTTAAAGCACCTGATGGGCATTTCGCTACCGTCGCTCTGATTTCATCGCTGGATGCATTTTCTACTTGTATCCAGGGTTGTTCCTTCGGGCGAAAAACAGCAGCTAAATTACGAACACAGTTCCCCGAATGCTGACATAATCCCGATTGCCAAACAACGGTAACTTCGCCGTTTGAATATTCTTTCTTTAGGTTATTCTTATCCATATAATTAGTTTAACGCTGTGCATTCAACTCATGTAAAATTCAATCTAAGTTTCATTGAATTACAACTACCACTTCGAGGAACCTTTCCCGTATTTGTTTTTTGATTTCGTGCTGCCCGACTTTTTAGATTTCGATGAAGATCTTCCGCCTGATTTAGAAGAAGGTTTTGAGGATCCACCCCCGTGAAATTTAGAGAAATTACCACCTCCACCCGACTTTGTCAATTTTACAGAATTATAATCTTCGGCTAAAACAAAATCGATTTGCTTCTTCATAAGATCAGCGGACTTCAAACGCACTTTTAATAGATCGCCGAGTTGATAAACTTTCTTTGAGCGATGTCCAATCAAACAATATTGCTCTTCGTTGAGTTCATAAAAATCATCTACCAAATCACGCACACGAATAAGTCCTTCGCACTTACTTTCCACCACCTCCACATACAATCCCCACTCTGTAACACCTGAAATCATTCCGTTAAACACTTCATCTTTTCGATCGAGCAAATATTGCACTTGTATAAACTTAAGAGAGGCGCGTTCTGCTTCGGAGGCTTTGATCTCCATATCGGTGCTGTGCTTACAAGCGATTTCCAGGTCATTTGAAGCCATTGGTTTCCCACCTGCTAAATAATGCGCCAACAATCGGTGCACCATCACATCGGGATAACGACGAATGGGAGATGTAAAATGCGAATAATAATCAAATGCCAATCCATAATGCCCGATGTTATTTGTGGTGTAGACTGCTTTCGACATGGTGCGTATAGCAAGTTGTTCGATCACATTTTGCTCTCTCTTTCCCTTCACATCCTTCATCAATTTATTCAACGAATGTGCAATTTCCCGATCGGAATTCGTATTCATTTTGTATCCAAACTTAGAGGCAAAATTTGAAAACAACTCCATCTTATCCGATACTGGTGTATCATGAATACGGTAGACAAACGGAAATTCTTTACCTTCTTTGATGGACAATTTTTTACCAATAAATTCTGCGACGCGCCGATTGGCTAGAAGCATAAATTCTTCAATTAGCTTATTGCTATCTTTATTTTCCTTCAGGTAAACATCTACTGGATGTGCGCGTTCATCCAACCTAAACTTCACCTCCACTCTATCGAAAGAAATGGCACCACTCGTAAAACGATTCTTACGTAAAATTTTTGCTAACTCCTGTAAGGGTAAAATATATTCCTTCATATCGCCTTCGCCGGTCTCAATTACTTCCTGCGCTTCCTCATACGTGAATCGACGTTGTGAGTGAATGACAGTGCGTCCGAACCATTCATCCAACACCTTCGCATCCTTATCGATTTCAAACACGGCTGAGAAACACAATTTATCTTCACCTGGGCGGAGCGAGCAAACATTATTACTCAATTTTTCGGGGAGCATGGGAATCACACGATCCACCAAATAAATAGATGTTGCGCGATCGTAGGCTTCTTCTTCCAGTGATGAATGGGGAGTTACGTAATGAGAAACATCGGCGATATGAATGCCTACTTCCAAATTTCCATTCTTCAATGTTTGCACGGAAAGTGCATCATCAAAATCTTTAGCATCTACGGGATCGATGGTAAATGTTGGTACTTTTCTAAAATCGCGACGTTTTTTTATTTCTGCTGCAGAAATTTTAAAAGGAATTTTCTCTGCCTCTGCTTCCACTGCAGCGGGAAACTCCAAAGGAAATCCGTACTCCACTAGAATTGCGTCCATCTCCACATTATTCTCACCTGGAGCTCCGAGGACACGCACTATTTCTCCTTGCGGATTCTTGGCATCTTCCGGCCACTCCGTAATTCGAGCAACGGCTTTTTCGCCATGCACAGCGCCATTCAAAGCGGTCAATGGAATAAAAATCTCTACACTATTCTTTCCTGAATCACCGGAGAGAAAAGCAAACTTTCCAGACACTTGCACTGTTCCAACGAATTCTGTTCTTGCTCTTTCCAGCACTTCTATCACTTCACCTTCCTGGCGTTTCCCAGGGCGTGTTGCGAACAAATTAATTCTCACTAAATCTCCTTTTAATGCATTCTTCGTATTGTTTCTATCCACTACTACATCTTCCTCAAACTCCTCACACTTCACATAGGCGTTACCGTTAGCAACAATATCGATTCGTCCTTCTGCAAAATGAGATTGTGGCCAAAGTTTATATTTATAGCGATCCACTTCTTGCAACACCTGATCGTGTGTCATTCCTTCTAAGATGGCAATGCATGCTGCTTTTAATTGTGCTGCATCGAGTAACTCCAACAATTCCTTCGCTTCTTCATATAAAGGTTCTTGTTGCAACTTACGAATTGCCTGTTTATAATTCAGCGCTTTGTAAGGAAACTCTTTAAATACTGATAATAACAATTTACTCAGCAATGCGCCATGATCGGGAGATTCTTTCTTCTTAGCCATTATGGCACGAAGGTAATCACATTCGAAAAGGAAGAAAATCGAAAAGAGCAAAAAAACAATTTAGTAATAAACAACTATTTGCTAAGAAGACATCAAGGTAAAGACCGCCTCGCCGAGTTGTCCATTCACTGGAGGATTAAACTTAGTAATAGACACTTTCACAAAAGAAGCCATTGGGAAAGCGGCCTGCATCTTTTTCATAATCCGTTGAGCCACGTGTTCAATGAGATTTGCGGGGATGTCCATTTCTTCACGCACGATTTGATGTACCAGCACATAATCGACAGTTTGAGAAAGATCATCATCGGACATAGCCTTCGAAAAATCGCCTTCAAATTCGAGGTCGGTACTAAAGCGGGATCCCACTTTTCTTTCTTCGGGAAGGCAACCATGGAAACTATGGGTTTCAATTTTTTTGATAGATAGGATTTGCATGGGGCGAAGATAGGGGAATTGGTAAATTGGCAAGTTGGTGAGTTGGCGAATTGGCAAGTCGTTAGTTGACCAATTGGTTAGTTGGTTAAGTTGGTAATTCCGATAGGTAGAAGGTGAAAGGTTGGCAAATTGGCAAGTTGGTAATCGCGATGCCTCGCGAGGTAAGTTGACAAATTGGTTAGTTGGCGGAGTTGATAATTCCGATTGCTAGAAGGAGGAAAATTGGTAATTTGGCAAAAGGGATTTGGCAAAAGGCAGAAATGGTATTGCGAGTTCGAGAAAGAGAGAAGAGAATTGAAGGGCTGACCGCGAGTGCGAGAGGGAGTGCGATAGTAAGCATAGCTGTCTTGATGAGCAATGCTTCTTTGCTATGGCCTCTACTGGATTTAACTTGGATTTAATATTAGTTTTTAACCAATTTGATTCCAGGATTATTTTGTAAGCCGATAAAATAAATTCCGTTTTGAAGAAAATTCAAATCGATTTGAATTTTGCTTTCTATTGTTTTCACCTGATGAACGATTCTTCCTGAAATATCTGTTACCACTATATTTTTTATTCCTTGCGACAGCATTTCCACCGTTAAGATTGATTGCATTGGGTTAGGAAAAATTTTAATGTCATTAGGTCCATCAATATCTGAATTGCCAACTACATACTTACGAATATCGAAATAAAGACCGGGGGTACCGCTATTTGATTCCAGCCAAAGCACACCTACGTCTCCACCTTTTGTTGTTATTGATGGGTGCGATGTTTCATTAATACAAATTGAGACAAAGTCGTTAAAAATTTCAGGAGCTGAAAATAGATTTGGTGTTAGTGAACTTGCAGTTCTATAATTCATTCTTTTATGCAATCCTGCGCTATCGGTATAGTAAACCAGTTTAATTCCACTGCCAGTCACATCTGCATAATTAATGGCATCAAAGCACGACGCATTCACATTTGCACTTCCAGCTAAAGTTGCTACGGCGCCATAAGTTGTACCTCCATCGGTACTGAGTCTATATTTAATATTATTTAATCCTGCTCCTTCCCTAAAAATCAGCCATACATTATTTCCGCTTTTAACAGACGCAAATTGTTGATGACTGACACCAGACGGAATCACATCTTGAAATGTACTGGAAGTAAGTTGACCGGGACCCGTTTCGTTAAAAATTGCGGCTCTCACCACTCCGGTTGTTGTGTTAGTATTATAATAATTAAGAATAATACGAGTTCCCTGCATGCAAATACGAGGGTGAGAACTAACCGAACTAACCAACGCAGTGCTACCATTCCAGGTAAATCCACCATTTATAGATGAATATCGATTCATTGCGTTTGTCCCTACATTATCACAAAACAAATAAACCGAATTACTATTGGGAGAGGCGACAACGTCAAAGTCTTCCACATACATTAATGTAAAAGGTGTGACAATATTTGAGGCAAGACTATAAAAGAAAAGACTGGTATCGACTTGATAGGCACAATAAACTGAATCGGTACCAGTTACCATTAATTTAGACTTGATTACATTTTGTCCCATGGCTGGATTTGAAAACAATGACCAGGTGATACCCATATCGGTAGACTGAAAGAAATTAATTCCGCCTACTCCTGATTGTCCAACGGGCACGCTACAATACAGCGTTCCGTTAGCTGTTTTCACCAATGAAGTTTTGCCGCTTGGGTAAGAAGGGATTTCCACATCCACTCCCCAGGAGAAAACACTTATTGAATACAAGATTGCAATGCATGAGAGTACAATTTTTTTCATGATCTATTGGATTAGAAATTCAATTATAACCATAATTAATGAAGACACACCACTACAATGTCACTTTTTCCATTGTTAATCCCTATAAAAAATGACATATAAGATACAAAATTAATTTACAAAGCTTTCCCTAAAAAAGTAAGAAATGCAAAATCACAACCTATGTTAAACATTTATAGTCGACTAAAAGTGTTTAAAAATGGTTATTGGCATTTTCTTTTTCATTTTTGAAAGATGGACATTAAAATAATTGTATTTGTTGCAAAAGCGATTCACCGCGAAAAAGAAGTTTGGCTACTAAAATTCCCAAACGACCGAAAATTGCTCCACAGAATACGTCAGATTGGATATCTAAAATGGAGTCAAACCATAGGGTGTTGGTATGGCCCAGGGACAGAAAAGTTTATTGAAGAATTACGCAAACTGGAAGGAATACAAATTCAGCACAGGAAATACACGCCAGTGACCGAGAGTGGTTTATCACATCAGCGGGAAAAACATCAGCGAGAAACACATCAGCGAGAAACACATCAGCGAGAAACAAATCAGCGGGAAAAACATCAGCGAGAAACACATCAGCGAGAAACACATCAGCAAGAAACACATCCAAAAGAAACACAACAAAAAAAGGATTCTCCATGGAATAGTCCATCCAAACATTCACAAATTCATTCACACAAAAGACAGCGAAATACTTTGAAGGAAAATTCAACACCTGCTATTTCCGTGTTGGCGCAGAAAGATCTAGAAAGTTGGGTGAGTTATTTACAGTCGAGGCAATATGCTCCTCAAACGGTACAAGTATATTCTTCAGCCTTACGTATTTTTTTAAATTGGATAGGAGAGATACATCATCGAGAAGTGCGAGTGGAGCATGTCAACAATTACATGAAACATTTAGTAATTGAAAGAAAAGTATCGAGATCGTATCAAAATCAGCATGTGAACGCTATAAAATCTTTTTACAAATTCACCATTTCTATACATTTAAGTGCGGACATGATACTTCGGCCCCGGCGTGAGTACAAATTGCCGCATTATTTAACACGCGAAGAAGTTTCAAAAATATTCAGTTGTTTAGGAAACTTAAAACACAAGGCCATGTTAAGCTTAGTGTATGCATGCGGACTACGATTAGGAGAAACCATTCGTATACAGATAACGGACATAGATGCCAGCCAGCGCTTACTTATTGTTCGACAATCGAAGGGAAACAAGGACCGGGTGGTACCGATACCGGAGAGTATATTACATTTACTGAACGATTATGCTTTAGCCTTTACCCCAAAAGTATATTTATTTGAGGGGCAGTTTGAAGGAGACCCGTATACAGACCGGTCATTACAGCAAGTATTTAAGGGAGCGGTAAGAAAGAGGGATTAGGCAAACGGAGGCGAGTTTACATTGGCTCCGGCACAGTTATGCGACCCATTTACTGGAAATGGGAACAAATTTACGGGATTTACAAACGCTTTTGGGGCATAAAAACTTAAAAACCACAGAAGGCTATACACATATTAGTTCCACTAAATTCACACATATTGTAAGTCCTTTTGATGTATTACCGGAC
>JADJPB010000016.1 GCA_016713445.1 Bacteroidota bacterium | reverse complement strand
ATGTCGAGAGAAAAAAGTTTTATTGCTTAGCGATACTACACAAGCGATTGGTAAAGTGAGAGTGAATGTCGAAGAGCAAAACTTGGACCTTTGCACGCTATCGGCACATAAAATTTATGGTCCGAAAGGAGTCGGCGCTTTATATGTAAGAAGAAAAAATCCAAGAGTAAGTTTACATACCCAATTACTGGTGGCGGACACGAACGTGGATTACGTTCCGGCACTTTAAATGTTCCAGCTATTGTTGGATTTGGAAAAGCATGTGAGTTAGCTGGAGATGGACTTTGGGATTACGGGATTCATACTTCTCGCTGGAGAACATTTTTAGAGCAACAGCTTTGCATTGAGTATAGACATGGGTTCATTAATGGAAGTATAAAATCACGACTTCCCAACACCAGCAATATTTGTTTCCCTAAAATAAAGAGCGAAAGACTCATCAAAGCGTTGCCAAATCTGGGGATGAGCATGGGATCGGCATGTACTTCTGCCATTCCACAACCATCGCATGTACTGAAAGCGATGGGATTGAGTGAACCTGAAATCTATAGCAGCGTGCGAATCAGTTTAGGGAAAAGTACTACGGAAGAAGAAATCAAAGAAGTTCTTGTTCGAATGGATGAAGTTTTATCTCAACAACACTAAATTTTTCAAAAAACCAATTAAATAGAAGATACAAACAAATCATCATATAAAAACTTTTCAATAATGCAAACATTCTTTCACTTCTCTTTATTACTGTTTATAAACTCATCGATTAGTTGATAAAAATCACTAGACAAAAGTGAGTCGAGCGTTATCTTTGCAGCATTAACTACGCGTTTCATGTATCCAACTAACTATACAGACCAAATCCTTCAACGGTATTGTCATCCAGCGAACAACTCTGTTTCGGTAGACATCAATAAATTCAACGAGCTCATCGATGAATTAGGTCATGTGTTTGAGTCACCGAAACAATTTAATGCCATTGTTTTTCAAAACTTCCCCATCGAATTTATTGTAGATTATATTCGCAGGACACACCGTCTTTATCTATTTACCAAATTGCCTGAGATTGAGCAAAGCATCCATGTATTGTTACAAGATTATAGTGAAGAACATCCTTTATTAAATATATTGATGGAATTTTATTCTTCCTACAAAGTCGAATTGAGCTTACATATTTGTGAAGAGGAACAGCATCTTTTGCCTTATGTTGATTTTTTACTGTCGATGCATAAAAAGGGGATCGATGCTTTTCAATTCTTTAAAAACAACAAACGATTTTCATTAGCTGAATTCGAAAACGATCATCACGATGATTCGGAAAAAAATTTAAAACAAATTCAACAAACCATTCGCGCTTACGATCCACCATTCACGAACATTACTCCGTATCGAATCCTATTGCATCAGCTACAGAATTTGGAGCGTGACCTTTGCATTCATGGACTCATTGAAGACCATGTTTTAGTTCCAAGAATTAAAATGGTAGAATCGGAATTATTAAATGATTACCGAAAAATTTTCAAGGCGAATTAATATCATTGCGAATTCCTATTGGTTGACAATGGTAGAGACAAGGCATGCCTTGTCTCTACCATTGTCAACCATTTACAACAATTAAAATCAATTAAAATTCCTCGTTAAATTTTAGTTCTTGATCGGCGGGGTCAACGCCTACGCCGGCTTTCTTATATTCAGAAACACGCTTTTCGAAGAAGTTTGTTTTTCCTTCCAAAGAAATCGTCTCCATAAAATCGAAAGGATTTTCGCGGTTATATACTTTAGGGCAACCTAAAGAATTCAATAAGCGATCAGCAACGAATTCAATATAATTACACATAAGGTCTGAGTTCATGCCAATTAATTTAACAGGAAGTGCATCTGACACAAATTCCTTTTCAATTGAAACCGCCTCTGTAATGATTGCAGTAACTTCGGCTTCACTCAACTTATTCTTCAACATTCCATAGAGTAAGCATGCGAAATCACAATGTAAACCTTCGTCGCGAGAAATAAATTCGTTAGAAGTAGAAAGTCCGGGCATCAATCCACGCTTCTTCAACCAAAAGATAGAGCAGAAAGATCCACTGAAGAAAATTCCTTCAACAGCTGCGAAAGCAATCAAGCGATGAACAAAAGATGCATTATTAATATATTTCAATGCCCAATCGGCTTTCTTCTTTACGCAAGGAACTGTTTCGATGGCATTAAACAAACGATGCTTCTCTGCAGGATCTTTTACATAAGTATCAATTAACAGAGAATACATTTCAGAGTGGATATTCTCCATCATAATTTGAAAACCATAAAAACAACGAGCTTCTGGAAGTTGAACTTCACTCATCATATTCACTGCTAAATTCTCATTTACGATACCATCGCTTGCAGCGAAGAATGCCAATACGTGCGAAATAAAATGACGTTCACCATCATTCAAGCGATCCCAATCTTTAAGATCAACACTCAGGTCTACCTCTTCAGCGGTCCAGAAACTATTTTCTGCTTGCTTATACATTTCCCAAATCTTGTCGTATTTAATTGGGAATAAAACGAAACGATCCTTATTTTCTTGCAAGAGAATTTCATCGTTTAAGAGGTTGTTGGTCATAAATAGTGGGTGTAAGGTTGGTGAAATGATCAGCGAAACGCTTAGTACAAAAGAAAACAAATTAGCGTAGAATTCCAAGATTTCGCTCTTATGTTTTTAACAGAAACCAAGAGTTTGTGAACACATTAAAAAAATTGACAACTATCGTTTGATACAAATAAGAAATAAGTTAATCTTCGTTTGTACTTAAAAAACCATACCGAAACTTCGCTGTCAAGTAGATAAGTAAATCAAATAAAAATTTAATTAAAAACAAAAAGCACCGACATCCTAGACATCGGTGCTTTTCATCAAAAGATATATTAACCTAAGTATGCTTTTAACAACTTATTTCTAGAATTCTGACGAAGTGTTTTGATGGCTTTCTCCTTAATTTGACGCACACGTTCAGAAGTAAGATCAAACTTTTCACCAATTTCTTCCAAAGAAAGACCGTGTTGGATGCCAATACCATAAAACATTTTCACCACATCTTGTTCACGCTCACTCAACGTTGCCAAAGAGCGATTAATTTCCTTTTGTAGCGATTCATTGATCAGTGCAGAATCAGCGCCTAAACTATCGCAATTTTCAAGAACATCTAATAATGTAGAATCTTCTCCTTGAACAAGAGGTGCATCCATTGAAACATGCTTACCTGGCATTTTCATCGTATTCGCAACTTTATCCATGGGAAGATCGAGCACTGCGCTCAATTCTTCTGGACTTGGTTCACGTTCAAACTTTTGCTCCAACTCAGAAAAAGCTTTCTTCACTTTATTGGCTGCTCCCAATTGATTTAGGGGAAGTCGAACAATACGAGCTTGTTCAGCAAGGGCTTGCAAAATGCTTTGACGAATCCACCAAACGGCATAAGAAATGAACTTAAACCCGCGCGTTTCATCAAACTTCTTTGCTGCTTTAATCAATCCAAGGTTACCCTCATTGATTAGATCAGGAAGGCTAAGACCTTGAGTTTGATATTGTTTAGCTACCGAGACAACGAATCTCAAGTTAGCTCTTACTAGCTTTTCGAGGGCTTTTTGATCCCCGGCACGAATCTTTTGTGCGAGCTCAACTTCAATTTGAGCGGTAATCAATTCTTCTTTTCCGATTTCTTGAAGATACTTCTCAAAGGACGCGCTTTCGCGATTAGTAATCGATTTTGTTATTTTTAGTTGACGCATATCTTTCTGTTATTTAGCTCTATACACACATTAAATCTCTACAATGAGGCATTTTTAATAGGAGCGCAAGTTACACATTAAATTGCGCTTGTCAAGACCTTTTTTTAACCTAAACATAAATAATTCATAATGCTGTTTAGGGATATAATGTTACCGTGGTTTTAACGTTATAACCCTATAAATATTTCAAAGTTTAAGACATCTCAATCAATTATCTCCAAACCTTATGCACGTCAGCCTGTTGAAAACCATTCACTAACCCAAAAACACGGCACCTTTCCTCAACTATCTTAGACAACACATTCTGAAAAACGAAGATCGATTATGAAAATCAAAAAGGATCAGCAAAAAGAATTAAAGAAAATTGAATCTTGCTTGCAAAAGGTAGAAGTGATTTCTTCTCAAATAAATTGGAACTTAAATGATCTTTCTAGCTTCATGAATTTTCCGAATCTTCACGAGGAGCGAGTTGAAGAAGCGAAGAAATTAAATCGAAGCCGCCAGCAAGTTTTTGAGTTGTCTAAACAAACAACAAAAAAAGAAGGGGAAAAAGTATCTGCTACCACTCCAGCAAAGCGATAAAGTCCAATACATATTTTTTCACTACTTTTTGCCCATCAAAAAAGCATCCTGCATCACGGATCCGATGAGCAATAGAAGTTTGGCAAAATATCTCCCAAAGTATCAATTAAAGTTGTTACTTTATTTATACATTCTTATTATAACCCCTTTTCCACTTCAAGCTCAGGTGAGTGACTTTAATACTTGGATTCAAAAAAATCGAATTACGCTTGAGATTACGATTCCTCGGTTTCATAAAACTGTAATTCCTTTTTCGATTGATGAAATAGCGACTCAAAAAAAATTACAAGAAGGTCTGAAAGAAAAGAACTTCGCCAAATCAATTTCATCGGCTCAATTATTAGGCACAAATTTGTTGTTTAAATATAGACCAAAAGAAAGTCTTTTGTTTTTTAAACAAGCGTATGATCTTGCTGTTCAAAGTCAAGAACCTAAAAAAGAAATCGGAATTTTAATTCAATCAGGCATAGCTTACCGCATGCTGGGAAAAAACGATACGGCACTTTCCGCATTTAAAGATGCTTATCAAAAATGCACAAACTTTCCTTCACCAGAAACAGAAGCGTACATTTTATCGCAGCTTGCGGCAATTTATTTTGAACTTAACGATTTACCATCGGCAGAAGAATACTTAAGAAGAGCCAACAAATCTTATGCCTCACAAAAGCAAGTGGTGCTCTCTGCAATCGCGTTAAATTCACTGGGTGAAATACAGCTCAGGAGCAATAATTACAATAAGGCGATCGAAAGTTTTAATGCGGCACTAACCTTAGTAGAATCCAGCACCGAAAACATTTTAAAAGGAATTATTTTTCGAAACATTGGGCTCGTTTATTTCAAGAGAGGGAAATTCGAACATGCACTTACAGAATTCACAAAAAGTATTTCGTTCGATGATCAACGACTCGTACATCAGCTCACAAAAGATGCATGTATGCAGTTATTTACTTTATGCAGCTACCAAAATGATTTTGAGAAAGCAGATGTATTCCATGAAAAATACATTGGCATTAAGGAGTCGCTTGCAAAAACAAATCCTAAGAAGCCCAATTCTACAGAGGAAAAATGGCAAAAAAGAGAAAAAGAATTGGTCATTGATTTATTAAAAAAAGAACATCAGCATTCTGTTTCTACTGTAGATGGACAACAGTTGGAATTAAGTCAACTCATCACAAAAACCGATGTAGAGTTGAATCAAAAAGATGAAGCATTGGAAGAGAAAACAGCAGAAGTAGAACAACTCACGAAGGAGAAAGCTGTTCAACAGCTCAATATGGCACGTCAGGAGTTACAGCTATCGGAACAGAAAAATTTCAAAAATTTACTAATGGGATTATCAATCATCGCCTTAGTTTTTCTTGCTTTCTTATACAACCGTTACCTTTTCAAGAAAAAAAGTAATTTGCAATTACAAGCATCGAACACTGAATTAGAAAGTACGTTAAAGCAACTCCGTGAAACGCAAGACCAACTTTTGCAGAGTGAAAAAATGGCTTCCCTAGGATTACTCACCGCAGGCATTGCCCATGAGATTCAGAATCCCCTAAATTTCGTAGTTAATTTTTCGGAAGGAACTTTAGAAGTAGTAGATGAATTTATTGAAGCAAAAACGAATCTGAAAAAGCAACTCTAGCTAAAGAACTTAGTGAAAGCTTAACTAAAATTCATCATCATGGCAAGCGTGCTGAACGAATTGTCAAAAGCATGCTGCAACATAGTCGTGAAGGAAGTGGAGAAAAAGAATTAGTAGATCTCAATCAACTCTTATTCGAAAGCGTTAATCTCGCTTATCATGGAGTAAGAGCTACCCATAAAGAATTTCAATGTGCGTTGGTTGAACAATTCGACACTAACATCCCACCTATCAAAGTAATTCCACAAGATTTAAGCCGTGTTATTCTCAACATTGCGAACAATGCATTTTATGCGCTGCGGGAAAAATCAATCAGCCAACCCGCATTCAAAAGCGAATTACAAATTTCAACATCGTTGTTAGATCAGCAAGTTTCGATCAGCATCAAGGATAACGGAACCGGTATCCCGAAAGAAAAAGTGGATAAAATCTTTCAGCCATTTTTTACGACGAAGCCCTCAGGGCAAGGAACAGGATTAGGTCTAAGTATGAGTTACGACATCATCACGAAGTCACACCAAGGAACAATAGAAATCCAGAGTAAAGAAAACGAATTTACAGAGTTCATCATTCATTTACCACTTACTACGTAAATAAATCCACACCATGGCATTCAATATACTTGTAGTAGACGACGAACAAGACGTCGAGTTCTTATTCAAACAACGCTTCCGCAAACCCATTCGCGAAGGAACTATCAATATTGACTTTGCAACTTCCGGAGAAGCCGCATTATCCTATTTGAATGAACCATCACATACGGATATTGCACTAATTTTATCTGACATCAATATGCCCGGCATGACTGGCTTCGAATTATTAGAAAAAATAAAAACCGAACACCCTGAATTAAAAGTAATGATGGTTACCGCCTATGGTGATGAAGCACACACTCAAAAAGCCAAACAACTGGGTGCAGATGATTTATTAGCCAAACCCATCGATTTTAAAAAACTGGAAGAAAAATTGATGGGGTATCGTTAATGGAATTGCAAATTGGCGACTTGCTTAATTGGTAAATCGGTCGAGGAAAATTTTTAAAATGAAACCAATTAAAATAAAGGTGAATTATTACACGTACTTTTAATTCGAAACATAGAAAATAAGTTGAATTGTCTAAAGTTATTAGGATTGAGCTATGCTGATTTGATTTAAAGTTAAATTGAATTATTTATTATTATTAATGAATACACATAAATATTTCGTTTGGATTATTCCCTTTCTGTTATTTGTCTCAAATGCTGATGGGCAAAAGAAACCAACTTTGTTAAATTCCTCTCTTACAAAGCCCGAAAAAGCAGTTGTATATATCGGTGTTGACAATGTCATATCTCTATATGGTGACGTTCCCGGAAAATACATTCGCATGGAACGAAGCGGAGGGCCCTTAAACATTCGCCCAGGAATGAAATTGCGTACCGTATTAAAATACACAGAAACAGGATTTGATACGATTCGAGTATTTGACAACGACAAACTCATCATTGAAAAGATTTATGAGATAAAAAGGTTGGGGGCGTTTGGGATTGGAGTAAAAGAAATGCGTGATAGTCTCCTTACAAAAGAAGAGTTTCTCAAGGCGGAAAGTCTTGAATTATACATGCCGAATGGCTTTTACAGACCAAAGCAAAAAATTTCGTCTTACAACATCACTTTACTTTCTTCCATGGGCAAAGTCATACAAAAAATAAAAGTAGACGGTATTAATTATTCCGAAGTCTTAAAAATTCATCTGGATAAAATCCAACCTGGCATATCAATTCAATTTTCGGACGTAAAAGCAAATGTAGGGGAAAATAAGATGTTAAATTTCGACCCCATTAACATTAAAATAAAATAATTATATCTTTCTCAGACTTTTATTCAGATTCCTCATTAAAATATATTTTCACATTCGAAAAAATAGAGTACCTTTATCCATGAAAAAGTAAAACCGCTTAACTTTAAAAATCAATAATTCTCTTTCAATGTCTGAAACTACACATATCCTTTTCGTTGATGATGAAGCTGACTTAGAAATGTTGGTAAAGCAACGATTTCGCAAACAAGTAAAAGAAGGCAATTTTAAATTAAGCTTCGCATTAAATGGTGAAGAAGCATTGGGTAAATTAAATCAAGATACTACCATTGGATTAGTGGTGACGGATATTAACATGCCTGTGATGGATGGATTGACGCTTTTAAATAATATTAAAAATATTGCTCGCCCGGTAAGGACAATCGTTGCATCCGCCTACAGCGACATGACCAACATAAGAACAGCTATGAATCGTGGTGCTTATGATTTCGTTACAAAACCCATTGACTTTGTGGATCTGGAAACGACCATCCACAAAACCATTGAAGATTTAAAATTGATTTTAGAAGGCTTGAGAGCCAAAGAACATTTAAGTGAAGCTGTTGAAGAAAAAGACATGGCCATCCGAAGTGCGCAATTTAAGCAGCAATTTTTAGCAAATATGAGTCATGAGATTCGCACTCCCTTAAATGCAGTAGTTGGGATGACAAACCTACTCATCGATAAAAAACCAAGAGAAGATCAGGTTCGCTATTTAAGTGCGATGCGTCAAGCAAGTTATAATTTGTTGCATATTATCAACGACATTTTAGACATTTCTAAAATTGAAGCTGGCAAAATTGAAATAGAGTCCATCGACTTTAATCTGGAAGAATGTGTAGATGTAGTTTATCAAACCTTACACTTAAAAGCTGAAGAACAAAAAATAGTAATACGCTATACTATCGGTGACGATGTACCGAAGTGGATCCAAGGAGATCCTACTCGACTTACTCAAATTCTTACGAATCTCATCGGAAACGCTATAAAATTTACACCTGAAGGCGGATTTGTTGATATCATCGTAACAAAGGAAAGCGGAGATGATCCGGCATGGATAAAATTTGCGGTTCAAGACACAGGTATCGGAATCGCTCCCGATCAACTTCACAAAGTTTTTGAAAGTTTTTCTCAGGAAAGCAGCGATACAACACGTAAATTTGGTGGCACTGGACTCGGACTCACCATCAGTAAGCAATTAGTAGAATTGCAAGGCGGATCCCTTCACGTAAACAGTACCAAAGGAAAAGGGACTACCTTTTGGTTTTTAATACCTTACCACATTGGTGTCGAAGTAAAGAAAATCACAAAGGCAGACTATACCGATTTCGATAAAAAATTAACGGTCCTGCTTGCCGAAGACCAACCCATGAATCAGATGGTGGCTGTAGATACATTAGAAGATTTATTCCCTGGAATCATTATTGATGTAGCCAACAACGGTCAGGAAGCAGTGGATAAAGCCAACGAAAAAGTGTACAATTTAATTTTCATGGATGTTCATATGCCATTGAAAGATGGATACACGGCTACACAAGAAATTCGAAATGGGAACGGCCTGAATAGTAAATCACCCATACTCGCCCTCACGGCCAATGCAGTAAAAGAAGAAATCGATAAATGCCTCGAATCAGGGATGAACAAGCATTTAGCTAAACCGTTTGATCCAGCAGTACTCAGGCAGACGGTTATAGACCTAGCAAGTTAATTCATGCGGACGCATAAAATCCCTTAATTTGGTGAAAATCACAACTAGATTTATTCAATACCTTTAACATCTTATATTTTTATAAATTTGTAAATTACAAAATGGAACCAACTAAATCGATTACCGACCTTACTTACCTAAAGAGTTTAACGGGTGGAGCGAGTGATAAAATGTCGAAATACATTCGCATGTTTATCACGGGTGCACCGGTGAGTATTCAACAAATGGACATGTATTTTCTGAATAAAGATTGGGCGGGTTTGCGTCAATCTGCTCATGCCTTGAAACCCCAGCTTGGTTACTTCGGAGCAAAGGGAGCAGAAAATCTGATTAAAGAAATTGAGCGTATGGCAGGTGATCAAGTTGACCTCGACCAAATTCCAGTACAATTAGAAAATTTTCGTAAACAATATGAACTCATTCAATCCGAGTTGGAAGCATCTTTGAAAGAATTAGGCAATTAAAAAATTATGGCAGACAAAACCCTGGTTTATGTTGTAGATGACGAACCACTACAACGAGATATGTTGAAAGACCATCTTTCTAAAATGTCAAAGTATGAAATTCATGATTTTCCTACAGGAGAAGAATGCTTGGCTGCAGCAAAAGTTCGTATTCCACAAATTGTTTTTTTAGATTATAATTTAAATTCTCAAGTGCGCGACGCCATGGACGGTATCGATGTATTAAAAGAATTAAAAAATATTTATCCCGAGATGGAAGTCGTGATGATTAGCGGACAAGATCGCATCGAAGTTGCCGTAAACACGATGAAATACGGGGCTTTTGATTATATCGTGAAAGGCGAAGGCTCCTTTTTAAGAGCAGAAAAGGCCATGTTTAATATTTACCGATACCACAGATTACAAGGTAGTGCCAACCGTTATAAAAAGCTAATGACATTTTTTGGTATTGGAATGTTATTGATGATTATTCTTGTGATTTTTTTACAGTCGCAAGGAATGATTAATGCGCCGGGGTGGTACTAAGATCTCTATTTCGCAATAGATTCTTTGGTGAATAAAACTCCGTAACGTTATTTTGTTTTAGCTTCTAGCTTCTAGCTTCTAGCTTCTAGCTTCTAGCTTCTAGCTTCTAGCTTCTAGCTTCTAGCTTCTAGCTTCTAGCTTCTAGCTTCTAGCTTCTAGCTTCTAGCTTCTAGCTTCTAGCTTCTAGCTTCTAGCTTCTAGCTTCTAGCTTCTAGCTTCTAGCTTCTAGCTTCTAGCTTCTAGCTTCTAAAAATTTATTTTAATGTAAGGACAAATCCAAATTTAAAATTAATTCGCTCTGTTTCTCGCTCTGTTTCTCGCTCTGTTTCCCACTCTGTTTAATGGTGCATCAATAAAAACATGCCGGCGCCGGCGAGGTAACCGATGAAAGCATAGCCGCTAATTTTTTTGATGTACCAAACAAATGAAATATTTTCCATTCCCATAGCTGCTACTCCAGCAGCTGAACCGATGATGAGCATACTTCCACCAGTACCTGCGCAATAAGCCATAAACTCCCATAAAAAATGATCCGGAGGATAGGTAACCATGTCGTACATTCCCATACTTGCAGCAACCAACGGAACATTATCGACTATTGCAGACAGAAATCCAATGCATGTAACAATCAAGGGCAAATTACCGACCGTGTCATTCATCCATTGAGCCATTGCACTTAAAATATGAGTGCTTTCCAATGCACCTATGGCAATCAAAATTCCCAAGAAAAATAATACGCTGGGAGTATCAACGCGTTGCAAAGCTTTCGACACACTAAAAAATTCTTTCTTCTCGTCTTCCTTTCTACGATGAATAAATTCTACGGTAGCCCATAACACACCCAAGCCAAATAAAATTCCCATAAATGGAGGAAGGTGTGTAATCATCTTAAATATCGGGACAAACAACAGTGAGCCTACACCTATGAAGAAAACGGCATTTCGCTCACGTTGTGTTGCAATAGAAACTTCACCCTCCTGATTCACCAAAAGCGGAACATTTCCTTTCATTTTTTTCCCCGCAAAAAACAAAGGAATAATTAAGCAAACAACCGAAGGAAAAAATAAAGTAGTAATAATATTAGTAGCTGTGATTTGCCCTCCAATCCAAAGCATGGTTGTTGTAACGTCACCGATAGGTGACCAAGCTCCACCTGCATTGGCTGCAATGACAATCATTCCTGCAAACATCATTCGATCTTCCTTATCTTCTATAATTTTTCTTGCAAGAGAAATCATGACAATGGTTGATGTTAAATTATCTAAAACTGCAGACAGGAAAAAAGTAATAATACACAGCACCCATAACAATTTCGATTTGCTGCGGGTATTAATTGCGGATGTAATAATCGTAAATCCATCGTGAGCATCGATTAATTCTACGATGGTCATGGCAGCCAAAAGAAAGAAAAGTATTCCTGAAGCTTCACTCAAATGATGATTTAATTCCTCCACAATTGACTCAGGCGACTCCGAACTCATCAAAATCCAAACTACCCAAACCAATACTCCCGTTAGAAGTGCAGAGGCTGACTTGTTGATTCTCAGAGGGTGCTCTAATGTAATTGCAATATACCCTATGACAAATATGGCAATGATAAGTGCTTCCATAGATGTTGCAAAGTAAAAGCATTCCTCCAATTAATAGATGCTCAACTGAAAAAAATAAATAATTCCATTTAAAAAATAATTACTATGTTTGGTGAAACGTGTAAACGAATAGTATGAGCAATAAAGAAAGTTGGGGATCTCGGATCGGACTGATCTTAGCCATGGCAGGAAATGCTGTCGGACTCGGAAACTTCCTTCGTTTCCCTGTACAAGCCGTTCAAAATGGTGGTGGCGCATTCATCATTCCCTATTTAGTCTGTTTCCTAGTTATGGGTATTCCACTTTTATTTATTGAATGGTCGATGGGACGATTTGGTGGTCGTAAAGGGCATCACAGCACACCTTTTATTTTAGATTCTATGGATCCCAAAAGAGTTTTTTGGAAGTACATTGGTGTGTTTGGAATATTTACAAATTTAGTAGTTGCTGCTTATTACTGCTATTTAGAATCATGGACACTCGCTTACATTTGGCATTCTATCAATGGTTCTTTTACGGGATTATCGGCTATTGAAATAGCAAGTTTTTTTAATAATTATACAGCTTTATCAGACGGTGCTATAGAAACTATCTTTTTCTGGATATTATGCCTTGTCCTAAATACTTGGATTCTCTCAAAAGGATTGAGCGGTGGTGTAGAGAAAGCTGCAAAAATTGGCATGCCATTATTAATTCTATTCGGAATATTGTTGGCGATAAAAGGAATCACCCTAAAAGCCGGAAGTGAAGGTGCGCTCTTTGATGGTTTCGTTGGATTGAATTTTTTATGGACTCCCAACTTTGATTCTATTTGGTCGGCGAAGGTTTGGTTGGCAGCAGCAGGACAAATCTTCTTTACACTTTCTGTAGGAATGGGTACTATACAATGTTATGCTTCGTATGTAAAATCGAAAGACGATATCGCATTAAATGCAATGACGGCAGGATGGATGAATGAATTTGTTGAGGTGTTATTAGGTAGTTCAATTTTAATTCCTATCTCCATTGGATATTTAGGAATTGATAAAGTAGTCGAACTAACGCAGTCGGGGGGGCTCGGTTTAGGATTTCGAACGTTGCCTTATTTATTTCAGCAATGGGGAGACGTGATTTCAGTTGCAGCGGGTGTTGCTTGGTTTGGATTATTATTTTTTGCAGGGATCACTTCATCGCTGGCAATGGGTACACCTTGCATGGGATTCTTAATGGATGAGTTTGGTTGGAAACGCAAAACATCAGCTTGGGCCTTTGGTATTACTATTTTAATTTTAGGATTGCCCACCGTACTTTTCTTTAATCATGGTGTGTTTGATGAATATGATTATTGGGCTGGAACCGTTTCTCTAGTTGTGTTTGCCCTAGCTGAAATCATTCTCTTTGCGTGGATCTTTGGAATGGACAAAGGATGGAAAGAAATTAATTTAGGTGCCGATATTAAAGTTCCGACAATCTTTCGATTCCTCATTCAATTTGTAACCCCACTAATGTTAGGTTGGGTATTTATTGCTTCGTTGCCTGACATTTGGTCCAAAATAAACAATATTGATATTAAGGCAAAAATTGCAGCAAGTACAAATCTTACAGAGATTGCTGAATTAAATACACAAATGAATTATTTGAACGGCAGTCGAGTGTTGTTACTCGGAATTTTTGTGGCTATTAGTTATCTTGTATATGTTGCTTATCAAAAACGAATTAAAGAAGGGAGGAAAACAGCATGAACTCAGACGCATTAATGATGATGGTTGCCGCTGAAGGGATCATCGCAATTGTAACCATCTATTTCTTTGTTAAGGTGATGACGATGCCTAAGAAGAAAGAGCCCGATTCGTACTCAGAAAATTGATTGGTACGCGTAAATGTGACTTGAATTTCGAAGTTTTTTTTTCTTGAAATATTTCTTCATTGATCAGATCAGTTTGTACATTAATTTAAGCTAATAGTTAACGATTCAAATTCAATTGAACTTAATACGAGCTGAGTATATTGAGGAATCAATACATCTTTTAACTTAAGACATATTTCATCTATCAATTTCTACGAGTAAGTGTCGTAATTGGATATGGAATGATATTGGAAATCGTAAATTTTGTTATTTCCGCTTGAATCCCAATTTATTGTTAAGTTTGTCTTTCAACTTATATTCAATATGGCCAATAAATTATTTACTACAAAGTCGATTGAACGTTTAATGCGTGAATCATCTGGTGAACATGATGGTGAACATACACTCAAACGAACCCTAGGAAAAACGAACTTAGTGATGCTCGGTATTGGCGCAATCATCGGTGCCGGGATTTTTGTATTGACAGGTGCTGCAGCGTCACAACATGCAGGGCCGGCTGTTGTCATTTCGTTTGTAGTTGCAGGCTTGGCTTGTGCATTTGCTGGATTATGTTATTCCGAATTTGCATCCATGATTCCCATTGCGGGATCTGCCTATACTTATGCTTACGCGACTCTTGGAGAATTTATCGCCTGGATCATTGGTTGGGATTTAATTCTTGAATATTTATTTGGAGCCAGTACGGTTGCTGTAGGATGGTCGGGATACATGACGAGTTTTTTAAAAGATCTTGGAATCATTATTCCAGATGCACTTTGTAATGCGCCCATATTTTACGACGCCGCAACGCAAACATACACTGCAACAGGAGCCTTTCTAAATTTACCGGCTATGGCCATTGTTGGAATTATGACTTGGTTGCTGGTAGTTGGAATTCGCGAATCAGCAAACATTAATAATGTAATCGTAGTTATAAAAGTTATAGTGATTTTACTTTTTATTATTTTAGGATGGAATTATATCAATCCAGAAAATTGGGTGCCCTTCATTCCTGAAAACACAGGAACTTTTGGAGAGTATGGATGGAGTGGAGTTGTTCGCGCTGCGGGAATTATTTTCTTCGCTTACATTGGTTTTGATGCTGTATCCACTGCAGCTCAAGAAGCCATCAATCCTCAAAAAGATATGCCGTTTGGAATTTTAGGATCCTTGGTAGTATGTACTATACTTTATATTTTGGTTGGATTAGTAATGACAGGAATTGTTCCTTACTTACAATTAAATAATCCCGCTCCTATTGCAGTTGCTATAGATGCGACCGGTGATGGCTTAGCTTGGTTGCGTCCCATTATTAAAATTGGTGCATTGGCTGGATTAAGCAGTGTTATTTTAGTAATGTTGATGGGGCAACCTCGGATTTTCTTTTCCATGTCGAAAGATGGATTGCTTCCTAAATCATTTGGCAAGGTACATCCTAAATACAAAACACCTTACATCACGACTATTCTAACGGGTGCTGTTGTCATGTTGGTCGCAGGAATTTTTCCTATCGGTTTATTAGGCGAGTTAGTTTCGATTGGTACTCTCCTAGCTTTTGTCATTGTATGTGGCGGTGTATTGGTTCTTCGATATAAACAACCAAACATTAATCGTCCATTTAAAACTCCATTCTTCCCTCTTGTTCCCATTCTTGGTATGTTATCATCGTTGGCGTTGATGTATTTCTTGCCTATTGATACTTGGATTCGATTAATTGTTTGGATGGCTCTTGGTGTCATTATTTATTTTGGATACAGTCGTAAGCATAGCAAAGTAAATAATCCGTAATGAAAGATTCGGAAATGGAAAAAGGAAAAGATGATCAATTCAAACGTTCCTTAGGATTTTGGGATGCTACTATGTTAGTAGCAGGATCCATGATTGGCTCCGGAATTTTTATTGTGAGTGCGGACATGAGTCGGATGGTGGGCAGCACGGGCTGGCTACTATTACTCTGGATTCTAAGTGGCGTCATCACGGTGATGGCGGCACTAAGTTATGGAGAGCTGGCGGGAATGATGCCCAAAGCCGGTGGACAATTCGTTTACATTGAACGAGCATGGGGAAAGGTTACTTCTTTTCTATATGGATGGACAGTCTTTACGGTAATTCAAACCGGTGTTATCGCTGCTGTTGCTGTTGCCTTCGCAAAATATTCAGGAGTATTTTTTCCAGGTATATCTGTAGATAATATTATACTTGATGTAGGATTTGTAAAAATTTCTACTGCGCAATTTTTAGCCATTTTATTAATTCTTTTTCTCACCTGGATCAACACCAAAGGAATTCAGCACGGAAAAAGGATACAAGTAATTTTCACATCGGCGAAATTAATTGCATTGCTTTTCTTGATAGTTGCAGGTATTTATGTTGGATTAAATTTCGAATGGTATGCACAAAACTTTACCAATCTGTGGCATGCACAAACTTCAGTTAATATAAATGGATCTTGGATAACGAGTGAATTAGCTGGCACCGCCTTGGTATTGGCATTAGGCACTGCAATTATTGGATCCCTATTCAGCAGCGATGCTTGGAATAATGTTACATTTATTGCTGGAGAAATTAAAGATCCGCAAAAAAATATTCCATTAAGTTTATTGGCGGGTACTGCAATCGTTACCATTTTATATTTGCTCACCAACATTGCCTACTTGGGTTTACTTCCTTTGCACGGCGATGCAGCGGCAGGAGATGTGATTGGACAAGGTATTCAATTTGCGACGCAAGATCGTGTGGGAACAGCAGCTGCATCACGCATCTTTGGTGATAGTGCAGTTTATTTAATGGCCTTGCTCATTATGGTTTCTACCTTTGGATGTAATAACGGAATCATTTTATCGGGTGCCCGTGTTTATTATGCGATGGGGAAAGATGGACTCTTCTTTAAAAAAGCGGCTACCCTTAACCGTAATGAAGTTCCTGAATTTGCATTGTGGATTCAAGCCGCTTGGGCTTGTGCCTTATGCTTGAGTGGCACATATGGTGATTTACTCGACTACTGTACATTCGCCAGTTTACTTTTTTATATCGTGACAATAGCTGGTATTTTTAGATTACGCAAAAAAGAACCCAATGCACACCGACCTTATAAAGTGATTGCATATCCGATTTTACCTTTGCTATACATCCTTATTGCAGGTGCCATTTGTGCAATTCTTCTTTACACAAAACCACAAAACACTTGGAGTGGATTGTTTATTGTGGGATTGGGGTTGCCGGTTTATTATATGTTTATTAAGAAGAAATAAATTGACAATAAAAAAATCGCTGTGTCGATGAAGTAATTTCATATGCACAGCGATTTAATTTACTATTAAGTTTACAAACCTCAACAAGTATTCACTTATTACTTTATTACTTTATTCCTTTATAATCTTCTTTCTAAAAACTTTTTGCGTGCCTTCTATGCCCAGAACCATCTCCAACAAATACATTCCCGAATTTACATTTTCCAATTCAATATAATTATCGAATTGATTTGCTAATTTGCCACTTGTAACCCTTTGACCTTGTAGGTTGTAAATTTGATAACTGATTTGTGATGGGAAACTTCCTTTCTTTAAACTCACTTTAAATCGTGCGGTAAATGGATTTGGAGCAATTACAAGATTATCTTGTGCTTCCAAATTATTTTCGTCTATCCCTACCGTTAGTGTATCGCATGGACTTCCAATGATTGGCCCCAACGTATAATCAGGATTATTGGGCAATCCTAAATACGTGCGACAGTTAGGCAAATACACACTAAAAGGTTGGTAATCGCAAGCCAAACCTGCACTGTCCGGTGAATTAATAACACTTAGGTGAGTGTTGTAGGCATTGTAAGATGAATCGGGATACGGGTACCCAATGCTCCAAGCAATAGCTCTGTAAATTCGGTTGTCAGGACCTCTCTTCAATGCGCTTGCTGGTGTGTAAGGCACGTCGATTGAATCAAGCATAACACGCGATGTAAAAATATTTGGAGCGAGTAAATCGAATTGAAAGAGGTATGCGTTTACATTATACGTACTCACATATAAATACCGACCATTTGCACTAAAAGCACCTGCCCAAAAATTATCTCTTTCATCTGTTGGAGGAGATGGCACTTGTCGAATGATACGGTGATTGCTAAAGATTCCGGTGCAACGATCAAAGTCAAATAACTCCAGCACACCTTGCATAGAAATGCCAGCAACCAAACTTCCTTCCGGATTAATTGCGAATCGATAAAAACCTGGATTTAATAATGCCCCTATAGATTGCATATAAGGGCCACTGACACCACCAGGTGTAATTAAGAGAGATTTAATCGTGTCTGTGTTATAACCCCAATTTTTGTAAAACAACCACCAATCTCTCCCATTACCATGTTTTAATGCAATAATTCCATCATTTATTTCACCACTTTGCATCAATATATTTTTTTGCGTGACAGCACCCAAACCACCGTTTTGGTTTAAATCAATTTTTGAATATCTTAAACCTGGATTCGTGGTACTTGTAACTCCCGCACCAAACAAGTAAAATTGATTGTTACCTCCTGGATCTGGAAGAATTACCATTTCATTATACCATGCAGATGTTTTAATATAAAGACCATTTTGCATAATCAAATGATTCTTATTATAAACCACGCCCATTTCTTGAATCGGACTTAAAAAAACACTCACTTCGGGGGTAGATGCATAAAATAACATTTGACCTTGAGCATCAGATATTGAGGCACAGCTACCACGCGCATTCATTGAACTCTGAAAAAAAGAATCAATACCAGTTGTATTAAATTGCATTCCGCAACTATCCCCAAATGTCCAGTTTAAATCTGTATACTGCGCATATACTTTGTTACAACTTAACATCATAGCAAAGTATATACATAGCAAATAAAATACTTTACATCTTACCATTTTGCTCGATTTTCTTTACATTTACTCATGTACAATCTTCTTCCTAAAAACTTTACTTCCCAATTGCACCTGTAATAAATACATGCCCGGATTTACACTTTCGAGTTCAATGAAATTCTCAAACTGACTCAATAATTTTCCTTCCAATACTATTTGGCCTTGCAAATTATAAATGGAATAAAAGAAATGTTCTGGGAAACTTCCTTTCTTTAAACTCACTTTAAATCGTGCGGTAAATGGATTTGGAGCAATTACAAGATTATCTTGTGCTTCCAAATTATTTTCGTCTATCCCTACCGTTAGTGTATCGCATGGACTTCCAATGATTGGCCCCAACGTATAATCAGGATTATTGGGCAATCCTAAATACGTGCGACAGTTAGGCAAATACACACTAAAAGGCTGGTAGTCGCAAGCTACTCCTGCGCTGTCAGGTGAATTAATTACGCTTAAATGAGTGTTATAGACATTATACGCAGTATCATTATAGGGATAATTAAATGACAAACCGTCATTCCATGCAATGGCACGGTAAATTTTACCATCTGGTGCTCGTCTTAGTGCACTTGCAGGAGCTAATGGTGCATCTAATGAATCTACGATTACCCGAGAGGAGAAAATATTAGGTGCTAGTAAATCAAATTGAAATAAATAACAAGTGTAATTTGCAGTTGCAACATATAAATACCTGCCATTTGCACTAAATGCCCCAGCCCAAAAATTATCTTTTTCATCGGCAGGAGGAGAAGGTACTTGACGAATAATACGATGGTTGCTAAAGATTCCGGTGCAACGATCAAAGTCAAATAACTCCAACACACCTTGCATAGAAATACCAGCAACCAAATTACCTTCTGGATTAATTGCGAATCGATAAAAACCCGGATTTAGCATAGCCCCTATAGCTTGCACATAAGGGCCACTGACACCACCAGGTGTAATTAAGAGAGATTTAATCGTGTCTGTGTTATAACCCCAATTTTTGTAAAACAACCACCAATCTCTCCCATTACCATGTTTTAATGCAATAATTCCATCATTTATTTCACCACTTTGAACCAATATATTTTTTTGTGTTACCGCACCTAAACCTCCGTTTTGGTTCAAATCTATTTTAGAATAACTTACTCCAGGATTGCCGTTACTTGTTACACCAGCTCCAAATAAATAAAACTGATTATTGCCAACAGGATCCGGAAATATGACCATCTCTTGATACCAGCCGCCGGTTCGAATATAAAGTCCATTTTGCATTATTGAATGGCTCTTATTATACACTGCACCAACCAAAGCTGTAGTACCTGATATAAATACAGGATAATGTGCAGAAGCAGAATAAAAAAGCAATGCGCCGACTGAATCGGAAATAGACGCGTTCGTTCCCCTTGCTTTAACCGATGACAGATAAAATGAATCAATCCCAATGGTATTAAACCTTACACCACAACTATCTCCAAATGTCCAGTTTACATCCGTATATTGAGCCTGCAACTTGCTATTTAATAGGTTTAATAATAAGATTAGGGCAAGGAATATCCTTATCTTTCTGTTTGCCATTTTCCTGTTTTATTACAAGTTGCATTACTTAATTTGTAAATGGTAAAGGCGGGTAATGTATTTACCATTAAGGTTAAATTTGATTCAAACTGCATTTTATAAACCAATTGACCAGACACATTAAACACTTCAATAAGCGCAGGGCTTTTACTAGTTATTGTTCGGAAAGTTGAATTTTCCATAATTTCAAAATCACAATCAATATTCTCAATTCTAGTATTCATCATTCGTAACCCTAAATCCTCATCATCTACCTCCATATCGAAAATAGCTCGTATCAAAAACACCACATTTGTCGACAACCAGGACGGCGTATATCCCAATGGAGCCAATTCTTCCTCCATTTCGTCGAAAAAATACTCACCTACTTCGCTAGTTTGATTTGTCAAGGCCATAACCAACAAGTCACGCTTTTCTTCATACTCAGAAGAACGGAAATTACTAATTCCAGCAATATCTGAAATTAAATTAATTCGATTATAACTAGAATCCAATAAACGTGCATAAATTCCAGTTTCGGAGTTTTGCAATGTGTTATGCCATAAAACATAATAAGGAATAGTAAGTAAAGAATCGGTAGCAGCTAAATAGGCAGCGTATCTCTCTCTTTCAACTTCGTAAATGGAATCATTTAAAATATTTACAGAATCGTTCATAACAAAATCAATTACTGTTTCAGGATCTTCATAAACTATTTGGGTATTGCACGGGCTATCACCAGCTGCCGGTTGAAAGTTTAAATTAAAACAACTGCTTGGTGCAGGAATAAAAGTACCAGTAGAATTTGATGCACTTCTATAAAAGTAGAGTTTTGGAAAAATCAAATTTCCGCTAATTTTATTTTGATTGCTCGGATTAATGCTCCGTGGATAATTTACCCATTTGTTATCGGTTGGAAAACCGATACCTCCCTGATTCGAAATATCCGCATTTTGAAATTGCCAACTGTCGAAGCATCCATTAAATGTATTACAATTAAAATAGGTTTGTTGCATACCACCTATACAACGAATTGGACGGCCGCAGTTAAATATTAAATTTAAGTTGACTGATGAATTACTTACATCTTTCAATATGATCCCCCTTAATGTTTGTGCAATCGTAGATCCTGCTAAAACCGATGCTGCCTGACTACTTAAATATTCAATTTTATTTCCAGTAATAGTTACATTTACAGAATTATCACATTCTATTCCGGCATGTAACCTACTCGCTATTGAGTCCCATGGTTTCTGAAAATAAATGTTATTATCAATAATAACTACCTTGCTCAACCCATTGATAAAAATTCCATATCTCGCATTAGTAAAGGTGTTGTAATACAAGTTTGCTCCACTATAGCCTGAAGGTGTGTTTTAATATAAATACCCGTCTGATCTAATTTTTGACTTCCTGTGGGTTGACTTAACGGCAAACTAAATGTGTTAAAGGAGATATTAAATACAGAATTATTTAAGCAATCCGAAATTTTAATTCCCTGCTTATGAAAACTATTTATCTCATTATTACTGATAATTATTTTCCTTGAATATATTTTTGATAATACTATTGGAGACGAAATGTCATCAATAAATTTAGTGTTATAAATGGAGATTTCAGCATTTCCAAAAATATCAATGCCCGTATTACATTGCTCAAAAGTACATTGGTCATAAAGCGTTGAAGATATATTATCCCCTATGGTGCATTTAACATAAGGTGCAATTGCGTTCGGAAAAACGGAAGTTACTTTAATGGCAGTTCCTTTAGATCCTACAATGGCTGGATCTGTTTTAATATCAAAAAATCGACTATTAATAATATTCACCCATGAATTACTACATAATATTCCAACATCTTGGTTGACGAAATAGTTTTGAGTGGCACTAAGATCAGATTTTCCCAATCGAGGTGCAAAACTTGAAGACATATTATTAACAATTATACCCGCTTCACTATGTTGATTGGTGAAAGGAGACTTCAATGTTAAAGGACTATAGATTGCATTTGGGTCAAAAGAATTTGCTGTGAGGTTCGAAGATCCAACACAAGTAAAACTAACTTTTTCTATAGAAACCGATACATTGGGAACTCCATTTGCAATTCCTTGAACTATGGGCCCGTTTAATACTACTCCGATTTTATTTCTATTAAAAATTGATTGATTTAGATCAAGGAAAGAATTATTTAAACTATTAATTCCAACAAGTGCATCTTCAATCTTACTGTTTGCAATAATTTGAAGAAAACCACCAGATTGCACTTCAATTCCTTTCCACATATCCGTCGATTCGCCACATCCATGTAGCCAAGAATCTGAAATCACTAGGGCATGTCCAGAGGTAACAATTATTCGAGCAGTTGGACCCATTTTTATTTCAGAATAATAGATAAATAAATCGGCATCAATTATAAAATCTCCCTCAATAAATATTTCACCTAAAGCATTTGCATTTGAAGGATAATTTTGAGCCGTCAAAACATTGTTTACTGTATTGCCAGCAAATAAATTGTTATAACTCAACCAATTGTTAATGATTGGAAACGTATTCCACCAATCAGGATTAGGAGGATTTGGTAAAATAAAAGTTGAGCCAGGAGCTGTGACTGTTCCATCTCTAAAACCAAAGAGATCACTCGAAGAATTTCGACCTGAGCCAAAAAGATCAGATAACACAAGAACATTTGGCATTGTGGAAGGAGTGAGTGAGTGAGTGAGTGAGTGAGTGAGTGAGTGAGTGAGTGAGTGAGTGAGTGAGTGAGTGAGTGAGTGAGTGAGTGAGTGAGTGAGTGAGTGAGTGAGTGAGTGATGCCGCTGGCAAAAGTGCGGTATTGTGTATCGAAAATATTATCAACACCCGCTTGAACTGAAATTAGTTTATGCACTTGATACGACACTCTCCAATTGATGGTGAACCATGCTGGCATTCCATCGGCAGTAGCATACTGTAGATTGTCTTCTCCGCTTGAACTATAATTTTTCAATTTCTTTGCTGCATTATAATTTACAAAGAAATCGGAACTAAAATTAGCGTGCGCATAGTTTAAACCTAAACGCAAATTCATAGGCGGAATATGATCTAAAGGAGCATCCGTACTGTCCGTTTTAACTCGACCATAGGTATAGTTCATACTAAATGAGAACATCAAATTTTCCATGAGTCGAGTACGAAAGCTGGAGCTGAATCCATAAATGTAGGCTCGGCCTTTATTTTGATTCGCCATTACCTGACTGAGTGAACCATCGTACAAAATAGAATCTTGTCCTTGGTATTGAAATTTATCGGTGATGATGGCGTTATAAAATTGGGTATAGTAAAGTGTATTTTCCCAGCTGGAAACTCCATTATAAATTTTGGTAATTCCAATTTCAGTATTCACGGTTTGCTCAGGCTTGAGATCTTCATTTGGAACGATGACAGCACCTAATGTTGATTCAAACACTTTTGCTAAGTCATCAACATTGGGTGCACGAAAACCGGTACTTAACAATACCGAAAACTTTAAATCATCATTTGGAATATGAATCAATCCGATACTTCCTGAATACACCAAATGTTGTTGGTTCACTTCTTTGAATGGAAATTTGAAGAATGCAGTATCCTCAAATGTCGAATTCAAGGTTGTCATCCCTACTCTGAATCCATCATTTAAAGTTACCTGTTCATTGATTCTCCAAGAATGTGAGAAGTAAACCGCTACATTGTTCATGCTATTATCTCCATCAGGATAACGCGTATCTAACGGTGAAGTGGTACCGTCAACAATATTTTTTTCTTCAGCGGTTGACTTTAGTGAATTGAACTGACCATCCCATCCAAAATGCATGGAATGCGAACCGCTAATGTGCAACATATCGAAAGCATAACCCATCACATTTACATCTTCGGTACGGCTTTGTAAATTATCTCGATTGAAGCGACGTTGGTGTCGGCTCTCTTGAATTTTTTGAAAGTTCACGCCTACGTGCATTTTGTTAAAGAATCCTTCACCAGAAGTATAATTCATATCGTAAGCGGTCATCAATCTTTCTTGCGGACCATAATACCATTCAGCGTTTCTTAATTCGGCACCATCGAGATCTGTCAAGCGATCGTAACGCGGAATGTCGGTACTGTTCGAATATTGCAAATTAAGTCCGTGTGTTACGTTCTCATTTGCTTTGTAAGCAAACTTTTGCACGATATCATATTGCGAATATCCTGATTGAACTTGAAGGTAACGATCTTTGTTTTTCACTAAAGAATCCACCCCATTGATGCGCTCTACGTAAAAAGGACGCTCGGGATAAACTCCATCATAAAATGGATTTTGATTCGCTCCTCCACGTAAATCATCAAAGGTAGAATGTGTAAACGAGGTGAAAGAAGCAAACTTCTTCCCACCAACATTCACATCAAAATGACCTGTAAACTCATCGTTCACCGATCCAAATCGTGTAAATGCATTTACTTTCACTAACGACTTATTTTCGTTCGTTGCAAACTGCGGCGCTTTTGTATAAAGGTGAACTACTCCACCCAACGCATCACTTCCATACATGGTTGAAGAGGGACCAAACAATACTTCTACTCGATCGAGACTATTATTATCGAGGGAAAGAATATTTTGAAGATGTCCGCCACGATAGATCAAATTATTTTGACGCACGCCATCAATCACCAATAGAATACGATTGGCTTCAAATCCGCGGAGTACGGGCGATCCGCCACCCATTTGACTTTTCTGTACAAAAATGCCAGCTGTATTGGAGAGCAACTCTGCGGTGGTCTGTGCTTGAGCAAGCGAAATTTGTCTACTGTCGATCAATTGCACTTGTTGAGAGATAGTGCGTCGTGTTTCCTCCGATTTATTCGCGGAGATAATTACTTCGTTCAACGAATTCGTTGATGAAGTGTCTGGTTCTTCCGATTGCGCGAAAGAACCTATTGAATATAGTAATGCTGGGATCAGCAGTATTTTTAGTTTCATATAAATTTTTAATAGATTATTACAAATACAAATCAATATATTCAATAAAAATGAAGTAGATACTTTTCATTTTCATAAATAGATTAAACTTACCTCGCAATCAATCAAAGTCAACAAGCTTTTGACTTTAATCCGTTACAAAATAAAAAAATAAATTTCTAAATTTTTTCTGGTGGTGGAGAAGAAACATCCTGCGATATTAAAAATGCAACAGGAGAAATATAAGATGGACAGTTCGCCAACGATTTATTTTTTACAAAATAAACTAATTGCTGTAATGTTGATACATAAGTTAATGAAGATAACTTTAACAATAAACTCGGTAATACATGACCTTTATCTTCAGCATGACAAATTAGTTTTTCAATTTCATGCAATATGGATTCTTCTTTCGTATCGTGTATTGCCAACATGGAAACAGAATCCTCAAAAAATTTAATGTTTTTTACATCATACATTTTTCCATTCCATTTTACTTCAAAAGAATTTTTTCTTCCCTTTTCAAAATCATGGAGCGACATACTAATAAATTCAAACTTTGCATTTGGACTATTGAGTTCCTCCTCCATATGGGCACGTACAAATTTTTGTTGCAGCGTATACAAGTAAAGGAGTCCGCCCGATTGTGCGAAGAGAAAAAGCAGTAAAGAAAGGGGCAGGAGTTTTTTCATTAGAGAGAGCTAAGTTAGGAAATATTATGAAATTCGATAAACATTCCAAATGACAAAGATGGGATATTTATTCCTCCCAGCTGATACAAAGGGGCATTCATACATCAAACCCAATTTTTTTCTAAAAGTTAAACTTCAATACGCCAAAAATATTCCTTCCTGGTTCATTGATTCCACTTGCAAAAGTTCGGTATTGTGTATCGAAAATATTATCGATACCTACTTGAATAGTAATCAACTTATGCACTTGATACGATACTCTCCAATTGATGGTGAACCAAGCTGGCATTCCATCTGCAGTAGCGTATTCTGGATTGTCTTCTGCATTTAAACTATAATCTTTTAATTTCTTTGCAGCATTAAAATTAAGAAAGAAATCAGAACTAAAATTAGCGTTTGAATAATTAAATCCTAAACGCATATTCATTGGTGGAATACTTCCCAAAGGCACATCAGTACTGTCCGTTTTAACTCGACCATAAGTGTAATTCATGCTAAATGAGCATATCAAATTTTCCATTAATCGAGTTCGAAAACTAGAGCTAAATCCATAAATGTACGCTTTACCTTTATTTTGATTGGCCGTTACCTGGCTTAATGCACCATTGTAAAAGATTGAATCTTGCCCTTGGTATTGAAATTTATCTGTAATAATGGCGTTGTAAAATTGGGTATAGTAAAGTGTATTTTCCCAACTGGAAACTCCATTATAAATTTTGGTAATTCCAATTTCAGTATTTATCGTTTGCTCAGGATCGAGGTCTTCGTTAGGCACAACAATAGAACCTAGTGTTGATTGAAACACTTTTGATAAATCATCTACATTAGGTGCACGAAATCCGGTGCTTAACAATATCGAAAACTTTAAATCATCATTCGGAACATGAATCAATCCGACACTTCCTGAATACACCAAATGTTCTTGGTTCATTTCTTTGAATGGGAACTTAAAAAATGTTGTGTCTTTAAAGGTTGAATGTAATGTAGTCATCCCTACTCTAAATCCATCATTTAAAGTTACCTGATCATTGATTTTCCAAGAATGTGAAAAGTAAACCGCTGCGCTGTTCATGGTATTGTCGCCATCGGGATAACGGGTGTCTAACGATTGCGTAGTACCGTTAACAATGTTCCTTTCTACAGCGGTAGACTTAAGCGAATTGAACTGCCCATCCAATCCAAAATGCATAGAGTGCGATCCATCAATATGCAACATATCAAATGCACAACCGATAACATTCACATCTTCGGTACGGCTTTGCAAATTATCACTTTTGAAGAGGCGTTGGTTTCGGCTCTCTTGAATTTTTTGAAAGCTCAAGCCAACATGTATCTTATTAAAGAATCCATCACCAGAAGCATAATTCATATCGTAGGCAGTCATCAATCTTTCTTGTGGCCCATAATAATATTCAGCGTTTAGAAATCCTGAACTATCGAGATCAGTCAAGTGATCGTAACGAGGAATATTTGAACTGGTTGAGTATTGTAAGTTAAGTCCATGTGAAACTTTTTCACTTGACTTAAATACAAACTTTTGAACCAAATCAAATTGCGAATAACCGGATTGCACTTGCAGGTAACGATCGGCATTCTTCACCAATGAATCCACACCATTGATGCGATCAACATAATAAGGTCGTTCGGGATACACTCCATCATAAAATGGATTTTGATTTGTACCACCACGCAAATCATCAAATGTGGAATGCGTAAACGAAGTGAATGCAGCGAACTTTGTTCCTCCAACATTCAAATCAAAATGTCCTGTAAACTCATCGTTCGCCGATCCAAATCGTGTAAAAGCATTTACTTTTATCAAGCTTTTATTTTCGCCCATTGCAAATTGCGGAGCTTTTGTGTAGAGATGGACGACTCCACCCAAAGCATCGCTTCCATACATGGTTGAAGAGGGACCAAACAACACTTCAACGCGATCGAGGCTATTATTATCGATTGAAAGAATATTTTGAAGATGTCCGTCCCTATAAATCAAATTATTTTGACGCACGCCATCAATCACCAAGAGAATTCGATTGGCTTCAAATCCACGTAGTACGGGTGAACCACCACCCATTTGACTTTTCTGAACAAAGATTCCGGCTCTATTGGAGAGTAACTCCGCAGTAGTTTGTGCTTGGGCAAGTGAAATTTGTTTACTGTCGATGAGTTGCACTTGTTGGGAGATGGTACGTCGCGTTTCCTCCGATTTATTCGCGGAGATAATGACTTCGTTCAACGAATTCGTTGATGAAGTATCTGGCTCTTCCGACTGTGCGAAAGAATCCATTGAATATAGTAATGCTGGGATCAGCAAGAATATTATTTTCATAAAAACTGTATGTTTTTTACATCATACATCTTTCCATTCCATTTTACTTCAAAAGAATTTTTCTTCCCTTTTCAAAATCATTAAGTGACATTTTAATAATTTCAAACTTTGCATTTGGATTATTGAGTTCCTCTTCCATATGCATCTGCACAAATTTTGCTGAAGCGAATACAGATAAAGGAGTCCGCCCGATTGTGCGAAGAGAAAAAGCAGTAAGGAAAGGGCAAGAATCTTTTTCATCAGGGATAAGTAAGCTAAATTATACCAAAAATATTTACGATGCAATTTAATTTGGATGCTGGATGCTGGATACTCGATACTAGATACTAGATGCTCGATGTTATAACCTAAAGAGAATCGAATATCGAGAATCGAGTATCGAGTATCGAGTATCGAGTATCTACAGCAAACCCAACTCCTTACAAACCTTCTCCGCCGCAATTTGTTCGGCTTTCTTTTTTACAAAATCTTGGGCGGTGGCTCTTTCTTCTCCGTCAATGGTAAGGCGAATGGTGATCAAACGCGATTTTGCATCTTCCTCAATCGTGTCGAATTGCACGAGATGCTTTTCTTTTTGTCCCCAATTTAAAATCATGCTCTTAAAATTCTTTTCGGTGCTTTCCACTTCTTCCAAATCGACATGGGGACGAATGATTTTAGAAAGAATATATTGCTGCGTAGTTTTGTATCCTTGGTCGAGGTAGATGGCTCCAATGTAAGCTTCGAATGCATCGCCGTACATACTTCGATAGGAACCTGGACCTGCATTATTTTTTAGCATCTCATCGATGCCAATCTTCATCGCCAAAATTTTTAAATTCTCTCGACTCACAATTCGGCTACGCATCTCCGTTAGGAAGCCTTCGTCTTTGAATGGATACTTCTTAAAAAGTAAATCAGCAACTACAGCACCTAAAACAGCGTCTCCTAAATATTCTAATCGTTCATTGCTCAACCGATTTCCGCCTACTGTTTCCAGTGCTAATGAGCGATGAGAAAAAGCGAGTTTATATAACGACAAATTTCCAGGGTAGAATCCAAGCAAATAACGAAGCGAGCGAATAAATAATTTTTCATTCTCGTCCGCTTTAAAAAAATATCGGAGTAGAGTATGACCTATCAAGGCTTAGGGTTTATATTTTTTGACAATGACAGACGCATTGTGTCCACCAAATCCAAACGTATTACATAAAGCAGCATTCACGACACGCTTCTGTGGTTTGTTAAAAGTAAAATTCAACTTCGGATCAAAGGCAGGATCGTCGGTGAAGTGATTGATCGTGGGCGGAACTTCATCGTTTTGAACTGCTAAAACAGTTGCAATCGCTTCGATAGCGCCAGCAGCACCCAAAAGGTGACCGGTCATCGATTTTGTAGAGCTAATATTTAAACGATATGCATCTTCGCCAAATAATTTTCCGATGGCTTTGGTTTCACTTGGATCACCTACGGGAGTAGATGTACCATGCACATTAATATAATCGATATCGGAAGGTTTCATTTCTGCATCTTCCAACGCATTACGCATTACATTATAGGCACCTAAACCTTCGGGGTGAGTAGCAGTTAAGTGATACGCATCGGCACTCATGCCTCCGCCGGCTACTTCTGCATAAATTTTTGCTCCTCTTTTCAGTGCATGTTCGAGTTCTTCCAAAATCAAACAACCCGAACCTTCGCCTAAAACAAATCCATCACGATCTAAATCGAACGGACGAGAGGCAGTTGTTGGATCATCATTTCTTTGGGAGAGCGCGTGCATGGCACCAAATCCTCCAATACCGGCTTCATTCACTGCAGCTTCACTACCTCCACATAAAATGATATCCGCTTTCCCCAATCGGAGATAAGTGAATGCATCGATGATGGCATTGGTTGATGAAGCACATGCTGAAACAGTACAAAAATTCGGTCCACGATATCCGTAGCGCATCGAGATATGTCCCGCTGCAATATCGGCAATCATCTTGGGTATAAAGAAAGGATTGAAACGAGGGACACCATCGCTTTTGGCGTAGTCCATCACTTCATCCAAAAAAGTTCTCAATCCGCCGATTCCCGAACCCCAAATCACACCGACACGGTCGGGATCGGGTTTATCAGTAAGCAAGTTAGCATCGTTCACCGCCTCTTCGCAAGCCGCAATGGCTAGCTGGGAGAAACGATCGAGCTTCCGTGCTTCCTTTCGGTCAAGATAAAGACTGGGATCAAACCCTTTTACTTCACAGGCGAAGCGTGTTTTGTACTTTGACGCATCAAACAGGGTAATGGGGCCTGCACCGCTTTTACCGGCGAGCAGTCCTGTCCAATAATCCGCTACGTTATTCCCGAGCGGAGTTAGAGCTCCTAATCCTGTTATGACTACGCGTTTAAGTTGCATGCCACTCCTGTTAAAGAAAGAAAGATTTATTTAACGTTGGCTGAGATGTAATCTACAGCTTGACCCACCGTTGCGATTTTCTCGGCTTGATCATCAGGAATAGCAATGTTAAATTCCTTTTCAAACTCCATGATCAACTCCACTGTATCCAGTGAGTCAGCACCGAGGTCGTTGGTGAAACTTGATTCGTTAGTGATTTCGCTTTCGTCAACTCCTAATTTGTCAACTATGATGGCTTTTACTCTTGTTGCAATGTCAGACATTGTTCTGTTGAATTGGTTAAGACAGGGGGCAAAAGTAATAAATAATAGAATTGCACCGCCTTAAATATTATAACACTGATTTTCAAACAATAATATTTTTTTGAGTCCAAAAAATTGAATTTTCAGATCAAAAATCCTCTTATTTTTCATTTCCAAAGGCCTACGATGAAGTTTCCGATCGGCTTTATGGCGAAAAAAGCCGGCAATTACCGGCTCATCATTATTATGCTTTCACATGGCCCCAGTTTTCACCGCTTTTGATGCGATAAAGCTGCATTTCACTGATTCCGAAATGAGCAGCAATCTGCTTCATGGTTTTAGTTCTTTTCTTATCATCCATCATTTGTTTGATCTTTTTTACCATCACATCGGTCAGTTTATGACCTTGTTTACGGTTAACAGATCGATAGGCTAACACGGCTGGACTTTTCTGTTGATGTTTTTCCATCTCATCTTTAGTCACCCATTTCAAATTCTTTGCGCTATTGTCCTCCTTATTGAAGTTAAGATGGATCACATATTCATACTTATCACTTCGCTTTGATAAAAAAGCTTCTGCTACTAGGCGATGAATAAACAGCGTCATGTTTTTTCCATCGGGTTTTAATTTCAGCGTTGGATAACCACCCATCAAGGTTCCTTTTAAGAGGGAACCATCCTGAATACTGGTCGTGTAACTTACGAGTCGACCGTGATCGGAAACAGCATATTCGCAGCGAAAAATGCCCTTATTGAAGCTGATCACTTTCCATTTTTCATTCTTAAGTGGTTTAACCATTGGATTGATTTTGATTAGGACTAAAGTATAAAAATATAGTATAAGCGAGACGTTAGGGAAAATAAATGCAAAGCACCCTCAGTCTCTTATTCGTGAATAGTTTAACTGAAATGATAATATGGCTTTTTCTTTCCTTAGATGGGCTAAAGTGCCTTCCAAATGAACTTTACTTCATTAATTACATTGCTAATGATCAACAAGTTAGAATATGGAGATGCGTTTTACAATCGATAAAAAATTAATCTGAGATCGAAAGCTCTCCAAGGAATTCATTCAATTGCACTACTAAAAACTAGGACTTAAATCCCTTTCAAAACTCATCTACGTAGTTATTGGCATACAACTTTTTCGCATTTCACCTTGCTCCTGCCCTCTTTCGTCAAAGCCCACATGCTAAAAGCATAGAGTCAATAATATCTTGCAAGAGAACAAAAACACAGTCATGAAAAAGAATCAAAAGCATCAAAACAATCACAAGCGGATCTTCATAGCTATTCTTATTCTAACAGCACTAATCTGCATGATCATTGGGCCTATGGCAAAGGCAAATCAGTTAGAAACTGTCACAGCAGTACATCTATTACAAAACAATGTTCCCATCGTAACTATCATTAAATCAATCATCATCGCCTAAATATGAAAAAAAGATTAGCAAACGCATTTTGGAAATCACAAAGCAAATCATTGCTTTGCACCATGGAGCAGATCGCCATATTCGCCTCTGGAAGGGGCAGCAACGCAGATCGTCTCTGCCAACTTTTCAAACATCACCCATCCGCACGCATACACCTCATAGCATGCGACCAAGAAACGGCTGGGGTTTACGACATAGCCCAGGAGCACAAGGTCCGGGCCATCCATCTCAATCTTGAGCTGCGTAAAAATCACGATGCCTTATTAAAGTTACTGGAGGACGAAGGCATTACTTTTATTGTACTTGCGGGTTACCTCAGACTCATCCCATCTACTATCGTTCACGCCTATCCGAAAAGGATTATCAACTTGCATCCAGCCTTGCTCCCTAAGTTTGGAGGAAAAGGAATGCATGGTATACATGTGCATGAAGCGGTGTATGCAGCGCGAGAAAAAGAAACTGGTATTACGATTCATTATGTGAATGAAAAGTACGACGAAGGTGCGATCATAGCGCAGTATAAAGTGGCATTAGAAGAAAGTGATGGTCCGAAAGAAATAGCTGCTAAAATTGCGAAACTGGAGGCGGATTATTTTCCGCTTTGTGTGGAGGAAGTTATTCAAAAGCTGGATACTAGATGCTAGATGCTAGATGCTAGATGTTGTGACTTAGCCTGAAATAGGTTGACTTTTTAGTTAGAGTTTATTTAATGTTGACTTTTTTCTTTTTTGCTTCTTTTTTCTTTTTTGTTAGCAACTGGCATTTCTGTTAATAATGGATGTTGGATGTTGGATGTTTGCGATAGACAGTTTATTTTTAAAATGCTGCCTGAGGCTCTCGAGGGCAGACATTGGTCGCGAGGCGATTCGATTAGATGCTGCCTGAGGCTCTCGAGGGCAGACATTGGTCGCGAGGCGATTCGATTAGATGCTGCCTGAGGCTCTCGAGGGCAGCTGCTTGCGGTACGCTAAGATTCTCTTCGTTAAATTTTCTCGCTAAGGCGCAAAGTCGCAAAGATTGACTCACGAAAAACTCTCGATGAGGGCGCAAAGGTAATAAGTTTTTTTTCTCTTTTCTGCTTGAAAATTATCGGAATGCAAAGTCCTAAGAGCAAAAATTACGAAGCTAATCGCGATGCCTCGCGACTAAGCAATCGTTTTCTCGGGCATCAATTCACGCACTGCAGTACAAATAGCTTGTGCATCAAAATTACATTCGCGATAGAGTTCTTTTTGTTCACCGTGTTCAATCCATGCATCGGGAATTCCTAAGCGTTGAATTTGTGAACTGTAGTTATGATCAATCATAAATTCGGCGATGGCGCTACCAAATCCACCCTGAATGCATCCATCCTCCACCGTAATAATGTGCTTGAACTCCGAAAATATTTCATGCAATAATGCAGCATCTAACGGTTTCACAAAACGCATATCGTAGTGCGCCGGATACAATCCTTCTTCGGCTAACTGATCGCAGGCTTGTACTGCAAAATTACCGGGATGACCTATGGTTAAAATAGCAACTTTCTCTCCTCCACGAATCTTTCTTCCTTTCCCAACTGGAATGGCTTCAAAAGGTTTGCGCCAATCAATCATGACACCGTTTCCTCTTGGATAACGTATGGAAAATGGTCCCATCCCTGGATGACTTGCGGTATACATTAAGTTACGCAATTCTTGCTCATTCATGGGAGCAGACACCACCATGTTCGGAATACATCTAAAGAAAGCTAAGTCAAATGAACCATGATGTGTAGGTCCATCAGCACCCGCAATTCCTCCACGGTCGAGACAAAATACAACGTGTAAATTTTGTAAGGCTACATCGTGCACCACTTGATCGTAGGCACGCTGCATAAAGCTTGAGTAAATATTACAAAAAGGAATCATGCCTTGCGTCGCTAATCCTGCAGAGAAAGTAACAGCATGTTGCTCGGCAATACCCACATCGAATGCGCGATCGGGCATCGCTTTCATCATAATGTTCAACGAACATCCCGAAGGCATAGCAGGCGTAATCCCCACAATTTTATTATTCATCTCCGCCAACTCAACCATGGTATGTCCAAAAACATCTTGATACTTGGGTGGCTGAGGCACAACAATTTTAGGTTTAACAATTTCACCGGTGATCTTATCAAACAATCCGGGAGCATGCCACTTCGTTTGATCCTTCTCTGCTAACTCATAGCCCTTTCCTTTCACGGTAAGAACATGCAAAATTTTAGGACCCGGAATTTTCTTCAAATCATTCATCACTTTCACGAGGTGATTCACATCGTGTCCGTCAATAGGTCCGAAGTAGCGAAACTTTAACGACTCAAACATATTACTCTGCTTAAGCAAAGCACTTTTCATCGTATTCTCTACTTTTTGAGCAACGGCTTGGGCATTGGGACCGAACTTAGAAATCACTCCTAAAATCTTCCAAACCTCGTCCTTCATTTTATTGTAGGTACGACTGGTGGTAATATCGGTAAGATATTCTTTTAGCGCTCCTACGTTGGGATCGATACTCATGCAATTATCGTTGAGCACGACTAATAAATTTGAATTTTCTACTCCGCCGTGATTCAATCCTTCAAAAGCTAATCCTGCAGTCATGGCACCATCACCAATCACCGCTACATGCTGACGTTTTTTATCGCCTTTAAGTCGGGACGCAACTGCCATTCCGAGTGCTGCCGAGATGGAAGTAGAACTATGACCTACTCCAAAAGTATCGTATTCGCTCTCTGAACGCTTTGGGAATCCACTTAGTCCTTTGTAAATTCTATTGGTATGAAAAAGATCTCGTCTACCGGTGAGGATTTTATGTCCGTAAGCTTGGTGACCTACATCCCAAACGAGTTGATCTTTTGGGGTATTAAAAGCATAATGCAAAGCAACGGTTAACTCCACCACACCTAAACTCGCTCCAAAATGTCCGCCGTTAACCGAAACAATATCAATTATATACTGACGCAACTCCTGACTAACTTGTTCTAACTGATCTTCCGTCAATTTTCGGAGATCGGAAGGAAACTGAATTTTGTCGAGAAGGGGTCCGGCTTTAACCTGATGCATAGGGGCTGTTGGTGTTGGCAAAGTTAAGGAATTGTAAGCGAACGATAAACTCTGATTTTGGGTGTTTTAGTATTGAATTAACAGATTAGATTGATAAAAGTTTTGAAGTAACTGTACTTCATGCGACTGAGCAGGCTTTAGTTAGGGAAAAGTCAAGATGAAATTGGACATTGACTGATAGATTAAAGTATTGAGAGTAATTATATTTCAAATAGTAGTTTTGGACATCGACATGATAATTATTCAATGTCAAATTAGAATTTAGTGTGTGATAAAACTTTTTTTTCACTAGAGGTCACAAGAGGACACAAAAGTCCACTAAAGAACAATTGAAAAAGGATAGAATTTGAGTTGAAAATACAATCAAACATTTGAAAGAACATTCTTAATCGTCCTTGATTCCCTACTCAAAATGTGTTTCCTTTGCATGCTTGAAATAAGGCTTCAATTTAAAACTAAAGACTTTTATTTCAACTAATTAATTTATGGAACATACTTCAGTAAAAGAGCTTCTCGATGCTTCGTCCATCGGCAAAACAGCCATCGCCAAGGGATGGGTGCGCACTAAACGTGGAAATAAGAACGTTGCCTTTATCGCTTTAAATGATGGAAGCATCATTCATAATCTGCAATTGGTAGTGGATCCTTCTCAATTTTCGGAAGAACTATTGAAAAGCATTGGTACGGGTGCATGCATTCGTGCAAAAGGAAATATTGTTGCTTCACAGGGAAGTGGTCAAGGAACAGAAATGCAAGTGCAAGAATTACTCGTGTACGGCGAAGCGGATGCAGAGACCTATCCTTTGCAGAAAAAAGGCCATACTTTAGAATTTTTACGAGAGATTGCGCATTTGCGTCCGAGGACAAATACTTTCGGAGCGGTATTACGTATTCGTCATCATCTAGCTTTTGCTATCCACAAATATTTCAACGATCGCAATTTCTTTTACTTGCATTCACCCATCATCACCGGTTCGGATGCAGAAGGTGCCGGAGAAATGTTTCATGTGACCAACTTTGATTTGAATGCAATTCCAAAAGACGCAGAAAATAAAATTGATTACACGCAAGACTTTTTCGGTAAAGAAACCAATCTTACTGTATCGGGTCAATTGGAAGGTGAATTAGCAGCCATGGCGCTTGGAAAAATTTACACTTTCGGTCCAACCTTCAGAGCGGAAAACTCAAACACACCTCGACATCTTGCGGAGTTTTGGATGATAGAACCTGAAGTAGCGTTCAATGAAATTGAAGATAACATGGACTTAGCCGAAGACATGTTAAAATATTTGGTGAAGTACGCACTCGATCATTGCAAGGATGATGTTGAGTTTTTAAACAATATGTATGACAAAGAACTTTTAGGAAGATTGCAACATGTAGTAGATGCTCCTTTTAAAAGATTGACGTACACTGAAGCCATTACTATTCTCGAACCCAACAGTAATAAATTTGAGTTTAAAGTGGAATGGGGAACAGATTTACAAAAAGAACATGAAAATTATTTAGTAGATCATTTCAAAGGTCCAGTTATTCTCACCGACTATCCGAAACATATTAAAGCTTTTTACATGAAACAAAATGACGATGGTAAAACGGTGCGGGCGATGGATGTTTTATTTCCTTGGATTGGCGAAATCATTGGTGGATCACAACGTGAGGAGAACCACGACAAACTTTTACAACGCGTAAAAGAAATGGGAATTCACGAACAAGATTTATGGTGGTATTTAGAAACCCGAAAATTCGGAACGTGTCCGCATGCAGGCTTTGGATTAGGTTTTGAAAGATTAGTTTTGTTTGTAACGGGAATGAATAATATCAGAGATGTAATTCCGTTTCCACGCACGCCTAAGAACGCAGAGTTTTAATATTGTTCATCGAAGCATTTAGATTGTCTTTCAGGATATAGATTGGTGGATTGGTGGATTGGTGGATTGGTGGATTGGCGAATTGGTGGATTGGTAAATTGCTTCGCCCTGCTGTCGAAACGAAGTGAAGTACTGCAGGGCTGCGCTTGCCTTGGCACTCTGATCTTACTTGACTCCCTGAACTAATAGTTGAACCTTGATCTAATTCTGAATTCTAAATTCTGAATTCTGAATTAAGGCCAATTGCGAGAGATGAAATCAAATGTAGAAGAAATACTTACGTAAAAAAATAATAGTTTTACCCAAATTTCACTCTTTTCCCATCTGCATTTATTATTTTCGAAACGAATTCTTATGCAAAGACTCGGTTTACATCAAAAGCTTTTACAGAAGCTCTCGCCTCAACAAATTCAATTGATGAAATTGTTGCAAGTGCCTACTGCTGCCTTAGAACAACGCATCAAAGAAGAGCTTGAAATAAATCCCGCATTGGAAGAAGGAAGTCCGGATGATTTAGCGGAAGAAGAAATTCAAGACGAAGAAGAAGAATTTGAGGATTTTGACGACGAAGAACAGGAAGTGGAAGAGCGTGTCGAATCTGCAGAAGAAGCTGAAGCAGATGCATTAGAAGATGCCATTCGAAACGACGAATTAGATGTATCTGATTATATCGATGACGATGATGTTCCCTACTACAAATTAAATGCGAACAACAACTCCAAAGATGATGAACGGCCTGAATCACCTGTAATTGTCAGTGTTTCTTATCAGGACAATATGCTTTCAAACTTAGGCATGTTAGCGTTGGATAACCATCATTACTTATTAGCACAACATTTAATTGGAAGTTTAGATGACGATGGATATCTGCGTCGTGATTTAGATTCGGTAGTTGACGATTTAGCTTTTACCCAAAACATTCAAACAAACGCAAAACAATTAGAAGACGTATTGCACGTGATCCAAACATTAGATCCTCCGGGAATTGCAGCGAGGAATTTGCAAGAATGTTTAATGCTACAGTTGGTACGTCGTTATCAAGATAAAGTGAATGAGGTCGTCGCTTATCAAATATTAAAAGATTTCTTCGAAGAATTTTCTAAAAAGCATTACGAGAAAATACTCAAATCGTTGTCTCTCGATGAAGACGAATTGAAAGATGCTATTCAGGAAATAGTATCGTTGAATCCGCGTCCAGGTGGCGGTTCTGCTGAAGATACACGCAGCACTAGTCAAACTATCATTCCTGATTTTATTTTGAGTAATATCGATAATCAACTGGAGTTAACATTGAACTCTAGAAACGATCCAGAATTAAGAATTTCCCGATCATTTCAAGAGATGTTGCAGTCGTACGCGAAAGATAAAAAGAAAGAGAATAAAGATGCGGTTGTATTCATAAAGTCGAAGATTGATGCCGCGAAGTGGTTTATTGATGCCATCAAACAACGTCAACATACTTTATTGGCCACCATGACTGCGATCATGAATTTCCAGCAAGAATATTTTTTACAAGGTGATGAACGCGCTTTGCGTCCGATGATTTTGAAGGATATTGCCGACATGGTGAGTCTAGACATTTCCACTGTTTCGCGAGTAGCAAATAGTAAATATGTGGAAACTCCTTACGGAACTTTCCTCTTGAAATTTTTCTTCTCAGAAGGATTAGCGACCGATAGTGGTGAAGAAGCATCGAGTCGGGAAATAAAAAAAATACTGGAAGATCATATTGGCAGTGAGGATAAAAAACATCCGCTCCCCGATGAAAAATTGGCTGAAATTTTAAATAAAGCAGGATACAATATTGCACGGCGAACTGTGGCTAAATACAGAGAGCAAATGAATATTCCTGTTGCACGATTAAGAAAAGAAGTTTAATGAAGAATTTGAATGCCACTTCGTTTTTTAATTACGCAAGCCAATTTATTTCAGTAATCGCTCATCCGCTTTTTATTCCGCTCTACTCCACATGGATATTATTTAACAGCAATAATTACTTGAGCTATGCTGTTTCGCCTAAGCTTCAGGATTTTCTCTATCTGTTAATTTTCATCCTTACTTATGTAATTCCAGCAGGACTTACCTGGATCCTTTGGCAAAAAGGTTGGGTGAGTAGTTTAGAGTTAGAAAATAAAAAAGAAAGAGCTTTACCGCTGTTCTTAACACTTTGTTGTTATATAGTGAGTATTTATTTCCTCATTCTTTTACCAATTCCTCGAATTCTTGGATTAACCATGATTGGTGCAAGTCTGGCTTTACTCATTACCATTCTTATCAATTTCCGTTGGAAAATTAGCATGCACATGATTGGTGCTGGTGGAATCTTCGGTCTCTTTTATGCCTTTGGAAGATACTTCCACTTTCCATCACTGCAGGCAGTTCTCTTCATTTCAGTAGTTTCGGGCCTCATTGCTGCTGCCCGACTTTATCGAGGAGCGCATTCACCTGCACAACTCTATGTAGGTTTCGGGGTTGGCTTTCTATTAGAATTTGGATTCATCTACTTTTTTGCTCCGTTTATCATAGGACGATAAATGGATGGGGCTATTTCCGCTGCTTTAAATCCACTATTTCTAAAAATGGATTCATCGGAAAAACATTTAACTTCTTAAAATTAGGTGGATTCTATACCTCTAATTTAATTATTTTTGCGCATTATGAGTCAACACTTATCCGAACAGGAAATTATTCGACGTCAGAGTCTGGAAGAGCTCTACAAACTAGGCATCAACCCCTACCCTGCAGAACTTTATCCCATCAACAGCAATTCCGCCGCTATTCATGAAGGATTTGAAAAAAATCCAGAGCAATTTAAAGACATTGTGATCGCTGGGCGAATCATGAGTCGACGTATTATGGGTAACGCCTCTTTTGCAGAGCTGCAAGATGCGACCGGACGTATTCAAGTGTACATTCGTCGTGATGATGTTTGTCCTGGTGAAGATAAGACGCTTTACAATTCTGTTTTCAAAAAATTATTAGACACTGGTGATATCATTGGTGTAAAAGGTTTTGTTTTCAAAACTCAAACAGGAGAAACATCGGTACATGTCCGTGAATTTATCATTTTAACCAAATCACTTCGACCATTGCCAGTAGTAAAAGAAAAAGATGGTGAAGTGTACGATGCGTTTTCGGATCCAGAAACAAGATATCGTCAACGATACGTAGATATGATTGTGAATCCGCAGGTGCGTGAGACTTTCATCAAGAGAACACAATTAGTAAATTCCATTCGACACTATTTGGGAGGCAACGGTTACTTAGAAGTAGAAACTCCCATCTTACAACCGCTTTATGGTGGTGCAGCTGCGCGACCATTCAAAACACATCACAATACACTCGACATGACTTTGTATTTACGTATTGCCAACGAGCTTTACTTAAAGCGATTGATTGTGGGTGGCTATGAAGGTGTTTTTGAGTTCGCCAAAGATTTTCGCAACGAGGGGATGTCACGTTTTCACAATCCGGAATTTACACAAGTAGAATTATACGTTGCGTACAAAGATTATTACTGGATGATGGAATTGGTAGAGGAGATGGTTGAAAAAGTAGCGATGGATTTACACGGAACTACTGAAGTTCGGGTAGGCGACAACGTTATTAACTTCGCTCGTCCGTGGAAACGGTATACCATGTATGAAGCGATTCAACATTTTACAGGAGTAGATATTTCCGAGATGAGCGAAGACGAAATGCGCGCCGCAGCAGTACAATTAAAAGTAAAAGTAGACGAGACCATGGGTCGTGGTAAATTGATTGATGAAATTTTTGGAGAACATTGTGAATCGAAATTAATACAACCTACCTTCATTACTGACTACCCCGTGGAGATGAGTCCGCTCGCCAAGAAACATCGTAGCAAAGAAGGATTAGTAGAACGTTTTGAGGCCATCTGTAACGGAAAAGAAATCTGCAATGCTTTCTCGGAACTAAATGACCCAATCGATCAGCGTGCGCGTTTTGAAGAACAACTAGAATTAGGAAAACGCGGCGACGAAGAAGCCATGCAACTTGATGAAGACTTCCTTCGTGCGATTGAACATGGAATGCCACCAACCGCGGGACTCGGTATTGGCATTGATCGACTCAGTATGATCATGACCAATTCCAATTCTATTCAAGATGTTTTATTCTTCCCCCAAATGCGCCCTGAAGTGGTGAACCCATCTATGGAACAAGTTATAGAGCCGCTAGAAGGGGTACCTGCACCTTGGGATGATGTATTACGCAAGATGGGAATACAAAATAATGACCAACTAAAAGCCGTTAATTCAAACAAACTCTTCAACGATTTAGGCGGGATGCGGAAGAAGTTAAAACTCGATGTAGCGATGCCAAGTATTGACGATGTACGTCAGTGGGTCGGATAGATAGATATTAGATACTAGATACTAGATACTAGATACTAGATACTAGATACTAGATACTAGATACTAGATACTAGATACTAGATACTAGATACTAGATACTAGATACTAGATACTAGATACTAGATACTAGATACTAGATACTAGATACTAGATACTAGATTTTGAAAGAAAAAAAAAGAAAAAAATGAAAAACAATAAAACTATATTATTACTTGCAGCGATAATTTGCTTAATCAATAGCATTGCATTTGCTCAACTGGATTCCATCAAAATAAAACCGCTTTTAAAAAAGCATATTTCTACATTGGCTTCCGATGAATACGGTGGACGTGAGCCGGGAACCAAGGGTGAGAAATTATCAAGTACTTATATCATCAAAGAATTCACAGCGATTGGTCTCACAGCGAAAGGAGAAAGGGGATTTTTACAGCCTTTTACCTTTACGAAAAGTTTAAAAGTAGGTCCGAAAACAAAATTAAAAATAAAAGGATTTGAAATTGAAGCAGGGCATGCTTCCTATCCATTAGCATATTCTGCAAATGCATCAGCAAAAGGAATAGCAGTACATATGGGTCATGGAATTAAATCTCCATCATTAAATCATAACGATTACGACAGAAAAGATAGCTTAAAGGGAAAAATTTTTCTCATTGATGCATCCACACCTGATCATGGAGGTCCGCATTCTAAATTTGCAGAATTTGCAGATCTAAGAACAAGAATAGATAATGCTATTGCTCATGGTGCTGCTGGAATTCTTTTTTATACTTCAGATAGTGAAATGAAAGAATTAACATTAGACTCTAAAATCAAAGTGACGCCCTGTACTATTCCGGTGATGTATCTAATACGTGCAAAGTCTGTCATTTTACATTCCGATATGGAGTTTGAAATTGATATGACTGCAGAAATTATTAAAGAAGAAGCAACGGGCAACAATGTTTTAGGATATATTGATAACAAAGCTGAAAACACCATTGTAATCGGAGCACACTATGATCATCTAGGTCATGGCGGAGACGAATCGCTTTACAGAGGAGAACCCGCCATACATAATGGCGCGGATGACAATGCAAGTGGTGTTGCCGGTGTGATTGAATTGGCTCGCTATTTCAAAGCAAATGGCCCTAAAAGCAATAACTATTTATTCATGGCGTTTTCAGGTGAAGAAAAAGGATTATTGGGTTCTGGTCACTTTGCTAAAAATCCAAGCATTGATTTATCTAAGGTTAATTACATGTTAAACATGGATATGATTGGTCGCCTGAAGACAGAAGAACCAACTTTAATTGTTAGTGGAGTTGGCACTTCTGATGCTTGGAAGATTACAATGAATTATATCAAACAAGATAACTTCAAAGTGAAAACAACAGAATCAGGCGTAGGACCCTCTGACCATACATCGTTTTACCTGAAAAATATTCCTGTACTTCATTTTTTTAGTGGTACACATAATGATTATCACAAACCTTCTGACGATGAAGAACTCATCAACTACAAAGGAGAATTTGATATCTTAAATTACATGATTACTTTAATTGAAAAATTAGATGATAAAGGAAAATTAAATTTTATAAAAACGAAGGAAGAAGATAGCCAAGAGAGTCCAAGGTTTAAAGTAACGCTAGGAGTTGTACCTGACTATGCATTTGAAGGGGCTGGAATGCGTATTGACGGTGTGAGTGATGGGAAGCCAGCGGCTAAAGCGGGACTAAAAGCGGGAGACATTGTGATTTCCATTGGCGAATTAAAAGTACAAGACATGATGAGTTACATGAAAGCACTCGGAAAATTTGAAAAAGGGCAAAATGCTACGGTCGGAATTCTGAGAGGTAAGGAAGAATTAAAAATTGAAGTAACCTTTTAATGATTTTAAGATTTAATAAATATTTAGTGATAGCGAGTAAGAATTGTATTTCTTACTCGCTATTATTTTTATTCGCTTTTTCTTTTTCCACATCTTCAGTAAGTGCGCAAGAAAATATAATTGTTACCGGAAAAGCCATGGATAAAGATTACCCTGGGCTGCTTTTGGAACAAGTCATGGTGATTAATCTAAAAACACAGCAAGGAATTTTTGCCAATCCTGACAACAGCTTTACGATTCAAATGAACAAATCGGATACATTAGTGATTAGTGCTTTTGGGTATAATGCGTATAAATTTTGCTTCAAGGATTCTGCCCTTCGAGATATCTATAGAATTATCGCTCCTCTCACTAAACGATCAATCACCTTAAACGAGGCGACGATTTTCGCGCCACGCGATTTGAATCGAATTGAAAAAGACATTCAAAAGTTAGGTTATGATGCTAAAGATTATCGTTTGAACGGTGTATCTGCTTGGCAAAGTCCGATCACCGCCTTATACCAAGAATTTTCTCGCAAAGAAAGAAGTAAAAGAAAAGTAGCTGAACTAATGAATGAAGATCGACGCAGAGAATTAATGAGAGAAGTTCTTGGCAATTATTCGCGTGCCGGATTAATTGATTTAAATTACAATGAGTACAATGCTTTCATTGATTATTTAGGATTAAATGATTTTTTATTAAAAGCACTCACACAATATGAATTGGCCGTGTATATTAAAGCGAGATATCAAGCGTACTCGGAAAGATAAAAATTTTCTCAGGGCTACAATTCAAGAATGCAACAAACCCAATAAAACAACAAAGCCTCAGATTTAAACCTGAGGCTTTGTTGTATGTTACAATATTATTCGATAATCATTCTCAACACTTTTTGTTGTCCATCTTCAAATCGAATAGCCACCAAATACAATCCTGCATTCTGACCATTTAAATCAATAGGGAATTGCTCGTTCTTGCTTTGCTTAGAAAGGACAGTTCGTCCTAAAACATCCGAAATAGTTATTTGATATATTCCAGGATCTGTACTGAAATTTAAAATGCTTTGGCCATTGCTAGGATTTGGCATTAACTGAACTGAACTTGATAAATCATCCGACAATCGACATGTTACTGCGACCGTCATGGTACGACTCTGCGTAAATCCACAATTGTTGGTTGGTCTAACATCTAATACTCCTGTTGATGCCCCCCAATTAATTACGACAGTACCTGTTCCTTGACCACTCACGATACTTGCCCCTGCCGGCACCTTCCAAGTATAAGTTACACCCGGTTCTGTTGTTACTGTATAGGTAATGTTTGTTTGATTGGCACAAACACTAGAGGGTCCGTTAATCAATGCTGGGCGGGTTGGTTTCGTTGTTAGATAATTCAAACATCGCAATGGACTTGTTCCACATACATTATCCGATTCAACACAAACACTTAAATTCGATAAATTAACACTCGGCCACTGTACGTCGATGGAAGTAGTTCCTTGTCCATTTAATATTGTTGCAGAGGCCGGAACATACCAAGTATGTGATGATCCGCCAGTATTTGAGGGGGTATTGAATAGGTAAAAATTCCTCCACATAGATTTTTAGCATTGCCGGTGATTGCCTTTGGTTTTCCAGGAACACTTCTCACTCCAACAGTTTTAACTAAACTGCTTCCACAATTATTCTGAGCCATCACGGTTATGTTACCGTTAGAAAATCCTGCTAAAAAATCAACCGTAATATTCGTAGTGCCTTGCCCGTTAGTAATGACAGCATTTGCTGGAACGGTCCAAACATAATTGGTTGCACCCGCTACGGGAGGACAATCATAATTTTTGGTGAGCCCAGGACACACTTTATTTTTATTTCCATTTACGGCAGTAGGTGTAGTTGGTGCACCCGTTCCGCTTGTTCCAACTGTCGCAGAAGTTGAGAAAGTACATCCATTTGCATCCGTTACTAACACCGTATATACACCAGGGCTTAATCCAGAGGTATTGACTGTTGTAGCTCCATTACTCCATAAAACCGTATACGGAGTAACTCCACCATTAATGGCAAGGTAAACGGCTCCATCATTCACACCACAATTTGCATTTTGCGATGTAGCAAAACCATCCATTTGATTTGGGGAAGAAATGATGACAGATTTCACTCCTGTACATCCTGATCCATCCGTTACTGTACATGTATATGTTCCGGCTGTTAAATTACTGACCGCTGCAGTGGTTGCACCGTTAGACCAAGCATAAGTTGGTGTTCCGATTCCTCCATTCACTTGCATACTTGCTGTTCCATTTGCATTTCCATAACAAGTAACATTCGTTGAATTAATGGTTGTTGATAAAGCGCCAATTGTAACCATCGCAGAACCAGTCGTTGTACATCCGTTGCTTGAAGCTACAGTAACCGAATAATTGGTAGAAATTGAAGGAGATGCAAGCGGATTCGAAATCACTGCATTATTCAATCCTGTAGAAGGTGTCCAATTATACGATACAATCACATTTCCCGGCAATTCAATTGACCATTTCCAAAGAGTACCAATGTCTTGTCCAGCTAAGTCAGATACTTTTAATCTCCAAGTACCATTCGCTGCCCCAGTAAGATTATTAAATCCTTGCTGAGGGATAAAATTCCCTGTAAAGGGAGCTGTTCCAGATGCGATGGCGGTACCTGCGTTCATGAATCGAGTTCTAATAAAATTATCTCCAGATCCACCAACACCTTGCGCTAAAATAATCACATCTCCACTTGGTGCAATCAATTCTAATTTCAGGTCTGCATTCCAGGTATGCGTTAATGAATCAACTATTACGGCAATTAGCGCATTTGCACTGGTACTTCCTCCGACCGTAATTAAACTTTGAATCCCCGTTGCATTATTATCAGGGATGGCGAACGTTGTAGAATTACTTCCATTATTGGTTCCTGCTCCACTTACGGAAGCATTTGCATTTAATTGTAAGCTTCCTCCACTACAAATGGATCCTGCTCCTGTAACATTAAGTGTAGGCGGAGGCATCACGTTCACATTTACAGTAGGATTTCCTACACATCCGTTTGCATCGGTAACGATACATGTATACACTCCATTATTAGCGGCGCTTCCATTCGGAATTGTTGGGTTGGCAATAGCGGAACTAAATCCACCAGGCCCCGACCATGAAAACGTTACTCCGCCGCTAGCATTTAATTGAATCGTATTTCCTTGACATGCACTTCCAGCGACAGCTGCTGTTGCGGCAGCATTCAAGGTTAATCCATACACGCCCACTGCATCCCATGCATTCTTTACAGAGACAGCTTCTGGTGAACAAATACCATATAAATCATTAGCAGATTTCAAGGCATAGAAAGCTGCATCAAAATATTGAGATCCTGATGTAAGATAAAAGGTATTATTTCTATAGGCAATTAATCTCGCCTTATTCATCGTGATTGCAGATACATTGTATACAAAGCCCAAATCATTTGTTCCGGAACCACCTTGACATAATAAATAGTACCAAAATTCTGAACACCACTGTTGATGTGTACTCCGCCGTTATCACCGGCGCCGGTATACCAATTTGGACCCAAATAGGTATCTGGATCACCAGCAATACTAGGGTTATTCATGTAACGTAATGCATCACCTGGAGTTCCTGGCGTGTATGTTTTATCTCCAATTAAAAATTTGCAGCTGCTCCATTTGCATAAAAATCAATACTCACTCCAAAGATATCGGAGAAAGATTCATTCAATGCACCAGACTCATAAGAATACACCAAGTTAGAGGAAGCACTGGTTACACCATGCGTTAGTTCATGTCCGATGATATCCAATTCAGTCAAAGGAGAAAACGTAGCTCCATCACCATCCCCGTAAGTCATTACTGATCCGTTCCAAAAAGCATTATTGTAGGCAGTGCTATAATGTATGTAAGATCTCAAGATCGCACCGGCATTATCATAACTATTACGGTTATGCGTACTTAAATAATAATCGTAAGTCTTTTGTGTTCCCCAATGCGCATCGTAAGCGGCATTATCCATATTAGTAACCGTATTCCAGATGTTATCTGTATCTGTAAAATCGACTGCTCCGGCATAGCTCGTCCCATTATTCATGTCATAGGTCTCCACGCCGGAACCGCGAGAAGCATCGCGCAAACGAAAACTATTCGCACTTAAACTATCTACTTGCATAATTTGTGTTCCACTATAACGTGTAGCGGCTGTACCATTCACCGTGATTGTACAAATTTTATTTTCTTTAAAAATGATTGCGCCGGTATTTGCATCTACATACATCGTCCAACGCTCATGCGGATCCATAGCGTAGATATCAAACTTCCAGCAAAGTGAAATGGCCTGAGATTTTCCAAATCCTTGCGCTGGAAGCACCACCAATTCGCCATGCGGATAGGCATCACCGTGAGCATGACCAGAAAGAATTTCCTGCTCCATCGCGGAGGACTGCCATAGATACTTAGAAGCGCCAATATTATTTAATGCAAACTGCAAAGCTTGCTTCTCATCAATTGTTGGTGTCGTATTTAAATTCAATGATTGAAAAAACATTCCATTCATCGAAACTAATCTTCCTTGGCTTTCATGTAAAATATATTCTCCTGTCATCACCTTCACTTGCTGGTAATACTGTTGGTAACGATGATGCATCATTCCTAGATCATCACGATCCGAACGTATTAAAGTCCAACTGTCGTTAGCACTTGCCTTCAACACAGATCGAAGTACGTCTGTTTGCGCGCTTGCAGCAACAAATGATGAATTTTCAAATTCAACATAAAGGGGTGCTTGTGATCGGTGATCAAAACGAACTTCAGTGGCAGAAGGATGTACTGCCTTAGCACGAGTTCCGTTTAGAACTTGTGCCCATGTAGGATTCATTCCTAATACTAGGAAGCATCCCAAAATCAATTTTTTCATAAGTGATTTGGTTTGGTTTAGGTAAACAGCGAGTTCTAAAGAAAACACTGCATTTACTAATTGTTTTGGTTGTCGTAAATGTATGAATAGTAGAAATACGATCCTAATAGAAAAACAATGATCTATACACCGAAAAAATTAATAATTTCTCCACTTAATAACTTGTCTATTTCCTTCAGATGAACTGAAAATCAAGACATAAATTCCGGACTCTAGTTGATCTTTAATCCGCTGCAAGCTATCTTTCCTAAAATCGGTTGACCTTATCTGCCGGCCAGCAGCATCAAAAATTGACAATGCATCCCATCGACCACACCTGACTTCTATCTCCGCTAGGTTATTAATTTGAATGCAATTTCCCATTGCATTTAAATCAGAAATCCCGCTGGCAACTACTGCAATATTTTGTTGAGCAGTGTCGGCATTACAATTATCCATTGAAATCAGATTTACCGTATAAAAGCCAGGTTGCAAATAATTATGTATTGGCTGAGATAAGGACGAAGTTGATCCATCTCCAAAGTCCCAAGAAAAATTAGTAGCGTGCTGACTCTGTTCTGAAAATAGAATTTGCAATCCATTATTAACAAAAGTAAAATCAGAGACAACATCATAAGCTCCAATCTTCCATGTAGGTAGGCTATCTGTTACGATTTGATGAGCGACTTGCTGCAGAAAAACCGCATTCGAATTTGTTACAGAAGAAATAAATGGTGCATTCACACATGAATTTCTTAAAATCGTTTCATAAAAAACACAGGCGGCTAAATACGATCCCTCTATGGATGGATGACTATTATCAGATGACCATAAATTAATCGATGAATCTTGAGTCCAGCTACTTTGCCAAGCTCTACCCACGGGTGCTACGAGCGCCGCATTGTCAATTGCCATTTGCACATATGAATTTCTTAACTCCTCCTGCATCCCTAAAAAAGTACAGACAGGTGGCCAGAAAGCGCAATTACCCTGATCACCATACTTGCGGCCCCAAGTCATATAAAAAACAGTTTCTGTGCAGGGGTTATTTAACAAGATGAGACTATCGAGTTGTCTAGCGTAAGGATAAACATCCATGGCTACTTGAGCGGGTGGGAATGAAGGACGCTGACTTTGCTCTTGTAAGATGACGAAATCCCAAGGGCGGCTATTTATTTTGGCCAGTGTATTAACGTCGGTAGAATGCATCTGAAGAGTATAACCACCCGGATTATAGGTATCCACAAAAACCGAATCACCCAAACTGAGTGAAAGATCATAAAAAAGTTGAGGGAGATTATTAACACCGGTATAACTGTTCCCAATAAATAGCACTTGAGTAACTTTCGAAAAGGCTTGCATTGAAGCGATTCCGAGAAGAATGGTTAAAATAAATTTTTTCATGAAATAAAGATATAAATTTTTAGCTTTACAAATATTATAAAATTGCAAAAAGCAACATTCAAAAAAATGAAAATCCTTAAAGTCACACTTCTAATTTTCACTTGTTTCTTTATGTCCAACTGCGGTTGTGACGAAACGTATACTTGTCCTCCTATTCAACCACAATTTGAATATTTATTAGAGGTTGCACCTAACGACTCTTTACTATACACCACTTTATCGAGCGACTCATTGACTTTCTACGTTACCGACAGAAATTACAGTCCGAGATACGAAGAAAAATGTCGTAAAAGAAGATCTGCAGGATGTGAATGTATCGACTGCCAAGCTTATGCTGGACTATTAATGAACTGCGATACTGCATTCACCAAGAAAAACCATTACTTATTACGAATTGACGAAACCTCATCCGATCAAAATATATTAGTTTCATCTGGATTGTCCATCGACTTTTTAAGTTTCCAAGTGTATTTCAACTTGATGGATGCAAACATCATTCAGCCACAACCCATCTTTTCACCACTACTCCAACTCAATGGAAAAACATTTACCAACGTATTTTACTTTAAGCAAGACACCACGAATATTTCAATTGCACAATTGCCCATTTGGGAGCTATTCTATACTGAGAATGAAGGAGTGATTGGATTTAGTGCAAGACAAAATCAGAAGACGTATATAATACAATAAGAAAATTTTCAAAAAGAAAATATTGAAAAAAGAATGACAAATTGAGAACCCTACCATTTTGTTGACGTCAACGGAATGGTTGAAGGTCTTGCTTTCTCAATGATATAGTGTACTATTTTTGTGAAATGAAAAACAGGTGACTTTCATCCCCTCGACATTAAAACTCAATTCGACAATATAAAAACAAAAACATGCAATACAGAAAACTAGGAAACACCGGCATACAGATCAGCGCCCTTTCGTTTGGCAGCTGGATCACCTTTGGAAAACAGATTGAAGATAACATCAGTGAAAAACTCATGGGGACAGCATATGATGCAGGCATTAATTTTTTCGACAATGCAGAAATTTATGCGCGCGGACAAAGTGAAATCGTGATGGGCAAGGCGTTGAAGAATTTAAATTGGCCCAGAAGTTCTTACATGGTATCGAGCAAAGTATTTTTTGGTTATGAGAAAGATTTACCGAATCAGCGTGGATTAAGTCGCAAACATATTTTGGAAGGATGTGAGGCGGCATTAAAACGATTGCAAGTTGATTACATCGATTTATTTTTCTGTCATCGTCCCGATAAAAACACGCCCATCCTCGAAACCGTTCAAGCGATGAATACCTTAATTCAACAAGGTAAAATTTTATATTGGGGGACTTCGGAGTGGAGCGCGCAAGAAATTTTGCAAGCACATCTGGAAGCAGCACGCCATCAGCTCATCGCTCCGGTGATGGAACAGCCGCAATACAATCTCTTCGAAAGAAAAAAAATGGAAGAGGATTATTTACATCTTTTTAAATACCAGGGCATGGGAACCACCATTTGGTCGCCGTTATCATCTGGATTACTGACCGGAAAATATTTAGGAGAAGCAGGCGCCACACGTTTGTCAATGCAAGGTATGGAGTGGTTACAGGAAAGAAATGTTACACCTGCACGATTAGAAAAAGTAAAGTCATTAAAAAATATTGCAGATAAAATCGGTTTAAGTCTTACAGAATTTTCATTGGCTTGGTGTTTAAAAAATCCAAATGTGAGTTCCGCCATTTTAGGTGCTAGTAAAGTTTCACAGCTAGAAGAAAATCTAAAAGCGATTGATGGATTGGAAAAATTTACTCCTGAAATTTTAAATGAGGTGGATATAGTCATGGGTAATAAACCTGTGTTGGCGGAGTACTAGTTTATCGATACTCGATTCTGGATGTTAGTCGCGAGGCTTCGCGATTAGATGTTAGATGTTAGTCGCGAGGCTTCGCGATTAGATGTCTAAAGTCTAATGTCCAAAGCCTAATGTCCAAAGTCTAATGTCCAAAGTCCAAAGTCTTAAAAGTTACTTCTTGAAGATATTTTGCGAAACAAATACTAAGCATTTAACATTTTCGTTTATTGAATAGTTGTACAACAATTAGAATATCTTTCATCAAAAAAAAACGAAAAAACATTTCGTTCACTCGAGAATTACGTAGGTGATAGTCGTTATGAAAAAAACGAGGATTCTTTTTTCTTTTTGCGAAAAAAAGCACTTGACAGTTTAATTTGCTTCTCTATATAATGCAATTTCCAAGAATCAAAATTTTATTATTACTTTATTTTCACACCCTCCTTTTGTTGAAAAGTGTTACCGATTGTGAAAAATACTACTTGGGATAGATGATATCTTTAACTTGTTTTGTGACCGGTTCAGCGCACGTTCTTGCGAATTAGAATAGCGTTGGTTTTCAAACTCATCTGAATCTACCGGATAGTAAAAAAGCGAGGTGTTCACCTGGCCGGGCAGTTTGTCGCTCCAATTGTGAATACTTGTTGAACTGAATAGAGATTAAAGTATACAAATAAACTTTTAACCCATTAATACTAATTGATATGTACGTAATAAAGAGAGATGGCAAGCAGGAAACAGTGAAATTTGACAAGATCACTGCTCGTGTACAAAAGCTATGTTATGGTCTTTCAGCTGAACATGTTCAACCCATTTTGGTAGCCCAAAAGGTGATTGAAGGTGTTTACGATGGTGTGACTACCACCGAATTGGATAACCTAGCGGCTGAAATGGCTGCCTCTTTAACCACACGTCATCCTGACTTTGCGCTTCTTGCTTCCAGGATCGCTATTTCCAATTTGCATAAGAACACAAAGAAGTCGTTTTCAGAAACAATGCACGATTTGCATACGTTCGTTGATCCTAAAACGGGAAAGAATGCTGCTTTGATTGCTGAAGACGTGATGGCGGTGATTAATGAGCATGCCGACCTCCTCGACTCTACTATTATATATGACCGTGACTTTGGTTATGACTATTTCGGGTTCAAGACGTTGGAGAAATCTTATTTACTTCGTCTTCATGGACAAGTAGTGGAGCGCCCGCAGCACATGATTATGCGTGTGGCAGTGGGTATCCACAAAACGGATATTGAATCGGTTATTGAGACTTATAACTTGATGAGTGAGCGTTGGTTTACGCATGCAACGCCAACTTTGTTCAATGCTGGAACCCCAAAGCCACAATTAAGCTCTTGTTTTTTGCTTCAGATGCAAGACGATAGCATTGACGGTATATATAATACATTAAAGCAATGTGCTCAGATTTCACAAAGTGCAGGCGGCATTGGTCTTAGCATTCATAATATTCGTTCTACAGGATCTTACATCCGCGGAACTAACGGCACCAGCAATGGAATCGTTCCCATGTTGCGTGTGTTCAATGATACCGCACGTTATGTAGATCAAGGTGGAGGTAAGCGTAAAGGAAGCTTTGCCGTTTACTTGGAGCCATGGCATGCCGATATTTTTGAATTTCTTGAATTGAAAAAGAACCATGGTAAAGAAGAAATGCGCGCCCGCGATTTATTCTTCGCACTATGGATTCCCGATCTATTCATGAAGCGAGTAAAAGAAGAAGGTCAATGGAGTTTGTTCTGCCCGAACGAAGCACCCGGCTTAGATGAATGTTACGGCATGGAGTTCGAGTTGCTTTATACCAAGTATGAACAAGAAGGTCGTGCACGTCGTTCTATTCCGGCTCGTGAATTATGGACAGCGGTTCTTGAATCTCAAATAGAAACGGGAACGCCTTACATCTTATACAAAGATGCTTGCAACGAAAAGAGCAACCAGAAAAATTTGGGCACGATCAAAAGTTCAAATCTTTGTACTGAGATTGTTGAGTACACAGCAAAAGACGAAGTTGCAGTATGTAACTTAGCTTCTATCGCGTTGCCACGTTTTGTGATCAATGGAAAATTTGATCATCAGAAACTTTTTGAAATTACATATGCCGCTACTAAAAATCTGAATAAGATCATTGATGTAAACTACTATCCGATTGAAGAAGCGAAGAACAGCAATATGCGTCATCGCCCGATTGGAATTGGTGTACAGGGATTAGCCGATGCATTTATCTTGATGCGTTATCCTTTCGAAAGCGAAGAAGCACATCGCCTTAACCGTGAAATATTTGAGACACTTTACTATGCTGCCATGACAGCATCGAAAGATTTAGCGAAGAAAGAAGGTCCCTATTCAACCTATGAAGGTTCTCCTATTTCACAAGGGATTTTCCAATTTGATATGTGGAAAGTAAAACCAACCGATCGTTGGGAGTGGGATGTGTTAAGAGAAGAAATTAAAAAGTACGGTGTACGCAATTCACTCTTGCTTGCTCCAATGCCTACTGATTCTACTTCACAAATATTAGGAAACAACGAATGTTTCGAGCCCTACACAACGAATATTTACAGTCGTCGTGTATTGAGTGGAGAATTTATTGTCGTGAACAAACATTTGTTAATTGATCTTGTTCGATTAAACTTATGGAACAACGACATGAAAAATAAAATCATCGCTGCAAACGGTTCCGTTCAAAACATTGCTGAAATTCCAACTGAAATAAAAGAGCTTTACAAAACGGTATGGGAAATTAAGCAACGTACCATTATTGATATGGCGGCTGATCGGGGTGCTTATATTTGTCAGAGTCAATCGTTGAATTTATTTATTGCAGAGCCTAACTTCGCGAAACTTACATCGATGCATTTCTATGGATGGGAGCGCGGCTTAAAAACAGGAATGTATTACTTGCGCACTAAGCCCGCAGCGACTGCCATTAAGTTTACGGTTGACAAGCAATATGAAATGATGCCTCAACCTCATGTTTCAGAATCCGTATTAGCAACAACGTCTACTGTATCAGCGAGTGCTACTGCTGGCTCTTCAAGTAACGATGTTTCCACTCATTTTATAAATGATACATCAGCATCGGATCAATTGTCTTGTTCATTGGATAATCCGGATGATTGTGTGATGTGCGGGAGTTAGTTGTTAGTTGTTGGTTGTTAGTTGTTAGTTGTTAGTTGTTAGTTGTTGGTTGTTGGTTGTTGGTTGTTGGTTGTTGGTTGACAATAGAAATTAAAAAACCCTGAAGTAGTGTAAACACGCTTCAGGGCTTTTTTTTAATCTAGATTTTTTTTATTGCAGTATAAACACGCTTCAAGGCTTTTCCTTTCAAACTTACTTTTTAATGAATGAACTGTGTTTATGAAAACACGATGACATTACCGAGAATTAATATTTAATCAATCTAACAAATCCTTTGTCAACTGTACGTAAGAAATAAACACCTGATGAAAATTTATTTAAGTCAATACTTTTTGCATGTTGATTCGCCGACAAAACCATCTCACCATATACATTAAAGACGCCTAGCAATTTCATTTCATGCTCAAAATAAAAAATACCAGTTGATGGATTCGGGAATACAACAATGTTTTTTTGCATTTCTTGATCAATTATTCCAGATAAAGTATTACAATTTGAAGCCCCAAGACTGTATACTGTGCCATTCGTACTACACACCCAAACTTCAGCACTTCCACAATTCAAATCCATACCAGAGACGGTGCTCACTCCTGTGGGTAGATCATGCATTTGAACCAACTGACCTTGCGTGGTTAATTCAAGAATACTATCTTCCACACTACTTACTACATATAGATTACCATTTTCGCCCACCTCTAGGTCTCCATACGAAACACTAAACAATGCACTAATCTGGAAAGTTTGGATCACTGCACCCGTCAAAGGATTTACTTCACCGATGAGGTTTTCCAACGCTGCACCGGGAACATTATCTTGCACCAAGAAAAAGAACCAGTACCATGACTGTAGGCTCCACCAACGACATGACTATTCCCAAATGAAGTTCGAAGCGTATCGAGAATCAAACCGGAAGTTGGATCGATCGCATATATTTCTGCGGAATCCGTTTCGCCATTTATCAACAACAAAGTGCCTTGAGGAATCGTAGTTCCTGCCATAGTAAACGCGACGGGTGCAATTTCAACATCTACATCATTGGCTGGTTCGCCAGGTGCAATAACGGCTCCAAGCTTTACTCCACTGGTATCAAAACAATGAATACTATCGCCACTACAATCATACACCCAAACTTTTTGAAGGACGGTATCATAACCTAGTGCACACAAAGAAGATAAACCAGCAGGGTTAAAAGAACTTGAAATTGTAAGTTGCGCATACGATATATTCGCAAGTAGGAATAGAAACAAGAAGTATATTTTTTTCACACAGAAATAATTTTTGATAAATTAAAAAAATGATTCAGATTTTTATCAATTCAACGTCCTCCACTTAAAAATTTACAATTATCAATAATTACTGAAATTATAATTCGTAAATTCGGTCATCGTGATCGGATTTTTACTCCATGTTTCAATTATATTTCTTCCTTTTACTGAAATATAATAGGTCCCTCCAAAATATGTTTGTGGTAAAGTAAATGAAGCAAGACCATCTGTTCTAACTACACTCTGGAAAGAAGCCACTAAATCGTATGGTGTTGTTGGATCCCTTAATTCCACAGTTACAGAATCACATTCAGAAAAATTACTGCTGATTCCATTGTTAGCTAATATTGGTATTAATTCGTTTACATCGGCGACAAATCCCTCTATCAAAACACGAATGTCTAATCTTACAGTAGGGATGGAGCCACAAGGAAACTGACCTAGCTGATACACCACACCACCATTAGTACACACCCAAGCTTGATTGGTATTACAATCGAGAGCAATACCACTTAAATCATGTACTATTGCAGGAAGATTATGAATTTTAACGAATGTGCCTGTTGGCGTATATTCTGCAATTCCCGATTGAGCACTACTTACAATAAATAAATTTCCATTTGCACCCACTTCGATATCTCCAAAAGAGACATTAAATACACCTGTAGTTTGAAATGTATTTAATGTAGCCCCCGTTACAGGATGAATTTCCGCAACCATATTTTCTAACGCAGCACCTGGTACATTATCCTGAATAAGAAAAAATGTATTTCTTAATTCATGATAAGCACCTCCAACTACGTGACTATTACCAAAAGAAGTTATCAATGTATCGGTTACGAGTCCTGTCGTTTTACTATAAGCAAAAATATCGGCTACTCCACTTTCTCCATTTACAAGCAGCAATTGTCCTTTTGAAATACTTCCTGTGTTAAGCGTAAGGTTTACAGGAGCTACTTCCACGTCTACATCATTGGCAGCACCTCCAGCAACTGGTACTGAACCTAGCAACACACCACTGGTAGAATAACGTTGAATAGTAGCCGAACTACATCCATAAATCCATAGATAAGATGAATCAGGATCATACCCCAAACCACAAAGAGACCCTGTAGCAGAGGGGTTGAAAGAGCTCACTATGTTAATTGTATCAACATTAGAAATATCATCAAATCCAATATCAAAAGGAGGATTTCTTAATTCACAATCATAATCCAATGTCGTATATCCAGGAGGAGTTGTTCCTGTTCCATTTATTGAAGAAGAAAAAGCAGTACCATGAAGGTCGCTGTTATTATTAGCAAAGAATGGGTTCGAGGAAATTGAATTGGCATCTGTACCTGGATTAAAAGTAATCCCTGCCTGCCATGCTGCCAATGTTGAATAATTAGTTGTACTTCCTAAGCCTACATGCCCTGATGTTCCTTGATCGTTAGCAATATAAAAATCGTTATAGTCAGAAGAAGAATTAGGATTAGCGTAACCAATCCTATCCACCACTGGAGTCACAAAGCAATAATGACTGGCAACACCTGATTGCGTTGGAGTAAAATTAGCAAACACATTATTTTTTATTACATGGTTCACGGAAGTTGGACTTGAAATTTCAAAACAAGTATTGGATAAATTAGGCGAACCAGATCCATTTATACTTACGCTATTATTCCAAACAAAAACACTTTGCTTACCGATATTTCCTGAACCTTCAATTAAGATTCCTTTAATATGTCTATTTGCAGTTGCAACTCCAGTATAAGAAGATAAAATTTCAGAAATACTGTTATTAAAGACCCTCATATTTTTAACGGTGTTACCTGATGTGGTTATACGAATACCACAAGTGTGTGAATTTGCCGCTGCGTGATTTCTGGTAATTGTTCTACATACATTATTACTAATCTCACCAACTCCATTAAAGGTTAGCATGTAAATTCCATCCACTTGATTGGAAGGATTAAGTGTGGTTACATTTCGGATAATGCAATTTCGAATCACCGGATTTTCTTGATTATGCATTCTTATACCATACGTTAAAGAATTAGTTCCTCCAATATCATTGGGTACAGCAGGATCACCAATTGAATTAAAAACATTGCAAGCAGAAGTAATAATTTTTGTATTTAGGTCAGGAGAATTCCCTGCGCCACCGGCGCCTTCAAAATCCATTCCTCTATTACAATCCCGAATTGTAAAATCCCGATATGTGTTATGGGAGTTAGCACCTATTAATCCACTCGTGCCTGTAGTCCATTTAGAAGCAATTCCTATTGTATTGGTATTGGCACGGTCGAGATTTACAAATATTTTGTCTAACAAATTATTTTGAGCACCTAATGCGGCATCTGCTTGAAAGACTAACAATCCAATATCCACTGGATGTGGCGCAGTACCATGAGAAACGAGGTTAATATTACTTACGGTTGTGAAAGAGGAACTAACGCCTAATATGGGTTCTTCAGTAGAACCTAAAACAGCAACACCACTATTATTACTAATTAATCCATTAGCTGTTGACCCTCTATAAGAAATAGTAGCTGGTGTTCCGGCTTTTGAAACCGTAATTCTATTAGCCGAACTACTTCCTGCTACTGGACCTAATAAAATGGGAAATCGATTACTACCATTGGCAGCGGTGGTATCATAATTTGCGTCGGTGAGATTTAAGGTAACTGGACCAAAAATACCTCTATGATTCAAATCAGCAACGGCTAAAGAAAGATTGGAATAAGTTTGACCCACTCCAACATTGTAAGTTCCACCAGCAACAGGTGTTGGAGCACCGGGTGTAAACCGATAGTTCACTGCAGGCCAAGATGTGACTGCACTTAACATTCTGTTCGAAGTACCTTTTGATCCAGTTACTGCATCAATATAATTTCCTTTACCCCCGGCACCGTATTCCATTCCGATGGCTGCTCCAGGATGAAATCCTATGTTTCCTGTAATATTTACTACTCCATAATGGTATTCAATTACATTAGTCGTTTCATAAAAATTACTTGATAGTTCAATCTAACGTTACTACCATTGGTACCTGGGCTATTTGGATAATTGGTGTATTGCACTGTGAAAGTCCTACTGCCAGGGGCACCTTGAGTTTGAAATAAAATATCTGAAGAAGCATCATCAATTAAATCATTCCACCAAGCTGTTACACATAAATTGGGTGCTACAGTGCTATAAAGTCTATCGTTTCCAGTATTCGCTGCGGGAGCGACTGCATCAAAAAATAACAATCCATTTGTACTTAAACCTAAGGTAGTATAATTAATCCCTGCATAAGTAAATGTGAAACCCAATGAAATTCCGGTTTGGTTAGCATCATTTCCAGTTGCTGTAGAGATGGTCGCACCACCACCCGTTGAAATAGGGACATAGGCTGAATTGAATGTTGTGCGCGTGTACAATTGAGCATTTAGACTAAATGTGCTAAGGCAACATAAAGCAAAACTTAATGCTAGTTTTTTTAACCATTGAATAGTTTGTGAAGAATCCAGAGTAAAGTTAATATCCATAACGAAGAGGTTTTTTTGAGTTCCTGGCTGTGAATTGCACTCATTGGCAAAGGATCTATAAGAGATTAATAACATGTTCAAGTTAATCTCTCAATCCTTTTCAATATTTTCAAAGTTGCGAAACGTGTTTTGATACAGAAATCACCAATTATGGTGAATTATTTCTGGTTTTAAGGAAGAAAAATTATATCCAAATTGTTCACAAATAGAAGCCAATTAAAGTCAGTTTCAGATTTCAAGAAAGTCTTTAAAATGAGAGCATTAATTAGTTAAAATGTGATTTCTATTTAGTACCTAGATGAGTTGGTCCATGTAAAATTAAAAACGTCCTCGACTAATAAATAGGTGGAATTTCTACATCAAAAAAACAACTAAACTTCGTGATTTTCCTAAGACGTAGTTCCCCAAAAGCGCAAGGACAATGTTTTAGAAACAGCTTCACTCACCGAATTCACTTGTAGTTTTTGGTAGATTCTTCGGACGTGAGAATGTACTGTTTCATAGCTTATGTTCAATTCTTCTGCAATCATTTTATACGACTTTCCTTTCACAAGAAGTTGCAAAACCTGATCTTCTCTTTTACTCAAATTAAAATCTTCCTCGGGATGCGGTGCTGCCTGAAGTTTCACAAAACGGTCCAACACTTTACGTGCAATTATGGGAGTCATGGGTGCGCCACCATTATGTACATCTTTAATATGACCCACTAACTCGTTCATATTTGCGCTTTTCAGGATATAACCGTTAGCACCGGCACAAATGGAAGCAAATACTTTATCGGCATCTTCAAAACCTGTTAGCATGATGACAGGAATAGATATATTTTTCGACCGTAGCCGTCTGACCGCTTCAATTCCAGTAATCCCAGACATATCTATATCCATCAATATCACATCCGGATTGGCCTTACGAACTTTATCTACTACATCTTCTACGTTGTGATAGGATGCCACCAATATCATGTCATCTATCGTAGAAAAAAGCAATCCTATAGAATCGCAAATATTACGGTTGTCGTCAAATAAAATAATTTTGATCATCTTTCATTAACTATTACAATAGTAGAGAGTAAATTCTAAATTAAACACCACCAATTCTGGTGAAACTCAAAATTCAACTATAATGACTGTCCCTATTCCCTGATTTGATTCGATATGCAGAATTCCTTTCATCTCTGATGCCCGATTTTCCATATTTACCAATCCATTTCCATTCAATGGATTTATATACTTGCTTCTGTCGAATCCAACTCCATTATCACGAATAACCAACCGATACTTCGAATTTCGAACTTCAAGTTTTATCTCTACATCTGTTGCATTTGAATACTTCACCATATTATGAAGAGCTTCCTTGTAAATAAGAAAAAGATTCCGCTTAGAAGTCATATCCAACTTAAGGGTATTCAACGACGGGTCAGCCGTAATACTAAAGCGAATAGCACTATGTTGCAACAATCCGACAATATGACTTTCCATTCGAATGAACAATTCATGGAAACTATCATTAGTCGATTTAACAAACCATACGGTATCACTTGTTTTATCTATTATCTCCTTAGCATTCTCTTCGATTTTCTTAAGTATAGGTCCAATAGATTCAGAGGATTCACCATTTAACTTCACCTTCGCTACCTGACTATAAATATGTATACTACCCAGGGTAGATCCAATATCGTCGTGCAAGTCTCTGGCGATATGATTTCGGATGTTTTGAAGCTTAAGAATTTGTTGAAGCCGATACCGGTACATCGAATATAAAATAGAAGCCAGTGCTAAAGCAAGTATCAAATAAAACCACAAGGTGGTATAGAAAGGAGGAATAATCGTAATGAGAATCTTCAACTCATCACTGGCAACACCAGAACTATTTAACACCATGCAGCGAAATGTATATTCACCGGGCGGCAAATTTGTATAGGTAATCAACGGATTAGATCCGTTACTTCTCCATTGCTGATCTATTCCTTCCAGTAAATACCTGTATTCATTTTGCTCATTGAAAGAATAGCAATTTGACGATAAATAAAAGCGAACAAAGTTTTTATCATGTTTCATCACCAATTTATCATTGATATTCTCTGTCTGAAGCTGATCCATAATCCAGTACTTTGTTAGATACAAAGTTGGTTTCTCAGCATGGACTTTAATACGTTCAGGATAAAAACTAACAAAACCATTTCCATAACCTGCTGTTAGTTGTCCGTGCTGATCTTTATAAAAATAACCCGTCATTCCTGATGGCAAGCCATGTAGTTCCGAATAAAGTATATACCTACCTGAATTGGTGTTGTAATTTAAAAAACCTTTAGATGTAATCATCCATAAAGAAGAATCATTTACAGCGCAAATACCCATCGTTGATTTAACGGGAGCATTCATAGAAACAAAGGGACGATCCATATCCTCACGACGAAAGTGTAGCAAGCCATTGCCCTGACTGGTGGCATAGTAATTTCCATTTCCAAGTTCAATTACATCAAAAATATCATTTAAAGTATTTCCATTCAGCTTAGCAAAGGTTCTCCAAGAACTTTCTTTAATAAGCCTAATACTGTCATTGTAAAAGTAATTTTCGAATAGAAATTTCGGCTTTAAAAACAACTGTTGAATCCCCCTTGATGCACCACATAAAAATATTCGGTTACGACTATCAACAACGATCTTCCGTATAAGATTATCGATATAAATATCAGAAATACTATCCTTTGCGAAACCCATATTAACAATTTGCTCTGTCGTCCGATTAAAGAGAAACATTTCATGGCCATAAGCTACCATTATAATCAGACTATCATCCTCATTTCTCAATGGTGACATTGTATTAAATCGAGAGGAATAAATAGAATGGAAATAATTTTTATAGACTCCATTTACTTTTGTAACTGGTGACAATGTAAAATCCAAGGTATCTAAAAAATAAACTGTTTTATTTGTACCAATTAAAATCTTTTCTGAACTTGTTTTATAAATAGAAACCAATTGTAATTCTATACTGTCTTCAATAAAAGACTTGAAGCTATACAGATTGTCCTTTCTTTGTTTAAAGAAAAGTCCACATGAAGAAATAACAAGATCCAAACCACTTTTTGTAACTAGCCTTCCATTTACCGGGCAATCCACATCTGATCTATCTTCATTCAACTGCACCACATCAAATTGATTCAATAAAGGATCATAAAGATGCAAGCCATCAACACTACCCATCCAGATACGATGATTCTTATCCTTTAACAAACTATTCACTCTTCCTCCCACCTTTTTGGTAAAGCGATAGGGTGAAACAAAAGCACGAGTTTTTATATCAAAAAATCTCAACCCTGACATTCGAGTGCCCAGCCAAAGTAATTGCTGTTCATCTTCTGTTATAGAAAGTATTTCATCTCCATTATGACTCAATCTTCCGCCATTATCAAAAATATATGATGCCTTTCTCGTCACTCCATCAAATAAATGCAAACCATTGTCCCATGCTCCACACCAAATATTACCGTCCTTTGAATGAAAAATTGTATTCACTGTGATCGCAAGCTTCGAAGCAGTTGAATCAACAAAATTCAATTTTTGAATACTTCGAATGGATCTTCCAATAGCTGCGGCATAGATTTCACCATTGATCAATGCAATATCATAATAGGTTCTATTTTCAATAATTAATGAAGCCCGCTTCTTTTTAAAATCAAAAAAACTCATTCCTCCATTGTTCTGACCTATCCACAAACCATTTTTATGCTGGTCATAAGTAATTACATTCACATAATTTGACAGGAGCCCACAAGACTCCATAGAAAATCTGCGAAATTGACCTAACTTAAAATCATAAGAACAAAAACCAGCATTTGCAGTTCCAATCCATAATATGGAGTCATTGGATATTTCCAAACAGGTTATATTGTTGGACGAAAGTGAAACCGTATCATTTGGATCATTGCGAAAAACTTGAAACTCCTTTCCATCAAACCGGTTCAAGCCATCCTTCGTTCCTACCCAAATAAACCCATATTTATCCTGAACAATACAAGTCACATTATTATCAGAAAGACCATCTACAGCATAGTATGACTTCAAGTAAACAGACTTCTCCTGGGCTGCTAAAATCCCAGCATGAAGAAATAATAATACCGATATGAATAAGATTAAAAATCTACTCATAAAATTCCTATTATTATCCCAAGGATTAAAATCCTTGAAAAAGAAAGACATTTTCTCATAGCATAAAAATAAATCAATACATACTATTAGCAAACTTACAAAAAAATTTCAGTAAATAAAATATCCAATAGCAATTATAAATAATATTTACTCCAATTATCAATGAAATACTCGCAAATCCCAACGTTTCTGAAAAAATATTGATCTGGCATTTTTTCCGGTATATAGTCTAGATTTGAATCCTGCAGAAAACATTTGGGTTAAGATTGAAAAGGAATTTCACAAACAAATTACATAAAACGCTTGACGATGTGAGTGTGTTTATTACGAAAAATACAAAATTTATTTCCAGAAATATTTTAAAAAATTGCTTGCTTCAAAAGATTTAAATTCTCCTATATGGACTACAATTCATTTACAATTAAAATTGAATTTTTTTCAGAAGCAAATTAAATACGCTCCGGGCTTTTTAATACAGATATTTTGTAAAGAAGCAGAAAAATATGATTCAGGTTTTTTGTGGAAGAATTTTATGGGATTGAAATTCCCGATGAACTCGTAATAATTGATGTAGCCCCCCATTAAAATTAAGGACTACATCAATTCAAATTCAATGTTAGTTTCGGAATCGGATTACCCAATCGCTTGCTCTAAATCTGCAATCAAATCATTGATGTCTTCAATTCCAACACTGAGGCGGATCAACGTATCGGTCACACCTACTTTCTCTCTTTCTTCTTTCGGGATAGAAGCATGCGTCATGGTGGCAGGGTGATTTAATAATGATTCTACACCTCCTAACGACTCTGCCAATGAAAATACTTTCACTTTTGACGCCATATCAAAAGTTTGCTCTACAGTAGCATTTTTTAGTGTAAAGGAAATCATCCCACCAAAATCTTTCATCTGCGCCTTTGCTATATCATGATTGGGGTGATCAGGAAATCCTGGCCAATACACTTTATCCACTTTAGGATGTGCTTTTAAATACGCAGCAATTGCTTTTCCATTACTGCAATGACGATCCATGCGTACATGCAATGTTTTTATTCCACGCAGCACTAAGAAACTATCCATGGGTCCGGGTGTTGCACCACAAGAGTTATGAATGAATGCTAACTGATCATAATAATCTTTATTGTTGGTGCAAATGGCTCCCATCACTACATCACTGTGTCCGCCTAAATATTTTGTTACTGAGTGCATCACAATATCGGCACCCAATGCTAAAGGGTTTTGCAAATAAGGAGATGCAAACGTATTATCAACTACCAAAATTAAATTATTTGCCTTCGCAATTGCAGCACATGCTTTGATATCGATAATTTGCATGGTGGGATTGGTAGGAGTTTCCACCCAAAGCATTTTTGTGTTTGCATTAATAAAATTCTTGATATTATTCGCATCATGCATATTCACAAAATTAAATTTGATACCAAAGGGTTCAAATATTTTAGTGAACATACGATAGCTGCCACCATACAAATCGTTAGTGGCGATCACTTCATCGCCCGGGCGCAACATTTTTATAATAGCATCACTTGCACCTTGTCCACTGCTAAAACACAAACCATGTTCGGCATTTTCTAAAGCTGCAATACATTTTTCCAATGCAGAACGCGTAGGGTTTTTTCCACGTGCATATCCATATCCTTTATTCACTCCAGGTCGCTCTTGCACATATGTACTGGTTTGATAAATGGGAGTCATGATGGCTCCCGTAGTTGGATCGGGTGTTTGTCCGGCGTGGATAGCCTTTGTTCCGAATGCTGCTTTCTCGTTCATATATAAATCAATTAATCCCTGCAAAAGTATAAAATAGAAAGCACTCAATATTTCTTTCCATCTATCCCATTGGAGATGATAGGAAAGGGTTAAATAAAAATCTTCTCTAAAGCAAGAGAGCCGTGAACATATGTCCACGGCTCTCCCAACTTTTTAATTATTCTTTTTTACGGATGAACGGATCCGATGAAGTTAAAGATGTTATTATCTACTATCGATTGGTCAACGATATCAACGAATCCATCTCCATTCAAGTCAGAGACTACATAACCTCCAGCGAAGTTGAAGATATCATTGTCGATTACTCCTTGATCCAGGATGTCGATGAATTCATCCTGTGGACTTAAGTCTCCACTGTACATTGCCCAAACTCCTGGGGCTACTTGCACTTGGTTACCTCCATATGCTTGCGTAGCGGCTGTTGTGAAGTTATAGTTCGTCATTCCAGCGAAGGTGACTACATCACTCCAGGTTTGAACCGCGTTACGATGGAATACTGCGATGTATCCATTTTGACTGATGATGCTTCCTGGGAACGTAAACGTTGCCTGACCACTTGTGTTCAGTACTGCCGATCCGCTTGCCAACACTGTGGTCGGTGACAACTGATCGCGTAATTCTACATAGATGGTATCACACTCCGTTGAGCTGAGTCCTACACCTGAATTTAACAAGGCGGGAACCAAGCCACTCACTCCATCATAGAATCCTTCTGTATACACTGTCAAATTCAAGGTAGCATTCGAGAGCACATCTACACGAATAGAATCTCCCAATACCGTAGCACTATTATCACATGAGTTTGCATCGGTAACCAATCCATAATACAATCCGGCTGCTAAACCAGTAAGTGGGTTTCCACTTCCTGCTGGCGAGAAGAATTCATCAGCCCAAAGCAGTGTATATGGACCTGTACCACCTGCAGGAATTGCAGTTACTGTACCATCCAAGGCACCTGGGAATGATTCTGGTGTTGAAGTAAACGTTACTGATACTGGTAGTGGCTCTACGATCGTAAAGTCTACCGTATCGGCACATCCTGACAAGTCAGAAACAATTACACTGTAGTTTCCACCTAGTGCTATAGTACGAGGTGTAACATCAGCAAAGCTACCATCACTCCATGTAATTGAGTAAGGCGTATTACCACCTGTCCAAGTTACATCGGCCATACCGTTTGCGAGTCCGTTACAAGTAATATCCGTAGGGGTAACAGATGCCACAATTGGATTTGCTCCATTCACCACATACGTTAACACACTCGAGTTACAGCTTGCTGGGGATCCTGCCTCGTCATACACTTGTAGGTAATAGGTTCCGGCAGCGATATTGTCAAGCGTATCTTGGTTATCAGCTTTCGTTACGTTACGTACAATGTTGGTTTGTGCTAGATCCGTTGACCACACATAATTATAGTTTGGAAGACCGCTAGTCACCGTAACTTCGATAGATCCACCGCCAACACATGAGGCGCTATTAATGGTTTCAACCACAGCTACCGACTTCGTCAATACAGTAATCGTATCGGAAGTTGATGTACATCCATTTGGAAGTGTAATAATTACTGAATAGCTAGAGCCATTGATAGAACTGATCGAATCTAAATCAACGATTGGAACTCCGATAGCACTCCAAGTGAATTGAGTTCCGCTTGGGTAACCGCCACTGTAAACAAATGAATCGGCAACATGAATATAAATTTGTTCGGGGTTACATAATGTAGTATCGTTTTCTAACATATAAGAGTAGCTATTGGCGCAGAAGTCACATCAATATTATTTGATGATGTACATCCAAACACGTTTGTTGCTACTACGCTATAATTGGTAGTACCTGTTGGTGGAGTAACTGTAATAGCAGGCGTTATTGCTCCTGTAGACCACAAGAAGTTTGTTGTAGCGCCATATCCAATTTGCATATTGGGACGGTTAGAACTTTGAGAAACCGTTCCTGTACTAATTTGAGAACATAAATCCCATGGGTCAGTAGGTGCTGTATTGTCAGCATACTGTCCATAAACTGTTTGTGTTGCTGTTGTTGTGGATTGAACCGTTGAAGTTCCTCCGTAGCAAGAAGCACAAGCTCCAGTCGGGTCATTGTTATGACAAACTTCAATAACAACGTTCGAAGTTCCGTTCCACATAAATGGACTGCTAAACGTAAAGGTATTCCATCCAGAAGTAGGTAAAATAGTACCTGGAGCAGCATATACTTGAGTCAGTCCTGATTCGTAACCCGTAAGTGCTGCAGTTGCTGTTTGACCAATTTTTACAGTAAAGGCGGACATAGCAAATGTTACACCGATATTAGTAACATTAAATGCAACACTTGTTAATTGACCTGCATAAATATTCAATGAATTTAATTCAGCAGCAGTCATCAAATATTGAATTTTGGATCCTTCCCAGTTTCCTGAGAAAGGACTTTGACCAACCGATACATTTGTACCCGTACCAGTACCCACCTGAGCTACCCCTGGCTGAGTAGAAGTAGCGGTTAAAGTAACAGGAGAACTGCCACAAACCACTAATGGATCTTGTGTGATAGAGGGTACAGAAGGAATTGGATTCACACTTACTGTTACTGAACCTACAGTTGCACAACCTGCATTAGGACCTGCTGTAGTATCGGTTGCTGTAACTGTATATGTTGTATTAGCAGTTGGATTTACTGAATAAGAAGATCCGTTAAAACCAGATGGAGTCCAAACATAAGAGTAGTCTGGGTCATTTGTGCTTCCTACAGTTAGCGTCGTGCTTTGACCATCACAAATAGTCACATTCGAACTTACGGTGATAGCAGGCGGAGTTGTAACCGTTGCAGCAACAGCTGTACGCGCACTTTCACAACCTGTAGTCACTACCCAATTATAAAAAAAGTATTGGTAGATCAAAGTAGAACCGGGTGATGTACCGAATGAAGATCCTTGAATATTAAGAATACCGGGTAATAAGAACGGATAAGGGAAATTCGTGATATTACCTCTCCAAGTACTCGGATTCGAAGCAAATCCAATTACATAATTGGAACCAGCTGGAATATTAAAGTTCACAGGCACTGTTTGAGCAATGGTAGGAGAGCCTGAATTCACTACTGTAGTAACACCTGTATAAGAGGTTACTAAGGTTCCTGTACTACTTGTCTGTCTAACTTCAATCGTAAATGAAGTACCAAGCGTAGCACTAGGATAGATATCTATTGTAGCGATGTTAAGTGTCGTTAATGCATCAAACACCATAGAAGCACTTCCTATTGCAGCGGTCTGGAAATTTCCAACTGTGGTATATTGATCCCAAGTATTACCTCCAGGTACTGGAGTCAATCCTTGACCACCGTTCGCTGAAGCCGCAACATAGAAGTTGGTGCTTGAAGAAATAGTAGGAGTAGTAAAGGTATTTCCTGTGCCGATGGCTACACCACCTGTAGCAGCAGTATACCAATTTAACGTCGTATTTGCACTTCCTGTAGCTTGCAAGTCCACCGTACCAACACCACAACGAGAAGCACCAGTAGAACCTGTAATTACAGGCGTATCAATCGTAATTGTTTTTGTTGATGAAGGGGAGCTTGCATGTGGAACCCCTCCGCATGAAATAACGCATCGGAAGTCGGTTTCAACGGTAATAGAACCCGGTGCTGGAACATAAGTTGCTGAGGTTGCACCCGAAATTGGAGACCATGTATTCATTCCTGCTGGAGAACTTTCCCATTGATATGTTGCACTTGTAAATGCCGGTGTAATTCCAAATGTTGGCATTGGAACCAGAATAAGTACAAACACCATTTGAAGTTGAGGTAGTAGTAAATACAATTGGGTCAATTGTAGCAGATCCTATTGATGTAGAACAAGCAGGTACAGATGCATAACGAGCCAATACTGTATAAGTACCAGGTCCAGAAGCTGGAATAGGATTATTCGTAGTCCATGAAGTTCCGCCGTCAATTGAGTACTCGTAGAAGTTATTATACTGAATTAATAAATTATCGATATAATGACCTTGATATTCGCCACCAGTTCGAGCGCAGAAAGCATGATTCCATGTCGACTTATCATCCGTTAAGTAGGATGCAGGCAATGGAGCATCGGTAACTACTTGAACTCCGTTCAACCACAATGATACTTGACCTAATGCATTTATCTTAATAGTAACGTGAGTAGTTTTTCCTAATGTAGTAGTTGCTCTCCAGGTAACATTATTGATATAAGCTATAACACCAGAGCTAGCTGGAGTTTGATTCCAAATTGGACAATTATACATTAAATAAATTCCTGCAGTATTTGCTCCATTTGTGTATGCATCAAAACCTAATTTCAATCCTGTTCCGCTACCACTTTCTGGGTTAGATTCTGTTGGGCCAACAACTTGACCTACCACAGGACTTCCTACCGTTGCAGGCAATGCAACCACATTGGAACCATAGCTATAACTAAATCCATCAGCTGGAGAACCAGAACCAGGAGTTGTAATCATATCAAAGTCGATTTGGAAATCGTCATTGGCTAATCCTGTAGTATTCGTAATTAACACACCACCGTTCTTCGAAAGTGCACTTGAAGTAAATCGCATTTGACCACCAATTAACGCAAAGTCGTTACCGGCAGAAGTCATGTTTGATGGTAATATGCCACTTGTGAAATCATCATTCAATACAGTACCAGCACCCGTTACGTTAGCTGTAATTAATCCGTTTGGATTATCACAACCTGAAATTTGAGTTGCAGAAACAGTACCCGATAGGCCCACATAATTATTAGTAACAATAGTATCACTGGCAACACAACCTGTACCAGTTTCTGTTCCGGTTACAATATAAGAGTAGAAACCAGGAATAGTTGTAGTAAAGGTTTCTACAGATCCTGTTTCCGTACCGATAACACCGCTACCGGCCATTGGGTTTGCAGACCATGATAGAGCATACACATTATTACTTCCTGTTTGTGTTACCGTAAATGTATTGGGAGTACCAACACAAGTTACTTGGTTTGCAGTAACATCAATTGGGTCGTAAGCAGTAACATTAGCTACAGCAGCCACGCGTGGGCTTTCACATACAGCAACGAATTCAGAAACATAGAATGTTGTTGTTGTAGAAATCACACCTGTGAAAGTTGTAGAAGTACCTGTCTGCAACAAATTTCCACCTGTTGGAGCATCATACCAATAGAAGAATGGTGTAGGTTCAGTTGAATTCGAGGTTACAGAAACCGTTGGCACCGCAAATCCACATTGTGTAGAAGCTGCTGACGCCGTTGGTGCTGGGGTAATGCGATAGTGGTTTGAGCATGCAATGGACTCACGATATCACAAACCACTAATATTCGCTGTAACTGTATAATCTGTATTGCTCGTAGGATTTACTGTAAGTGGATTAGTAGTACCCACTACAGACATACCATCGCTCCAAGAATAAGTAATAGAAGCGGGACTGTTCGTAAAGTAAAATTGAGGGCGAAGACTATAGGTAAGTAAGTTAGTAGTATTATCAGTACATTGAGAATTACCACCTGTTGAAACTGTTTTATGAGTATGAATAGTAGAAACAAAACTGGTATTATCAGCCTTACATGTTCTACTCATTGTAGCAGTACTACCTGGATTTCCATGACATATTTCAATCACTACGTTACTTACACCATCCCATACAAATGGAGTGGTGAATGTGAGCGTATTAATTCCAACAGTTGGCATAAGTGATGCATTTGTATAAACTGTTGTGAACGAAGAAGCGTCATAACTCGACATATTCGTTGCACTTGAATTTGCCATTTTCAATGAAAACTCAAGCATTGGCAATGTACCAGCCACAGTAATATCTAAGCCTAAGGATACAATATTTCCAGCTTGAATGTTTGCTGCGGTTAATTCAGATGCAAGCACTAAATGTTGCATATGCGTATTCGACCACAAGCTATAGAAGGGATTTGAATACGTAGCACTCGTAGTAGCTCCGGCTCCAATTGGAGGAGATGGAGGAATCACCAAGTTAGCCGTAAGTACTACATCAGTACCCGCACAAGAAGGATTGTTATCTGAAGTAATAGATGCAGTAATTAAAGATTGTACGCTATAAACCTGAGACGTAACGTTCGCACATTGATTTGTGGTATTTAAAGCATTACAAGTCACGGCGAATGAACCACCCGTTGTACTCTTCAAGTATACAGTAGAGAAATTTCCTCCAGTATAAGGAATTGTTGCTGCAACATCTTCAAATAAATTTGTAACAGGTGACCATGTATACACATCAAAGTCTCCAACTGTAGAAGTTACACTTAATGCTTGAACTGTATTGTTACAAACTGTAGTACCTGGAGTAATAGTGAGTGCTGGCGGAGGAGTAACTGTGGCAACAACTGCAACACGCGACCCCAGACATCCTGCAGTAGTATTGATATTATATACGAAGTAATGCAGTGGATTATCAGCACCATTAAGTGATCCACTTACAATTGTACCTACACCATTACCCATAGGCTGAGGGAATACACCCGTAGCATATCCTAATGCATTACCTGTATTAGCTACCTGAATTCGGTATCCCGTTCCAGCAGGAACTGACCAACCCAAATTAAGTGTTTGCGGAGTCGACAATCCGCCATTAACGATGGACTGAGCAGATGAAGTAAACATAACACCACCAGAAGGATTTAACAAAGTTACCGTAGCAGTTCCAGCAGCATTTGAAAATACTTGAATAGAATTAATAGTAACAGCGACATTTAAATTAAATCGAAGACCACCATTTTGAGTACTGGTAGTAAGTGTTGGCGGGCCTTGAGAAGATATTTGATTAGAGCCACCTGCTGAAGCTGGCTCTGCATAATAAGTTGTAGTTGTTGAAATAATTGGCGTTGTAAAACTTCCTGGCGCTGTAGCAACTTGTCCACCAACTGCCATTGCATGAAAATAATTCATGTTAAATGGATTGACTCCTGTTAGCACAGCTGGTAAGCTCAAAGTAACACTTGCAACTTGTTTGGATTGATTTGCCAAATCAATGGGCAAGTTCAACTCAAACATATTTGGTGTTGTACCGCATTGTATAGCTCCTGTTGGTGTTGCTCTTCCCATACCAGAGTAAGCCGGTGCAGAAACAGTAAACCAGTTTACACATGTATTACCATTGAAAACTTGTGTAGATGCATCTGTAAAAGTTACTGTAGCATCAACAAGCATAGGAGCTGTATTTACTACAGATTCATACAAGACAACTAACTTAGAATAACTAGCGGGTGTAGTTAATGTTAAAGTACCAGAACTTGGCAAGGGTGATACATATCCTGTTGATTGATTAACAATAGACATTGCATTATTAACAAGAGTTACATCGTCACCATAATCTTGGAATTCATAAACAAGTCCACTAGTTTGTGCACTTGGTGCCAATTTATTCACAGGCATGAAACAAGTAGGTAACGCATTTGCAGCGGCATATTTGTATGTATTGTCAATGAACAAATATCCAGCACCATCTACTCCGATGGTAGCATAGGTAAATCCTAAAGAAGAGTTGGTTCCTACTCCATTTGCAACGATATCATTATTATATCCAGTTACAGGGACAGGAATTGTTGGATTGGTTAATGCTACTCCTCCAGTTGGATCAGCGAACCAATTAATATCTCCACCATTATTTGCTGTAGCACTCAACGTAACCACACCCGTTCCGCAACGAGTTCCTGGTGTTGTAGAAGTCACAGTAGGATTATTCACTACAACCAATACTTCAGAGGACAAAGCTGTTGCACCACCGTTGGTACATGTAACTTCACATATATAATAATTATCAACGGAAAGTGTTCCTGTAGTATAACTAGCAGTTGTTTCCCCAGTTCCTGTAGAAACATTTGTGTATGGCCCACCAGACACTGATGATTCTTTCCATTGTAATGTGATTCCTGGGATGTTAGAAAATCCAGTTAAAGAGACAGTAGTTGATCCTGTAATACAGATGGCACTGCCTGATACAATAGCTGTTCCACCGATTGGAGTTCCACTACAAACTAAACTTACAAAATTTCCGGCATCTGCTCCAATATCAGTTGGAGTTAATCCAGCTCTCGTTTGGCTATCAAAATCAACTACAACATTTGCAATTGCTTCTCCTGTACCTTCAATAATTGTTGGATTTGTTGGGTGAATATGTAAATCAACACTTGCAGCATCTCCATTTGCATTAATAAACTCTGGATCTACGGAAAAGCTATTTACATCTCCTGCAACCCAACCTGTTGTATAAACTGCAGCATCGGCAACACCATTGTATCCTAATACACCTCCTAAACCAGATACATAATAGTCATTATAGTTTAAAGTTAATGTTGTTGTATTAACTAGGTTGATTGCATAATGCTTACCACCTGTTGTAGCATTGGAACGATTGTTCACGAAGATATTATTGCGAATATCATCAACAGCTGTTCCTGTTCTTGCAAACGCAAAAGTGTTAATTGCATTTGTACCCACGTTAGCACCTCCAATATAAACACTATTGTTCCAAACATTCGCTGTTGCAGCATTCTTAGTAATACCACGAACTGTCAATGGAGAAACAATATCCAAACCTGCATCATCAATTCCTAAACGAACCATATTGTTTTTAAGAGTAATTACTCCTCCGGCAACATCCATCCCCGTTAAGAATCCTAATGAATTCGCAGTAGCTGCCGTTGAGATACTATGAATAAGGTTTCTTTCAATTACGTTAGAAGAACCTGTTGGACCCGAATAAAATAATCCTACTCCATTTATAGCACCCGTTGATGATGGATTCGTTAATCTTAATGTATGAACAATATTGTCACTTATCACTGCAGGAGCAGCCGTAGCAGCTGTAGAATTATAAGATATTCCTATAACACCACTGGTTGCACCAGAACCTGAAGTTTGCGTATTTGAACTTAAATTATAAATGGTATTTCCATCAACTGTGCTAGCTCCTGTAGTAACCGCAATACCCACCAATGTGGCTGCTTGTGTTCCTGCAGCACTATAATTTGAGTTAATATTTGCTACCGTATTATTAGTGATCGTATTTACAACTCCAGTAGTAGTACTGTTGCAGATGATACCTCTTACAGCAGCTGCTGTAGTTGATGTAGAAGAAGTAGCCACCATATTAATACTATTAGCAAGCGTTGAACTTCCTATAGTATTATTATTTACAATAATAATAGCGCCTCCTGAAGCCGCTATTCCATTAAATCCAGTTGCAACTGTAGTCGCACTACCTACCATATCAATACCTGAAACAATATTATTTGAGAAATTAATAGTTCCGCCAGCACCTGAACGAAGACCGATCATGGATCCACCCGTTGAAGTAGTAGTAATTGTGATAGATCCGTTTGTAGAAGGAGATCCAATTACGTTACCAGTAACCGAACCTACATTTACATTACCGTTTGCAACATTTATCCCGTAAAAATTATTTCCGGTAAATGGACCTGTAACATTAAAATTAGAGATTGTATTGTTTTGTACGCTAGAAGCAGTACCCAGACCTAATGAAAGATCCATTCCATAATAATTATACAACCCTGAACCTGTCATTGTTGTTGGCGCACCCGAATTACCCGCGGCACTACCTCCAATGAAATTATCATTAATCACATATCCACTTGCAGAAGCTAAGGAACCTGTATTTGGAGTAATCCAAAAACCACGAACGGAAGGTGTTCCTGTATATGCACGTGAAGCAGTTTGATAAACATTATTTCCAGAAACAGTCCAGTTATTATTACCGGCAGCAATATCAACAGCAGCACTTGCAGAAGCAGCTATAAAGAAGTCATACAAATTATTATTAAGTATACTACCATTATCGTTATTCGCATTTGAACCAGCTGTAGAATTATTTCCAGAATAAATACAAACACCCAAGTTAGCGCCTGTGCTGTGAACATCACAGTTTGAAATTATGTTATTATCATTTCCAAATCCACCAGTCGTATTGCTGATTGCTATTGCTCCTGGAATGGCGCCTGCAGTTGTTACAGCAGTATTTGCTGCGGCGTTACCGTTAGCTGCCCTTACATCCAAATAAGTTAGCGTGTTATCCGATGATTCGTTTCTAATTAATACAGCGTTTCCAGAAGAACCAGAAGTAGTAGAAGTATTTTCTACAATTAAGAATTTATTTGAACCCACTCCACCTGGACGTCCATCAATAGTTACAAAATTTCCATTATTGATATCAATTGTAGCAGTTGTATTTGCACTTGTTATCGTTAATGGTGCTGCAACGGTTCCTTCTGGACGAATGGTTAAAGGATTAGCTGGATTTAAACATCCAATATTTCCAATAACAATTGGATACGTTTCCCCTGCCCCTGTATAGGTTGATTCAAGTTCTAATGTAACTGGACCATTCATCCCGTTAAGTACTAAGTCAGCCATAGCAGCAGTTAAAGTAGCATAAGTAGTCGGTATTAAATACGTTCCAACTAAACCACTTCCACAACCCAAGGTAGCAGCACTTCCTGCTAAAGCGGCTGAACTACTAAAATTATTAGCTACTACTTGATAATAATAAGTAGTACCACCTAATAATCCAGTTTGTGGTAAAGAATAAGTAGTTCCTGTTGTAGCAACAGAAGTAGAACTTACTACACCAACAATGGTATTAAAAGGTCCACCTATATTAAGTGATCGGTATACAACGAAACCAGCTTCACCCACAGAGTTATCATCCCATGTGATGTTAAAGCTATTTATGGTAGCAGTATTAGATCCGAAATTGATTGGTGCAGCTAATGCAGCAGCAACTGTTCCACTGAATTCATCAGCGCCTATATCAGGAGTAGAACCATTTCTGACATCTCCGTCAAAGTCATCACTAATTCCAGAAACTGTTGCAGCACCGCTTTCAATATTTGTTGCAACTGATGCATCAATATGTAAGAAGTCGGGAGAAGAACCTACCGTACTTAAGAAAGTAGGATTTTCTGTTCCAGAATTCATATCAGCAGTAAATACACGAGCTTTATAACTCATCACCGACTGATCTGAATTGGTTCCGTCATAGAAAATTAAATTATTTGCACTTGGAGTCCCAGCATAAAACAAGTTGTTATTAGATGCAACATTATGCGAGGATATGGTTGTTGACGATCTGCGATAAGCTACGGCAAATCCCGCTCCATTCGGTGTTGAATTATTAACGAAAATATTATTCCTTAAAGTAAGATTTGGTGTAGTAGATGCAGACAATGCACTAGATCCGAACAAAGCACCAGCACTTGTACCATTTATATTTACCGTATTATAATCCAATATTGCTGTAGTTCCACCATTAATATTTATTCCGATCAATGGATTGGCCAAATTAGACAAAGGTGAACTTATATCCCCAATATAATTATTTCGAAGAGACGTTGTGGTTCCAGCGTTAACATGCAATCCAATGGCAGAAGCACCTGTACCATTTGCAGAAATCCCATATATTTTGTTTTTAGAATAATTGTTTACACCTCCCAAAGATTGATAGATTCCATAAACTATACCTGACGTTCCCGTTGTTGAAATTCCGTTCACATTATTATTGTTACAATCAAGCCCAATCGATGCAGTAGAACCAATATAAATCCCATAAATAGTTCCTGTACCTGCTAAGCCGGAAACGGTATTTCCACTAACTGAACTTCCCGCTGCTCCATACCCATTGTAGATACCATAAGATATTCCAGAACCTGCAACATTATTGGTAATAGTATTGCTATCAGTAAACATGGTTGGTGTTGTACTCGTTCTAAATTCAATTCCATAAAAAGCAGAAGAGCCGGTAAGTGTTACATTATTACAAATATTATTTGAAACTCTTTGTACACCACTACCAACTCCAAAATTATAGTAGTATTTAAAAGTACCGCTGGCGGATGTTCTATTAATTCCTGTTCCCGTCAAATTATTATTGGAAACATTCGTGCTTAAAGACGATTGGCTATTGTAAATACAATACATAGTTCCAGTCGATGGAACCGTTAAACCACCTGTTAAGGTATTATTATTTATATTATAAGACTTTGCTGTTCCAATACCATAAATCAAAGTGAATTCTCCTGTTGGTGTTCCACCTGCATAGGTAATATTTTGAAAATCATTATTACTTATACTATGATCTGCTGTATTTGAAGCAGTCGAAACATAAATTCCACGGAAAATTTTTGAAGTAGGTGCTGTTAAAGTAACACCGTTTATTGAATTGCCATTTATGTTTAATGCGGTTGTTACCGTTGCTGTAACGCTTACAATATAATTCGTTCCTGTGGCTGCACTAAAAGTAATTCCACTAAAAGTATTATTATTGATATTTAACGTTCCAATTCCGGCTAAACCACTACGAATCGGAGTAGCATCGGTGGTAGAAGTTGTAGTACCAGTAAAATTAGTAATATTATTATTGTTACAATTTACAGTTGCTGCCGCAGTATTCAGCCAAATTGCAGTTTGAGCTACTGTAGAAGATCCTGGCTTAGTAAAGCTAACTGTATTATTATTTACATTAATTGTATTGCCGGAAGCTCCACTTTGTGCCATTTCAATATCTAGACACCAATCAATAGCAGAAGTAGAAGCTCCCCCTGTGATGGTTACATTATTATTATTGAAAGTTGCACTTGCACCAATAGAAGATGCATTCGCAAAGATACCTCGGTTAGTTGCTGGATGATTTACACCTGAACCGTTATTATTGTTTACTGTATTATAAGAAACATTAATATCCCACTCATCTTTTAAAAATACAGCCGAACAAGGATTGGTAGCACCTGCGCCACCACCGAAATTAATAATTGTATTTCCAGTGGCAAGACTACTACCTCCCACATCATTACCAGTATCTCCTAAACCACCTGCTCCAAATGTATAAGGAGTTGCAGCTGTGAATCCGTTAAATGCAATACCCGAGTTACAGTTCTCAATGGTGTTTGAATAAAACTTGTTGAAAGAGTTTGATCCACTTGCAGCAGTAACCGTAACTGCACCTGTCGCTAATGAAGTAACATTAAATACAACAATTCCAATACTTCCGTTATGTCCAAATGTCCAAGTTGTACTTTGTACTCTGTTTAGAGTAATAGTACAATTTTGTATCGTATTATTTTGACATCCATCAGTTCCACTTGCTTTAAATAAGGCATAACCAAACTCCATCACTGTAGTTGCAGTAGTATTCGCAACACTTTCCGCTAAATCAATTCCATCGATAGTCACGTAATCAGAACCCGACAAAATGAAGAAACCATCGGCAATTGAAGATGGTACAGCATCAATCCCAACATAAGCGGTTAAAACTGGGTTAGCACCCGAAGTATTGGGATCCTTACGAATCACAATCGGATCTGCTAAGGTACCTGTAGCGGTCAATTCAATACGACCTGCTAAAGTTTCAGCATGACCAGCAGCCACTTCAAAAGTGACACCACCAGCTCCTACGCCTTGGGTATTTACGTCCGTAACCGCAGCGGCTACTGTAGCGTAATCTCCTGGGATGAATTTACTTCCTGTTAATTGTGCAAAGGAAGTGCTGAGCATTCCAAGCGTCATGAACATAGTCATGACTAAATAGAATAGGCTCTTTTTAGTAAAGTACGTTTTAACACGTTCCATACTAAGGTTGCAAATTGAATTGCCGCCTGTAAATGTTGAGTTTGGATTCATTTTATATTTAGTTAATTTTTTTCAGTCGTCAAGGAAAAGTCAATTGGTTTCTCATTCTGCCCGTCTAATTATAGACAGATAGTTCTTTAGATGAGAAAATGATTTATTTCCGGATTAAGTTTAACCAAAGATTTGGGTAGATCTTTGAATTCAAACTTGTATTGATACGGATAAATTTAGGACTAGTTCATTAACCCTGCAACTTTATTTTTCAAAACCGATTTTGTGAGCTCCATAAAAACAAATTGAAAAATCACTTTTCTGGTAACTGTTTAATTATTTACTTGATTTTTGAACTTATAAAAAGAGTCGGTTTTTCAAATTATAATTGATTTAGCACTTTGACTTTATGACTAAAAGCAACGCATAATTTAATGAAGCTAAATCCTTATATACTGCACTTCAAAGGATTACAATAGATTCTAATGACAAAAAAAAAGGAAGGCCGCCTCCAATTAGAAGCAGCCTTTCCTTTTATCTAATCAATCTAAATGATACCTTATTGCTAAATCACACCTAAATGATATCACGAAGTTACGATGACTCTTATTATAAAGTATGACTAACTTTAGGGGTGTCAAGATGCCTAAATGTTGGGAGATAAATAGAACAAAATTTGGGTGAAATTGAAAGTTATTGATCCCCGTCTTAGCATTTTTCAAGCATTTATTCCAATTGAAACCTTTTCGAAATTGATTTCGTACAACAAAATCAACCTTGAGACCGGGAATTTTGTACTTTCGAATATGAATGTAAAATGGCCCCTTAGGTTTATAAAAGAGTATACTCTCTGTTTTATATTTACTTTACTGATTGGACAAAATGAGCAATTGTTTTCTCAACACAATCTGCATTTTAAATCCTATACATCTAACAATGGTTTGCCTTCAGGTTCTTTTAGTGAAATTTTAAAAAGTCCAAATGGCTATTTGTGGCTACACTCTGAAAACGGAATTAGTAAATTCAATGGATACGACTTTACTACTTTCTATTTTAATTCTAAAAGCGACAAATCCATCACTTCAACTCAAATGCTAATGAGTTTTGTGGATTCGTTAGGTAATCTATTCCTAGCTTCTAAAAATGCATTATTCCTTTTTGACGATGCGACAAATGAATTTAAAAAATTATTAGGTTTTGAAAATCTAAATGAGATGGTATTCTTTCAATCAGATAATCGCCGCTCTTATGTTTTATTAAAGAACAATTTATATACCATTCAAATCAATCCAATACGAATTAAGAAAACGGTAATTCCAAATATTTCATTTATGAGATATACCACTTCTAGTTTGCTATCAAATGGGAAACTTTATTTAACAACATCCGATCAATTCTTTCTACTTGATCTTAGCACATTGAAATTTCAACAGCACTACTTCAAGAGTCCAGTCAAACTACCCATTCAACTTAATGAAGTTAAGAATGGAGTTGTGCAAATAAGTGCTCCAAATCAATTGTTCAACTATTTGCCGTCTAGCAATAAAATTATTGAGCTTACTGCCCGTGCTACTGAAACTTCTCAAATTCGAAATCATACTAATTTAAAACTGTCAATAAATGGTTGTTTATATTATTTAAATCGAGCCGGATTACTTTCAAAATTAGATTTAGTATCCGGTAGTATTTACGAGATCGATTTAGCAAAACTTCTAAAACCAAAATTTAAAGAAGATATTCTTTTCTACAATTTAACGAAAGGCACAAATAATAATATATGGGTCGAAAATATCGGAGCAGGACTCATAGAAATTGATTTGCAAAATTTTGAAAAGGGAATTAAGAATCATTTTTATGAAGGAAACTCAAGTATTCCAACCCATAATTGCAATAAAATTTTAGAAGATAGTGATGGTATTATCTGGCTTCTTTCAGCAGGAAAAGGGTTGATAAAAGCGGAAAAAATAAAATCTAATTTTAGTACCATTTATTCAAGCAGTAATCAATCGAACCAAGCAACTACCAATGTTCGTTCAATAATTGAATATGCTAAAAATAAAATTGCAGTTGGAACCTTAGAGGGATCCTATTTAATGGATGTTGGTGAAAATGAGGCTGAATCTTTCAACTTTCTTAATTCCGACTTTTATAATAATAGCACCCCTATCAGCAATATAACATTGAGTAACAATGGTGAAATTTGGCTCTCAAACTGGCTTAATAAGTCGATAATTATTCTCGACCCCACAAAAGAAAAATCAACTCTAATAAACAACACGGACTCGAATAAATTTGGAGGCCCCACCTTAAGGTGCTCATTAAATGATGGCGAGGATATTTATTGGGGATCATCCAACAATGCGCTTTTCATTAATCAAAATGAAACTAAATCATCAAGTAAAGATCCTATTGAAATAGCATTAAAAAGAGATGAGTTCTCCAAAAATTTAGGAATCATTTTTTGTCTAAAAAAATTAAATAAAGATAAAATCATCATCGGAAGTCAAAATGGACTTTATTTTTATTCAATAAAAAATGATTCTTTAACCGCTTTTCTCAGTAAAAAGGAATCCGAGATTAAAATTAATGGTACAGACATTCGGTCTCTTCATTTACAAAATTCCTCACTCCTTTGGATTGGAACAAATGGCAAAGGACTTATAAAACTCAATTTATTAACCCATGAAACGAAGCACTATACCACTTCAAACGGATTGTCTGACAATTTTGTTTACACACTATTAGAAGATGCGCATGGTTATTTGTGGATGGGGACAAATACTGGCCTTAATAAATTTGATCCAGTATCAGAATATTTTCAATTCTTTACAGAAAAAGATGGATTAGGATTTGATGAGTTCAATACCAATGCAGCCTGTAAATTATCAAGTGGGAAAATGGCTTTCGGGGAATAAATGGTCTAGTCATGTTTCATCCTGACTCGATTAACTATACGTCAAAACCCTTTACTATTTCTCTAACACACTTCTATGTAAATAATGTGCCTGTTAAAATTGATTCTCATTATGTATTACAGTATGATCAAAATTATCTATCATTTCAATTTGCAGCCTTAACTTTTTTTAGAAATGAAGACTTACATTATGCCTATAAAATGGTCGGACTAGATGAGGAATGGATCTTGAGTGGCAATAGAAGATTTACAACTTATGCCAATTTGATCCCAGGCAATTATACATTCCAAGTTAGATCTACAGATCCCAATGGACTTTGGAACAAAAATATTTTGGAAATATTAATTACCATTAAAAACCCATGGTACAAAGAATGGTATGCTTTTCTTTTTTATATTCTCATTACTTCTTCAATTGTTTATTCAATCTATTATTATAAGAAACAACAGCGACTAAACCTTCAATACATTCGGGATAATATTGCAAGAGACCTACATGATGAAATCGGTTCCAATTTAAGTTCTATTTCCATATTCAATGAAGTTGCAAAAGAAAGTGCTGCTAGAAATACGGATAACCTTCAAGAAATCCTTAATAAAATTGGAGAGTATACTCAAATTTCTCAAGAAGGGATGACAGATATTGTATGGATGATAGATTCTAAAACGACCGATTTGAAAATATATTTATAAAGATGCGGACCCTGGCTTCAGAAACTATTGGTGCTGGAAATTTTAATTTGTCAATTCATTTTGACGAATCCCTCAATTCGCTTAAAATTCCGATGGCTAAACGGAAGAATTTTTATTTGATATATAAAGAAGCGATCAATAATTTATTAAAATATTCTAATTGCAATCATGTAATTATTAATGTTAAAAAATCAGAAGAATTCATTTCTTTAGAAATTATTGATGATGGCATTGGATTTAATCTTAATGATACCCGAGGAAATGGACTTAAGTATATGCAAAAACGTGCTGAAGAACTCAATGGTCAGTTATCGATAAGTTCTATAATAGGAAAGGGAACTACCATCAAACTAAAATTTAGTCTCTAATCACTAATTCTAGTGGTAAATTATTATTAATTAAATAGTATCTTTGAATATATGATTAAAGTAGTAGTTTTTGACGACAATAAAGGCAGACTCGAAAGTCTTGAATTGCTTATCAATCAATTTAAGGATATGCGTTGCGTTGGGACGTTTGAAAATTGTATCAACATTATTGAATACGTAAAAAAACTTCAACCCGATGTTGTCTTAATGGATATTGATATGCCAGGGTTGAATGGTATTGATGGGTTGAAATTAATTCGTAAAGAAACACCTCAAGTGATGGTGGTGATGCAAACGGTTTTTGATGACGCAGATAAAATTTTTGAAGCGGTAAGATCAGGCGCGCAAGGCTATTTTCTAAAAAAGACATCTCCTTCCAAATTAATCGAAGGGATAAGAGATGTGATGGAAGGTGGTGCTCCAATGACTCCGTCTGTCGCGAAAAAAGTATTAGATATGTTTTCGAGTCAGCAAGCCACTCGTAATTCTGAAGGCCCGCGATTCGATTTAACCCCACGTGAACTGGAAGTATTAAGCTTTCTTGTAAAAGGAGCCAGCTATAAAATGATTGCCGATCAATGTGGCATTAGTTGGCATACCGTAAACTCCCATTTTAAAAAAATATACGAAAAGCTACATGTGCATTCCGCAGCAGAAGCTATCTCAAAAGCGATAGAACATAAAATTTTTCATAGTTAGATTTTAGTTGTTGGTCGCGAGACTTCGCGATTAGATTTTAGACGTTAGATTCGTTACTAGATACTAGATACTCGATACTAGACAACAGATACTAGAACACTCTGTTACTAGAACACTCTGATACTAGACACATTAAGGCATGCCTTGTCTCAACTAGGATTCTCTCTTTATAAATATCACGTCGTCATAGAAGCAGGTATGACCTGCCTCTACGACGACGTGATTAAGAATTAATGGATTAATTTCAATAATATCCCTATAAGACAAACAATAATTGCACGAATCTATGTTGAACTAAACTATTTTAATTGCACATGTGCACCTGAAAGTAATAACTAAATTACGATCAGTTCTATTTACTTATGACTCTAAATACCTTCTCTAAAGCAAGAGAGCCATGAACATATGTCCACGGCTCTCCCAACTTTTTAATTATTCTTTTTTACGGATGAACGGATCCGATGAAGTTAAAGATGTTATTATCTACTATCGATTGGTCAACGATATCAACGAATCCATCTCCATTCAAGTCAGAGACTACATAACCTCCAGCGAAGTTGAAGATATCATTGTCGATTACTCCTTGATCCAGGATGTCGATGAATTCATCCTGTGGACTTAAATCTCCACTGTACATTGCCCAAACTCCTGGGGCTACTTGCACTTGGTTGCTTCCATATGCTTGCGTAGCGGCTGTTGTGAAGTTATAGTTCGTCATTCCAGCGAAAGCAACTACATCACTCCAGGTTTGAACCGCATTACGATGGAATACTGCGATGTATCCATTTTGACTGATGATGCTTCCTGGGAAGGTAAACGTTGCCTGACCACTTGTGTTCAGTACTGCCGATCCGCTTGCCAACACTGTAGTAGGTGACAATTGGTCTCGTAGTTCTACATAGATGGTATCACACTCCGTTGAGCTGAGTCCTACACCTGAATTTAACAAGGCGGGAACCAAGCCACTCACTCCATCATAGAATCCTTCTGTATACACTGTCAAATTCAAGGTAGCATTCGAGAGCACATCTACACGAATAGAATCTCCCAATACCGTAGCACTGTTATCACATCAGTTTGCATCCGTAACCAATCCATAATACAATCCTGCTGCTAAACCATAAGTGGATTACCACTTCCTGCTGGCGAGAAGAATTCATCAGCCCAAATCAGAGAATATGGACCTGTACCACCTGCAGGGATTGCAGTTACTGTACCATCCAATGCACCTGGGAATGATTCTGGTGTTGAAGTAAACGTTACTGATACTGCTAGTGGCTCTACGATCGTAAAGTCAACTGTATCGGCACATCCTGACAAGTCAGAAACGATTACACTGTAATTTCCACCTGGTGATATAGTACGAGGAGTAACATCAGCAAAGCTACCATCACTCCATGTAATTGAGTAAGGCGTATTACCACCTGTCCAAGTTACATCAGCAGTACCGTTTGCGATTCCGTTACAAGTAATATCCGTAGGGGTAACAGATGCCACAATTGGATTTGCTCCATTCACCACATACGTTAACACACCCGAGTTACAGCTTGCTGGGGATCCTGCCTCGTCATACACTTGTAGGTAATAGGTTCCGGCAGCGATATTGTCAAGCGTATCTTTATTATCTGCCTTAGTCACATTTCTCACAATGTTGGTTTATGCTAGATCCGTTGACCACACATAATTATAGTTTGGAAGACCGCTAGTCACCGTAACTTCGATAGATCCACCGCCAACACATGAGGCGCTATTAATGGTTTCAACCACGGCTACCGACTTCGTCAATACAGTTATCGTATCGGAAGCAGCGGTACAACCGCTAGGAAGAGTAACAATTACTGAATAGCTAGAGCCATTGATAGAGCTGATCGAATCTAAATCAACGATTGGAACTCCGATAGCACTCCAAGTGAATTGTGTTCCGCTTGGGTAACCACCGCTAAATGCACCTGTATCGGCTACATGAATGTAGATTTGATCAGGATTACAAAGGGTGGTATCGTTTTCCACAATAACAGGTTTAGGACCGTCATTCACAGTTACATTTACATTTCCAATACTCGTACAGCCATTGTCGTTATTTGTTACAACTACTGAATAATTTGTAGTAGCAAGTGGAACAGCGGTTGGATTCGCATCTGTTGTTGATGACAACCCAGTTGAAGGACTCCACAAATAACTCAAACTACCCACAGCTGGTATTGTATAAGAAATTCGACCTGCAAAATTTCTATTTGCAATGGTGGTTCCTGTAAGCGAGCCACCAAATCCACCTTTAATAGTAATCTTACTATCTGAAATTACATTTGGACAACCCGCTACTCCATCAGTATATCTAACTGTAGAGCCCGTCGTACTTCCAAGTGCGAATGCATAAGTAGCGCCAGGAGGAATTGTAACATTTGCATTCAACGGAACAAAAGTCAATGCTGGTGCAGGACCTGCAGCAGTTGCGTTACTCACTCCCAATGACACCCAACCTGGAGGTAAAGGAGTAAAGTTTGTAGGATTAACACAGTTCAATGGAGTCGTGCTATACATTAACGTAACAGGTATAGTTGTACCCGCTGTTATGTTAGATCTAAATGAGAAATTGTTAATCGTTACCGGTAAAGCCGAAGTATTTACTATGTCAAAACCTACCAAGCTTGAACCGTTTCCATCTACTAAACCAGTAGCCAGCGAATCCATTTGAGGAGTTGCTCCAAGCGCGTTACTTGCTAATTGAGTTACTTCACCCGCACAAATCGTATTTGGAGTTGCCGTTGGATTAACTATTGGAAGAGAGAATAGATTGATCGTTACAGAGTCTACCACAATACAACCTGCTGTACCGCCACTTGAAGTGTCTGTTGCCGTTACATAATATTTAGTTTGTGAACTAGGAGTAACCACTACAGAAGCTCCGGGAAGTGCGCCTGGATTCCACTCGTAAGAATAGTTAGGATCATTTAAACTACTTGCTTGAAGCGTAACACTGCTTCCTGTACAGATTGTATCATTTGGCAATGTAGCTAAAGAGATGGCTGGAGCTGTCAATGAAACTGCTTCTACAGAATCACGTGCGCTGATACATCCAATAGAGTATAAAACACCTCCATTCCATAAACGATTTACTGGAGCAGCTACTTGACCTGTGAATGGACCGAAGCAGATGGTACCTGATTTCACTTGTAAGTTAGCATCAGAAGAAGCAACAGCAAATTCAGCAGGCGAAGTTGCGCTTGAAGAATAAAGAAGAGAATTGGAAACTCCTAAATTGGAAACAGAAATAAAGATACCATAAGTTTGTCCAGCATTTATGTTAAGCTCCAAGTTCAAAGGAAGATAAGTAGGTACTCCTGCACCAGCAGAAACAATTCCATTAATTGAATCAACTAACGTCCATGCTGAAGCATTAGTAACAAATCCGCTATATGAACCTACTTTATAATAGATCTTAATATTAGATGGAGCTAAGGTATCAACATCATTTAAGTTGACATTAAATCCGGTAATACGAATGTTGTTGATCGCTGTAATATCAAACATATTACCAGCAGCATTCGGATCCGTAGCAATAATTCCACCAGTGTAAACAGTGTTCAATGGCCCTTGTGGGATGGTATCTCTGGTTTCTACATAAAACTTAGTCGTAGAAGAAATAGTAGGAGTAAATGGAGAACCAAAACCAAGTCGGGTTCCACCAGTAGCAGCACTCCACCATGAAATTTGAGTTCCAGGAGTAGCATTAGCAATCAAGGAAACTTGATCGGTACCACAAACTGTATCAGCAACGGTAGATAAGATAGCAGGAGCACTTACATAGATGGTAACAGAACTTGTTTTGATACAACCTGTCGCTGTATTCGTTACCGTTAATGTATACGTTTCTGAAGATCCCACGGGACGTGCTTTCGGATTCGGAATCGTATCGTTACTTAATCCGGCAGCGGGTGTCCATAAATAAGAGAACGTTCCTCCCGTTGCAGTCGCCGTAATTTGTGTTGAATCACTGGCACCACAAAGCATTGGATTGTTCATTGAAACGCTTAAGTCGAAATCATTTACCGTAATGGTAATACTATCTAACGCTTGACAATTACCTACATTTCCTGATGCTAAAACATAATATTTTGTTGTAACAGATGGAGCAGCTTTAATTACTGAGCCAGTGTCATTACTTAATCCAGTATTTGGGAACCAAGCGAAAGTGGTATAATCACCCAAACCTGCACTGATACTAATTGTCGTTGAATCACCTTGACAAATAGAATCATTTCCAGAAACAGCTATTGCAGGTGAAGGAGTAACAGTAGCTATTACAGGAACACGAGCGGAAGGACATCCGAGACTATATTCAAGACTAACTACAGGGAAGCCGGATGTAGTAGTACAATTAAACAACGCACTTCCTCTGTATCCCGCAATCACGGATCCAACTGCATTAGAACCCACAACTGTTCCGGCAACACTAGTGCCATATTGGTGAGTCGCTCCTGTAGCAGGGGCTACGTAAATGGAATAAGTGGCACCGGCCGGAATATCAATACTGATTCCTGTAGCAATAGTTGTATAAGTTGTTGCACCCTCTGAAGGAACGTTGGTGACTGTTGATACCAATGTCCAACCTGCTGATGATGTATTGGCACCAGCAACTAATTTGAAATCGTCAGGTCTGTAATAGATATCCCATGCAGTAAGGGTACCAATGGTATTATTACATTTGATACCGATTTTTGTAATCTGCATTCCGTCTGGGGAATTTACTGTAAACATATGATGGTAAACGCCTGTTGTTGTACCTGAAGCAATTGGCACCTGCAAACTGTCTGAACTACCAGAGCCAGAATTTGACTCTACATAAAAAGTATCTGTTTGCAAGATTAGCGGAGTAGTAAAAGGACTACCTGTACCCAAAAGTGCACCACCTGTTGAATCAGCATACCAATTCAAGTTATAGCCTGGATCAGTAGTAGCTGTTAGATCTACACTTCCTGGACCACAACGGGTATCTCCGTTAGATGTTAATACTTGAGGATTGTTTACAAAAACCGTATCTACATTAGAAGAATCTGTGGTTGAAATACAACTCACCAAAACTCTGTAATAAGTAGTTTGAGTGATGATACCTGGAGTATAGGTAGTACTATTAGCTATACCAACATTCGTCCAAGGACCATTTCCTCCTATTACAGATTCCTGCCATTGAATAAAACCAGACGCACCAGTAACAGAAATTGTAGGTTCTCCAGAGATGCAATAAGGTCCTGTTGCCGAAACTGTACCTGCACTAAATGTTGCAAGAGGAATTACAACTACACTATCTGATATTAAACAACCACCTGTACCGCTTGACGAAGTATCAAGTGCGGTTACATAATAGGTTGTATTTACTACAGGTGTAACATAGAACGGTCCATTACCACTTTGGCTAAAACCACCTGGATTTGATGTCCATGTATATTCATAATTTGGATCATTGACACTGCTCACTTGAATGCCGATGGAATCACCAGGACATAGTGCATTTCCTGGAGTCACGGTTATTGCAGGTGCCGATGTAGAAACACCTAATGCTGCCACACGAGTACTTGAACAACCAAAACCTGTAAAAGGGATAGTCATTCCTGGGTTAGTAGTTCCTACAGATAAATTAATAATGGAGAAATCCGTTGAAGCATTATTATCAGAAGTTCCTTGACGAGAAACACTTTGAGTTCCGGCAACAGATGTGATATTTACTCCATCTCCACTCCATTGCGAACCAACTGTAAGAGTTGGACCACTTGGAATAGAAATACTCGCTCCTTGAATATTAGCTGAAGGCCAGTTCATAAACAATACATCTACTAAATTATTATTGTTATCAAGTATTGCTGCCCATCCCGTAAAACTTGGATATGCACCTGGATTCCAAAATAAATTATTGCCCCAATAATTTGGTCCTGAAGAAAGATCTGTCCATGTCATAGTTTGACCTGGAGCCATTGAACCACTCAATGTTTGAACAATGGTATTTACTGAGGTTATGTCAGTGTAGTTATCGCTTACAGCAACTTTCCATCCTGTTACATTGATTGAATTAGGTGAAACGTTTTGAATTTCTAACTGATCGTTCGTGCCCAAATCTATTTCTGTAATTTGTATAGATGCACTACTTCCGCCTCCTCCTGAAAGTTGTTCTTCGGCATAAAAAGTTGTAGTTCCTGTAATATTTGTTGTAAAGGTGCTTCCTGTTCCAAGTGCTGTTCCGCCTGTTGCAACATCGTACCAATTAATGATTCCTTGACCTGTGCTTGTTGCACTTAATGTTACACTACCTTGACCACAAACGGTATCGTTTTCGGTGCTGAGAATTTGTGGTAAAAGATAATCTACCTGCACAACATTTGTTGTTCCTGAAAATGCATTACAAGTAACTTCTGCCTGGTACCATGTTGTATCGGTAATAGAAGAACTTGGCGTATATACGTTGCTGTTAGTTCCAACATTTGTCCATGGACCTGTATTGCCTACTAATGATTCCTGCCATTGCACATTTCCTATTGCTCCTGTTAGAGTAAGAGTAGGAACACCTGAAACGCAAATGGTACTTACATCCGCACTAATACTTCCTAAAGAAGCCGCTGTAGTTCTTGTCGCAGCAGTCATTGCATCATTTGCTGCATTTCCATCTCCAGTCATTGAAACACTTGCATTAAAAGTATAAGTGCCGATTGTAGTCATATCCAACGTAGTGGACATAACAACATCCATTGTGCCGTTGATTGCTAAAATTCCACTTGGTGTACCAAACAGAGTTACCACTGTTGCAACAGTTACATTACATGTAATTGTAGCAGGATTTATAGTGAAGTCGATAGCATTCAAGCCATAATTTTTAATGCGAACGGTGATTGTCTCTGCGTTTGAATAGCATGCACTCACAACTGACACAGGAGTGATTAATGTTGTTACTCCGATATCTTCTGAAGCAATAAAATATTCGTATGCACCAATATCAGGAGTGGTAAGACTTCGAGCAGAATAAGTAATGTCATCAACTACTCCAAGAGGTGTACCCACATTATCAAGTGCAACAATTGATGGTTGATAATTGCCTAAAGAAGGATCAACAAATATTGGATCGGCATTCACACTTTGCTGATCATAAGCTGCTGCATTTGCAGTTTGCCAATCCACTAACGTTGTAAATGGCGTACCTGCATAAGAACCTATACTGTCTGACCCAGGTGTATTTACATAAATATTATTGTAATTACTCTTTATATGTGTGCCAGCAGTATTAAAGAATATTCCATATCTGGTTCCTGTTCCACTGCGAGTAATTGAAATATTATTGTTATAATATTGAAGCGAATCCGCTACTGCGGTTTGGTAGATACCATAAGTTGTTCCACTTGCTGCGGTGGCATTGTCAAAAGAAATAGTATTATGCCAAGCCCACATATGATTACCACCCGTGTTATAAAGACCATAATGAATACCTGTTCCGTGGAAATTATAGACCAAATTATTGATCAGTTTATTTTCCGAACCGAGTAATGCATCACCAGATACATAAATTCCATAAGCAGTAGAAGCAGAAGTTCCACCTACAAAAAAGTCATGAATTCTATTACCGATTACTTGAGCACCGATTGTATTTGTAGTAAGGAACAATCCATACATCGTAGTAAATGCTGTTCGTGTTTGATGCTTGAATTCATTTCCTTTAAATTCAGTATCAGTATTCCCAAGACTGTAAATTCCATATAAATAATGATCAGTAATTATATTATTTAAAACACGGTTATCACTGATGAAGGGCGCAGTTGAAGTACCAACAACCGTGATACCATAATATCCGTTGTTAATAGTATTCCCGCTGATCTCATTACCGTTTCCAGAATTACCAGCTGTTGTAGCAGATGTTAAAGATCCACTCATTACAATACCAGCATAGTTTGTAGATGTTAAATTGGCAGTAGTGTTTACAATACAATTCGTGATTTTATTTGAATCAGCTTGTGAAATAAGATGAACTCCAAAACCATAAGTTCCGCCAGAGGCGTCTATAGTTAAGCTATCAATATAAATATGATCTGCTCCACTTAATGTAATGACAGCACGCTGGTTGGTATTAACGCTAGCGAAAGCCATAGTTTCCATATTACCATTAAATGTAATCGTGTTGGATGCAGATGCTCCCCCAATTTCAGGAATAATTACCTGCTCATTATAAGGGCCACTACCTAGAACAACATCTAAAACCACTGGTCCATTAACTGAAGAACAAATTAACTGATTAACGGCATCAGTGAAACTTTGGAAATTAGTACCGCCTGTTACGACCGCTGAGTTGATGGTATAATTACCGGACATTGCAGGACAGATGTTCTGAATTGCAGTTGTATCATTTAACTGATTATCATCCAAAACACCATTTACTAAGCTCACATAGGCTCTTAAATTGGCATTTCCAGATAAGTTATATGTGTTGGTAAATGAAAATTGCTGATTGTTGCCTGCCGTGATTGTTAAAGGGCCAAACGTTTCCGTTTCAGTACTAACGCCATCTGTATAAGATAATTCTAGACTAGTAATTGTGGCTGTTTGTGCATTTGTTATTTCAACAGTTATTGTTTGATTTCCTAAACCAACTGGAGACATTGGTGATATCCATGTAATACCAGCATCCGTTCCGAGTGGAGTCCACTCGTAGGCACCAGGATCTGGTGAGGTTAAGTTACGTGGGTTACCTAATATATCATCTGCTACTCCCACATTTTCTCCATTTGAATTCACCCCTGTATTAGTCGGTGTAAAATCTCCAGAAAGTGGATTAGCAAACATAGGATCCACACTTACACTAGATCCATCATAAGCACCGCCATTGGCTGTTTGCCAGTTGGCAAGTGTAGTAAATGGTGTGCCTGCATAAAAACCAACACTATCATTTCCTCCTGAATTTACATAAATATCATTGTTGTTACATGAAATATATGTACCCGCAGTAACAAAGTTTAATCCGTAACGAGTACCAGTACCCGCACGTGTAATATTTATAATATTATTTTTAAGATTAATATTGGTTACAGCACCTGTTTGATAAATTCCATAGGTGGCACCAGAGGTTGCATTGATGTCATCAAGAGAAATCGTATTATGAAAAGCCTGCATATAATCGCCCGTTGAATTATATATACCATATTGCGCTCCATTACTTTTGAAATCGTAAATGATATTGTTATATAACTTATTCTCTGTTCCTGCCAATCCATCTCCTAAAACATAAATTCCGTAACCAATAGAAGTTGAAGCAGGATTTCCAATTAGTAAATTGTAGATTCTGTTTTTTGAAATCAATACATTACTACAACTGGTAGTAAGATAAACTCCATAACAACTAGTTGTTGTTGACCTTGAATAGTGATAAATATTGTTTTGACTAAATTCAGTGTTTTCGTTATAAATCGCATAAATACCATATAAATAATGGTCGATAACTGTGTTATTTATTACTCTGTTATTATTTGCAAATGGCGCCGTTGAAGAACCAACAAGTGTAAATCCATAATAACCATTATTAATCGTATTCCCTTGAAATAAATTTCCATCCCCATTATCTCCTGCAGTAGTTGCAGACGTGACTGATCCGCTCATCACAATTCCGGCATAGTTTGTTGAAGTGCTATTGGCAAGAGCTGTGATCTGACAATTTGAAATCACATTGCTATCTGCACTATTCGTTAGACGAATTCCCCATCCGTATGTACCTCCAGTAACATCTATAATCATACTATCAATGATGATATGATCAGCACCATCTAACAAGAAGGCTTCACGATAATTGGTGTTGGTACTCGCGTGTGTGATAGTAGTTAAGTTTCCATTAATCGTTACCGTGTTCGTAGCAGAAGCGCCCACAATTTGTGGAATGGTTACCTGTTCAACATAAGGCCCGGATCCTGGAACAATATCAAATACGATAGGACCCGCTATTCCACATTGAATAGCAGTAATTGCATCACTAATGGATAAAAAATCAGCACCGCCAGCATTGTTAATGGTATAAGTTCCTCCAGGAAACAAGGTTGCAACATCGCTAAAAATAGCTACAGATGTATCTTTCCCTGCACCACAAGTTACTTCACATCTCCAATAAGCAGAGCTGGTAACTGTAGTGGCATATGCTGCACCAGCAGAAGGAGTGCCTTGTAGAGTCCAAGGACCAGAGGCAGTAGGTCCACTCATCCATTGATACGTTTGACCAGTACCGATACTATTTCCACTTAATGAAAAAGAAACAGTAGATGTTGGACAAACCTGAGTTGATGGAGTTATTACAGAGGTACCGGAGGTAGGAGGATCTACACATGGTAAAAGAGAAAATGGAGTAAATGTCCAAACATCATTATCTGTAATTGCAGTTCCATTTGTTGGTGAACCGTGAGTGATATTTGGAGAAGTTCCATCTTGCACTGCAAATGAACCATTATACTGTACCCCTACGGAAGTGGATCCTAATGCACTTATATTGTATTGATCTACGACATAAACATTATTTGTAGTTTCTTCTAAGACTGCTGACATGTATACAAACGATAAAGAAGGATTTCCCATCTCAAATGAAAAATATTTTATCCATAATTGGCGATTGGGAGCTGCTCCAAAAACTTTATACCATACTTGATCATTACTACCTGTTGCTGGAGTATTCGTAAAGTCATCCCACATCATGGCAATTGATAAATCTGGCAATCCTGCAGCAGGCAATCCCACATTTGACCCTGGCAAAGAAACTGCTGCTGTTGTGAATGTTAAGACACCGCCTTGACTCACTTTAAATTCGGTAACCGGTGTGCCAAAAAAATCGAATGCGAAAGGAAGGGTAACATTTGATGACCACTGATCGGCAGAAATTGTTCCTCCAGATCCCGGAATTAAAGTCCAACCAGTCGTTAAAGCATCGGTTTCCGTATTCAAGCCACCAGGATTTGTGGCAACGTTTGCGGCAAACGTCATGTTATAACTTGCGGATTGGGACATTACTCCGTCACTTATTCCTAAGAATAATATTAAGAGAAATAGCACTCTCAACATTTTAGCTGTACCGCCACTAAGTCGGGTTCTTCTCGTGTAAAGATTTGGATTCATTTTATATTTATTTTAGTTTGTATCTATTGAACATTGCTTATTAATCTTTTTAAATATCAACTAAGCAGATTTTAATAACCCCCTAATAATAGGGGTAATTCAAGATTGCAATTTGAGGAATTATTTGAACATAACCAACAAAAAAACAACGATTTAAAAGTATTTGTTAAAAAAAATGTAAAATGCTAAATTCTAGTGGTTAATAGCAAATATTAGGGGGTGAACTTAATATCTTAAGTCACCCCCTTGTTAAAATTTTATGGGATTTATTTCTACGGATGTATGGATCCGATGAAGTTGAAGATGTTATTATCTACAATCGACTGATCAACGATGTCCACAAATCCATCTCCATTTAAGTCCGAAACTACATAGCCAGACGCAAAATTAAAGATGTCATTATCGATTACACCTTGATCTAAGATATCAATGAATTCATCCTGCAAAGGCCCTAAATCTCCACTATACATACCAAATAATCCGGGAGCAATTTGGACTTGATTGGATCCATACGCCTGAGATGCTGCGGTGGAGAAATCGTAATTGGTTGTCCCACTAAAGGTGAGAACATCACTCCAAGTTTGCACAGAATTACGGTGAAAAACTGCAATATATCCTGATTGCCCTACTACAGCACCTGGGAATGTAAATGTAGCTTGGCCACTTGTGTTTAACAATGCAGATCCACTTCCTATGACGGTAGTAGGTGATAATTGATCGCGAAGTTCTATGTAGATGGTATCACACTCCGTGGAGCTTAACCCAACTCCAGAATTCAACAAGGCCGGCACTAGGCCCGTTGCGCCATCATAGAATCCTTCTATTAATACGGTGACATTAACCACAGCATTTGTTGTATTAATAACGAAGGGGCTAGAAGTATAGGCAGTATCACATCCTGAATTAATTAATTCAATAAGTCCTGTTGTTGCACTTCCAGGAACGGTTGCGTTAATTTCTCCATCATTTATTATGCTGAAAACTGCAGGCACTCCATTAAAATTAACGATATCAACCCCAGTAAATCCAGTTCCATTGATGGTAACACTAACTCCGGAACTACCCGAACCAGGAGTGAAGTTCGTGATGGTTAAATCATTGGGTTGATTAATAGTAACAGTTGCCGTTGCTGTACAGCCATTAGAATTGGTAGCAGTGACTGTATATGTATTGGCAGTAATTCCTACCAAATCCTGACTCGTAGCACCATTCGACCATACATAAGAATTTGAAGAAACAATATTCACGGAAGAAGTTCCATCCGAAAAAGTAGGTTGTACGACCCAAACTCTAGTGGAAGGATACAATCCGGAAGCAACTTCGAATGAACCTGTAGCTGTAAAATGAGATCCAGATACATTGTTAGGTGCAAGGTATGAACCAATCATTAATTTCCCGCCAGTGTACAAATCATTGTTGGGTAAAGTATAGCCATCTAAACCTCCATTAACAATTGCGGCTCCTAAACCCGAACCATAAAACACGGCATCTACTGGAATTGTACTTGAATCAATCGCAGACGAAGGCACATTAAATACTGCTATACCATCTGCATTGGTCCCGCCATTTCCAAAATTTCCTCCTGTACTAAAGCTTCCAAAACCATCTCCTACTGTGGTTCCTGTATAAATTACTCTTAATTTGATACCAGTAGGTGCCATAGCAGCACCACCTACATAAAATACATCACCTGCATTGACTAGTCCGCTACTAATTTCAAATGCATAAGTTAATGTACCTCCTGCTCTCCAACCTTTAACGGTCGCTGTACCATTATTAGAAACAACAACGGTATAAGGAGTAACACTAAAATCAATGGTCTTAGTTGCAATTAATTCTACCCATTCCTTAGAAGAATCTGCTCCGACTGGATCTGCCAAGAATTCTGAAATAAGAAGTCCAGGATTAGGTTGCGGATTGATGGGATCATTGGAAGCAGTTATATCGATCGCACCATTTGATCCGCCAAAACAATCAACGTCGGTTGATGCATTTACCGTCAATGTAAAAGGAGCAGGATCTGATAGGGTATGACTCCCTGTAATCGTACAAAGAGAGCCATCTGTCACCACAAGTGTATAGGTTCCGGCAGCTACATTTAATAAATCGTTATTCGTGGATGCATCACTCCATAAGTAAGTATAAGGCATGGTGCCACCAGTTACGTTGGATGTTATACTTCCATCAGCAGCTCCTGTACAAAGAGGATCTGTACCCGATAAAGTTAAACCTAATACAGGTGGATCTAAAAGCGTAAAGGTAGCTTGACCTGCACAAGAATTAATATCAATCATGGTTACTGTATATACTCCGGCAATGAGTCCACTGATATCTTCGGTGAATGCGCCATTACTCCAAGAAAAAGAATAGGGAGCGGTACCACCTGAAACGGAAAGATCAATTGCACCATCTGCAGCGCCATTACATGTTACTTCGGTAATTACAGCAGTTCCATTAATACTTCCAGGTTCTCCAACCGTTACATACAATGTATCTGAACAATTTGTAGCATCACTAACGATCACAGAATACACTCCAGCAGTTACACCGGCAATGTCCTCTGAATTGGCACCATTACTCCAAATGAATGTGTAAGGAAGAAGACCTCCACTAACGGTTAGGTCTATACTACCATCTGAAGCACCAAAGCAAGAAGCGTCTATTGCTGTGGCGAATAAAGATGGAGGGATGCATGCTGCTGGATTGTAGAAGAAGGTATCAACACTAACTGTAAAACAAGTAGGGCTTGTATAAACGGTAATGAACCCGGTATCAGCACCAACAGGTACAATGGCATCAATTTGCATATCGCTTATTACAGAAAACGAAGCAGCAGGTACTCCGTCGAATTCAACGCCGGTAGCGCCAGTAAACCCACTTCCATTAATAACGACCAACACACCTGATCCACCATTATTAGGCAGGAAATTATTTATAACAATTTGAGCAGGATCATTAATAAATTCAATTCCGCCAGTTACACAACCATTAGCATCATCAATATTAAAGAAATAAAATCCGGCAGGTTGTGCAGAAATATCTTCTGTTACATCACCGTTTGACCAACTAAACAAATAGGGAGGAGTTCCACCATTCACCGTTAAATCAATTGCACCATCGAATGCTCCAAAACAAGAAGGATGTGTAACAATTGTAGAATAAGTAATATCATTCGGTTGGTTTACAACATAGGAACCCATCACAGTACAACCATTAGCATCCGTAACTGTAATCGTATAGACTCCTGCTAATAGTGTACTTCTGTCTTCGTTTATGTCTCCATCATTCCATAAAAATGAATACGGTGTCTGACCTCCACTTACCGTGATGTCAATGGCGCCATTATTTCCACCAAAACAACTTACATTTTGAACGAAATCGTTCAGGATAATTGATGTGGGTGCATTAATTACAGCCGTCAACATGGTACTGCATCCCGTATTTGTGGTAGCAGTTACTGTATAAGTACCGGCAGCCAATCCTGAAATATCTTCCGATGTTGCTCCATTCGACCATAAATAACTATTGCTACTCGTCACACTCACAGATGAAGTATCGTGAGAAGCGGGTACAGAGGTAGTCCATGTTCTGGTAGAATAAGCACCACTTAAACTGTTGTAACCGCCAGTTGCAATCACATGAATGTCGTTAGTACCTGCATCAGGTCCAAGGAAACTGGTCGTTTGCAAACGACCACCTGCATAACGATCATTCATAGGCAACGTAAATCCATCTAACCCAGCATTAACTACAGCAGTTCCGATTCCTGTTCCATAGAATATTGCATCTACAGGAACAGAATTTGAATCAAGAGAAGTAGCAGGCATATCAAAGACGGCTATACCATCTGCATTACCACCACCATTACCAAGAATTCCACCTGTAGTAGGTGAACCAATCCCTCCATCTCCACCAGTAGTTGAAACATCAATAGTTCGCAATTTATTTCCACTAACGACCATATCACTTCCCCCTACATAAAACACATCTCCGGCAACAACAATTCCACTTGAAATTTCAAAAGCAAACGTCCCGTTGGTAGTTGCTGAAGCGACTCCGCCTTGCACCCAACCTTTCGTAGTGGCGCCACCGTTATTGGCAGTGATGATGGTATATGGAGTTACTGAGAAATCAATAAATTTAGTAGCTACTAACTCCACCCACTCTTTTGATGAATCTGCTCCAAAGGGATTGGCCAAGAATTCTGAAATCAACACACCTTGATTTAAATTATTAGAAGTATCGTTTGAAGCGGTTATATCAATTGCACCATTATCTAAACCTGCACAAGTAACATCAAAATTCATTGCACTGATTGTAAAAATTCCAGGATCAGATAATACACCAAAAGCATTCGTTACACAACTATTATTATCGGTAATGGTTACACTATATAATCCAGCAGGCAATCCACTTACATCTTCAGTGGTAGCACCAGTATCCCATAAATAAGTATATCCAGGAGTACCACCAGTCACTGTTAAATCGATACTTCCATCTACATTTCCCGGACAACCAGGATTGGTAACATTAACATTAGTTGACATTAAACTTGGTTCACCGACAGCAATGTAAAAAGTATCTACACAAAGGATATCATCGGTTACGATAACAGAATAAATTCCTGCACTAACCCCGCCGATATCTTCTGTGCTTGCACCTGTACTCCATTGAAAAGTAAAGGGACTAACACCTCCACTCACGGTAATGTCAATACTACCATTTGATCCACCATTACAAGAGGGTTCATTTACCATTGATGTAATAGTGGGTGGAAGACAACCACAAGTTTGAACGATCGCCAACGTAGACGCTGTATCTGTACAGCCCAATAAAGAAATGGCTGTTACTAGATACACTCCTGAATCAGCAGCAACAGTAGTTGCAATAGTTGGATTTTGATTAGGGTTTGCAAATCCATTTGGACCTGTCCAACTGTAAGTATTACCGCCACTAGAATTCAATTGCAAACTCAATCCGGCGCAAACCGGACCATTATTAGAAGCCGTAGCCACTACTTTATCGATCGTTAAATCCGTGCCATTATTGTTACTGGTAGCAACAGGATCACTACTTACTACACGAATTCTATAGCCACTTCCGGAGGGTGTTCCTGCTGGAATTGTTGCGGCAACCGTACCACTACTTGATGTCGTAGATAAGGTTCCAATAGTTACGGGTGACGCAAAACTACCGGTGGAAGAACTTAATTCAACCGTTAAAATATTGCCCGGATTAAAAGTACTACCGAACGAATAATCAACAGATACAGGAGCACTATTATCATCACTTATACAAAAAGGAGATCCACTTATAGGCAATACTGAAAATGGGAATCCTGCTGTAGCATTTAGCTGGATATTATCGAGACGATTGTTTCCAGCAGCTGTAGTGGCACCCAAGCCCGAAAGTCTCAAATATGCAGTAGGAGCACCATCCAAACCACTAATTGTATTTAAATTTATTAATCCAAAAGAAGAAGGTATAGTAGTTACGGTTTGTGCGAGAAACCAAGAAACACCATCGGTACTATATTCCCAGGTTTGACTAGAAAATCCAGTAGATGTTCTTTGCGATGCATAACTCACCACCAAGTTTATGTATCCAGTCATATTAAAACTAAATATCGCATATTTTCCATTGGAGGCGGTTCCTCCTAATCCCCCTCACAATTCCCATGACGCAGGGGTGGTGGTGGTGGTAGAAAACCCCGTTCCGCCATTCCCCGCAGTTCCTGTGAAAGCAGTAAGCTCAGAATTACTTGAAGCTACAAGCCAATTACTTGAATTATTAGTCCCGTCGAAATATATGGTTCCAGTGCCAAAATTTGCAGGATATACCTTGGGTGTATTTGGTGAAGCGAGTACTGCCACCCCTCCAGTCGTTGTTGTTTGAAAATCCCAGCCTGCAATAAGGGTTTGTGCAGTAACACTGGATACAGTGCTAATTAATGCTAAAAGAACAAATGTCCATACAAATAAGCATCGTTTTGATTGAGTAAAGATTGGTTTCATATTTAGGTTGTTTTTTCGCGATTCAGCTATTATTCCGAGCGGATCCGATCCACCCAAAATAGAGCTTAGCAAGGTACTATTTCTACCCATGCAAAACAAGGGCTGACGTTCTATTATACCGTATCGTTAATAATAATTTAAAGTTAATTTCTGTCGACTATACACTTAAGAACATTTACAAAATAAGGCAGCCTTATTCCGAATAGCATCTGCTAAAATGAACAAAACCAAGGTTTAATGCATGTCTCTTGGTAAATTTCTAAAATAAAATAAAAACCTCCATAAATTGAACCTTCCGACCATTTTCACGTAAAAACCTGTTACACTGATCTTAATCTTCTGATTCTATTCTAGATTAAAATCAAAATCTGATTCAAACTTTTACAAATTCATTAGAAAATAGACGAATACAAAGAAATTATTATAATTTCGAAGCCTGAGTCCAATAAAGCCCTTAAAACCCATTACCCTATATGACAACCCCTACACCGGAAAAAGACCAGGATTCTAAAAAGGTCATCGTCATCATTGTGATCACTATTTTATTAGGTGTCAACGCTTTACTATTGTGGCAATTCTTTGATAAGAAGACACACTTAGAGCAAGTGAGTCGTGAATTGGATACCACAATGGCAGAAAAGGAGAGTTTATCAGCGGAGTTGCAGCGGGTGAAAACGGAATACGAGAAGCTTAATCAAGAAAACGCAAGCCTCCAAAATCAACTTTCTGCAAAAGATGAAGAAATCCGATTAAAGATAGCTCAAATCCAAAAGTTGATCAATACCGGGGATGCAGCACAACTTAAAAAGGCAAAAGAGGAATTAAATTCATTACGTGTTTTGAATCAAAATTTCATTGCTCAAATAGATTCATTGAATGCCTCGAATAAAATTCTTAGCGAACAAAATTTTTCGTTGAATCAAAATTTATCATCAGCCAACACCAAAGTTACTTCCTTGACTCAAGAGAATTCTGTATTATCAAATAAGGTAGCCATCGCTTCTGTTTTAAAAACAACCAACCTAAAAGCATTAGGTGTGCGCTACAAGAATAGCGGAAAAGAAACGGAAACGAATCGATCAAAGAGTACCGACCGTATTAAAACTTGCTTCACGATCATGGAAAACCTGGTGGTAGAAAAAGGACCGAAAGATATTTTTGTTCGCGTTCTCAGTCCGGATGGTGCTGTGATGTCTACTACAAGTGAGACATTCATTTATAACGGGCAAGCTACTTTATATACCACGAAAGAATCAATAATGTACGAAAACCGCAATACCGACCTTTGTGTGTATTGGGAAAAAGGTAATACGTACAATCCCGGAAAGTATACGATCGAGTTGTATTGTGAAAGCAATCAGATTGGAGTGGTTTCTTTGGATTTGAAGTAGTTGGATGCTCGATGCTCGAAGCTCGATGCTTGATGCTCGAAGCTCGATGCTTGATGCTCGATATTCGATACTCGAAATTAGTATCTAGTATCTAGTATCTAGTATCTAGTATCTAGTATCTAGAAAAACGCTCTGACTTGCGCACCACCGGTATGAATCATTTTTGTTTTGGCAGGTTTACGTCCATCATAATTAAAGCTGAGTTGAAGTCCGGATCCAAGGTTGCGTTGGATGCTTACTCCCCAAGTTAAATTTTGTCCTTCCTTCAATCCTTCGAGCATTTCAAAAGCAATTGACGTATTGGCATCACCGTTATATCCAATTTGTACCAGATTGAATTTTGCATTGATCAGTCCTTTCTTGATGGAATTGTATCTCCACTCTAATCCAATGTCGTTGAGTTGCGCTTTTTCTCCGAAACCTTCCCTAGCTACATTATCTTTTTCTTTGTAGCGATAGGTTAAACTAATTCGATACGTACTCCCCGGCTGGAAGTTGATTTGCGTGTTGTTTTCTTTTCCTTTGATGATGAAGTTACGTGTCGTGAATGCATCTGCCTGACTTGACTTATCGCTGATCTCTACCTTTTCTTGTAACCCTAACCAGGTAGTGATGTTCCAGCGGAGGGTAGTGGAATATGCTTCCTGTCCGCGTGTTTCTAAACCACTTGCTAAGAGTTGTCGTGTTTGCTGATCTTGCCAGCTAATATCGGCTGCAAACTTCGAACTAGAACGATCGAAGAATAATGAGTGTCGACTGTTTGATTGTGTACTTAATAATATAGTATCTGCAATGCTTCGCGGGAATGGATTCCATGCATCGATTCCTCCTTCGGAGGTAATGCGATTGTCGAAACGAACCGAAGAAAGTATGCTAAACTTGGTCCAGAAAGGTTTCTGCTGATTGGAAAATAAAGCTGCCGGATTAAAATTCACCACCGCATTAAATTGATTGAAAAAAACCTTTACGTACTCATCGGTTGTTGAAAAGATGCGAATGTAATTTGCTTGATCACTGAAGACTGCAATTTCAAATTCGTTAAGTTGTGGTACTCCATCACCGTTATAGTCGTTCCAAGAATAGGAACCAGTTCCTGGGGTCACTTCAATAAAAGAATACAAACGACGCGGCTCTCGTCCTGTTCCGCCCTCGTAAAAAGAACTTAAACTCAAAGCTCCTTTTCCTAAATTCAGTGAGTAGTCGAGTCGACCAGTAGCGCTTTCTTCCGGATTCACTTGAGAATATAAAGTATCGACAATTTTCAAATTCCGATAATTGACCCACAAAGAGATACGTTGTTTTTGATTTTTGTTCCAACCAATTCCAAAATGAGCCATGTCGGCCGTTGTTGCGAGAACAAATTTATCGCCATGAATACCATCATCCTCTCTTCTGGTGATACCGCCTTTCACACTTAGCTTCACGGTATCGGGACGAGTAAAAAAGACATCGGCAATACGAAAATGAAATGAACTTGCCGACATGGAATCTTTTCCTGTAAGTACTTGTTGATTTCGTTCTTGTTCGAATCGTATTCCCGGAATCCAAGAACCGAATGAACGTGTAATTTCATCGCGGTGTCGTAAAAAAGTAGATTCTGAAACAGGTCCATCACTGCTGAGTAAACTTGCATCCCACTTAGCCGTCCATTTTCCTGGTCGAATATTTCCGTTTAACGTATGCATGAGTCCGCGATAAGTTTCACTACGAAACAAGGATCGAAAACCATATTTGATGTCCCCTGTTTTCGCTTGACTTAATCCGACTTGAATATTGGATAATAATTCTTTGTCAAATGATAATAATGATCCAGTATTCCAATCTCTTGAAAATTCTACAGAACGATACACTTCTACAGGACGAAATTTTTCATCGTTCACTGCTGTTTGTATGGTTGCTACAAAATCCCATCCATCCATTTTATTTTTATTCAATGCCTGACGATGATCCAGAAAAAATTTAGCAGCTACTCCATCATCATTCCTTTTATCTTTTGTTGAAAATCGATTGATATCGTCTTTACTCGCAGCCAACTCTACACCCATCCTCGTATTCTTTGTAAATGCATAATTAATATAACCCGTTGCCATTTGACGTTGCTTCGGTGATACCAATAACGTTTTAGGTGCATACGATCCTTGCGAAACACCATTCACTGGAGCTACCCATTGATAAATTCGACCGTTAGCAACACCGTCCACTGCCACATAATCACCGTTACCAGCTCCTACATTACTGAATGATACGCGATAAAATGCGCTATCGGGATTTGCAGAATAAAGATAAATTCCGGGATATATAATAGCATTTACCGTCGTATCAAAACGAGCATATAATGTTTCATTCACATTAAATGCGACACTATCGCCACTGGTGGAAAATGCCAATTGCAAACTATCCCCAGCTGCGGCCAAGATGGCTTTGTCTTCTGCAGTTAAGTCTTGCTGCAAGGGTTGGTTCTTGCTGTCTTGCTCCGAGTATAGATTTATTCCTGCTTGCAATTTCTCACTTTTTGCTGCAGCAAATCGGGTTACCAATGTTCGTGCATAATTCCGATCGGCGTATTGAAACTCGATCACGATACGCATGTCTTTGTTGATGAGTCGACGCGTGGTGAAGGTAACTTCCGCGGTATTATAATCGATTACATAATCGCGATCTTGCCCACGATCTAATTTTTGTCCATCAATAAAAACGCGCTCCGAATTTGACATGACCACGATGAACAATTCATTTTCGGCACCACGTAACCGATAAGGACCTTGGTTGGATTCGATACCGTTGATTACATTCCGAGCAAACTTGCCACGCGATACGGCAGCACCTAATCCACCTGAAACTTGGAGTGGAGATTTACCTTCGCGCTGTAACGTTTCAGAATACGAATACAATCCACCTTGCGACTTTTTAAAATACCGCATGAAATATCCGTCGGGATTTTTCACATCATAATCTCCTGCGATGAGTTTATGTTTTTCATTATTTAACTGAATAAATACACGGTCGAACTCTTGAAGTTGTTGTGTATTTCCTTCGGCTTGCACAGGAATGTTTTCATCGGTGATGGCGGCCAGAATTTCGATGTTACCTGCAATCTTTCCCGCAATTTGTAAATTCAAACTGGAGTTCACCACCGCATCTTGGTTATTGCCGATACTTATTCCTCGGGAAATGGATCCACTTCGAGTGAGTCCTTCTAGTCCAAACAACGAGGAATTTTTTTCAGATGGGCGTTCCGTTAAAAAATATCACCTGCCTTCGCGTCCTTTTATCCAACACACGCCGGTCACGCAGATAACGAGGCTTGGAAAAAGACATGGGGTACACACGAAATACCATCGAAAGAGAATCCATGCTTCCTAATGAATCCACCATGGAGCCCTTCCAAAAAAACTTGGAGGCGAACTCATCTAAAAAATAATCGCTAGCAGGAATCACTTTATCTCCCTTCATCAATACGAAGGATCCAGGGATAACACTCAAGGAATCAAGTATGATGGTATCTTTTGATGCCATCAATTTTAGGTTGCGTAAATTAGTTAACTCTTGCCCATAACCCATCTGCCCGAAAAACAGGAACCCCACAACAAGACATAAATACCCTAATTTATTCAATCGCTTAAAAATACATAGCTCAGGTGAATGATAGTAACGGTTAATCAGTAATTTTCAGTCTATGGATTGTGTAAAAGTCCCCGGTAGTACAGCGTTTCACTATTGCAAGTATTTTCACAGTAGAATTGTAGCATACCATTAATGATCGACCAATGTCATTAAAGTTAAGCATCAAGATGTCGAAGGCATCACATGTTTATAGTAAAATAAAGACTGAAAAAACATACGACCCCGATGGGGTCGAACAACAACAAACCATTTTTTTCTATAAACATAGGACCCATTCTGGGTCAAAATTCCTTAACTTAATGACATTGGCCTCTCCCCCCTTGCCCTCTCCATCCCCTCCGAAGGAGAGGATAAAAGCGGAGAGGGGCTATTGAAAAATTAAATTTCTCAATTGAATTTAGCGATATAATAGTGCGTAGCTACGAATACATGGGGTTAACTATTTTTTAATGGTTTAAGTCAAAATACTTAGGGTGAATGATACCCAAAAAATGCTTTGACTCGATTATATTTACAATAGGTATTACATTCGCAGTCTACATTTATGGCAACTACGAAAATCATCACTTACAACGTAAACGGGATTCGAGCAGCGCTCACCAAGGGTTGGCTCGACTGGACTAAGACTATAAATCCGGACATTATCTTGTTGCAGGAAACCAAGGCCGAGTCAAGCCAACTCGATCTAGCGCTTTTCGAAAATGAAGGCTACCATCATTTTTGGCATTCTGCGGAGAAAAAAGGATATAGCGGCGTGGCATTACTTAGTAAGACGAAACCCGATCATGTTGAGTTTGGATCAGGAAATGCGGAAATTGACAAAGAAGGAAGAATCATTCGTGCCGATTATGGTAAAACATCGGTAATGAGTGTTTATGTTCCCAGCGGATCGAGTGGTGATGAACGACAAGATTATAAAATGGAATGGTTGGCTTGGTTCAATGATTATATTCAGAAACTACGCAAGAAAAAATCACAACTTATAATTGGTGGCGATATCAATATTTGTCATAAAGCCATCGACATTCACAACCCCATCAGCAATGCGAAATCATCGGGCTTTTTGCCGGAAGAAAGAGAATGGATGGAAGAATTTTTCAATACTGGATTCATTGATTCCTTTCGACATTTTAATCAAGAGCCGCATCAATACACCTGGTGGACATTCAGAGCAGGTGCTAGGGCAAAAAATATGGGATGGCGTATTGATTATTTAATGGCTACTCAAAATTTAGAAAAAGCATTGAAGCGTTGCGTCATTCTACCGGAAGCAAAACATTCGGATCATTGTCCGGTGTTACTTGAAGTAGAGATGTAGGAATTGGCAATCCCGATAGCTATCGGGAGGCAAGTTGGTAGATTGGCAAAACAAGTCGAGAAAATTCTTGAAATGATGGGAGTCAAGAAGTTTACCAAAACATTCAATGTTTGAATAAACTAACAATACATTTTATTTCAATAAATACTTAATACCTATATAATAGCGAATCTCTCCATAACTATTCTCACGATTAGTTAAACTGCCATCATTGTATTCTGGACTTTTAATAAAACCATATCCATAGCCCAAATCAATCCTTGGTCCAATTAGAAGTTTTCTACTTAAAGTTATATTGAATCTTGAAGAGAAAAATATACTATTACTATAAAAAGAAAATTTTCTAGTAGAAGTATCATTCAATTTAACATTAACATCTGTATAATAGATATTATCCTCTAGCCCTAAATCAATTTTTATAATATTATTAGAAAAAACGTTTTTAGCAACACCAAAAACGATTCCGATATTTTTAGTTTTATTTGTTCCTAAAGTTCCTATTGGAAAACCATTGATTACATATTGATATGAAAAGTACATTAATCCAATATATGGTAAAAACTTTTTAGACCTAAAATAATATTCCGGCTTTAAAAATATGGTTGGATTTTTAAATGAAAACCATGCTCCTATTTCAATTGCATTGCTATATGGTTGTATGTTTTTTTTCTCCTCTAAAACTTGGGCATTCAACTCAAAATTGCACAACGGAATAATCACAAGAAAGATAATTATTCGTTTTAATTTCTTTGGTCTCACAACTTTATAATATTAAAAGACAAGAAATAAACAAACCAATAATATTGGTTTGTTTCATTACGATGGAATTCAATTAATACCTAAAGATTCATTCTCAGGATTATTTACCAACTCCAACTACCACTTTAGTATATCCTCTATTAATACCATCAGTTATTTGCAAAACATATATCCCAGGAGTAATTGGCGCTTGTAACAAGAGAAAATTATCATTGGCGAGTTTATTTTGCACATCAATTATTTGTCCATTCATGTTCATCCAACGTGCTTCAAGAACACCTTTAAATTGTGCTACAGAAACTACAACTTCCTGACCTCCACGCACCGGATTTGAGCCCAGAATTTGAAGGTTTGATGAAGCAATATCAGTAAGTCCAGTTGTGCTAAATGTAATTGCACCTGAAGATTGATCTAGTGGCAAAAGTTGTCCTGCATAACCACTATAACTTGAATTTGAAATTGTGTAAGTAAACTGATAAGAACTAGTAAGAGATTGATTCAAAATATATGAAAGCTCTCCTATTTTCCCATCGCCATTAACGAGAGCACCAGATTTAATACCTATCGAAGAAGTGATTGCATTTCCGCTGATTCGTTCAATACTGAGCCAATCAGTTCCACGACTACCAAGGAAGGAATTATTATCAAATTCAAAATTGCCTGTACCTGTTTGCACGATCGATCCATCGTACGCGATATTAATTGAAAAACCACTAGTGGCATTAAAACCATTTCCTGGTGTACCTGCATACAAACCTAAAATAACGGTATCACCTATCGTAGCTCCTTGTTGTATTTTTACAAAGAATAACTGCGGAGTGCCAGTAACTTGAGGTATTACATCGCTGGGACGAGCAGCATACGTATTCGAAAAATTTTGTGAAACAGCAACCGTGTCAAAAACGTTGATTGCTCCATCGCCATTGCAATCAATAAATTTTTCATCATTAAAATTAAAATAAGTATTCCAATCGGAAGAAGCCCAAGGCGCCCAGACATTTGATGACGTTGCTCTTGTTAATCCAGAATCATTGTAATTATACGTTATGGGGAATAAATCATCTTGGTTCACTATAAAATCTCGATTTGCATCACCGGGCCAAACACTAGCACAATTTACGAAATGCAAAGTGATGGTATCCGAATTAAAAGAACAACCTGGAGAAGAATTAATCGTTAAAAAATAATTGCCCTCATTTGATACTACTATAGACGAAGTGGTATCTCCGGTATTCCATAAATACGATGAAAGTCCTGTATAATCGGTACGGACAGTAAGTGATTTTCCATTGCAGGCTTGTGATGGTGCCAGTGCATCGACGGATAAATTATTATTATGTGCAGGACGATATTCACTACTATATGCTATAAAATCATCGTATCCTGTTGGGTTCGTATATAAAGGAGGGAAATTATAAGAGCCAGGCTCCGCCAATGTTGTATCATCAATAAATCCAGTCAAACTACCGGTGCCTCTGAAATAACAATTTTTGTTTTGTGAATATCCGCCTATTAAATCTAAGAATCCATCCTTATCAAAATCATACAACTTGATATTATTGCAACTATAAGGGGTAAACATTATAGAATTATTCAAAGTAAGTTGCAAGTTGGAATTTACTGTATAAAATTCAATATCCGCCGAGCCAAAACCACTAAATTCTGTAACCACGACTTCGTCATTTCCAAGGTTATCTATATTCCCTACAGTAATCCCTGTAGGGAAATTTGGCGGACTAATATTTGAAGCCGCGACGAACCCTCCGTTACCTAATCCTCTCCAACTGCGAATTGTACTGGCTAAATAGCTGGCTGAAACGATATCCGCCTTGCCATCATTATTTAAATCTTTAAAATTGGATTTAAAAAGTGTAGGCAGGTGCTGCAAAACGTGATCCTAGCGTGAAAGTACCATTCGCTGCTCCTAAATAGGTGATTACTGAATCAATACCACTCAACTGTTGAACCACCACAAGATCCGAAATAGAATCGGTATTCAATCTTGCTACATACATTCTAGGGTCTACAAAAGTTTGAGGAAAGGTATAAGTAGGTTGAACTCCAACGTGAAATCCATTCGCGCCAATATATAATTTACGGTAACCTTCGTTTACTATAACATCACCAAGTTTATCTCCATCAAAATCGCCAATAGATTCTATGTAAGAAAAATTATTACTGCCAGGAACAGAGTGAATACTAGGTGCAAATTCAAAGACCCCGCGCTCGCGTTGTCGGGAAATTGAAAGCCCCGATTTATTCGTTATAATATCTACTAAGCCATCAGCGTCCATATCAAACAAAGATATTAAACCGGTATTTCCGATATCCGATGGATAAACAAGTCTCTTAATATTTTGAATAGAATCGGCACCTAAATAAACATCCAAATCAAATTTAACTGATGCAAAATCTATTCTATTATCGTTATTAAAATCTCCACTAATCAATCTACCGTTCAAAGACAATTTGAATGAACTTATCTGACTAAAACCATTGGCACCATCACCTTTCATAATAATTACAGAATCTTTGGAGTTAGTGACCACATCCAACAATTGATCATTGTCAAAATCAGTAATAATCACATCCGCATCAACAGTAGGAAGATCTTGAGATAATTGTATTAAAGGTAGAGCAGTAAAATTAGCACCTCCATTATTCTGAAAAATTAGAATTGCGACTTTAGATGTGTTTTGCTGACAAACTATTTCTGGGAAGTTATCACCGTTCAAATCACCTATATTAAACCGATAATTTACACCACTCGCATTATAAAATGAAGTGGTATAACCAGATGCGCCCCCTCTTATAATATTAAATCCTGTATTAGTTCCATCTGCAGAAACCATTATATCATTAAATCCATCAAAATTAATATCGCCAAAAGCCATATATTTTAGTGTTCCTAAAAGCTGTATTGAATCTATACCTCCTAATACACCATTAATATTCTTTAATATGTACAGCCGCTTTCTAGAGGCATCAATTCCATAAATTTCTTTAAATCCATCATTATTACAATCAACCACAACTTGATCTCTAACATAACTGCCATTTGTCCACAGTTGGAAGATTGGTGCACTATATCCATTCAGTGAATTCTTAGAAGAAACACCAATTCCACCAGCAGTAAAAGTAACCAATTCATTCTCTCCATCATTATTAAAATCATGGAATTCAATACCGCGACCTTGAGTATACCAATATTCAAAGGGAATCACACCGATTTTAAGGTAGACATTATTGTCCCATTTGTTTATAATTGTGGATCCTTTTCTATCACCATAAAACAATTCAGGAATTCCATCTTTATCTATATCATTGAATCCATAACTCAGGCCGGAATGAAGTGGATGACAAGCATAACTTTTTGGAAAAGGAAAGCACTGAGAGTAAGCTGTAGTGGAGATACTACTCATCACTAATAGAAAAGAGAATAATTGTAAGAATTTTTTCATAGAATAAGGAGATACATTAATAAATTTAGAATAGATAATAACAGGTATAAAAAAACTCTTTTATACTACTTATACGCAAAGGTAATAAAAAGCATAGATGAATAAAGTGGAGGCACGGACTTAATAGCTGATCTTAATCCGCCCTAAAATACACCTCATCTTCCTTGCTATAAAAGAAACTGAGGTCTTTGTTTTTTTCAAAAAATGATTTCAGTTCAATGGAAGATTCAAATTTTTCCTTGATATTATCTGTTACGGGAGACACGGTTAATTTTGCACCGCTACTCGAGATATCCATTTTATAGAAGTAGTAGGTACGCGTACTGTTTTGTTCTTCCCATACATTTAAAAACTTGGTGGCACCTACCGTTGAGAGAAATCCGAAATACACAGTTACATCGCCTTCACCACGTGGCTTCTTTTCTATCTTATAGGAGCTGTCGTCGAGTTTAGAAACAATATAATCGTAATCACTCGAACTCTTCGACTCCCATTTGCCGAGTAATTTATCGTCGATTTTAGTTTTACCATCGTCGATGGCTACTTCAGATCCATAAGGGCATCCCATAAACAGTAAGCTAAACAGGAGCATTAAGTAAGGAAAGAACTTTTTCATGATATAGAGTTTGAAACAAAGTTAATCGGATTTCTGAATAATATTCATTGCCTCAATTAAAATTTGTGCTTCGGAATGGGAAGCTGCTAGCTGCTAGCTGCTAGATTTTTGGTCAAAACCTGTCCCGTAAGAGTGCAACATCAAAACATCTTCAAATCGCAAGGCTTCGCGCCTACTAGTTGAAAGCAAAATAAAAACAGTCCCTCAGCACTGGTAAATCAAATCATTTTCAAATTTTCAATTCACTCTCACAATAAAATTTTCAAATCAACTCCTCAATCCATCTAGATTTGCTAAAAATAATGAAGAACCATTTGTGGGGCAAAAATTCCCTGTTTTCTTTTTTTCTTTTTGTTTTTAACAAAACTTTAAATAAGAAAACCTTTGTGAAAAACCTTAGCCGGACAAACCGCCGTTTACGGACTCAGTAGTATTGTGGGTAGGTTACTCAATTATTTATTGGTGCCCATTTACACACGTATTTTTGCTCCGGGCGATTACGGTGTTGTGTCGGAATTTTATGCCTACATCACCTTCTTGATGGTGATATTGGCCTTAGGATTAGAAACAGCATTCTTTCATTTCGTAAACAAAAAACAAAATCAAAACACTGTATTTGGCAATGCCCAATTTACATTAATGTGCAGTACAGGATTCATCACCATTCTCCTCCTTCTCTTTTCACATCCTATTGCTACTTTTCTAGGATATCCAGATCATGCTGAATATGTGCAGTGGTTTGCGTTGATCATGGCATTTGATACGTTGACGATGTTGCCTTTCGCCCGACTTCGACAACAGAACAAACCGTTTCGTTTTGCCCTAATAAAATTGGTAGGAATATTCATGAACATCGTTTTGAATGTTTTGTTCCTTTTAATCTTCCCCAAGTATTTTCCAGGACTCGTTGATCCGACTATCGGTATCGGCTATGTGTTTTTAGCCAACTTAGCTGCTAGTGGAATTACTTTGGTTTTACTTATCCCCGAGTTGCGATCGATGAAATTCGACATCGACAAAGCACTTATTCGTGAAATGTTGATGTATGGGTTTCCTATTTTAATTGCGGGATTCGCGGGAATGATTAATGAAACATTAGATCGCGCCATTTTAAAATATTTGATCACCGATAAATCCATTGCGATGGAACAATTGGGAATCTACAGTGCCTGTTATAAGTTGAGTATTTTAATGACCTTGTTTGTACAAACATTTCGCTATGCTGCCGACCCTTTTATTTTTCCCAACAACACAAAGAAAACAGCAGAAAATTATTTGCCAATGTGATGAATTATTTTGTGTTGGTGGGATGCATTATCTTTTTAGGAGTGATGTTCTATTTAGACATCGTAAAACTATTTATTGGTGAAAATTATTACAGCGGACTAAAAGTAGTTCCCATTTTATTAGCCGCTAATTTATTTTTAGGCATTTATTTAAACATGGGCATTTGGTATAAGCTCAGTGGAAATACACGGTATGGTGCTTGGCTATCTGTCATTGGAGCCATCATCACCATTGTGTTTAACCTGTGGTTAATTCCGATTATGGGATATATGGGATCGGCGTGGGCAACTTTTATTTGTTATGCATCTATGATGATATTGTCGTATTGGAAAGGGCAAAAAGTATTTCCTATACCGTATGAAATAGGAAAGATAATTTCGTTACTTATCGTCACATTTATTTTTTGGCAAGGGTTTGAATTGTTGAAATCGAATTTAGAATTTAGTTTAGCAACAGGATGGATTTTCGGTGGTGTATTGCTGCTCATTTATTTTGCAATCATGTGGAGAATGTTGGGCGGACGGGGAAAATTTTCTTTGTTGCGATGAGGTTAGTTGTTACGCATTGATTTTTTTATTGAATGCTGTTTTTTGTACGCTTTTTAATGGCTGCTAGCTGCTGGCTGCTAGGAGAAGTCATAATGATTTTGCTCCGCAGGAAGTAGAATATTTTAGCAAATTTTGGTAATTATTGATTGTAACTTCGTATTAGGAATTACGATTTATATGAACTTCTTTTTAACACTAAGGCACTAGAGAACACTAGAGAACACTAGAGAACACTAGAGAACACTAGAGAACACTGAACGAGAACACTAGAGAACACTAGAGCGAAACTAGAGAACATTTGAGGTTAGCTTGAGATCACTTGAGATCACTTGTGAGCACTTGTGAGCATGAAGTCTTTTATTTAGTTATGAATAAATCTGCGCCAATCCGATTTATCCCTTTTATCCGTGCCTGCCTGCAGCAAGCAGGTTCAAATTTTCAGCAATCATTTTTTTACTTCTTGTTGGTGTTATCGCGAAGACTCGCCACTAGATTTATTTACGAAATAAACAGACAAGAACACAAAAGAAAGCTTTGTGAAACTCAGTGTCCTCTAGTGCCTTAGTGTTTTTAAAATGCTCTATCTTTGCGGAATGCAATATCTCGCAGCACAATTAACGGAAAAAGATTTTTTGAAATCGTTACCCACTGGTAAGCCGGTGTTGGTTGATTTTTATGCGACATGGTGTGAGCCTTGTAAATACCTGGAAGAAATATTAGTTGACCTTGAAGTTCGTTTAGGCGGGAAAGCAGAAATAATAAAGCTAGATGTTGATGAACAAAAAGAACTCGCTCAAGCTTATGGAATTCGAAGTGTACCTACGTTGATGATTTTTAAAGATGGGGAATTAAAATGGAGAATGGCTGGATTCAAATTAGTGCATGAATTAGAAATGGATGTGTTGCACTTCGTCTAAAAAATTTCCTTATTAAATTTGTCTGTGCTGCCCCAGGGAACTCGAGGGCAGCATTACAGAGCAGAAAGAAAGACAAGCAAACCAATCCTGAAAATTGATTGAAGGATCCTCTCCGCCCCCCCGCCTGAGGCCGAGGGCAGCTTACTGTTGGCATGGAGAGCCTCAGCCAACAATTGATCTCCGCTCTCACACTGTTTCTCGCTCTGATTTAGGCTGCCTGAGGCTCTCGAGGGCAGCTTACTGTTGGTATCGAGAGCCTCAGCCAACAATTAATCTCCGCTCTCACACTGTTTGTCACACTAATATCTCCGCTGCCTGAGGGAACTCGAAGGCAGCTTACTGTTGGCATCGAAAGCCTCAGCCAACAATTGATCTCAGCTCTCACACTGTTTCTCGCTCTGATTTAGGCTGCCTGAGGCTCTCGAGAGCAGCAAAATAAAAGGGAAGAAGCAAAATGCTTCTTCCCTTTTTATGTTGACCCCAGCAGTACAAGACCTAAAGGTCTAGACTGCTGGGCGAGGCTCTGCAGTACAAGACCTAAAGGTCTAGACTGCTGGGCGAGGCTCTGCAGTACAAGACCTAAAGGTCTAGACTGCTGGGCGAGGCTCTGCAGTACAAGACCTAAAGGTCTAGACTGCTGGGCGAGGCTCTGCAGTACAAGACCTAAAGGTCTAGACCGCTGGGCTATGCCGACAATTTGATACAGAACTTGTGAACTCTTCTGAATATTTGGATATTATTTTAAAAAGCAAAAGGGACAAAACTTTCGTTTTATCCCTTTCTTTTACGTTGACCGACCAGGGCTCGAACCTGGACTCTTCTGAATCAAAATCAGACGTGTTGCCAGTTACACCATCGGTCAATCCTAACTTGGCGGTGCAAATTTATAAAATTCTCACTATCGAAAAAGAGAAATTATAGGATTAACCGTTTACGAGCACTTTTAATTTTGTTCCGGGCTTTATGTTGGTGTTTGAAAGATTGTTTATATCCTTAATCATCTCAACAGTAAGTCCTTCGTAGCGTTTAGCAATATTCCAAAGTGTGTCGCCAGGTTGTACGATATAATATTTGAAAGCCGGTTTCGGAGTTATTTTTTCATTAGAAGCGACTTCTACTTCGCTTACCTTATCGGTATCAGCGTCATTTTCCTCTACTAATTCTGATTTTTGAACAGAATCTGCTTTATGTGCTTGCTCCTTTTTAATTGCTAATTCTGTACTTGAAGCTGCCTTTACCGGAACCTTAGTTTTTACCCAATTGTAAACAGTTAATCGCTGACCTGAGCGAACCGTATTAGAACGAAGCTTATTCATCTTTTTTACCTGAGCTACAGTCATGTCGTATTTAGATGCTATTCTTCCTAAGCTTTCACCTTTACGAACCGTATGGGTTTTCTTAACGCGCTTGGTTTGCTCCCCGATAGCTATTGGGATCGTAGTTTGACACCTCTTCATCCTCGTTATTGTCCCGACTTGCTTTGCTTTTGTAGTTATTCATTACAGGTCGAGCTGGAGGCATTGACTCCGCAAAAATTGATTCTTGGCTCAACAAGTAAAGCGCCATTTTGTTGGTTGGCAAACGCAATACGTAGTTTCCACCTACGTCTGGAATTAATCCGCGCTTATAAATTGGATTTAGGTAAGAGATCACATCTACAGGTAAATCCAGAGTGGTTGCCAGCGTGCGGAAATTAACAGGTTGATTCACCACCACTGTATCTACTTCGAAATACGAATAAGCAGGACTTACTGGATACAAATTATGTTCGCGTGAATATTCCATCACGTAGGTGATAGCAATAAATGCGGGTACATAATTTTTTGTTTCAGCAGGAAGATAATTCATAATTTCCCAAAAATTTGTTTTTCCGCCGGAGCGCTTAATGGCCTTATTTACATTTCCTGCTCCACAATTTTATGCTTCAATCACCAGTAACCAATCGCCATAAATACTGTACATGTCTTTGAAATATTGACATGCAGCATGTGTTGCCAAGATGGGATCACGGCGTTCATCGGTATAAGAATTCACTTTTAAATTGTACTGTAAACCGGTATTGTACATGAACTGCCAAATGCCTGTTGCTCCCACTCGAGAAACCGCAATTGGATTTAAGGCGGATTCAACGATGGATAAATATTTAAATTCCAAGGGTAATCCTTCACGGTCGAGGGCTTCTTCAAAAATGGGAAAATACAAATTAGAAAGGCCCATTACACGTTGCGTCAACCCACGTTTCTTCACGGCGTACATATCAATAAATCCTTTAACGTGTGCATTATACGAAAGTGGAATTGGAGAATGGATAGAAGCCATACGTTGCTCGTAAACCTCATTCGAAAAAGTAGGAATTGCCCCTGGCACAACAGCATCAGGGTCAAAACAATTAGCATCTAGTTGATTGTATCTTACTACATTAGTGATTGTTACTAAGCTATCTAACAAAGAAGAAATGGGATCGTATTCTTCTTCAATAGCGGAAGAAACATTTGTAATTTCTCTGGGTGCCTGAGCAAATACGCCTGAGAACATCAAGGTATTTATCATAGCAAGAAGGGTTAATTTCAGTGTTAACTTCATCTACAGGACTGTTTTTTTATTTAAACGGAAATATTCCATTTAAGATATGGTAAATCTATTGGTAATGATAATTAATATTCTCCAATCCTCACAATAGTTATCCTGACAATAGTCTTGATAACTTGAATTTTACCAGTAAAAATGCTGGTTTTTGTCAATTTCTACTCTGAAGCGGAGCCGATTTGTAAAACTTCTTACTTTTTCATTGAGCTAATGAAACAGCAGAATTTTCTCGTCGGATGACAAATTTAAAAATAATGGGTGAATTGTCGTGAAAGTTGGGTGAAGAGATGGGTTTAATCGACTACAGTAACACTTGACTTCGACTTTGCCATCTTCAAAAGATAGGGGGTTACACAAAATAAACCGCCAAGTAAAGAAAGAATTGACAAGAGCATTAAGCTGCTTATGTTTCTTAAAACCAATGCAATAAGTATAAAAGAGATGTTTACTAAGTATAAAGTAAGCGCCGCTTCACGGTGAGACAGTCCTAAATCCAACAATTGATGGTGGATATGATTTCTATCGGCAGCAAACGGCGAACGACCATTCATCAACCGAATGCAGAAAATACGTAAAGTATCTGCTAAAGGTATGATCAAGATAGCAATAGCCATCGCTGGGCTGGATCGGAAAGGGAAAGCGTATGGAAGTGAATCGAAGCTCATCTCCACGAAATTGACACATAGAATTGATAGAATTAATCCTACCACTAAAGATCCGGTATCGCCCATAAAAATATTAGCCGGAGAGAAATTATACACCAAAAAAGCCAAGAGGGAACTAAACAATGAAAAAGCAAGAATACAGAGGGCGATTTGGTTATAATTATAAAACCATAAGCCGAAAGTGAAAGCGGCAATAGCACCAATTCCACCTGCTAAACCATCAATCCCATCGATCAAATTATAGGCGTTAATAATGGTAATCATCGTCACAATGGTAACTAAAACGCTGAACCAATAAGGAATTTGGTAAATCCCCAATACCCCGTATAAACTTGTGATGCGGATATCTGCAAAAAAGACAATTATCAGCGTAGCAAATAATTGACCATATAATTTCTTGTGAGCTGTTAATTCGACAATATCGTCCTTAATCCCAATAAAGAACATTACAACTATGGCTGCAATAATATACTGTGTCGACATCATATTGAGACCTGCCGACCAGAGTGTATAAGAAAAGACTACACCCGCAAAGATGGCTAAGCCTCCTAACGTAGGGATACTGGAAGCATGCGACTTTCTTTCTGTAGGTTCATCAAACAAGTTTTTTATTACCGAAACACGAATAATAGATGGTATCGCCAAAAAGGTGATGATGAAGGCAGAGATACATGCGAATGTTAAGTTTAACATAGAAAGATTTTGTCCAAATTAAATCTTATTGCAATTCTGCTACAAGATTTATGGTGAATGGTGAATTTTAGTAAGGGAATAACAAATATTAGTACGTTAGTAACTATAATTAGGGATGTTTTTGTTAGGTGCAAAGCTAATGCTTGTTCACCATACGAGTCAAGCGAAAAGAGTCCTCTAATTCGGGGATATTTGACTACTCACTAAAAGTCATAGTACCGATTAAACAGATTCGTCCTAAATCCACCTTGAATTAAAATCGTATTCTCAGTCTTATTCGGTTGAACAGCACTGCGAGATGCCACATTCACAAATACATTCATTCGGTTATTTGGATTTAACAAAAAGCTAATATTCAGGTTAGCCCACATCAGTTTTGTTTTTAAGCCTTGTCCAACTTCGTTTCCAAATTCCTGTACTCTAGTATTATAAGATAAAAAAATGTTTTGACCCCAATTTGAACCCGAGGAATCATATCCTACTTCCGCATAACTCAAACGTGCATCAAAATTCCAGCGCTTATATGTGTACTTATCTATTCCGACCATCTCCCAAAAATTGGCACCTAATGGATGAGCTAATGCTCCTCTATGGTGGCTATAACTTCCCAATTCATCACGATGTTGATAGGTATAAGGACGAACATAATTTAATTCCCCTTGTAAAAATAAAGTTTTGACACCAAACACATCTACGCTTTTAAATCCGGCTTGTATACCTTGTTTATTCGCCCACCAACCCTTATTACTCACAACATTATCAAAAAGGAATTCATCGAGCATCACCTGTCCATATAACAAATTCTTACTATTCAATTTTACTTTCAAATTTAAGCCCATCAAAACATTATCAGGTGATCCAATACTAAATTCAACAGGACGTAAAAAAATAAATGGATTCATATAACCAATATCAAAGCCACGCGGTGCCGTTGAGTCTGCATGCCATATTACGGACTCAAACAATCCCACCGTTAAGTGTTTACCAATGTCCACATCTAAGTAATGCATCGAAGCATATTTGCTTTGAAATGGATATTCATCATTTTGATCGATGCGTTCGAGGTTACGCAACTGCATGAACAAATTTACATATCTAATTTTCCAGAAATCGGTGATGATTTTAAAATAGGGATAGTGAAATGCATTGTCGGAAAGTAATAAGGAACGATATCCATCGCCGATAAAATGGCGATCTTGTCCGAATTCAAAAGTAAAATGCTTGTTCAATTGAAAGTTAATTGTTCCGGTAGAAAAAGCATAATCGAAGGCGCTGGTTTCAAATTTTTTCACGCGACCTTGTCCTGGAACTACCCTACTTTTTCGAGCAGCGGAATCAAGATACAGTGGAAAAAAACTTTGATTTTCATAAAAGGTAGCATTAAATCCAAATCGTTTTCCAATGGATCCACTTGCCCAAACACCTCTTGTATTCGTATGAAAATTACGATCATTCTCTTGATCTTGCCCACCCAAAAATTCGAAGACAGGATCCAAATACAATCGAAAATCTTCTTCCTCCACCTGGAGTAAATGTTCGGTAAATATTTTTCTACCGATCCATCGTTGATTAAACTTTCGATCTTTTCGCACATCCATTCCAATTAAGGAATCGTAAACTTTACCAAAATCCATTTCATCCAATTCTCCTTCTTCCGATGAATACATCGAAGCGCGAACAACATCACTTCTTAAATACGGTTTAAAAGAAGTGTGAACTCCATTGCCAACACGATTTAAGTCCTTCACAAACCCTTGCTCCACTTCATTGCTTAAGGGTAAAAAAGCAGATTGAGAATTACCGCATAATGCGAAAGAGCAGAATATAACGGTGAGGAGTGTACGCAATTTTATCATAGTTCTAATTATTACCAAATATTTTTCCTTTGTGCCAGATGCGGGATGTACCATCGGGCAAATCATACTTCAATACGTTTCCATTTAACTGATAGCCTGCGATCACTTCCATCGTCACTTCCCACGATTTCCCCTCTGTAAAGATGTGTAAACGATTATTGACATCCATCCAGGCAACATTATTTTCGCTCATTTGATAATCCTGAGGGAGGAATTCGTCCAAAATATGGCGCTTCCCATCTAGCATTAATTGGAACTGATTGTTAAAAAAGAAAACGACAGAACGATCGCGCACATTATAAAAATCAGGAATATAAGATTCAATTTTTAATAATTTACCGTTCGTAAAAACCTTGAATGAATTATCAGCAGCAATGTAGGCTACCACATCTACTCCTGCCTTATACGATTGCGGAAGAAGCTGCTCCAACACTAAAATCTTCTTGTTATAAAAAACTTTAAGATAATTGTACAGACCATCTACAAAAGCCACCAAATTTCCTCCTGGATCAAACGACTCGGGAGCTACATTATCCAAATCATACACCTGATTTTCATAATACGTTTTAAAAAAACCGGTATTGTTGACGTATCCAACGGTATTTTCTCCCACTTGATATTCTTTCAGCTGACCTACTAGCGACATTTCCAAATCGTGCACTTTTCCATCTTTATATACTCTTAAAATATCCACCACCCCATCTCTAAAAGCGATTAAGCTATCACTCACTTTCATATCCATCAAAAAAATGTGAGCTGAGTAACCTCTCCGTTTTGAAAAACATTCAACAACTTATCGCGTTGATAAAACATAAAACTTTGTGTCACATTATAGGTAGTTGCCGTCATATCGCCTAGCTTAAACTTTTGACCTTTATAATAAGCGATCAAATCGTTTGCACTATTGGCATATCCGACTATCGATCCGTTGGCTTTATAGGAGCGCACAGCTTGTTGTTCAAGCTGCCGGGGAATACCGTTTTCAAATACAAAAAGAAAATTTCTAAAGTCTGAATAGCCCTGTACAAAACCAGGATCGTCATTACCTGCCGGTGCAGAAAAAGAGCAACAGCAAAAAAGCACAATGAGTCTTTTAATGTGTTTCAAGTAGCTTTAGAATTTCGTCCAATTTTGGAGTAAGGATCACTTCAATGCGACGATTTTTTCGTCGACCCTCCGTTGTATTTGTTTTATCAATGGGCATAAATTCACTGCGACCACCGGCAGTGAGTCGAAGGGGATTCACTTTACTATTTGCCAATACAATCTTCACGACTGATGTTGCGCGCATCACACTCAGATCCCAATTATCTTTTATCTCACCGCTGCCTTTCATCGGAACATTATCAGTATGTCCTTCAATCTGTATATTAATATCTGGATTTTTCTCCAATACTTTTCCAAGATCGCTCAACGCCTCCACGCCTTTGGGGTCTACCACCGTACTTCCCGATGCAAATAGCAATCGTTCTTCCATCATCACATACACTTTTCCATTTTTCATTTCTACGGTGAGTCCTTTGTCTTTATAACCTAAGAGCGCATTTGAAACAGAATTTCGTAACGCTTTTACCGCTGAATCCTTGCTTGCTAAAATTTGTTCTAGCTCAGCTAAGCGACGGTTCTTAATAGTGAGATCATCCGACAACATCGACAAAGAATCTTCCTTCGACTTCAACATTTTTGCTTTGATACTCAATTCATCCTCTTTCTTCTGCAAATTCTCCTGCGTCTTTTGCAAATCGCGAATCAGCTGTTTGGTAGCTTCAGAATTTGCTACGGAGGCGGGTCCATCCTTCATTAAAGTTTGATAAGCGGTATTGATACGCTCGTAATTCCCTTGCAAGGTACGCAATTCACTTCCTTTAGCTCCAGTATCTGCTTGTAAGATATTGATGCGATTTTTCAGGTCTTCAATCATTGCCATTAATTCACCTTGACGGGTGTTCAGCTGTAAATTGGAGGCTTTTAATTCCTCATTTTCTTTATCGCAAGCCGATTTTTTTGCTTTTAACTCATTGTGCAATCGAGCAGGTACACAGGAAACGACCGCAAAGGCCACCAAGAGGAGCAAGGGGAGTATTTTCTTCATCTTTAACATTGAATGCCCTAAATTAGGCAGAGAAGGAAGGCATCAGAGAGGATTTTAATGTAATATTCAACACAATTCTGTTGAAACTCAGAAGTCATAAATACGCTATTAAAGGTAGTTCTACGTTCTCAACAAAGTATCCAGTTAACCAAAAGTGAAAAGTTAAGGAGCTTGACAATAGTTGATTACCCTTGGCAGATGAATTTCATCTTCGATATAAAACGGCGAGAATATTGTAGCGAACTGAATAATAAAACTGGAACTAATCAAACTCGTACCTATCCTACTTCTATTATGGAACCACGATTAAGCGACAATTGGATTACCACGAATCACATCGATTTCGAATACAAGAAATACATTTTACTTGCATACTTGCAACATGTGAACGAATGTTTTGAGGAAACCAAGTTATATCCTGCACTCAGCGAATTAGTAAAACATTACAGAAACTTGGTCGCATTAAGAGATCAAAAAAACAGTTTATACAATAGCTTTCCTGAAAAATTAAATTCAGCTGATTTACAAAACTTCAAGCTGGTGTATGAAAAACTTTGTACCGATGATCTCTTGATGACAGAACTAGAGTCCATCATCAATTTTAGCATTCCACAATTTGAACAACGCTTAGCAGAAGGAAAAAAGATTTACGATTTTATAGAATCAAAACTCAACATTTATCCTATTGGCATCGTTCCTCTACATACCGATGCCGGTTATTTGCTTTTGAAAAACGGAGACCATAGCAAAACTGTAGTTTTCGAATATCAAATCACCATTTTCGATCAGCCTAACGAGCGATATCGTGCGATTGGTGTACAATATGTGAATTCTTACGAAAAGACTTTGTGCAATACTTATGAGAACATCAAAGGTGATTTGTTGCGATATAATAAAAATTTACCAAATCCTGCGACGTATGTGATTGAGTCGGAGTTGACGTTGCCTTTTGAAGATACTTTGCTTCCGTTGGCAAAACGGACACTCGTAAAGTACCTGCATTAACCCAGATGTAGAAATCGTAAAAACGATTACACATCTGGGCTAGGCCGAAGAAATTAAAAATACGATTAACCCCGGAGTAGAAATCGTAAAAACGATTACACATCTGGGCTAGGCCGAAGAAATTAAAAATACGATTAACCCCAGAGTAGAAATCGTAAAAACGATTACACCCAGATGTAGAAATCGTAAAAACGATTACACATCTGGGCTAGGCCGAAGAAATTAAAAATACGATTAACCCCAGAGTAGAAATCGTAAAAACGATTACACATCTGGGCTAGGTCTTTCGTAAAACAAAAATTCCTGTAAGTGGTATAGATGGAATTTCTTCTCGATGTACAGATTTTACATGCGCTAACATCGGACCTTTTAATGACCATTGGAATAACTCCTCCACTTTCGCCCCTTCACCATGAACTTCGATGAGCACATCGCCATTGGGAAGATTTTGTACAAAACCAGAAAGTCCTAACTTGTTTGCTACGTCGCAAGCAGACTGACGAAAATAAACTCCTTGCACTTTTCCACTAACGGTGAGGCGTATACTTAAAACCAAGTCCATCAGTAAAAATAATTACTTTCCTGTGAATGCTGCTTTACGTTTATTCATAAATGCGTCGGTACCTTCTTTAAAATCTTCGGTCGTAAAACAAGCACCAAAGCGAGCAATCTCTACTTCATAACCATTCTCTGTTTTTGAATAATGCGCATTCACGGTGCGGACAATTTCAGCAACAGCTACGGGCGCCTGTGCCATAATCTTATTTAAAATTTCTTTGCATTTTTCCATGAGTTGATCAGCAGGAACTACGTAATTGGCGAGTCCGAGTCGGTGAGCTTCCTGCGCATCTAAAATATCAGCCGTCATCAATAGCTCCATGGCTTTTGCTTTGCCGATGAGTTGCGGCAAGCGTTGTGTTCCACCATAGCCCGGGATCAATCCAAGTTTCACTTCTGGCTGACCAAACTTCGCATTTTCTGTAGCCACGCGCATATGACAAGCCATTGCAAGTTCACATCCACCACCGAGTGCAAATCCGTTTACAGCAGCAATGACGGGCTTCGAACAATTCTCCACACTATCAAAAACATCGTGTCCGTGTTTACTCAATGCCATGCCTTGTTCCAAATTAAAAGAGGAAAATTCACTGATATCAGCACCTGCAATAAATGCTTTTGTTCCGGCACCGGTAAGAATAATTCCACGAACTTGATCATCTTTTTGCGCGGCAGCAAAAGCTACACCTACTTCAGCGATCGTATCCTTGTTCAATGCATTTAACTTATCGGGACGATTAATCGTGATCGTACAAATTGAATTTTCAACCGAGTAAAGAATATTCGTGTATGACATAATTTTATTTTTTATTGATGACCCATCTAAAGGAAAAAAGAAAAAAGCGAATTAAATTTTCTTCAATCTTTTTACTTCTTCGGTCATGTAATTAATGATTGTTGTTGTTTCTGTTCCGGGAGCAAAAAGTTTTCCGCAGCCCATTTCTTCCAGCTTCTTCATATCCTCTTCGGGAATAATTCCACCACCGGTAAGAAGAACATCATTTATTTTTTGCTCCTTCAACAAAGCAAGAATGCGTGGGAAGACGGTCATGTGGGCACCACTCAAAATACTAACACCGATGGCATCCACATCTTCCTGAATTGCGGCACTCACCACCATTTCGGGTGTTTGACGTAAGCCGGTGTAGATCACCTCCATACCCGCATCGCGGAGGAAAGAGGCAATCACCTTAGCACCACGGTCGTGGCCATCGAGACCCACCTTAGCAATTAGAACACGAATTGGACGTTGCATGATGCGAAAATACGGAATTTTGCAATTGAGCAATCCGATAAATCGGATTGCTCAATTGCAAATTGGCAAGTTGTTAAATTGGTAAATTGGCTGTCGCGAGGCTTCGCGATGGTAAATTGCTTCGCCCTGAAGTCGCAGCGAAGCGAAGTAATTTAGAGGTGTCAAGAGTCTTCGCGATGGTGTCGCGACTTTTTGCAATGTAGAATTGTCGTCGCGAAGCTTTGGGACCGAGACACAAATTTATGAAATGTACTTCGCTCCTCTTTCTAACACGCTTCGGGGCTGAAGCATTAATTTATAAAGCGTACTTCGTACCGATTCCTAACACGCTTCGGGGCTGAAACATTAATTTATAAAGCGTACTTCGTACCGATTCCTAACACGCTTCGGGGCTGAAGCATTAATTTATAAAGCGTACTTCGTACCGATTCCTAACACGCTTCGGGGCTGAAGCATTAATTTATAAAGCGTACTTCGTACTGCTTCTTAAACACACTTCGGGGCGGTGATTTAATTTGAGGTGATGAAAATAATTTACACGATTTGCTGTATCGATCTTAAACTATCACTGAGCATTAATCTTAATATTCTCCTGCCAGCAGTCGTTTTGAAATAAAGTTCTCTTCTCATTGCGTCCTTTTTTTGAATAATAATACTCAACCAATACCACTTTAAATGGTCTTCTTGATGCAGTACTTTTAGAGCGCCCCTCTTTATGCTCACACATTCTTCGGTTGAAATCGGTTGTAAATCCAATATAAAACTGGAGATCCTTTAAACTGTACAGTACATATACTGTAAACTGAGGTTGTTTCATTGATAAAATTTATTTGTCTTCAATTGAAAAAGAAAAGATTCAAATCATTTAATTAAAAAAGGCCAGCAATTTGCTGACCTTTTTGTATTTATATTCCGCCAAGCAGTAGAGAAACTCGCAAAAGCTCATTTCACACTGCTTGGCGGAGAAGCGTGAGGAAAGTTGTGCAAAGCACACTTTCCTCTCTGCTTCTCCGCTCCCGAATTTGAAGAAATATCAAACCAGTTTAGGGATGATCTTTTGATATTCAATGAGTTAATTCGCTTATGGGAGTTTCAAAAGTTGAATTCGAAATCCCAGTATTTATAGCAATCCAAATTTTACTATTCAATACAAACATAAAAAGAGCTATGCTTTTGTTCCATAAAAGAAAAAGGCTCATACAATGAATTAAAAATAATCTCAATTAAAAAACCAACAAAATTTGAAAGTATGAAGAAAAAAGATGCTACGGCAACCCCTAAGTCTAACAAGGGTCGGAAAACGATGTCGCCAACAAAAAAACAGAAGTATGCGATTTCAATTGATTGGTTAGAAATTGTATTTACAGGTACAATTCCACAATTGCATAATGGAGAAAACAAGGTTAAAATCTCAGAAGATTTAACCCTTATTCTTGATAGAAGGCAGGAGCATCCATCATTTATTTATAGCTACATTGTACTCTATAAAAATGTTGAATATGGGTACTTGTTCTATAGAAATAAGGAAAAATATAGATTCGGAAGTGAAGTAACCTGCCAGTTAAGAATAAACAACCAAAGGTTTTACGAGCAAAATTACACTGTTGCATTGAATGAAATAATCAAAAGTTTAAAAATTTGTATCTATAATTTTTATCGGATAGATATCGCCATTGATTCTAGTGGAATTTTACAGCGAGCAAATCGTTTGTTGACCTCGAATGTATATTTTCCAGTTAGAAAAGTTAAGACAAACGTTGGTTATGATACTTCAAATAAAAATTTTAATTATATCAAATTCGGAAGTGGATCTAGTGAAAACCAAATTTCAATCTATCCAAAATCACATTACGCTGACAAGCCTTACATCAATACTTTTTGGCAAATAAATAATCTCGATGTCAAAGATAATGAGGTATCACGATTAGAATTAAGGATGAGAACCAAATCCACTAAACAAACAGAAATACTTATTAGTAAATTTGAGAATCCGGATTATCTTACAAGCATAGTGAGATCAAAAGTCGGCACTTGGTTGAAATTCAAGAATTCGACTAATGCTAAAAGAGAAGAAAATTTGATTGAATGGAATAGTTTTAATGAAATCGAAATTCAAAAAAAAAAAGAATAGAGTCAGCAAGATCAATGTTGCAAAGTAAAAAAAGTCTAAAAATAATGGTGAAAGAATATTATCTGGACATAACAATTGGAGGTGAGGGAATTATTGACCCTACATTAGAATTGGCTAAGCATTTTGGGCTAGAAAAATGGTTAGAAGGTAAAATATTGGGAGAATGGAGGTTGGAATTGGAATTAACTACAAGAAGTTCCCTTTCCAACCACATTTAAAAATAAATTGTTTGCTTATATGACTAATAATCAAATATTTAATACGCATGTAAATGAAAAGTTGAATGGAAATGAGGCAACAACTCATATTAAAACACTAAATATCAATCAATTATAAATATTTTACATTCATCTAATATTCAAAAGCCCCATTAACTAAATAATATCCTGATACTATTGCATTATATTAGATAATTCCTTTAAATTTGATTAATAAATATCTGACAAATGGAAAATCATGCTTTATTGACTCTTTCTGACAATGAAATTGAAATCGAAAGAGATATTGTTGCGAAAGCCCAACCTATCCTCAACAGTCAATCAATTAACAGAGTAAAAAATGAAGGTAAAGGGGAATCAGAAAATAGTCAAGAAACTTCTGAAAGCGAAAGTGAAGAGTAATATGTTATTAAGATAATTAATAATTTTATTTAATTTGTTTTTATGGATTTAGACTCTTCATCAAAAACCTTTCTAAACTTAATTAGTCCTATTTCTGATAAGATATTTTATGAAAATTATTGGGAAAAAAATCCTTTATTCATAAAAAGAAAAGATAGTTACTACTATCAAAATATTTTAACTGTTCAGGATATGAATTATTTCCTTAAAAGGAATGATATTCGTTACCCTACTATACGTTTAGTTAAAGATGGATCAGAATTACCTCTTGAAGATTACTCTAAAAACATTACTTTAGGCAGGTACATATCTGAAGGTTTAATTAATAATGACAAATTATTTCATTTTCTAAATGAACGTGCTACCGTTTTATTTCAACTTGTCCACAATAGTGTTCCTTCATTAAGTAAATTTGCCAATTCCTTAGAGAAGTATTTCAACTTTAGAGTATATACAAACGTTTATATAACTCCTCAGAATTCTCAGGGGATTTACACCACATTATGATCCTCACAGTGTCTTTATTTTGCAAATTGCAGGTTCTAAAAAAATGGCGACTGTACGACTCTAAATTTAAATTACCCATGTCAGATCAAATGTTTGATAGGCGCACATGGGAAAGAACAGAACCAATTGAGGAACATTTACTAGAGGCTGGTGATTTACTATACATCCCAAGGGGAATAATTCACGATGCAGTAACAAGTGATTGTATTTCTACTCATATTACTTTAGGAGTATTTCCACATACTTGGATAGATATTTACAAAGAACTTATTAGCAAAATGAAAAATGATGTGGAATTTAGGAAATCACCAATGAATCATTTGTTTTTAGAATCTGAGTCGCATGTAATATTAAAAGATGTATTTGAAAATTCATTTGAAAAAATTGCTTGTTAAAACCGATTTTCGAGAGTTATTAGATTCATTATTTGAAAAAGTTAAAGCAAAACAAATCGTAAATAATGTTGATCGTTTACAAGACTTTTACAACATTGATAGAATAAGTTTAAACTCAAAGTTGAAAAAAAGGGATAATGTTCTATTTAATATTGAACATAATGCAACGAATTATCACCTGACTTTTTTGATAAGAAATTGATTTTTCCAATTGGAGTTTTACCTGCATTAAATTTTATTATTGAAAATGAAGAATTCATAGTAAATGATATTCAAAATAATTTGGATGAAATAGGTAAAATCACAATGATAAAGAAATTGATTAAGGAAGGATTTATTACTATCATCGAATAATGGAGCATACCTTCTTTACTCTTTAATTGAAATTAGTTGACAAAAGTATTTTTTATATGATTAGAAAACAATTTAAAGTGTAGTTACTTCGACAGCACATTCTCAACAAAATCCGAACTAAAAAATAACAAATTTGCTTATCACTTTAAACTGATCGAAACACCTTATACCAAACTTAGTATTTCAAATAGACAGCAAGAATTCGGATTAATCATTTCATGCTCATTAATTCATTATTTAAATAGTATCATGTATCCTTAGCATCTCATTAATATGATTAAAACTACTCGTAAATTCTTTTGGCTTATGCTTGCCAGTTTGTTTCTTATAACAAAATCTTTTTCTCAAAAAAAAAGAGATATTACTACTATTGAAGATCTAATTAAGGCTGGCTTAGTTGACTCTGCATTCACAGTTTTGAAACCTTATTGTTTAAAATTTCCAGAAGAAAAAACGCAGCAATTTACCTCGAATAATATACTACAAGAAAGCACAAGAAGACTTTCTTTTTTTTCAAAAAAACAAATTTAACTACTGCTTATTTAAAGAAGCAGATTTGAAGCAAGTACAAATTATATTAAGCCAAATTAACAATAACTATACTGATGCCATTGCTAATTTGAAAAGGGGCGAATACAAAGTTGAATTCTATTTGGACAGTTGCTCATTTGAATATTTCAATTTTGAATATTTCTTTGGGGATGCATTACAAACCAGCAAAGCAAATAGGGAATTCGGCTTCAAACTAAGTAAGTTTGACAGAATGAACGATGATATAATATGGAACTATAATAAATGGTACCTTGGTTGGAAAGAAGCCATAAATTATTGGCGTCCCTTTATTAGAAAAAACTACTCTCTATTATACTAAATTAAAGGATAAAAAACAACAATGTACGGATTGCAATTATGATTCTGATGACTTTAAGAAAAACAATTTTTTGTTTTTTCTTCTTGACAAACAGGCTTTACCAGCATATTTATTGTGGTATGAATGTTATCATCGAACATATACAACTAAATATAAAATTTCTTATGATAATATACCTGGAAACAGACTTGCTTACCTTCAAAAAGCAAGTGAAATATTAAAAGAATGCATTAACCTTTGCAACAAAGAAGAAGAATCGTTAAGGTATTTTGAATTTATAATGGAAAATTATTCAAGCAAAGATAGTTTACAACTTTGGCTTATGAATCAAAAGAAATTTTTGGAACTAGAAATGAATGAAGCTGATGAGCAATTGACTGCACACTTTGATTTAAAGCAAAAAAAAGAAGAAGAATTTCAATTAAAGAAATTTGATAATTGGGCATTTTACAACGAGAATTTAATCCCATTATATGTAAATTCATCTAATGACTTTGCTTTGCGAGAGGGCTCCTCATTTATTCCATTAGATAGAAAAAATTATAATACTTACACTAAACAGAATATTCAAGGGGTTATGCTTTCATATTCTGATTTTCTAAAGTTCAACTATTGCACAAATGCTATTTCAAATAAAAATAAAGACAGCGCATTTTACATTGCCGGTTCTACAATTAATCATTCACGATACAAAAAGGATTATGATATTTTTTTGGCGAAAATTGATAATGAAAATAAAAAAATTAATGATAAAGTAATCTGGCTTAAAACATTTGACAATATACTAGAAGGAAATAACACGTATGAATATCCAACCTCCATTTTATTGCAAAAGACGGCAATATCCTTTTGGCTTGTCTCATCATTAGTGAATCAGCAATTTGGTTATGAATATAAACAAAGACGGAAGTGAAAAATGGCGCAAAAAATAACGTATTTTTCTACAACAAATTTAAAAATCTCATATTCCCCATTAAAAATAATAGAAGACAAATTTGAAAACATAGTAGTTATTGCTGGCGATGGTAACATAACAAATGTTAATGAGGCTACTTTAGAAATTTTAGCATATTTCAATTAAGCAAATCAAATGGAACTGTAAATTGGAGAAAGGACTCCAATAAAGATTATGATTTGCTCTTTACTCATGGAAATCTTGGTTCAATTCAGGAACTAGATGGATACAATTTAATTATCAATTTCAGCGCAATTGACCGATCAAAAAACTTACCTTATTATATTAAGAGTAAGGCTATGTCAAAATTTGAATTGTTTAATTTAGCATTTTTAAATATAGACTACAACGGGAATTTATCAACATTCAAGACCATACTATCGGATGAGCCCAGGTATATCAACAAGAGCATCCTTACAGATAAAAATTCAATTGTATGCTATGGGCGAAGAGGGCAATTAGAATTTTATGCTGAAGAAGCATTTCGAAAGCAATTTGAGTATAAAGATGTTTCTTTTGAGCAAAACGGAGGTAAATATAATTTAAGTTTTTTATTGAATTTGATAACAAGGGAAATGTACTGAGCAGCAATGGGAGTGATTGATTAGGTTATACTTGAGTCATATTTATTATACAACTTGTTTTTGACTTAAATTTGATATTGAATGAAGATGAATGAGTGTGATTGAATTATTATTTTAATAAACTTACAAATAAGAGTGATTTATTGATTTGAAAGGAATTCAAAGAAGTGATATCTTACAACAAGTACAAAGTTCATAGTCTATTAAACCAATTTAAATTAATGTTATTAACGCAACCTAATTGATTACTTTAATTGTTTGATGTCTGTCCACTGCATGTGCTCAAATGAAAACTTTGACTTGAAAATATTTTATAATACTATATATAAATTACCCAATCGTTTGCGAAACTACATAACTTCAAAGTAATATGGACTTCTTCCTTTATCAAATTTAAATATTAGCATTAATCTATAATAAACAAAACCATGTATTCAAAATTCTCAATACTAATCATTGTAACCATTGCATTGGTTATTGCATGTACCTCAGAAAAAAAAGATGTTTTAAATAAAGTTGAAAGTGTCTCCGCTGATAAAGATTCATTAGATTCGAAACAATCAATAAGTGGTTTCTTTACAGGAACAAAGAAATTTTGTGACGAAGAGGGTTATTGGTATTTTTTAGTAACAATAGATGGAAATAATATAGTTTTAAAATCGTTTCCTGGTGAAAATAACACATATCATAGTGATAAAACGACCCCAAAGAAATAACAAAAGGTATAATTGAAGGAGGAAAAATTGTGACCAAAGACTCACCCGAATATGGAACAAATCGCTTTAAGTATGAAAATGGAATGTTAAGTGAAGTTAATGTTGAAAACGGTTACAATTCATATACAGAATGCGTGATTCCCGCACAAACTAAAACAGTACGTTCTTCAAATGACAAAATTATCAATAGCACAATTTATTTATTAACACCTAAGGAGGTTTCTTCTATAGTACAAAGAAATCGCAGCTACTTTCAATATGCTTCTATTTCGATAGATGAAATAAAAGATTTTTTTAAGAGAAACTATTGTAATGAAAATATACTTGACGATGGTCGATCATTTAACTGCTATGGTGGAGAAAATGATAATTGTGCTTTCGATAGTAGTTAGTAAAGTTAGTCAAGAAGGAAGCCTTTATAGTATTCAGTATAGATGGGAATGTGACTGATTTAAATAAAATTTGATCTTATAAACGAGTAGTAGTATTTTTTTAATGTAGCTACTTGGGGTGGTATTATTATATCGTGTATTTTTTTCTAAGGAAATTCTCAACAAAATCCTGAATGAGAAAACAACAAATTTGCCTATCAATATAAACAGATCGAAACACCTTAATTTCAAGTATAGTGTCTAGATCGAAAACCATACATCGAATAAGGCATTTCTCTTTTTGATTTTCACTGATTGCTACATAGGCAAGTTCACTAAATATATCATCACTTGTATCGTCTTCCGTTTTCAGTTTATAAATTTTAAATTTATAGAAGACGTAAACTGGTTTTCTACCCTGAATTTTAAGTGCATCCAAGCATTTTAATAATTTAGTGCGTTTTGTTGAATTTGATGCATTGCTTTTCATTTATCACTTTATCATTATAAAAAAGAACCATTGCAATTCCCTCTCAAAGGTTATTGCATAGATTTCAAATGTACTTCCGTTCAAAGTTTCACTACCTCGCCAATAAGCATTCTCGATATTGTAAAATTCCACATGTGCATTTATCAGTTCTTGATTACCATGTATTACACTCTCAAGTTCATTCTTAGCGACACAAATAAAGTTTAACTCAGTATCATGCAACAATCCTAATTTTCTAATGTGAAAGAAGACTTCGGCATTCTGAAATGACGAAAACGGCTTCATTTCCATAGCCAAAACATAATTTAATAGCCATTCATTCATATTGTAATTTGCTCCATTTAACACTTGCTTAGAATAAAAGTGGATGTTATTGTTTTCTATTCAATATTCACAACCATTGTATACATCACCTATTTTTTGCTCTAAAAATTCAGCCAATTTTCAACCAACGTATGTTTTAATGATTCAAGAATTGTCCACTTTTATAAGTTAATATATACATCGCTAATTTGCTCTTGGCTTAATCCGATATACCTACGGGTTACACTTATAGAGTTGTGGTTGAAAATGGAACTCAGAAGCACTAAAGCTGACTCACTGCAATTATTCATCTGATAAACTCGTTTTCCAAATGTTTTTCTGAGGGTATGTGAAGACCCATTCTGAACCTTTACTCTGTATTTCAGAAAATAACATGTAACCGTCTGTTGATAAATTGCTTTGATAGGATATTTCCGGAGCGATTAATAAAAAATAGAATGAGCGGTTTCAACAGGCTTTTTAACTGAATCTTTGAAAGCAGAATTAGATTAACTCTCTTAAAGCTGTGTTGATAGTTATCTTTCTATGTTTTCCGGTTTTACGTTCTATAAACTTCAAAGTAATCTCTGTGTAGAATATCTTCCCACTTTAACTGAAGCATATCACTTATCCGCATTCCGAATAACAACCAACTGCTATCAATAGGAGAAAGTGGTAATCGTCTGCCTTTTTCATACGATCAACCAAAAGGAGGAATTGCTCCCATTCCATCGTGAACATTCTGTTTTTTTAATTTTTATTGCCATAGTTGAGTTACGTTTCACTCTATGGTTTTGTTACTGCAATTGAAACAAACTTGTATTTCAACTCAACTAAAAATGACGTAACTTGTATATAATCAAATCTTAAATAAAAAAGGTTTCACTTTTCAGAAGTGAAACTAATTTGAATGTAATATGGACTTTTACTAAAGTGATCCAGAAGTTTGTTCTGATTCTGTAATGTGAGTTACAGGAATGTCAAAATAGAATTTCAATTGAATGTTTGGATATTTTGTTACAACAGGCATCAATGGTGCTAAAATCCAGAAAGTATTATTATCGTATTCAAAGTTTGCTTCAGTCGTTACATAATCCTCAATACAGAAATCGTAGAAAGGTACATCCTCATCAATATTCGATTCTAGACCAATAATTGTTGCACCGTAGTACCAAGAGCGATAGGCAATCTTCCATATATCTTCAGAATTAGAGAGCACAAAACCACCATTTAAATTTAATCCTTGATAAATTAAAAGATTTTGAACAGCATTTTCAAATTTACTCTGTTGATTTATACCTGAAATGTTTAATAATTTCTTTTCTGCAAGCCGAGACATTTTCATTCGAATAAGGGATCATTCTCACAACTTAATTGCTGTGATTGTCAAGAATAAATAGGCTTGAAAATTGAATTGCGGATAATTAATACTCCCAATCCGAATTAACAAACGTTAATCCAATCTCCCTTACCACCAGTTAATTTAGTTCGGAGTTTATTTAGAAATGTTTGAAAGTCCTTTTATCATTAAATTGAACATCTGACCTGCTAAGTATGTTCTAAATTCCGGATTATCATTGTACTCCTTAAAAACCTCAAAATTACTATCAATGTGGTTAATCATTTTGTCTTTCAAAATATCTGTAAATGTTATTTGTGCGTTTTGTATATCTTTCTTATTCAAAGATGCATTGATGTTATTCATAGCTGCATTGTCAGATTTAATATCTAGCATTAAATCTGAAGTCATTTTTCTTACTTTATCTTCATTCGTGAATTGAGTACCAAAACGGTCGTTAAACGCTTTAACTATGTTAGATAAATGTTCCATTTCCAGTTCTGCAACTCCACTTCCCATTTCCGAAGACGGTAGCAACTCGTCACCTTGTTGTAACGTTATATTTACTTCACCTTGCTTTTGTAACCGGTAACTGTCAAGGTCAATCGAATTTAATACGCCTTGAGCAAGGTCTTCCCCTGGCTCTCTTGGAATTTTATTTTGCAAATGATTCAGAAACATATAAAGCCTTTCAAGGTATGGATTTGTAAATGGGACTATTTGAGCAAGGAATACATAAAGTCGAACATAAGATTTACATTTTCCCTCTAAAATCTTCTTACGACTTTTCATCTAATGTTGTTTTGAAAACATTAGATGAAGCATCTAATATAATATGCAACTGGTCAACAGGAACATTTAGTACTATATTATCTGAGAACGCCTGAACTTGTGCATATGAATAAACTTGATAACTGTCTAAGGCATTTTGTAGGTCGAACAATTTATTAGGATCGGTTGCTTCTCCTAAGATTGTTGTTTCAA
>JADJPB010000015.1 GCA_016713445.1 Bacteroidota bacterium | reverse complement strand
AACTAGTTTGAAGATTAAACAAACTAATAATAATTTGTAAATTATTCTTTACACGATGATGGATTTCGCGTAACAGTAGTCCTTTTTCCTCTAAAGCGGCTCGAATTTGCTCCTCCATATGTTTACGAAGCGTTATATCCGTATCAATAACTACAATATTCTTTAACTGCCCTTTCTCATTCAAGATGGGTGTAAGTGTTGAAGAAGCCCAACGGTTCTCTCCGTTCTTATGTGTAATTTCAGACTCGTAAATGAACGATCTACGTAATCGAATACAATCATCCAAATGAAAAAGAACATCTGTATTTGTCGTCAAATCATTGAGTGTTCCCCCTTTTATTCTCCTTGTTTCTTCGAGTACAAAACCAGTCATTTTTGTATATCCTGTATTCACCCATTCTAACTCCATATGTTCATCAAAAATCATGACCGCATTATCGGTTTCGGAAGCTACCAAAGACAACTTAGCGAGTTCCAAATTTTTTGCTTGCAACTCTCTTGTTCTAGATTCTACTTTTCGTTTTAGTAAATCTTGGCTTTTACGAAGTGAGCGTGTTCTTACTCTATACGCCAACAAAACAGAACCTGCTCCCACTACCACATAGAGTAAATAGAAAAATGGTGTTTTCCAAACCGGAGGAAGAATTGTAAAACTGTAGGTAACTGGAATACTCCAGTCTTTTCTGTTGGCACTGGCTTGAACCTTAAAATGTAAGAACCGGCGGAATATTGGAATAGCTCGATATTACATTCTTAGTTGGAGGCGACCACGATTCATCACTTCCTCTAAGAAATATCTTAATTTCACTTCATCGGGTGCTGTCAAATAAATTCCATTACATACAAAACTGAGATGGTTATTATGTGGCAATACTAATTCTTCAGGAAGTCCGCTGTGTGGATTTACTTTAAACTTTTCTTTTCCAATTCGTATTTTCCAAAAAAAGTTGCACATTATTAATAGAAACTAGCGGCATGGTTTCAGGAAGGTCTCCTGCTTCCGGATTATAGCGAATAGCCCCATTCACAGTAGCCAACCAAATATTTCCATTTTTATCTTCGCAAGCGGCATTACTTTCCACTCCCAAAAAACCATTACTTTTATCATAATGGTTGGTGCTCAAGCTTCCTTCCACAATAAACTTTTTCCAGTTGATTACATCAATACCTTCTGAAGTGCCGAGCCACAATTTATTTCTACTATCAATAAAATTAAAAAGAATTTTATCGTTATTGAGTCCATTCTTCTTATTTAAAATAGCTATTGGATTTGATTGTTTGCCTGAATTATAACGAATGACACCAAATTCATACGTGCTCACTATTAAATTTCCAAAATCATCGTTAATGATCGAAGTGATTGGTGACTTTGGTAAACGATTCGCTTCATCAAAACTTTTGGCTCGATTTCCATCTAGAGAAAAAAGTCCTTTCAATGTCCCTACCCAAACAACGCCGTGAACATCTTCATAAAGAACGCGTACTTTATCATTCGACAATCCTTGATTTACACCAATTTGAACTTCTCGTCCGTCAGCGAAATATTTATATATTCCTTTATCGGTTCCAAAATAATAATTTCGGTTTTTATCTTGTAAAAAAGTATAAATAATTAACGATTGCAATTCAGGATACTTTAATTCAATCCTATTAGTGACAGGATTAAATCGAGCTGGACCATTCGTAGTACCAAACCAAATAAAACCATCCTTATCTCCATTAATACTCCAAATCGTATTACTTTTTAGCCCATCTTTTGTAGAAAAATTAGAAAATTGATTGTTTTTAAAATAATTGACACCACCTGCTAACGTTCCAAACCAAATGCCGCCACTGAATCTGGAAAAACAGAAAGCACATTATTATTTGAAATACCATCAGCGCTGGTAAATGAAACAAATCGATCACCATTGTATTTATACAAGCCATTAAGCGTTCCCAACCAATAATTCCCTTCTCGATCTTCACACAGTGATTTAACAATATTTGAATTAATGCCTTCGCTCATTTGTACAGGGTCAAATCGTCCTTTAACAAACTTTGCTATTCCACCACCGTAAGTTCCAACCCATGCATTTCCGGAGTGATCAATCATGATGCTCTCAACGCGCTCATTAGGCAACCCATGAACTTTTGTATAGTTTTTAAATTTATTTCCGTCCCAAACACTCACACCATCATACGTTCCCAACCAAATATTCCCAGACTTATCCTCTTTTACACAATAAACAATATTACTGAGAAGGCCATTTTCAGTCGTGAGGTTTCTAAATTTTCCACCTTCATACATACTGACACCACCTATCGTTGCCACCCAAACTCTTCCCTTACTATCGGACAACAAATCAAAAACATTATTATTCACTAAGCCTTTTGCTTGAGTAATATTGTAAAATGATTTACCATCGAATTTACTAATTCCCTCGGATGTACCTACCCAAATACTACCCTTTTCATCCTGACATAATGCATTAATATTGTCACTTAATAACCCATCATTCATTGAAAATTTGAAAATACAGTTCCACTAAACTTCACCAACCCTTTTCGAATTGTACCTAACCAAATATTCCCACTTTGATCCTCCAATATTGATTTTACGGGATTATTAAATAAAACACTCCTTGGTCAAATCGAGTAAACGTTTTTCCATCAAAACGACATGCGCCACTCATTGTTCCAATCCACAACCGACCAATTCTATCCTGATAGATGGAATTCAAATGGTTTCCAGGGAGTCCTTCTTGGATTGTATAATTCAAAGTATTAAAACGCTGACAATCAGCACGAACCGAATACAACAGTACGCAAACCAATACTAAAATATGAGGAGATTTGAATTTCACAGATTTAGGTAAGAAAACACTTAATTTTCTACGTATTTTGTCGTGCAATGTTATGAAAAAGGAGAATCCCATCAATTGCTTACTCAAATTACAGAGTAAAATAGTAGATTTACAATAAAAATAAATTCCTTTCACCCTGTAAAAGTGCTTGTTAACAGTGAATATGAGTATATTTGATAAAATTGTTTAAATTCAAGTGTATTACATTTGCAATGAATACAAATAACGTTGTACATTTGCTCGTAACCATTCGTTAGACCAAAACTTATTTAAAACTATTAAATTAAAATATGACAACACAAATTACTCATGGTGTATGGAAGTACGTTTTAGGCGTGTTTCTGACAGTGACTAGCCTTACAGCAGATGTAAAGGCACAAAGTGTCACCATTGTCCCTTCCGGACCGATTGTATGCGCAGGTACCAAGCTAGATGCTGTGGTTACTGGTTTAAATGGCCCACTCACCTACCAATGGAATGGTGGAGCTACTACCTTCAATTTTTATTAATCAGACTGGGTTCTATAGAGTATCTGTATGGGGATTTGTAAATGGTGTTCAAGTTCGTGTACGCAGTGCATGGACTCCATTCTTAGTAATTCCTGGAACCAATGCTACTATTAATCCTGCAAGCCCTGTAAATGTTTGTCCTGGCCAATCTGCAACCTTAATGGGAAGCGGTGGACAATTCTTTAGTTCTTACTTATGGAGTACAGGTGCTACTACTCGTAACATCACTGTTAACCAAACTGGAGACTATACTTTAACAGTTACCAATAGTTTTGGTTCGTGTAGTACAAGTACAAGTGCAACTGTACACGTTGAAGTATTTGATGCAGGTTACCAACCCGCAATTACCGCTTTAAGTCCGATTACTGTTTGTCAGCCAGGATGGGTGAGCCTATCTGCTGATCCTGGATTTAGTACTTATTCTTGGTCAACAGGAGCAACTTCACAAAACGTAAATGTTTTGATGTATGGTTCTCAAGCTGGTGCAGTATTAGACACTCAAACGGTTACCTTAACTGTTAGTTTAAACAATGGCCAGTGTACATTCACAAACCCAGGTGTTGTTTTACGTTCAATTCGCCAACCAGAGTTAAATTCAAACGATTGTGGTAACCTTGGTTTGTTAGCAACCGATAGTATTAAAAGTGCTGTTGTACTTACTTACTTAACTGGTCCTCAATATCAATTTGAATTTGAAGAGACTACGACTCCAGGAACAACATTTACTCATACTTCAAACAACCAATGGTGTCGCTTAGCGGATGTGAGTCCTGCTATCCAAGCTAACAAATTCTATTTAGTTAGAGTTCGTGCGATTGTAGATGGTACTCCATACTGCTATGGTGATCCTTGTGTTATTGGCGTTGTAAATACACCAGGTGCAATTGATGCTAATCGTTTAGCAGATGGAATTACTTCTGCAGTATTCCCAAATCCTTCAGCTGAGTCATTTAACTTAGTGCTACGTGGATTTGACAAGACCAAACTATTGCAGTTCGTGTAACGGATATGGCTGGTCGCTCTGTAGATATGTTTACTTAAGATGCACTAGCAGGCATGATGATTCCGGTCAGGATTTGTCAAATGGCATTTATGTAGTAACTGCTCAACAAGGTAACAAAACAACTCAAACTAAGATTGTTAAATCAAATTAATAGTTTAAACCTTTAAACTGCTTGCATACGAAAGGCTCCTCTTCAGGAGCCTTTCGTATTTTTATAAAGATTCAACTCATCCATCTCTATGTTACCCACCATACGCGTCGTTGCTGCCATTGTTTTCAATACCGAAAATCAATTCCTCATGGCACGTAAAAAAGAAGGAAAGTCTCTTGCAGGATACTGGGAGTTTCCAGGAGGGAAAGTAGATGCTGAAGAAGATGATCTCTCTGCATTGAAAAGAGAGATCAAGGAAGAATTAAACGTTGATTTGAAAGAGGTGCAATTCGTTTTTAAATTCACCTATCAATATCCTGAAAAAGAAATTGAGTTGGTATTCTTCAAAGCGCAAATTGCGCAAGGAGAAATACGATTAATAGATCATGATGGGATGGCTTGGATCGATTTGCTACAAGTTGAAAAAGGATTGAAACCCTAGGCTTTTTTATGTAACTGCGGTAAGCAATTTTAGTTAATCACTAATTTCTTTACGCTTTTACCTTCTTTTCTGATGACAGAAACAAGATATATTCCTGCCGACAATCCTTTCGTATCAATACTAAAATTTTGATTTGCGGAAAGCGCTGAGCTTAAAATTTGACCTTGAATATTTGTTATATCTACTCTCACCTCTTCTGTTGGCTTAATATTCAATTTTATGTTTACAAGTTGATTTTCTGAAGATGGATTTGGATAAAGAGAAAAGGAAGTAGCATTATTGATCTCTGGAATTGAAGTAAACATGGGCGTTGGATCTAAAACAAACAATCCATTTTATATCCGATACAATGACACGTCCACTTGGGAAGAATGGATATATCCCAAGCACCTTGATAAGCGGGTGAAGGATAAGGACCGCCTATATTAGTTTGTACTACGGGTATCAAAATAACCAAGTCGAACAGGATTCGTTGGTACGCTTACATCATACACTTGCAATCCATCTTGATAATATGCAATATAACAGGTAGTACCCACCATAAACGGATTATGCGGGGTAGGACCAACATTGCTACTAAACGTCGACTTCATGGTAAGATTAGATAAATCGGAAACATCTAGCACCTTTACAGGTAGCCCGTTCGGAACTTCATCCATAAAGACCAAGGTGGACCCATCTTCTGTAAGAGCAGAACTGTGGTTATAACCTTGTGAAGGATAACTGGTAAGCGAGGCAGAAAGCGTGAAATTGTTGGGAACAGTATTATATTTGAAAATAAACAATCCATCATAGGCGCAATTCGCATAAACGGTATCGTTTCTCACATACATATCATGCACTTGGTTGCTGTTTAATAATGTAGGAAAATCAGTGTTTAGTTTTCGAAGCAACGTAGGTTGAACGGGGTTACTTAAGCTAAATACCGCCATCGCAGCTGTACTTCCAAAACTACTTCCTTACAATCCCACCATACAATTTATTTCCATCTACAAATATAGTATGAGCTCTTTCGAAGATAGAAGTTCCGTCATGCACTACGCTTACTGAATCGGGCAAGTATTGTAAGTCGACAATTTGAAAACTATTTGGACTTGCATCATCAGAAACTAAGTAAGCATAATGACGATAGGTCTTTATCTCTCTCCAAATACAACCGTTTCGTCTTCCCGCAACAAAATCGACTTCCATGGGTGCAGTTGGGTTTGTAATATCGATGAAATATACACCTGTAGTGGCTCCTATAATTGCGTATTCATGCCCCATACCATCATCCCAACCCCAAATACCGTTGTAACGGATACTATAAGTTGGTTCTGGTGGAACTGAGGTATCATCCCAAACAGACAACAAATTTATATTTTGGGAATCGTAAACGGTTTGAGCTCTCGATTGTATTGAAAATGAAAACAAAAGAATTAATGAGAAGGTAATTTGAGTAATGATTTTTTCATGATTTGGGATTATGTGTAGGCTAAGATAAAATTAATAATTCTATAGAGCATCACCAAAGTGTACAAATCTACTTTTTATACAAAAATTGCTTAGAATTTCAATTATTCGGTCTGTCAGCAACAAAATTCAAGATCAATTGATCGATGGTTACATTCTGGTTGGGTAAGAATCTTGCTTCCATATCAACGATATAGATGGGCAACTCTTTTAGATGGTATTGTATTTCCTTATTCATCAATCGCATCTGATCTTTTCGGGTCGTAATGAGTACATGGGCTTGGTCGGATGATTTTGCGAATTTTAGAAACTCACTCTTCAATTGAATTGCATCGGCCACTGAAAAATCGTGATGATCGGGATAAAATTTAGTTTTAAGCGATTCGCAGTTATCTTCCACAAATTGCTTTAGGGGAGATGGGTTCGCGATGCCACAAAACAAAAATACACTCTTAGATTTCAAGAATTCCATCTTCAAAGTAGATCCATCCATCCCCAACAACTCCTCACGGTAATGAATATACGAAAAAAATGAATTTTGATTCGATTTCAAATTTGCTTTAGCTTCCATCTGCACTTGAATTGACTGATCCATCTTCTCATCACATTTAGTAAATACAATCACATCTGCCCTCCTACTCCCACTTATAGGCTCACGCAAATTTCCTGAAGGCAACATAAAATCATCAAAAAAGGGGTTGATTCACCTCACTCAACAAAATAGTAAATCCTGCTTTTATGTATCTATGTTGAAAAGCATCATCCAGGATAATCACATCGGGCTTATTTTCACTCGTCAAGATTTGATTCACGCCTTCCACTCTCTTTTCACACACAGCTACCATCACCGGAAGACCCGAATAAATATACTGCAAAGGCTCATCCCCTACCTCACGTGCTGTACTTTGCGATGTTACCCATAAAAAACCTTTCGTAGCCCTTCCGTAGCCTCGACTCAAAATAGCCACTTTATACTTTGACGATAACAATTGAGCAACATACAAAGTCATGGGTGATTTTCCAGTTCCGCCTACCGACAAATTCCCAATATTGATGATGGGAATATCAAAAGAAGTAGATTTCAAAATACCAAAATCAAATGCCCAATTTCGGACACGAATGATCATTCCATAGATCCAACTGAAAGGAAGCAAGAGCATTCGCATGGGGCAAAATTAATCATAATCCCAACTCATTGTGTAAATTTGACACCTTAACCAGCCAAAATGCTTCCACTACAAAATATCATTCAAGAACTAGAGCACTTAGCCCCACTGCGTTTGCAGGAATCGTACGATAATTCGGGATTGATCACTGGTGATTTGTCAATGAAAATAAATTCCGCCTTAATTTGTTTAGACTCTACAGAAGCGGTTATTGATGAAGCCATTCGAAGAGGATGTAACTTGGTGATTGCCCATCATCCCATTGTTTTTTCAGGATTAAAAAAAATTACGGGGAGCACGTATATCGAGCGTGTCATCATCAAAGCCATTCGAAACAACATTGCTATTTATGCGATCCATACCAATTTGGACAATGTGGCTCAAGGTGTGAACGCTAAAATTTGTGAGCAATTAGGATTACAAAATACGCGAATTCTTGCTCCCATGGGAAGCCAGTTAAAAAAACTGGTGACCTTTGCTCCCACATCGGATTCTGCTACTGTGAAAAATGCAATCTTCCAAGCGGGTGCTGGACATATTGGAAATTACAGTGAGTGCAGCTTCAGTGTATCGGGAGAGGGCAGCTTCAAAGGGAATGAAGCAAGCGATCCTCATATTGGTAAAAAAGGAGAGCGACATTTAGAAAAAGAAGAGCGCATTGAAGTCATTTTTCCGAGTTGGAAAGAGTCCGCCATTCTTGCTGCCTTGGTGGGTGCACATCCCTACGAAGAAGTGGCGTATGACATTTACTCACTCACCAATCTGCACCCACAACTAGGTGCCGGCATGGTGGGCGAATTGGCGGACTCCATCAAAACGGAAGCGTACCTCGACCTCATCAAACAGCGGATGAATGCAAAGTAATTCGACATACGGCTCTCATCAAAAAAGACATCAAAACGGTTTGCAGTATGTGGAGGATCAGGGAGTTTCTTGTTAAATGAAGCAAAAAAGAGCAAAAGCGGATATCTTTATTACCGCCGACTTCAAATACCATCAGTTCTTTGATGCTGAGGACAAAATCATCATCGCCGACATTGGACACTTTGAAACTGAGCAATTTACAATCAACCTAATTGGTGATTACCTAAGGGAAAAATTCACTACCTTTGCCGTCCTATTCACGGAGACAAACACCAATCCAATTTACTACCACTAAAAATGGCTGCTAAAAAAACAAAAGAAGAAGTTCCAGTTGCAGAAGCTCCCAAAAAGCCAACGCCCATTGTTAGACACATTGACAAAGGAGACAACACCATCGAAGACAAACTTCGTGCATTGTATCAACTCCAATTAATCGACAGTCAGGTTGATCGCATTCGCATCACGCGTGGTGAGTTACCGATGGAAGTAAGTGATTTGGAAGATGAGATTGCAGGATTACAAACGCGCATCAACAATTATGCGGAAGAGGTAAAAGCAATTGATGACCAAATCAAAGGGAAGAAAAATGCTATCAAAGATGCGCAAGCATTAATTAAAAAATATCAGACGCAACAAAACGCCGTTAAAAACAATCGCGAATTTGATTCTTTAAACAAAGAATTAGAATATCAACAATTGGAAATTCAATTATGCGAAAAACGCATTAAAGAATTCACAGCGGATTTAGCAGCAAAAAAGCAAATTTTAGAAGCCTCTGAATCGACATTAGAAGGACGCAAGATTGATTTAACAAACAAGAAAAGTGAGTTAGATTCCATCATTGCGGAGACAGAAAAAGAAGAGTTAGAATTATTTACTGAATCCAACAAATCATCAGACATCATCGAAGCTCGTTTGTTAACGGCTTACAAGCGTATTCGTGAAAATGCGATCAACGGATTAGCGGTTGTTTCCATTACGCGTGATGCATGCGGCGGTTGCTTCAACAAGATTCCACCACAACGTCAGTTAGATATTCGTCAGCGCAAAAAAGTAATTGTTTGCGAACATTGCGGAAGAATTTTAGTGGACGCAAATATTCTTGACAAAGATTAGTTATTAGTTATTAGTTATTAGTTATTAAAAACTATTAAGCCAATTCAATTTAGCTTTGCTAAATCGAATTGGCTTTTTTAATGATTAAATTCCTTATTTCTTGACGATTCTAATTGCTTAACAAAAAATAAATAGCGAAAAAAACTTATTCTTCTTCAGGAGCATCTTCAATATCCTGACTCTTTCCTTTTTTTGACTTTCTTCAATTGGTTGATTTTTTAGATAGCGTTCGCTCTTTTTTCCTTCGAAGAGATCATATCCCAGCAAACGACATTCTAAAGGTCCGTTGAAGAGCTTCATCTTACGATTAGGGCGCAATCCAATCGCTTTAGCACCTTCCGGACTCCCGGTGAAAATCCATGCTTTACATCCCGCGTAATGATGTTTTAATCTTTCTCCTAATGCGGCATACAACTTTTCTAAGTCATCTACTTCTAATTTCTCGCCATAGGGTGGATTGATTACTATGAAAGCTCTTTTTTCTTCGTGTTCAAAATCACGAAAATCGCCGCACGATAATTTCACCATATCCTCTACTCCAGCTGACTCCACATTCTCGATAGCCTTTAAAAACACATATCGATTTAATTCGTTAGCATAAATTTTTACTTCTGATTCAACGATTCGTTCTAATTGTTTTTCACGAATGAGTTTAAACAATTCTTCGTCGAAGTCGAGCCATTTTTCAAATGCGAAAGACTTACGAAAAGTACCAGGAGGAATTTTCGCTGCTATCAATGCTGCTTCAATGGGAATCGTTCCGGATCCACACATAAAATCGATGAGTGGGATATGCGGTTCCCAACCGCTCAGCATAATGGATACCGGCTGCCATCACTTCCTCCAAGGGCTTTATCAACTTCTTTACGATAACCGCGTTGATGCAACGATGTACCTGATGAATTAATTAGCAACTGACACTTTTCACCAGAAATAAAAACCACCACTTCTAAATCAGGATCATTCTTTTCAACATTAGGACGAGAACCTTGATTCTTCCTAAACTGATCGGCGATGGCATCCTTTGCCTTTAGTGCGGGATACAAATTATTATCGAAGAGATCAGAATTCAGAATACATCGTACTGCAAAAGTTTGCTCTAGTTTCATGTACTGTGTCCAATCGATTGCAGCCACACCATCGTACAAATCAACTACCGTTCTAATTTGAAAAGAAGAAAGCTTCACCATCACCTTTAAGGCAGTACGCAATGAAAAATTTGCCTTGTACATAAAGCCTTTATCTCCGATACAAGATACTGCACGGGTATGCACTTCGATTTCACGACCACCAAGGGCATGAATTTCTTCGGCGAGGATGTCCTCGAGTCCGGCATAGGTGGAAACGACAAGGTTGAGATCTGACAAGGGGGAGGGGGTATTGATTTTAGGCAAAGATAGGGTTTTTGGATGTTAGTTGTTAGTTGTTAGATGTTGGATGATTCCAGGTATCATACAATCTTGATTTCTAATGAAAATGAAGTTCTCTCTTTTTAACAAAAGACTTTAAACGCAACGATAGCAGCGATAAGCAGCGATAGCCATGATTCAAGAGAAAAAATCCGTGTAAATCGTATTAATCCGCGTCATCCGTGTTCTACTTTATAAACTATCTAAAATCCGACTATCTTTGATTTAATTGCTCAACATATGACTACACTTCCACCCTACTCCATCCATGAAAAACATTGGAATCACGATAAGAATATTGTTTTTCTGAATCATGGTTCCTTTGGATCTTGTCCGACTGCGATACTTGATTTGCAAACGGAAATTAAAATTCGTACTGAACAGGATCCCATTAAGGAATTGGTGAATGATTTTGAAAAAGGATATATTGAAAACAAAAATGCATTGGCGCAATTTGTAGGATGTAATCCAAACGATTTGGTGTTAATGAAAAATACTACTTCGGGAGCGAATACCATTTTAAATTCTCTATCCTTTGAACCAGGTGATGAAATATTAACGCATAGTCATGCCTATGGCGCTTGCGTAAATGTGTTAAAATACTTTGCCGAAAAACACAAATGCAAATTAGTCGTTGCAGAAATTCCATTTCCTATTTCAAGTGAAGATGAAATTACGAATGCTATTTTAAATCAAGTTACAAGTAAAACTAAATTCGTTTTTTGGATCATATCACCTCTCTGCCACCGGCATAATTTTTCCTGTTGAAAAACTTACACAATCGTTAGAATCCCAAGGAATTGAAGTACTCATTGACGGTGCGCATGCTCCCGGAATGATTGATTTAAATATTGAAAGTTTAGGCGCCAGTTACTACATTGGCAATGGTCACAAATGGATTTGTAGTCCACGGGGATCTGCTTTAATGCATGTACGAAAAGACAAACAACATAAAATTCGTCCGTTACAAATTTCGCATTACAACGATTTATATGAGGGTACGGATGCGCATTGGAGTGCGCAATTTTCTTGGCCGGGAACAGATGATTATAGTTCGTATCTACTCTTAAAAGATAGCATTCATTACATGGAAACTATTTTTGGTACATGGAAAGAGTTACGAAAAAACAACCGAGAACTTTGCTAGCTGCCAGAAAATTAATTTGCGAAAAATTAAGTATTGAAATCCCTACTCCTGATTCTATGATTGGACATTTAGCGAGTATTCCAGTGCGCTATAATGCAAAAGCGCCCGCCAAATTTTTCAATATGACTACTCCATTAAAACAGAGACTCATGGATGAATACAAAATTCAAGTTCCTGTATTTTAATTTTAATAAGATCAATCCCAAATTATTATTGAGAATTTCGGTGCAAGCTTATAATTCGATGGAGCAGTATGAATATTTGGGGGAGAGTTTGGGAAGGATTTGATATTTATTTAGGTAACGAATTACGAATCGATACGAATGTACGAATTACGAATTCGCTGATACACGAATACACGAAATGCGAAATGCGAATGAACACGAAATACGAAACTTTCGAAATCATTTCACAACTAAAAAATCTAGCGTTTTAGCGAGAAGTTTACCCTGCTGTCGGAACGAAGTGGAGTACTGCAGGACTAGCAGCAAAAAAGCGTGTATTCGCTCTATTTTACTAAAACCTTTTGCGTGTAAACAAGTCCTTCGTGGTTCGTAAATTGCAGGAGATAAATTCCACTACGCAAACTACTTGTTGAAAGTTGAGTTGCGGTGTTTAGGTTATCGTAAACTTTTAATATACGGCCTGTAACATCCATTAATTTCAATTGATAATTTTTATGATCGGAGAATTTGATGTGAAGGAGATCGGATGTGGGGTTAGGGAAAATTGAAATTCCCAAATTGTTTGTTGGTTCGCTGATAGCCGTGGTAGTGCTTCCCATAGTATTAAAGTAGAAGGAACCGAAAAACCATGAGTTCCAGACACCATTGATTTCTTCGCGATAGGTGTACTCATAAAAAGTATTGGGTATAAGCCCTGTGATTCTTTTGTACCCACTATTGCTGTTTGCGTATGCCCAGTTGACAGTACCATAAGGACGATAACGGAACTGTACTTGGCCAAACTGTGTGGATCTAAACCAATAGAGTCGAACCGTTGTGGAATCTTCCTCGCGCTCAGCTTGCATGATATTGTAATTATGATTTCCTATAAAAGTTGGCAGGTATGAATTTGTATCAGACCAAGCTGAAATCACTCCTGAACAATTTGTGGTTAACTGAAAATTATAAATTGCAGTGCTGTCTAGAATATTCAGATAGTAATAACTTTTTTGGGTAGAGTCCAGCGTCCAAGTAAGGTCGGTCGACTTCTTATATCGAATTTGATAGGTTGTTGTCTCTTCCACTCTATTCCAAACCATATGCATAGTGGTACTCGTAACAGGGACGCCTACAATAACAGACGGATGGAAACAGGTATTGGCAGTTAATGTATCGTAAACGAAAAATGGAATTCTAACATCGTAGGGATTCCGCGCTTGCGATAAAACTAATTTACTTCCTACAGTACCCAATATCGAATTAAAACCGAGAGGTATTCCTGGATACCAATTATTAACCAAATGGGATTCTTGCAAACGCTTCGAGGGATTTACGCCATCCGATACCCATACCTCTTGTTCCGTAAAATGTATCCTTTGTAGCATAATACAAATTTGAACCCAAAAACTGATATTTATTTGGATACAAGTGCAGTCCATAAAAAGCAGGATAATTCGTCAAATAAGAAGAATCCAAACTCTGGAGAATACATCCAAAAACGATCTGAATAAAAACTATAAAAAGCCATATTACCTTCCACAATAGAAAAGGGACTTGTCAATAAAATACCATTAGGAACGTTGGATATAGATACTGTACCTACCCCTGTACCATCCGATCGCCAAAGTTGGTAACCACTGTTATTATCTTTCGCTGCAAAATAAAGTGTGTCGCCAATATGGTTAAAATATTTATCAGAATAAGTATCCATCACACCACTGTTGCCTCCAGGAAATATATCTTTCACCATTACAGTTCCTGAATTTGTACCATCGGTTTTCCACAACTCCCATCCATCATTGGTAGCCGCAGTAAAAAATAACGTGTTGTTGGTTTTATAAAAATTACAAGGAAGCGATGCTCCTACCACACCATTTAAATCCTTCAACAAAAAAGTGCCATTTACGGTGCCATTACTTCTCCATAATTCTTCACCAGTATTATTTTGATCGGCAGAAAAATATAATTTTCCATTAAACCCATAAAGTCCACGAATAATATTAAAACTCATCAATGAATAAGTACCAGATGCTGTTCCATTGGTTCGCCACAATTGAGACCCAGTATTTGCAGTAAAATATACGATGGAATCGACGCCAGCAAATTCACCGGGACCAGAGCTAGTCGGCCCGGCGACTAAATCATTAATCATATAAGTTCCGACCGTGGTTCCATCACTACGCCATAACTCTACTCCATGCACACCATTGTCGGCTCTGAAATAAAGAATATTATTATGTACGAATGTGGAGTACTGAAAATATTCACCAATCCCACTATTTGTACCTGCCCAAATGTCTTTAATCATAAAAGTGCCACTCTCCGTACCATCTGTACACCAAAGTTCGCGGCCATGTAAAGGATCAAAAGCACTAAAAACTAATTTTCCATTGAACTTAATGGTAGGGGAGGGTCCACCGAATTGATCGGTATCAAAAGAATAAATTTTCTTGCATTGCGCATTCACTTGAACATGAAAAAACAAAATTCCAATAATAAATAAGAGGGACTTCTTCATACGGTGTAAATAAAATTTGAAATTAATTCTACTAAAGTAATAAGTTCCCTTCAAACAGCAAAATAAATCAATCCTCTAACTCACATTCCATATTTAATTAATACATATCAAGAATTCTTAATTTTTAGGCAAATAATCCTCAATTCTTAACAATACGTTTTACTAATGATTTCCCATCATTTGAAATTACTTTCATTGGGTACATTCCATTTGAGAAAATCGCTCAAATTCAATTTAAACTCTGCATCACTGAAGAACTCTGAAAACATTTGCTTACCGGTTATATCCATCAAGATCACCTCTACTCTCCCTTGAGTTCTGTTTTGAATAGTTACTACATCATGAAATGGATTAGGTGAAACGGAAAACGAAGCTTCAGGAGTATAACTGTTGAGAGAGGTAGTATTGCACATTACGGCATTCAATTTAATCCATACCGTATCATTAAAAGTAATAGGCACCTCGCCGGCTCCAGGAGCATTACCCATTCGAATATAAACCAAATTTTGTGAAGGCACAATATTGATGATTTGCCCATCCTTTCCAAGTGCAGCAATCATATCACTCGGAGCATTGGGACTGAAAGAACCTGGAAAATTAAACTGTAATCCAGGGAACCATGAAGAAGATTTACCATTGAGCCATATTAAATAACCATAAGATGGATTTAATGTTTGAGAGCTATTTACCATCTGCTGAAAATAATTGGTATCCGTTAAAATTTGGTTTCCATTCCAATTTCCTTGATTCAACATCAGCAACCCAAATCGTGCCATGCTTCTCGGTTTACTGAAGAACACATTATTGTATCCACTCGGAATAAATGCGCCGGTCATTCCAGTAGGATTTTTTATTTTCTGTGTGATATAACTATTCAAGGATTGTCCGGGTAGCTGATTCTATGACACTATCCAATAAAGTATAGGGACCGTTATGATAAGCCCAGCGTGTTCCCGCATCGGCTAAATATTGCAAACATGTATCAGGTGACAATAATGATCAGGAACACCATCGTCAAGTCCGGAACTCATTGTGAGTTGATGACGAATGGTGATTTTTTCTTCCTTCAATGGTGGACAGACGGTCCAGCCATTGCCTAAATAATCGGAAGTAGTATCTTGAATAGAAAGTAATCCTTCTTGCTGCGCTATTCCCACAGTAAATCCAGTTAACGTTTTACCTGCTGATGCCCAATACCAAACACTATCTATGGTAAAAGTCCCGAAATATTTTTCGATCACAATTTTTCCATCTTTCAATAAAATAAATGCCTTTGAATTTTTAGCTTCTAAATAATCGAGTAAAGAATCAATTTTGGGTTCACACCATCCTAAAGAAGCAGGCGAAAGTGTATCCCAAGTATTTCCAAGGAGCGGCGGAAAATAAATGGATTGTGATTTTCCAACAGATGGAATTAGCAGCAGAATAAATATTACAATTCGCTTTATCATTTTAATAGATTCAATTATTTTACTAAATTAATTATATCTTAATAATTTATTGCAACCGAACATTAAATAATATTGAAATATCGGTATCATAAACTAAATTATCTGCCTTTGCTTGAGCTGAAGTGAAATGTCGCAATTCTACTGAATAGGTTCCTACTCCCGTCGCGGAAGTACTTAAGATGGATGAAAGGCCAATAGGTTTAAGATTTGAATCTAAATCTGTAATAGTTGAAACCAGTTGTCCAGAAGGATTAGAATTAAACACAAACAAATGCACATCCCCTTCGTCTAAGACTTCATTTGAAATAGTATCTACTGGAGATTTTGTCTCATCCAATAAAATAATGCTCATGAGATAAGTTGTGTTGTTATTTAGTATTATCGAATCCTGAGTTGCAGCGACACCTCCGGGTCCATCTGTATCGGAAAAAGTAGTAGTAGATGCTATGACTCCCGAAATAGAATCCACAAAGACCAGTTGAACCTTCGTAATCGTTCTTCAGAATTAATAGGTAGCGGATCATCGGTTTATCCTTTTTGCAACTGCTGATGGTTCCGATTAGTATAATTGTTGATGCGATTAGTTTTATGTTTTGAATGTATTTCATGATTTTAGTTGTTAGTCGCGAGGCTTCGCGATTAGTTGTTAGATGTTGGTACTCTTGATACTCGATCGACACATACACAAAATTTTTTCATAAGTGATGCGGCTTAGTGATTGGGCAATGGTTCAATAATTTTTCTTTTCAATGTTCATGTGCGTGCTCAGCGGTTTTAAATGACAATGGAATTTTTATTTTCAACGATATGTTTCTTCCCATCTCATCGGAATAATAACGGAAGCGATTGAGATAATCGCGATACTTTGTATTTAATAAATTACTCACGGATAATCCTACAATGAAGGATTGATTTTTTAGGACGAAGGTGGAAGCAGCTTCAAATCCAATTAATGTATAGGCATTAGGAGGCGGAATAAAATCACTTCCATCTGCAAAACGAAATTGTTTCATCACATGCAATAAAGACAAACCGACGCTTTGCTCTTTTCGATGTTCTACATCTTTAAACTTATAACTCAACAACTGATCGAATTGTGGCGGTGGAATTAACTCAAGGTATCGTTTTGATGTAAAATTCCATGCAAAGACCAAGCTGTTTTTGGAGATGAAATTGATTCGGGGATTCAATTGCCAGTTAAACGACCAATCCATTCCTTTAAATGCAGCATCCACATGGTTATAAGCAAACGTAGGAAAGGCTCCGTTCACCGTAAGCATGGTCCTCGTTGTTGGAACTAGGTAAATATAATCTTGTATATACATATAGAATATATTCAATTCCATTGCTAGCTTATTTGTTTGAACATTCATCACCGCATTAATATTCCATGCTCTTTCCAATCCAAGTGTAGAATCACCAATTTCAATACTTGCTGCACCATGATGCAATCCGTTGCTGAACCATTCATTGATGCTTGGAGTACGCTCTGTTCTTCCTGTATTCAATCTCCAGGAAATTACAGAATCCATTTTATAGATTAATCCCCCTGACCATCCCAGTGTGTTAAATGTATAATCGTTTTGTACGACAACACTTTTAATATTTCGAAAGACAGACTGTGCTTTTCTGTCGTATCGTAAACCGGATTCTACCTCTACTCTATTTTTTCTCCACTTAACTAAACCGTAGACACCACCGTTATACAACTGATAGTTAGGAACGAAAAAACGAAGTCCACCATACTGATTGTCCTGAATCATTCCCGACAATCCAATACTTGTAGTAAACCCCATAACATTTCTTGTTTCCAAATTTAAATCTACAGTATGTGTAAACAGTTTTAACTCTAGAGCCGGACGATTTAAAGCTGCAAGTGAATCGTCGAGAGGTTTAAATCGATCAAACTCCCTTCTTTGATTGTACTGATATCCGTACAACAAATTCAGCTTTCCAACATCGGTAATGGTCCACCATACTTTTGTAGAAAATAAATAATGCAAAATTTCTTGACGCGGATTTGAAATTTCATAGGTAAAACGATCATCCGTTATCGTTTCTCCTGACTGAATAATTCGTGTCAGGTCGCTCACATTTCCTATATGTGCGCCCATAAAAATTCCAAGCGTAGTTTTGAACTGACTGAAGAACGTTTCTACGCCGAAACGACTTCTTTCAACTCCCAGACTTGCACTCCAGTTCGCTTCGGTAAATCCTGTATTTTCCAAATACACTTCAGGTGTATTTAAATTTCCGGATCGCTTCAACGTTCCCTGCAAGCGCCAGCAGACATCATAAAATTTTCCGAGATGTTGTTCTATTAAACCCGAAACAACATGTTGCCTACCATTCGAAAATCCCGCTACATTTAACTCAGCATTCATTCCGGGCTCATGACGCAATTTGCGGGGTTCTACGATGATTACTCCGGCAATTGCGTCTGTACCATACTGAATGGAAGAGACTCCTTTAATTACTTGCAATTTATTCGCAACATAAGGATCAATTTCAGGAGCATGTTCAGTTCCCCATTGCTGTCCTTCTTGACGGATTCCTGCGTTCATGATGATGACACGCTGACTATGCATTCCATGAATTACAGGTTTCACGATGGAAGAACCCGTCGACATTCCGGTAACTCCAGTTACATTCTTCAAATAAGAGGTCAACCCTAATCCGGAACTTTTTCGCATTTCCAATTCAGAAACTGAATCTTTCACTTGAATACTTTTTCCTTCGATATGTTCTGCAACTATTTCGGTTTGTTTTAATTCCTTTGAACTAGGAGTCAATTTTAATTTTACTTCGCTATTTTTTTCAAGAAATAAGGACTGTCTCAAAGTATCAAATCCGATATAATACGTTTTCAATTCCATTTGTCCCAAGCAGAGTTCTTCAAAAACAAATTCACCATTTTCATTGCATACCACTGTCTTTCCAAGGGGCAACAATTCCACCCGGGCAAAAGGCAACGCTTCGCGAGATAAAGTAGCCACTACTTTACCTTCAATTCTATATATACAATTCGTTTGCGCCTTACTATTCATAGAAAAGAATAATAGGAGCAAGCATACAATTCTATGCATACAGTTTAGTTTTTAAAAAAAAGAGATAAAATAAGAGTTACGCTGAGTCTATCAACGTAAAAAAAATCACATTAAACAATTTGGGGCGGTCCACGACCATCACTCTTAAAAATCGGATGTTGGCAACACGAATCTTTAAAGAAAAAAACTTGAGAATAAACAAATATTATTGGTTTTAATGAAAACACATTATCTTGATGGAAGATGGCCGGTAATGTTAAGTCCAATACGGAACAATGCTGATGCTTCTCCGTAATCGTTAATCCACTCGATGCGACATAACAATCAGTAGAATCTTCATGATCACAGAGCGCATGCCACAATGATGCAGGAACAATTACCTGCAAGAAAAGCAGTAAAAATAAATAAGACGCTATTTTTTTAAACAATTTCAATTACATCATCTTTAATTACTAAACACATACTGAATCATATTTGCGCCCATACGCAAGGCTTTTTGACGCGCTTCCGGAGAATCTTTATGCACTTCTGGATCTTCCCATCCATCGCCCAGATCACATTCAAAATCATAAAAACAAACTAAACGTCCATTATAAAACAATCCAAATCCCTGAGGAGATGTTCCATCATGTTCATGTACTTTCGGTAGTCCGTTCGGGAAATCAAATTTTTGATGATAGATTGGATGATTAAATGGAATCTCAACAAAATCCAATTCAGGAAAGACTTTTTTCATTTGGGGGCGAATGAATTTATCCATTCCATAATTATCAGAGATATGCAAAAATCCACCTGCCATTAAATAGTTTCTCAAGTTCTCTGTTTCTTGAGTATTAAACACTACGTTTCCATGTCCTGTCATATGGATGAATGGATAATTAAACAATTCTGGACTACCTACCTCAACGATTCCTTGTTCTTCATTGATAGTAGTACCTAAATTACGATTACAAAACTCGACTAAGTTTTTCAAGGATGTATCGAGGTTAGCATACCAATCGCCACCGCCGCTATACTTCAACAAGGCGATCTTTATGCTTGGACCTGCAGGTGTGAATGAGGAGAAAAAAACACGCTGAGTAAAACCAATACTTTCTTCAACATCTTACAAAATTAAGAAAAGAAACTCATTTTAGATGATGAAATTTTAAAGATTAAAAGCCGCAACAGCTTTCAGTCCGGCGGTTTCAGTTCGTAAGCGTGAATTCCCCAGCGACAAGGCCTTAAATCCCTTCTTCGATGCTTTTTCAATCTCTTCAGGGGAGAAGTCTCCTTCGGGGCCGATTAAGACGATAGCATTCGTTACAGAAGCTAACTCTCTTGCTTCCTGTTTTTCGGATTCTTCACAATGCGCTATAAATGCAGAAACTTCTTTATCATTTACAGAATCTAAAAATTTATCGTAAGCTACTTTTGAATTCACGACAGGAAAAAAATAATGTTGAGCTTGTCGCGCTGCAGCAACGACTAACTTTTGAATCCGCTCCAGCTTTACCGTTTTTCGTTCGGAGTGTCGACAAATGATGGGTGTAATTTCTGAAATGCCAAGTTCAGTTGCTTTTTCCACAAACCACTCAAATCGATCAATGTTTTTTGTGGGTGCGATGGCGACATGTAATTTACGAGAAGGCTGAGGAAAAATCTCTGTTTCCAACACATTTAATAATACTTGTTTTTTTGAAACCTGAATGGCTTCGCATAAAGCACGTGTTCCATTTCCATCCGTCACTTCAATTTGTTTTCCTTGAGAAAATCGAAGCACATGAATGAAGTGGTGGGTCTCCTCGTCGGGCAGGTAAAATTCGGAAGATGATAAATCGGGAGCGAAGAAGAGATGCATGGAGCGAAATTAGGGAATTGGCAAGTTGGTAAGTTGGTAAGTTGGTAAATTGGTAAGTTGGTAAATTGCTGCGCTATGATTCAATTGAATAAAAAAAGGGTCACCGATATGGGACCCTTTTCTATTTTATTCAAATAATACTTATACTATTTCATGTACTGATGGTGCAGCGGAAAGAATTTCTGCGCTGCACCCTTCGGCGTATTGGGCGAAATTTTTAACAAACTTGGCAGCTAAATCATTTGCAGTTTGATCGAAGGCAGCAGTGTCTTTCCAAGTCTTACGTGGATTTAAAATATCGTCCGGAACGTTGGTACAGGTAGTTGGAATTTGCAGACGGAAGATTGGCATTTCTTCAAATTTCACTTTGTCGAATTCGCCATTCAATGCAGCAGAGATCATTGAACGTGTGTAGCTCAACTTCATTCTTGAACCTACGCCAAAAGCCCCACCGCTCCATCCTGTATTCACCAACCAAACTTTGATGTCTGGATTATCTTTTAATTTTTTACCTAATAATTCCGCATACTTCGCTGGATGCAATGGCAAGAAAGCTTTTCCAAAACAAGCAGAGAACGTGGTAGTAGGTTCTGTAATTCCCATTTCTGTTCCGGCAACTTTCGCTGTATACCCAGAGATGAAATGATACATGGCTTGCTCGTTTGTCAATCTGCTGATTGGAGGCAAAACTCCGAAAGCATCACAAGTCAAGAAGAAAATATTCTTTGGCGGGGTAGCAACAGAAGGTTCAACAGCATTATCGATAAAATCGATTGGATATGCCACACGTGTATTTTCTGTCTTCGTAACGTTATCATAATCGGGCTTAGTAGTTCCCGGAATAAATTCAATATTCTCCAGCAAAGATCCAAAGCGAATGGCTTTGAAGATTTGCGGTTCTTTCTCTGCGGAAAGATTCACACACTTTGCATAACATCCACCTTCAAAATTGAAAACTGAATCATCGCTCCACCCGTGTTCGTCGTCACCAATTAATCCGCGATGAGGATCTGCACTCAACGTAGTTTTTCCTGTTCCTGACAATCCGAAGAACAAAGCTGTATCACCTTTCTCGCCGATATTTGCCGAGCAATGCATGCTTAATACACCTTTATGTTGAGGAAGTACATAATTCAATACTGTGAAGATTCCTTTTTTAATTTCACCAGTGTAACCAGTACCGCCAATCAATATCATCTTTTTCGTGAAATTGATCATCGCAAAATTATGCTGACGCGTTCCATCGATGGTAGGATCAGCCATAAATCCAGGAGCGTTCACAATCACCCAATCTGGTTGCATTGTTTCAATTTCCTGGTTAGTTGGACGCAAAAACAAATTATTAACAAACAAATTCTGCCAAGGATATTCAGTCACCACACGTACATTTAAACGATAGCGACTATCAGCGCAAGCAAAAGCATCACGTACATACACTTCGCGATTTGTTAGATAAGCTTGCATGCGGGTATAAATTTGATCGAACTTTGCAGGATCAAACTTAATATTAATATCACCCCACATCACTGTGTTTTCCGTTTCTGCATCTAATACAGTAAACTTATCTTTTGGTGAGCGGCCTGTAAATTCACCGGTATCAATGGCTAAAGCACCGGTATCGGTGAGTTCTCCCATACCTTGCAGGATGGTATCTTCCACTAATTCAGCGGGTGATAAATTCCAATAAGCCGTCGCAACGTTCTTAAGTCCCAGATCTGCTACAGATGCATTGGGGTTCTTCAATCCGTATTCGTTCATATTTCTTTCGATGGCACAAATTTACGGTAAATTCTAGTGGTATAGCAAGCTAAATCAACTTAGATATATCACTATTTAAACCTGCTTTTCATATTTTCATTGATCTGAATCAGTTCCCTTCCTTGTATCACTTTTTTCAACCCTTCGATGAAATAATTTTGTTCTGAGGCATTTAGCTCATCCAATAAAAAACAACAATCTACTTCTCCTTCGCGACCCCATGGAATCATATAATAAGAAACCACCTTATTGTTTTTAAGCTTATAATCATACACATAGGTCTCTAAAATAGTTTTTGATTCCGGATCAGTACCAGCTCCAAAACTGATAAAACTAACGACAAGTCGAAAGGTATCGGGTCCAGCTTGTGCTTGTTCCCGTGTCCAATACTCCATTGAAACTAATGGTTTTCCGGTATTTGTAGGATTTGTTTCCACGGATTCCGTTTCGATTTTAGCTGGTGTTTCATTGGAATTTTTACTTGATTTACAAGCGCTTACCGTTAAGGCAAAGGAAATAATTCCAATAATTTTTATTGTTTTCATATTCAAAATTATCATTTTTAATGAATAACGAAGATTATTTCTTTTCCTTATTCGAAAAAGAAAAAAGCAGTAGACTCACCCAACCTAAAATAAAGAAGAATCCGCCAATGGGAGTTAGAGGTCCTAAGAACTTCAAATTCATTGAAAATACATCTTTTAAAGTGATAAAATAAAGAGAACCTGAAAAAAGAAAAATTCCCATACAAAAAAAGAACCCAGCTCTTTTTAAATTTTTATGCTCAGTTGAAATCAACGAAATCAGCACCAAAGCTAATGCATGGTACATTTGGTAACGGCAAGCTGTTTCCCAAGTCACCAAATCTTTTGCATCAACAATTTCTTTAAGTTGATGAGCTCCGAAAGCTCCAAGAGCTACTGCAATGGCGGCAAATGAAACTCCAGCGCTAAATAGTTTATAATTCATAGAATGAATTATCTTCTTGAATCGATATAATCATTCAATTCTTCGATGGAACTTTCGAAAGTAAACGCATCATTCACTTTAAAATAATTACTTACATCATAAGTTCTATCGTAAGCGTATTTCGCAAAATCGAGACGCGTTTGTTCGAATGTAAATTGCATAACAATTTCCTTCACTTGAGAAACAAACATACATCTGTCATTTAAAACTTGTTTTGCAATCGTAAACTTTGTTTCTTCAAAAGTTTTAGAAGAGATGGTTGCTTTTAAGTCACTGAAATCAGCACTTGAAATAGGAACCGGACAACCTATTTTACCAGAATATCCGGGTAAATATACTACAGGTACATGAGTCGGAACAGGGGCATGATTAGGAGTATGAGCTCCCGAAACGGTAGTGGTAGTTGTTGTAGTGGTTTGTGATTGGGTAGTTGTACTTGAGCCCATACCTTCATCCATTCCAGAAACATTAATACTGATACTTCCGCCCATTCCATCTACATTTACGCCCATATTCATACTCATATTATTAGGATCGGATGTACCTCCATTGGTAGTGGTCGTAGTGGTAGAAATAGTTTGGGAAGTTTGTGTTTCTACAGGGGTTGCTACAGGATTAACATGATAAGCAACTACAGTTTGAGCAGGAGTTGACGCAGGAGCTTGTGCAAGTGGAACAGAACTCATAAAGCGTAAAACAAATTCGCCTTTATTATTTTTCTTGATAACATAAGTATTTTCATTCCCTAATTCGATAGCCAAATTGAAATTCTTTTCACCATTTGCGGCACTTTCAAAAATCACTTTCAATTTATAAAACTCAGCATTTAGTCCTGTAACTTTGATATTGGTCTCGGGTTCATTATTCTGTCTTACACCGTTTAAAATCGCGGTGAAGCGTTCTCCATTTTCAGTAAACAAAATAACGTTCGACAATTGAGCACTGACCTGCGCAAACATCAAGGTCAATAAAGTTACAATAATGAGCTTTTTCATGTTTATTTATATTTGATCAATTTTTCTGCTAAAATAACGTAAGATTTGATTCCCGCCTAAATTTATACCTTTGTATTTCTAAAATTATGAAACAGATCTTATTATTAGGTGCTGGCAGATCATCGGGAGCATTGATTCAATATTTATTAGGTAAAACGGAGGCCGAGAGATTCACTTTAAAGATTGGAGACATTGATCCAGTATTAGCATCCCAAAAATTAGATAATCATCCACATGGCTCGTCATTCTATTTTGATGTTAATGATTCCAATCAAAGAAGTAACGAAGTAAAAAACGCAGATTTAGTCATTTCATTGCTTCCTCCTTCCTTACATTATTTTGTAGCTCAAGATTGTTTAATACATGGAAAAAATTTAGTGACTGCGAGTTATATTAGTAAAGAGATCTTAAGTTTAGATGCAGAAGCACAAGCAAAAGGAATTCTTTTTTTAAATGAATGCGGCTTAGATCCTGGATTAGATCATATGTCGGCAATGGAAATTATTCTAAAGCTGAAAAAGCAAGGAGCAAAATTACTCTCTTTTAAATCCTACACAGGCGGATTAATTGCACCTGAATCCATCGATAATCCTTGGGGCTATAAATTTACTTGGAATCCAAGAAATGTGATTCTTGCAGGACAGGGAACTGCGAAATACATCAAAGACAATAAATACCATTATATACCTTATCACCGTTTATTTAAGGAAGCGGTACGTATAAAATTAGATACCACTGGATATGATGGATATGCGAATCGAGATTCGCTGGCGTACCGACATCATTACGGAATTGAAAATATTCCTACTTTAATCAGAGGCACTTTACGTCACGAAGGTTTTTGCAGTGCATGGCAAGTTTTTGTGTCTTTAGGATTAACGGACGATAGTTTTCAAATCGAAAACAGCGAAAAAATGACCTATCGTGATTTAGTAGATGCATTCATTCCTCCATCGCAAAGAGGAGATTCTCTCGAAGAAAAAATTGCTAAATATTGTGAAATCGATTTTGATGGGCCAGCTATGCAACGTATCATATCTACTGGAATTTTAGAGGATAAAATCATCGGCTTAAAAAATGCGAGTCCGGCTCAGATTCTTCAGCATTTGCTAGAAAGCAAATGGGTGTTAAAGCCTACAGACAAAGACATGATCGTAATGCTGCATGAATTCGAGTATGAATTAGACGGCACTAAAAAACAACTCACTTCTTCATTAGTTGTAAAAGGTGACGACATCCATCAAACCGCAATGTCAAAAACAGTAGGACTTCCCCTTGCGATTGCGGCATTACAAATTCTAGCTGGAAAAATTAAAACTAAGGGCGTTCAAATTCCTGTACACGAAGAAATACTTGCACCCATCTTAAAAGAATTAGAATCGATTGGAATTCGATTTCAAGAACATACTAAATAACAATTAGAAAGCCAAGTAATAATCGCCCGTTAACTTTTTATATTCATCTGTGAACTCGCGGCTATCAAAATGAATCACTAATTCATCTTCTTGAACGTCTTCCTCACGTCTTGAAAATTCCATTAAGACTCGTTTAAAAGGTTTATCTCTTCCTGTTTTCACTTTTGAAATTTTGACACAGATAAGTCCGCTTTGTTCTGCCAGCTCACGAAATATTTGTCCTTCTTTAAATGGCAAAATAACCGAAAACTTACCGGTATTCGTTAACAATCGACCAACACCAAATAATAAATCTTCATAGGTTAAAGATGCGCTAGCTGATCTTGCCAAATTTCTCGCTTCGTCAATTGCCACGAAACTATCCATAAAATAAGGTGGGTTGCTTACGATAATATCGTAGCGATAACCTGGCTTAAAGTCATTCAATGAAGAATGCATTACTTTAATATGTTCTTTCCAGGGAGAGGCTTTTACATTATCACATGCTTGTTCATAAGCTGAAACATCAATGTCAATAGCATCAATAAATGCGTCGGTTTTTTGAGCCATCATCAGTGCGATGAGGCCAGTACCTGTTCCGATATCTAAAATTTTTCCTTCTTTAGGTACGGTAACCCACGCCCCTAATAAAACGCCATCGGTGCCTACTTTCATAGCGCAACGTTCTTGTTGAACCGTAAATTTCTTGAACTGAAAAACCGATGCTGGCATATAATTTTCTCAAACAAATATAAAAAAAGGAAATAGGATGCGCAAAAGAAGTTTAATAATTACATACGACTTCTTTGAAAATCTGTTCTCGGCCAATTTGAAACGAGAAACGTATAGATCGACGTCCTGTTGAACTTATCTTGAAAAAGATTGGATATAAAACCGACCTGTAACAAAAAAAGATTCGTGTGAGACCAATCTAGAACAAGAAAAAGAACAGGCTTCATCAAAAAGGAACAAAAAAAAGAGCAGATTAGTCTAATCTAAATAAAGACAAGAGTTCGGTTTGAAGCCGATCTATGACACGTCAGAAGTATTAATTTAAAATTTTACTATTGTTTATCAATTATTTACAAATTCAAATAGTACTTTGTATTGCATAGTACCTTAAAAGATCATATGTTTGCGTTGTCATTAAATAATCCAGTAGGTGTTGATGATCACAGCATCTACTTAAAACCAGCAAAAAATGAGCAATCTCGAAAATACACAAGCCCAGATGCGGAAAGGCGTATTAGAGTTTTGCATCTTGAGCATCATCGGCCAAGGAGAAGTTTATCCTTCGGATATCATAGCGAAGATGAAAGATGCAAAATTGATGGTCGTGGAAGGTACCTTATATCCTTTACTTACAAGATTAAAAAACCAAGGATTACTGGCCTACACCTGGAAAGAGAGATCTTCAGGTCCACCGCGAAAATATTATGTCTTAACGCCCATTGGCGAACAATTTACTTCTGAACTTCGCACTACTTGGCAAGAGCTAGTAAATGCGGTTAATCAAACAACTTCTAACAACCCTATATCATGAACAAGACGGTAACTGTAAATATTGGAGGCATGGTCTTCCATATTGAAGAACAAGCTTACGACCAGTTAAAGAAATATCTCGAAGCGATTCGTGGTTACTTTACTAGCTCAGACGGTCGTGATGAAATCATACAAGACATTGAATCGCGTGTTGCGGAAATGTTTACTGAGCGTATCGGTACCAGCAGACAAGTAGTAATTGCATCCGATGTAGAACATGTAATCAACACTATGGGTCGACCAGAGCAAGTTGCAGGGGCTGACGAAGAGAAATCCGAGTTTGGCGCTGGCAACAATTCAACTGGCGGATTTTCTGAAGCCAAAGGATACCGTCGACTCTATCGTGATCCAGATGATAAAGTAGTAGGTGGTGTATGTAGTGGTATTAGTCATTACATAGGGATAGATCCAATTTGGTTACGTCTCATCTTCGCCATTGCATTCTTTGTAATGGGTTCTGGATTTTTACTTTATCTCTTGTTATTAGTAATTGTTCCAAAAGCGAAGACTACCTCTGAGAAATTAGAGATGAAAGGTCAAGCGGTGAACATTGACAACATCAAAAAGACCATTGAAGAAGAGGTTGAAGATATCAAAACGCGGATCTCTGGAAAACGCAGCTCACGAGGAGGTAGCAGTAGAATCGCAAATTTTTTTGAGGCCATCGGAGCTATCATCGTAGCTGCTATTAAGTTCTTCGTTGGCTTTATCGGTGTAATAATAGCAATTGTTCTCATCGCATTACTCTTTGCGTTGTTTGTTACACTTTTAGGAATGTCAGGCGTAATTGGAGGTGATTCGCTTCCAATCTTCCTTACTAATTTCTTCCTAGAATCGTGGCAAGTAAATACAGGAATGTTTGCATTAGCATTGGTAATTGGAATTCCAATTATTGTAATCCTATATAGAATTGCGCGATCCTTATTCAAATTCAAAACAGAATCAAAGTTGTTTAATTATTCAACAGGAATACTGTGGATTGTTGGACTTCTACTCACCATTTAGATTGGAATCAGTATCTCATCTCAATTCAGAAATAGCAATACCGATCGAATAATAATTCCTATTGTTCAGCCGCAAAGCAATACACTACATTTAGCGGCAATGGATGAAACGTTTAGTCGCATGGAAGACTATGATGACAGCAACTTCAGTTGGAATTCTGATTCATGGGGTATTAATTCAGGTGAAGACTCTGTAAGTTTTGACGATGTTGAGTTAACCGTACAACGCGCTGAAGGGAATGAATTCGAGTTGGTAAGAATAACAACAAGCCGAGGCACTAATCGCAAAAATGCTGAATTAAATTCAAGAAGAATTGTTTATCCAATTCAACAAAATGATTCCATCATTCATTTCGCAAAAAGCTATATCATACCAAAAGGCGTGAAATACAGAGCTCAGAAAATTCGTTTAATCCTAAAAGTACCAGAAGGTAAGAGTGTGTTCCTTGGACAAGAAATGGAAGATGTAATTTACGATATCAAAAACGTAACTAATACTTGGGACAATGATATGGTAGGTCATACTTGGACAATGACGGCAAGAGGATTAGAATGCTTGAATTGCAATTTAGATGAATCTACTTCCATCAACTACAACTACAGCAGTGATCACGACGAAAAAGTAAAAGTGAGAGTGAATGGAAAAAACATCAATATCAATTCAGATAAAGACACCATCAATTGGGACAATAAAGATGTTAAGATTAAAATTGATGGAGATGGTGTAGTGATTGATGCGAAAGAGAAGAGATAATAAATAGACAAGCGCGAGGCTTGTCCGAACAAAAAGAAAATAGGGTAAGCGCGAGGCTTGCCTGCACAAAAAAAGGGTAAGCGTAAAGCTTACCCTTTTTTTCATAACAATTCTTTAACAAATCAATGTGTTTTCAGAGGGAAAACACTACATCGCATTCAACTCATGTTTCGGTAATGAGTATTGACGCTTGGTAATTTTTCGCTAGGCAATACTTATATAGTAATGCATCTTTGTACCATCAAAAGAAATAAAAAATAATTATTGAATTCATTGTAACAAAACAATTCGTTCAATCATCACAGCTAAACAAACTCATTCAAAAAATAAATTAAACTTTAAATTAAAAAAATGAAAACAGCCTATTCTTTATTCCGCCGCTCGTTCGCCGCCATCGCGGTTACTATGGGACTTCTTTTTGCAAGCTCATCTAGTTTTGCACAAAGCAACACAGACATCAGCAATGATGTAAAAGCACAAGTATTTGAACTAAACAAAGACATTGAGAAAGCCATTCTTAAAAAAGACTACTCCTCTATTGTAGACATGTACTCAGATGACGCCACCATTATGATTCCAGGAGGTAAAAAAATTACCGGAAGAAAAGAGATTGCTGATTATTGGTTAAACATGATGCAAGTAAAGTCCATGAAATCTGAAATCGTAGAGTTAGGTGGAAATTCAAAAATGATTTATCAAATCGGTAAATGGACCATCACCAAAATGGAAAATGGAGTTGAAAAAAACATTACAACCGATGTTGTGCTCATTTGGAAAAGAGAAAACAACTACAGTTACAAAATTCAATTAAACAGTTCGAATAATCCTGTGGCTTACCAAGGAAAAGCAGAAGAACCCTTTGAAGCTGTTCAACCATAAACAAACTCACATTGCTTCGTTTATAAACGAAGCAAAAAACATTACGTTTTTCATAGAAGTTAATTAGGTTAGGTAGAAGGTCTCCCAAAGTTCGGGAGGCCTTTGTTTTTTATGAGGCCCCCTCCTACTTTGCAAAAACTTTATCGTCGATTCCTTTGTTGATTTTATAATTTGAAAAACTAATAATAATTCTACCGGGCTTTTGCGGCTTGTTTTTATCTTCTTGTGTGGCTTTAGAATTAATATCTGCAGAAATAGCCTTTGGAATCTTAAAACGTTTTACATCGACTGTAAAGATGGTTTTGTCGGGCAATGCCAATGCATTCCAAGTTTTATAAATGTACTCGATGAGTACCGTACCATTCGTTTTGGTCGTTAATTGCGATTTGACAATTAGACCTTGAGCAACATCAATCCATAATTTCGCCAATACCAAATCGCTAGTGTCGGCCAATGGAACAACATTCACAATTGAAGTTGCTGCGCCATTCAAATTTTCTGATCCTGAAATAAAGGCCATAAAATTACTTTCCGTATTCAGCAAACTAAAAATTTGATCAAAATTTTGCTTTGGCAAGATGGCAATACCTTTCGATTCTACATGAAATTTATTGGGTGACTTGTAGAATACTTTTGCTTTCTGCGGTAAAATCTTCAGAAAAGAAATGCGAGCGTCAATCTCTGCATCCACTTGATAATCGCGAACCTTATTAAATTTTTGAGTTACTTCTTTGATTAACTTCAATGCTTCAGGTGCACTTTGTCCACTTGCATGTATGCACATCCACATAAAAGCAAAAAGTATATATCCTTTTCTCATTAGCTTAAAATATCTTTTTTACGAAATGAATACCATGCAATAAATAAAAACAAAATAATATGTCCGAACAGCATCATAATTGAATTGTATATTAAAGAATAATCCAGTTCCTGATCAAACATATTTCGCCAAATCACCATATGTGTAGTGAAAAGAAATGGCTTGATTTTTTCGAACAAGGGGATATCCATCGAACCGACTATGGTAAATAAAATAATGACGGCCATGGTAGAAATAATCGGTCCAATAGAATTTTCGGAAAAACACGAAAGCAAGAGCGAAAAGCTAGCTACCACCAACAAACTAATAAAGGCTATCCCTAATCCGGCAAAAAATCGCCACAACGTATCTTCGGCAGGAATGATGGTGATGGTTTCACTTTTCAGAACAATTAAATCTCCTGGTCCGAAGATGAGCAAACCTATTCCGAGAGAGACGAGTGCTAGCCATACTAATAGAATAAAAACGTAAACAGCCCCAGCAAAAAATTTTGAGAATAAAACAGAGGTTCTAGACAGTGGTCGAGTCATGAGCAAACGAATGGTTCCCATGGCAGCTTCACCCGAAATTAAGTCTCCAGTAACCAAGGCAACGAGCAAAGGAATTTGGATGATGAGAGTTTGAAGGATAATAAAACAGACCAGATTCCCATTTAAAATTTTGCCTTCGATGTTAAATGCCGATTCTAAGGGACCTGTAATAAAACTAATATAATTGAGTCCATCTACATACATGGCCACATGTATTAAGCTGACAATAATAGCTATAGCTACAAAACCGATATAGCTACGGGGCTTTGCAAATATTTTAACGAGCTCAGTTTGAGTATTTCTCCACATCTGGAAAGGGCAGTAAATTCATTTTTTCTAAAAATATTGAAAACAATACAATTCACAAGCCTTCGTTAAAAAAAGTATTACACCTTACCTCTATTTAAAACTTAGACACCTACCTTTAACCCATGAAAAAGTTCTATCAGAACCGTGTGCCGTCTTGGTTAAAAAACAAATACTCGTTAACGATTATTGCTTTTATTATTTGGGTTGGCTTTTTTGATCGGAATGATATATTCTCTCAATATTCTTATCGTCAAGAGTTAAAAAAGTTACAAGATGATAAATCCTATTACATTGCAGAGATTGAAAGGAACAAAATCGATATGCAAGAACTAACTTCTGATCCGGAACATTTAGAAAAATATGCGCGCGAGCATTATCTCATGAAGCGTGATAATGAAGATGTATTTTTAATAGTGAGAGACAGTTCAGAAGTAAAAAAGTAAATATCAACATCCCCTTTAAAACAGTCAAATCGACAAACGTTAATTTTTATAGGTTGAAATATTGAACAATATTTATTGGACAAGAGTATAATTTTAGTTTACATTATTGTTCCAGCTTCTCCTGCTTCGCGAGGCTTCGCGACTCCTCTCCATCCTCTCCTAAAGGCGAGGACAAAGAGGGCGAGGAGGAATTTATTTATTGATTGATTAATAATGTTTTTATAATTCGAAGTTGACAATAGTATAGAGTAAAAAGTCAATCTCCATACAACTTAAGATTTCATATTATTTCGGCCTCTCCTCCCTCGCGAGGCTTCGCGACTCCTCTCCATCCTCTCCTAAAGGCGAGGACAAAGAGGGAGAGGAGGAGTTTATTTATTAATTGATTAATAATGTTTTTATAATTCGAAGTTGACAATAGTATAGAGTAAAAAGTCAATCTCCATACAACTTAAGATTTCATATTATTTCGGCCTCTCCTCCCTCGCGAGGCTTCGCGACTCCTCTCCATCCTCTCCTAAAGGCGAGGACAAGGAGGGAGAGGAGTTTATTTGTACTATAAAACAAATGACGGAATAAAATAAAATCTAGTTTTTTACATACCTGTATACTCACCAAAAACCTCACGCATCACGTCTGATATTTCTCCTAGGGTTGCGTACTCCTCTACAGCGGCAAGGATAAATGGCATTAAATTATCGGTTCCTTTGGCAGCCACTTTTAATGCATTCAAACAAGACTGAACATTATCATTATTTCGATTCTTTTTCAGCATTGCTAATTTCTCCGACTGCACTTTTCGGATACTATCATTGATGGTCATCAAATCAACTTTATGTTGATCCTTTGTTGTGAATTTATTTACACCAACAATAATCTTCTCTGATGATTCAATATCTTTTTGATATCGATAGGCTGAATCCGCAATTTCTTTTTGAATAAAACCTTGTTCAATAGCAGCAACGGCGCCACCCATCTCATCGATACGATGAATATACTCCCATGCCTTGCTCTCCACTTCATCTGTTAAAGCTTCTACAAAATAACTACCACCGAGCGGATCTACGGTTTGTGGCACACCACTTTCGTAAGCAACAATTTGTTGTGTACGCAACGCAATGCTTGCCGCTTCTTCGGTAGGCAATGCGAGTGCTTCATCAAAACCATTGGTATGTAAACTTTGTGTTCCGCCCATCACAGCCGCTAAGGCTTGAATGGTGACACGTATAATATTATTATGGGGTTGTTGTGCCGTTAAAGTTGATCCACCAGTTTGCGTGTGAAAGCGCAACATTTGTGCACGTGGATCAGTAGCTCCTAAATCGGTGGTGATTTTCGCCCACATCCGACGTGCAGCTCTGAATTTCGCAACCTCTTCAAACAAATTATTATGTGCATTAAAGAAAAAAGACATTCGCTTAGCAAAAACATTAATGTCTAAATTCTTTTGTTGCGCAGCTAACAAATACGCTTTTCCATCAGCCAAGGTAAACGCTAATTCTTGCACAGCATTGGCGCCGGCTTCACGAATATGATATCCCGAGACCGAAATCGTATTCCACTTTGGAAGTTCCTCGGCACAAAATGCAAAAATATCGGTGATGATGCGCATACTTTGCTTGGGAGGATAAATATAAGTTCCTCTTGCAGCGTATTCCTTTAAAATATCATTTTGTATAGTACCAGAAATATTCTTCAAATTCGCACCTTGCCTTTTTGCAAGAGCCATGTACATACACAACAACACCGAAGCCGTAGAATTGATGGTCATGGAAGTAGTGATCTTTTCCAATTCAATACCATCGAAGAGAACTTCCATATCGGCCAATGAATCGATGGCAACACCAGCTTTTCCTACTTCACCTTCGGAGAGTACATGATCGGAATCGTATCCAATTTGTGTAGGGAGATCAAAAGCGACAGAGAGTCCGGTAGTACCTTGCTTCAACAAAAAATGATAACGTTCATTACTTTCTTCTGCAGTAGAAAATCCGGCATACTGACGCATCGTCCACAATTTTCCGCGATACATATCGGGTTGCACGCCTCTTGTGTAAGGGAATTCACCGGCATCCTCTTTCATGTTGAGTGGTTGCTGGTAAATTCGCTTAATTTCTATTCCAGCATCTGTAACATGCTCCTTACTCAGTACTTTTTCCTTCGACATTCAGATTGAATTTATAATAATTGAGCTACTTCTGCTTTCAAAATATTTAATGCTCGTTGCGTAGGATGTTCATCCTTATCGATGATGGCATCAAAAATTTTCTTGCTTAATTGATATGCGGGCGCCTCTCCATCTAAAGAAGAAGCCGCCGAGATAACTTGTCGAGCCACTTCTTCCTTCGCATTACGAATCAAATTCCACAGCGGGGGTGTGATATAAATTTGCTGTGCATAATTATGTTCAAATTCATCACGAATCATCGTTAGCAGACTTTGCTGAAACTCAACAACAGTCATTCCGGGTTCATACTGATTAAGCAACATCACATTTGGAGAAATTCTCTCGAGGTAGATGGACAAGCGCTCATAAGCTTGCAAACGAAGAGGCATCATTTCCTTTTGTTGTATCGCTTTTAGCTCCAACATTTTCAATGTGGTTTCACGCTGAAGAAATCGACGCACTAAAAACCAAGTGGTAAAAAAAACCATCAATGAAGGGGCGAGATATACCAAGAAATCGATTAAACCTTGTGGGAAGTTCATATTTATAATTTGATGCAAATATCGCAATAAAAATGGCAAAACAATCTATTTGGCGGAGTTAACCTTTTTACGTCCTTGTGAAAATCCAATAAGTTTCCTTGGCTTCGCTTTCTGCTCTAACAATTCCTCAAAATATCTAAATAAAATCTCTACATTTTTATCATGATTATCTATTTTCCCTTTGATCCTCTCAATCTCCAATTTTAACTCAGTACTGCTATAGAATACCTTTCTTAACTTTACGAACAACTCAATTATTCTAATGCTTACTGCAATGGCTTGTTCACTTTTTAGAACATTCGCTAGCATTAATACCCCATGCTCAGTAAATGCATAGGGTAAAGAACCGCCCAAATGACGCTTTGATGGGATCGCATTTTGAGACACCATTATTTCAACTTCCTGTTCTGTTAATTGAAACATAAAATGAGATGGAAAACTTGACAGATTCCGCTTTACTTGTTCACGGAGCCTAATTGATTTAACCCCATAAAGAATTGCTAAGTCTCTATCTAGCATTATCTTTTCTTCCCTTAGCAAGTATATTTTATTCAAGAGATAATCCTCCGAAATAAAAGTCAAACTACTTCTTTTCTTAACCATTAGATTTTTTTTTCGTGGTATCGCAAATTGCGATACCATTTAGTTGATTGATTATTATTTTTCTAATGAAATACTCACATTAAAAAACTTTTTATAAATTATTTTCATTGATAGAAAAAAATGAACTCTACCCCAATTAACTCGTTATTAAGAGCCAAATATAAGTCATTTTGCTAAATTCCTTAAATCCCCTAAAAAAGTTCAAATCCATCAATTTTTTACTTTACAAGTAAAAATCAACCTAAAGTGAAATCTGATTATATATTAATATATTTATTATCAATATCTTACACAAAGAACTTTTTTAATAGTTTTGCGTTCTATTAATCCCGACAGAAAGCGAAATGAATAACTTATCGCAACGCGTAAATCAACTAGAAGAATCGGCAACCATTGCCATGGCTCGTTTGAGTCGCGAATTACAAGAGCAAGGACATGACATCATCAGTTTGAGTTTAGGTGAACCTGACTACACCACTCCTGCTGATATTTGCGAAGCAGCTAAAGATGCCATTGATGCAGGATTCACACACTACCCACCTATTTCAGGATTTCCAGATTTGCGAAAAGCCATCGCTGAAAAATTCAAGAGAGAAAATAATTTAGAATACACTTCGGATCAAATTGTAGTTTCTACAGGTGCAAAACAAAGCATAGCGAATGTTGTATTGAGTGTTGTTGATCCTGGTGATGAAGTAATAGTACCAGCGCCTTATTGGGTAAGTTACGCTCAAATTATTCAACTAGCGGGTGGTATTCCTGTATTTATTCCGACAACAGTAGATACCGATTTCAAACCGACCACTAAACAAATTCAAGATAAAATAACAGCAAAGACAAAACTCTTTATTTTTTCGAGTCCATGTAATCCAACCGGAACCATGTATACGAAGGAGGAACTCAAAGCCATTGCAGATACATTGCATCCTCACTCAAAAATCTGGATTCTTTCCGATGAAATTTACGAGCATATCCATTTTGAAGCAAAACATGAGAGCATCGCACAATTTGATTTTATCAAAGATCGTGTCATCATCGTGAATGGTGTTTCGAAAGGTCAAGCCATGACAGGCTGGAGAATTGGATTCATCGCTGCATGTAAAGAAATTTCAAAAGCTTGTGATAAAGTACAGGGACAATTTACGAGCGGTGCAAATTCCATTGCACAAAAAGCAGCTGTGAAAGCCGTTTCTACCGATTGGTCGAATTATGATTTTATGCGTGTTTCATTTTTACGCCGAAGAGATTTGGTGTTAGGATTAATGAAAGACATTCCGGGTTGGAAATTCAACAAACCGATGGGTGCATTTTATGTATTTCCGGATGTAACTTATTTCTTTGGAAAATCAGATGGAGAAACAACGATACACAATGCTACAGATCTCTGCATGTACTTATTGAAAGACGCAAAAGTTTCGCTTGTAACTGGGGAAGCCTTTGGAGATTTGAACTGTGTTCGATTAAGTTTTGCAACATCGGATGAGGTGTTGGTAGAAGCCATGAGGAGGATAAAATTGAGTTTTGCTAAACTCAAATAAAAATTGATTTTTTTGTTCTTAAATTATACTACAATATTTAATTTATTCATTCATATTGCTTGTTACTTTCTTTTGCGTGAAAAGAAAGTGAAACAGGTGTAGCTTTTATGCAACTATAAATAAAGTTGTGGAATACCGACTTACATTCAATGAACCTTAAGCCTCTCGATAAATTAATATGTAGAGTCGGTATAACCAAAGAAAGCACGCCCATTACAGAGTGAGGAACAGAGTGAGATTGGAGAGTTACAATTAGTATTCTTGCCCTTATTTCTTTTTTCGAGTCGGTATAACCAAAGAAAGCACGCCACCCAACACCAACCGATTTTTGCAGTTTCTGCTTTCTACAATCTTTTGCAACAACTGAACAATCTGCATCGCTTTTTCCTTTCTTCATCGGTAAAGCGAAATTCGGTTCGCGCTGTTGCGTGGACGGCCTGCCCGCTGCTTCGGAGAGAGCTCTCTCCAAATTCTTACTTTTTTAGTCTGAGAATTATTTCTTCGATTTGCTTTTCTTCGATTTGCTAAACTAAGCCTTACATCTTTATCATTCAATATTGATCAACAGAATGTATTGGCTCCTTTTTCCGTCGGTCTTACAAGGGCAAAAAAACAGATTGAGATTGAATGTGAGAGCGAAGACTTCATAAAGGTTGGTCTCGAGTGCCTCAGCCAATGTTAAATATACCGCTGCCTGAGGGAACTCGCAAATACAGAGGGAGAAACAGTGCGAGTACGAAGATTCTATTGCGGTTGGTCTCGAGAGCCTCAGCCAACGTTTAATTTTACCGCTGCCCGAGGGATCTCGCAAATACAGAGGGAGAAACAGTGTGAGAGCGAAGACTTCATAGAGGTTGGTCTCGAGTGCCTCAGCCAACGTTTAATTTTACCGCTGCCCGAGGGATCTCGCAAATACAGAGGGAGAATCAGTGCGAGTACGAAGATTCTATTGCGGTTGGCCTCGAGAGCCTCAGCCAATGTTAAATATACCGCTGCCTGAGGGAAATCGCTGGCAGACTCACACACAATAAAATAGAGGTCTTATTTTTAAGCCAATTCCCTACGATTCATTACCTTTGCGGCTTGCTTACCGACACGCATACATATACCACCGTAAAAGAGCTTTTTGAAGCCTTTAACCAATTGAAAGTCATGGTTATTGGTGATGTGATGGTGGATGCTTATTTATGGGGTAAGGTGGATAGAATTTCACCGGAAGCACCAGTTCCGATCGTAGCCATTTCGAAAAGAGAAAGTCGTTTGGGTGGAGCCGCTAATGTCGCCATTAACATTCAAACCATGGGCGCTACTCCTATTTTATGTTCTGTAATTGGTGCAGACCGTTCTGGAGAGGAGTTGCTATCGCTCATGAAAGGTTTGGGAATGATGGCTGATGGAATGGTCACTTCAACCGAACGAGTAACAACTGTCAAGACGCGTGTGATTGGAAATAATCATCAGTTGCTTCGTGTAGACGATGAAGAAATTTCTGATATCAATTTACGAGAGCAAGAATTATTGTTAGAGAAAGTGAAGCTGATGATTGATCGTGAAAAACCAGATGTTGTTGTATTTGAAGATTATGACAAAGGGGTTTTGAATGAAACGTTAATCAAGAAAATTGTTACGGTTTGCTCATCGAAAAATATTCCGACAGCAGTAGATCCGAAGAAAAAAAATTTTGCGGCCTACCATGGTGTTAGTTTATTCAAACCAAATTTAGCTGAATTAAAATCGGGACTGAAAATAGATATCGATAAAACCGACAGTGACCAATTGAAAAAAGTAACCCAAGCATTTCAAGAGCAACAGGAAATTGAAATGTTGATGGTAACTTTAAGTGAAGCTGGAGTATTTTATAATAAAGGAAATGATTCAGCCATTATTCCTGCTCATATTCGAAATATCAGTGATGTTTCGGGTGCAGGAGATACAGTGATTAGTGTTGCCTCCTTGTGTTTAGCATTGCATCTTAATCCATCAATCATAGCTTCTTTGGCCAATTTAGCAGGCGGTTTAGTATGTGAAAAAGTGGGTGTTGTTCCCATAGATAAACTTCAACTGCAGGATGAAGCCATCCATTTGTTATCATGAGCGTTATTCCACAACATTACAAGGGAGAGTCGAAGCGTGAGCGTGTAGAGGAGATGTTTGATAGCATTGCTTCTCGCTATGATTTGTTGAATAAAATTTTATCTGGTGGTATTGACAAAAGTTGGAGAAGAAAAACGATTAATAAACTTGTAGAGTTACAACCTCAATCCATTTTAGACATTGCCACGGGAACAGCTGACTTAGCTATTGAGTCGATGAAGTTAAAGCCTTCAGAAATTATTGGAATCGACATCTCCAATAAAATGCTTGACATTGGTCGGCATAAGATCATGGAAAAAGGTTATCAAGGAATTATTCGCTTAGAGCAAGCTGATTCGGAAAAGATACCGTATCCAGACAACCGTTTTGATGCCATTACAGTTGCTTTTGGCGTTCGAAACTTTGAACATCTTGAACAAGGATTAGCGGAGATGTATCGCGTGTTGAAGCCTGGTGGCAAAGTAGTCATCTTAGAATTTTCGCAACCCGGACAATTTCCGATAAAGCAGTTTTATAATTTCTATTCGAATTACGTAATGCCACGTGTTGGACAATTATTATCCAAGGAGAGATCGGCTTACGAATACTTGCCCGCTTCGGTAGCTGCCTTTCCATATGGCAAAAAATTTACAGCACTTCTTACAAAAACAGGATATCGAGATACCAAAGCGCAATCATTAACGTTTGGTATTGCTAGTATATACACAGGAATAAAATGAAATTTGGTAAAATCATTTCTTTAGTTGCAGCTATCTCTCTCTTGTTGATGGGCAATTCTGTGTATGGGCAACGCCTCAAGGTAAAAAATTTAGAAAAGTACGACAAGCAAAAAATTCACTTCGGATTTTTGTTGGGGACAAACACTACAGATTTTCGTTTAACAAAAGCAGACAATTTTTACCGCTCAGATAGTGTATTGGTATTAGAGGCCGATGGAAAATCGGGATTTAATCTAGGAATCATATGTAATTTGCATTTAGGTAATCATTTTGATTTACGTTTTGTGCCAGATTTGGCTTTTGTACAACGCAACTTGAATTATAAAATGACCACCAAAATTGGTGCTAGTGATATGGTTGTTAAAAAAGTCGAGTCGACTTTTATTCAATTTCCCTTAGAGATAAAATTCAAATCGAGTCGTGTAAATAACTACCGTTTTTATGTGATTGGAGGTTTTAGATATATGATCGATTTAGTTTCTCAAGCGAAAGTGAAGAATGAACAAGAGATTGTAAAATTAGACCGCAAAGATTATGGCTATACCATTGGAATGGGTATGGACCTTTACTTGCCACTTTTCAAGTTTGCACCTGAAATAAAAATGTTTCAAGGCATACCGAATGTATTAGCAACAGATCCATCTGTTTTTACTACAACTATCTCCTCGTTGAAGTCGAGAATGTTTACTTTATCACTTACCTTTGAATAATTTCAAGTACTAAGAGAAAACTAACTGCATTCACATGCTCCAACGAATAGAGCTGGTGTTGCTGCCTGAAGAGGCGTCCCACGAGCAAGAGTTCAAAAATAAAATAGCAAAGCAACTACGCATTTCTGAAAATGAAATTCGAGATTTTCGATTAGCCAAACGATCCATTGATGCGCGATCGAAACAAGTAAAATTCAGATTATTTTTTGATGTTGCATTACAGGAAGATTTACCTCCCGTTGCGAAAGAAGTACGATTGCTGCAAGATGTACGATCAAAAACACCGGTTTTGATTGTTGGTGCTGGTCCGGCCGGACTTTTTGCTTCCATCCAACTCATTGAACTTGGATACAAACCCATCCTCATAGAACGGGGTAAAGATGTACGTCAACGTCGCAGAGATTTAGCATTAATCAGCAAACAAGGTGAAGTAAATCCAAATTCAAATTATTGTTTCGGCGAAGGGGGTGCTGGCACATACTCAGACGGAAAATTATATACACGTTCTGATAAAAGAGGAAATGTAAAACGTGCCTTGGCCACCTTTGTACAGTTTGGAGCAACGAACGACATCACCATTGATGCGCACCCTCACATCGGCACCAATAAGCTCCCAGGCATCGTTACAGCGATGCGTGAGGCTATAGAAGCATGCGGAGGCGAAGTCCATTTTAATACTTTGTTGACGTCTATAAAAATTACCGAGCAACAAGTTCAAGGGATTACAGTGATGCCTTCGGATGGTGGAATAGAATATTCGATCGATGGCAAATCAATTATATTAGCAACGGGTCATTCGGCGCGGGATGTATTTCAATTGTTGCATCGCCAACAAATTTTAATCGAAGCAAAGGATTTTGCACTCGGTGTTCGTATTGAACATCCACAAGAACTTATTGATCAAGTACAGTACCATTGTGATTCACGTTCGGAGTTCCTCCCTCCTGCTTCCTACAGTTTCAGTGGACAATTTGAAGGCAAAGGCGTGTATAGTTTTTGCATGTGTCCGGGCGGAATTATTGCTCCTGCTTCTACAGCGCCGGGCGAAGTGGTTGTGAATGGATGGTCGCCCTCAAAAAGAAATAATCCGTTTGCGAATTCGGGAATGGTAGTAAGTGTAGAGCAGGAAGACATGAAAGCATTTGCCTCGCACGGCCCGTTAGCAGCGATGGAATTTCAGTCGGCGGTGGAACGTGCATGCTTTGATGCGGGCGGCGGAAGATTAGTGGCTCCTGCACAACGAATGGTTGACTTTTGCGAGGGGAAATTTTCGAAAAGTATTAACTCTACTTCGTATTTGCCTGGTGTAAAATCAAGCGATTTAAAAGATATACTTCCTACTTCCATTTTAAAACCCTTACAAAAAGGGCTGATCGAATTCGGAAAAAAGATGAAAGGATATTATTCCAACGAGGCCATGTTAGTCGCTACGGAGTCGAGAACTTCATCACCCGTTAGAATTCCAAGAGACAAAGAAACTTGCATGCATCCTCAAATTAAAGGTCTTTTCCCTTGTGCAGAAGGAGCAGGATATGCAGGTGGAATAATTTCGGCTGCTATGGATGGGGAAAGATGTGCGGAGGCGAGTGTACGGTATTTAGAAAGTTTGTAGATTTATAATATTTTTATAAGTCAATATTACAACATATGTCTTGACAGTAATACGTTTCAACAATCAAATATGGTTTAAATAAAATAAATATAAATAAAAATAATGGACCAACGATTCACTGAAATAATTCATCTGATCAAGCAATCTCGGGTGAATGCTATCAGAGCTATAAACGCTGAACTTATTAATCTTTACTGGAAGATAGGTGAGCACGTTAGTACAAAAATTAAAAAATCAGAATGGGGCGACTCAGTGGTAACTAAATTAGCAAAATATATTCAACAAAATGAACCAGGACTAAGGGGATTCTCAGATAAGAACATTTGGAGAATGAAACAGTTTTATGAGACTTATAAAGACTTTCCAAAACTCTCAACACTGTTGAGAGAAATTAGTTGGTCACACAATTTGGCAATATTTTCACGAAGCAAGACAATTGAAGAAAGAGAATTTTACCTAAATCTTGCCAAACACGAAAATTACAGCTTCAGAGAACTCGACAGACAAATTTCAGCGAGCCTTTTCGAGAGGACTATGTTAGGAAATTCAAAACTCTCAACAGAGTTGAGAGAAACTAATCAAGACTTAACAAACACGTTTAAAGACAGTTATGTATTTGAATTTTTGAACTTATCTGAACCATTTAGCGAAAACGAATTGCAAAGTGGGCTGGTAAGACAAATGAAAAAATTCATACTGGAACTTGGAAGAGATTTTATATTCATTGGAGAAGAATACAAACTACAAGTTGGAAATAGTGACTTTTTCATTGACATGCTTTTTTACCACCGTGGACTACAATGCTTAGTTGCATTTGAACTAAAAACAGACAAATTCAAACCAGACCATTTAGGACAATTGAATTTCTATTTAGAAGCGTTAGACCGAGATATAAAGAAACCCAATGAAAATCCAAGCATTGGCGTTTTGTTATGTAAAGACAAAGACAGTGAAGTTGTAGAATACGCATTAAGCAGAAGCCTTTCACCGACAAAAGTTTCAGATTACAAAACACAACTTCCTGACAAGAAAATTTTGCAGCAAAAATTACATGAATTGTTCTACAATAAAACAGATGAAAAATAGAAGTAATAAACATAAATGTTTTTCTTCTATCGACACATTGGGGAAATAGGCGTTTTGATACATAGAATTTAATTAGTAATTTCAAGAATTCAAAAAAGAAAAATTATCATTCAAATTTCATCTCTCACAAACTATTGAAATAAAAAACACAATAATATCATCTAGACTCTTTCAAGAAAAAAACATGAAAATAATCATCCCCCTATTAGTAATAATCAACTTTTATTTAGGAGCATTCGCACAAGAAAACACTCTTAACACCATCACTTTTTGCAACAAAATGGGTTATGGAAAATCATCTGTAATTTCCTTAACTATGGATGAGTTGAACAAATGTGATTTACAAGTTGTGCCTGCAGACACTAACTTGAAGGTTATGAGTTTTACATTAACTTTATTTTCAAAAAAGAACAATCGCCCCACAGAAATTAAAGTGAATGGAAATACCATTCCACATAGCATTCGTGAACAACTGAATTTTGAAACAAAAATATTTCTCATTGAATATATTCGGGCTCAGGATGAACTTGGAACCTCAAAATTATTAGAGGCAATATCCGTGAATATTGAATAATTTTTATATCCAATCGACAAATCATGACTTTTTCTCAATAAAACTCTGCCTAAAAATTTTCATTTATTACTTAAGAATATCTTTCTAAATAATTCTTCAAGGTTTTCGACGTTACAATTTGATCGTTTGTCGAGAAATATTTCCTGTTTATCACCTACCTCTCATCGAATTGTAAAATTCTGTTTTTCGTGTATACTCACTCTACTTTTTAATACCTTCGTTTTCGACTCACCACTTAAAAATTAAAAACATGAAAAACTTATTCTATTATTCTCGCTCTTGATGGGTAGTTTTCATTCTATTGCACAAACTAATTTAACCAAACCAGAAGCAAGTCAAGGCTGTGCTATTGAGCAAAGAATTGGGTTGACCGATATCAAAATTACTTATCACAGTCCACTCACACAGGGAAGAGCCATTTGGGGCGAACTTGTTCCTTACGACCAAGTTTGGCGAGCTGGTGCCAATAAAAATACTACGATTTCATTTTCTACAAACGTAAAAGTAGAAGGTAAAAATTTAGCAGCAGGTACCTATGGTTTACATATGATTCCGACAGCTAACGATTGGACCATCATTTTTTCGAAAAATAATTATTCATGGGGAAGTTTTTTCTACAAAGAAAAAGAGGATGCATTACGCGTAAAGGTTAAACCGTATACTGGTAACCTGCAGGACTGGTTAAGCTTTTCATTCAACCACCCGCAACCTAATTCTGTAATCGTCCTTTTAAAATGGGAAAAAATTGAAGTCCCTATAAAGATTGAAGTAGATGTACATGAAATCGTCTATGAAAATATGCAGAAAGAGTTAGACGGAGTTGCGGGATTCTTTTGGCAAGGACCTAATCAAGCGGCGACACATTGCATTGAAAACAATATTCATTTAGATCAAGCTTCTGTTTGGATAGAAAAATCCATTAACGCACAAAAGAATTTTACGAATCTGAGTACCAAAGCAAACCTCCTTGACAAACAAGGCAAGTCAAGCGAAGCTTCTATTTTAAGAAAAGAAGCACTTACCCTAGCAGACGAAAATCAAATGAACACCTATGGTTATTTATTAATGGGACAGAAAAAAATGAATGAGGCACTTGATATTTTCAAACTCAATGTAAAAAAATATCCTGAATCATGGAACGTTTACGACAGTTTAGCCGAAGGATTTGAAAATTCAGGAAATAAAAAAGAGGCCATAGAAAATTACAAGAAAGCTTTAGCCAAGGCACCCGAAAATCAACAGGAAAGAATTAAAAACACTATCAAAAAATTGGGGGGAAGTTGAATTCTAAATGCGTTGCATATTAAATTTTATTTATCCATAGAGAAAGCTCCGAAATCCTCAGGGCTTTTCTTTGAAAGAATAGGAAATCTCGTAAAATGAATATTCTTGTAGATATGATAGTAAATGACAAAGGTTGACCGATTCCTCTATTGCATAAATTGTATAATTAGATATTCCTTAAACCAAATAATAGATTCCAATAGAAATACCATCAAGCAATAAACTTCAGCCTTTCTCGTTTAGGCTCATTACCTAAACCCAACTCGCTTTGAAAAAATTCAGTTTACCTCTGCTGATTGCCTTCGTTTTCATCTTGAACGGCCTTATTTACTTAAGGGCAGTGATGACCATTGAAGATGTTGATTTAATTTTTGGAGAATGTGCACGAAATTCGGGCAGAACAGCAGCCGCTATTAACCTTTCCATTTTATTGATGGTAGGACACGTCGGACTCAAATCCATTTACAGTGAAGAAAGCAAAAAGAATTTATTTCGAACATTAATCACAATATTTGCCATCAATCACTTGATCCATTTTTACTTTGTTACTCAAAATTTCAAGAGCTACGAATTGGAATTGAATATTTCCGAACAACTGCAAGGGTTCATTACTTTCCTCTTTATTTTGATCACTCCTGTGGTTTTATGGAGCCTTCAAGATTAAGCAAGCTGCTTTATGTTGGTATTCTCATTCATCTTTTCAACGTCACTTACTTTATCGCTAAATCATTTTATGGCCGATACAAACCTGTTGATCCGGCTTATCTTCATCGAATAGGAATATTGGTTATGATTGCTGCTCTTCTTTACGTTTTATATAGGGAGCATAAGGATCGGTCAATAAGGATACTTTCAGTAAGCGAACTGTAGTACATCTTGTTAAAGTGCCTTAACTGTTTACAATGATTCAACATCATAAAAAAATTGATGATAAAGCACGAGGCGCTAAAATTTCTATCAACACAGAAACTCGCTAATTTTTCTCGCTCGCGAGGCTTCGCGACCTCGGCAAGCTCAGGTTAAAAAGGACGCAAAGCTATTCAGTCGCTTTTGTACTCGTTAATTTTCTCGCAAAAGTAAAGGCGCAAAGGTCCATTGTATCAAAATCAGAGACAAATAAAAATCACGCTCCTACATTAGGGAATTTGTACTCCCATCCTTCCCAACTCATCAAAATAATTCGGGAAAGATTTTGAGACTGGACTGATATCATCCAACACAACGGGTGTACCTGATAAGCCCAACAAACTTAACGCCATTACCATGCGGTGATCGTCGTATGTATTAAAAATTGTTTTATCCAAAAATTCTTTGCGAATTCCTTTTCTGACTTCGAGTGAGTGATGGGTGATGGCAATTTCAGCTCCTGCTTTTTCGAGTTCGGTTTTTAGGGCGAGAAGTCGGTTGGTTTCTTTACCGATTAAAGTGGAGAGTCCGGTGAGGAGCAATCTGCGATTACTAACGGCTGCCATTACCGCAAATGCTTGGGCAAGATCAGGAGTATTGGTAAAGTCGTATTCAAAATCGCGAGTAGGAATTCTTTTGCATATTATTACCAATCCATCATCCACTACTTTATATTCAACACCCCACTCCTTCATCCAATCTAACAATTTTTCATCTCCTTGAAATGAATTTGATTTAATATTTTTTAGATGAATGGATTGATTGGTTTTCAGAGCTGCCATCACAAAGAAAAAAACAGCTGCCGACCAATCAGCAGGAATTGTAAAATCAGTAACTTGATACGTTCCTTTAGAAACTTGCAAGCTATTTTCACTCTGAATAACCTCTACACCATACTGCTTCATCAATTGAATGGTCATTTCCACATACGAAAAAGAAACGGGTTGATCTTTCCATGAAATATTTAATCCATTAGGAAGGTATGGTGCAATCAACAACAAAGCAGAAATAAACTGACTACTGATTGAAGAAGAAATTTCAATTTCATTTCCTATAAGTGTACAAGGATGCAATTTCAATGGCGGAAATCCTTCTTTTTCCAAGTATTCAATCTTAGCACCCAAACTATTCAACGCCTCCACCAACGGTTGAATGGGTCGCTCTTTCAAACGGGTGGAGCCTGTCAATATCGTTTCCTTTCCTGCAAGCAACGTAATGCCAACAAAAAACGGAAAGTAGTTCCACCTGCCTTGCAATCTTCTATGTCAAATTTATTTTCCAATAATTTTTTGAGTACTTGCGTATCATCGGCCTTCGACCAATTCATCCCTTCGAATCCAAACTCTCCTAATGCATGAATAAGTAATAAACGATTACTTATACTTTTGGAAATAGGTAATTCTATTTTCGATTCAATAAAATTTTCGGGAAATATAATTTTAGTATCCATAATGGTTACCTAAAACTTTGTAAAGCCTTTCGAATGATTTCTTGAGGTACTTCTACATTCCACGAGCAGGAACCAATGCTTGTGATCAAACTCATTCGAATAATGCCGTTTGCACTTTTCTTATCGTACTGCATCCATTCAAGCAAATCATCGTCTGAATAAGAAGTGATTTTCACTTTAGTTAAATGTTTTTCCAACACCTCGCGACAATTGTTATTACTGGATGCATCTAATCCACCTAACTGAAACATAATTTCATTCTCTATAATCATTCCCATCGCAATTGCTTCTCCATGAGAAAGCGGCGTGGAATCTTTTTTTAAACTTGCACTTTCGATCGCGTGTCCGACAGTATGACCAAAATTCAACACTTTTCTAAATCCATCTTCAAAAGGATCATCCTCCACCACTTTCAATTTCACAGATTGAATTGAATGCAGCAATGCAGTAAAATTTTCTCTTGTACAACCATCTACAGAAAGCGTTTCGAACAACACTGCATCCCCAATCAATGCATGCTTAAAAACTTCAGCACAACCATTCTTCCATTCGATATCTGGTAACGTTTTCAAGAAAACAGGATCACAAACGGTGGCAATTGGAAAAGCAAAAGAGCCAATACGATTTTTATGATGATTCAGATCAATTCCATTCTTCCCTCCTAAACCTGCATCTACCATACCCATCAACGAAGTTGGAACATTCACAAAAGAAATTCCACGCAAATACGAAGCAGCAACAAATCCCCCCACATCACAAACTACACCACCGCCTAGATTTACTAGCAAATCCTTTCTATCCATCTTCATCGAAGTCATCTTTTCCCAAATCCTATTACAAATTGAAAGTGATTTAGAAACTTCTCCCACCTCCATCTTAAAAAAATCCACGAGAACATCTGAAGGTAAAATACCTTTCAATATAGGCCAACAATCACGAAAAGTATTCTCGTCGCATAAAACCAACAACTTCGAAAAATCAATTGAAGCCTTCAACCATTCAGAAAACATCGACAACCCATTATCTCCGGAAAAACTGGGGCTCCTTGTTGCATTAATGGGGATTCATTACTCATACATTCCATTTTAATTTAATTCGACCCATCTGTTAACTCTCCGTAAATCCATCTACCCAAAAGAAGAAATTTAAGTGATTCTAAAGACATTATTTTCCATCGCAAATTTAGGCATTGAAATCCAACATTATAGAATTCAAATAATTTTATTTTTTAATACCGATCATCTTTTTCAAATTAGGCTTCTTCCTATCTTTGGGCGTGATTATGGAGAGTCCTGGCAAGATAAATTTCGACAACTTAGAGCATTCATTCGGCTTCCGAACAGATTATGAAATCAGGCGAGCTTATTGGTTATTTAAGGTCCTCAGTTATCCTTCGGTTGTAAAAATCGGAAGTTGGGCAGCTGAGAATGCATTAAAATTTCATCTTCCCATCAAAGGACTCATTCGCAAAACGATTTACAGACATTTTTGTGGCGGGGAGGACATCAGCGATTGCTCCTATACCATTGCGCGATTGGGCGAATTAGGCGTTGGATCTATCTTAGATTATTCAGTAGAAGGCAAGGAAGATGAAGTAGAATTCGACCATAGTTGTGCGGAGATCATTGCAACAGTACAAAGAGCGCAAAACGACAAAAACATTCCATTCAGTGTTTTCAAAGTAACCGGCTTAGCTCGATTTGCATTGCTAGAAAAAAGTTAGCTTAGGGCAACAACTTTCCTCAGAAGAAGCTGCTGAATTCTCAAGAGTAAAAGATCGTGTTCGGAAAATTTGCGAAGAAGGTTATAAACTAAAGGTATCTGTATTTATAGATGCAGAAGAATCATGGATCCAGGCTGCCATTGATGGATTAGCTGAGAGCATGATGGAAAAATACAATACTGAGGACTTTATCGTCTTCAATACCATCCAACTGTATCGTCAAGATCGTTTAGAGTTTTTAAAAGAAGCCCATCAAAAATCCAGAGAAAGAAATTATTTATTAGGGCTTAAACTTGTTCGTGGGGCTTATATGGAAAAAGAACGTGACCGAGCTATTGAACAACAATATCCATCACCCATTCAATCCCAAAAATCAGATTGTGACCGCGATTACGATAATGCGCTACGTTATTGCTTAGAGAACATTCAACATATTTCCATATGCGCCGGGACACATAATGAAAAAAGCAGTTTGTTATTGACGGAATTAATGCGTCAACATTCGATAGCTCCCAATGACAAACGCATATATTTTTCCCAACTCTTAGGAATGAGTGATCACATCAGTTTCAACTTATCGCATGCAGGTTACAATGTTGCTAAATATGTTCCGTATGGTCCTGTTGCAGATGTTCTCCCCTATTTAACGCGAAGAGCACAAGAAAATACTTCGATAGCTGGTCAAACAAGTAGAGAACTTTCTTTATTAACGGCAGAGCAGAATCGACGAAAAAAGCTTCGTAAATAAGGCTATGCTAAGTTCGCTAAGGCTACGCTATGCTAAAATTTTTCGCAAAGCCGCCAAGGCGCTAAGGCTACGCTATGCTAAAATTTTTCGCAAAGCCGCCAAGGCGCTAAGGCTACGCAAAGCTAAAATTGCTCGCTAAGGTGTTAAGGCGCTAAGGCTACGCAAAGCTAAAATTTCTCGCAAAGCCGCCAAGGCGCTAAGGCTACGCAAAGCTAAAATTGCTCGCTAAGGTGTTAAGGCGCTAAGGCTACGCAAAGCTAAAATTTCTCGCAAAGCCGCCAAGGCGCTAAGGCTACGCAAAGCTAAAATTGCTCGCTAAGGTGTTAAGGCGCTAAGGCTACGCTATGCTAAAATTTCTCGCAAAGCCGCCAAGGCGCTAAGGCTACGAAAAGCTAAAATTGCTCGCTAAGGTGTTAAGGCGCTAAGGCTGCGCTATGCAATCCCGAAGCCGTCCAAGCCTTTGGCGGACGATGGATAGTTATTGAGACATAACAGGTTTCCCATTTCTAAATTTAAAATGGCTATATATTAGAATCGGCATAAAACAATGCATTTACTGGGCTAAATTCATGTTGCAACAGGTTTTACTTGTATAACTCAAGAGAATCTTAAAAGTATCCAAGATTATTAAAATTATGATACTTATCAGAGGAATATAATTCTTTATATTTGAGGGAAATTACACAACCACAAAACCAAACCAAAGACTTATATGAAAAAGTATTTATTTAGACTTACTCTATTAACCCTGATGGTTATATCTCCTTCGCTCTTTGCACAGAGTTGGGTGGAAAGATGAATAACCCTGAGGTGAATTTTTATGAGGTACAAAAGGACTTCAACAAATATTACGTGAAAAAAGAGCGTCAAGTTGAGCGGATGAAAAAGCGCTTATCCAAAAGAGCTGGTGAAGACGTTCATCAAGAAGAAATCGAGGTTCCAGGCTTTGCTCAATATAAGCGTTGGGAAAACTTCATGCTCCCAAGAGTGGGTGCAAAAGGGGAACGATTTGATCCTTCGCTTGCGTTCCGTGAAAACCAAAAATACAGAGCGATGATGGGAACCGCTAATGCTGGAAATTGGACTTTTATTGGACCCTCTACTACTCCTATTGGTGGTGGAGCTGGAAGATTAAATTTCGTTCGAATTCATCCTACTGACCCCAATACAATTTTCGTAGGTGCGCCAGCAGGTGGATTATGGAAATCTACGGATGGAGGAGCAACCTGGAGTACAAATACTGACCACCTTAGTCAAGTCATCGGGTGTACCGATCTAGCCATAGACCCTACCAATACTAACATCATGTATTTAGCAACTGGTGATGGAGATGGTGGAGATACCTATACAATTGGCATTTTAAAATCAACTGATGGTGGATTGACGTGGAACACCACTGGTCTCTCTTATTTCATGGCGAATACGCGTCAGATAAGTAAGATTTTACTTGACCCTAACAATACCAGCACTTTGTTAGTTGCTTCTTCTGCAGGAATTTTTAGAAGTACGGATGCAGCAGCGACATTTACAAATGTACAGACGGGTTCATTTAAAGATATGGAATTTAAACCCGGAGATCCTAATACTGTATATACGTGCGGAACAGAAGTTTATCGCTCTAACAACAACGGTCAAACTTGGATTAAAGTATTGATAGGACTTCCTCCGAGTGCAAATGTAAGTCGCTTATCGCTTGCTGTTACTCCAAACGATAACAACTATGTATATATATTAGCTGCTAAAGCGGCTGCAGATTATGGTTTTGAAGGAATCTATCGATCAACGAATAGTGGTACTTCATTCACAAAGATAACAACCTCTTCTCCATCCAATATTCTTGGATGGAACAGTAATGGAGGAGATACCGGAGGACAAGGTTGGTATGATTTAACCATTGCTGCATCACCTACGAATAAGGATGAAATCATTACGGGAGGAGTTAATGTTTGGCGTTCAACCAATGGTGGATCTTCCTTTTCACTAAATGGACATTGGACGGGTTCTGGTGCACCCTACACCCATGCTGACAATCATGATGTCATTTATGCAGATGGTTCTACAATTTACTTAGCGAATGATGGGGGGTTATTTAAATCGACCAATAATGGATCTAGCTGGACTGATTTAAGTAACGGCCTACAGATTGCGCAGATGTATGGATTTGGCCAATCGACAACAAATCCAAATTTATTATTACAAGGATGGCAGGATAATGGAACGAATCGTTTTCTAAATGGAACTTGGCAAGAAGTGATGGGTGGAGATGGAATGTTAGCATTTATTGATTGGAATAACGATCAAAATATGTGGGGTTCACAATACGAAGGTTCACTTAATCGCTCAACAAACGGAGGAGCCACTTGGAGTGGAGCTACCACCGGAATTAATGAAACTGGAGCATGGGTTACTCCGTGGAGTCAAGATCCAGTCAACGCAGGTACTATTTATGCAGGATTCATTAACATGTGGAAAAGTACTAACGGAGGCGCTTCATGGACTAAGATTAGTACTTTCAGCAGCACAGGTACCATGACAACTTTTGCTGTATCTCCTGCGAACAACCAAGTTATTTGGGCAGCTAAACCCAGTTATTTATATTTAACAACCAATGGAGGTACAAATTGGACTACCATTTCTAATGTTCCATCTGGCACCATTACAGGAATTGCATGTAGTAATACGGATGCAAACAAAGTATGGATTACTTATTCAGGATTTAACAATTCGAATAAAGTATTTCAATCCAATGATCAAGGTGCTTCATGGATTAATTTATCAGGATCTATTCCAAATATTCCGATCAATTGTATCGCTTATGAGAATAATTCCACATCAGATGCTATTTACATTGGAACTGATGTAGGGGCTTTTTACAAAACCTCCACACTTAACGTATGGCAACCTTTCAGCAATGGTTTACCGAATGTTATCGTTTCCGAATTACATATCCATTATGCTTCAGGAAAAATTCGAGCTTCCACTTATGGAAGAGGAATGTGGGAATCTGACTTATACGTCCCAGGGTCATATCCTCCTTTTAAGTGCCTTTGGTTCTTCGTCGAATATTTCATGTCCGGGTTCTGCTGTGCAATATTCTGATTACTCTTCTGGGCAGCCTACTAGCTGGGATTGGAGTTTTCCAGGAGGAAATCCTAGCACATCAACACAACAAAATCCATTAGTTACTTACAATGTTGCTGGTATTTACCCAGTAACTTTAATAACGACTAATGCCAATGGAACCGATACCAAACAAATCAATAATTTTATCAATATTGCAGCAAGCACTCAACCGGATCCAACAACAACTGGAGATGTGCGATGTGGCGCAGGTCCCGTAAATTTATCAGCTAATGGTTCGGGTACGGGAACTCTTCGATGGTGGGATGCTGCTGGTGGAGGAAACTTACTGGCTACTGGCTCAACTTACACCCCCAACATTACCGGAACAACCACGTATTATGTGGATGAAGAACTTCCTTTAGGCTTGGTAGATTACACAGGGGAATCGGTGACCAGCATTGGAGCTGGCGCCTTTTTCACAGCCAATGATATTCGTGGAATATACTTCGATGTATTAAGCCCTGTTATACTTCAATCGGTTGAAGTATATTCAAATTCTGCTGGCAACAGAACCATCGAAATCATCGATGAGCAAGGAAATACCTATGCCGATACGACGATCTTTATTCCTGCGAGTGGATTAGTAAATTCGACTACTGTCAACGTAAATTTCACTCTATATCCAGGTAACAACTATTTCATCAAATGTCGAGGATTAGTTGATTTATACAGGAATTCTTCTGGTGCTGCTTACCCATACCTTAGCTCAGCGGTAAATATTACAGGAAGCAATGCAGGATCACCTGGTTATTATTATTTCTTTTATTTCTGGACATTCCAAGAAATCGCATGTAATACAGGACGAACTGCTTGTGTTGCTTTAGATACTTGTGCTGTAATTGGTATAGAAGATTTATTAAGCGACAATACATTCGATATATTCCCTAATCCGAATGATGGTAAATTCAATCTAACTTTCGACGCAAAAGTTCAAGCGGATTATATGATTACAATTACAAATACTTTAGGTAAAAAAGTATTTGAGTATCCATTGAACTCTTTCGTAGGTGAGCACAAGCGAGCAATCGACTTGAGTCATTTGAGTAAAGGTTTATACTTAATTAATATTTCTTCAGGAGATAAAAAGATCACTCGAAAGATCAATTTACAATAAAAGATATCCTTTCGAAAAATTTAAAAAGCCTCTGTCGAACGATAGAGGCTTTTTTATATATTCTCTTTTATATTAACTTGATCTGCTTTTACCATCTTGCAAGACTAGAAAATAAGAATAAATAGTTAATGAATAAAAGTCCAAATCCAAGAATAGATCTTGAATAATTAACTTAAACTTTCTTGCTTTAAATTTAAAAACAGAAAGTTTCGCCAATAAATACTACTCTTTACTATTATTTTTTGCCGACACTATATACTTTGCGATAAAACCTACACCAACTCCTAAAACGGAGCCCATGGCCACTTTATTTAAATACATTCCAATGGCAACACCGATCAGAATACACCCAACAAAAACATAACCGCTGATATCTTTCTTTTCTTCACTCATAATTTTAAATTTAAAGATGGAATAACACTTTTAGTTAATTGAAATAAATCTTTTGCTAAAATAACCAAAAAAATAAACGGTCCAACAAAGTTTGAATTAATAGATTAAGCGGGAGATAAATGTAGGATTACTATTCACATTATCTTACCAATAAAATTCAAATTTTATCACTAGAGAACACTTGAGAACACTAGAGAACACTAGAGAACACTAGAGAACACTAGAGAACACTAGAGAACACTAGAGAACACTAGAGAATACTTGAGCATGTTTCTTATTTCTCGAATTGAAAAAAGTTGATTGAAACATTAGAGTTCAAGCCTCTCCCCTCGCGAGGCTTCGCGACCCTCTCCAGAGGAGACGGAGTTATAAATTCAAATTAATATCTAGTGAACTTCTTTTTCTCTAGTGTCTGCAGACAGATGCGGGCACTAAGGCTGCGCTATGCTAAATTTTCTCGCAAGGGCCTGCCGGCAGGCAGACAGGCGCGGAGGCCGAAGAAGGCTGCGCTATGCTAAATTTTCTCGCAAAGGCGCAGAGGCGCTAAGGCTGCGCTATGTTAAATTTTCTCGCTCGCGAGGCTTCGCGACCTCGGCAAGCTCAGGTTAAAAAGGCGCGGAGGCTATTTATACACCATCTCTGAAACACCTTGCAGAAGCATTGGTTTAGTCGTTCCATTATACTGGAGGATGAGCGGATGTGTAGAAGGAGAAATGATACCCGTTTCCATCAGCTTTATATAGTTGAAAGTAATCGGCAGCACAATGAATCGAAATTGATGATGGTTCAATTTATTGGCTTCAATAAATTCCACCTTTTCCTTTTGTGGTAATTCCATCATGTAACGCTCCTGAGGCTTTACCTTTGATTGAGCGTAATAGTCGATGGCTACCATTTGTTTGAGGTGTACATGCTGACTGTAATTCAACTCAACAAATTCAAACAGCATATCATAAATATCATACAACGTATGTTGATGGAAATCACGATGACTTTTAAAATATTCACCGAGTCCGAGAAGGAAATCAAAAATGCTATATTGATGAGAAATATATTTCAACGTTAACACTGCACGTTTCTTATTCCAATAAATTTCCAAGGCTTCTTCCAACAAAGTAATTCGGTAAAGCTCTTCCTTACTCAGGTATTTGCTTTGAATCATCTGATACGGCGGCATAGGATCAAAAACATAATCGTGTTGTTGATGTTTATTTCGGAGTGGTGTACCACGTAAAAATTTCAAGAAACCCAATTGAAGTTCGGGCGGGTGCAGTTTAAATACTTCTTCAATACTCATCTTAATATCCGCCCATTCATCGAGTGGTAATCCAACGATAAGGTCAAGATGCATCTCAATTTTATTTTCGAGTTGCTTAATGACAGCGCTCGTCTTATCAAAATTTTGCTTTCTACTGACTTGCAGATTTGCCTTTTGATTCACCGTTTGAATTCCAATTTCAAACCGGAACAAATCCTTCGGAATGTGTTTTTGAATGAAGACAACGATATCGGGATGCACAATATCCGCTGTAATTTCAAATTGAAAAACATTGCCCGGACGATGATTGTCGAGGATAAATTGAAAAATATCAATCGCAAAATCTTTCTTTACGTTAAAAGTACGATCTAGAAATTTAATCGTTCTCCCATGTTCCATCAAATACAACAAGTTCGACTTAATATCATAAATAGGTAAATACCGCACTTTATTATCGAGACTTGCCAAACAAAATTCGCATTTATACGGACAGCCTCTTGATGTTTCTACATAACAAACTTTATTATACAAATCGGAAGGCTGATCATTTTCATAAGGATTTATTCCGCTATATTTTTGCAAATCGAAAGTGACATCCTTTGGAAACAACTTTACTTCTCCCTTTGATTTATACACCAAATTGGGAACTTGATCTAGGTTTGGGTAATGATCTAAAAACAATGAAAATGGATTTTCCCCTTCCCCTGTGATAATATAATCTACTTCTGGCAAAGCGATAAAATCATCATATTCATAACTTACTTCTGGACCGCCTAATAAAATTTTTATATTCGGATTCAATTGCTTCAAGAGCCGAGCAACGGCCAAGGTGGGTGTGATGTTCCAGATATAGCAGCTGAAAGCTACCACATCAAAATCCCTGCAAGCATTTGCTATGTCCTCCGGTTTTTCCTTAATAGTAAATTCCTTCCATTCAAGACCTTCACGGTGCTTATTCAAAGAATACAAAAGCCGAATTGCCAAATTCAGGTGAATATACTTTGCGTTAAGTGTAGTGAGGAGGACTTTCATACGAGTAATTATCTTCAGCTCTTCGAGATAGAGCCATAGAAAACTATAAGAGTTACCGTGGATCTAATTTTTCTCAAAGGTACCTTATTTCAAAATGCCACGAAAGACAATTCATATCCATCTTAATGGGTGCACATCTCGTGCTTGAAATCTATAAATGAAAATAGCGCCCCCCTTTTCAGAAGAGCGCCTGGCATAACCTGCTAGGGTTTTATCGGGTGAGACCGTAGCTAAGCTCGGCTGTAAATTTTTGATCAATGGCGCCGATACGTTGTGCGGCTGCTTGTGTAATTTTAATAATTGCTGCATTATTATCTCCTGTATCTGGCAAAGTGCCCACTACCTTCACAAAAACAGAATTATTATTCATTCGATTCGTTACCTTAATAATTGACCCAACAGGAGCAGTACGGTGCAATGCATAAAATTTATTTTGGTTCAAATCGCTTTCAGTAATCCATGTAGCTACTCCTATTTCAGTAACTTTTTCCACTTCCACTCCACTCTTAGGATCTTTTTCAATTACACTCGTACGTGATGTACCTGGGTTATTATAGACCTTTGGGAGTTCTGTTGAATCGAGAGATTTATTCTCAATAGCTTTAGTGGATTCAATCACCACTGGAGTGGTCACAATTTCCTTTGGAGCTGGTGTTGACTCTTCATTCACTTTACTTTCAACAGAAGAATTTTCAGTTACAACTTTTTCTACTTTAGCAGCTATTCCAACTTCCTGTTGTATAGGAGAAACAGTTTTTGAAATTGCAAGTACTTTCAATTTTTGACCAATAGAAACAGCATTCGAATTTAATCCATTTAACTTCTTCAAATCATCCACATTCATATTATAGCTTTTCGAAATCGCATAAAGCGTTTCACCCTTCTGAACAGTATGTGTTTTCTTTGAATTTCCTTCTAACGAAATATCCGTTACTGGAGAAGGTTTTGATATTGTGGCTGGGATATTAGTATCTGAACTTTTTGTTGGAGTAGAAGAATTAACAGGGATATTTACCGTTTCTCCAATTTTCAAATTCGTCGATTTCGGATTTGCTGCTTGTATTTCAGCAACAGGAACATGGTACTGTCGCGACAAACTAGAATACGTTTCTTTAGGACTAATCCTATGCAAAATGTATTTCTTTCCATTCACCCAACGCGTCATCGCAGAATCCAGATTCTGTGCTTGCACTTGCAAGCCGAACATGATTAATAACACTATTAAAATTCTCATCTTCACATTGTTTAGAGCTATCAACTTTTCATTCATATCTTTACACAAGTATAGGATTAAGCTCATCGCATGAGCCGTTATTCACCTTTCTCTTTTCAACACATTAATTAACACGATGAAAACTTCTAACTATTTCATCCTCGGACTAATAACGTTGCTTCTTGGAATCAACGTATGCAAAGTAAAAGGAATTAGTGATTCAACGAAGAAATCTATTGTATATCAAATAGATATCAAAGAAGAGATTAGTCCTGGCATGGCTAGGCAAGTTTCTAAAGCATTGGTAGAAGCAAATTTACAGAAGGCTGATCTTGTAATGGTAAGGATGAATACGTATGGTGGATTAGTAGATGCGGCAGATAGTATTCGAACTTCATTCCTGAACAGTAAAATTCCAGTGATTGTCTATATCGACAACAATGCAGCATCGGCGGGAGCACTTATTTCTATCGCTTGCGAAAAAATTTACATGCGCAAAGGCGCAAGTATAGGAGCCGCCACGGTGGTTACACAAAATGCAGAAGCACTTCCCGATAAATACCAAAGTTATATGCGCAGCATGATGCGTTCTACGGCAGAGGCACGTGGTCGTGATCCGCGCATTGCTGAAGCGATGGTGGACCCTCGCATTGCTATTGAAGGCGTGAATGATTCGGGAAAAGTACTAACGCTTACCAGTACCGAAGCTTTGAAATTAAATTATTGTAATGGCATTGCCGAGAGTGAACAAGAAGCATTAGCATTAGCAGGAATTACGAATTACAAAATCATTTCTTACATTCCCTCGATAATCGATCGCATGATAGGATGGTTAATGCATCCTGCTATTTCAGGAGTTTTAATTTTATTGATGTTAGGAGGATTGTATTTTGAACTACAACAACCGGGAATTGGATTTCCTTTGGTGATTGCAGTACTTGCTGCGGTGATGTATTTCGCGCCACTTTATTTGGATGGTCTTGCGGCAAACTGGGAAATTCTTGTTTCTATCATTGGCATACTTTTGATCGCTGCAGAAATCTTTGTCATTCCTGGATTTGGTATCGCAGGCATATCGGGTTTGGTATTATTGCTGTTTGGGTTAATCAGTAGTTTACTGCGAAACGACGGCTTTGACTTTAGTGGAGTAAGTACACTGGCATTATCTACTTCCATTGCAACTGTACTTTTAGGTATGGCGGGAGCGTTAGTCCTCTTTCTCTTCTCAAGTAAATTATTGGCGAGCAGTCCAGTATTTAAGAAAATGGTGTTAGACACTGAACTATCATCAGGAACAGGATATTCGTCTGCAATTCATCTTCCAGAAATTGGTTCTCGCGGACAAACTTCATCGTTACTTCGTCCATCAGGAAAAGTAATTATAAACGAACATATTTATACGGCGAGTTGCGAAAGTGGATTTGTGGAGATGGATGTTGAAGTGGAAGTAGTAAATATCCTTGGTGGAAATTTAATTGTTCGACCCGTGTAATTCCATTTACAAAAATTTAATAGTCCAAATAATTATAATTATATTTTACTCTGATTAGCACCTAACACTTACTTTTATTGAATTTATATTAAATAAACAAGAGCGATTTAGTTCACCGTATATCTATAATATAAATTTTAGTTTGAAACTAAGATTCTAGTCCTATTTTACTTGTTACTTTCTTTTACGTAAAAAGAAAGTGAAACAGGAGTAGCTTTTATGCAATTACAAATAAAGTTGTGGAATACCGACTTACATTCTATGAATATTAATCCTCTCGATAAATTAATATGTAGAGTCGGTATAACCAAAGAAAGCACGCCACCCATCCCGATGCTATCTTATTAGCGTCAGGCTTAAAAGTGATTTTTTGAGGAAATTAACAACCTTTTCACTCTTAAAAACTATAGTTTTCTTAGAAAATATTTGCCTCGTCGTACTACTAAAATAATTTGTTGATTGGTACTGATGAGCCCGCCTTCCATAAAATTGGATTTCATCCAATTTTATGGAAGGCGGGCTCTATGAAGAGGGGGTGAATTCCTGTAGAGACGCCATTAATGGCGTCTCTACAAATTTCATAATGGCAGTCAAAACCAAGAGCAAAATTGTTGCTAAACCTTTACATTAGCCTGACGCCTATGCGATAGCATCAGGATTGCGTGGACGACCTCCACACCTTTCCGAACGAAACTACTGTTTATTAAAATTTATTGCTCGAATTATGCTTCCATTTATGTTTAATAAATGGACTATCCATTATGTATAAATGATATAACCCATCTGAAAAGTAATTATTCTTTTGCGCGAATGAAATACAATCCTAAGAAAGTAATAAATCCATTTACCAATAAAAGTTCGTAGCCAAACTTAAATCCATTTAATAAGATCGGAGCATTTTCGGCGAGGATCCACGACAAACAGGGTGCGAGTAAACATACCAATGGAACAAATTTTTCTTTCAGCTTTGATTTCATCAATACACCGAAAGCAAATAATCCGAGGAGTGGTCCGTAGGTATAACCTGCAAGTTTTAAGATGAGATCAATGATGGATCGATTATCGATCCAATGAAATATAAGTACACAGAGCAAGAATACTAATGCAAAACTAAGATGGACTTTTCGACGAATACTTACTCGTTTATCCTCCGAAATATTTTTATTTCGTTGAATCCCGACAATGTCAATACAGAAACTGGATGTTAGTGCGGTGATGGCTCCATCAGCAGAAGGAAATAGCGCAGAGATTAATCCAATAATAAATACCAAACCCATCACTGGAGGGAAATATTGCATAGCTAAAGTAGGGAATAAATCATCTCCTTTCAATCCAAGGTTATAATGATTACTGTACAAGTACAATACTCCACCTAAAAACAAGAATAGAAAATTCACAAAAATTAATATGACACTAAGGGTTACTACATTCTTTTGTGAATCCTTCAAGGTACGCACCGAAATATTTTTCTGCATCATCTCTTGATCGAGACCCGTCATGGTAAGTGCGATGAATGCTCCACCTAATAAGTGTTTGATATAATGCGATGGAGAATTAATATCAGTAAATAAAAATTTATCATAATCCAATGCATCCATCTGCGCCCATGCTTGAGAAAAAGAAAGATCGAGATGTTGCAAGACATAAATCACACAAGCGATAAGTCCGCCCAACATAAAAGTAGTTTGCAAGGTATCTGTCCAAACAATGGTTTTCACTCCCCCTTTAAATGTATACGCCAAAATCAGTAATAAAATAACCACAGAAGTAACAATGAAAGGAATACCCATTTGATTCAATACTAATTCTTGCAAGACACGCACCACGAGATAAAGTCGGGCAGTAGCTCCAACTGTTCTTGACACCAACAAAAAAGTAGCACCTGTTTTATAGGAAATAGTACCAAAACGTTGTTCTAAATAATGATAGATAGAAGTGAGTTGCAATCGATAATACAACGGCAAAAGAATAAATGCGACGCCCATATATCCGATAAAATATCCAAAAACCACCATCAGATAAGACATTCCTGAAGCAGCAATTGTTCCCGGCACCGACACAAATGTTACCCCAGAAAGTGAGGTCCCGATCATTCCGAAAGCCACTATATACCATGGAGAAGATTTATTTCCCAAGAAGAATGCTTCATTTCCAGCCCCTCGAGCTGTGTACCAAGAAATCCATAATAGTACTAAGAAATAGGCGGCTATGAGGAATATGATCAGTGCTGGTGACATAACTTATCTGTATTTTGCAAAGTAAATTCGTTAATCGGTGCATATTAACCCTTAATTCAATTTTTTTGAACAAGGACTATTCATAAATTTGTACAAAATAAGATCCCTTGCAAATTCCCTCTAAAATCCTTGATGAAGCCATTGATGCCTTTGCCCAATTGCCGGGTATTGGACAAAAAAGTGCCCTGCGGATGGTATTGCACCTTTTAAAAACATCGCCTGAAAACGTGAATAATTTCGGGGAAGTGCTCATACGATTACGCAAAGAATTACGTTATTGCCAAAATTGTCATAATATCACTGCTGAAAATTTATGTTCCATTTGCGCTGATCCGAATCGAGATGCGTTGATGGTTTGTGTAGTAGAAGATATCCGCGATGTGATCGCCATTGAAAATACGTCTTCGTACAAAGGACATTATCATGTGTTGGGTGGATTAATTTCGCCGATGGATGGAATTGGACCTTCTCAATTAAACATCGAAAGCTTGTGCGAGAAAATTGGAAAAGGTGAAGTTAGTGAAGTGATTTCAGCTTTAAGCACCACGATGGAAGGTGACACCACTCTATTTTATTTATACAAAAAACTAAAACCATTTTCCATAAAAATCAGTACGCTTGCACGAGGTGTTGCCATTGGTGGTGCTTTAGAATATGCTGATGAAGTTACTTTGGGTCGCTCCATTATCAATCGTATTCCTTACGAAAATAATTTGGTGAAATAAATCTTTCATTAATCGTCGATGAAACTTAGTATCATAATTGTCAACTACAATGTCAGGTATTTTTTGCAACAGTGCTTGCAAAGTTTACAGCCTGCCATTCAGGGAATGGATGCAGAAATCTTTGTTATCGACAATCAATCGAGTGATGGGAGTGTGGACATGGTTGCGCAACATTTTCCACAAGTAAAAATTATTGCAAACCCTGACAACGTTGGTTTCTCCAAAGCAAACAACCAGGGAATTCGTCAAGCGCTTGGAGAGTACATTTTACTTTTAAATCCAGATACTGTTGTTGAAGAAGAAACCTTGAAGAAAGTTTGTGCATTCATGGATGCGCATCAGAATGCTGGCGGATTAGGCGTGCACATGATTGATGGAAAAGGAAATTTCTTACCTGAATCAAAGCGAGGACTCCCAACTCCTGCCGTTGCCTTCTATAAAATCTTTGGATTAGCTACGCTTTTCCCTACTTCCAAAACATTTGGAAAATATCATTTAGGATATTTAGATAAAAACAAAACCAATGAAGTAGATGTATTGTCGGGTGCTTTTATGCTAATGCGAAAAGAAACCCTAGACAAAACGGGATTACTCGACGAAGATTTTTTCATGTATGGCGAAGACATTGATTTAAGTTACCGCATTACCAAGGCTGGTTATAAAAATTTTTACTTCGCCGATACACGTATCATTCATTACAAAGGGGAGAGCACTAAAAAAAGTAGCGTGAACTATGTTTTTGTTTTTTACAAAGCGATGGTCATCTTTGCTCGCAAACATTTTGCGCCTGGAGGAGCTGCATTATTTGCATTTCTCATTAACATCGCGATCTGGTTAAGAGCTGGTATTTCCATTGCACATCGTTTTCTTTCTCGAGTTTGGTTACCTTTGTTAGATGGACTTTTTATTTATGGAGGAATGATCGCCATCAAAAATTATTGGTCCATCAATGCGCAAGTGGCAAAGTATCCGCCCTTCTTTATGGAAGTAGTAGTTCCTATCTATATTGGTGTTTGGATTCTTAGCGCATATTTCAAACGGAGGATACGACACTCCGATTCGCATTTCACGAATGATACGCGGGATGTTAATGGGCACTGTGGTTATACTTGTAGGCTATGCCTTGCTTCCTGAAGACTTAAGATTCTCAAGAGCATTGATTTTATTCGGAACAGCATGGGCGAGTTTATACATTGCAGCTACACGTTTACTTTTACATTTAAGTGGACTCAAAAAATATCGATTCTCTGATAGTATCAAAAAAAAGACTCATCATTGTAGGCGATGCGGAGGAGAGTCAGCGGGTGTTATCATTAATCATGCTTAGTGGTAGTAATACAAATTTTATTGGCTATGTAGCTGAAAAAAGCAATTCAGAAAAAGAACATCCTTTGCACTCACATTATCTTGGGCATCCAGAAGAGTTAGTCGATTTAATTTCTATTTATGAAATCAATGAAATTATTTTTTGTGGAAAAAATCATTCATCGGCTGATATCATCGCACATATGCTACGTATTGGTCGTGATGAAATAGAAATCAAGATTGCGCCACCCGAAAGCCTGTTCATCATCGGAAGTAATTCGATTCATGAAAAAGGTGATTTATATTTTGTAGATGTACCTTCCATCAACAATCCGGTGAATAGAAGAAACAAAAGAATTTTTGATATCGGGATGAGTATAGGATTATTAATTGCATCTCCACTCCTCTTTTTATTCGTTGAAAACAAACTTTCCTTCTTTAAAAATATTATCAATGTACTTTTCGGAAAAATATCGTGGGTAGGAAGAGATCCACAAAAAGATAAAATTTTTAAAGGATTAAAAATTGGTGTACTTTCGCCGGCGATGTTAGCTAAGAAAAATACAGATGACGCAGCAACGAGAGAACGATTGAACGCACTTTACGCAAAAGATTTCAAGTTGTATAATGATTTAAAGTTGGTGATAGGGAATATTTATTTATTAGGACGATTCTAGATTTTTAAAGCCAACTACATTCATACTTCGAATAAACTCTTTTTTCTCGCAGAGGCTTCGCTCCGAAAAAGTTTCTCGCAAAGGCGCTAAGGCGCTAAGGCTACGCAACGTTAAATTTTCTAGGGAATATTCAATAATCATTCACTAAATATCTTTATTAATCATAACAGATCAGCGAAATCCGATAGCTATCGGATCTGCGCCTGCCTGCCGAAACTTTAGTGAAGGCAGGGCTAAAAAGCATTATTGATATTAAAATTTATAGGATGAACGCTATTTCATTACCACCAATTTCTGCTGAGCGGTATGCTTTCCATTATTCACAACTACCAAATAAATTCCAGGAGATAAAACAGGTAAATTAAGTTGTTGACTTTGCTCAGAGGCATTCACAAACTGAGTAAATAATTTTCTTCCGCTGAGATCATACACGCTCAATTCCGCTTTCTTCTTTTCAGATGAATTGAAATAGATGTTGAGCAACTGTCCGCTCGTGATGGGATTTGGGAAGATAGAAAATAGAATTGGGTTTTGGCTCCTCTCCTATCCCAACGTTTGAAGTAACTGCAATTTCATTGGTTGTAGTATTAGTTTGAATGGGCGGATTAAAATCAAAATAAATATAGGCGGTATTTTGAATTTGTGTGCCGATGGGAAGACTTTCATTTCGTCTCACTCTGTATTGAACATAGCCATGACTCATGGGTTCATTGTTGACGCTGTCGGGTAAATTAATATTGGGAAAATTAAAACGAACACGCTTTCCTACAATTTGCATTTGTGGTTCGTGACTATAGGCTAACAACTGAAAAGAACTTTCATCAATGTTTTGGTCGAGCGTATCCAATACATAAATATGTTGAGCAGGTGCATTGCCTGTATTTTGGAAACGAATAGTATAAGTTAAATCGTATAGAGAAGTATCTGTTAATCCAGAAGGATTTACTTGTTTGTCGTTAGGATCGTAGCTATTTACGATATTGAAGCAATGAGTGTAGTAATTATTATATGCATTCACATCACCAGCAATTGGATCTACTAAGACATTAAAACAAACTTGCTGTCCTAACTGCGCAGCGGTGTCAATGTGAATTATGAATCTAAAATCATTTAAAATATCGACCAAACCAAAATCAGTAATTGCATACAAAAAGTGAATCTGCAGAAAAGTTAGGAATAATGGAACCTGGAACGATAGCAGTAAAAGAAGCTGGGCCGCTTATCCATACTTTTACAGTTCCGCTCATGCCAGATGCGCAATTCAAATTACTAATTTGAGACAAATCTCCTGCTACCAAATTAAAATTAGCGTTGTTACCTGGCCTTACTACACCACTGTAATTGACAATTGTATTTACTCCCACATCAAAGCTCGAATTACAGAATAAAGCAAAATCATTATTTGTTAAATATAAATTAGAAAATGAAACTTGATTCAAATAAGACTGTGTAGGAGGACAGCTAACTGCAAAAAGGATTGCCTATCGTATCTACTGAAATTACAAAACCTCCAGTATCAGTATTAAAACAGTACATTCCATTCAAATTAGAGTAGGTCTGTTGAACAAGTGTACCATTTTCAAACAAATTAACCTTTACTTTTTTATTCACTGTCTCACCAACGTCTAAAATACAATTCGCATTTCCATCTGAAAAAACCGAACCACGAATATTCCAATATCCACTACAGTTGTTCATATTGAACGGATCACATATAGGCACACTAGAAATTGGTGGATTTGCACTAAAAGCAGAAATTTCATTAGGCAGACAATTCAATCCAGTGTTGTACCAATAAATTGAACCGAGATTCGAATTATTAAAAAAGGCAAACAAGTCAAATTTAAATTATTTGAGATATCTAAATAAACTAGGGAGTCGGGTAAATTAGTTACTGAAATTATTTGATTTTCATTACACTCAAGCATTTTAACTGTACTAGGTAATAATGGAATATTAAAAATTTGATTATTTCTAAAAGCTAAAAATTCCAGTTTTTCAGGAATAATCGGCAATGAAGTAATTAAGTTATATCTGCAATTCAACACTTTTAATGAATCTGAAAGAACAGGCAAACTTAATAATTGATTAAATTGACAATGTAGATTAATTAAGCCTGCTGGCAATGTTGGTAAAAAAACCAAGGAATTTTCTCCGCATTCAAGATCTCTTAATTGTTGAGGTAATATAGGCAAAGAGTTCAATAAATTTCTACCACAGGACAAGAACTCCAAAAGAATCGGGAAGAAGCGGCAAATTTTGTATTTGATTTATTTGACATTCCAAACGCTTTAGTCCAATAGGTAAAATTGGTAAAGAACTTAAATTATTCATAAGACATTTTAGATACAGCAAAGAACTTGGTAATGAAGGCAAGGCTACAATGTCATTAATACTACAGTTTAAAAGTGCCAATTGACTTGGTAATGTGGGCAATGAAACTAATGAATTAGCACCACAATTTATCGAATCCAAGTCACTCGGAAAAGCAAGAATAGACGAAATATTATTATGACTAACATCCAAAAGCTTCAGCTGGGATGGTAAAGCAGGAAGAAAAGTTAATAAATTTCTGACACAAGTCAACGATTTCAAGCTATCAAAAATACAATCCCAGTCAAATCAGATATACCTACATTAAACATATAAATATTTTTAGTAGTCACCACAGCGTTGCAAGTTGTATCTAATTGATTATTGATTAAACAGGATGAGTACCCATTATTATTTAACCAATTCACAAAATTAGTATCGGGAATAGTGACGAATTGCGCTTTAGTGTGTTTGGTAGATACACATAAAATAATACAGATTGAAAATACTTTTAAAAATTTAGTCATGATTTTTTATTTCTAGTTATAACTTTTCAACACTACTAATTTTTGCTGAGCTTGATATTTACCATCATTTAATTCCACTAAATAAACTCCAGGTGAAATACTCGGTAAGGATACTGTTTGAGATTGTTCGGAAGCATTCACATACTGAGCAAACAATTTTCTTCCGCTGAGATCATATACACTCAATTCTGCTTTCTTCTTTTCAGATGAATTGAAATAGATGTTTAGCATATGTCCACTTGCTATGGGATTTGGGAAGATGGAAAATAGAATTGGGTTTTGGTACTCGCCTATTCCAACACCTGAAGTTACTCCTATTTCATTCAAGGTTGTATTCGTTTGTACAGGCGGGTTAAAATCAAAATAAATATAGGCGGTATTTTGAATTTGTGTGCCGATGGGAAGACTTTCATTTCGTCTCACTCTGTATTGAACATAGCCATGACTCATGGGTTCATTGTTGACGCTGTCGGGTAAATTAATATTGGGAAAATTAAAACGAACACGCTTACCTATAATTTGAATTTGTGGCTCGTGACTATAGGCTAACAACTGAAATGTACTTTCATCGATGTTTTGGTCGAGTGTATCCAACACATAAACATGTTGCGCGGGCGCATTGCCTGTATTTTGGAATCGAATAGTATATGTCAAATCATACAGTGAGGTATCTGTTAATCCAGTTGGACTTACTTGTTTGTCGTTAGGGTCGTAGCTGTTTACAACTGTGAAGCAATGGGAGTAATAATTATTTGCTGGATTATTGTCACCTGCAACAGGAGTAACTAAAACATTGAAACAAACTTGATCATTTAATTGAGCAAGAGTGTCGGTTTGTACTAAGAAACGAAAATCATTGTAAAAGTTAACCGCACCGAAATCAGGAATTGAATACAATAATGTATCTCCATTCACGATTGGTATTAATGAACCAGGTGCTGCATTGATAAAAGTTGCAGGACCATTAATGATAACTCTTACATTTCAACTTACTCCACTTATTCAAATTATATGGCGACGACATATCTCCAGCAGCTATTGAAACAATGCCAAAATTTGCAGGACGAAAAATTCCAGAATCTAAATTAGCAGTTGCGATGCCAATATCAAAGTTGGGTTTACATTGAATTGAAAAATCTTTATAATTTTCAAACAAATTAAGCGAGGTAATGTTCGATATGTGTTGCCAATTTAAAGGACAATCTACAAAAAACGGAACAACAGTTGTATCGATCGAATATTGATAAATCCCTGTGTCAACATTAAAAGTATATTGACCTAATCCATTTGAAAAATTTGCTGAATCAAACTTCCATTTTCAAAAAGTTGCATCTTAATTATAGCATCTAAATTTTCAATAGTGTCCTGAATACAATCTGAATTAATATCACTAAATATTTCACCTTTAATGTTCCAGTCAATAGGACAATTATTTAGGTTAATAATATCACAAACAGGTATTGTATCAATGTCAGGATATGAAATAGTAACTGATATTACGCTTGGCAAACAGTTAATTCCAGTACTGTCAAAATAAAACTGTTCTATCCTTCGAATTGGAGGAAGGCAAGTTATTCCAGTGTTTCCACTTATCCCTAAAAAAAACATTGTATCAGGCAAGGTTGGCAGATCAATTAACTGATTATTATAACTAATTAAAGAATTCAACGTAGATGGCAATGTTGGCAACTGCGTTATCATATTATTTGTACAATTCAATTGAGTCAATGATGAGGGTAATGAAGGAAGACTAATTAAGAGATTATCATTACACCAAAACACTTCCATTCCAAAAGGTAAAGTAGGTAAACTATCAATGTGATTAATCGAGCAATCTAGAGTATGTACTGTATCTGGTAAATTATTTAATGAAGTCAACAAATTGTTATTAATTGACAAATAATTCATATAACTTGGAAAGATGGGTAAAGAAGTTAATAAGCAATTTGCGCTTCGTAAATCAATTAGAGAAGATGGAAGTGCAGGTAAAGAAGTAAGTGGATTAATCCAACAATATATCCTACTTAAATTAGCAGGCAATGTAGGTAAAGAAGTCAATTGATTATTATTACATTCAAGAGAAGTTAAATTAGAGGGAAAGTAAGAAATAAAACTCATCTGATTGCCCTGACAATCTAGCGTTATTAAAGAATCCGGCAATTTTTTTAAACTATCTATTAAATTGTATTTGCATTTCAAATCAATTAAATTTTTAAAATACTGGATACCTGTTAAATCATTAATATTAGACATACTGCAATCAATACTATTAGCAGCTAATAAATTGATGTTTACCATCATTCAACACCACTAAATAAACTCCGGGAGAAATGTTAGGTAAGGATATTAATTGACTTTGCTCAGAGGCATTCACAAACTGAGTAAATAATTTTCTTCCGCTGAGATCATACACGCTCAATTCCGCTTTCTTCTTTTCAGATGAATTGAAATAGATGTTGAGCAACTGTCCGCTCGTGATGGGATTTGGGAAGATAGAAAATAGAATTGGGTTTTGGCTCTCTCCTATCCCAACGTTTGAAGTAACTGCAATTTCATTGGTTGTAGTATTAGTTTGAATGGGCGGATTAAAATCAAAATAAATATAAGCCGTGTTGTGAATTTGTGTGCCGATGGGAAGACTTTCATTTCGTCTCACTCGGTATTGAACATAGCCATGACTCATGGGTTCATTGTTGACGCTGTCGGGTAAATTAATATTGGGAAAATTAAAACGAACACGCTTTCCTACAATTTGCATTTGTGGTTCGTGACTATAGGCTAACAACTGAAAAGAACTTTCATCAATGTTTTGGTCGAGCGTATCCAATACATAAATATGTTGAGCAGGTGCATTGCCTGTATTTTGGAAACGAATAGTATAAGTTAAATCGTATAGAGAAGTATCTGTTAATCCAGAAGGATTTACTTGTTTGTCGTTAGGATCGTAGCTGTTTACGACGGTGAAGCAATGGGAGTAATAATTATTTGCTGAATTATTGTCACCTGCAACAGGAGTAACTAAAACATTGAAACAAACTTGATCATTTAATTGAGCAAGAGTGTCAGTTTGTACTAAGAAACGAAAATCATTGTAAAAGTTAACCGCACCGAAATCAGGAATTGAATACAATAATGTATCTCCATTCACGATTGGTATTAATGAACCAGGTGCTGCATTGATAAAAGTTGCAGGACCATTAATTATCACTCTTACATTTCCACTAACTCCACTCGCGCAATTCAAATTATATGGCGACGACATATCTCCAGCAGCTATTGAAACAATGCCAAAATTTGCAGGACGAAAAATTCCAGAATCTAAATTAGCAGTTGCGATGCCAATATCAAAGTTGGGTTTACATTGAATTGAAAAATCAAGATTATTGTAATAAGACAAAGCTGATAAAATGCTTGCATTGTAACTAAATGTTACCGGGCATTGAACACTATAAGCTGTCCCGTTTGTATCCACAACACACTCAAAGTTTCCGGTATCGGTTGTAAATGAAAATTGACCGATTTGATTTGAATACGTATGTTGAACCAAATTACCAGACTGAAAGAGGTTTAATTTAATGTTTCCTAATTTTGGTTCAATAGAATCAATTAAGCAATTTCCATTGATATCATTTCCAATGGTTCCTTTCAGATTCCAATTCACAGAACAATTATTAATGTTAATTACATCACAAATGGGAATATTTGCAATTGATGGACTTGAACCATCTACAAAAATTGAATTCGGAAAACATACAATACCTGTATTATGCCAAATAAACTCGCCACCACTATTATCCCATCCTATACAGCTTATTGGAGGCAAACAAGTTAACATTAGGTTATTAGAAATACTAAGATTAAGCATGGTGTCAGGCAAAGCTGGCAAGGTTAATAGTAAATTATTTGAACAGTGCAAATTCTTAATGCCCGCTGGTAATATTGGTAAAGTTGTTAGTTGATTTCCATTACAATTCATTGTGATAATTGTTCCAGGTAAATTTGGCAAAGAGGTGAGCAGATTATCACTACAAGAAAAATCTATTAAAAAAGAAGGTAAGGTTGGTAAAGATGTAAGTAGATTTATACCACAAGAAAAGTCAATTAAGGAAGGTGGCAATGAAGGAATAGTAGAAATTGAATTTCCGGTGCAAATCAATTGTTTTAACCCATTTGGCAAAACTGGAAAGTTATTAATCTGATTATATTGATATGCAAGAAATTTCAATGAAAATGGCAATAACGGAAGATTTGAAAGCTGATTAAATCCGCAATAAAGTAATTCCAAATTAGCAGGTAGAGTTGGCAGGTTGGTCAACTGATTACTATTACAATTAAATTCTATTAATGAATCTGGCAGGGATGAGATCACAGTCAAATTATTATCACTACAGTCAATAAATTTCATTTTACTCGAAAATTCGGGCAAGGTGCTAAGTAAGTTATCTTCACAATATAGAGATTCCAGATTCTTGAAATATTTTATTCCTGTCAAATCCATAATGTTTTGCGACTGCATGTTCAACGAATTTTGCATCAAAATTAGACTGCAAGTTGTATCCATTTGGTTTCCTTGTAAACAGGATCCATAGCCGAAAGTATTCAAATAATTCACAAAATTAGTATCGGGAATGGTAACAAATTGTGCAGTTGAAAAATGAGAACAAAAGCAGAATAACAATGCAAGTAGAATTCTTTTACGAAAGGCCATGAAAGTTAGATTTAGGTTAGGAGATTAAAAGTAAGAAAATTTGTCGGAAAAACAATATAATTGGAGAAAATTGGGTGAATGAGCGGATTTGCGTGTCGATGCTCGATACTCGATACTCGATGCTCGATACTCGATACTCGATACTCGATGCTTGATGCTCGATACTCGACACTCGATGCTCGATGCTCGATGCTTGACACTTGAAGCTTAAAGCTTGAAGCTAGAAGCTATTTAGACGAAAGTCCTCTCAACCGAAGTGCTGTCAATACTTGTTTAGTTTCTGCAGGGAAATCGCCTTTGAGCATCCAATCGTAGTAGCTGGGTTCTTTGTCGAAAATATCTTTTACGGTGCGACCTTTGTGTTTGCCGAAGTTAAATACCTCCTCATTTTTTTCGTTGAATATAATGCGTCCCGCTAGGTCAACATTTTTATTCATGCTGGTGAACTGATGCAGGCTGTCGATGTCTGTATTGAGTTCGGGATAACGTTCTAACTGGGCAACGAAGACTTCGTAAGTAGCGATGATATCTGCTTCCGCACTGTGTGCGTTCTCGATGGTTTTGTTGCAGTAGAATTTATAAGCTGCTGCCAACGTACGTTGTTCCATCTTATGAAAAATATTTTGTACGTCGATCATGCGTCTTCCTTTCATCTCGAAATGATAATCGACACGAAGAAATTCATCGACTAACATGGGAATATCAAATTTATTGGAATTGTATCCCGCTAAATCGGAGTTTCCAATAAACGAATTGATCTCTGGTGCAAGTGCCAAAAAATTGGGTTCATTGGCGATATCTGCATCGTAAATACCATGCACTTTAGATGCACCCATGGGAATTGGCATTTCAGGATTGATGCGTCGTGTGTAAACTGGCTTTGAACCATCGGGCATCAATTTTAAAATGCTAATTTCAACAATTCGATCAGACCCTACGGTTACTCCCGTTGTTTCCAAATCAAAAAATGCAAGCGGTTTGTGTAGAGTGATCATTTCTTTTTTGCTTAAAATTATTTATGGGAAAATTAAATCGAGGTCGATGCGTGTTTGACCTGCTTCAACTTTCAAATCAGCTTCCGCCCTACCGGCTTTAGGATGCTTTAAGAGAATCTTATAATCGCCAGGAGCTAAAGCAATATCAAATCGACCTGTTGTTTCGTTAGCTTCCATTTCCGCCACTGTAGCGCCTGTAGCGGCTTCGGTAACAAAAATCAAAGCACCTTTAGCAGCAGTTCCTATATTCGTAACACCCTTTCCTTTCAGCCAACACATAGGAGTATTCACAATTGGATTTTGCAAGGAGAATTTGTAAAGATCATAATCTCCTAATCCACCTTCACGAACTGCGGCAACAAATCCATTTTTTCCATCGCAAGAAAGGGCAAGATTAAAATCATCATAAACGGAATTCAATGGATATCCTAAATTTTCAGGAGGCCCAAATCCTTCACTTGGATTTACCATGTATGATTTAAATAAATCATAACCACCCATACTTCCGTGCATCGTGGAACTAAAAACAATGTTTTTCCATCCACCCACATCACTGGATTATCTTCATCGCCATCGGTATTGATAGGGCCTTTCACCTTTTCAGGCTTCGACCAACTCGTAGAAGCCGTCCGTGTACACACCAAATATCTTTTCCTGTTTTTCCATCAACCGCTTCAGCTGAAAAATAAAGTGTCATTCCATCCGGAGATACTGTTGCGCCTGTTTCGAGGACTTTAGTTTTAAAATCCTTGTTAATCAATTCAGGCTTCTCCCAAGATTTCCCTTTTAAATTCGCCAAATAAATATCACCATTTGATTCTGGGCCTTCTCGATAAATCAACATCACATCTCCTGCCATGTTTAAATGCATGGTCTCTTCATAAAATTCTGTATTCAAATTTATACCAGCATTTTTTGCTTTTGAACTCGCTGAATCACCGTTGGTAAAAAAATAAACATCAGAAGGAGATTCACCAAAGTCGTCCATAAGCCCCCCTACAGTTCCTTTACGCTTCGAGCTAAAATAAAACACCGTATATGCTGCACCCATGATTGGACGGTAATCGGCTTGATTCGAATTCACCACTGTTCCTAAATGCTCAAAATTTACTGCCACGGGTGCTGTCGTCAATTTTTCGCTGCATGACTCCATTCAACCCATTGATTAAATTTAAGTTTTACATCTACAGATCCACCTTTCTCAAGGCGAAATGCCTCAAATGTTTCGATGGCCTTATCATAGAGTCCGGCATAGAGATATCCTTTCCCCAAATCAAAAGTGACGTCTTTTGGTTTATCCTTTGTATTTGCATTTGCAGCAAATTCCAAATAAGGAATTGCTTTTTCTTTTGCCACATTCGTATTGATGTAACACATGCCCATTTTATAATTGAAGTCTGCATTGTTCGGTTCATTCACCAATAAACGTTCATATATTTTCAAAGCGGCAGCATAATTATAAGCTTTGTAAAAAGATTCAGCATCCTTTTTTGCCAGTTTAAACTCATCGTTGGAGTAAGCTTTGATAACAGGTTGTTTTTTCTTTTGTGCGTTCACCATGGTAAACGACGCGATCAAGATGAAGAGACAGACTAATTTTTTCATACTAAGAAATTCTTATGCAAAGTAAGAGAATAATAAGAATTTACATACGATGCTACCAACAAATTATTCACAGGTTCTCCCTTTCCAGTCCGATTTCACAAAAGGTCTGAAAACCATTGAAAAAACGGTAAATAGAGGGTAAATGATCGACATCAAAAAGATATGAATCACTGAAAACTTTTTCCCAATAAAATTTTGCCATTCTGTCAGCAGCATATACTCTGTGATGAAACGGATCGAAAAAATGATCATCAATGTTTCCAAAGAGGCACCCATCCATCCGCAAATAAACAAATAAACAAAGGAGAATGCTGATAAAAATACGATGGCTCCAACAGCATGAATATATCCAATTGGATAATGTTTTACTTTCCCATTCCAACGCAAACGTTGATTCAAAATTTGTCGCCATGAATTTACAGGATGTGTCGAAACATTTGCTTGCACATTGGGACAAGCGATCACTTTCAATTCTTTTTGCTGATGCATAGAAAGCATTAAAAATGTATCGTCACCAGACGCAATATGTACATGGGCTGAATAGCCTTGAACTAACTTCCATGCTTCCTTTTTAAATGCTAGGCTCGCGCCAGTGTTTAACAAGGGATATCCGGCGCTCAATGATCCAACGCCTGATAGTTGTAGAATTCCGGTTTCCATCGCTTGAAAATTATGTAAAAAATTATTGTTCGCTTTTACTTGCACGGTACCACATACCATGTCGGCATTTCTAAATTCTCCATACTCGACAAGTGTGCGTATCCAATTTTTATCGATCGAACAATCGGCATCAGTAGTGAGCATCCATATCCCTTTGGCGTTTTCAATACCCTTCTTCAATGCGAATTTCTTTCCTTTCCCTTCAGATGGACTTAAGGATAGCACAGTAATTTTAGATTTAGAATAACCATTCAAAATTTGAAGCGAACCATCATCGCTTTGATCGTCAACAAAAATCCATTCTACCATTTCAACAGGAAAATTCTGCATTGAAATTTGTTCCAAAAACAAGTTCAAATTTTCTGTCTCATTTCGAACTGGAACAATAACTGAAACCCTAGGAAGTTCATCTTCCTTTAATTTATCGGGCAAAATAAATCCTGCCCGTAGCCAATGATGCCGATACCAAAGCAACAGCAGCACATACATGGTATTGATCAACACAATTCCCATCAGCTATTTTCGCTCGTGCTTTTAAGTTTCAAAAAAAGAATGGAGCATGCTCCCATTAACGCAGGAAGCACCAAATTGATAAACCAGAGTGCAAATGTTACCATCAGCACATCTGCACTCATCCATCCACCAAAACCAAAAACCGCAATATTCACGCCTCCACGAACGCCCAGCTCACCCAATGCAATGCTCGGAATGATGGTGATAAACAAAAAAGAAATCGCTGTCAGCCCCATCATCAATGGAAAAGAAACAGAGGGTAAAATTATGTAGAACAAGATTACTTGTTGTCCTGTAAAAACCAAATACCGGAGCAGCGACATGAACCATAACCCAAAAAAAATCAGCAAGGTTACAGCGTTCCCATATATGCATTTTCTCCTTCCATTCCGACTTAATCTTTAGGCGATCCACCCATCTTACCAAGACAGGCAATCTTAACCATGCTCCAGTTACTCCCAATGCTAATAAGAATAACACCATTCTAAATACCTGGATTTCCCAGCTAGCAAAATCTACAAAATCAGGTAAGAAATAAATCAGTGACAACAAACCCATCTGCAAGGTTACCAACAACTGCGCGGAACTACTCAAAAAGGTCAAGAGCGCGCCTCTAACGCGATTTTCCGGACTCAAATACAGAATACGTCCTGCAAACTCACCGGAGCGATTAGGCGTAAAAAAACTAACCGTAACGCCATTAAAAAATGCACGCATACTTCTCCAAAAAGAAATATACTCCACTTTCTGGATTACCCATTGCCACTTAAGCGCTTCAATGCTCCAATTTAAAAGTGCAAGTACACCAAAGAGAAGTATAACTGCAGGACTTGCATTAAATAGAATATTCTGGTATTGATAAAAGTAAGCTCCTAGCTCATCAACTTCGTTGTAGATATGAATATAAATAAACCAACAGGATACGGCAAAAATCAATAGTTTAATCCACCACCAACCCTTTTCGTACCACGGTTTTTGTTTCATACTTTACTTTTCAAGAACCCGTTAAAAAAGAAAAGGGACCATTGAATAAATTCGGCTATCCCTCCACGTTAGTAATTATGCTTGAGCTGTTGGTCCTCCGAAATTCATCGGCATTCCAATACTTTCAGTTTGTTTGATAGTTCCGTGAACGGCCTCATACTTCTGCACGTTATCCGCCAATGCTCCTAACAAACGTTTTGCATGCTGAGGTGTTAATACAATTCTGGACTTCACCTTTGCTTTTGGCACACCTGGCATTACCTTCACAAAATCGATAACAAACTCCGCATTTGAGTGCGTGATGATTGCTAAATTCGAATAGATTCCTTCTGCTGTCTCTTCCTGACAACTCAATATTTAATTGATTCTGATTATTGTTGTTGTTTTCCATTTTCAATTTTTATATTCATTCATACCATTTAAAAGTAGCATCCATCTTCGAATACTGAGGCTAAGATACGAATTATCGATTGGAAGTGTTCCAATAAATCCGTGCTTTTTATAAAGGGTTGTATTGATTTATCTTCATCAGCCTCTTTAAAAGACAGGGTATGCATAAAAAAGAAATCGTCCCCGACATTGCTGCTGGGGACGATTTCAATTCATTATTTTCAGCTTATGCTTCTTCTACAACTTCCTTTTTAGAAGCCATTAAAAGATCATACTCTTCTTGAGATCCTACGATCATCTTTTCGTATTCGCGAAGACCGGTACCTGCAGGAATTAAATGTCCTACGATCACGTTTTCCTTCAATCCGTTCAAATGATCTACCGCACCGCGAATTGCAGCTTCGTTCAACACCTTCGTAGTCTCCTGGAAAGATGCAGCCGAAATCCAGCTCTTTGTATGCAAGGAAGCTTGCGTGATTCCTTGTAACAATGGAGAAGATGTTGCAGGAGTTGCATCACGCGCCTCTACTAACTTCATATCCTTACGTTTCAACTGAGAGTTCTCATCGCGCAATTGACGCAATGTTACAATCTGACCCGCTTTGAAACGAGTAGAATCACCCGGCTCCACAATCACTTTCTTATCAATTACAGAATCATTTTCTTCCATGAAAACAATTTTGTTCACTGATTCTCTTTCGAGGAAACGAGTATCACCTGGATCTTCAATAATCACCTTACGCATCATCTGACGTACGATCGTCTCGAAATGCTTATCATTAATTTTCACACCTTGCAGACGGTACACCTCTTGAATTTCATTCACCAGGTACTCTTGTACTGCAGTAGGGCCTTTAATTGCTAAGATATCACTAGGTGTAGTCGCTCCATCAGAAAGAGGGAATCCAGCACGTGTAAAGTCACCATCCTGAACAAGGATATGTTTACTTAACGGAACCAAATACTTCTTCACTTCACCGTCGCGAGAAGTAATAATTACTTCACGATTTCCACGCTTCACACCACCGTAAGTTACCACACCGTCGATTTCAGAAACTACAGCAGGATTACTTGGGTTACGTGCTTCGAACAGTTCTGTTACACGTGGAAGTCCTCCGGTGATATCACCTGTACGTCCTAATTGACGAGGGATCTTCACAAGGATCTTACCTAACTCAATTTTATCACCTTCGTTTACGACGATATGTGCACCTACCGGAATGTTATAAGACTTAATCGTTTCTTTTCCATTCATGATTTTGATCACTGGAATCTTCGTTTTATCACGACTATCAATTACGATCTTCTCTGTAAATCCGGTTTGCTCATCGGAATCTTCCTTATAGGTTACACCTTCTTCAATATGTTCGTAAGCAATTTTACCGGCGAACTCAGAAATGATCACCGCATTAAACGGATCCCATTCGCAAAGTACTTTACCGATTTCAACTTTCTCGCCTTCTTTCACATGTAAATGTCCGCCATAAGGGATAATACCTGAATTAAGAACAGCGCGTGTATTTGGATCAATGATTCGAATTTCACCGGAACGACCGATTACCAAATCCACATCTTCGCCCTTCGTTCCAACACGAATCGTACGAACTTCTTCAAATTCCACGATACCTGCGAACTTAGCAATGATCGATGTTTCTGTAGCACCTTTCACGGCCACACCACCGACGTGGAACGTACGAAGTGTAAGCTGTGTACCTGGTTCACCGATAGACTGAGCAGCAATAACACCCACCGCTTCTCCTTTCTGCACCATGCGACCTGTAGACAAGTTTCGACCGTAGCAACGACCACAAACACCTTTCTTCGATTCACACGTTAACACCGAACGAATCTCCACCATTTCGATTGGAGAATCCTGAATTGCCGCAGCAATTTCCTCTGTAATTTCTTCACCTGACGACACCATCAACTTTCCTGTTTGCGGATGAATTACATCATTCACGCAAACACGTCCGAGGATACGATCATATAAACTCTCCACAATATCTTCCTGATTCTTCAAAGCCGTCATTGCTAAACCACGCAATGTACCGCAATCAGCATCTGTAATGATTACGTCTTGAGCAACGTCCACCAAACGACGAGTTAAGTAACCTGCATCTGCTGTTTTAAGAGCGGTATCGGCAAGACCTTTACGTGCTCCGTGAGTAGAGATAAAGTACTCAAGGATCGAAAGACCTTCTTTAAAGTTTGAAAGAATTGGATTCTCGATAATCTCACCGCCTGTAGATCCTGATTTTTGTGGCTTTGCCATCAAACCTCTCATTCCACCTAACTGACGAATCTGTTCTTTCGAACCACGAGCACCCGAATCAAGCATCATATAAACAGAGTTGAATCCCTGCTTATCATTCTTCATTTGATTCATTAACGTATCAGTAATCTTAGAGTTGGTACGTGACCAAATATCAATGATCTGATTATATCGTTCGTTATTCGTAATGAATCCCATGTTGTAATTACTCATTACCTCTTCTACTTCAACATTGGCTTTACCCACCAACACTTCTTTTTCAACAGGGATGATTACATCATTCAAGTTGAACGAGAGTCCACCTCTGAATGCCATGCGGAATCCAAGATCTTTAATATCGTCAAGGAAACGAGCTGTTACTGCAACTCCGGTTTCTTTCAAAACATTTCCGATGATATCACGCAAAGATTTTTTGGTCAATAATTCATTGATATAACCGGCGGCAGGTGGAACCACTTCATTGAAGAGAACACGTCCTACTGTAGTTTCAATTAATTTATTTACGATTGCATTATCTTCACGAACATTTGCTTTAACTTTTATCCAAGCATGCAAATCAACACGATCTTCGTTGTAAGCAATTACTACCTCTTCAGCAGAGTAGAAAGCCAATCCTTCACCGCGCACTTTTAAATCAGCGGTAGTCTTCTTACCTTTCGTGATATAATAAAGTCCAAGTACCATGTCCTGAGAAGGTACAGTTACTGGAGCTCCATTAGCAGGGTTCAAGATATTATGAGATGCAAGCATCAACATTTGAGCTTCTAAGATAGCGGCATGACCCAATGGTAAATGAACGGCCATTTGGTCACCGTCAAAGTCAGCGTTGAACGCAGTACAAACGAGCGGGTGTAATTGAATTGCTTTTCCTTCGATCAATTTTGGCTGGAACGCTTGAATACCCAATCTGTGAAGTGTCGGGGCGCGATTCAACATTACAGGATGTCCTTTCAACACATTTTCTAGGATATCCCATACGATAGCATCTTTACGATCTACAATTTTCTTCGCACTTTTCACGGTCTTCACCACGCCTTTTTCGATCATTTTACGAATGATGAATGGCTTGAATAATTCGGCGGCCATATCTTTTGGCAATCCGCACTCATGCAATTTCATCTCTGGCCCAACGACGATAACCGAACGTGCTGAATAATCCACACGTTTTCCTAATAAGTTTTGACGGAAACGACCTTGCTTTCCTTTCAAGGAATCAGAAAGCGATTTCAATGCACGATTACTCTCCGTTTTAACGGCATTTACTTTACGGCTATTATCAAAAAGAGAATCTACCGCTTCTTGCAACATTCGCTTCTCATTACGAAGGATTACTTCAGGCGCTTTGATCTCGATCAATCGCTTCAAACGATTATTTCTAATAATCACACGGCGATACAAATCATTCAAATCGGAAGTTGCGAAACGACCACCATCTAATGGAACGAGTGGGCGTAATTCAGGTGGAATTACAGGAACCACTTTCACGATCATCCACTCGGGGTGATTTTCAATATGACCATTCGCCATACGGAAAGATTCCACCACTTGAAGACGCTTTAACGCTTCGTTCTTACGCTGCTGACTTGTTTCTGTATTCGCTTGGTGACGTAATTTGAAACTCAACTCATCTAACTCCAAACGAGAAAGCAAATCAAACAAAGCATCAGCACCCATTTTAGCGATAAATTTATTAGGGTCCTTATCGTCTAAGTGATGATTATCTTTTGGAACTGTTTCCATCATGGCGAGACATTCTTCTTCAGTTAAGAAGTCGAGGTAATTCACACCATCTTCGGCTTTTACTCCTGCTTGAATTACTACATAGCGTTCGTAGTAAATAATTAAATCCAGTTTCTTTGTAGGTAGTCCTAATAAGTAACCGATTTTGTTGGGCAATGAACGGAAGTACCAGATATGTGCCACAGGAACAGTAAGGGAAATATGTCCCATACGTTCTCTGCGTACTTTCTTCTCGGTCACTTCCACACCGCAACGGTCACAAACAATTCCTTTGTAACGGATGCGCTTATACTTTCCACAGTGACATTCCCAGTCCTTTACCGGACCGAAAATGCGCTCACAGAAAAGACCATCACGTTCCGGCTTATAAGTACGGTAGTTGATCGTTTCTGGCTTCAACACCTCGCCACTACTTTGCTCGAGGATATTCTCCGGACTGAGAGACTAATGGTTATTTTGGTGAAATTGCTTTTCAGCTTTTGGTCTTTTTTAGCGGCCATGTTTTCTTTATCGGTATAACGTGAACGTTTTCAATGATAATTTTTTGCGGGGATTCTCCCCAGTACTTAGTCTAAAGTTACCTTCAGACAAAGTCCTTGTAACTCGTGCAATAATACATTAAAGGATTCCGGAATTCCGGGTTGTGGCATGTTATCTCCTTTCACGATGGATTCGTAAGCTTTCGCACGACCTAACACGTCATCGGATTTAACTGTCAACAATTCCTGTAAGATATTTGCTGCGCCGAATGCTTCAATTGCCCAAACCTCCATCTCACCAAAACGCTGACCTCCGAATTGAGCTTTACCGCCCAATGGTTGTTGCGTAATCAATGAATAAGGTCCGATGGAACGAGCATGCATCTTATCATCAACCATATGTCCTAATTTCAGCATGTAGATAATTCCTACTGTGGCTGGTTGGTGGAAACGGTCACCCGTTCCTCCATCATAGAGGTACGTAGAACCAAACTTTGGAAGACCAGCTTTTGTCACATAGTGATCAATTTCATCCAGCGTAGCTCCGTCAAAAATTGGCGTGGCGAACTTCACACCCAACTTCTCACCTGCCCACGCAAGTACGGTCTCATAAATTTGACCCAAGTTCATCCTGGATGGTACTCCCAATGGATTCAATACGATATCAACTGGCGTTCCGTCCTCGAGGTAAGGCATATCTTCGTCACGTACTATACGTGCAACGATACCTTTATTTCCGTGACGACCTGCCATCTTATCACCTACTTTCAACTTACGTTTCTTCGCAATATAAACTTTTGCCAATTGCATAATTCCAGTTGGTAATTCATCTCCAATTTGAATTTGGAATTTCTTACGCTTATAAGCAGCAATGATTTCATTCGCCTTCACGATATAATTCGTTAAGAGGCGTGTGATTTGCTCATTCTTTTCTTTATCTGTTGTCCACTTCGTTGGATTAATATTATTATAATCCAAATCTGCCAACATCTTTTGCGTAAACTTCGATCCTTTCGGAATAGCTACTTCTTTATAAGCGTTCATCACACCTTGAGAAGTTTTACCGCTTACTAAGTAGAACAACTTCTCCACCAACTGAACTTTTAATTCAGCGATATCTTTATCTTGTTCAGCATCGAAACGAGCTACTATATTCTTCTCATCATCGCGGCTACGCTTATCCTTAATCGCACGAGAGAATAGCTTCTTATCAATTACAACACCTTTTACAGATGGTGGAACTTTCAATGAAGCGTCCTTCACATCACCGGCTTTGTCACCGAAGATAGCGCGCAATAATTTTTCTTCCGGAGATGGATCTGTTTCTCCTTTCGGAGTGATCTTTCCAATGAGAATATCGCCTTCACCTACTTCAGCACCTACACGAATCAACCCGTGCTCGTCCAATTCTCGAGTAGCTTCTTCACTTACGTTTGGAATATCAGCAGTTAATTCTTCTAATCCACGCTTCGTATCACGCACTTCAAGGCTATACTCATCCACGTGTATCGACGTGAAAATATCTTCACGGACTACACGTTCAGAGATTACAATCGCATCTTCGAAATTGTATCCTTTCCATGGCATGAAAGCCACTTTCAAGTTCCGTCCAAGCGCTAATTCACCTGCCTCGGTTGCGTAACCTTGACAAAGTACCTGACCTTTCTTTACCTTATCCCCTTTCTTCACGATAGGTTTTAAGTTGATACAAGTATTTTGGTTTGTCTTCTGGAATTTGATGAGTTTATAAATTCGCACATCCTCCTCGAAACTTACCATTTTCTCTTCATCAGTACGAATGTTACGCACATGAATTTCATTTGCATCAACGTACTCTACAGTACCTGCATAATCTGCATTAATCAATACACGGCTATCACGAACAACATCACCTTCCAGACCGGTACCAACGATTGGCGCTTGAGGGCGCAAGAGTGGAACGGCCTGACGTTGCATGTTCGATCCCATCAATGCACGGTTAGCGTCATCATGCTCCAAGAATGGAATTAATGATGCAGCAATCGAAGCAATTTGATTAGGAGCTACGTCAATCAAACTTAAATCTTCTGGCTCTACAATTGGGAAGTCACCCTCGAAACGGGCTTTCACTTTTCCTTTCATAAAGTTTCCATCTTCATCGACTGGTGCATTTGCCTGTGCGATTACTTTGGTATCCTCTTCTTCAGCGGTGAGGTAAGTAATAGTACCACCGATGTCCACTTTACCTGCATTCACATGGCGGTAAGGTGTTGAAATAAATCCGAGATTATTAATTTTCGCAAACACACAAAGCGAAGAAATCAATCCGATGTTTGGTCCTTCTGGTGTTTCAATCGTACACAAACGCCCATAGTGGGTATAGTGAACGTCACGAACCTCGAAACCTGCTCTCTCACGAGATAGACCACCTGGTCCAAGGGCAGAAAGGCGTCGTTTATGAGTAATTTCAGCAAGAGGATTTGTTTGATCCATGAACTGGCTCAGCTGATTCGTTCCAAAGAACGAATTGATCACGCTCGACAAAGTCTTCGCATTAATCAAATCGGCAGGAGTGAACACTTCATTATCACGAACGTTCATTCGCTCACGGATGGTACGCGCCATACGTGCTAAACCCACTCCGAACTGAGAGTACAATTGCTCACCCACGGTACGAACACGACGATTACTCAAAGTGATCGATATCATCCACAATCGTCTTCGCGTTGATCAACATGATCAAATACTTGATGATGGCAATAATATCTTCCTTGGTAAGCACCTTCGTATCAACGGGCGTTGTCAAGTTCAATTTACGGTTCAGACGGAAACGACCTACTTCCCCTAAATCATAACGTTTATCCGAGAAGAATAATTTGTCGATAATACCACGAGCTGTTTCCTCGTCGGGTGGCTCAGCATTACGCAATTGACGATAGATATGCTCTACCGCTTCCTTCTCAGAGTTTGAAGTATCTTTTTGTAAGGTATTATAGATGATCGCATAGTCATTCGTGTTGGCATCTTCCTTATGGAGGATCACCGACTTCACGCCTGCATCCACAATCATATCGATATGATCATCTTCTAAAATAGTTTCACGTTCGAGGATTACTTCGTTACGCTCGATAGAAACTACTTCACCGGTATCTTCATCTACGAAATCTTCGAGCCAGCTCTTCAGAACTCTAGCAGCGAGCTTACGCCCTACCACTTTCTTAAGTCCGGCCTTACTCACCTTTACTTCATCGGCAAGTCCGAATAATTCGAGAATATCTTTATCTGTTTGGTATCCGATAGCACGTAACAACGTTGTTACCGGGAATTTTTTCTTTCGGTCGATATAGGCATACATCACGCTATTGATATCCGTTGCAAACTCAATCCATGATCCTTTGAAAGGAATCACACGAGCTGAGTACAACTTCGTACCATTAGCATGACGGCTTTGACCGAAGAACACACCAGGAGAACGATGCAATTGTGATACAACGACACGTTCAGCGCCATTCACCACAAACGTTCCTTTTGGTGTCATGTAGGGAATTGTTCCGAGATACACATCCTGCACGATAGTTTCAAAATCTTCGTGTTCAGGATCCGTACAATAAAGCTTCAACTTAGCTTTAAGTGGAACACTGTAGGTTAATCCACGTTCAATACACTCATCGAGTGCATAGCGGGGAGGATCAACGAAATAATCAATAAATTCAAGAACGAAATTATTTCTTGAATCCGTGATCGGGAAATTTTCACTAAAAACCTTATAAAGACCCTCTTGGGCGCGGTTATCAGCAGTAGTTTCAAGTTGGAAGAAGTCTTGGAAGGACTTCAACTGAATCTCGAGAAAATCAGGGTAATCAATCCTATGTTTACTCTTACTGAAATTAATTCGGTTGGATACTGACTTCTCGGAGGAGAGACTTGTTTTCGTAGTCAAGGCGAAGGGGTTTTAATTTGTTAACTATCAACCGTTCGGAATCCGGTTTTACCCGGAGTAATGAAAATGGGAAAAACCTGTTCCACCGAACGGGTGGAACAGGTTTATTAAAAGACTTGAAGTTAATTACTTAACTTCAACCTCTGCACCTGCTTCAGTAAGCTGTTGGTTAAGTGCATTAGCTTCATCTTTCGTTACGCCTTCTTTCACTGGCTTTGGAGCTCCGTCAACTAGATCTTTAGCTTCTTTCAAGCCAAGACCTGTTAATTCTTTAACAAGCTTCACGATAGCCAATTTATTTGGGCCTGCTGCTTTAAGGATTACATCGAAAGAAGTTTTCTCTTCTGCTGCTGCTGCACCTGCACCAGCGCCTGGTCCTGCTACAGCAACTGCTGCTGCAGCTGGCTCGATACCATACTCATCTTTCAAAATTGTTGCAAGTTCCTGAACTTCTTTTACAGTCAGGTTTACCAATTGTTCAGCGAATGCTTTCAAATCTGCCATTGTATTTAATTTTTTTTAGTTACTTAATTGTTGTTTTTGAATTTTAGTAAGAAGGTTTATACCCACGATTTTTTGATTAAGCACTTCGGCTTAAGCAGCACGCTCTTCCAGGGTTTTTAGTATACCGGCGATCTTTCCACCTTGACCTTTAAGGCCAGAGATAACAGATTGCGCAGGAGACTGAAGTAAGCCGATAACATCTCCGATGAGTTCGTTTTTCGATTTCAATGATGCAAGTGCATTCAATTGATCTTCTCCAACGTAAATTCCACCGTCGATATAAGCGCTCTTAAATCCAGGCTTAGTAGCATTTTTACCGCTGTCTTTGCGGAAATCCATAATTAATTTAGCAGGAAGGTTTGCTGCTTCACTCGCCATGATAGCGGATGAGCCTTTCAACGTTGGGATCATCAGAGAGAAATCTCCTTCGATCTTTTCCAGTGCTTTTTTAATTAACGAATTTTTAGCCACCTTCAACTGTACTTGCTTATTAAAGCAAGAGCGACGTAATTTGGAGGTCTTTTCAGAATTCAATGTTTCGATATCTGTGATATAAAAACTATTGTATTGAGTCAAAGCACCTACCAATTCATCGATGATTTGGTTCTTTTCTTCTCTTGTCATGTGACGAATTCGTATTAATTTGTTTACCCTTAGATGCTCTTCGCTTCAATGCGAATGCCTGGGCTCATCGTGCTACTTAAAGAAATACTTCTCATGTATTGACCTTTAGCGGCAGTTGGTTTAAGCTTTACGATTGTCTGCAATAATTCCTGAGCATTTTCCAACAACTTAGTAGCGTCGAAAGATACTTTTCCAATGGAAGCATGGATGATACCTGTTTTGTCTACTTTGAAGTCGATTTTACCTCCTTTCACATCCGTCACCGCTTTGCCGACATCGTTAGTAACGGTACCGGTTTTAGGGTTGGGCATGAGGTTACGAGGGCCTAGAATTTTACCTAACTTACCCACTTTCGCCATAACACCGGGCATAGTGATCACGATATCTACATCTGTCCAACCGCCTTCGATTTTCGTGATGTATTCATCTAGACCCACATGATCGGCACCTGCGTCGCGAGCTTCTTGTTCTTTGTCGGGAGTACATAACACCAATACACGAACTGTTTTACCAGTACCGTGAGGAAGCGTAACGATACCACGTACCATTTGATTGGCTTTACGTGGATCAACACCGAGGCGAATGCTCAGATCGACAGAAGCATCAAACTTGGTAAAAGAAGATTCTTTTACAAGTTTGGTAGCTTCAACAAGCGTGTAGGCTTTATCCTCATCTACTTTCGCATAAGCTACTTTTTGATTCTTGGTTAACTTAGCCATTTTCTGATTCTGAGTTTATTAATGTTTCGGTATCGGATCACGGGAAGCAGCTAGCGATTCCCGATACCTTAATCAGTCTTTTTAGTTTTCCCAGGGTGCGGATCCTTCCACATTGATACCTGCGCTACGTGCTGATCCAGCAATCATTTTCATTGCTGATTCGATAGTAAAGCAGTTCATGTCTACCATTTTGCCTTCGGCAATTTTGCGGACCTGATCCCAGGTTACTGTTCCAACTTTTTTACGGTTCGACTCTGCGGAACCTTTTTGAATTTTTGCCACCTCCATCAACTGAATGAATGCAGGTGTAGTTTTGATGATAAAGTCAAAAGACTTATCGGTGTATACGGTGATAATAACCGGCAATACCTGACCCGCTTTATCCTGCGTACGCGCGTTAAACTGCTTGCAGAATTCCATAATGTTCACACCTTTCGCACCGAGAGCTGGTCCGATAGGAGGAGCGGGATTGGCAGCGCCGCCTTTCACCTGTAATTTGATGAGTGCGCCTATTTCTTTTGCCATTTGCTTTTTTACTTGTTTATTAATGATTCGAAACCTTCATCGTGGAGAGATGACTCTTCGGCCGGAGTGGAAGCTTGCCGGCTGAGGAATCCGATAAATAATTTACGATTCTTTTTCTACTTGCATGTAACTTAGTTCGAGTGGTGTTTTACGTCCGAAGATTTTCACCATCACTTTCAACTTCTTCTTTTCTTCATTCACTTCTTCAATAACACCTGAGAAACTATTAAAAGGACCATCCGTTACTTTTACTGTTTCACCTACTACATAAGGTATATTTATTACTTCTTCGCTATCTACTAAATCATCAACGATTCCAAGGATGCGATTTACTTCACTTTGTCTGAGCGGAGTTGGTGGTGTACCTTTAGCACCTAAAAATCCAATTACTCCTGTCGTATTTTGAATGATATGTGGAATTTCTCCTGTCAATTCAGCTTCGATCAATACATATCCAGGAAGATGAGCGCGCTCCTTACTGATTTTCTTACCGTCCTTAATTTGGTAATACTTTTCCATAGGAATTAACACTTGAACCACAGAATCTTCCAATCCATTTCGAGCGATTTCACTCTCGATGTATTGCTTTACTTTCTTTTCCTTTCCGCTAATGGCACGGATGACATACCATTTCTTATTGCCGGTTGTCGTCTCAGTCATGATTAATTAAGAGAATAGGTTATAAATAAGATTAAGTGATCCTTGGAAAACAGCATCTATTAAGAATACGGTGCATCCAAAAATCAAAGTAGCAATCAAAACTACGATTGCGCTACTTTGCAACTCACTCCAAGTTGGCCATGAAACTTTATTCATGAGTTCATTGTAGGAATCCTGTATATAAGCTGAAATCTTTTGCATGATCTACTCGATTTATTAATTAGGCAATTAATTTTACTATATTTTTTCTTCTCTAAATTTAGAAAGCTATTGAGTCAGCTCCTTCATTCAATCTGCACGGGTGGAGAGACTCGAACTCCCAGCCAATGGTTTTGGAGACCACTACTCTACCAATTGAGCTACACCCGTATTACTCTTCAATTTCAGTAGTAGCTACTTTACCTCCCGATAACATTCGGGAGAGCTACACCCGTAATCCACGCTGTTGGCAATTATGAACTTTGGATCAATCTTAAGTTCGCAGCGTTATTAAGTTTTAGAACATCTATTTTAGTATCTATTTCAATGAAGAAATTCTTTTCATTGTGACGAAATACATCTAGATTTTAGATGATAATTCGTCAAAATTGACTTAAAAAACATGTTCCAATTAAACACGTGCGTCCCAACCTATTGGCCGGGACGATCACGTGCTTAGAATGTATAAGATTACTCGATGATCTCAGTAACCTGACCAGCACCACCGGTACGTCCACCTTCACGAATCGCGAAGCGAAGACCTTTATCCATTGCGATAGGTTGGATCAATTCAACGGTGATAGTTACGTTATCACCAGGCATAACCATTTCGCGTCCTTCTGGTAAAGTGATTTCTCCTGTTACATCAGTAGTACGGAAGTAAAACTGAGGACGATATTTGTTATGGAATGGAGTATGACGACCACCTTCTTCTTTCTTCAATACATAGATCTCAGCTTGAAACTTTGCGTGAGGCTTTACAGAACCTGGTTTTGCGATAACCATACCACGACGGATATCGTTTTCTCAATACCACGTAATAATAAACCTACGTTATCTCCTGCTTCACCACGATCAAGAATCTTACGGAACATCTCAACACCTGTAACAGTAGAAGATAGTTTTTCAGATTGCATACCGATGATATCTACCACATCGTTCGGAGTTGATTACACCACGCTCAATACGACCAGTGGCAACCGTACCACGACCAGTGATCGAGAATACGTCCTCAACAGGCATCAAGAAAGGCTTGTCAACTTCACGAGGAGGAAGTGGGATATAAGCATCCACAGCATCCATCAATTCATTGATTTTTGGCATCCATGTAGCATCAAGGTTTAGACCACCTAATGCAGAACCACGAATGATTGGCGTGTTATCACCATCATACTTATAGAAAGAAAGAAGTTCGCGGATTTCCATCTCAACTAAGTCAAGAAGTTCCGGATCATCTACCGCATCTACTTTATTCATGAATACTACAATTTTAGGTACACCAACCTGACGAGCAAGCAGGATGTGCTCACGAGTTTGAGGCATTGGACCGTCCGTTGCTGCAACCACAAGAATAGCTCCGTCCATTTGAGCAGCACCTGTAACCATGTTCTTAACGTAGTCAGCATGACCTGGACAGTCAACGTGAGCGTAGTGACGATTTGTCGTCTGATACTCTACGTGAGCTGTGTTAATGGTAATACCACGCTCTTTCTCTTCTGGAGCGTTATCAATAGAGGAGAAATCCCTCTTTTCTGCCAAACCAGACTGAGCAAGAACGTTAGTAATTGCAGCAGTAAGAGTGGTCTTGCCATGGTCAACGTGACCAATTGTTCCAATGTTTACGTGGGGCTTGGAACGATCAAATTTCTCTTTGCCATTTTATGTAAGTGTTATTGTAATTGTTTAAATTTTACTATTTAATTAATTGAGCCAATGACCAGGATCGAACTGGTGACCTCATCCTTACCATGGATGTGCTCTACCGACTGAGCTACATTGGCGGGACAAGAATGAATTCTATTCTTATTCGGATGCCTATTCCAGTTTACTAGCTGTTTTCGTCCATCCGAACCCGCCGGGTATTATACTTTGTTTGGGGCGTGAAATTACGAAAATTATTGAATCATACAACTCATTATCAATAATTTTAGTTGGGCTGAAGATTCTACTCTATTTTCAACTCAATTCATGCTCCTATTTGCTTTTTCAAGCAGTAAGTGAGCGGAAGACGAGGCTCGAACTCGCTACCCTCAGCTTGGAAGGCTGATGCTCTACCAAATGAGCTACTTCCGCTTATGACATCTTCATTCTTAGCACAATAAGAATTGCCTATCTCTTATTCCATTACCAAGAATTATTACCGCCTTTACAAGAACGGAAGACGAATTTCTAGTATTCAAAGAACCTGGTGGGGAGAGAAGGATTCGAACCTTCGAACTCGTATGAGGACAGATTTACAGTCTGTTGCCGTTGGCCGCTTGGCTATCTCCCCGAATTGTTTGAGCCAATGCGGTAATGAACGATTCAAGTACCCCTGTTTTGGATACAAGATTTTGTACCCCCACAAGAGCCGATGGAGGGATTCGAACCCCCGACCTACTGATTACAAATCAGTAGCTCTGACCAACTGAGCTACATCGGCTTGATTTTCAATGAACTATAACCTACTCCCCAAAAAGGGACTGCAAATTTAGTGAATTCTTTATTTCAAACAAGTGTTCATTAAAAAAAAACTTACAAAGTTTGATTTATTTATTTGCACTGATATTGAATGGAATGAAATATATAATCTAATCACTTGTAAATAGTTAAATTCTTCTCACCAGAGCCCTCTTAAAAAAGCAAATTTAACATTAACTGTCAAACGGTTACGAGATCTTAGGTCGCCCCAAAAAAAAGCATCGTTATATATCGAGTCCTTTAATAAAACACTCAACATGTGAAATTTCTTACAAAATAATTTCTTTCGAAGAACTCATTAAAGGATGGAACTTGATTGATTACCCAAGCTTTCACATCCTTCTTTGACCCTTGCTAAACAAAATACTAATAGTTGGATCAATTAAAATTGTTTTGAGATGACTCTTTAAACTCAATTGATTTTTTGTGTTATGTCCCTCATAATCCCATAAACGAGCATACCATTCTCTTAAATAAATTCATCTGAGTCAAAACAATTATTATTTAATTCTTCCGAACCTAGCTCTTAATTTAACTTTTGATTAGAACTTCCACTTTGTCAGAATATACAAAGCAAATGGAATCAAACACTGAATCGAGAATGTAAACATTCATTATGGAAGTTAAGAGGGATGACAAATCCGAAAATAATCCCCAATAAAAAGCCCCTCGTAGTGGAGGGGCCAATAATCATCTATTAAAAAAGGATTAAACTCCTCTCACTTTTTCTTTATGTTTAGTAATTTGCTTTCGCAGGGCTTCCACCGCATTATCAGTTGCTTCTTCAAATGACTTACACTGTTCGCTTGCAAAAAGTGTTTTTCCTGGAGTAGAAATTTTTATTTCAGCTATTTTATTGCCTTTTTCATTGTCTTTGTCAAGACGAAGGAAAACTTCAGACTCTATAATTGCATCATAGAGATGAACTAACTTCTCAATTTTCTCTTCTACAAACTTCAATAACTTTTGATCTGCATCAAAATGGATGGATTGGATTTTTACTTTCATATCTTTAAATTTTAATTGATTGTTTTCGATTAACTATGCTTTTGGAAAAGCTTGCTTATAAACTTCCTTTAATTTCTCAATACTGTTATGGGTGTACACCTGTGTTGCAGCTAAACTACTATGCCCTAAAATTTCTTTAATAGCATTGATATCTGCACCATGGTTCAACATAGCCGTTGCGAAGCTATGACGTAAAATATGTGGGCCTTTCTTTTTCCCCGTCGAAACTTGACTAATACTACTTTTCACTACTCGGTAAACGAATCCAGGATACATTTTGTTACCAGTATTTCCGACAAAGAAATGCGCCGACTCCACTCCTACTTCATTTAGAAACTGAGTTCTTACACTTAAATAATTTTGCAAAATAGTTTTAAATGAATTCGTAATGGGTATTTGTCGAACCTTATTTCTTTTTCCCAACACGGTGATCGTTAAACTAAACAGATTAACATCGGTTATTTTCAACCCGATCAACTCTGATAGTCGGACACCCGTCCGATAAAAAAAATCGACCATCAAGTAATTTCTCACCGACTCAAAATCATTCTTTACCTCTGGAGATGTTTCAAATAATCTTTCCATCTTCTCTTCATCAACATATTCAGGCAACTTTTTCTTAGTTTTCGGAGCTTGAACTTTAAGCATGGGATTTTTTTGAACAGATCCTTGACGCACTAAATATCTATATAAGGTACGTAGCGTTGTGATCTTTCTATTTACAGAGCGCGGGTCCAATTTATTTTCCATTAATGAAACTATCCACGAACGAATAATAAAATGAGTGGCTTCAGAAGGAAGATTTAGTTGATATTGTGCTTGTAAAAAATCGAGGAATTGTTTTAGATCGGTATCATACGCCAAAATGGTATGAGCTGAATATCTTTTTTCATGCTGTAAATAAGAGATAAAAGTATCGTACTCGTTGTTCATATTGACCCTTCCCTTTTTTAATAACAAAAAATCTTTCGAAAAGTTGTATTGATTGTCTAAAGATACATACGAATTGGTCGGATCACGAAGGAAAACACAATGTTTTTACACAATCGGCTTCTGAAAAAAATCAACTTTACTCTTCAATTAAGAAAAAGATAATCCTAACGCTCTTATAAAGAATGCTTACAGGAAATATCAAAACATAAAAAATGAAAAATCCGAGCTCTTTTGGAGCCCGGATTAGGTATAATTAGATTAAAGCAATTAAGCTTCTATGTTCGAATGCATAAGGTTCTTATACACCGCCTTCTTGATTTCAGTACGACGGGTAATAGAAGGTTTTTCAAATGCTTGACGAGCGCGCAATTGCTTTACAGTGCCCGTTTTCTCAAACTTCTTCTTGTACTTCTTTAACGCTTTGTCGATTGTTTCGTTTTCTTTAATCGGAACTATGATCATGATCAAATTTTAATTGGACTGCAAAGATACACAGGGAATTATTTAAAACAAGAGAATTCATATTAAAAATTATTGAACGAATCATTCTAAATGAATGTCCTTATTTTCAATTGATTATCTTTACTAGTTGTAATGAAAGAGATTTTTTAATTCAGCGATGGTGGCATTATAAACTTTGTCCAGCTGCATACACAAGCCTAAAAGTCCTGCATTTTCCAGATTTCGACCTTTTCGTTCGATTTCTTTGCAAGTTTCAGCCAGCCGTTGTGCACCTATATTGAGACAGGTACCTTTTAATTTATGCGCCGTTTTCCACATGAGTGCAAAGTCGCCACGCTCAAACCCTTGCACAATATTTTCAATATCCAGAGGAGCTTGCTTAATAAACATATCGAGTACCTGCTGTAAAAAGCCGGGATCCGTTTGTTTACCGATATCCATCAAACGCTGAATAGCGCTTTGATTAATTAAGAGTGTTTCTTCGACCTCCAATTCTGTTTTACGTTTCATATTATCTTCAAAAGTTTGACTCTTATTCACCTTAGACCATTTCAAAATCATTTTCTCGATATCGTCCATATTAATTGGTTTAGACAAATAATCATCCATTCCTGCTTTCGTACATAATTCTTTATCGTCATCACCGGCAAAAGCAGTCATGGCAATAATAATGGGCTGTTGGGTTGATGGGAGTTCTGCACGAATATGTTGAGATGCTTCCAACCCATTCCATTCAGGCATTTGCACATCCATAAATACCAAATCATAGTTTCCTTCCTTCACGGCTTCATAAGCTTCCTTACCATTAGTCACGGCATGGATAGAATGCCCTAAACGCTCAAACAATTTACCGGCTAATAATCGATTGATATCATTATCTTCAGCAAGTAAAATTCTAATAGGAAGTTTTTCAATCTCCGTTTCATTTTTTGTTGAAGTAAGTGGCAGAACTACTTCTTCCAAATCTTCGCGACCAGCTTGATACACTTCATTACTATCGGCCACGCGAGCTAAAAACGAAAATGAAAACGTACTTCCCTTTCCGATTTTACTATCTACCCAAATCTTTCCGCCCATCAAATCCACCAACATTTTACAGATAGTCAAACCGAGTCCGGAGCCACCATATTTTCGATAAGTAGATGAGTCAGCTTGCGTAAAAGCTGTAAATAGTTTTTCAGCAGCCTCCTTTTCGATTCCAATTCCGGTATCGATCACAGAAAACTCAAGCGATACTTCACCGTGTGATTCCTTCAGCTTTTTTATTTCTACAGTTACACTTCCTTCATCCGTAAACTTAATTGCGTTTCCAACAAGATTCATGATGATCTGACGCAACCGGGCTTTGTCACCGATAATAAAAGTGGGCACATCTTCATGAACAACTGAAAGCAACTTTAAGTTCTTCTCCTTCCCTTTCCCTGACAATATCGTCAAAGCTTCCTTCACCACTTCTTCCACTCGAAAAGGCGCGTATTCGAGTTGCATTTTATTGGCTTCAATCTTCGAGAAATCAAGAATATCACTAATCACCTGTAACAAACTTTCTCCACTCAATCGAATAACATCAACAAATTCTTTCTGCTGATCATTCAGTTCGGTCGTATTTAACAAATCCGACATTCCGATAAGTCCATTCAGTGGCGTACGAATTTCATGACTCATTACTGCTAAAAATTCAGATTTCGCATTCGTAGCTTTCTCAGCTTTATCGCGTGCTTCTTTTAGTGCCTCTTCCTGTTTGATACGATCGGTGATATTTCGACCTGAAAATGATACTCCAGTAGTTAAACCTGACTCATCTTTTACAGGATACAATAGAATTTCATACATCAATACATCGCCATCCTCGTCTTTTAGCTCTTCACGATAACTGACAGTTTTTCCTTGCAATACTTTTCGAAAATTCTCTTTCCACTGCACTTTTTTCTCTTTAGGAAGTTGTTCTTCATAGAAAGTTCCTTCATTCAATTCGAGTCCGGTTTCTGCAAAAAACAATGAACGATAATGTTTATTCACCACCGTGATATGCCCAAGAGCATCTAATGAAAGCACTGCTTCTCCGGTATTTTCAATCAATGCCAAAAGATTCTCTCGATTTTGCAGGAGTAAATGTTGTTTTTGACGTACTTCACTATTGTCGAGTGCAGAAATCACCACTGCTCTCCGTGTTGGCAACAAAGCACCTAAGAACTCTAAGTTGGCTTGGCGACCATCTTTCCGCAGCACTTTTCGTTCCGTTCGATTTATTCTAAACTTACCTTCCATTAAATCTGCAAACCATTGCTGATGGGCATTAGAGTCGATGGGATGAATAAGTTGATCAAAATTCAGCGTTTTCAATTCAGAAACTTCGTAACCTGTAAGTTGAGCAAATGCTTCATTTACTTCCAAGAACTCTTGCTTCTCGCCAATAAGCGCAATTGCGTCACTGGTCGACTTAAATAGATCTTCATTGAACGATTCTTGTTTACTTAACGCATTTTCATTTTCCGTTTTTGCAGATGTGTGCGTTTGATCTTCTAAAAAATAAGAAGTAGAAATTGGTATTGGTTTTTCTTGAGGGGAGTTTATGCCGATGGGATCATCGTGCAGTTGAATTGGCAAAGCTTGTTCGAGAGGATCTGCAAATCGACAAAACAAATTTCCTTCGTAGACACGACTTATACTAACGTTTACTTTAAAAATTCGACCTTGCAGACTCCTGCAGTCGAGCACTTTATTTACGAAAGTGTTATTATCCACAGCATTCACCAACAGCATAGCTTCATCTTCCGAAAGATCTTCTTGAAACAACTTTTGAAATGAGAGTTGATGCATAAATTGAGGGCGAAAAATCCCAAACATATTCATAGCCTTTTGATTCGCCTTGATCGTTTTCAAGGAAATACCATCCATGATCAGCCAGGCCTCAGGTTGTTGCTCGAAAAGAGCGCTGAATGAATCCTCTTGAGGTTTTTTCTTCGTGCGACGAAACCACAAAAACAAAATCGTCGACAAAAGCACTATGCTTAAGCCGATCATCAATCCTGTAAATGCGTTTATTACAAACATCGTTTATATATAACACTACTTATTCGTATTCGAGACTAAAAAGTTTCAATTTATTACTGATAAACCAATGCATTAAACAACCCTTCATTTTACGCTTCCAATTCCTCACAAAAATGGTTTTCAAGATAAAAGAAAAAAACGAAATCATCTTCATGAATCGATCAATTTTTCCCATTCGTCAGTTACAAATCCTGCTAATTCACGAATATAGCTCTCCGAAAAATCGAAACGAACTCCTGCTTTTTCATACACTTCAGCGATCGAAGCTGTATAGCCCATTTTCAGCGCGTCGAGGTACTGTTCTATTGTCTCTGATGGGTTATTTCGATAATTCCTCCACATAGCAATTGCACCTAACTGAGCAAAACCGTACTCAATATAGTAAAATGGCACTTCAAAAATATGCAATTGTTTTTGCCAGAGTAGCTTTCGAACGGGCTCTTGTCCTGACCAGTCCACCACTTTGCTAACAAAGCGTTCATAGGTTTGTAACCAAGCATCACTACGCTCTTCAGCAGTATGGTTAGGATGTGTATATATCCAATGTTGAAATGCGTCTATACAAGCAATCCACGGCAAGCCCTTGAGAACATCTTCCAAATGCTTCCTCTTAGCCATTTTCAATTCATGTTCATTTTCAAAATAATGGTGCCAATGTTCCATTGAGATCAGCTCCATCGACATAGATGCCAGTTCAGCAATTTCACTCGGTAAATTCTTGAAATCGACCAATTCAAGCGGTCGATCAACAATAGACTGAACGGCATGACCGCCTTCATGCACCAGCGTCACCATGTCGCGCAAGCTATTCGTTGAATTCATAAAAATAAACGGGAGTCCGGTCTCATAGAGGGATAATTATATCCACCAGAGCTTTTCCTTTTCGCGACTCCAAATCGATTCGCTTAGCGCTCTGCATCTGTGCCATGCAAGATCCCAAAAACGGATTAATTTCATTGAAGCATGAAATTGTTTTCTTCATCGCATCGTTTGCAGACTCAAACGGGCGAAGTGGAATTTTACCTTTAGTAGAAGCGGAAATGTCCCAAGGTTTTAATTGAGATAAGCCTAATTCCTTTTGATGGTAGGCATCAATCTTTTCATTGATTGGAACGAGAAACTTTTCTACAGCTACATGAAACTTCAGACAATCGTGTGCGGTATAGTCAAATCGGCCTAGGCTTGCAAACATATAATCCCTGAAATCTTTAAAATTGGCATTTGCTGCTATTTCATTTCTAGCCAATATGAGTTCATTCATCAAATCATCGAGACGGTTAGCATCTTGAGCACGTCGATCCATAATCTTCAAATAGACTAACTCACGTTTTTGACGGTCATCTTGTTCCAAGAAATTATTGGCCTGTTGCAACGTAATTTCCGATCCTTCCCATTCAATGCTCATCGCTCCTGAAATTGTGGAAAACTCCTGTTCTTTTTGTTGAAGAGCAGCATATAGTTGAACATTTTCTTCACGAATAATCTCCTCCCGTTTCTTCACCTGACGCAATAGAATTTCGTAAGCTCGACCTTTAAGATCTGTTAGAAAAGAGTTTGCGAGTAAAAACTGATCAAGTTGATGGCTCAGCGGAGAAATTTTAGGTTGTATCTCACCCACGAAAAAATTAAACGCATTCGAATATTCTTCATTAGCGGTATCACAACTCATTCGAATATACCGCCACCCTAATTCTTCTTGAAGAAAAGCTTCCAGCTCACTTCTATTTCAAGCCATCCTTTTAATTCATCAACACTCTCAATTCTCCTGTTTAGCAACTCTTTAAAAAATGATTCAACCGTTTGCCAATCACTCACTTCTAATTTTTCAGGTAAATATTCCCTATCCGTTAATAAAGATTCTTTATACAACATAATCCATTTAAATTATCAATACGAAGATACTAGGCTACCAACAGCTCCATTAATAAATTTAAAAAGAATTGAACATTAAATCGTGTAAATTAGAAAAGCCGACTCTAAGGTCGGCTTTTCCATAGATTTTACCACTTATTATTCCTTTACTTTAGTTGTTTTGGCGGTCTTTTTCTTAGGTGCAGGAGCATCACCATCAGCCACAACATCTTCCGTCTTTTTCTTTACAGATTTTTTCTTCACCGGTTCTTCCACTACAACCTCTTCCACTTCAGAAGATTTAGTCGGAACTTCGCCGTCAAATTCAGCCTTCATAGCAGCATCTGATTCTTCGGTTCCCACATCATTCTTTACCAGCTTATACCATAAAAACATTTTACGAATATCAGAGGCATGCACACGATCATCATCAAAATCGGGTAAAATTTTCTTTAAGGCAGCTTTAAGATCGGCAGGATCTGCTTTTGCAGGAACACCGGAAGCGATGGTATCATGTTCCTTCATCTTTTTAAACACATCATAAAGTGGAACATCGTCTTCCATAGTAAAAACAGCAATATCCTTTAACATTGTGATTCTCTGCATAGAAGAAACGGGTTGACGACGACCATCTATTAAAGATTCAACAACGAAGCCGCCGTTTCTCATTTGTGCGATCATCTTAAAAAGGCCACTCATGCCTGGAATAGTTATAATTTTTTCGAAACTCATGTAATTTATTTAGGATGCAAAAATAGTCAATCTCTATTAATTTCAACTTCACCTGATCTGATATTCTTCATTCTACCTTCCATCAAGGGATTACAGCGCTTCAGCATTTAATTCGACACCATATCTACGAAAACATTAATTTAGCAATTCCTAAAAACCATATCTATGTTTAAAAAATTAATAGGGCTTAGTTTCTCCTTGCTTATGACAACAACATTACCCGCACAAAAAACTTACCCGGTAAAAGACTTTTTCAAAAACCCAGAAAAGACTCGTTTTCAAATTTCGCCAAATGGTGACATGCTTTCCTATCTAGCCCCATGGAACAATCGCATGAACATCCATGTAGCGCCCATTAATGGCACCAATCCTGTTCGAATAACTAGTTTAACGGATCGTGACATTAGTGGATATTTTTGGAAGAATAACACAAGTATCATTTATGTGAGAGATTTTGGAGGAGATGAAAATTTCCATTTATTTTTAGCCTCATCCGACGGAAAAACCGAAAAAGATCTAACACCGTTTAAAGATGTTCGCGTTTCTATCACCGATCAACTTGAAGATTTTCCAAATGAAGTACTCATCGAAATGAACAAGGACAATCCCGAGGTATTTGATGTTTATAGAATGAACATCACTACAGGGGAAATGAAAATAGTTGCCAAAAACCCAGGAAACATTTCAGGATGGATTACAGATCATAACGGACAAATTCGAGCAGCTACGACAACTGATGGCGTACAAACAGGACTTATGGTTAGAGAAAAGGAAAGTGATGAATTTAAAACCATCATCACTACAGATTTTAGAGAGTCTGCAAGCCCTTTATTTTTCACTTTTGACAACAAACAACTCTATGCTGCTTCCAATATTGGTAGAGACAAACAAGCGATCGTGCTTTTAGATATCAAAACTGGAAAAGAAGTAAATACATTATTTGAAGACGAAGAGGTAGATGTTTCTGATTTGAATTATTCGCGAAAAAGAAGAGTATTGACCAGTGTTGGTATTGAAAAAGACAAGTACGAATATTTTTTCTTGGATAAAGAAACAGAAGCTATGTATACTCGTCTTCAAGAGGAGTTAAAAGGTTACAGAGTGGCCATCACCAGCAACAATAGAGATGAAGATAAATTCTTGATTCGCACCTACAGTGATCGCAGTTTAGGAGCTTATTATTTTTATGACAAAACCACTGACAAGCTCACTAAACTTCATGATCTAAGTCCATGGATTAATGAGAATGACATGTGTTATATGCAATCTATTAAATACGAAGCACGAGATGGTAAAATAATTCATGGATATTTAACGCTTCCGAATAATGTTAAAGAAGCGAAAAATTTACCTGTTATAATCAATCCACACGGAGGTCCATGGGCACGTGATAGCTGGGGATGGAACCCGGAAATTCAATTTCTTGCGAACAGAGGATACGCTGTATTGCAAATGAATTTCAGGGGCAGCACAGGTTATGGAAAAGCATTTTGGGAGTCTTCGTTTAAGCAATGGGGCAAAACATGCAAAATGACATTACTGATGGTGTAACATGGCTTACAAAACAAGGAATTGCTGATCCAGCTAGAGTTTCCATTTATGGTGCATCGTACGGAGGTTATGCAACCTTAGCGGGCATTACATTTACTCCCAATTTATATGCCTGTGCCATAGATTATGTGGGAGTATCCAACTTATTTTCCTTCATGAAAACCATCCCTCCTTATTGGAAACCTTATTTAGAGATGATGTATACAATGGTCGTGAATCCGAATGACCCTAAAGATTCAGTAATGATGAGACAATATTCACCGGTATTCCATGTAGACAAAATAAAGTGCCCGCTTTTCATTGCACAAGGAGCGAAAGACCCTCGTGTCAATAAAGACGAAAGTGATCAGGTAGTGGCTGCATTAAAAAACAACAATGTAACTGTTCAATACATGGTAAAAGAAAATGAAGGTCATGGATTCAGAAATGAAGAAAATAGATTTGAGTTTTATGAAGCCATGGAGACATTTTTAAAAACACATTTAGTAGATAAAAAAGCGAATGCACCCGTTATTCGTGCTATGCCAATAAAAAATTAAATTTTGAAATATCGATTTTAAAAAGGCTGTCTCGCTATTGAGGCAGCCTTTTTAATTACTATCCATACTTCTTATTCCTGTTAAACTCGTGATTTTGTTAATAAAAGTATGTAATTACAATTCTTTCTATCACTCTTTTCCATTTATTTTGAGTTCTCTTACGAATATAGGTTTCCCTTATGAATAAAATAAAAAAATGTTGCTGTATTAGGCTCTGGAATTATGGGGTCGAGAATAGCCTGTCATTTCGCCAATATTGGAGTAAAAGTATTACTCTTGGATATTTGTCCTACTGAATTACTACCTGAAGAAGTAGCTCTAGGCGTAACGCTAGATCATCCTTCTGTTCGAAACCGAGTTGTGAATGCGGCATTAGCATCCACTGTAAAAGCAAATCCAGCTGCGCTCTATAAAAAATCCTATTTATCGAGAATTAAAATTGGAAATTTTGAGGATAACATGTCGGAGATTTCAGAATGCGATTGGATTTTAGAGGTTGTAGTAGAACGTCTTGACATTAAAAAAATCATTTTTGAAAAAGTAGAAAAATTCAGAAAACCGGGGACCTTAATTACGACAAACACTTCGGGAATTCCAATTTTCATGATGGAAGATGGAAGATCAGAAGACTTCAAAAAACATTTCTGTGGTGTTCACTTTTTTAATCCACCAAGGTATTTACGCCTGATGGAGATTATTCCTGGAACCGAAACTAAGAAAGAAGTAATTTCATTTTTAGAACATTATGGCGATCTTTATTTAGGGAAAACCACGGTAATTTGCAAAGACACCCCCGCATTTATCGCCAATCGCATTGGAGTTTTTGGCATACTTTATCTTTTCCATCTCGTTGAAAAATTGGGAATGACTGTAGAGGATGTTGACAAACTTACAGGACCTGTTTTAGGCAGACCGAAGTCGGCCAACTTTAGAACCTGTGATGTCGTTGGGCTTGATACATTAGTTCATGTTGCAAACGGATTAAAAGCCGGATTAAAAAACGACAGTTTAAAAGAATATTTTGAACTGCCGAAGTACATCGCAGGCATGATGGAAAACAAATGGCTGGGTGACAAAACCAAACAAGGTTTTTATAAAAAAACAAAAAACGCTGCTGGAAAGACGGAGATATTATCACTTGATTTAAAAACTCTCGAATATCGTACTCAAGTAAAAGCGAAATTCGCCACACTGGAAAAAACAAAAGCCATCGACGATCTTCAAGATCGAATGAAAGTACTTGTGAGTGGCAAGGACATCGCCGGTGAATTTTATCGTCAATCCTTTTTTGGACTTTTCAGGTATGTATCAGAACGAATTCCAGAAATCGCTGATGATCTTTATAAAATTGACGCTGCAATGGAAGCTGGTTTTGGCTGGGAGTTGGGTCCATTTGAAAGTTGGGATGTATTAGGCGTTGCTGCTTTTGTTGCTGAGATGGAAAAAGAGAATATGAAACCGGCTTCATGGGTGTATGAAATGTTGGAAAAAGGGCATACTACATTCTATAAAAACGAAAACGGAAAAAAATTATTCTATAACAGCAACACCAAGAGTTACGAGCTCATACCTGGTCAAGAAGCCTACACGCGCTTGCATCCTATTCGAAAAACAAAAACCGTTTGGAGCAATAGTGGATGCAGCATTATTGATATCGGTGATGATGTTATCTGTTGTGAATTTCGCACAAAGATGAATACCATCGGTGGTGAAGTGGTGCAAGGAGTAAACAAAGCTATTGAGCTTGCTGAACAGAATTACAAAGGACTTGTGATCGGAAACGATGGTCCTAATTTCAGTGCTGGAGCTAATTTGGCTATGGTATTTATGATGGCCGTGGAGCAAGAATGGGAAGAAATTGATTTTGCCATTCGCGCATTTCAAAATATGAACATGCGAGTTCGATATTCCTCAATTCCGGTTGTAGTGGCTCCTTTTGGATTAAGTCTTGGTGGAGGATGCGAAATGACTCTACATGCCGATAAAGTACAAGCACATGCAGAATTATATACTGGAATGGTAGAATTTGGCGTTGGATTGATTCCTGGTGGGGGTGGAAGTAAAGAATTTGCTTTGAGATTATCGGATAGTCTCTCAGAAGGTGATATTGAAATTAATGCTTTGAGAGATAGGTTTTTAACTATTGGACAAGCGAAAGTTTCCACCTCAGCGGCCGAGGCTTTTGATTTAGGAATTTTACGTCCAGGTAAAGATTCCATTAGTCTAAACCGTAACAGGTTATTAACAGATGCAAAAAACAGTGTTTTAGAAATGCAAGCTATCGGTTATACCATACCACTCCCAAGAAAAGATATTCGAGTTTTAGGAAAAAGTGGACTTGGCATCATTTTAGTTGGCGCAAATAGCATGTACTCAGGTCATTACATTAGCGAGCACGATCAGCTCATCTCCCAAAAATTAGGATATATTTTATGCGGAGGTGATTTAAGTGCCCCCACATTAGTATCGGAGCAATACCTATTAGACCTAGAAAGAGAAGCATTCCTTTCATTATGTGGAGAAAAAAAAGACCCTTGAACGCATTCAATCGATATTGACCACGGAAAACCCCTTAGAAATTAAATAATTTAATTAATTTAGCCCAAGTAATCCTGACCCTCATGAAACGTTGGAGTGCCCTATTAATCATATTGTTTGCGATTCCGCTTTTATCAGTGGCGCAAGAAGAAAGAAAGCCAAAATATGCACCTGGCAGAGAAAAGCACCGAAATAAGACCGATGAACTCGGTCAGAAGCAGGGTGTTTGGCGTACTTATAATTCATTAGGGGACCTGATGAATGAAGTAGAATATGTTAACGATCGTCGACACGGTGTAAGTCGAAGATTTTATCCATACGGAAAAGTAATGGAAGAAATCGAGTATCAAAACGTCATCAAAGAAGGTGTTTACAAAAGATTTTATTACAGTGGTCAAGTGAAGCAAGAGGGTGAATACATAACCAACAAAAAAGATGGCCGGTGGACGAAGTATTATGATGATGGTGAAGTTGCTTCAGAAGGAAGTTATAAGTTAAACAAACGTGATGGAGAGTGGAAAACCTATAATCGAAAAGGATCACTTATAAATGTGTCGACGTATAAAGATGGGGTAGATTTGAAGGTTGCAGCTGAGGAAGCGAAAAAAGCAGAAGCTGCAAAAAAAGCGGCAGAAGCTAAGAAAGCTAAAGAGAAAGGAGGCAAAACCCAATCGTCGTTGCTGCGGGAGATTCTACACAAAAATCACCTACTCCTGAGAAAGAAGAAGTTGTGACTCCCAAATAAATATTGGTATATCATTATTAAAAAATCCTGCTTTCGAGCGGGATTTTTTTAATGTATCAATCCCAAAGAAGATACTTTGATACGATATTTGTCTATTAATATATCGACTCATTAAACCAACTTACAGAATTGAAAACAGATGGCAATTTGTAACACTTGCAATATTGAATTCACTTCAAAATTTTGTCCTAACTGTGGACAGCCTGAACTAATAAAAAGAATTGATGGGCATTATATTATTCATGAAATTCAACATATTTTACATTTTGAATATGGAATTTTATACACGATAAGAGAACTCTTCACCAATCCAGGAGAAAATATTAGAAATTATCTTTTAGTAAACAGAAGTCGACTTGTTAAACCCATCATTTTTATAATTGTCACCTCACTTATTTATTCTTTATGCAGTAGTTTATTCCATTTTGAAGATGGTTATGTCAACTATTTAGACAATCAAAAAACAACCACGAATACCCTTTTTAAATGGATTCAAGAACACTATGGTTATGCGAATATCATCATGGGTATTTTCATTGCCTTATGGACGAAACTATTTTTCAGAAAATACAACTACAACATCTTTGAAATTCTAATACTTCTTTGTTTCGTGATGGTAATGGGAATGTTAATTTATTCAATTTTCGGAATTATGCATGGATTAACGCACTACAATAACACCATGAAAATTGCAGGTGTTGTTGGATTTATTTATACCACTTGGGCAATTGGACAATTTTATGAAAAAGGAAAAGTTATTAATTATGTCAAAGCGTTTTTTGCATATGTCTTAGGTATGATTACTTTTACAATGACCGCTAAACTTATTGGAACTACAGTAGACTTATTAATTAAAAATTAAATCAAATGAGCGCTAAAAAAGGACATTCATTTCCACTATTAATTATAGCAATTGTTTTAGGAGGGACCATTTTTAAACAATTCGATCGCGAAAATTTAAAGTTTGAAGAACCAGCATTAGCAGTAGTATATATCATCACCTTTCTAATTTCTGTTTACTTGCTTGTAAAAAATAATAAAGAAAAATAAATTAGTCCATTAGGTTTTGACGCTGATAGTTGGAACTGCGAAAATAAGAAAGAAGCTCTAATAAATGCATTACTACTCAGCGTTTGCTTCAAATTCCTGCCAAACGACAAAGATTTCTATGGTTCTCTTCGCTAATTTTTCTCGCGAAGGCGCAAAGCCGCTAAGGTTCTCTTCGCTAAATTTTTTTGTTAAAGGGCGCTAAGGCTGCGCTTCGACCAATTTTCTCGCAACATTCGACAAGCTCAGGGCGCAGTCCCGATAGACTTCGGCGAGAGCTCAGTCGAACGCTATAGGGACGCTAACTGATGTTGTGAATAAATTCGTTTCCTACTCCAATAAAATCATCAAAAAAAGCTTCAATATTTTTATCTTCGCTTAAATAATAGATTAAACATGGCAGAAGCATATATAATCACTGGATTTCGAAGTGCGGTAGGAAAAGCACCCAAAGGAATGTTTCGTTTTACGAGACCCGATGATCTTGCCGTTTCGGTGATACAACATCTTGTTGAGAGCGTTCCGAATTTGGACAAAGAATGGATCGACGATGTCATTGTAGGAAACGCTACTCCAGAAGCGGAGCAAGGATTAAATATGGGAAGAATGATTTCCCTCATGGGTTTAAATACTGACAAAGTTCCGGGCATGACCGTAAATCGTTATTGTGCATCAGGTTTAGAGACCATCGCTATTGCTGCTGCTAAAATTAAAGCGGGTTTAGCAGATTGCATCATCGCGGGTGGAGCAGAATGCATGAGTCCGATACCATTTGGTGGCTGGAGAATTGTTCCCAACTATGAAACCTCAAAAGTTCATCCCGATTATTATTGGGGAATGGGACTAACCGCGGAAGCCGTTGCGAACGATTATAAAGTAAGCAGAGAAGATCAAGATTTTTTTTCATTCAACTCCCATCAGAAAGCAATAAAAGCGATACAAGGCGGTATTTTTAAAGATCAGATTGTTCCCTATTCTATTACTGAAACTTATTTAGATGCGGCTGAAAAAAAAGCAAACAAGAACGAGCATTGCCGATACTGATGAAGGTGCTAGAAGTGATACCTCACTTGAGAAATTAGCAAAGTTAAAACCTGTATTCGATGCTAAAGGATCCGTAACTGCAGGGAATAGTTCGCAGACAAGCGATGGCGCTGCTTTTGTATTAGTTGTTTCCGAAAAGATGCTCAAGCAACTCAACGTTCAACCTCGATTGCGATTTGTGGGTTATGCGGTTGCTGGTGTAGAGCCTCGTGTAATGGGAATTGGTCCAATCAAAGCAATTCCCGCCGTTTTAAAACAAACGGGCTTATCTCAAAATGACATTGATCTCATTGAATTGAACGAAGCCTTTGCTTCACAAAGTTTAGCCATCATCAGAACATTAGGTTTGAACGAAGATGTAGTGAATGTAAACGGTGGAGCCATTGCCTTAGGCCATCCCCTCGGATGTACTGGAGGTAAACTTACGGTTCAAATCATGAATGAACTCGAAGCTCGCAAGAAAAAATATGGAATGGTGACCATGTGTGTAGGCACTGGGCAAGGAGCTGCAGGGATTTTTGAAAGGATGCACTAATTATTCTTATTATACTTTGCTTTTCAGTAAAAGTAGCACTCATTCTTTCCAGTGGTGAATTCCAGTGGTGTTGAAAATTCATTAGAATTGATTTATGAAACGAGTACTATTTTTTCAGTTTTTTTTACACGCAGCCATCATTCCTCAACATGATCCTATAAAAGCTTTTGAAAACTAGTCATCGAATCGGTTTCGAAAGCAAACTAGCTAAAATCACACCCTACCACAACTAGGTCGAAGGTTTGCCGGCTAACTGCTCTTAAAATAGATCTACCATTTCAAAAAAATTACTTAAACTTGTACAATTAAACACAATCCACGTTGACATGAAAAAATTAATACTATTCTTAACATTTACGACAAGTATTTTGCTTGTTAATGCTCAAGTTCCAGTTTATCGATGGGCGAGTAAAGTTGCTGGGTTAGGCAATGATTATGGTGATATTATAAAAACAGACGCACTCGGAAATGTATATATTGCCGGTAGATTTGACGGAACTTGCGACTTTGATCCAGGAGCAAGTGTCTCCAACAAAATGAGTGCAGGCTCTTCAGATGCCTTTATAGCAAAATACACTTCATCAGGAGCCTTAACATGGGTAATTTCTATGGGGAGTACGGGAGCAGATCGAGTTTATGCCATCGATGTTGATGCGAATGGAAACGTTTATGTTACAGGAAACTTCAGCCTAACTGTTGATTTCGATCCAGGACCGGGCTTATTAAATTTTACTTCTATTGGTGGGCTAGATATTTTTATGGCAAAATACAATTCTAATGGAAATTTAGTTTGGGCGAATTCAATTGGCAACACCAACACCGAAATCTCCGAAAGTATCGCCCTAGATGCTTCAGGAAATTTTTATGTTGGCGGTGAATTCAGCAGTCCAAATTTAGATCTAGATGCAGGAGCAAATACACTTACTGTCAATAATGGCAATACTACCGTTACCTATGATCCCTTTTTAGTAAAATACGATACTGCTGGAAATTTTGTTTGGGGATTTAATTTACAAGGACTTTCTAGCGACTATATCAAATCAGTTTGTGTGGATGCAAATGACAATGTCTTAGTAGGCGGGTATTTTAATTCTACTATGAATGTTGATCCCATTGGTGGAACCTCGTTGACTTCATTAGGATCTGCCGACTGCTTTATCGCTCGTTATTCATCTATAGGAAACTATGATTGGTCCACAAAATTTGGTGGGACATTATTAGATAATATTTTCTCAATTACCACTGCAAATAATAATATATACGCTACAGGAACTTATAATTCTGTGGTAGATTTCAATCCTGGAATTGACACTTTTAATATCCAAAGTAAGGGCTCTACAGATGTATTCATCGTTTCATTTACAAACGCAGGGACTTTTAATTGGGTAGGAAGTATTGGCGGGAACGGCGCTGATAATTCAAACTATATCATAGCGAATTCTGCTGGCGATGTTTTTGTTGCTGGTTCATTCATTGATTCTGCCAACTTTGACCGTAGTAATGCCAATGTTTATGTTAAAACTTATGCTGGAAGGGATGGATTTATTGTGAAATACGACAATAATGGCAATTATAGATGGGATCAAAAAATAGGTTCACAAGGAACTGATTATGTACGATCCTTAGAATTTGATCCGAATGACGGAGAAATACTCTCTACTGGTTATTGGACAACCGGCACCCTATTTTTGGATCCAAGTAATTTCAGCAATTCACTTTCGTTAACTGGAGCTAATGATCTTTTCATTGCTAAATATGGTGAATGTGAATATCCAGTAATAGCCACACAGCCTGCAATTACTGGAACTTGTGTTGGAGGAAATGTGCAATTTAATATTGCTGCATCCGGTCAAAATATATCTATAGTATGGCAAGAGGGAACTAATGGCGGAATAAACTGGTCAAATATTACTGACGGTGGAGTTTATTCAGGGTCTACCACATCGACATTAACCTTATCGGGAGTTGGAGCTCCATTCAACAACTTATTCTATCGTTGTATAATTAGTTCTTCGTGTGGGTTAAGTACAACTTCAGGTGTAGGAATATTGCTAGTAGGAACCGTAGATACAAGTGTAAGCGTGAATAGTCATATTATGGTAGCTGCTCAAACTGCAGCCACTTATCAGTGGCTTGATTGCAACAACAACTATGCTCCTATCCCCGGTGCAACTGCGAAACAATTTATTCCAACAGTTCCTGGTACATATGCTTTATCAGTAACGAAAAACGGATGCAATGATACATCTGCATGTTATACCATTTTAACCATTGGTGTGGATGATTTAATAGCCAATGAAGATGTTCGCATTTTCCCTGTTCCGGCCAATCAAGAATTAACTATTGAAATGAACTCAGATGGAAATTACACGGCTTCCATTTTCGATTTGACGGGAAGAAAACTGTTAAGTGAAAATTATACATTCAATCGTATTGCACGCATCCCTGTTTCTTCTTTAGAGAGCGGCGCTTATCTTGTTGGAATTCGTAAAAACGATGGATCACCCAGTTTCTTCAGGATCGTTGTAGAATAAAATTTTATATTAATTCGTCGGGCTCCCTAAAATATCAAGAGAAATGGTATTCGGGAGCCCGATTGTTTTTTAGCAGATACTATCTTTCTGACTTACGAAGCAGCTCTATTCAGTCGATCGTTTATAGCTCTTCCGATACCTACATCCGGAACGAATTCGCCAATGATAACATCGACGGAAGAAGCATCCAGCACACGCATCGCCGAGAATAATTTTACAGCAGCCTCGTCCAAATTCCCATCTTTAGAGAGAATTTCATTCACTTTAACACCTTTAATATCCGAATAATTTTTCTGCAGTGAAAGCACACCTATTCGTTTCCCTGAAAACTGCTCAATTAATTTACCGATGTGACCTAGATAAAAAGGATGCTGGGGTGCGTAATGGCTTTTAAGCATGCCAGGAGCGACGGGATTCGAAGAGGTATTTAACTTCAAATAGCAATGCGGTGCTACTTTTCGTAACTCCTCTAACGTTAGTCCTCCCAATCGATAAATAAAAACCTCATCTCCTTCAAACCCAACAATCGTTGACTCCACTCCTACCCTACACGGGCCGCCATCCAGAATATACGGAAGCTTTCCTTGCAACTGATCGAATACATGCAACGCGGTAGTTGGACTTATATAACCAAAAGGATTCGCGCTCGGTGCAGCCAAAGGAAAGTCGAGTTGATTTAATAATTCTAAGGTCAACGGGTGCGACGGCTGACGTAATCCCACTGTATCCAATCCAGAACTCACAAGGTCGGGAATATTAGATTTACGAGGAAGAATTAAGGTTAATGGTCCGGGCCAAAAGGTCATGGCTAAATCATAAGCCATTCGAGGGACAGAATGCGCATACAAATCAATGGCATCCACCTTTGGAATATGAACAATCAGAGGGTCAAACGAGGGGCGATCTTTTACTTTAAAAATAGTAAAGACGGCGTTCGGGTTTAAGGCGTTCGCTGCCAATCCATAGACTGTCTCTGTGGGAATTGAAACCAATTCTCCTGCACACAGCAAAGCTACCGCCTTATCTACTTGTTTACCAATCTCCGTTTTCATCAAAGCACAAAATTAGAATAAAAGAAATAAGAGCTCACCTTCCTCCCATCCGCCCTTATAGACAAAAATATGTTCAGAAGACGCCTATCAATTAAGAGAGATGAAAACCAGATAAACCACAAAGTTCTTATCTTCGAAAAAACGAATTCTATGATTTTGGGGATACTGAAACCCTGAAGGATTGAATTCGTATACTAAGTTTAAATCATCAAAAAATGTCCACTGAAACAAAATCAAAAAGCGAAGTGTCTTCCCTGAAAGGCGGAGAATTTATCATTCGCACCACAGACCCCAATTCCGTTTTCACACCCGAAGAATTCAACGAGGAACATCGTATGATGGCTGATATGGCTCACGAATTCTTAGTGCAAAATATTTACCCTAATCTTGATCGTATTGACGCTATGGAGCCCGGCTTAATGGCTTCTATGGTGGACAAAGCCGGTGAATTGGGTTTGCTTGGTGTTTCCATTCCTGAACAATATGGAGGGTTTGGAAAAGATTTCCTAACAGGAATGTTGATGACGGAAGTATTGGGGGCTGGACATTCTTTCTCTGTAGCTATGGCGGCGCATACTGGAATTGGAACGCTTCCTATTTTATATTTTGGTACACCTGAACAAAAAGCAAAATACCTTCCTAAGTTATCTACTGGAGAATGGAAAGGATCCTATTGTTTAACGGAGCCAGGTTCCGGTTCAGATGCCTTAGCAGCAAAAACAAAAGCCGTCCTTACTCCTGATGGGAAGTATTATGTGCTCAACGGACAAAAATGTGGATTACCAACGCAGGTTTTGCTGATGTGTTTACAGTATTTGCACAAGTAGACGGTAATAAATTCACTGGGTTCATCGTTGAAAAAGATTATGCAGGATTAAGCTTAGGGAGAAGAAGAACATAAGATGGGAATCAAAGGCTCTTCCACACGACAAGTATTTTTTATGGATTGCAAAGTTCCGGTTGAAAATGTATTGGGTGAAATTGGCAAAGGCCATCTCATCGCTTTTAACATCTTAAATATTGGTCGTGCTAAATTAGCCGCAGCAGCTTTGGGTGGATCAAAACAAGTATGTACTCAATCTGTAGAATATGCTAATACCAGAGAGCAGTTTAAATTACCCATTTCTAAATTTGGAGCTATCAAGCATAAATTAGCAGAACAAGCTATTCGCATTTTTGCGATAGAGTCGGCGATTTACAGGGTGAGTGGTCTCATTGAAAACAAAGAAGAAGAGATGATGGCCGATGGAAAATCTTTTGAAAGCGCTCTCCTAGGTGCTGCCGAAGAATATGCTGTAGAATGTGCTATTTTAAAAGTGGCTGGATCTGAAGTCTTAGATTTTGTAGTGGATGAAGGTGTACAAATCTATGGTGGATACGGATATTCAGCCGATTTTCCGATGGATCGTGCTTACAGTGACTCACGCATCAACAGAATTTTTGAAGGCACCAATGAGATCAATCGACTACTTGCGGTAGATATGATCCTAAAGCGCGCGATGAAGGGAGAATTGGATTTAATGGGTCCTGCCATGTCTGTACAAAAAGAACTGATGGGTATTCCAGATTTCGGCAATGGCAACAACAAATTGTTTGAAGAAGAAACGAAGGTAGTTGCCAATATGAAAAAAGCGATTTTGATGATAGCAGGAACAGCCGTCCAAAAATACATGATGACACTTGCGAAAGAACAAGAGTTATTGATGCGTATTGCTGACATGGCTATTGATACTTATATGGCGGAATCTATTTTATTGAGGGTTCAAAAATTAGTTGCCACGAAAGGAGAAGAAGCCTGTGCACTTCAAATTGACATGACCAGTACCTATGTCAATGATATGGTAGATCGTTTGAATGTAAATGGTAAAAATGCAATCAATGCTATGTGTGAAGGTGATGAACAACGGATGTTATTGATGGGCCTAAAGCGCTTTAGCAAAATGGCACCTGTAAATACGATTGCTGCAAGAAGAAGAATTGCGAAGGCAATGATTGAAGCGAATAAATACCCGTTCTAGGAATTGCAAATTAGCAATCCCGATAGCTATCGGGAGGTGAGTTGGTAGGTTGCTGCGCTTTGACGTAACAATAAACTCGAAAAGTGATATTGAAAAATGTGAACCTGCATGTAGCAGGTAAGCGCGGATGACGTGGATATAACCAACCGTAGCTATAGCGATGGATGATAAAACGGATTTTCACGGATTTATTTCTAGAATACCTCAAGATCCGAGTAACTATAAATATTTACTTCTGAATTAACTACCAATTAAAAGAAAATGAAAAAATAATTTTAAGTTTATTGATTCTTGCGGTTCCGATGATTGTAACGGCGCAGAAAATCGAAGATGTTAAACCGGGGATGACAAAGGAAGATGTGCTAGAAATAGCAGGGAAACCTCTGAATATTATTTTTATTGGTATTGATAAGTCGACGGCCGACTCATTGTTTTCTTATGAATATAACGAAAAGCATTTTATTTATTTTCTCGGAAATAAAGTAGAGGGTATTGATTTAGATGTAGAGAAAACCAAATTGCAAGTGGATAGTTTAATCAATAGAAAAGATCAAGAGTGATACTGGTTGTTAATTGTTCCAAGCAGTGTGCCCGTGTGGCTTCGCAATTTAGAAGTTAGAAGCTATTTTACCGTTGGAATTTCTTTAAGTATTTCTAATACAAACTTCCAATATTTTGGACGCTAGAGATGGAAACGCATTCGTCGGGACTATGGGCACCGAGGATGGTAGGACCGAAAGAAATCATATCCATTCCAGGATAATTAGCTCCTAAAATACCACATTCCAATCCAGCATGACAGGCTACAACCTTTGGTTTATCTTTAAATAATTTCTCATAAAGGCCTTCCATTGTTTTTAAAATGGGAGAATGTACATTGGGTGTCCAGCCGGGATAATTTCCGGAAAATACTACGTCACATCCTGCCAATTCAAAAGCGGCGCGCAAAGCATCTGCTAAATCCATTTTCGATGACTCTACTGATGAACGCGTTAAACAGGCGATCATTAATTCACCATTTCCAACTAACACACGAGCTACATTATTGCTTGTTTCTACCAAGTCCGAAATATCTGCACTCATACGGTACACACCGTTATGCGCAGTATAAATTGCATTGAGTACAAGATTTTGCATATCCGAATTCATCACTTTTGTTGGAAGCGGTGATGCTGAAAGAGAAATACTAAGATTTGGTTCTCTCGTTTTCAACTCAACTTTGATGGATTCGCTAAGTATTTCTATCAGTTGCTTTAATTGATTTTCATTTGAAATTGGCAAACAAAAAACGGCTACACTTTCTCTAGGGATCGCATTTCTCAGGCTTCCACCGTCAATGCTGCTGATTCGAATTCCCAATTTGCCAGATAAAGAATACAAAATACGATTTACAATTTTATTCGCATTGCCTAATCCTTTATGAATATCCATCCCGCTATGTCCGCCATTCAATCCACTCACGGTAAGCGTATACGCAATATGATTATTAGGTACTGACTCTTCTTGATAAGAGCGTTTCGCAGTAACGTCGATGCCACCAGCACAGCCGATATCAATTTCATCATCTTGTTCTGTATCCAAATTCAATAAAATTGCACCTTTCAAAATCCCACCCTTTAGTCCTAAAGCTCCTGTCATACCCGTTTCTTCATCGATTGTAAACAAGGCATCGATAGCAGGATGTGGGATATCCGTACTTGATAAAATCGACATAATGGTAGCCACTCCTATTCCATTATCGGCACCTAACGTAGTTCCTTTCGCACGCACCCAATCTCCATCGACAAACATTTTGATTCCTTCTTTATCAAAATCGAATACGGTATCATTATTTTTTTGATGCACCATATCGAGGTGACTTTGCAGGACAACCGTTTTCCTGTTCTCCATACCCTTGGTTGCAGGCTTTCGGATAATCACATTGCGAATATCATCTTCGAAAGTCTCTAATCCGAGATTAGTTCCAAAATCCTTAATAAACTGAATGACTCTTTCTTCTTTTTTAGATGGGCGTGGTACTGCGTTTAAATCTGCGAAATGACTCCAAAGAGAATGAGGTTGCAATTGACGAATTTCAGATGACATAGAAGATAGTGTTTTCCACAAATATAATTTTTATCCATATTCGCTCATGAATTATAAAATTAAAAATATTCTTTCTTCTGATTTGCAAGGAATAAGCGTTAGTTTCATGAAAAGAATCTCTACATTCGCAATAGAATTTGAAAATGATGGCGCAACGAATCAGGTCGAAATACAGTGGGATTCTTGAGATAAATTATGTGGATGGACAAAAGGTGCTTGACAGTAAAAACACGAGCTATAGTTACGGAAACTTACAGAAAGTATGGGAATTAACTCTTGACCAAATTTCACTTCGTGGTGTTGAGCGAATCCTCATCCTTGGTATGGGCGGTGGATCCTCCATTGAATTACTCAGAGAGCAATTTAAATATAAAGGGAAAATTGTAGCCATTGAAATCGATCCAGTAATTATTGAAATTGCAAAAGCAGAATTTAATATTCGTTCAAATGCTGACCTTGCTATCCTTTGCATGGATGCCGCAGAATATGTCAATAAAAAAACTCGAAAATTTGATTTAATATTGGTTGACATATTTATCGATGACAAAATTCCGGGCAAATTCCTTTCCCGTGAATTCTGGAAAAAGCTTTCCCGCAAAACAACTCCAGGTGGAAGGATCCTATTCAATGCTTTTACGGATGTAGAAAAAATAAAAAATGTAGTTGAAGAATTAGAATTAAGTGGACATATAGTTCAATCCATGAAAAAGATCAATGGAGCCAATTTAATCATTAACGCTGTCAGAAAGTCTTCATAAATTTATTCCAATTCAATTTGGAAAAACTCAAATATTATTAATTTCGTTCATTCATCTATCCAAATGACAGAAAAAATAATAACTCGATTAAATATCTTGACAGTCTTTCTTTCAAGCTTGGTGATTTCATTGATCAATGCCAACTTTAAAGCACTTGGATTTGCTGATGCTGCAGAATTTGCACTCGTCAATGAGTTGATGGGCATTGCACATGCACCTGGGTTTCCTGCATACGTTCTTATAAGCAAACTATTTACTTCCCTTTTCTCGATACTTGGAATTACCCATATAACTGGACTTGTTCTTTTTAGTAGTTTATGCATGAGTCTCGCTGCTGTTTTACTTTACTTAAGCGTAATCATACTTCTTAAAAACACATATTCTCAACTCACCAATACGACGCTATATCTCATTGCAATTTGTTCTGCGATCGCTCCGGTTTCTGGCACAACATTATGGCATTGGTCGCATTCAGTTGAAGTATATAGTTTACAAATTTTAAGTATAGCAATTCTATTTTATGGACTTTTCCGTAGAGAAACTGGAGATTTGAAAACGGGTAGTTATTTAACGGCAATTGGCTTAGGAATAGGATTAGCAAATCATCACTTAACGTCAATTATGTTTATTCCTGTTATGATATTACTTTGGCCACAAGGATGGCTGGTGAATACATCCATCAAAAAGAAAAAGGAAGAAATAGAAAAAATAAATTGGGGTGAAAGATGTGGGAAGGAAGCTAAGTTCGTCATATTTATCACCACAGGTATTTTACTTTTGTTTTATGGTTGGATGTACGTTCGGGCTTCAGCAGAATTACCTTTTGCTTTTGGAAGTCCGAATACTTTTGACCGTTTATTTTACCATCTATCCGGAGGAGCATGGATTAAAAACACACAAGCTACCGTGAAAGGAATAGTAGGAATGCGTCTCCCTTATTTTTTAAGAATAAGCTTTGAGCAATTTTTTCTTTTTCTCATCTTCATTTTAATGGGTATTATTTATTTAATTTCTGCCAAGAAGCATCGTTTATGGGCAGGAATAACATTTTATTATATATTCCTTCTCATTTATCAACTCAGAATCGACCAAACTGCCGACACGGATGCTTATCTATGTACCCCCTTCTTTTTAATGGGGATTTTTGCAGCCTTGGGAATGGCACGATTGAGCACATGGCATCCAAAAGTTAGTCTTCTAATCCCCGTCCTTTTATTAATACAAATTGGTGTGAATTATCCGAAAACGACACTTGACAATTTTGATGTAAGCACATCCTTTATGAATGACCTTGACAAATCCATTGAAAAAGGAAGTGTTGTCTTAATTGCCGACTGGACAAATGTGATAAACTATAATTATGCGCGTCTAAAAACCGGATTCAGAAGTGACCTCTGCGTTTTAAATTACGATTTGAAGTTTACGCACTATGATTTATTCAGAAGAAACAATCCGACAATATATGCATCTGTAAAACCAGCATACGATCGATACATAACACTGCTGAAAAAATACCATCCTCAAGAAATCTACAATACGGGTTGCACACTTGACCAATCCGATTTACTCCAAGCCTATTTGCAGGTCGTGCGAGAATTACAATCTTATTGTACAAAAAACAACTTAGCATTTGTAACAGACCCCAAAGCTTTTGTTTTTTTAAGCCAACAAAATGTATTCCCTAACCCACATATCAGCGGAAGTTACGTTTCGAGCAAGGAAGGTATTGGCAATGATGATTTTTTACAATTCAATCATAAATGGCTATCAAATTATCATGCACAATGGGATCCGTCAGCTGCCGACAAGCTCGTTGATTTAGAAGCGGCGTTAGATTTTCAACGGGGAAACTGGAAGCAATTGGGCGATACTAAAAGAGAATCTTTAGCAGAAAATAACTATCGACTCATAAAGCGGCAACAAAATCAAATGAAAAAGAAAATGAAATTTCTATTTCGGCGACCTACATGAAAAAAACTCTCCGTGTCATAAAATTATTTTCAATCCTCATCATCGTTTCTATAGTTGGCTATTCTGTCTTTAATTTTCGACTCGTAAACTATGGGGTTGCTCAATTAAAAGGTCAATTAAAAATTCTATACGATGCAGAGCCAATCGAAACGAAACTTTCAGATGCTACTTTTCCAGATAGCTTGAAAGCCAAGCTTCGTTTGATACAGGAGATCAAAAAATTTGCAAATGATTCATTAGGGTTAGTCGTATCAAAAAACTACACTAAAGTCTACGATCAAAAAGGCAAACCCGTATTGTGGGTCATAACTGCAAGTCGAGCATTTTCCATGAAGGCTTATGAGTGGAATTTTCCTTTTCTAGGCAATGTTTCTTATAAAGGCTTTTTTTGTAAAAGAAAAAGGTGAGGCTGAATTAAAAGAGCTTGAACGGTTCGGATATGATGTAGAATACAGGTCAGTTTCTGCTTGGAGCACATTGGGATGGTTTGAAGACCCTATCTTGAGTAACATGTTAAAGCGAAGTGAAGGGCAACTTGCGGAAGTCATCATACACGAATTAACACATACCACGCTTTACCTACCGGGCAGTGTTGACTTTAATGAAAACTTTGCAACCTTTGTGGGAGAGCATGGAGCCATTCTATTCTTAAAATACAAATACGGCACTAACGGCACTCCCTATACGAACTACTTACAATATCAGCGAGACGGAGAAATTTAGGGCGAATATATGGTGAAGGCCGTTCATGATCTGGATGAGTTGTATCGACATTGTTCGACGCATCTCGACAGAACCCAAAAGTTAAAATTGAAATACCGGAAAATCGCCTCTATCATGAAAGGAATAGATCAACTCCAGCTATTCCATCCGGAACGATATCGATTTAATTTCAAAGAGGAAACACTTCCCAACAACACATTTTTTATGTCATTCTTCCGCTACCGTAAACAACTAAACGAATTCGATGCTACTCCTATTTTAACTGCTAAAGATCTAGCACAATTCATCTGCCATCAGAAAGAGAATGCAACTTATTGAATTACAACGATAAAAGATAGGATCGGAAAAAATATATCCGCCCTATTTATTAGTTACTATTCGCTTTTTATCTAATTTTGTCAGCCAAAACCTAATACATGTCAGTTACAAAGATTTCAAAAGACGAAAGCTACAACAGCTCATCCGCTATTAATTCAAGATGATTCAAACCCTTTTAATTCCATGATGCAGCGACTGGATCAGGCTGCAAAAATCATGAATCTAGAAGACGATGTTTATCAAGTTGTAAAAGTTCCTTCTCGAATTATCGAAGTAAGTTTACCCATCAAGATGGACAATGGTCGCGTAAAAGTATTTGGTGGTTATCGTGTAATACATTCTACAGCATTAGGACCATCAAAAGGTGGAATACGCTATCACCCACAAGTAGACGAACATGAAGTAAAAGCATTAGCAGCATGGATGACTTTCAAATGTGCTATTGCTGAAATCCCGTATGGTGGAGCAAAAGGTGGAATCACTTGTGATCCAAAAACAATGAGTGTTGGTGAATTGGAGAGATTGACGCGCGCCTATACGGTTGCTATGTCAGATATTTTCGGTGTTGACAAAGACATTCCAGCTCCAGACGTAAATACCTCTGGACGTGAGATGGCTTGGTTGATGGATGAATACAGTAAAGTAAATGGTAGCTTCACTCCAGGTGTAGTTACAGGCAAACCACTTTTACTTGGCGGATCACAAGGTCGTGTTGAAGCTACAGGTAGAGGTGTTTGCACTGCCGCATTACAAGCCATGAAAAAAATGAAAATGAATCCGAAGAAAACGCGTGCCGTAGTACAAGGATTTGGAAATGTTGGATCCATTTCAGCAAAGCATTTCGAAGCTAACGGGATTACAGTTGTAGGAATTTCGGATCATACAGGTGCCTTTTACAATCCAAAAGGAATTAATATTATAAAGGCTATTGCGCATTGTGCAAAAAACCAAGGCACATTAAAAGGATTTAAAGATGCAAAAGAAATTGGCCACGCCGAACTACTCGAATTAGATGCGGAATTATTGGCTCCTTGTGCATTAGAAAATCAAATTACTTCTAAAAATGCATCCAAAATAAAAGCGAAGCTCATTGTTGAAGGTGCTAACGGACCTACCAGTGCTGATGCGGATGATATCTTAAATAAAAAAGGAGTAGTGATCATTCCAGATATTCTTGCAAACGGCGGTGGCGTAACGGTTTCTTATTTTGAATGGGTACAAAATCGTACCGGCTATTATCATAGCGAAGAAGAGGTAAATAAGCGTGCTGACAAATGGATGATTAATGCATTTAATAATGTTTGGGAAGTTGCAAAGGAGAATAAAGTTCCCATGCGTTTAGGAGCTTATGTACATGCACTTACTATTGTTGCAAAAGCTATTCGCGCCCGCGGAAGTTATTAATCGATTACCGAATCATTTGCGCAGAGATAAAGTCCAAGTAACGCTTTATCTCTGCGTTTATGTTTAAATAAAAAGTCCAATGACACTACACAAAGAAGGATTCAACAGCATACTTATTACACTTGTTTTATTGGGACTATTAAACGGCGGACTTCATTATTTCTTCCCTCAACAGGAGGTTTTACTAGGAATAATTGGTGTTTTGAGTTTAGTATTTCTATATTTGATATTACAATTCTTCCGCTCCCCAAGACGCGATCAAACTATGGGGGACAATTTAGTAATTGCACCTTGTGATGGCAAAGTTGTAGTGATTGAACAAACGGTTGAATCGGAATTTTACAAAGACAAACGCATTCAAGTTTCCATTTTCATGTCTCCGTTGAATGTGCATATCAATTGGTACCCAATTTCAGGTATTGTAAAATATTTACGTTATCACGAAGGAAAATTTTTAGTGGCATGGCATCCGAAAGCAAGTACCGAAAACGAAAGAACAAGCATGGTGATTGAAAAGTCGGGATTCTCTGTTTTAGTTCGTCAGATTGCAGGTGCTGTTGCTAAACGAATTCGTTATTATCCGCACGAAAGCGATAAAGTGAAGCAAGGATCTGAATTGGGATTCATCAAATTTGGATCGCGTGTTGATTTGTATTTGCCGTTGGGAACTAAAATAAATGTTGAGATCGGACAGAAAACGACTGGTGGTGTGACGGTGATCGCGGAGTTTTAACTGCTGGTTTTTCGCACTTAATTTTAGATAATTATAATTTCTTCACGTTATTGAAAGCTGCTAGCTGCTAGCCTCAAGCTGCAAGGTCATCGTAGATTAAATCCAAATTTAGTTGCCTAAAATCAACTTGAAGCTAGAAGCTAGAAGCTAGAAGCTAGAAGCTAGAAGCTAGAAGCTAGAAGCTAAGACTACATAGCGAAAATCAGTTAAAATTTTAGATACAATTTTTACGAGACCGAATCAACGGAGTCCCCAATAGCGGTACAAAATATTCATGACTGAGCGATGAAAAATGTTGTTGTCGGGCATGTGGCCTTCCACATAGGCTTTTGCAGATGGTCTAGTTCAACAATAGGAAATTCTTGTGAATTTGTTTTTGGATTTCTTCCCGCACTTTGTGCAGCTCTTTCACTTGAAGTAAAAATGCATCGGAATTTACGGCCGTAGTTTCAGACGGCTGGAGCATGTTTGAACTTAAATAATCACAATTTCGGTAGATGGATTGAAAATCGTTGGATGATTTAAAATACATACGATGTAAAAAAGTTTCACGTGATGTTTCGTATGCGCCCGAGTCGGCAGCTGTTAATGATCTTCTGCATGTACTACTATCGTCGCTGGTCCAATAGTAAGTAGCATTGAACTTTGCATTTAGAGATTCTAAATTGGCAGTAACGGAAGTCCATACTTTCACTTCCTCCGCTTTATTGATAGTAATTTCGGTTTGCATACCGTTCGTAAGTCCGGCAATACGTCGATAACCAGGAAGTTCTTTAAACCAATTCGCCGACTTCATCACATACAAAGCATGAATCGGAATATTCTTGGCACGTGCTTGTTCGCAGTACTTCACATACTCGTAACCGTTAGCTGTTACCATTCCATTTCCTACCAGATAAATCATCTTCACGGCATCATTCCGATCCGACCAACTCATCCCATTCACAGCAGTACGAATGGCTTCACTTACGATCTGATCTCCTTTTTCGATGGATGGGCGTAACTTGTACAACTCCATCTCAATTAAATCAAAATTATTGGTAAGCGGAGCTAAAATCTTAACATAGGAATTTTCTCTGCCGAAGCTTGGTCGGGAAAAACCAATCACGCCAATGCGCAAATCGGGTTTAGGATCCATGTGGTTGGCTTGATTAATAATAAGCCACAAATTATCGCGCAGGTCATTGATAAGTCCGTTGGTACTTCCGCTGAGGTCTACGCAAAAAACAAGTTCCAATGGCTTATGTCCGTTTGAATAATGCTTTACACCACCATCTCCACCAGCATTCACGCAGCAGGTACAAAAAACAAAAGTCGAAATCAACATCAATTTCCGCTTCCATTTTAACATTAAACTACTATTCAAATTGATAAAGCCCATCAAACACAAATTTCAATTTTTAAGAGATATAGCTCATCTCCCCCAAAAAAGTTATTAAGAATACAATGTGATTATCCAATAGTATGCACTAGAAATGAACTATAGTATAGTTGAATTAGAAATCGTGAAAAACAATTACACTTTGAGATTAACTCTTAAAACAACAACAAATTGTGATAAACTGAGGGCGTTTTGTATCAAAAGTCTAATGGACACTATAAAAAATACTCCTTCAAATAGACTGACAATGACCCTATCGCCTCCTCTAATTTCCAATTATCGCGATTTCTTAGCTCTACATAATTGGAAATTGCACGAACTTGTATCGAAGCAACTCCGGCCATTGCACAGGCATAGAAAAAGCTGCACCTTCCATGGATTCCACTTGCGCAGCACTTCGCTTTTTAAATTGTGCAATATGTTCAGCATTCCCATGAACAGTATTTACACTGGCTCCGGTCACTTTCGGTAAGTTCCCTCGCACTTCCATCCGCCCATCGGTACCAATTTTCCATTCACAAATGGAGGCTCATTCATCTCCAACAAATTCATCTCGAATAGAGAAATGAATTGGTCATTGTCCTCCGCACCTACATCTGCAAACTCATCTGAAATAACTTCCACGACGCTCCCTAAAGGAATTGAAAATCGAGAGCTCCGGGCAACTCCAAAATTTACAGCGACATCAAAAGAATGAGATGTTAAGATTTTGCCTAAATGATAAGCAGTAAGTGTAAGTCCAACACCGGTTATCAACAACGACTTCCCATTGCCCAAAAGGTCGGGATAAAATCCACTTTTTAGAGATCCATCAAGTCCCAAAGCAGTTGATTCCAATGGAGTGGCACAAATAAAGAGAATCTTTTCACTCGGGTTCATGGGGCAAATATAGTGCAATACACTGTCTTCGTGCTTATTGTAGTTGTGAAAGATCAGAAAAAAGACGTAATTTTGTTGACTTAACGTCCTTGCAAAAAGGAACATTACAATATGCTGTATATCACAAGAAAAGAAAGATTTAACGCTGCCCATAAGTTACATAGACAAGATTGGAGCCACGATAAAAACATGGAAGTTTTTGGGAAATGTTCTAATCCAAACTGGCATGGTCATAACTACGACTTATTTGTTACGGTAAAAGGAAATATTAATCCCGAGACAGGATTTGTCATCGATTTAAAATTCTTAAGTCACTTGATCAAAGAAAAGGTAGTAGATAAGATCGATCATAAAAATGTAAATTTAGATGTAGACATTATGGAAGGCAAAATGGCTTCCACGGAAGTGTTGGCTCAGGCTATCTGGGATGAACTGGCTGATGCAATCAAAGAACAAGGATGTTCATTACATTGCATCAAATTATACGAGACAGAAAATAATTTCGTTGAATACTTCGGATAAAAAAATAACGATTTGGCAAACCACAATCACATACACGATACAGAAGATTTGGAGGGATATGTTCGCAACGATTCATATCATCTGGAAACGACCGAGCAATTAGCAAGTCAATACAAATCCATCATTGAAAAATTAGGAGAAGATGTAAATCGCGAAGGTCTACTAAAAACTCCGGAGCGCGTGGCTAAGTCGATGCAATTTTTAATGCATGGATACGATTTAGATCCAGTAGCTATTTTAAATTCTGCTAAATTCAAGGAGGACTACAAACAAATGGTAATCGTGAAAGACATTGAATTGTACAGTCTGTGCGAGCATCATCTTTTACCCTTCTTTGGAAAAGCACATATCGCTTACATTCCCAATAATTACATTGTAGGTTTAAGTAAAATCCCAAGAATTGTAGATGCATTTGCTCGACGTTTACAAGTTCAAGAAAGATTAACAACTGATATTCGCGATTGTATTCAGTCGACATTAGAACCACTGGGCGTAGCGGTGGTAATTGAAGCGCAACATTTGTGTATGCAGATGCGCGGCGTACAAAAACAAAATTCGGTAACCACCACATCGGCATTCACCGGTGAATTCGAAAACGACAGAACTAGAAAAGAATTTATTTCTCTCATACAAGGAAAGCTTCATTAAAAGTTTCTTCCTAAAAAATAAAAATCATTGATCATGAAAGCATACATCTTCCCCGGACAAGGTTCGCAATTCTCAGGAATGGGAAAAGAACTTTATGATACTTCTGAATTAGCAAAAACCATGTTTGAACAAGCCAATGACATCATTGGATTTAGAATTTCAGACATTATGTTTGCTGGAACCGATGAAGAACTTCGTCAAACCAATGTGACGCAACCTGCCATTTTTATTCACTCGGTAATACAAGCTCGAGTGATGGGGCGATGATTTTAAACCAGACATGGTGGCTGGTCATTCACTGGGAGAATTTTCTGCACTCGTTGCCAATGGGACGTTAAGTTTTGAAGATGGATTGAAGCTTGTCATTGAAAGAGCGAACGCCATGCAAAAAGCCTGTGAGATTACACCGGGAACCATGGCTGCTGTTTTGGCTTTGGAAGATGAGAAAGTAGAAATAATTTGTGCGGAAACGCTAGGAATTGTGGTGGCTGCCAACTATAATTGTCCGGGCCAATTGGTGATTTCAGGAGAGGTAGAAGCGGTGAAAGCAGCTTGCGAGAAACTAACGGCTGCGGGTGCACGAAGAGCCTTATTACTACCAGTGGGTGGAGCGTTTCATAGTCCATTAATGGAGCCGGCACGCGAGAAATTAGCGGCGGCTATTGAGTCTACTACTTTTAACACTCCTACTTGTCCGGTGTATCAAAATGCAACAGCAACTCCACAAACGGATGTTACTGCCATTCGCAAAAATTTAATTGCGCAATTGACGGCTCCCGTAAAATGGACTCAAAGTGTAGAGCATATGTTAGCGGACGGAGCCAACACATTTACCGAAGTTGGTCCAGGCAAAGTATTGCAAGGACTCGTGAAAAAAATCAACAAAGAAGCGGTCATCGTTTAATAACATTTCAATCATTTTACCCTCGATAAAATTTATCGAGGCATTCATTTATTATTCCAAGTAAAACACATGAATCTCCACCCCTTAAATGCCATTTCACCCATTGACGGAAGATATAGAAATAGCTGCGAAGAATTGGCACTCTACTTCTCAGAAGAGGCATTGATGCGTTATCGCGTTTTAGTGGAAGTAGAATATTTTATTGAATTATGCGAACTTCCATTACCACAACTTCAACAGTTCGACAAAACTAAATTCAAAGACCTGCGCGCAATTTACCATGACTTCAAACATGAAGATGCCTTGCATATCAAGAGCATTGAAAAAACGACGAATCATGATGTGAAGGCCGTTGAATATTTCATCAAAGAAAAATTTGATGCATTGGGCTTACAAGAGCACAAAGAATTTATTCACTTTGGATTGACCTCGCAAGACATCAACAACACGGCTATTCCGTTGAGTATTTTGGAGGCGAATACACAAATTTATTTGCCGGCTATCAAAGCCATCAGTGAAAAAATTCAATTGGTGGCTAAAGATTGAAAGACATTCCCATGTTAGCGCGTACACATGGACAGCCAGCCTCTCCTACCCGTCTAGGAAAAGAAATTTATATTTTCCATCATCGCTTACAAGCGCAATTAGAATTATTAAACAGCATTACATCCTCTGCTAAATTTGGTGGTGCTACAGGTAATTTCAATGCACATGCCGTAGCTTATCCTGAAATTGATTGGATTGCTTTTGGCGATCGATTCATACAACGTTTAGGGTTGCAACGTTCGGCTTATACCACACAAATTGAGCATTACGACAACATGGCGGCTCTCTTTGATTCCATGAAACGCATCAACACCATTTTGGTTGATTTATCGAGAGACATGTGGACCTATATTTCCATGAACTACTTCACGCAAAGAGTCGTTGCCAATGAAGTAGGATCATCGGCCATGCCACACAAAGTAAATCCGATTGACTTTGAAAATGCAGAAGGAAACTTAGGAATGGCCAATGCATTGTTCGAACATTTAGCTGCGAAACTACCTGTATCGAGATTACAACGCGACTTGACCGACTCCACCGTGTTAAGAAATGTAGGAGTTCCGTATGCGCATACCTTGATGGCAGGCAAATCATTATTAAAAGGATTCAGCAAAGTGAGTGTAAACGCCGATACCATTCAACAAGACTTATCTGATAACTGGGCGGTAGTTGCGGAAGCCATACAAACCATTTTAAGAAGAGAAGCTTTCCCAAACCCGTATGAAGCACTAAAATCATTAACCAGAACTGGTGAGAAAATTAATCCAGATACCATTTCGAAATTTATTGATGGACTGGATGTATCTGATAAATTGAAAACAGAATTACGAAAAATTACGCCATTTAATTATACTGGTGTAGTGAAAGAGTTTTAGTTGGTAGTTGTTAGTTGTTGGATTTTAAATTATTTTTAGTGGCGAAGAGATTTTACTTCGAAATATTTTTCCCGTTGCGCCCGTTGTGTGAACGCTGCTAACGTTGCGCCTGCCTGCCGGCAGGCAGGTTTAAACAGTCAGTATTTTGAGTACTAGAATTTGATTATTCTTCCTTGAATCTTATCCTTCATTGTAACTCATTCAAATTGATCCCCTCTCGCAATTCACAATTAGGGTTAAAAACTTTTTAAAATAATAGCCCTGAAATTTTCAACTTAAGTGAATTTCTATGTAATTTTCCATCTAAATCTGATTTCAATTATGAAGCACTCTTCCATCACTCTCCTTCTACTACTTTTGTTCATAGAAGTACAAGCACAACAACCCTGTAGCCCCAACGAACTCGCCTACGTAACAGCTCAACTCGATTTTCCATGTGAAGCATTATCCGGGACTTCTTATTCTTTCAATTTTGCTACCATCACTGCTCAACGAAATAATATCCGTACGGGTACCTTAAAATGGCAATTCCGTAGCGATACGGTGAATGGAATTTGGCAAAATTTATCTGCCACATGGCAAGGACAAGGTACAGAAGTCATCGACAAATCTGATTTTAATACAGCAGATAACGGAGAATACCGTTGTGTTTTTACAGATAGTATTACTGGTTGCAAAGATTATCGAAAAACCTCTGCCTATGTTCATCCACGTCCTGCCTACAATATAGGCATAGATTCTATTGGTTGTGCCGGAATGTACCTCGGAACAAATTTACTCAATGACAATAGTCAGGTACTCACACATTGTTGGCAGCCCAATTATGATACAAATCCATATACCTGTGGAGTCAACACACCTGCTTATCTTTTTGATCGTACAGGTTGCATGATGGTGGTTGGCACCGTTACCGTCATTGTCACCAATCAATATGGATGCGAAAATTTATCATACATAAGCGGGTTATGTAATTTGGGAAATCTAGACCTATATGCTTCACTGAATGCTACAGATACAGTTTTTTGCGCTAAAGAAGGAAGTCTCGAAGTCAGACGTTTTTCTAATATTTCACTTCAATCAGATTGGACATTTCAATGGTTAAAAAATGGCAATCCATTGCCTTGGGCTACAAATGAAATTATTAAGCCAGTCAATTCTGGAAATTACAGTTGTATTGTGACAAATGGAAATGGATGTACCAAGGTTACTAATGAAGTTTCGGTTACTGTCCTCCCTCTACCAACAACCAATATTCAACCGTTTGGTACCACGGAAATTTGTACGAAAGACACCATCAATATAAGTTCAGGGAGTCAGCCTTCAAATACATTTGAATGGTTTCGCAACGGACAATCTCTCTCGCAATACACGGCCGACATCAATGTTTTTAAAAATGGAAATTATAAAGTTGTAGTAACGTCACCAGAGGGCTGTACTGCTAAATCGCCTAACAGTAAGATCTCAGTTTATCGTTCTAAAATTGTAGCGACAGATCCAGTAGTTTTTTGCAGTGGAGATAGTTCCGTACTCCAACATATCACCCCCAACACGGTTGGTCGTCAGTGGCAATTTAACAACTCAACAATTTCAGGAGCTACTTCCATAACTTATGCAGCAAAACAAAGTGGGCTTTACAGAGTGAAATCAACCAGTGCTGGTGGATGCATCAGTTATTACAATCAAATTGATATTAGTGTTAATTGCAGGGAAGCAATGCAAGAAAATTATTTGCTTCACATCAGTCCAGTACCGTCATCTCAATTTATCAATCTCGGAACATTTGAGACCTCAGGAAATTTTAATATTTCGATTACGGATATGAATGGAAAAATTGTTTTTGAAAAGAATGATTCACAGTTGACATTCATCAGTTGGATATAAGTGGATTGAGGTCTGGGATGTATATTATTCATTACTCTGATGATGCTGGACAGCGAAACGGAAAATTTATTAGAGAATAGAGTTTTAGCTTAATAATATTTATCGCATCAATTAAAACCTGATGGAACAGAGATTTATTATGATCGCGAAGCTTCGATGATTTTATATGATTAATTTTCTTTCCTAAATGTTCTACAATGTTTGAACGCGGATGACACGGAATAAACGGATTTTCACGGATTTTTACTTGGGAATAAACTAATAAAATCGATTCGCATTTTTTCGCATCGCGAAGCCTCGCGACGTGCTTATTCGCTTTTCGCGTCCCTTGTAATTTCACTCCCATCCACTAGCAAGCACATCCGCCAAGTGGATCACTTTAAGAGGAAGATTATTTTTGTCGATGACGCCTTGAAGGTGCATTAAACACAAAGGATCGTTAGTGATGACGGTATCGGCGCCGGTGTATGAAATGGCTTTGAAAAATTCTTCGGCCATGCCGACAGTTAGTGCTTCATTTTTGCGATCGAGTCCACCGCCCATGCCGCAACCAGGCCAAGCATCTAATGGATCAACAATCTCAAGATCTTTCACTTTGCGCAGCAGGGTGAGTTGTGCACTCTATTTTGCTGGATCTTGAGGAAGTGTGCAAGAGTTGTGCACTACGGCCTTTGCTTTATAAATGGCGCCAATATCACTCGCATTTAATACAGAGACTAAAAAATCGCTCAGCTCGAAAAAATTCTTCTGTACGAGTTTATATTCATTGTGTAGTGCTGAATTATGAAACAATGCCGGATAATAATTTCGAATGGTTTTTACACATCCTGGGCCTGGACAAACGATGTAACGCTCATCCTGGAATTCACGAATCAACTTCTCTCCTACTTCCTTGCAGGCATCGCGAAAACCATCTTCAAAAGCCGGCTGACCACAACAAGTTTGTTCAATATTATAATTCACGCCACAGCCAACCTTTTGCAATAACTTCAATGTGTTTCGTGCAATCTCAGGTTGATACTGATCGATGTAACAAGGTATGTATAAATCTACAATCACAATTATTTATTCAATTTTAAAGAATACCAATTTAACTTATTAACGCGTCTTAGAAGAACAATTCCAATCACGAAGAACACGACCAATGCAACTATCGAGTTGCGCATGCTGCCTGTAACTTCATTCACGTAACCGAAGACAAAAGTACCTAAAACAGTTCCAACTTTATCACAGACATCATAAAAACTAAAATAAGAAGCATGATCCTTGGTGGGAGGCAACATTTTAGAATACGTAGAGCGGCTGAGTGATTGAACTCCTCCCATTACGAGTCCGACCAAGGCGGCAGTGATGTAAAAATCGAGGGGAACGTACACGAAGAAATAAACACCCAAGCAGATCACCATCCACACGAGTAATGAAATGATAAGCGCCTTTATATTTCCTAATTTACTGCTGAGGAAGGAGAACAAATAAGCGCCACCAATGGCAACAAACTGAATCAACAAGATACAGACTATCAATCCGCTTTGTTTGCTCTCTTCATCGGCCCACGCAATTTCTTGCACACCAAATAACGTTGCTAAATACATGATGGTTTGTACCGCCGTATTATAAAAGAAAAATGCAATCAGAAATGCTTTCAAGTAAGGCGTTTCATTTAATTGATTCCATACCATTCTTAATTCACGGTATCCTTTTTTCAGAATATCTCTTTTGATGGGCGAATTCGCAGGATCTTTAGGAAGTCCATTGAAAGAATACTGCGCAAATAAAAACCACCAAACCCCTACGAGTAAAAACGAAAATCGCATGGCAAATCCACTGCTAATATTTCCATACCATTCAGGAAACATAATCATGGTGAGATTAAAAATCAAAAGTAGAGAAGAACCGATATAGCCCATTGAAAATCCACGTGCACTGATTCGATCTTGATCGGCGGCCACTGCAATTTCGGGAAGGTAAGCGTTATAGAAAACAATACTTCCTGCATAACCGATAGCGGCAAACAAGGAGCAAGTTATTCCCACCCATAATGTATCGGCTCCTTCAAAAAACCAAAGCAAGGAACATGAAATCGCACCCAAGGTGGAGAAGAAATACATAAACTTCTTCTTTTGTCCGCTGTAATCGGCGATGGAAGATAACATGGGAGAAATTAATGCAATCACTAAAAAAGCAAAAGAGATGGCGTACGATTGCAATGACTCTGGGTTATAGGTCCTACCTAAAAAGCGAACTTCATTTGCGCCATTCGAATGTGCGATGGCACTGAAATAAATTGGAAACAATGCAGAGCTAATGACGAATGAATAGGCAGAGTTTGCCCAATCGTAAAAGGTCCAGGCGCGGACCACTTTCTTATTCCCTAATGCGTATGGTTCCATTGTAAATCGATTCGAAAGTAATTAAATGATTTGAACTAGAGATGATACCCTTGAAAATCGAGGCAAAATCGTTCAATTTCATAGGGAAACGGAAACTAGCGGCATGGAATTATCAAGCTTTGTCAAGTAAAATTTTTACTCTAAAGCAATACGACGCGTCCAATTGCTGTAAATCCATTTCCTCTACAACGAACCAAGAAAACACCTTTACGATCTTTCGCATCAAACGGTGTGACTGCACTTGTTGATTGTTTCACATCGATAATCTCTCCTAGCAAATTCAAAACTTCAATAGTTTTAAGTTGACCTTCATTACCTGCAGAAACAAAGAAACTACCCGAGCTCGGGTTCGGAGAAATTGAAATGCGAATTGAATTTAAAACCTCATCAATTCCAATCCCGGTGAAGTTTATACAACTTGAAGTATCGGTACAATTATTCTCAGTTACCGCGACCGCAAAATTTCCGTTGGATCCAACTAAAAATGATTGCGAAGTTTCACCAGGAATTACCGCATAGTTACTATCGCAATTGAGCCATTGGTAAACAGCTCCTGTAGCGTTTGCTGTGATGGTATAAAGAAAAGTGGTTACTGTTACATCTGCAAAATTTATGGTGAGATCGACTGTTACCAGCGAATCGCAACCCGTTAATACACTCGAAAGATTTTGAATTAGTGTAGTATCATTGTTGAAATAAATTCCACCTATCAGTGTACTATCGCATTCGGTGATGGGAGGAAGAACTATCGAGGTTGAATTATTGATGATGATGGGCTGAATGTATATACTGTCACAACCGTTAGCAGTAACACCAGGTACCGTCGTGATTAGAGAAGTGTCAGCAGCGTAATAAATGGAATCAATCAACAAACTATCACAACCCATTAATGGTGCATTGGTCACGATAGAAGCGGGATCCAACTTCCACCAATCGGATTTGATGGAGAGGTAAAAACCACTGCCTACATAGGCAATATTGTTTACAACAAAAGCAGTTGCTTTCTCTCTATTTCCAGGACCATAATCTGTAATTTGTGTCCAAGAATTGCTACCTACATCATAACTATAAAAATCCATGTATTGATTTCCCGTTCCAACATAGCCTAAACCCGAAGTAGAAAAACCCACTGCATCTGCTCTTGCTGGACCTGGCACATTGGCCAACTGCGACCAACCATCTGTTGTTGGATCATATTCCCAAAAATCGTTGTTTCTCGTGAATCCACTGTGATATCCTGTACCAACATATCCTTTGCTGCCAATAGAAAATCCCACAGCGGCATGTCGACCAATCGCTACTGGAAAATTTGCTTTTTGTGCCCACGTATTTGTGAGTGGATCGTATTCATAAAAATCTGTTTTGGTGGTTCCATTGAGACCCATGCCGACATATCCTTTGTTTCCTATAGAGAATCCCGTAGCACTTTCACGATTCCCGGGAGGAAAACTTGCTTTTTGTGTCCAGCTGTTTAAGAGAGGATCATATTCCCAAAACTGATCGGTGTTGCCGTTATTGTCTCTGCCAGTTCCTACATATCCTTTTCCATTTATACTAAATCCAACTGACCCTGTTCGCGCAGTACCAGGAAAATTTGCAAGTTGTGTCCATTGATTCAAGTTCGGATCATACTTGAAGAATTCATTTCGAAATGTTCCGCCTGCCGATTGTCCTGTTACCACATAACCTGTATCCGCAATTTCAAATGAAACAAGATTGTATCGAGCTTGGGGCATATCTGCTAATTGTGTCCAGCAGCCTTGAGAAAAACTATGAATTGGCAAAATGATATACAGGAACATCGTTATAAGGACAAGGTTGCTAATTCTTACCAAGAATGCTTTTGGAAATAAATTACTGATTGTGAAAATTTTATTTTGTGTAGTTTGCATCGAACATATGTAATGTTTGGCTAAGGTAGGAAAAAAATGGATCTCGATTTTGGGTATAGCAAATAGGAGCCATATAGACGACAACAAACTACTTTCGTCGTATTTATTCAGCCAAGAAACCGAACTATAAAACACTAAAATCCCTCTACAACTGAAACTCAAATTTCAGCATCAATCTCAACGCGCCTGAGTTTACTTGAACGCTGTCTACGTAAACGGTGGTGTCGGGCAATACACTAATAAATTTAAAGCGAACTATACCCATCAATTCTTTATCGGGTACATTGCCAACATCTTTGTCATAGATGTCAAATTTTACATCTTCATTGAATATAAAAGTTCCTTGTGATGGAATGACATTGAACGATCCCGTTTCAGCATTATTTAATACAGTTCCGCTCACATAAGTGGTGTCGCCGGGAAATACAATATCATAAGTCAAGTCTGGAAAATTTCCGGGATCCCAATCGATGCCCCCGGGTTTGAGCGCTGGTGTTTGTAAGACATCAATTTTTTTAATTACAGCACGACGAAAAAAGGTAATTGCAAGGTCTTTTGAATACGTAGCACTCAATCCACCTTTTGTAGCGGTCGCCGTTACATTATAGGATCCAAAACCAGTGTAAGTATGATTTACTGTGAATCCTTGCCCTGTTGTTCCATCTCCAAAATCCCAGGAAATATTATCCGCCGAAGGAGAATTGGCGGTAAAAACTACATTTACAGGAAGCGAAGTTTTATATCCACTTGTTGTCGTAAAACTAATACTAGGAGCAGAATCTGACTCTTTATCTTTTTTACAAGCTGCGATTACAAATAAAAAACTAATATAGAGAAGTGGACGAATTTTCATTCAATAAAAATAGAAAATTATTTTCAGGCAATTATAAAAAATACGTAAAATTGTTGAGCCAAGAACAACATTCCTCTTTTAAAGTACAAAGATGAAAAGCCATTCAATCGCTTTTTTCTCTCTGAATTTTCTGGAGGCGCGGGGGCCGAAGAAGGCTGCGCTATGCTTAGTTCGCAGAGGCTGCGCTACGCTAAAGTTTCTCGCAAAGACGCGAAGGCGCTAAGCCATTCGGTCGCATTTTTCTTGCTAAAGTTTCTCGCTCGCGAGGCTTCGCGACCTCGGAAAGCTCCCTTCGGCAAACTCTGAGAGCTCAGGTTAAAAAGGCGCGAAGGCCGAAGAAGGTTGTGCTTAGCTTAGTTCGCCGAGGCTGCGCTACGCTAAAGTTTCTCGCTAAGGCACAAAGCCGCAAAGTTTTGCCGACGAATATTCCTCGAAAGTTCGCTAAGGCCTGCCGGCAGGCAGGCTGCGCTACGCTTATTTTTTTCGAAAGGAACATACGAAAAAAAAACTGCCCAGTAGAATACACTACTGAGCAGCTAAAATAAATTAATTTTATTTTTAAATATATTCTATGAATTAAGCACCTACTTGAGAGCGGATGATGTTTAAGGCGCCACCTGCTTTAAACCATTCAATTTGGTTTTCATTGTAGGTATGATTTACTTGGATCGTTTCTGCTGTGCCATCCTTATGATTTAATTGGATGGTGAGTTGCTTACCTGGAGCGAAAGAAGTCAAGCCTAGGATATCGATGACATCGTCTTCTAAAATTTTATTGTAGTCTTCTTTGTTTGCAAAGGTCAACCCTAACATTCCTTGTTTCTTCAAATTCGTTTCGTGGATACGAGCAAATGATTTTACTAAGATGGCACGAACCCCTAAATGACGAGGTTCCATGGCGGCATGTTCACGAGAAGAACCTTCTCCGTAGTTTTCATCACCCACCACGATAGATCCGATGTTCTGCGCCTTATAAGCTCTTTGCACAGCAGGAACTGCACCGTATTCACCAGTCAATTGATTTTTTACTGAATCCGTTTTTTCATTGAAGAAATTCATGGCTCCAATCAACATGTTGTTGCTGATGTTGTCCAAATGTCCGCGATACTTTAACCAAGGACCAGCCATGGAGATATGGTCCGTTGTGCATTTTCCTTTTGCTTTAATGAGCAACTTCAATCCTTTTAAATCGATGCCTTCCCACGCAGCGAATGGATCTAACAATTGCAGACGATCACTCGTTGGACTCACCTCAATTTTTCACAGAGGATCCATCCGCAGCAGGTGCTTGATATCCTGCATCTTCTACAGAGAAACCTTGTGGTGGCATTTCTGGACCTTGGGTTCAGCTAATTTAATTTTCTCGCCTTTGTCGTTCGTCAAATAATCCGTCATCGGATTAAAAGTAAGATCCTGCAATTGCCAATGCAGTTACAATTTCAGGAGAGGCTACGAATGCATGTGTATTTGGATTTCCATCATTACGCTTTGCAAAATTACGATTGAAAGAAGTGATGATTGAATTTTTACGATTAGGGTCTGGTAGTGTGTCGAGCCCATTGTCCAATACAAGGACCGCAAGCATTTGCCAATACTACTCCACCCATCTTATCGAAAGTAGACAAGAAACCATCGCGTTCAATAGTATGGCGCACTAATTCTGATCCGGGAGTAATTGTAAATTCACTCTTCGCCTTCAACCCATTCTTCACGGCTTGATCTGCTAACGAAGCAGCACGGCTGATATCTTCATACGATGAATTGGTACATGAACCAATCAAACCTACTTCTAACGTTGCTGGCCATCCATTTTCTTTCACAGCCGCAGCAAATTTACTCAGCGGCCATGCTAAATCTGGAGTGAAAGGTCCGTTGATATGCGGTTCTAATTCATCTAAATTAATTTCGATTACTTGATCAAAATACATTTCAGGATTTGCGTACACTTCATCATCGCCGCGCAAATGTTCTTTGATGCCATCTGCTAAATCAGCTACTGCTTTACGGCTAGTACCACGAAGGTATTCAGCCATCTTTTCATCGTAACAGAAGATGGAAGTAGTGGCTCCAATTTCAGCACCCATATTACAGATGGTTCCTTTGCCGGTACAAGAAATACTATCGGCACCTGGACCAAAATATTCAACAATCGCATCGGTACCACCTTTCACGGTTAAGATTCCAGCTACTTTTAAAATAACATCTTTTGCAGATGTCCAACCGCTCATTTTTCCTGTCAACTTCACACCAATCAACTTTGGAAACTTCAGCTCCCAAGGTAAACCAGCCATCACATCACAAGCATCCGCCCTCCTACTCCAATAGCTACCATTCCAAGTCCACCCGCATTTACGGTATGACTATCGGTACCAATCATCATAGCACCTGGGAAAGCATAATTTTCTAGAATTACTTGGTGAATAATTCCTGCTCCTGGTTTCCAAAAACCGATTCCGTACTTATTCGAAACGGATGAAAGAAATCCAAAAACTTCTTTATTCTTATCCAGTGCTTTTGTTAAGTCGGCAGTAGCACCTGTCTCCGCCTGAATCAGGTGATCGCAATGCACCGTTGAAGGCACAGCCACTTTAGGACGACCTGCCTGCATGAATTGCAACAAAGCCATTTGTGCGGTTGCGTCTTGCATCGCAACACGATCTGGATTAAAATCAACATAATCCTTCCCTCGAACAAATGCTTTTTGCGGAAGTCCTTCTGAAAGATGAGAGTACAGAATTTTTTCAGCGAGCGTTAAAGGAGTACCGGTTAAGGCGCGTGCAGCTGCTACTTTGCTTGGAAAGCCAGCATACACTTTTTGAATCATGTCGAGGTCGAATACCATTTTTTTTAATTAAGAATTAGGAATTAAGTCGCGAGGCTTCGCGATCAGAATTGGAGGTTAGTTGTTGGTTGTTGGTTGTTGGTTGTGAGACTTCGCGATTAGATGTTAGTCGCGAGGTTTCTCGATTAGAAGTGCATATCCTGTAATTCTTCGGGACACATTTTAGTTATTTGGCTTTACAATTAGATTTAAATCTCGCAGATCTAAAATATTAAGTGATAAATTTTAGATTTAAAGAAGAATAATCTAAAATCTAACCACTAACAACTAACCTCTTCTACGTGGTGCGAAGATACGGAATTTCGAGGTTGCAACTTTCAAAATAAGGAAGAAATATTTTAAAAATATCGATAAGACCATCTACCCAAAAACAGAATTAAAAGCACACGAAATACAGTTAGCAACCTACGGAATTACAATAAGTTACTTTTTCTCTAGCGTTGGTTTCTTTAGGGGAATATTAAAATTTTCTTTCAAAAACTTTATCACCAATTCATTGGCTTTTGCTGTAGCAACTTTATCGTACTTGGGGTTGCTGGGATTTGCAAATGCATGATCGGCATCAAAAATATGTTTCGTAAATTTCTTTTGGACGATTTTCATATTTTCATCAAACTCATCCACAAGCTGAGGGGTAATCCAGGCATCCTTGGCAGCATATAGACCAAGAACAGGTCCACCCAATAACGCCAATTTTTCCTTTTCCAATTCCGGCATTCCATAGTAAATGACACAGCCATAACCTTGTTGTCCTGCCAAAATAGACGCTTGTAAACCCATCCACCACCCATACACCAACCTATAGTTTGTATACGCGAAAACTTTCCTCCGTAGTCAATACAAGCTTTGATTATTCCTTCTACTCTTTCTTTTTCTACACTTTTCATCAACTTTGCTGCTTCTTCTGCATTGGTAGCCACTTTTCGATCATATAAATCAACCGCCAAGACCGTCGCTCCGGTTGCAATATGTAATTTCTCGGCTTCGCGCAAGATATAATCATTCAAACCCCACCATTCGTGGAACATTAAGATAAGTGCACCATTTGTTTTCCCTGATTTCACTTCAAATACAGCAAATTCCTTCCCTCCATCAGTCTTCATACTCACCATCTTTCCAACCTTAGGCTCAAAATCTAGAGGTAAAGGCGAGAGATGACTTGAAATGAATTTTTCGTCATTGGCAAATTCCGAAAACGAGAGTACATCGGCTGCTGTTACTTCACAACAATCGGTCTGAGCCCAAGTATTTGAGAGAGAAAATAAACTCAATAGAGTGAAAGTCAGCAGTAAACGTTTCATAGCAAGTATTTTATTTGTAAAAATAGTAAATCTGTTAAAAGCAAACTGAATGATTCGATTGCATTCTGTATTTTCGGAGTCCCTTTATAAAAGTAAATGATGAACTACTGGCTCGTTAAGTCAGAGCCATTCAAGTATTCCTGGGATCAATTCGTGAATGACGGATCCGCTTGCTGGGATGGTGTGCGCAATTATCAAGCGAGAAATAACTTGAGAAGCATGAAAAAAGGCGACCTCGTATTATTTTACCATAGCAATGAAGGGTTATGCATCATGGGTATTGCCAAAGTGAAAAAAGAAAGCTACCAAGATCCAACCACAGATAATGAGAATTGGGTTTCGGTAGATTTAAAACCTTATAAGAAATTAAAAAAACCGGTATCACTCGCAGATATCAAAGCAGAACCTAAGTTAAAAGACATTCAGATGTTACGATTAAATCGACTCTCCGTGGTATCTATTCTTGCTGAAGAATTTGATGTTATTCTCGCTATGAGCTGCTAGCTGCTAGCTGCTAGCTTGCTTCAAGAAATTTGTAGATAGAATGAAATGGACCATAGCTAGTAGATAATTTCTAGGCTTCGAGACTAAGAGCATAAAGTTAAAACAAAAGAATTAAAGTTAAAAGTTAAAAGTTAAATACCAATAACTAGCAGCTAGAAGCCAACAGCTAGCAGCTAAAATCACCCATTAATAAACAAATCCCTTGAATAAAAACCTAATTAGTTTCACCGTATTTCTTCTCTTACTTTTTAGTACAGCTGCTTCTTTTGCACAAAAAAACGGGTAGTGTTCGTGGATTCCTTTACGACAAAGAAAATGGAGAGCCTGTTTTATATACTCCTGTTTTTATAAAAGGAACCCAATTTGGATCAATCACAGATGTAAACGGATTTTACAGCATCACGAATGTACCTCCGGGAAAATATTCGTTGACGATTGGAGCGATTGGTTATGACAGCACCTTGGTTGAAATTATTATTGTAGAAGACAAAGTAACCGACAAACAGATTTACATTAAAAAAGGATCGGTGAATTTGAAAACCGTTGAAGTTTCGGCGGAGAAGGAAGCACGCAAAACGGAAGTAAGAGCTTCTGTCAATAAAATTACTCCGCGTGAAATAAAATCAGTACCCTCAATTGGCGGCGAGCCTGACCTTGCACAGTACTTACAAGTTTTACCTGGCGTTGTATTCAGTGGAGATCAAGGTGGACAACTTTATATTCGTGGTGGCACACCCATTATGAATAAAGTGTTGCTAGATGGGATGATCGTATACAATCCGTTTCACTCCATTGGATTATTTTCAGTTTTCGACACCGACATTTTACGAAATGCGGATGTGTACACAGGAGGATTTCCTGCGGATTATGGAGATCGAATTTCTTCGGTGATGGACATTACCACTAGAGGTGGAAACAAACGTCGCTATGGTGGCAAATTAAGTGCATCTACATTTTCGAGTAAGTTATTATTCGAGGGACCCATCAAAAAACAAAAAGAAGATGGAGGTGGAAGCAGTTCATTCTTGATTTCCTATAAAAATTCATACCTCGATCAATCATCAAAAGTACTTTATGATTATGTAGACAAAGATGGACTTCCCTTTAGCTTTTCCGATTTCTATGGTAAAGTCTCGCTGAACGGAGAAAATGGATCACAACTCAATTTATTCGGATTTGATTTCAGTGACGATGCAAAATTTAAAAATGTTACTGACATCAATTGGAAGTCAAACGGCTTTGGAAGTAATTTCATTTTAGTTCCCAAAGGTTCGAACACTTTAATTGACGGGGTCTTTGCATTTTCGAAGTATAAAATCGACCAAACAGAAGCGAATGAGCCGCCACGTAAAAGTGCGATCAACGGATTCAACTTTGGTTTCAACATCACCAGTTTTTTCAATAAAGATGAATTAAAAATAGGGTTAGAGGTATTAGGATTCAGGACTGAATTGTTCACGAACACCATTACCGGCCTTACTTATGAGCAGATTGAAAATACCACTGAGTTTGGATCATTTTTACGTTATCGCATTTCCAGAGAAAAAATTGTAATTGAACCCAGCATCCGACTTCAGTACTTTGCATCCTTAAGTGAATTTTCTCCAGAACCTCGTATCGGAATAAAATACAATGCTGTTGAAGGCTTACGATTTAAATTTGCAGGCGGTATCTATGCACAGAATTTAATCAGTGCTGTTTCAGATCGAGATGTAGTGAATCTATTTTATGGTTTTTTATCGGGTCCAGAAAGTTTACCGGATAACTTCAACGGAAAAGCGGTGAATTCTCGATTACAAAAAGCAAGAGACATCATCGTTGGTGCTGAAATCGATATCACAAAACATTTAAGTGTAAACGTAGAAACTTTTTACAAAGACTTCACTCAACTCTCTAACATCAATCGCGACAAAGTATATCCCGACAATGGTTTTTATCAAGATCAACCCGACTACCTAACCAAAGATTTCATCATTGAAAAGGGAAGTTCCTATGGTGCAGATTTAGTCGTAAAATATGAATACAAGCGTGCATATTTATGGGCAGTTTATTCATTAACTTATGTAACACGTAACGATGGTATTCGCGAATATCGTCCGCACTTCGATCGCAGACATAATGTAAACTTAGTGGGGTCGTACACCTTTGGTAAGAAACTCGACTGGGAATTCAACGCACGTTGGAATTTTCGTTCTGGCTTTCCTTTTAGTGGTACGCAAGGGTTTTACGAATATCAGAATTTCTCAGATGGTTTGTATACTGATCCGAATAGTACCAATGGAAACCTTGGAATTATTTACGGTCCACTTAACCAAAAGCGACTTCCCCCCTATCACCGGATGGATATTAGTTTAAAGAAAGAATTTGTACTGAGTAAGAACTCGAATTTAGATATTACAGCAAGTGCTATCAACATCTACAACCGAGAGAATATCTTCTACTTTGATCGTGTACGCTACCAACGTGTAAATCAACTGCCCTTCCTCCCATCTTTAGGGATAAGCATGACATTCTAGTGTTTTAAAAATTTGGTTACCTTTAAGTCGAATAATGGACAACGGAGTACGTATCGGTAAAAACACAAACATCCAATTTAATTGGCTTGTTATCGTTTTACTTCTGCCCATTACTTTTGCTATTTGTATTTGGAAACAATACAACGGTCTTTATGGCCAGGAGCCGCATGATCTATTTAGGTACATGCAATCGGTTTTTGGATTTCTGTTGGGAGGATCATCACCCATTAGTCAGTCGAGCCCCGTACTGTATCCGTTGATTGGCTCTATTTTTTCTGTTTTCATTCCAGATCTCTACAGTCTACAATTAGTAAGTATGCTTGCCGCTGGAGTTTGTTACATCAGCTTTTGTAAACTACTCAATGCCATCTATCCAAAAGGAACACAACGTCAACGCTATGCTTTTCTTGTTCTATTTCTCTCTCCTTTTTTCTTCCGTTCTTCGATGGTAGGATTACCAGATATGCTTTCCATGGCCTTTCTGACTTGGTCTCTCCTAGAACTCTATAAATGGCAAAAATACAATAGTAGTCAGTCCATGATAATCTCAGTTTGTATGGCGGTATTTGCCATACAAACACGTTATTCTACTTTACTCTTGCTCATTCCTGTTTTTCCGATGATTTGGAAAGCGGCGAAAGTAAGATTAAGCTTGTTTCTGATCACTATATTTTCAATTTTGATGGCCTTCACGCCCACCATCTTTTTAAAGGGCCAAGACAGTTTTTATTTCCTATTTCATCCTTGGATTGAAAACTGGTCACTACTCAATTTATTTAAAAACAGTTTTACCATTGGAGCTGATGTTACACAGTATACACTACCAAATATTCTGTATGCATTGAGTGTTGTGCTTCATCCCGGATTTTGTATCATTGGACTTGTCTTTATTATTTTCAGTTTACGTACCGGAATACTTTTGCCAAGACTATGGTTAATTTGCTTAGCACTTTTTTTAATTTTTATTGCAGGTTTCCCCACCCAAGAAATCCGACTTCTCATGCCTGCATTTCCAGTTGTTTTATTAGGATTATATCCTGCTTATGAATTATTGATGTTCCAGTTCAAGACCAGAAATCTTCGCGTGTTAGTTTATATTTTTGCGATCATTATCCAAATAGCATTAAGCTTCAAAGTGATATATCCGATCTACAACTACCAACAGGAAGAATTGATCATTGCCAATGCGCTTAAAAAAATTCCTGCTGCCACTGTAAATACTTTTACCATTGATGGGGCATTACGAACCTACGATGTACCTCATGAAATCGTAAATATGTGGGGCACCACATTTCCATTATACAACAACAACGATTTAATTCTATTCAATCAAGAACGATTCAATTCATTATACAAAGATTCTGATCCGGTTAAAAATTTCACGCAATTATTGCATCAGAAAAAACTTGTACGCATAGCGGTATATCCCAATGGATGGGAGCTATTCAAGGCGAGAGAATAAGTTTCAAAAAACAGTAACTAAGTCCTATTTTCTACGTAAAAAAAGCATGCAAAACATGCTCGCTTTACGAATGAATAAAATTGAAGAGACTTTCCCTAAGAGCTTGTCATTCCTGAGTACATCATTCAACAGCATTTCATTTTTATTATTAACCCTACTTATCTTACTAAAGTTTGAGGCCTTATCATGGGGACAAATAAGTACCTACTATCTTTCATTGTTGGTCTTGCAACACACCACATTATTCTCCTTCGAAACTTTCTGTCAACATTCCATCCTCGCCAATCCGACTGAAGCTACAACAATTTGGAGTGATGCAATTCGCGTTCGATTCGGGATTGCCTGTCTGCTTGTCGCCCTATTAACAATTTTAAAAATTCCTTTCGTCACACTATCAATAACAGCCTTTTACTTAATCTTAACTATTTACAATGAAGCATTCAAAGTAGCTGCTAAAATGGAAGATAAAATCAATAGCTGGTCACTCATAAGTTGGGGCAGTATATTGGGTGCTTACGGATGGATTTATTTTTCAAAAGCTCAACTTCAGTTTCTGGATTTGCTCGTTATACTCACTGTTTCCCAAGGCATCCGATTTGTTTTACTCAACTTCTTATTCTATTATGAATACAAATTACCATTACTCCCTCGCACTGATTTTACACAATTAAAAATGTCGGGTAGGTATTTTTTCAGAAGTTCAATTGTTCTCTTAAATTACAAAATTCCCTTTTTCTTTGCAGTGTTTCTACTCAGTGCAATTGCCATGAGCTCATTTCATTTACTCATGCTTTGGACCTTCGTTGGATATGCGACTGTTCATCAACTAGGAATACATGGCACTCTAAATTTCAACGATTGGAATCGTGATGCGTTAAAAGATCAAAGCTTAAAAATGTTAATTGCAGGAACGTTGATGGGATTAATCTGGGTAGGGCTCGGTTTTGTGCTCTCCACTAAAATACCATACGCGGCTATTTCGCCCTGGTGGATGATCCCTGTTTTCATCATCTTACTCTTCACTTGTGTCCAACTTCCCCTCTTGCATGCACTTCTAAAAGTAAAAGAAGAAAAAAAGATTTTACAAATCTATGCGCTTAGTGTTTTCCTACAAGCTACATTTGGATATTGGTTTCTTTCACAGCAAGAAATTACCTATTGTTTATGGACTTTATCAGTGACGGCTATTTTACAAACGTTACTTTACAAAAAAGTTCTATCTAAAATTATTTAGATAGAAACAGAATTTTGTTACAGACTTTCTTCGTCAAATTTTCTGGTAACAGTTCTTCACTAAATTTTCTCGCAGGTGCAGAGGCGCTAAGTTTCTCTTCACCAAATTTTCTGGTAACAGTTCTTCACTAAATTTTCTCGCAAGAGCAGAGGCGCTAAGCCATTCGGTCGCATTTTTCTTCGCTAAATTTTCTCGCAAAGGCGCAAGCGCTAAGCCATTCGGTCGCATTTTTCTTCGCTAAATTTTCTCGCAAGAGCAGAGGCGCTAAGCCATTCGGCCGCATTTTTCCTAGCTAAATTTACTCGCAATGGCGCTAAGTTTATTTAACGAAAATTTATTAAACTATTTTACCTTTATCTAATTTCATTTACCACAAAGAACACACAGATTTACACAAAGCGACATGAAGTAATTATTCTAAAAAATTGCTTATCGTTTTACTAAATATCTTTGTGACTTCTGAGAAAAACTCTGTGGCCTGTGTGGTTATGGGGCTTTGAATTAGAATTGAAATTAGATTATCATATTTAAAAATTGAAGACAAACAAAAGAGCCTCAATTTCTCGAGGCTCCTTAAATTACTTAATTAATAATTATCGAATCGTTACCATTTCACGATACTTTGGAAGTGGCCAACTTTCATCGTCGACGATCAATTCTAACTTATCTACATGGTAGCGAATTTCGCTGAAGTAAGCTTTTACTTTATCGCAATAGGCAACGGCATGTGCACGTACATCTGCAATCGCATTCGCTTTCTTTCTAGCTTCTACCATTTCATCCACCTTGCTTTTGATTACAGTGATATGCGCAGAAATTTCTTTAATAATTTCTACTTGCGTGTTGTAAACTTCCTTTGTTAAACCGATATCCTTCATCCCTTCCACATTCTGCACCAATAAACTTTGATACTTTATAGCAGCGGGAATAATATGATTGATGGCAATGCTTCCCATTACACGAGATTCGATTTGAATCTTTTTGATGTATTGCTCCAACATAATCTCATGACGAGCTTCTACTTCTCGATGACTAAAAATTCCATTGCGCTCAAAGAGGCTAATTGATTTCTTCGTCACAAATGCATCTAATGCAGGAGGCGTTGTAGTCACGTTACTTAATCCACGCTTCTTCGCTTCCTTCTTCCACTCATCGCCATAACCGTTTCCTTCAAAGCGAATCGCTTTTGATTCCACGATATACTTGCGCAACACCTTCAAAATAGCCTCATCTGTTTTAATACCCTTCTTCGCGATGGATTCTACTTCTCCATGAAACTTTGTCAATTGATCGGCAACGATTGTATTTAAAATCGTCATCGGATGCGAGCTGTTTGCAGAGGAGCCTACTGCACGGAACTCAAACTTATTTCCGGTAAATGCGAAGGGCGAGGTACGATTTCGATCGGTATTGTCCAATAAAATCTCCGGAATCTTTCCAATGTTCAGCTTCAACTCTGTTTTTTCTTCTGGAGTCATTTTTTTATCCTTCACCGACTTCTCAATCTCATCCATCACCTTCGTCAACTGTTCTCCTAAGAAGATAGACATGATGGCAGGTGGAGCTTCATTCGCCCCTAAACGATGATCGTTACTTGCAGATGTAATCGAAGCGCGCAATAAATCTGCGTGCTCAAATACTGCGCGAATCGTATTGATGAAAAACGTCAAGAACATCAAATTACTCTTGGGAGAATTTCCCGGCGACAATAAATTCTTTCCAGTATTAGTCGACATGCTCCAGTTATTATGTTTTCCGAGCCATTCATCCCTTGATAAGGCTTTTCATGCAACAACACTTTGAAGTGATGACGACGAGCAACTTTATCCATTACATCCATCAACAATTGATTATGATCAACAGCTAAATTGATATCTTCAAAAACAGGAGCGCACTCAAACTGTGATGGTGCTACTTCGTTGTGACGTGTTTTTAGTGGAATTCCCAACTTCATCGATTCAATTTCAAAATCCACCATGAAAGAATTCACGCGATCGGGAATAGTTCCAAAATAGTGATCGTCCAACTGCTGACCTTTTGCTGCTTCAGCGCCAAACAACGTACGACCTGTCATCTCTAAATCGGGACGTGCATTATATATATCAAAATCTACCAAGAAATACTCTTGCTCAATTCCCAGCGTAGCATTTACCGAATTTACATTCTTATCGAAATACTGACAAACCGGAACAGCAGCATTATTCAATGCGTGCAATGCTTTTAAAAGTGGGGCTTTAAAGTCGAGCGTTTCGCCTGTATACGAAACAAAAATTGTTGGAATACATAAGGTCTTACCGGAAGGACTTTCCATAATAAAGGCAGGTGAACTTGGATCCCAAGCTGTATATCCACGTGCTTCAAACGTATTACGAATTCCACCGTTAGGAAACGAAGAAGCATCGGGCTCTTGTTGCACCAACGCACTTGAACTAAACGCTTCGATGGCTCTGCCTTCATCGCTCAATTCAAAAAACGAATCATGTTTTTCGGCAGTGCTTCCCGTTAAGGGTTGAAACCAATGCGTATAATGCGTAGCACCTAAGCTCACTGCCCAATTCTTCATAGCAGCTGCTACGAGTTCAGCCACCTTTCTGTCGATCCGATTGCCGATGTGTGTAGCTTCCTGCAATTGCTTAAATACTTCCTTACTTAAGTACTTATGCATTTTCTCTTTGTCAAAAACATTGATTCCATAAAAGTCACTCACCTTCGCTGAAGGTGCAGTCACTACGATGGGTTTACGATTGCTGCTGTTTTCAAGCGCGCGGAAACGAAGAATGGCCATTTGTTTAGTTATTTTTTGTGTTTAACTGATGATCTTATATTTTGTTCCAATTTTTTAAAGAAAACACCTTTAAATCACCTGAACAGGCGCAAAGGTATGTGAAATTAGGGGGGTGAGGCAAGAAAAATATAGTTTTTTTCAACAAGACGCCTATTTTTATGGGGGGTACGCAAGAAATTATTGGTTTTTATTGCCTTTTGCACGCGATAATGAGGGAAATTGGTGGATTGGTGGATTGGCGGATTGCTCCGCTCAGAAGTCTGTGCAACGCACTGTACTTCTGGGGTGTCCCGATAGCTATCGGGATGGTTAATTTGCTGCGCTTTGATGTTGAAGCAACGCCGAATACTTCAGGGCTGCGCCCAGAAGTCTGTGCAACGCACTGTACTTCTGGGGTGGTCCGATAGCCAAGATGCTTTGCTTAGAATTTTAAGTTGAGCCAAATAATTTTAAACTTCGCTTGAGGTTGAGAAGTGAGTGCTGCGCAATGTTGACTAAAAGAAATGAAAGAATGTTCTAAAGATGGCTGAGCGAAAAAATCATAAAAAATCATAATAGATCATAATAAATCAGCGGCTAAAAAAATATATAAAAAAGAAAACTGCCTAATTGAAAGCATTACTGAATTCTATGAATCTTGAGGTCGGTAACGGGATTAACAATTAACGGCACTTTCTCTACGGAAACGGAGGATGTATCTAATCCAAAAGCTTTCTCTTCGGGCAATGCGCCACGCTTGATTAAGAAATACAGATCCATAATGATTTTTTGTAACCATGGAAGTTCATTGTCGACACTGAGGAATTTCTCCATGACTACGAATCTAAAGTCTCCGGTGAGCCCTCTATTGCCGAGTGAAGGATATCGACTTACAATATCCACTTCTTTATTGCGCACCATATCTTCCACCACATGACGGAACATCAAATTGATGCGTGGATCAACACGGAAACCGATTCTAAAATCAACACGAATCAATTTTCCTTTCATGATTTCTACCACTTTATATTCGAGAGTATAAGGCTCATCTAATACATCTACGTGCACGAACCAATACACATCTGCACGCTTCGGCTGTTTGTAGAGGATGGAATACACTACTTTCTCTTCAATCTCATTTGCATAATTTGCACTGGTCAAATAAACGAGATGGGTTGAATATTTAGGAATGGTAGTATCGTTACTTAATTTATCGAGAAGGGGAAGGTACTCATCCAACTTCACAAATTCAACTCAGCTATTTCTGATTTTCCGCGAATAGTACAAAACAATCATCACGGTCATAAGAATACTTGCAATGAGCATCGTTACCCATCCGCCGTGTGTGAACTTATCAAGATTTGCGATCATAAAAGACACCTCAATCGTTAAATACACTGGTAAA
>JADJPB010000014.1 GCA_016713445.1 Bacteroidota bacterium | reverse complement strand
AGCAACAAATCGACCTTGATTTAAATTTGCATTCCCTTTAAAATACATAAGACAAGGCGCATCGGCACATTGTTGCAACCGATTGGGATATCCTTCATCCGTATAAAATAAAACTTGAAGTTTATGCTTTTTTACAAAGGCTAACTCCTTTTCCGCCCGTTCCAAAACAGAAACATGAAATGCATTTTGAATCCGCTTTGGTCCTACTCCAGGTATTTTTGCTAACAAAGCTTTCCGCTCTTTAAATACAGAAACAGCAGAACCACAATGACTATAAAGGGCTCTGGCAATAACAGGACCTACGTTAGGCAATAAACTAATGCAATACGATGTAACTCTTCTTCTGATTCCATATTAAAATCACCGCCGGGATTGAATTAAAATTCACCGATTGGGACGCTGCAAATATAGATATTAATAAAAAATGATGATCTTTTGGGCGAAATAAATTTGCACCCAACCAATGACCCGAAATAGCCCGTTAATCCTTTCGATAATCTTCTTTCTGTTTTTCGTAAATACATATGGTCAAGAAGGAATCATCAAAGGAAAAATTGAAGATGCACTCACCAACCAATCGCTTCCATTTGCAAGTGTTGCCCTGAAAAATAGCGCAATAGGAACCATAGCCGATGCAAACGGCTATTTTGAAATGAAAGTTCAACCTGGAAAATCAGTTCTAGTTTTTAGTTTTTTAGGATATACACCGATTGAAAAAAATGTAACCATCGAACCCCTTAAAACCATTGAACTTACCATTCAACTTTCAAAAAATGAAATATCCAACACTTGGAAGCCGGTTGTAATTACAGCAGGACGTCTTGAGCAACGTCTTGAACAAACCGTGACATCGATGGAAATTTTACCTTCGAAGTTACTAGAATCACGTGTCGAAAATTCGTTAGAAACCGCCATCGAGCAAGTACCCGGAGTTACGGTTATTGATGGTCAAGCGAATATTCGGGGCGGCTCAGGTTTTAGTTATGGTGCAGGATCTAGGGTCCTTGTAATGGTTGATGATCTTCCGATGTTAGCAGGGGATGCAAATGATGTAAAATGGAATTTCATTCCGATTGAACAAATGGATCAAGTAGAAGTGTTGAAAGGAGCTTCTTCCGCATTATTTGGTTCATCCGCTTTGAATGGTGTGATTAATATGCGACTGCCATGCCAGGGGAAAACCAGCTACCATTTTAACATTGTATACTGGCGTCTATGATACACCCAAAGATCCTCAAAAAAATGGTGGGGTGATGAAACACAAATGACGAGTGGAGCCCATTTCGCACACCGACAAAAATTTAAAAACTTATCCGTTGTGTTGGGCGCACATGTTTATGAGGATGAAGGCTACCGTCAGGGCGAAACGGAAAAGAGAATTCGAGCCAATACCAATCTACGCTATTCCATCGAAAAAATAAAAGGACTAACGGTAGGTCTAGCCGCCAATGTTCAACAATCGAAAGGCGGAACTTTTTTAATCTGGAAAGACGATACCACGGGAGCCTACTTACCCTTGGGAGGTGTTGGATTACCCGGATCAACATTAAGTGAGTATACTTCTGAACGCATTACGATAGATCCTTATGTTATTTATAATCCTGGAGAATGGATATGCAAAATTAAAATGAGGTATTTTTATACAAAGAATATAAATAATACGAACCAAGGAGCCAAATCAAATTTATATTATATTGAATATTTAGCCCAACGTAAATTAAACGAACAAATTAACATTTCTTTGGGATCTACTTTTAACAATACAGATGTAAGTGGGGATTTATATAAAAAACAAAAAGTGGTCAAAATGCTTCATTATGTACAAAGTGATGGCACTTTTGGAAAACTCAATATTAGTTTAGGAGGAAGAATAGAATATGGGATAATTTCTGGCTCACCTTTCGATCCCCAATATTTATTTAGAACGGGTGTAAGCTATCAAGTATGGAATGGTGGATTTATTCGAAGCTCATACGGGCAAGGTTTTCGTTTTCCATCAATAGCCGAAAAATTTATTCGTACGCAAGTAGGAAGCATTGTAATTTATCCAAACGATTCATTAGAGATAGAGAGAGGATGGTCGGCAGAACTTGGATTGAAGCAAGTCATTCAACTAAAATCGTGGCGAGGCTTGGCCGATGTAAGTTACTTCATCACTGAATTTAGTGATATGATGGAATTCACTTTTGGTCCGTGGGGAAAACCAGGTGTTGATCCGTTGTTTGGCTTAGGTTTTAAATCGGTAAACATCGGTAATGCACGCATCTCTGGTTTCGAAATTAACTTAGCGGGAGAAGGGAAAATAGGTAGTGTAAGTCAAACGATCTTGGCGGGCTACACTTGGATTGATCCCATACAAACCGATTTTTTAGCATCGCGTGATACTGCAAGAAACTCATCCAAAGAGAACATATTAAAATACAGATTCAGAAATTTATTCAAATTTGATTGTGAAACCAGTTACAAAAAACTCAGCATCGGCATTAGTGGACGTTATTATACCAATATTGAAAACATTGATGCAGCTTTTGAAGGAAGTATTCCAGGTGTTAAATCATACAGGGCGGCGCAACCCAAGGACAATTGGATTTTTGATGCACGCATCGGTTGGCAAATCATTAAAATTCTACGGTGCAATTTCATTGTTAAAAATGTGTTTAACGAAGAATTTATGACGCGCCCTGCCGATTTGCAAGCACCGAGAACATATTCCATTTCACTCAATATGAAAATTGGATAGCAGGATGTAATTCAAAGCTGAAAAATAATTAGATTAATGGATCCTATTGGAGAGAATGGCATTTGATTGCACAAATCTTCGAATCACTTTCCGATTACAATGGTAATTAGTGGCATCAATTTCTTATGATCATCTTACTTTAACTTTTCATAAGAAGAAGTTTCACCATTATCTCATCAAACAAGATAATGTGCTTATAGGAATAAATGTTTGTTTTTTCCATTGTGTATCAAATTCCATCCTCAGACCAAAATTTAATGCTAGGTTCCGACTAATTCGCCAGTCTCCTCCAACAGTAAGGGAATGCGCGGGTTGAAGATTCCAGGTTATACTTTTTATATCAACCACTACCGCAGGACCCATTTCGCTGATTCGTTCACTATTTCCCTCGAGAATAACTTTTGTTTTATCGGAAATACTCCGCAAATCGGAAAAATATTCCACAAAAAAATTGAAGTAAGGTGAGCCATATCGAATATTTAAACCATATGTCAATAACACTTGATTAATTGTAGTATCTAGTGGAACTTCTGTAAAGGCAAGTGTATCTCTTAGAACAAAATCAAGCTTTTCTCTATATTGTAATCCACGTACCATCCCAGTGATAAGCCATCGTTTACCTAAACCTAAACCTCCAGTAAGCCATAGAGCGTTGCCTGTCTTTTTATTTACCTTTAATTCTTTTAAAGAACCCACACTATCTGTTAAATAAGTAAAAACAGCGGCGCCTCCAACATCAAGAAATGAGCTATTCCAAAATTGATCAGCAAATGATTTGGATTGCGCGAGTATTTCATCCGTTGCCTTGCCAAGATCTGATTTAACTGATTATCTACATCAATAATTTGCAAAGAGAGCGCTTTGTATTGAGAAAGATCTTTTAATGTATCCAGTGTGTTTTTTAATTGTTGACGTGCTTGCCTGTTTAATTCAATTTCAGATTTATAATTCACCAACGTAGAATCAAAATATCCTCTTTTGAGTAATGGATCGTGGCTACGTAAAATATTTACTTTACCACCAAACCCAATTCGTCGATTTCCATCTTCATCCTGTACGGTTCCTAATGATAACTCCAGCGAGGAAAGCTTCTGCATGAAAGCAGACGCTTTGACATACTTCGAAATATCTTTTCGATTGTACATTAATTCCCATATCGGCTGACCTTGCAGACTTATATTGGGATTTAGTCGCCATGATTTAAACGACCAGTCCACTTTAAAATCCTTCACATCTGATGAACGGGATATCTGTGACGGGGTGACACCCATTAATTCAAACACAGCGGAGGATGAAACATTGAGTTCCTTCGGAAAAAGCTTATCCGGCACTTCCGTTTCTCCGTTGCTTTGGGCATCTACAGAGAATACAACAGAAAGGCAGAATACAATTACCAATACTCTTGATTTTTGCATGGATTATCCTTTTATCTATCCGTAAACATATAATAATCCACTGGAAACTGAATATAACGTTCTAATTGACTAGGTGCGTAAGGTGTGGGCCGGCCAAAAGGATGACCATCATTGCGATCCCACTCAAAGGAGTTGCTATCGTATAGGTAAACTTTGCTCAACATATAATTGAGATCAGCATCGTGAGGCCCAAGAATATTGAGGTAATCCAATTTCATCAGTACACGAACACTATTATCTATATAACTATCTGCAGCGAGACTTATGACCGCTCCTTTAACAAACTGCCCATTAGTAGGCTCATTTGTAACAGGACCTTTAATATTACATAAATGGTTGGTCGTTGAATTTAACACCACTGGTTTAATTCCAAAGGATAAACTTTTACCATCAAAAACAGTAATCTTTGGAACATTGTTGCTGAATGATTTCGCTTTGCCCATGCCAGGATTATAACGTGAACCGGAACCTCCGCAAAATGGATTATACAAACCAATCATGTAAACGTAGGTTTGCGAAGTAGGTATTCCATTATATTCTGTTTCGGAGCTGTAAGCCATTATTTGACTATTGCTATATTCTCTTTTTTCACTCCAGCCAATGCCATCCACAAGCCACCCATGCGGCATTAACATTGCCGGACTAAGCCAAATTCCATTCGTTCCCAGAGGGCCTGAAGCTATCCGAATGGCTATATCCCCATCTACTGTTGTTCTACCGACTTCGATGCCGTTAGAACCATCCAGATTGCGTGATTCTCCAGAGACCTGACCCCATGCAAATGTGTTTTGGAACGCAAAGAGTCTTTCTACATTACTCACACTGGTACGTTCAATAGTATATTTTTTAAGTGCATTGTATTCAAGGTTTAGAACTGCATACCGATTAAACAAATTACTCTGCATTGAAGCGGTATTTATATATGATTTCACATTAATGGAACAGGGTAATGTTCTCACTTCAAAATTCACAGATGGGTCTACATCCCGCACATATTTTTGAAAACTAACTTCTATTGCGTTTCCAAAAATTCCCTTATTGCCGGATGCGTCGGCAAAACTATATGCACTGATGCTGCTAAAGGCCTCGCCAGCTTTAACACCCAACTTTGGTAATTCTAAAAAGTAAGTGCTATTTAAAATATTCCCAGGAATATATTCTACTAGAAAGGTGAACTGAGTAAGACGCATGGCATCACCCCGCCCACGATTTAAATTGTTATTTACAGATTCTCCTTCTCCGGTGTACATATTTGCGGCACCTAAGTAGGTGGTTCTGATTGCGGGCCAATCCGGTCCGGATTCCAAAACAGTTTTGTAATTATTTTCAATCGTTATATAAACCGAAGATCCTTGACGTTTCCAGTTAAATCACCTTGAACTGGACCATCAGGTAATTTAAACACCTTCGTTTTTTTAGCATTAATATTAGTACTGTATTCTGTCGGTAGAATTGGCTTAAGGGCAGTTTGACCAATTCTTACTTCTTCCAACATTTCTAGATTTTCTCCGGCAATTACGAGTGTACCATTTATAGCGCCAGTTGTTTTAGGGAGCCAGTCTTTTACTTTTGGCATGCCGGCAACTATTTCTTCTGCCAATGCGTCCAGCATCATATTTCTTCTCACTGTGGGATCATTGAGAATACTCTGTCCTGGCATATAAACAAATCCAGTCGTAGGCTTATTACTTGCCGAAATTGCTCTATGAATATCTAAAGCGCTATATTTCCCAAGCTTAATATATGGAGCCAGCAATAACTCTGGTTTTTTAACTGGAATATGTTTATCGATTTTAATATCCAGTGGCAGTGTAATAAATATACTTTTATTTGCTTTCAGATTTCCCTTTAATTTATATGAACCGTCCGTTATGCTACTATTTATTACCTGTACTAAAATGGTCAATCTATCGTTTGCAATGTTTGAACTGGCCATTCGCGTTACAATAATTTCTTTGACCAGTTTATCATCTTTAAAAACGCAAATTCATTCATTTGATGCACGCTATCTCCCATCACGCAAATCGTTACACTTCCGAAATTGGCGTGGAGATTAATTTTATGCGGCGAACAACTAAATCCTACAGCAGTAGCATTTAAAATATTTAGTCCCATCATCATAAATAATATTATAACGGGTTGTAATGTTATGATCATTCTATTTTTCATCATTTTAGTTTTAAATTTATCGCAATGGGTTCATGTAATAATTCACAGTAGTCGTTTTATACCTACTTATGGCATCAAAGGGACCCGTATATTCCTCTGTGGGTCTGTCTCCGTTTTGGGCGCTGAACGAACTAGCGTTATAGAGGTATATATTTGAAAGTAACTCATTGAAGTTTGCGCCGTGAGGACCTAAAAACTCTACTTTGTCTAATTTTTTGAAGCACTCTAAGGCTATTATTCGAATAACCCGTACTCCTAAGAATGATCACAGTACCTCTCACGATTTGACCAGAAGTAGATTCTCTCATTTCAATCGCTGGCTCGACTTTACACGGACCTCGAAAGTATGTCATTTTTCGTTCTTGGTCAACTGACAATCCGATGGATATTGGATAACAATCACTAAATTGTAGACACGGTGTTGTACATCTAGAACCAACAGTCGGAATATTAAACTCTCCAGTTCCCGAATAAAGTCTTATAGTTTGAGGACTGAGCCATCTACCGGAACAAGAAGAAAAGCCGGCTTGACCACTACCCGGCCAATAATGGTGACTACTATTTCCGAAACAATTACCATCGAATAGACCGTTAAATGGAGCGAGAATAAAATCCATATAGCTAGTAAAACCAGTAACATTCTCCTGCCCCGAAAAAGCCATTTTATTCGGTTCACTTTCAGAATAGTCTCTTTTCTCCGACCAGATCATTTTATCCACCAGCCACCCCTGTGGCATTCTAAATGCTGAGCTGAACCAACTTGCCTCCGTGCCAAATGGTCCGGAAGCAATTCTGAATGCGATATCATTATCGACAACAATTTGACCAACTTCAATTGGATTACTTCCGTCAATATTTGTGGACATACCAGAGACGGTACCCCACGCATGACTATTTTGAAAATCAAATATTCGGTTTAGCTGTGTTGTGTTTTCAATGGTGTACCGTTTAAGTGCGTTGTATTTAAGTGACATCCCAGTGGTCCTTCGAAAGATATTATTTTGGGCGGATTCCGTGTTTTGATAAGACTCTGAGTTAATATAAAAATCAATACTCAAAGTTGTTGGATTAGATGTGGGGTTGGTATTTTTAATATATTTTGTAAAAGAAATCAGGATAGCATTTCCGAAAAACCCCAAATTATAAGATGCATCTACAAATCCATAAGCTCCAAGTGCAGAAACACTCTCCCCCGCTTTGTTTAGTAATTCGGGGATCGAATCTTTAAAGGTGCATGATCCTAGTACATTCCCGGGCACATATTCGATCAAATAAGAATATTGAATAGATCGCATGGCATCTCCAATTCCATTTTCCATGGTGCTTGAAATTGAACTACCGGACGTCGCATACACCGCGCTTATGAGTGTACTGCGTGTTGCGGGCCACTCCGCACCCTTTTGATCAACCGTTTTATAACCTTGTTCAACTGTAAACTTAAGATTACTGGATATCCCCATAACCGTTAAGTCACCTTGAGCAGGCAACTTCGGTAATTCAAATACAGCCCTGGATACACCGGGTTTAAAGATTTGCTGTTGAACCTCTACTACAGTCACAGGTGTTAAGATTTTATCACCAATTTTTACCTCTCGAATCATATTCATGTTCTCTCCAACTAATACCAGGGTACCACCCATTGCGCCCACCGTTTTAGGGAACCAATCTCTGATTTTCGGAGTACCGCTCGAAATTTCTTCAGCAAAAGCATTTAACATAAGATCTCTTCGAACAACAGGATCGTTTAATAGTAATTTGTTAAAATCGTATTTTTTTAACTTTAAGGGGTTAATATTTGCAATAATTGCACTATAAATATTGCTCTCCGTATACTTTTCGAATTGAACATATTTGTTCTGTATAATATCCACTTTTGGGTTCGTGGGGCAATTAATAACGGTAATTGGTAAATCAAAATCCACAACATTTATATCGAATCCCCATCCTAATGAATATTTGCCTGCTAAAGTATTTCTATTGACCACATAAAAACTTAACTCTATAATATCTTTAAATTCAGGATCAATCTTTGCAATTTTAACTGAAATATCTTTTGTTTCTTTTCCGTCTTTTAAAATTTTAAAATCCTTGATTTTCGCGATACCCAATCCCGTTATAGAAACTGAGGCTACACCATTTTTTGAACAAAGTGTAATGGCTTTGGGATTGCAGTAATAATTTTCCTTGGAATAGGTTTGATTGCTGGCAATTAAAAAAACAATTAATAAAAAGCATTGTTTAAAATAATGATTGATTCCAACTTTTAACTTTGCGGAGACGCAGAAGTCATTAATGATTTTTACTTCGTTTACCATAGGAGTTATTTTTTAATTAAATGGATGATGCTATTTATTTATGTTTTACTTCTGATTGCAAACGTCGCTTCAACGGCTTTGTATACCAATAACCAAATTCGGTGATGAAATGCGTAAAATGCAGATGCTGCTTGAAATATTCGCAAATTCATAACCCAATTAGGATAAGCCAAAGTTTGGGGTGAGGTAGAATTCTTACCAAAACTGATTCTTGAAGAAATTTTGCAAAGACGCAGATGTCGTATTATATAATAATCAAATTAGCTTTGTATAGTAATTACGAATCAGCGGAAAACAGTGAAGTTGGTCAACAATTCGAATATAATCTAAAGTCAGTCAATGGCACATTACTATTAATAGCATTTAAAACTTACCATCATCTGATTACTAAATGCAAAACACTTTCTTGCTCAGGTTTACTTTACCCCTTTTTACCCTTTTTTTAAAAAAAACCACATATTGAGGGATGGGTGATCTAAATACATCAAAAATTTCCAGCTACCATTCATATGGAGATCGTTTACAGTTTGGCCGTCAATTCATTTTTTTGGAATTTTCCAACTAGAATTCAAATGGAACATATATCTGACCAAGGTTCGTTATGTTCAACAAAATGCATTTCAATGCAATAATATGTATTTCATTAGGATACTTAGAAACAATTTTACCACTTTTGCTTAACATTCAACAAGTTTAAACTAACTATTTAAAGTGGTCATGCCAGATAAAAAAGATAATGTAACAAAAAAAGCTTATCCCCAAATTAGGTGAAGTCTTATCAATAATGATATGCTAATTTTAGCCCTTGAAATAAAATTGGCGTCTTAATCTACCAATTCGCTTTATATTAAACAGAAACTTATGGCCATTCGCGTAACTATATTTGATGACAACAAACGATTATTGGATTCACTCAGTGTACTAATTGATGGTACACCGGGATATCAAATAGCAGGTATTTATACCGATTGTTCTGACCTACAAACCAAAATTACAAAAGCCAGCCCGATGTGATTTTGATGGACATTGAAATGCCTGGCATTAATGGAATTGAAGCGGTAAAAATCGTTAAAAAGGAATTCCCTAGGATCAACGTCCTCATGAAAACAGCTTTTGAAAATGACGAAAATGTATTCAATGCCATTTGTGCCGGTGCCTCTGGATATATTTTGAAAAGTACAGCTCCTTCCAAAATTTTAGAATATATTGTTGAAGTCTACCAGGGAGGAAGCCCGATGAGTCCCAGCGTAGCCCGCAAAGTCTTGGGGTTTCTGTTTAAACCGATTGAAGCAAACACTTCCAACAAGAAAACGGAAGAATACAATTTAACCATAAGAGAAAAGGAGGTACTCACTTGTTTGGTCAACGGATTAAGCTATAAAATGATAGCTGATCATTGCGGCATAACTTACGAAACAGTTCGATCGCACATGAAAAATATATATGAGAAACTACATGTTGCCAGTATGACAGAAGCAGTAGCGAAAGCGATCAATCAAAAGATAGTTCCTTAAAGGAAGAAAGTACCGTCTTCGTCTTTGATTGACTAAATTAATAATTTTCGATACAGCTTTTTGCAAGTTAATTTAAATCATCTAACCTAATAAAATTCAAATGAACTTACTATTTGATCACATGTAGATATTCATTTTTTGTTTTTAGTTCAGTGATCGATTTGTAAAAATAATTTGGATTCAAAAAATAAATATATTTACAGTAAGAAAAAAATCCGCGGTTCCATACCCTTACTAAACCACAATGAATCTTACTATAATAGTGCATTACAAAAATTGGCTTGAATGCTTATTTCAAACAATCCATAAATTTCTATTTGTTATTTTATTAATTTTTTCCAGTCAAGTAAAAGCGCAAGATGTAAATTCCAATAACGCCCAGCTAGAAAAATTCTTTTACTAAAGAACGACTCCGCTAAGGTTGATTCCCTTGCCATTTTTACCCGAAAACTGCTGAAGAAAAAAGGAGTGCTAATCAATAAAGTAGAAGCGGATTTTATACTTAAATGCGCTGACTCCGGTCTTCTATTGGCAAAAAAGGTTAAGTATACCTTAGGTGAAATAAAAATATATACTGCTCTTGGGATACTATACAAAGATCTGGAGAATATTTCCAAATCTCTGCAATATCATGAAAAAGCGTTGCAGTTATCTTTGTTACTCAATCATAAAAAAAGTATAGGCAACAGCTATTTAAATATTGCAGTGATGTACAAATTAATGGCGAATTACACCGAAGCCGCCAAGTACTATTTTAGCGCGCTAAAAGTTTATGAGGAAGTAAAAGACACAGCCGGAATGGCTACAAATTACTTTAACCTAGGATCACTATTTCAAGTTCAGGATAAACTCAATGAAGCCATTGATTATTACTCAAAAGCCAAATTCTATTTTTCAAAAATAAATTACACAGAGGGTGTTGCCAATGTATATTCTAACATGGGTATAATATACAGAGATATGGAGAAATACGACTCGGCTTACTTTGCTTTATCACAGTCAAATGAACTCTATCTCAAATCAACAACCAATAGAAGTGGCTATTTGTCAAATTCTAGAACACTATCTCTTGTCCTAAAAGATATGGGTTTACGGAAATTAGAAGCGAATAATAAAATAGAAGCTGAAAATCACTTCGCAGAGGCAGAAAAATTACTTTTGACATCTATAAACAGTTTTCCTGTAGACGGAATTAAAAACAGTCTTATTGCAGCAGATTGGGTAAATCTAGGATACCTCTATACTGTTCAAAAAAGATATGCAGAATCACGAGAACGATTAAATGAAGCACTTGAACTTCTCAAGAAATTGGATAATAAAATACATTTACCGAGTACCTATAAAAACCTTTCGATTTTAGACAGTACCATGGCTGCCGATACTAGTTTTTCCACAACTACCCGACTCTTTCATGCAGAGCAATCTTTAACTTTCTTAAAATTATCATACAAAGCGCAAAAAGAACTCCTTAATGAAGAAAACAAAAAACAAATTGAAGAACTAAAAATTCGGTATGAAACAGAAAAAAAAGACAATGAAATACTTTTATTAAACAAAGAAAACGCTTTCAAAGACATTTCTTTAAAAGAACAACTTTCCGCTTTGCTGATTTCAAAATTGCGTGATGAAAAAAACAAGAATGAAATAGAATTATTAAGCTCCTCAAATGCCATTTCCGAACTCCGACTAACCAGCACCCAACAAGAACTGGAAAAGCAACTATTGAAATCAAAAGCAGAGGCCTATGAACTTCAATTATCAAAGCAAGAGCGGGACCTGAAGAACAATGAGCTTGGTGAAGAGAAACTCTTAAGAGGTGTGACCACAGGAGGCTCTTTGGCCTTACTCATCATCGGCTTTCTGGTCTTCAACCGATTAAAACTGAGAAAACAACTGGAACAAAAAGAAGCCATCTTGCGTCAGCGAAAAGCCATCAGTGCAGACCTCCATGATGATGTGGGCAGCACGCTGAGCAGCATCAGTATTTACAGCGAGGCCATCAAAAACAAACTGACGCATAACGAAACCGAGAAAGTAATGGATCTCGTAAATAAAATCGGAGAAAATGCGCGTGAAACTATTTCCAATCTGAGCGACATTGTTTGGAGTATAAACCCGATCAATGATAGTGGTGAAGTTATTTTCAATCGAATGGAGACGTTCGCTTACTCTTTATTTTCATCCAAAGGAATTAAGTTGAACTTCACCAGTGACAAATCACTTCATTCTATTAATTACTCGATTGAAATGAAACAAAACATGTTTCTTATTTTCAAAGAAGCCATAAACAATTGCGCTAAATATTCGCAGGCAACACTCGTAGATGTGGACATCAGAAAAAATAACAACCTGATGAATATCACGATCAGCGACAATGGGATTGGCTTTGATCCGACATCAACTAATGGTGGGAATGGCTTAAGAAATATGAAGGAAAGAGCGAGTGAACTTAATGGAGCAATAGATATTCAAAGCATGGATAAGGGTACACGAATAAGCTTATCTCTTCCTTTAGCATCATAAACTTCTTTTCTTAGCTGGTATTTTTTCCCAACTCCACGAAACTTAAATATCTAAATCGCTTTAAAGCTTTTACGCAATTTGGTCTACGACTGATTTTTATCCTGATCTTCTCCCCCATTTGGGTGAGCCGACTTCTTATTCCCATAGCAATCTTTTCGAATCTACCCTATATCGGGGATTAAAGTTGGAAAACAGCCATATACATTTGTTACTGAAATTCAACTTTAAAACTATCAACTAAATTAAAACCATATGAAAACCACGTCTCCCTTCCTTCTGATTTTGTTTCTCTTGCTGAATTTAAATGTTTATTCACAGGAACCGGTGCTGCTCAAAGACATTCATCCTACCAGCAGTGGATCTGGTGGGCCCTATGTAAGAATTCAATGGTGAGATCTACTTTACAGGCTTTGATGGAGTAACAGAGTCGAGCCTTGGGTGACCGATGGCACGGAAGCAGGTACCCGGTTGCTAAAGGATATAAGACCCGGTACGGGCTCTAGCAATCCTCATAGTTTGATAGCAGTAGGACCAAAATTATATTTCTTTGCCGATGATGGTGCTGCCGGCAATGAAATATGGTCCTCTGATGGTACTGAATTTGGAACAAATGGGCTTTCGAATATAAACTCCGGCAGCAGCGGTCAGTCCAACACAACAGTTATAACAGAATATGACGGGAAGGCCTACTTTCGGGGCACAAGGATCAACAGGAATGGAGTTATATGCTGCAGACGCTTTAGGAGGCATAACCTTATTTGATATTGCCGTCGGAGGAGGTTCCTCTAACCCGAATCACTTAATCGTATCTAATAATAAATTATTCTTTTCAGCAAGTGGTCCCCCTTCAGGCAGCGGTACGGAATTGTGGTCCACAACAGGTACAATCGCATCCATGGTAAAGGATTTAGATCCCAATCCCTTTATAGGATCTCTTCAATTGGGAGAGTTTGCTAACTCTTTTGACTTCAACGGGCTATTGTTTTTTACCGCGACCGACGGTACTAACGGTACTGAACTTTTCGTTTCTGATGGGACAACAGCAGGCACAAACCTCTTTGCAGACCTGGTACCCGGGTCAGCCGCTAGCAACCCAAGAAATTTTATTGAGTTTAATAATCATATGTTTTTCGCGGCCGGAGCACCTGGGGTACATATAAATTATGGATCAGCGATGGTACTGCGGGCGGCACACAATTGTTTGGAAATATAAATGTGTCATCCAATCCAAGCTATACCATTGTAGGTAGCAAAATGTATTTTTTTAATCAGGTAACACCTTCTGTTAAGGAAGTATGGGTTACTGATGGAACAGTAAGTGGCACTCAATTGTTTCTTAGCAGTAGTACCACTCCTGCTTTTAACAATATTACCCTCTTTACTGCCTTTGACAATAAATTATATTTCAGCGCCACTCCTGTTGGAGGTTCCAGGTACCTTTCTTTACAGGACAGGGAGAGGATCCGGCAACATTAGAAGAAGTAAAACCAACAAACAGTAATAGCACCAACGTCTTTCCCAGAAATCTCACCGTTTTTGGTGAAAGATTATACTACGATGCCATCTATGACAATCTGATTGGCAGGGAAGTGTATTACGTAGATGCATTAAACCCTATTGTCTGGACCGGAAACACCTCCTCCAATTGGTTTGGCATTACCAACTGGGAACCACAACAAATTCCCTTGAAAGATGACAATGTTAAAATACCGGACGGCAGACCCAACTATCCGGTTATTACAACAGGTACAGCGTCTTGTCGTAAATTGGAAATTCAAACGGGAGGCACGTTATCAATGACGGGCGGCACCTTAAATGTGTATGGAGAAATTACTGCTAGCGATGCAAATATGTTTGATTTAAATGGTGGCACTATGATACTGAATCATAGCAGTGTTTTCCCTGTGGGCATGGAATTTAATAATCTTACCTTAAAGAGCTTAAATAATTTATTAAGCGACAACACGTATGATTTCAGTGATGTTGCAACTATCAATGGTGATTTGAAATTAAATGGAACTGCATCAGGCAATGGAGCCGATGTTCCCAACATCAAGATGGATGAAGGAGATGAAATTTCATTAAAGAAAAATTTAATAGTTAATCAGGGTCATATAGGAATCGATGGAAGTCTTCTTCCATTAACGAATAATTATTTAATTCCGTCACTACGTTTTACAGGCTCAGCCTCTCAAACTATGAAATTCAATAATAATGTTTCAGCCAACATTGCCGGACTGTCATGTGATGTTGAAATTGTAAATCCATTGGTAAAACTTATTAATACCAATCGCGATATTATTTTTAATAATCTATATATTTTCGAAAACTTCAACCTTGCAGGAAGCTCAATAATTATTGCCGGAAAGGTTGTTTATCTTGGCAACGAAGCAACCACAAAAAAAATTACTAATTCAAAACCACTCGAGGGAAGATTATCTATTTACAACGATCCCGCATATTGTGCCGATCAGGATTTTCAGTTTATCCGCATGGATAAACTGCGATATTTTGAATATAATGGATTTGGTTTGTCAGCAAACGATACGCTGTATCTACTAAAGGATCTTACGCTTGATACGTTAAAAGTGAATGGCTATTTTTCAATGGCAGGAAGTAATGTAACAATTGGCTCTAAAACTACAGCAACCGGATTTTTAGATTGCGATTTAATAAGTGCAGGCATAGCACAGGGAACACTTTCTCTTTTAGGTAACATCAGTCATCCACCTTATGAATTGGTTGCAGAGAACCTGAATAATTTTATTTTAAACAATCCGGCAGGCGTAAAATTGAACAACGAGTTCGATTTGCCTTTTGCGCACGAAAGCACTGGAAAGATGGAATTGTTTGGTAACGCAAAACTTATTTCTGGAAGTTTTGATATGAGAAAATCGCGAATATTCTTAGTCGAGAGCCCAATTTCAAGTTCCGGAAATCAAGGTCGTGTAACGGAAACCCCAGGTAATACCTTTAGAAACTCAGAAGTTATATCTGGATTAGACGCTTTCTCAATTAGCAAAGATACAACAGTAGTTACTCCCGTGTCGAACCTAAATATTGGCAACCTTGGTTTTATAATTACTTGTAACAATCCATTAAACAATATACATATTTACAGAGTCCCTGAGCAGACTGCAGGATTAAACGGTAATTCGTCCATTAATAGAGTTTATTTCGTAAGCAATTCATCAGGTGGAATTGGCTTAAATGCTACTATTAAATTAAAATATGACGAAAGTGAGCTAATTGTAAACGAAAGCGACCTTGCTATTTTTCGCAGAAGTATGAATGATCCGGAAGGTGTATGGCAGTTATTACCATCAACTGTTAATACAACTACTAATACAGTTACTGCAAATAGTGGTTTGTCACAACTGGACTATTCTTCTACCCTTCCGGTAGGTTTCACTTTCTACACCTTAGCTTCTACAACATTTCCATTGCGCAATAACGATGAATTAACAAATCAATCTGAATTAAGCACTACAAAAGTTTTAGTTTACCCCAATCCGTTTAACAACAATTTAAATGCACAATTCAATTCCGAAATTGCAGAAGCAGCAACTATGCAACTGATTGATTTAACCGGAAAAATTATACAATCAGAAACGATCCAGTTAGCCATAGGAACTAACGACATCAACCTTTGCTGTACCGAAAAAATAAATGCAGGAATTTATTTTTTAAGAATCACTTCTTCAAATATAAACAGCATTGTTAAAGTGGTGAAGGATTGATACCGCGCTTAACCCTTACATAGTTTTAAACTCTGTAAGGGTTATTCTACCAAAGCAAAACACTAACAATTTAAATAAAAATCATTAAGAAAAAACGAGTGGCATTCAGATGGCTTACTCTATTCCACCTGCAAAATATATCAGCTCAAATACAAATTAATTGGGCAACCTCCTATGGTAGCAACCTGGATGATTTCTTCCCAAACTAGCCATTGTAGATCGCCCAGAAAAAAATGAAGTTAAAATCAATCCGCTATTTTCAATTAATCGATAATATTCATCCAGATCACATGAAAGCTAATACCTTTGACGATATTATTTTCCAATTAACTACTCTCGGCATTTATGAACGGAATTCTCATTATTTTGCGGCGACTACCAGCTTCAGGCATGGCACTATTTCCATTTATCGTGCTTAGAAAAAAAGATCTACCCCATTCACCACAACTTCTAAACCATGAACGCATCCACTTGACACAACAGTTGGAATTGCTGGTCCTGCCTTTTTACATCTGGTACTTTATTGAATATTTATTCTTTCGATTGAAAGGCTACACACATCATGCTGCTTACCGATCCATCTCCTTTGAAAAGGAAGCCTACCAACACGAAGACGATTTGAATTACTTATCGATCAGAAGGCGCTGGGCTTTCTTGCGCCAAGGATAAAGCCATAGCTTAATTTTAATAAGGGGTGGTTAGCCTATTCTTGATTCCTGATTTGAAAAAAATACAGCTATCTTTGAGGGCAATGAACCTCACTCCTGTCATTACTGTTACGAACCTAAAAAAGACTTACGAAAAATTTGAAGCCGTAAAGGGTGTTAGTTTTGAAGTTTATGATAAGGAGATTTTTTGGACTATTAGGTCCAAACGGTGCCGGCAAGACCACCACATTAGAAATCATTGAAACATTACGCGAGAAAACTTCGGGTGAAGTTACAGTAGCAGGTTTTTCGATCGATCAACATCCCAATGAAATCAAAAAAATAATTGGAGTGCAGTTGCAAGCAGCAGGCTATTATCCCAGTTTAACTTTAACTGAGCTCATTGAATTGTTTGCCGGTTTGTATAATGCAGAAGTTGATCCCATGGAAATGTTAAAGCAAGTAGGTCTTGAAGACAAACACAAAGCAAAATTCAAAGAGTTGAGTGGTGGACAAAAACAACGATTTAGCATTGCAACTACTTTAATCAATCAGCCTAAAATTGTTTTTTTAGATGAGCCTACTACGGGATTAGATCCACAAGCCAGAAGAAACTTATGGGACTTAATTCGGAAAATAAGAGATAACGGAACGACGGTTGTCATCACTACACACTACATGGACGAAGCCGAACAACTCTGTGATCGTGTTGCGGTGATGGAAGCCGGAAAAATAATTGCACTGGATGCACCCGATGCATTAATTGATAAACTAGTCGCAACCGGATTTGAAAGAAAAAAGGAAGTGAAGAAAGCGAATTTGGAAGATGTGTTTATTCATTTGACAGGGCATGAATGGCGCGAAGGGTAGCTGCTGGCTGCTGGCTTCTAGCTGCTGGATTTTGTAATTAGAAGATTAACTGAAGAAGAGCGCTTGCCCTGCTGCCGTACGAAGGACGTAATGAAGATGAGAGCGAAGAGCGGAGAAGCTAGAAGCTAATAGCCAGAAGCTAGAAGCTTGAAGCTAGAAGCTAGAAGCTAGCTAGAAGCCAGAAGCCAGAAGCTAGAAGCTAAAAGCACACAAAAGCGGGGATAGTAATAATATTTAAAATAATTAATTGCGTAAAAACAATCAAAAAAATTGAAAAATAATTATTCACAATACAGAGCCATGATGGCAATTGCTCGGGCGAGTTTTAGGTCGATCATGCGAAGCCCATCGGCAGTGGTTTTTACGTTGTTGTTTCCGTTAATTTTTATTTTAGTTTTTGGATTTATCAATGGCGGAGGTATTCGCTTAGATGTTGCTTTAGATGGGAATAGTGATATACATAATCCTGTTTTTGATAGTATCGCGAGTATGCAAGGACTCCATTTAATTCCGGGTTTGACAAAAGAAGAAATAGACCACAACTTACAGAAAGGAGATATTGATGCTATCATCAATATTCAAAAACGATTAGCAGACAATACGATTTCGTATAACGTTGAAGTCACTACGAACATAGCTTCTCGTGAAAAAGGAATCATTATTCGATCGATGTTAGAACATCTGGTTGATAAAGCCAATCTGCAAGCAGCGGCCATGGAAAAACCGATGGTTGCGTTAAGTTCAAAAGAAATACATATTCGAGAATATAAAACCATTGATTTTATTTTACCTGGTCAACTTGGCTTTTCACTTTTAAGTTCTGGAGTTTTCGGAACAGCCTTCGTGTTTTTTAATTTACGGCAAACCTTAGTGATTAAAAGATTTTTTGCTACACCCATTCGCAAACCTTTTATCGTGATGGGAGAAGCCATCAGTAGACTTGTATTTGCTCTTTTGGGCGCTGCCTTTTTAATCTTAGTGGGTTATTTCGCCTTTGGATTTACACTTATTCACGGATTTGCCACCTTCGCCACCATGCTGTTTTTGTCAGCGTTAGGACTTATTGTCTTTATGGGATTTGGCTTTGTAGTATCTGGAATAGCCAAAAGTGAGAGCACCATTCCGCCCTTTAGCGAACATTGTCACGTTACCTCAATTTCTTTTATCTGGGACTTTTTTCGGGATAGAAAATTTTCCAGAATGGCTTCAGCCCATCTGCAAAGTACTGCCTCTCACCTATTTAAATGATGCTATGCGACTTGTTGCCTTTGAAGGAGCCGGGGTTGGGGACATCCTAATTCCGCTTGCTGTTATTTCAGCATGGGGCATTTTCATTTATGCCTTAGCGGTTAAATTTTTCCGTTGGGAATAAATGACGGAATGACATTAACTTTGCATGGGCATTCTAATTGATAGTCCGAAAGTGTAAAACAAAAAGTAGGAACAATCGTTTCTACCTATACAACAAAAATTAAAAACTGAAAAAGCCATGATGGGGATTTATTTAATTTCGATTGCATTTATGATAATTGGTTGGTTAGTGAGCCGACAATTAAAAAGCAAATTCGAAAAGTACTCACAAACACCAATTAGTTCGGGGTTAAGTGGACAACAAATTGCCGAGAAAATGTTACGTGATCACAATATTCACGAGGTAAAAGTTATTTCTGTAGAGGGAAGATTAACCGATCACTACAATCCACTCGATAAAACAGTAAACTTAAGTCACGATGTATATTATGGAAGAAACGCTGCTGCGGCTGCCGTTTCTGCCCATGAATGTGGTCATGCTGTACAACATGCACGTGCATATAGCATGTTACAATTACGTTCCGCTTTAGTACCGATGGTTAGCTTTGCTTCCAAATGGGTGCATTGGGTGTTACTTGCTGGAATCGTAATGGTAAATACCTTCCCAAGTTTATTATTGTTAGGCATCACACTATTTGCTGCAACCACGGCATTTAGTTTTGTAACGCTTCCAGTTGAATTTGACGCCAGCAAGAGAGCATTAGTTTGGTTAGAAAGTTCCAATGTTACTACTTCTCAAGAACACGTTCAATCGAAAGATGCATTGTGGTGGGCTGCGATGACCTATGTAGTAGCCGCATTGGCAGCATTGGCAACGTTGATGTATTATGTCATGATTTATATGGGAAGAAGAGATTAATCAGATTTAATAATAATCACATGCTTTAGGGGTTGCATCAAAAATGCAGCCCCTTTTTTGCGCTTATTACATTTTGCTTTTACTACATATGAGTTATTGACTACTCTAGAACAATCCCGTTTTTTGTATCATGATTAAATATGTTACCCTTTTTGTTCTTTGGACTGGTTTTATTATCATTTTCTGCAAGTTCGTATACCCTTGAATGGGCAACAATCTGCCCAGGGAGCAGTGATTTCTTTCCGCAAGATAATTTAGCCGATGCAGCAGGGAATGTGTACAATACCGGACGGTATGTGGGTACTGTAGATTTAGACCCTACCGCAGGCATAAGTAGTTTTACTGCGAGTGGATTTACGGATGCCTTTATTCAAAAGCTGGATCCATCTGGGAATTTTTTATGGGTCATTACTTTTACGGGAGGAAGCTGGGAAGTATTCAATTCTCTTTCCTTTGATGCAACTGGAAATATTTATGCATTTGGGCACTTCGGTGGCACTGTTGATTTTGACCCAGGTCCTGGAGTATTTAATCTAGTATCAACTGGTGGTAATGATTTTGTAGTTGCGAAATTTTCACCTGCAGGCAGTTTAATTTGGGCGAAGTCTATAGGATCTACATCTAGTGAAGAAAGTATATCTGTTGGTAGTGATGCACTCGGAAATGTTTATTGTTGCGGCACTTTTGGTTTAAGCGTTGATTTTGATCCAGGGCCAGGAATTACGTCGCTTACCTCAGTAGGTGGAGCCGACGTATGCGTTTTCAAACTAGATGCAGCTGGTAATTTTTTATGGGCAGTTTCTTGCGGAACAAATACTTCAGAAAACATCGGAGGAATGGATGTTGATAATGCAGGCAATATAATAATTACAGGTTCGTTCAGCGGATCAGGAGACTTTAATCCAAATGCTGGAGTAAATGCTTTAACTGCTATCGCTTTTTCTGATATTTTTTTTCTGAAGTTAAATGCACTTGGTAATTACTTATGGTCGTCCTCCATCGGTAGTCCGGGATTCGACTTTCCGAATGATGTTTGCTTTTCAAATAGTGGTGATATTTTAGTAATAGGGGGATTTAATAACACAATAGATTTTGATCCAGGACCAGGAACGACTATCCTTACTGCCTCAAGTCTTGATGGATATTTATTAAACATCTCCTCTATTGGGAATTTTTCATGGGTGCGACAATTTAGTGGTTTTTCGATGTTACCGTCTATAATAGAAGTCAATCCATCAGGAAAAATATTTCTTGCAGGTGCTTTTAAAAATACAGTTGATTTTGACCCAGGTCCGAGTGTAGTAACAGGAACAGCAAGCAATACATTAGAAGATGCATTTGTGTTACGTCTTGATAACAATGGTTTTTTTGAATCTCTTCTTGACCCTGAAGGAACGGTAAATTTTGAGCAAATTATGGCGATGACCATTTCACCTGCTGGACATGCCTATTTTATGGGCAGATTGACTACAGGAACTATCGATTTATTAATGGGTGCTGGAGTTATGTCGGTTACAAACAGCACACCAGCCAGTGGGAATGGTTTCTTTTTTAAACTTAATGCCGGAAGCCCATTGCCAGTTGAATGGGGTGCAATTGCTGCGATTCCTAAATCCAATTATGTGGGTTATCAAATGGACAACTTTATCAGAGAAAGAAAATGACTATTTTGAAATTCAACGTAGTTATGATGGATTAGAATGGGAATACCTAGGCATTGAAGATGGGAATGGCAATTCAAATCATAGATTAGATTATCAGTTCAATGATCTATTTCCTAACCATGGAGTCATCTATTATCGAGATTCGACAAGTAGACTTTAATGGTTTATCAACTCTTTCAAAAACTGTTGTGGTTCGATTTCTGAATGATAATCAAAACCCCTTGAAGCTAACTATTGAGCCGGGGGGGAATTCTTTATTACTTTGGTCAAATGAAGATATAGGGTGTGCAAAAATCGCTTTGTTTTCATCAGATGGTAGGCTTCTGCATGAACTAAATAACTGCAAAATTCCTATTGGGATTGATATTTCATGTCTTCCTTCTCAATCGCTATATTTAAGAGTGAGTTACAATGACAAATTAACCACTTTCAGACACTACAAGTTGTAAGTTATATTCCAAAAAATTAATTTATATTTTTTTCCCCTGATTAATCTTTCTTTTTAATGATTTTGACATTTATCAGTTAACGGAATCACTATTTTTGTCGGATGAGTCTACCACAACCGATCATTGACCGAATAAAACTCCTAGAGGAGAAATATACTGCCATGGGGCAAGATCTATTATCTTATCTAGATGGATTATTGTATGCTGATGTATGCACCTATTGGGATTATATCCACATCGATACATTATTAAGTCTTCAACAACCTCGTACCAAATTTCCGGATGAAGAAGTGTTTATTATGTATCATCAAGTGACGGAGCTATATTTTAAATTAGCATTGCATGAGTTACAACAAATCGTAGATAAAGGTCCGGATGCTGCGTTTATGGCGGCTCGACTTCAGCGCGTGAATCGATATTTCGCTGTACTCACCAGTTCATTTGATATCATGGGCGATGGCATGGAACGCGAGCAATTTCAAAAATTCAGAATGAGTTTATTGCCGGCGAGCGGATTTCAAAGTGCGCAGTATCGAACCATCGAAATTTATGCAACGGATTTTATTCGTCTCGTCGATAAAGATGTGCGTGAGTCTTTTGAAAAAAAGGATGCTTCACTTGAAGAAATGTTTGAACATATATATTGGAAAGCAGGAGCAACTGAATTGTCGACAGGAAAGAAAACCTTAACACTTCGACAATTTGAAGAAAAATATTCGAAGCAACTCATTGAAACTGCACAACGATTACAGATCACAAACATGTGGGCTATATTTAAATCGTTACCACAAGCGGATCAAGATCGCGACGATTTGCGAATTGCAATGAAGCAATTGGATGTGAATGTAAATATTAATTGGCCTTTGGTTCATTTTAGATCCGCTGCAAAATATCTACAAGCAAATCCTGCCGACATAGCCGCTACAGGCGGAACGAACTGGCAGAAATATTTACCTCCCCGTTTTCAAAAAGAATTTTCTATCCTGAGTTATGGAGCCAAGATGAAATGGATAATTGGGGTAAAGGTTGGGTGGACGAAGTGTTCGCGAAGTAAATTGCAAGTTGGTAAGTTGGTAAGTTGGTAAATTGGCAAATGGCTGCGCTCAGCAATCGTTGTGGAGTTGAGTACGACTGGGGGTTTATTAATGAATTTGTTTCCCAAGGCTTTGCTATTGATGGGATGGCAAATTTGTTTCTTTAAAACTTTTGGAATGGTAAATTAGTTCCCTCAGCTGTAGGTTCTTATTGAACTTTTGATGGTTAACTGGACTTTTTGTGTCTTCTTTTTAATTTTTTCAATTCCTTCTTGAATTTTTTATAGTTGATTATCAAACAAATATGAATTAATTAGTATTCATAAATTGGTTTATGATATAAACTACTTTACATTTGCAACATACAAATAAACAATAATGAAAAATCTAATCTATTCAATCCTTACAGCCTTGTTAATCGCAGGCTCCTACCAGAGTGTCTTTGCTCAAAAGGACGGCAATGTACCTACAGAAAAACACGTCGATTTTTATTGCGTTATATCAGTTTCATGGATTCTGCAAGTACTCCTGAATCGAAGGCTACCTTATTAAAAGGTATAGAAACTGTTGCTACCTCCTCAAAATCCGATTGGATTTCGCAATACCATGCCGCCTTTCAAAATGCAGTACTTTCTAGTGAGAAAAAAGATACTTCAGAAGCAAGGAAGATGTTAAACAAGGCAGAAGAGTATATTAAAACTGCCAATTCCATTCAACCAAATGAATCAGAAATTGTTTTACTGAGAGCTATGATTAACGGTATGCGTATTGGCATGAATCCAACACTTGGTGCGACTTTAGGACCTGATGTAATGAAAGGTTATGCAGAAGCTAAAAAATTGAATGCAGAAAATCCGCGTGTATATTTAGTGTTAGGCGAATCGTATATGCATATGCCAGAAGAAGCAGGTGGTGGATTGAAAGTTGCAAAAGCAAACTTAGAAATTGCTTTAAAGAAATTCGAAAACGATAAACACGAAGATCCAGCATGGCCAACTTGGGGAAAAGATCGCGCTCTGAAATTATTGGCTGAAATTGACAGTAAAAAATAATTATAATTACTAGCTTAATCGTGAAGCCTCGAAACAACAATTAAAAAACATTATCATGGAAAACGAAAAATCAATAATGAGTAACGAAGAAAGTTTACGCATTATCCGTTCAATGATTGAGTCCACTAAACAAGATTTACGCGATAATGGATCTTGGTTTCTACTCTGGGGTTGGCTTGTATTTGCTGCTTGCATTCTTCATTACACTTTGATGGGAGTAGGCTATGAAAAACCTTACCTTGCTTGGATGCTGATGCCAATCGGCGGTGTGATTAGTTTCATCAAAGGACTGCGCGAAGGCAAATCGCAAAAAGTAAAAACCCATATTGATGAGTTTATGAAACATGTGTTGATTGCGTTCCTTGTATCCCTATTTATTGTTTTAGGATTTATGCCAAAGCTCGGACTCAGTACCTACCCGTTAATCATGATGGTTTATGGATTCTGGCTTTACATAAGTGGTGGTGTGATTAATTTTCGTCCGCTAAGAATAGGTGGTATCATCAATTGGGTGTTGGCCATTGCAGCCTTCTTTGTAGAATTTGAATTGCAATTGGTGTTATTAGGAACAGCAGTACTTTTAGGTTATATAATTCCTGGATATATCTTAAGAAATAAATATAACAAGGCCGTTAAATTAAATCCGAATTCATCTAAGGAAAGTTATGTTTAATGAACTCAATCCTTTATTGCATCAACAGTTGCGCTTGTCGGTAATGTCATTGCTGATGAATGTGAAGGAAGCGGACTTTACTTATATCCGCGAGAAAACAGGTGCGACAGCAGGGAATTTGAGTGTGCAGATTAATAAATTGGCAGAAGCAGAATATATTCAAGTAAAGAAAAGTTTCAAAGAAAATTATCCATTAACAACTTGCTCTGTTACTTAAAATGGAAGAAAAGCATTTGAGGAATATGTTGCTTCTTTGCAAGAATATTTGAAACCAACGAAGTGATTTGTTCGAAATGGGTTTATTGAGGTGAGGATATCTTGTCTCGCAAAAGCTAAAGCTTCTGGCTGCAAGCTTCTAGAAAATTTGAGTTAGAACTCAAATTGATTTTATTGATAGTAAAACAGGAAGTGCAAAATTCAATTATTAAATAATAAAACAAAAAAAGGGTAGGAAACTTTCTACCCTTTCTTATAATTACATCATTTGGTTGAGTACTTTTCTTTGTATCGACGATACAACTCTTTTTGGTAATTATCCAAATCAATCATTCTACCTTGTATAAACGCTATTTCCACTTTATTTCCCGTCATGTCTAATGCATCTCCCGATGAAATAAATAAAGTAGCGTCTTTTTCATCTTCTAAGGACCCGCAAGTTTTGTCGATGCCTAAGATTTGTGCAGATGATAAGGTGATGCATTGCAAGGCTTCTTCTTTTGTTAAACCATAGCCTGCAACTATTCCCGCTTGAAACCCTAAATTGCGTTGTTGCCAAAATCCTTCATCGGTGATACTAACTTTTATTCCTGCTTTAAATAAAATCGCAGGCAGCTTATAAGACATATCAACATCATCATCCTCACGATAAGGAAGTGCATGGGTGCGTGTTATAATAACAGGAATATTTTTCTCTTTCAAAAGATCTACCACTCTCCAACTATCGTTACCTCCTACAATCACTACTTTTAATTTGTATTTATCGCCAAAGTTGATGGCTTCAATAATTTCTCTTGCAAATTCACATCGCACATATAAATTCATGCTGCCATCAAATAATCCTTTCATGGCTTCTAAGCTTCTATTTTTTACAGATGGATTTGATTTAGCATACCCCGCCGCATCGTCGAATTGTTTGTACAAACTTTGCATCGCTTTTTCATTCTTTGCTTTTTGCTCCGCTTCCGCATCTGGTGTAGCCAATCGCTGTTGACGCATCGATGGCCAATTCACCCAAATACCATCATCGGCTTTGACAGTCGCATCTTCCCAATTCCATGCATCCAATTGCACTACCGATGAACTTCCTGAAAGTAATCCGCCTTGTTGTGACACTTGCGCCATCAATATACCATTGTCACATACTGTAGGAATCACTCTAGAATCGGAATTGTATGCAATCAGTGTTCGCGCACTTGGATTGATACTTCCACTTTCTCGGTAATCATTAGTAGCACGTACTGCTTCTAGATCGCTTAATCCTAAAATTGAATTTAAGGCGATGAAACCGGGATAAGCGTGTTTGTCATGAACGTAGATAATAGTATCGAAGGCTTTTGGATCAGGTTTATAACCCTTGGCATCCATCACGAAACTTAGTTTCCCTCCCGTAATTCCAATTGCACTCATGGGAATAACTTGACCATTTCCAATATGCGCTGTTGCACCTAATAATAATATGCGTTGCTTATTTACAATCGCTGGTGTTGGACGTTGAGCCATCACCGCTTGAGAAATCAACAATAGGATTATGAATATCTTTTTCATGGTCTGTCGAATTAATGAGGTGCGTTTTCCATATCGTTACAATGGTACTCTTCGTGCGGCGTACTTCCACCTTTTTGAATAGGTCCACCTGCCGCTTTTTCATCTTGCATTTTTTTAATGATGCGTTGTCGCTCCAATTGAATATCGTTGCGAAGTTGTTCGTCGCGATTCAAATCAAAATAACAAATTCCATCTACAAATGTTTTGACTGGCTTTGAATACACGGATAATGGCGGACCACTCCACAATACTATATCAGCGTCCTTTCCGATTTTAATACTTCCTACTTGATCACTTACATGTAATAATTTTGCAGGATTTAACGTAACAAATTTCAGTGCTTCTTCCTCCGATATGTTTCCATACTTGCAAGCTTTTGCTGCTTCCTGATTTAATCGTCGGGCCATCTCTGCATCGTCGCTATTAAATCCTGTTACTAATCCAATATTGTGCATGATCGCACCATTATACGGAATTGCGTCGATCACTTCGTATTTATATGCCCACCAATCAGAAAATGTAGATGCTCCTACTCCATGCGCTTTCATTTTATCGGCTACTTTATATCCCTCCAAAATATGTGTGAACGTATTTACTCGAAATTGAAATGAATCAGCAACATGCATCAACATATTAATTTCTCCTTGCTGATAACTATGACAAGTGATGAATCTTTTCTTATATAATATTTCAGCTAGTGCTTCCAACTCCAAATCCCGACGTGGTGCGATACCTTTTGATTTGCTCAGATTAAATTTCTTCCAACTGTTATCGTATTCTTTAGCTCTGGTAAATGCATCTATATAAATTTGCTCCACGCCCATTCGTGTTTGCGGATAGCGGGTAACGTTATTATCGCCCCAATTCGATTGCTTTACATTTTCACCTAAAGCAAATTTGATGAATCCATCAGCGCCTTTGAATTTCATTTCTTCCGCCGTTCTGCCCCAACGTAATTTTATTAAGATAGTTTGACCGCCAATGGCATTGGCACTTCCATGTAATAAATGGGAGGTGGTCACTCCACCTGCTAACTGTCTATAAATATTAATATCTTCAGGATTGATCACATCACCAATTCGCACTTCCGAGGTGATACTTTGCGTCCCTTCATTCACACCCTCGTTGATGGCGATATGAGAATGTTCATCGATAATTCCAGGTGTGAGATGCATACCAGTGCCATCAATTATTTCGCTTCCATTATATTTATTTTTATCGGCATCACTAATTTTTCCAACGGCAATAATTTTTCCGTCTTTTAAAATTACTTCAGCATTTTGCAAGATGCCTTGATCTTCGCATGTCCATACCGTTACATTTTTTATCCATACGCTTCCTGCAGATGGGATCTCCGACTTGCTTTTCCATCCGTAGGCCATATTGGGAAGCCAAATTTGTGGCATGACATAAGCAGAATCTTTCTTCGTAGTATCTTTCTTTGCTTCGGTTGGACCCATCTTCTCCGCCGACCAAGTCATCCACTTCCCATCTGGATTTTGTGCTTGTCCGCTGATGCGCGTCCCATTTGCATTGAAACTTCCATTTAATCGATAAGCTCCAATTCCTTTTTTCGTTTCAAAACGAAATGTCCATTGCGAGTTAAAAGAGGAAGCCTCCACTTTTACTTTGATGGTATCGTGGTGCAAAGTCCATTCAGGTGTAAAGGCATCACCGCTCGCCGACAAATTCCATCCATGCAAAGTATCCAATGACAATTTATATTTATTCCTTACCTCGATGCTATCCGAATTTTTAATGATGTAACGTTCTCCCGAAATCCAGTGTTCAACGATAACATTTTCTCTTTCAAAATAATCTTTCGTGCAGATGAAAAAGTTGGCGAGCATTCCGTTCTTCAAGGAGCCTACTTGATTTTCTACTCCTAATAATTTCGCAGGAATGGTTGTCAATGCCTTCAATGCTTGCTCTTTTGACAAACCACACTTCACTGCTTTTTGCAATGCCGATGAAAATTCTTTTTTGTCCTTTAATCCATCTGTTGTTAAAACAAAATTTACTTTGGACTTTTCCAATACTCCAGCATTGGCAGGTGCCATTTCCCAATGACGCATATCGTCCAAATTAATATTCAATGCATCAAAAGGATTAGAGATATCATAGGCTTTGGGGAAATTTAAGGGAACAATAAAAGTTGATTTACAATTCGCTATTTCATCAATCCGTTTGTATTCATCGCCACCGCCACGAATGGTATATTGCTGACCAAATTCTTTTGCAATGATATTTGCCCGTAAAGCCGATCGATAATCATTCACTTCAAAAACTTGCAACAAATTTAAATTATCATTCCACGCTGCTAAGGAAAGATCAAAATCTTTTTCTTTCGCATTCTTATACCATTGTGCATCTAAATACGTTTGTCGAAGTAACGCTATACTTCCCATCAAAGAAGAAGGATAATCTTGTGTAGAAGTACCTTTGCTAAATGAAAAAGCATTCGCAGCTTTGTCTTTTATGATGAGTTTATGGATGTCACCATCGCCCATCAACACAACAGCACCTGTCCCTCTTGCAATTCCATCTTTCTGCAAAGACAAGCCAATACCAAAACCGAGTTTTCTAAACTCTTGTGCTTCCTTCGCATTCGCAACGAAAGCAACAAAGGCATCAAACTCAGGATGTATGGCCTGATTCCAACTCGTAGCACCCGCTGTTGCCGACTCCGCTTGCGGACGGCGGTCACGACGATTTACTGGAGTTGCAATTTTCGTATCTGCCTGATCGTAGTCGGTGTAAGCATCGACGAAAGAAGGATAAATATATTGACCTTGCAAATCATAAACGACCGCATATGATGGAATAGCGATGGCATTTCCAACACCAATAACTTTGCCTTTTTGAATAAGTAGTGTCGCATCTTTCAAAATATTTCCAGGCTCGATGACGATGTTGGCATGCTTGAAAGCATAAACCAATTCACGTTCATCAGCGAGCCCGATGACGGGTTGAGTAGATTGCGCGAAGAGCGATGGAAAGCCAAAAAACAACGTGCATAACAATGTTAGTATTTTTTCATAGGGAGTTGAGGGCAGGGCAACGAAGGTAATAGTTTTATAAGCGTAAGGGAATCCTCCCAACAAAAAAATCAAGGGGAGAGAATTATCTGACCATCATGAACTCACTCGAGCCAAGAAACCCTCAAGACGCTTCATTTCAGCTATTTCGACTTCCGAAAGAAAAGACAATTCTTGATTTTGTGGTTCAAAAACTGGGGGAAGGAGCAAGTCCAGAGCGCTATGAAATCATAGAATCGTTGCTCGATATGTACCGAACCTCCACGGGATTTGATCCTTTTGCGATGTCGAAAGGACGGTTTAAAAGACTAAAAGCAGCTGACTTTAGAGCCTCTCTTTCGGAGATTGATAAGGAAATTGGACAGCTTATTTCGAGCAACGAATACAAACAATTTATTGCAGAAAAATCGAATTTCACACCCCTCTTCAAAGAATATATTGAACTTGGACAAGCCATACAAATTCATCCCGCACTTTCCCTCACGAGTGAATTAGAAACTTTTGAAAATAAATGCGAGCAAGCCGAATCTGAAGAAATTCTTTTGTGCTTGTACCGACAACAAACCCATTTTTTAGAAGTAGTACATCAAGGTGACGGAATCGAAAAATTTATTGAGAAGTACGATACATTAGTAGAGCGACAACGTCAACGTCAGCGAGAAGTGCGATTAGGATTTGAATTAATTCGCCTAGAACAATCGGCCGACAAGGGACAACAACAAGAAGAGCAAGTTGTAAAAGTATATGAAGAATTGGGAGTATTACTTACCTTGACTTCCTCCACACTTAATAAATACCATCTCCTTTTAAAAATTATTCGTGCTAGTTTACTAACGGCATCGCCATACCGTTATTTAGCTACTTATCTCGACTACCTTCAATCATCTCATCAAGAAATTCTTCTCTTTCTTCCTGAAGCAAAGCGAAAAATATTTACGGTGCTGGCACAATACAGTGTTTCTTCGAGCAAAGAACAACGTTTAGCATGGCTCGATTCAGCAGAACTGGAGGCTAAACATCAAGAATTACATGATGAACGTCCTGGATTTCGATTTATTCGTTGCATCATAGAAACCGATGCAAGCCAATTTGATGTGGCAATCAAATGTCTTAATGAAGCAGAACATCTTATTTACAAAGCCAGCACCCGAAGCTTGTCGTCTCGCAACAACTGGATTCGATTGAGTGAATACCGAACCTTAATTTTTACGTTAAAGGTGTTACAGGGTGAATCTATTCCCACCGAACGATTCTTGCAATTGCAACAGTTGGCAGAAGACATGGGTCGACATCGACATGAAATTTCCGTTTTACTATTAGAATGGAAAGGTTTGCAACATTACATATTCAATGAATTAAATCAAGCGGCTAGCAATTTCGACAGAGCCAAATCGTATCGCAAAAATAAAGGCGAACACCCTTGGGAGATCTTTGATAAATATTTCAGTGCTAAATTAAGTAAGTCAAAAAAGAAAAATGAAGCCTTGACTTTCGCTCTACTGTTACAAGAGATGAAAGAACCTTTTTATTCAGCAGTAATGGGGAAAATAATCGAACTCGTTGAGTCGAAGAAAGTAACCAAAGTCATCTCGGAATAAATTTATTTGGGGGAGATGAAATAATCTTCCAATAAAATTTCATCCAAAAAATGAACTTAACGTGTTTTGGGTATCTTTATTCCATAGAAAACATAAAATGAAAAGATTGAATCGAAAATCAATACTGTTTATAATTTTACTCACCATTCCTTTTATTATTTCATCTTGTCAATCCAACCAAAACAAAAACATTCCTATCATTGGTTTCATTGACTATGTAGAAGATGCTACCCTAGCACAAGCCCGCAACGGATTTTACGATGCACTCAGCGCATCGGGATTCAGTGAAGACCGAGGCACGCTAAAAATAATTTACCGAAACGCACAAGGTGATCAAGCGGTATTATTGCAAACGGTGGATTATATCATTTCACAACAGCCCGATTTCATTGCTACCAACACTACTTTATCTACGATAAACACCGTTCAACGCACTAAAGAAATTCCAATTTTTATGATGGTAGCCCCTCGACCTGATATAGCGGGTCTAACCACTAAAGCAGGAGAAAATCCACCTAACTTATTCGGCGTGTATGAAACCTTAGATTATATTGATACATCTGCTGCTTTAATTCAACAATTATTTCCATCTGCTAAAAAAGTGGGAACCATTTACAGTGCTTCCGAATCACAAAGTATAGATGCTTTGAATCGATTAAAAGCAAGTTGCGAAAAAATGGGAATTACATTAGAAACTATTCCCGTTACCAATTCATCCGAGACACAACTCATCACCGAATCCTTACTTTCCAAAAACATTGATGTCTTCTTCGCCTTGCCCGACAATGTTATTTTTTCATCCTTCGAAACCATTGTGAAATCGTGCCACGATAAAAACATTCCCATCATCACCAGCGAAGCCGGATTAGTGAGTCGGGGAGCTTTGGCGAGCTTTGGTGCCGACATGTATCAGTGGGGATATCAATCGGGGATGGAGGCAGCGAAGTTCTTAAAAGAAAAATCCACAAAAAATTTACAGCCTCAACTTGTAAACAATCGAAAAAAGTGATGAACGAACAAGTTGCCAAGCAATTCAAAATAATTCCTGACAGTTCATTCACATTAATCACCCCATAAGTTTATCCTACAAAAAATAAAGCCCAAAAAGTTGGCAGCCCTATTTTAAATATAAATTCTAGTTTTAATTAAGATTTCAATCTCATTTTACTTGTTACTTTCTTTTACGTGAAAAGAAAGTAACCCGCCGCCGGGGGGAACCCAAAAAGCACGCCACCCAACACCAACCCATTTTTGCAGTTTCTGCTTTCTACAATCTTTGCAACAACTGAAAATTCTTTGTGCTATCTCTTTTCTTCATCTGTACAGCAAAATCGGTTCGTCCGAAGCATCGGGATGGACGACCTCCGCACTGTACCGAACGAAACTTAATATTATTAATATTTATTGCTCGAAATATGCTCCCTTTTGTGTATAATTTAATGGACGACCTATTAAATATAATTGGTATTAGATAATGTTGCTAAAACGAAGACAAGAATCTTTTCAAAATCAAAGTCAGTATTAATCCCTACAATTCATGGATTTACCAATGAATTGTCGCCCTATGGGTTTCCGTTCTCGACCAAAGCGATGGGGTATAACTATCATTTCTAATAACAATTAAAGTATAAATACTATTTTAGCAAGATGAATGCAGCCTTCCTTCTCACGGCCATTTTACAAGGACTTGCTTTTGCGGGATTAGGCTATGGGATTTATGTTTCGCTACGTATCTTTAACATTCCAGATATCACTACCGATGGAAGTTATGCATTAGGCGGAGTAGTTACTGCTATTTGCATTACTTCGGGCATGCATCCACTTTATGCTATGAGTATTGCGGCGGTGGCGGGTGCTCTTGCAGGAATGTGCAGTGGGCTCATCCACACACATCTCAAAGTAAATGCGCTGTTGGCTGGAATTTTAGTCATGACTGCATTGTACTCTATCAACTTAATTTTACTTGGTCGACCCAATTTACCGTTGATCGATACTCCTTCCTTCTTTACATTAATTCCATTTGGTTCGGCATTATCGAAATCTATATTTGCTTTACTTGCATTTTTGTTCTTTATCACCATACTTCTCCGCTATCTCTTAAAAAGCGATTTCGGAATTGCCATGCGGGCAACTGGAAACAACGAAGCCATGGTACGAGCGATGGGCGTAAACGTATCGAGTATGAAAGTAATCGGACTTTCCATTGCCAATGCGCTCACAGCTTTGAGTGGATCACTCATCACACAATACCAAGGTTTTGCTGATATCAACATGGGCATTGGAATTGTGATTTCGGGATTAGGTGCGGTGATGATGGGCGAAGCGGTTTTTGGCAAAATAATAAAACGAAATATTTACCTTCATTTAAGTGCAGTTGCAATGGGATGCATCCTTTTTCGATTAGCCATTGCCGGAGCACTATCGGCAGGTGTTGATCCCAACTACCTCCGACTCATCACTTCCTCATTGTATTATTCATCATCGCCATCGGCAATGTAAAAAGAGAAAAGTGATATGATTCAGTTGCAACATATCCATAAAACTTTTCATTCGGGAGAAGCGATGGAAGTTAAAGCCATTCAGGATTTGCAATTACAAATAGCGTCGGAAGATTTTGTGGTGGTAGTCGGTGCGAATGGATCGGGAAAATCAACATTATTAAACTTGTTGGCGGGAACCTATCCGCCCGATGCAGGAACTATACTTTTTGATGGAGTTTCAGTAAACAACTTACAGGAGCATCAACGAAGCAAATACATCGCTCGCCTCTTTCAAAATCCACTGATGGGCACGGCGCCAGACTTAAGTATACTTGAAAATTTTCGATTGGCTGCATTACGCACCTCTTCAAAAATTACAAATTGGCATCAACGCCACATTTCGGCAAGGCGTATCCGATAGTATTCAACGCATAGGGATGGGATTAGAAAACAAACTCGACACACCCATGGGACAACTCAGTGGCGGTCAACGACAGGCGCTCACGCTTCTAATGAGTACCATGGACAATTGCAAAATATTGCTGATGGACGAACCTACCTCTGCTTTAGATCCTCGCTCCTCAGAGCTCATCATGGAACTCGCAAAAAACATCATTCAAGAAAAAAAGATTTGCGCTTTATTGGTAACACATCGCTTAAAAGATTGTATTCAATTCGGGAATAGGATACTTTTTATGAAAGAAGGGAAGGTGGAACAAGATATTTCTGCCGTTTCGAAAAATGAAATTTCGTTGGAAAAACTTTATGTGTGGTTTGATTAATAGCTTTAAAAAAAGGAACGCGGATGACACGGATAAAACGGATTTTCACTGATTTGTTTACTTTAGACTGAACTTGTCAAAAGGAGTGATCGCTGCGTAACCGCTGCGCCCCCCGCGTTTAAGTATAAATATTATGTGCCTAAAATTTCAATAGACAAGACTAAACTGTTGCAATCACCTTCAACTCTATCCCAATCGGCGTAGGCAAGCAATTAATCTCAACCGTGGTACGGCAAGGTTGGTTATCTTTAAAATATTCTGCATAGATTCGATTGTAAGTCGCGAAGTCGTCTTTCATATTCGTTAAAAAAACAGTGACGTCAATAATTTTATCCCAGCTACTGCCTGCATCTTCTAAAATGTATTTGATGTTTCTAAAAACAGAATGGCATTGCGCTTCGATATCGTAAGAAATTACTTTTCCAGTTGCATCTTGTTCTACACCTGGAATAATTTTGGTGCCACGTTCTCGCGGTCCTACACCCGATAAGAATAATAAATCGCCAACACGGCGTGCATGAGGGTAAAGGCCGACAGGTTCGGGGCTTTTGAGGAATTGATTTTTGAGTTCATAATAGTAATACAAATATAAACGAAATCGTACAGACGCGAAATGCGAATGAACACGAAAATGCGAAAATGCGAAAAAATGAACGAGATCCCGATAGCTATTGGGAGCGAATCGATACGAAAGTACGTCGCGAGGCTTCGCGATACGAATACGCGAATTTACGAATTTACTAAAATCTCTTGACGCGAAATGCGAATGAACACGAAAATGCGAAAAAAATGAAGGCGATCCCGATAACTATAGGGAACGAATCGATACGAAAGTACGTCGCGAGGCTTCGCGATACGAATACGCGAATTTACGAATTTACTAAAATCTCTTGACGCGAAATGCGAATGAACCTACCTATGCTAACCGCGTGCGCTAAAACTAAAGCGGTGGCGCAAGCTTCGGTAGGCAGGCACGAAAATGCGAAAATTCGAAAAAATGGACGCGATCACGAAAACAAAGCGCAGCAATTCACCAATACACCAATTTGCCAATTTGCAATACACGTAATGCTGATGCGGGCCGAAAATTAGATGTAACGAAATCTACTTCGGTAAGATGAACACGACCTCTAGTTCCCAGTTGGCTCTCAGTGTGATGGTTTCGGGATAAATGAAGACTTTTTCGGGTTGGCGCTTTTGGGCGTAATGCGAATAGGTATAGCGATGATCGCGGTTAGTGTCTTCTACGAGGCGGAGCTTGATAGGACTTGGATTGAGGTAGGAAAAAGTGTAGGAAGAGTCGTGGCTGATTTCAAGTTCTCGGAGGAGCTCGAATTTTTCGGTGAGGATTTGAAGTAAATAATTTTTATCCGAATTTAAGTTTTGCGTTTTGATGCTTAGCATCGCTGTATTTTCTTCGGTAGGAACTAAAATTCTAGTTTGACTGTATCGTTAGTGAGGGCATAAATGTCTTTTATGGCTTCCGGTAAAATGGTGACTTTATATTTTTTCCCGTTTTGCCAAGGGAAATCAATTTTAAAATATCCTGTCAACGCATCTATCATTTCTAAGGGTAAACGAATCGCTTTTGAACTGTCTTCCACGACTTCGGCTGAATCTAATTTCAGTTGCAAGGGGTGATTGGCATTCAGTATAAATGGAGAAGAGGGACCAAAGGAAGCGGGAGAGTGTCGAGGATTTATTCGAAGTCGGGATATTGAACCTTTCACTCCTACGGGAGGTGCTAAAGTTTGCACAAGTGTATCAATAATTTTATCACCCTCGTACATTAACAAGGATAAGGAATCGGAAATGGTATCTGGAGAGTAAAAATAAAAAGTATCGCGGTTGGCAGTGGAATACTTTGTTCCTTTCCAAGATTTATTGTCTAAAGTTTTTAATACTAAAGAATCAATTCTTTTATTGAAAGAAATCATGGCCGAGTAACGATCGAGTCGGAGCGCTTTTAAGAAACGTGGTGATGCAGGTTCTAAGTTAGAAAGGCGTAATTCAGGATGAGCATCTCCAGGTAACACAATGCTAGAATCCATAAAGGCTAATGTTTCCTCTCCGCTACTATCACATACGTAATTGCTATTTTTATCATCTACCGCAAAAAGTTGGTATGAACCTGCAGCCATATTCTCAATTTTGAATTCGCCAGTTTCATTCGTCTTTGCGAAATAATCGGGGCGTTTTCTAAAAACGATGCTGTCTTGGTAAGTGTCCTTCGATTTACGGTACACCAATACCGTTATACTTTTTAATCCAACTACGGTGGATGCATCTACCACTTTTCCTTCCACTTTTAATGAATCTAAATAATCACCCGTAGAAAAAACATACTGGAAATTCTCCAGTGGATTTGCTTCGTGCACATCTACAATTGATTTACCAAAATTTAAAGTGTACGTTGAGTTGGGAGTTAAATCATCTGGCAAGGTGATGATGACTTCGCGCTTGTTTGCTTTCACTTCGGGCATTTTACTCATGAGCGGACTCACTAAGAATTGTCCTTGCAAATCGTTTAAGGTGATGAACTCATCGAAATGCAAATGAATTTCCTTGCTAGCAAATTGCGTACTCTTGTTCTCGGGAATTGATTCTAATAATTTAGGTGCTTCCACGTCTTTATCACCACCTGTTGGTGTGACTCTATTCGCACAAGATGCCAAGAATAAAACGAGGAGACTATAAATTACTTTTTTCAACGGGAATTGATTTAGCGAATATTTCACTCATTAATGATGCAAGCGATTGCAAATACTGTGCATCCACTTCATCAAAATCATTGAGCTGATCACTGTCCACATCCAAAATCATCACTACGCGATCTTTGTATAGGATGGGTAATACGATTTCTGATTTTGACAAGGAACTGCAAGCAATATGTCCGGGGAATTGATCAACATCAGGAACTAAAATAACGCGGGCTTCTTTCCAAGCTAATCCGCACACCCCTTTTCCGTAGCCGATGCGAGTGCAAGCCAAAGGGCCTTGAAACGGACCGAGGACTAACTCCTCCGCCTTAACGAAATAAACACCGACCCAGAAAAAGCCAAACGCTTCTTTCAATGCCGCCATGATGTTAGCGCAATTGGCGATCAAATCATCTTCATCCTCCACCAAGTACTTCAACTGGGGCAAGAGCATTTCATAACGCTCCTTTTTACTTGCTCCTTTTGGGGCTATTTCCAATGCTTCGGCCATCGGGCACAAAGATAGTCGCTCTCTAGAGGCGAGCAAAGGCAATGGTCACAATACTCACCTGCACGCCTGGAATTTTTAAAAGGGCTTCAGCTGCAGCTATTAATGTTGATCCTGTGGTAATTACATCATCTACTAATAGTATTTTCTTTCCTTTTAAGATGTTCTCATCCAAGGCTTCAAACACATTCGACACATTGGCGGCGCGTTCGAGTCGGTGTTTGCTGGTTTGGCTGACGGTATTTCTTTTACGATAAAGTGCATCGGCCATTTGCTGAATTCCCATCACTTCCGCCAATCCTTTCCCAAAACTGGCGGCTTGATTGTATCCCCGAAAACGTAATTTATGCGGATGCAAGGGTATCGGAATCACAAGATCATGGTTGGCATAATGCGGAGATTTTAGTAATCGATAGGCACAAAGTTGCCCTAGCTTTACGCCCACATCCGACCGCCCTTCATATTTAAGTTGATGGATCATTCGTTGGATGCGTCCACCTTTACTGAAATGACAATAAGCTGTGGCTGCGCTTATGGGCACCTTGCCCCAAAATTGCTTGATGACAGGATTACTAGCGTCCTTCTCGAAAGAAGTCACCGGCATCGTCACCATACACCCTAAACAAATTCCATCTTCGCCCTTTACTAGATGTTCGCTACAAGCTGCACATAAATTTGGATAGAAGAAATTGAGAAGATCTTCAATAATTATTTTTATTCCTGTCCACATGATGCAAGGATAGGGAAGGATGAACTAATTACTCGGGAGATAAACGTTTATAGTCGACTATAAGCGTTTACATACGAATTGGCAAATTGGTTTCGCGAGGCTTCGCGATGGCAAATTGGTGAGTTGAAGGATTGGAAAACATCTAGGCTATTAAAATAATTGTACCTCGTGTCCAATTTTAGATTCTGGACTCTAGAGAATTTTATTAAGTCTTAAAATTATTAATTTATCGGAATACCTCCGTGTTTCTCTATGCCTCCTCCGTGCCTCCGTGGTAAAAAGATAGATAATATAATGACTTCAATTTTTTTCACTCGAAAAAATTTATGTTTATTTTGAAAAGCTTCAAACTACTAATTTCAGATAGCAGGAGAATTTTTTTAGGAAGACTAAAAATTATTAATTTATTGGAATACCTCCGTGTTTCTCTGTGCCTTCTCCGTGCCTCCGTGGTAAAAGATAGATATTATATGGATGCCATTTTTTTCACTTGAAAAATTTATGTTTATAACGAAGGATATTCACTATAAACTAAACGGCAAATAAACTTGAATATCACTCAGGAATTTCTTCCTCTTGAAAATCAATATCGGCTTCGAGTTGGTTGTGCGGGTAGCGGATGAAGTGAGTTTGTTTTACTAAGCCCATCATGGCAGCTCGGAGTTCGTCGATGTTTTGCTTTTTCATGGCAGAGATAAAAATAACAGGATGCGTACCACGAGCCATGTACGATTTTTTGAGATCGTCGAGGCTGCGATTTTCGGGACCGGCTTCGAGTAAATCGTCTTCGTCTTTTTTGATGAAAGTGTAAGCATCAATTTTATTGAAAACTAAAAGAATGGGTTTGTCAATTGCTTTTAAATCAGCCAAAGTTTCATTCACTACATGAATATGATCTTCAAAATTAGGATGTGAGATATCGACTACATGCACTAAGATATCCGCTTCACGTACTTCATCCAAAGTAGATTTAAACGATTCAATTAAATCGTGAGGAAGTTTGCGGATGAATCCAACGGTATCGGATAACAAAAACGGAATGCGATCGATGACAACTTTTCGCACTGTGGTATCCAACGTAGCAAATAATTTATTCTCGGCGAACACATCACTCTTGGCGAGTAAGTTCATCAGCGTGCTTTTTCCAACGTTGGTATAACCTACCAATGCCACACGCACTACATCCGCTCTGCGTTTACGTTGTGTTACACTTTGCTTTTCAATTTCAGAAAGCTTTTCACGCAAGCGTGTAAGCTTTTCGCGAATCACACGACGGTCGGTTTCAATTTCCGATTCACCAGGACCACGTGCTCCGATGCCTCCTGCCTGCTTCTCTAAGTGAGTCCACATACGAGTGAGTCGGGGAAGGAGATAACGATACTGCGCCAACTCCACTTGCACCTTTGCTTGTGCAGAGCGAGCTCGTTTTGCGAAAATATCGAGAATGAGATTTGTACGATCTAACACTCGACATCCAATTATTTTTTCAATATTGCGTAGCTGTGATGGCGAAAGTTCATCGTCAAAGATCGCAATTTGAATATCGTTAGCTTTAATAAACGCAATGATCTCTTCCATCTTTCCTTTTCCAACAAATGTTCGGATATCGGGACGATCGAGTTTTTGCGTGAAGCGTTTTACAGTAAATCCGCCGGCAGTCTCGGCTAAAAATTCGAGTTCATCGAGGTATTCGGTGACGCGATCCATGTCGTTATCGCGAGTTGAAAGTCCGATGAGGATAATACGCTCAGGCGCTATGGTTAAATCGTGTGGAGTATGTGGCAATGAATTATTTTACTAGAGATAAATAAAGGTGAATTGATGTGCGAAGTTAAGGAAATTGATTGGATTCATAATTCTGGATTAAAAGAAGAAATAATGAATAAAATTCAACTACATAGAAAATAGAAGGGATTTATACTAGAAAATAAAATCCAGACCTCATAGAAATCCATTTTTAACCACGGAGGCACAGAGGTGGCACGGAGAAACACTGAGAAACACTGAGAACTGATAATACCATTTTAAATCAATACAAAAACACTACTTGAATCAATATTGAAAAATAAACTTCAGAAAAAAATAGAATTCATCTTAAACCTGCCTGCTGCAGGCAGGCGCAACGGTCGCTACGATTCAGCAGCGATAGCAACGAAAACTTCCATCTTTTATGCGAATGAATTTGAGACCAATTCTGTATTCTTTCGAAATTAATCATAAAAATCATTACCATCTTAAAAAATCAGTGCTTGCCTACCGAATCATAGGCAGGTTCCATTGTAGATTCTAGTAAATTAAATCTTCAACAAACTAAAACCACCCTCTCCCAAAACCTACTTCACGGAAGGGCCAAGGGATAGATGCTAAGATTAAGATAAGTCCTAAGGTAAAATACAAAGCTTGGGCTTTGAATTTAGCTTCATCCCCTTTAGCCTTTTTGCATTTAATATGTCCGATCGTTAAGAATGCGATGGCAATGATCATCATCAAAATATGCTCGACAGCCCAAAATCGTGCTACTCCATCTTTCATTGCTGCTCCCATATTCGAAATAGCATTTTGGACGGTCGGACTCACAGCATATAAAAAACCGCCTAAAATCAATTGCAAGTGAGCCGAAATCATGGTAAACAGCGAAAGCTTTTTATCGCCCTTCGAAAACTGAATACCGCCATTGCGACCTCTGATGGCTTTAATAACAACGACTATCAATAAGATAAGAAGCACCCATCTTAACAAACTGTGGAAATGCAAGAGTCCGATAAACATAGCTTTTAGATTTAGATTACAATAGTAATAATTAGGGGTGAAAAAAAAGAGTGCGGTTATCAAAATTTCAAACAAAAGTCCTTAATCCATTTGCCAACCGCTTCTTTTGCTCAATATTCCATCGGCAAAACCTGACAAAGTGCTGACCATCGTATGGAATATGCCGACGATCTGCATCGTTAAGCTCATAGATCCTAACAAAATAATATTATGAAAACCTTCAGCAACAATTGGGATAACCCCATCTCCACCGAAAGACTAGCCCTCGTATTTCAAGACAGAAACCAGGCATATGGAGCCTACATCATTCGTCGCGACTACAATCGCACGGTAATCAAAGCCGTACTCTTAAGTTTCATTGGATTAACTCTACTTGTATTGACCCCAAGCATTGTCCGGCACTTTAGTCCCGAAAAAATAATTTTACCCTTTGAAAAACCGGATGTCATTCTAGATATTACCGAGGTCATTTTGCCTGATGAAATTATTCCCCTCCCAGAAAAAACTGAAGTACAACCACCTACTCCACCCAGTTCAAGTAAGCAATATACAAATCTATTAGTAAGAGATGTTGACAGTATTTCCAAGGGGTTTACACAAGAAGATCTATCAAAACTCACTTTGGCCACCAAAACCAATGATGTAGATTCTGTACCGGGGAAAGATCCAATGCCAGACACAAAAGATAATACAGGAAATGGCAACACCAAAACTTTTATCTGGGTGGAAGAAATGCCGATGTTTCTAGGTGGAGAAAATGAAATGTTAAAATTTATTCGTAAAAACATTAAATACCCATCCGCAGCTCGAGAGAACAATATTTCAGGAATCGTAAATATTAGTTTTATTGTGGATCAAAAAGGAGAAATCAAAAACATAGAATTACTCCGTGGAATTGGTGGTGGATGTGAAGAAGAAGCCATTCGGGTAATCAAAACAATGCCGACGTGGAAACCGGGCAAACAGAACGGACAAGCGGTAAATGTACAATTCCAACTTCCCATTTCTTTTACATTGAAATAAAAAATTTAAAAAAAGTAAAGCTCATCCATATTGGGTGGGCTTTTTTCTTTCCCATCCGATAAACTCAATTATTCCATCGACCAAGAGACCTCTTATGGATAATAGTTATTTAAATATTACTTTTGAGGGAATAATCGCGAGCTATGAGAAACATAAATATATTCACCCTGCTGATACCAACTCTATTCCTCTTTTCCTGTAAGACTAAGCAGCCAATTTCAACCGAAATCCGACAATTGCCAGAGATCAATGTAAGCCCGGAGAATATGGACTACAGAGCGTCTGTTACAAAGCTGCACGATTTGATTCACATGCAATTGGATGTTCGATTTGACTGGAGTAAAAAATATTTATTGGGCACATCAACGCTGACGATAAAAGCTCATGCTTTGCCACAAAAAAATATTTGGTTAAATGCACGTGGAATGCAAATAAATTACGTGAAGCAAATAAATGGAAAAGATACTTTACCTGTGAAATACGACTATGCGAACGATAGTTTACATGTTTTTTTAGAGCGTGCTTATACTAAAGATGAGCCCATCACTTTGTATATTGATTACATTGCTAAGCCAGACGAGTTGTCGAATATTGGAGGAAGCAGAGCTATTACCAGTGACAAAGGATTATACTTTATAAATCCTGATGGAAAAGAAAAAAACAAACCCATGCAAATTTGGACGCAAGGGGAAACACAAGCAAGTTCTGTTTGGTTTCCAACCATTGATGCACCCAATCAGAAAATGACGCAAGAGATCAAGATCACTGTGGATAATAAATTCAAAACCGTTAGCAATGGCATATTAGCGAATAGTGCTATCAATGTAGATGGAACGCGAACAGATACTTGGAAACACAACTTACCCCACTCTCCTTATTTGTGCATGATGGCTATCGGGAATTTTGCGATTGTAAAAGATACATGGAAAGGAAAAGAGGTTAGCTATTATGTAGAACCCGAATATGAAAAAGTAGCTCGTAGAATTTTTGGTAACACGCCGGAGATGATGACTTTTTTCTCCAGCAAATTGGGGGTTGAGTATCCATGGGACAAATACAGTCAAATCGTAGTTCGTGATTACGTAAGTGGAGCCATGGAAAATACTTCGGCGACCATTCATGGCGAATTCTTACAGCGAGACGAACGTGAATTATTAGATGGAGATTATCAAGAATTTATTTCACATGAACTTTTTCATCAATGGTTTGGTGATTATGTAACGTGTGAGTCATGGTCGAATACTACTTTAAACGAAGGTTTCGCAACCTATGGTGAATACTTATGGAACGAGTATAAATTCGGAAAAGAAGAAGCTGATATTTACCATCAAAACGATTTGAATTCCTATTTGCGTGAATCGAAAACAAAAAATGAAAATCTCATTCGATTTCACTATGATGCGCCGGAAGACATGTTTGACAAACACAGTTACGAGAAAGGTGGTCTAGTCATTCATATGCTTCGAAAATATTTAGGAGATGAAATCTTCTTTGCTTCGCTAAAACATTATTTAACGGCAAACCAATATAAAAATGTAGAGGTACATCAATTACGTCTTGCTTTCGAAGAAGTGAGTGGGCAAGATCTGAATTGGTTTTTCAATCAATGGTATTTAGCAAAAGGGCATCCGATTCTCAACATCGATTACAATTACGATGCTGCTTTAAAAATTCAAAGAGTTACGATCCGTCAAGAACAAAATCTACAAGAATTTCCGCTCTATCAATTGCCTATAGAAATAGATTTCTATAGCAACAATACCATCCAACGAAAAAAAATTATATTGAATCAAGTTGAACAGACCTTCAGTTTCCCGGCAGAAACAAAACCTGAATTAGTAAATGTTGATGCCGAAAAAATGCTTCTTGCCGTACGCAAAGATAACCACACCCCCCAAGAATGGGTAACGCTCTATCAAAAAGGATCTCTTTTTCAGGATCGCTTCGATGCCTTACAAGCCCTTTCTAATGATTACAAGGCGGGAAGTTCGGAAGCTGAAATAATTCGCCTTGCACTGAACGACAAGAACTGGAAAATCAGAGAATACGCCATTAATAACATAGAGACATTGGCAAAGTCAGAAGATAAAGCGATCCTCAAGAAAACATTAATGACTCTTGGAATAAATGATTCCAAAAGTGATGTGAGAGATGCGGCAATGACTGCTCTAGACGAATATTATAACGACGACGAATTAATAATTTATTTTAAAAATGCAATTCATGATAGTGCTTATTCGGTTGTTGAAACTGCCATTCTAGCACTTGCTAAGAGAGACAAAGATGGCACCTTGCTCATCGCATCGCAATTGGAAGGAGACAATCATTCGAGAATACGGCGAATACTTAGCGGACTTTATAGTAAATCGGGGAGTGATGCTCAATCTGTATATATGAAAAAATCATTATTAAGCAGCACAGGATTTTCGTCTTATTCACATATGCAGAATTATGGAAAATTTTTAAAAAATTGTAATATTCATAATAACATTAATGATGGCTTAGAAACCATCTACAGCTTTTCAAAAGAAAACGAAGAATGGATTACACGTCTTGCTGGAGTGCAGGCACTTGTAGACATCATCAACCATTGCAACAGTCAAGCTAAACTCGCTGTTAAAGCAGCAGATACTACTACAGAAACAGAATGGATCAATCATATTAAAATTGCTTCTAAATATCTCGATGACTTAAAAAAAGAATGAAACCAATGAAATGTTACTAAAGATTTATAACGGCGCTAAAAACTAATAAATAATTTATGGAATTTACACTCAGCAGAGATAAATTTTCAATTATTATCACCTCCGTAGTAATTGCTTTTGCTCTTGCTGGAGTAATCATCTTTTATTTTGGCGAATTCATTATTGACCAACGCATACATTTTGCCTTGCTTTTTAGTAGCCTTTTACTTCTACTTCTCTGCGTCGTGTTTTACTTTTATCGTCCATTAAAATACAGCATTGAAAATGGAAACATTAGAATATCGCGAATGCTTGGCGATAAAATCATTTTAAAAGATGATATCAAAGCGCTTCGAATTCCCTCTAAGCACGATATGGCTTGGCCCGTTCGAACTTTTGGCAATGGTGGACTTTTCGGATATACTGGTCGGTATTATACCAAACACATTGGATCCATGATTTGGTTTTGTAGCAGAAGAAATAATTTTATCCTTATTGAAAGGAAAAACAAACTTCCTATCGTAATAAGTCCAGATGAGCATAAAGCCTTTTTAATAGCTTATGAGGCTTAGATCACTATACTGTTTTTAGATTACAAAATAATTGTAAATCCAGCTAGCACATAAAAGCAAAAACATCACTTCCATCACCCATTTCTTTTGCCACTCAAAAATAATAGGCGAGGTATATAGAAACGGGAAGCGCAATAATACTATAACGGTACAAAGACTCATCTCTTGAAAAAAGCACTGACAAAATGCCGATGGGAATTAGTAGGACGAGCAGTTGTTGTATCAATCTTGACTTCGTCACATTTTTAAAATAATTTGTTTGAAGTTTTAGCAAAGAAAGCACAAACAATCCTCCAACGATTACTACACTTAATACATACTTTACATTAAATATATGTGATAAATCAATCTTCCTATTAATTCCTGACACAAACACATATTCGTAAAATGACATTAGTTCATCATTCCAGAAATAAAAGAAAAAAGCAAAAAAGAAAGGAAGAAACAATCCCATAAAACTAACGATCCACAAACGCCATGAAAAAGGGCGCAGGATCAAAATACAAAGAATATAAAAGACGAATAAAAAAACAGCAGGCAGATAAAACAACGCTGTCATTGACAACAAAAATGCACCATCAAACGACAGGGCCAACGGTGATTGGTTTTTATAAAGTGAGAAAAGTTTGTCAAATACAAAAATGAGTAGACTATTTACAAACAAGATTGGATGAATTGATAAAAAAGGAGGAAACAAGCCAGCGACAATTAAATACATCAAGGCCGGAAGCCAAGATTGTTTATAGAGCACTTCGTGTTTATTCACAACGTGATTAATATGAATGGCTTGACTTGTAAATAAAAGAAACGCAACAATCGTAGTAAGTCCAACCGGCAAAAAAGCTAAAGTTCTAACAACCAGGTCATAAAGAGGCATACCTGTTTCACCAACTATTCCATAAGTACCTGATTTTGAAACAAACCACATAGCAGCTGATAAAATGATCAGTATCACTAATGGGAAAATTTGTGTGGTGCGAAAGCTTTGTATTAGCATTTAAATTTTATTCAGTGATAATTTTCTATAAATTTGCAACAAATTAAACGAAAAAATGACTGCTATCTTTAAAGGAATTGCAACTGCTGCAGAATCCATCTTCCCTATACTTCCAAGTTTTGGCGCATTAGCTAATTGGTTTTTTGGATTAACCATTACCATAGGAGTTATTTATTGGCTTTGGTACGATGCAAAAGTAAAACGTGGCGGTGACAACTTCATGGCTAAGAAAGGATAAATTAATTAAAGTCATTACAAAGGCATTTTCTCAAAGGAGGAATGCCTTTTTTTTGTCTCAGAAATACCGAAACTTCATTTTATTTATTTAAAATACATCAACTTAGTGACGCATTTATTTTCGCTAGTGTCATCTGAAGAAAAAACAAGATAAACACCTGTGGCAACCTTTTCTCCTTTTAAATTTCGGCCATTCCAAATAGCTTGTGTACCTAGAGAGGTAGTTTGAAAGACGAGTCCTCCACTTACATCGGTAATTTTCACCACTCCATTTGGCACCAATCCTTTTATAGCTATGGGTCCGTCGTAGTCATTTCTTACAGGGTTTGGATAAACAACAATGTCATCACAACCCTTTACATCCTCATTGGGTTCAATCGCATCACTTTGATAACTCATCAATCCTTTATCTGTCCCAATATACACTTCGCCTGATTTACCATTGATGGCAATAGAATTAATATTATTTGAAAACAGTGGACTATTTTCAATTGTAAAATGATTCACTTGACTTTGTCCATCAGGAGAAAACAGATATACTCCACCCGTTTCTGTTCCTACCCATTTTCTGTTGGCACCATCAACTGCAATTGCTGTTACTACTTCCGCTGCTAACAAATATTGATAAGTATTATCTTGACGAATCAAAATCTGTTGTGGTGAAAGAGACGGTGGATAGAATAAATAAATTCCCGTTTCTGTACCTACCCAAACGGTACCTTCCTTATCCAAAGCTAAGGCTCGAATTCTATTTGATGCAAAATCGACCACGTCGTATTTATCATCTAAGGTATTATCTATTGTATAGTTCGGATTAAACACTAGAATTCCATCATTCCCGCCCACGTTTTCAAAAATGGTGGTCCATATGTATCCATTATTATCGACAATCAAATCTCCTGTTTTCGCTTGTGCATTTATTTTTCCAGGAAAATTAAAAGTCTTCCAGGTTCCGTCCGTCTTTAAAACACTCAAAACATTTTTCACTCCGGCATTAGAAATCCATAAATTGTGATTTTGGTCGAGTGCTATGCCATGCACTTTGAATTGGGTCGTATTTCCAATTTGTGCTGTTATTGTAGAATTAGACGTGTCATATCTATTTAGGACTTGACCATCTTTAAATTCAATTAAACCCGATCCACCAGAACTAATGTACAAATGATTTTTATTGGAAGGATCGACAGCAAGTGACACTGCATCAAAAAAATTATACTGAGGAAAAAAAGGCGTTGCTGCAGATTTTCCATCATAGGTAATCCAAGTACCATTTTCATATTCGGAAAACCCGTCGTATTGATAAGCATTTAGCCAAGCCTTTGTCCTTGGACCATGTACAACCCATAATTTATCATCAACCACTTGCATTGCAGCACAACGAGAATTGTTAGGTCCTTTTGGTAAAACAACATCATACGACAAAGCATTTACTTTTATCAACCCTCGCGTTTTATCTCCAATCCAGGCAACACCATTATTATCCTCTACACCGTCATTAAAATCAGGATTTGGCACTACACTACCATCTACATTACGAATAACATTGAGATTTTGATCAAAGACCAATAAGCCGGATGAAATAGTCATGTACAATTTACCGTTTTCGGTACGAAGACTACGTTTAAGTGTAGATGTAATCATTTCTGCGGGTAAAGAATTGCCCCAGGATCCATTCCAGGCCATCATTGTATCTGAATTGGTCCGTGAATAATTTACGATCAATTTATTATTAAAATACACTGCACGATTAAACACACCCACATTCCCAGTATCACTTAAAATTTTTGTCCAAGCTGTATAATTTGCAATGAAGGGATTATTCAGCTGTGCTTGATAAACACCATCATCTGTTACAGCATAAATATCATTTCCATTAATGGCTACGTCCATCACTTCAGGATGCACGCTTGCACTCGAAATAAAATAAGTTTCCTTAATTTCCTTTCGAAGCAAATCCAACACCACGATTCCGAATCCACATGAAAAATAAACATAACGACCTTCCACACTTAAATGATTAATTTGTTTACTTCCCGGAATATTTTTTCTCTTTATGTCACTAAGATTTAACACTTGATTATTGTCACTTAATAAATCGATATTGGTATTGTTATAAGCAATGATGAGCATCTGATAAGCATCCGAATACACCACCGAACTCATCCCAAAGTCATTCAATCCATTCAATTTCGAAAATCGATTGATGCTATTATCATTTTTCTCAAAAGAGAAGAGTCCATCATCTGTGGCACAAAAAATACGAGAACCTGCACTCGCCACTACTTTTCCTTGTAAATATGGAAGATGTTCGCGCCAAGACCCGATGGACAATGACTGGGCATTTAACGTATCGTGAATGGAAAAGGACAACACAAGTAATAGAGCAAGTATTCGATTCATAATAATCTCAGAGGTATAATAACTCAAGCTACAGTTAATTATTGTTTTGCCAAAGATCATAAATACCAAGTAAAGAATTCATATTTTCCCCTTTGAATAGCGATATTCCTACTAAATTCGTAGCCTTATAATCAATAAACATGTTTAGATCACATACTTGCGGGGAACTGCGAAATAGCGACATTGGAAAAGAAGTAATTTTATGTGGATGGGTGCAACGTTCCAGAGACCTAGGCGGCATGACTTTCATAGACTTACGAGATCGCTACGGACTTACTCAACTTGCATTTAATATGGAAAGCAATGCGCCCATGTGTGAAGCAGCCCGAGAGGTTAGTCGCGAATATGTCATCAAAGTTCATGGAACAGTAAAAGAGCGGGAGAGTAAAAACCTCAAAATGCCAACTGGAGAAATTGAGATCATCGTTACAAAACTTGAAGTGCTCAATGCGGCCATCACGCCACCATTCACCATTGAAGAAAACACCGATGGCGGAGATGATATCCGTATGAAATACCGCTACCTCGACCTTAGACGAAGTAGTGTTCGTGCGAACTTAGAATTGCGCCACCGCATGGCGATTGAAACTCGAAATTATCTCGACAAGCAATTATTTTTAGAGGTCGAGACACCCGTTCTTATTAAATCTACCCCTGAAGGTGCTCGCGATTTTGTAGTTCCATCAAGGATGAATCAGGGGCAATTTTATGCCTTACCTCAGTCCCCACAAACTTTTAAGCAACTGTTGATGGTAGCTGGATTTGATCGTTATTATCAGATCGTTAAATGTTTCCGCGACGAGGATTTAAGAGCGGATCGTCAACCCGAATTTACACAGATTGACTGCGAGATGAGTTTTATAGAAAGAGAAGACATTCTACAAACTTTTGAAGGACTGGTTCGTCATCTTTTCAAAACCGTAAAAGGGATCGACATCGGTGAATTACCACGAATGACCTATGCTGATGCAATGAAATACTATGGATGCGACAAACCTGATACACGATTTGAAATGCGTTTTTGCGAATTGAATGAAGTGGTAAAAGGAAAAGGATTCAAAGTATTTGACGATGCCGAATTAGTAGTTGGAATTTGTGCGAAGGGATGTGCGGAATATTCCAGAAAGCAAACGGATGAATTGATTGAATTTGTAAAGCGCCCCCAAGTGGGAGCTAACGGCATTGTATATGCGAAAATAGGAGCTGATGGAAGTATTAAGTCGACAGTTGATAAATTTTATTCCACGGAAGAATTAAATAAATGGGCAGATGTGTTCAATGCTGAACCGGGCGACTTATTAATGATCATGGCAGGAGAACCCAACAAAACCCGAAAAGCATTAAATGAGTTACGTTTAGAGATGGGAACTCGATTAGGATTGCGCAATAAAGATAAATATCAATGTTTATGGGTCGTGGATTTTCCATTGTTAGAATACAGTGAAGATGCATCTCGTTTCTTTGCGATGCATCATCCTTTTACTTCTCCTTTGATGGAAGATATTTCATTATTAGATACGGATCCTGGAATGATCCGTGCCAACGCTTACGACATGGTTATTAATGGAGTTGAAGTGGGTGGTGGGGAGTATTCGCATCTTCAACAAAGAATTGCAGAAAAAATGTTTAGCATTCTAGGATTTACAGATGAAGAGGCGCAAGCGCAATTCGGTTTTTTAATGACTGCCTTTGAATACGGAGCACCTCCACATGGAGGAATTGCATTTGGCTTCGACCGACTTTGTTCTCTTTTTGGAGGTTCAGAGAGCATTCGTGATTTCATTGCTTTCCCAAAAAACAACTCGGGAAGAGATGTGATGATTGATGCGCCATCAACTATTCATGCAGATCAATTGAAAGAACTTGGAATAAACACAACCCATTCGGATTAAATTCAACTTTCGTTAATTCTGCAAAGGATTTTTTTAGTTGAAGCAATGCAACCTATAAAACTGGTAAGAAGCTAGGTGCATACTACAATTGTCTTTTGATATGAAAATTGCATTTCGAAACTTTTGCCGGGATGAGAGGTCCGTTAAGTAATCGATTAATCTTTACGTATGTGGTTAACCAACACTAGCTTTCGTTTAACAACAATATCAATTACTGCTTTAAGGACCAACCATCAGGACCCTAAAAAATTAAGTGAATGCGGCATCTGCAAAGCTGTCAAATTCACATTAGCAAATTGAATACTAAACTTGTAAATTCCTCAACTGGAAAATAAAACGATTTGAATCTTTAGAATTTGCCATATTGAACATCTACCTATCACATTTTTTACATTTATAATGGCTAAAAAACGACTGATATGCTTAACTTCGCCATTCAAATCAAAAAACACTGAAATAGCATGAAAAAAATTTACCCTTATTGCTTTAATTACATTATTCATTGGAATGGAGGCTTACAGTCAATGTACTCCACAAGCCACTTATGTTCCTTCCGCTTGGGCTGAGCCTTCTGCCCCTGCTACGCCTTATACTGGATTTATGTGTATAGGTCATGACACATTATTTACTAGAGCGGGATGGCAATATTATGATGGGGACGGTTATTTTGTAAATTTAATTGCTGGTTCTGACATCACAATTTATACAGATAGTTGTACAGCAAGTCCTGCATCATTAACCATTGTTGATTCAACAGGTGGAACAGGCGGACAAGGAAACATCATTGCTGGAGCCTATGTTGCAGCGGCATGTCCTAACAGTTTAAATTTTATCGCGCCTTACAGCGGTAAATACTTCATCGTATATGATGCGGACAATAACTGTTTAAACCTAGGAAGTGTAGCTATTGGATCGTCGGCCATCAAGTTAAACAATGCTTCATCCATCACTAATTGCACTCCTTTCCCTGCACCTGCCAATGATTCAATATGTAACGCAATTCCAGTCACTGTAGGTACTATGTATTCTGAAAATACAACTTATGCGAGTGCTACTGATGAGCGTGATGCAGATGTAGTAGGTTCAGGTTTTGCATGTAGCCTTCCGAACAATACTTTATGGTATTCATTTACTCCAGCAGTTTCTGGTGATTATGAATTCGCATCTGATGCTCCTCTTTCTGGGGGATCTAGCCTTTGGTTAGGATTATTTAATGCTCCTACCTGTGTTGATCCATTAGTTTATGTTGACTGTTTAGAAGGAGCAATTCCAGGCACACCTTGGGCTGATACTGCATCTTTAACAGGTGGAGTCAATTATTATATTATGATTGATGGATTCAGTGGAGCTATTGGAGCATTTTCATTTACTGTTAACGCACTTTCTACAGGAATCAATGAAATCAATGCGAAAGATTTCTCTGTATATCCTAATCCATTTACTGATTTAATCACAGTACAAAATAGTTCTATCGCACAAAACATCAATGTAGAAATTGTTAACATGGTGGGTCAGGTAGTATACAAAGAGCAAAAGAACAATTTAGTAAATGCTACAATTGATACCAAGTCTTTAGCGAAAGGAGTTTACTTTATTCGATTTATCAGCAATGAAGGAATTGCTACTAAGAAATTAATTAAACAATAGTAACCCCATTAATAGATAACTTTCCTTAAGTTTTCTATTAAAAAAAAAGCTGCTTCCATGGAAGCAGCTTTTTTTTTAAATTATATTTTTTTATTGCTTTACTGTAATTCGGCGCGAAAAGGTTTCTGTATCCGTTTGAACTTTTACAAAATAAAACCTGCTTTCTTTCCGGTGAGGTTAATTGTAAACGAAGATGCGTTTTCACGATCCACATTTACATGCTCTACTAAATTTCCAATCATATCATATACTAAAATAGAGGGTGAATCCGTTATCGTCTTATTAAATGCTATGTGCAAAACACCATCAGTAGGCAAAGGGAACATAGAAATTGTAGTTTCTTTTTGAGAAGGAGAAATTCTTAAATCACCAAAACTATTTTGAGCCAGGACAGGAGTCATGGTCAGGGACACTAAGGTTACGAGCATAGAAGTGTAAAAAATATTTTTCATGAGTACTGGTTTTTAGATATTATAAACTTTACAAATACCTTGCCGTTACTTATTATTAAATAAGTTCATCGTCGACTGAATACCGATTGAAGAGAAACTTTTCACAATATCTGACGCCATATTAATCTTTTCGAGAAGAAGCCCTCCCTCTTCAGAGGTCCATTTTCCTAACACATAATCAGATTGGCGACCTTTGGGGAAATCGGAACCAATCCCAAATCTAAGTCGTGCAAACTGGTCAGTTTGAAGACATTCGATAATACTAGTTAATCCATTATGGCCTGCAGCACCTCCAGAAGGCTTTAATCTGAGCGAACCAAAAGGTAAAGCAAGGTCATCAGATACAATTAACAAATTTTCTTTAGAAATTTTCAATGAAGTGAGCCAATACCTTACAGCTTCTCCACTCAAGTTCATAAAAGTGGTTGGTTTTACTAAGAAAAGCGCTCTACCCTTATACTTGGCTTCTGCTACCCAGGCTTTTTTTATCGTTTTTGAAAGTTGCACCCAGAGAACTTGCCACAGCATCAACCACGTCAAAACCAATATTATGACGGGTATGGACATAATCCAAACCAATATTCCCTAATCCGACAATTAGATACTTCAATGCAAGACCTTTATTAAACACCGAAAGGAACCTTATTCAGGTTCCTCACGGATATTCGATTATCGATTAATTATTTCTTATCAGCTGCAGGTTCAGCAGCAGCTACATTACGTGTAGTTCGAACTGCAATAACCACATTTGATGGAGAATCTAAAAATTCAACACCATTTACCTTGAGATCACGGACACGAATATTACCACCAATTTTCAATGGAGTTATATCCACATCGATATAATCAGGTAATTGCTTTGGCAATGCTTTTACTTTTAGGCGACGTACTTTCGTCACCAACTTTCCACCTTGCTTAACACCTTCAGAAACACCTGTTACTTTAATTGGAACATTAATTATAACTGGACTATTGTCTGTAATTTCTAGGAAATCAACATGCTGGATAATATCATTAACTGGATGGAATTGAATATCTTGCATTACACAAGAGTATTCTTTTCCATCGACAACCACTTTCACGATATACACATTAGGTGTATACACTAATCCTTTGAACTGAGCCAAAGGAACTGAGAAGTGAACGGGGTCAGCGCCGCCATAAAGAACACATGGCACCTGCTCATCGAGGCGTAGAGCTTTTAGTGATTGTTTGGTCAAATCTGACCTTAATAATCCTTGAATTTCAATCGTTTTCATTTGTAATAATTATATTATGCTTTTACAAAAAGTGAACTAATAGACTCGTAAGAGTACACTCTTTGAATGGCTTTTGCGAATAATGCGGCGGTTGGTAATTGTTTAATTTTATTTCCTGGTTTTATCAACGGGATAGTGTCACATACTACAAGTTCTGTCAAGTTAGAATCGGCGATACGTTCATAAGCTTTTCCGCTTAAGACGGGATGGGTACAAAAGCACGCACGCTTGCTGCCTTTTTCTACCAGCAAACTTGCGGCTTTGGTCAACGTACCTGCAGTATCCACGATATCATCAACCAAAATACAATCACGACCAGATACATCTCCTATCACTTGCATTCCTTCGATTTCATTTGCGCGTTTACGATGCTTATCAATTACAGCCATATCTGCACTAAAATAAGAAGCATAAGTACGAGCTCTATGAACGCCACCCATATCGGGAGCACAAATCATCATATTAGGAAGATCCAAACTCTTAATATAAGGGACGAAAATGGCTGAAGCATCCATATGATCCACAGGAACATCAAAAAAGCCTTGAATTTGAGGAGCATGGAGGTCCATAGTCATCACACGAGTTACACCTTGCAGCCACCAATAAATTAGCTACCATTTTAGATGCAATAGCGACCCTTGGTTTATCCTTACGATCACTGCGAGCATATCCAAAATAAGGAATTACAGCTGTAATGTAATGTGCTGATGCTCTTTAGCCGCATCAATCAACATCAACAATTCGAATAAATTATCAGTTGGCGAAAAGGTGCTTTGGATAATAAAACGTCACAACCTCGGACACTTTCATCAAAAGACGGAGAAAACTCACCATCGCTAAAGCGCGCCACTTTCACATCGCCAAGCGGCGAGCCGTAACAATCTGCGATTTGTTCTGCGAGATATTTTGAGGTTGTTCCGGAGAATATTTTTACCTGCCTAGCCATTGGTTTTCCTTCTTTTAAAAGGGCTGCAAAGAAACTAAAAAATAACGCTTTATCAAAATGAATTTAACAAATAGGTGTTGAAAAATGAAGAGTTTTTATACTTTTGCGCTCTGCTTGTCGAAAAAGGGTGTATTTTTGCCTGCCGGTTCAACTAGCAGAATCGTAAGTTCTTAAAATTCAATGATTTCTATTTTAATATTAAAATTGCCCGGATGGCGGAATTGGTAGACCTGCCTGCCGGCAGGCAGGCGCGCTGGTCTAGAGTAAGGATGAATGTTCTTTGTATATGTAATATCTAGTAAAATCAGAAGCTACATTTATGTAGGTTTGACACAAAATGTTGATGTGAGAGTATCTCAACATAATCATGGTAAGGAAAAAACTACCAAACCTTATCAACCTTTCGATCTAATCTTAGTTGAACATTATTCAACAAGAGCAGAAGCAAGGAAAAGAGAAAAACAACTTAAAAGCGGTTCAGGAAAAGAATGGCTAAAAAAAAGAGTTTGGCCTCTAAAGTTAATGCCCGGATGGCGGAATTGGTAGACGCGCTGGTCTCAAACACCTGTGCCTTCACTGGCATGCCGGTTCGACTCCGGCTCGGGTAAAAACAGAGGGGAGAAACAGTGCGAAGCGGTGTTACTCCCTCTTTTAATTAAAATCAAATAAAAAATAAGATATTACTGTTCTGGCATGCCGTAGCGAGGCTTCGCTACGATCTCCCGGCTCCGGTACAAAACAGAGGGAGAAACAGTGCGAGAGCGGTGTTACTCCCTCTTTTAATCTTAAATCAAATAAAAAAATAAGATATTAATGTTCTGGCATGCCGTAGCGAGGCTTCGCTACGATCTCCGGCTCCGGGTACAAAACAGAGGGAGAAACAGTGCGAGAGCGGTGTTACTCCCTCTTTTAATTTTAAATCAAATAAAAAAATAAGTTATTACTGTTCTGGCATGCCGTAGCGAGGCTTCGCTACGACTCCGGCTCCGGGTACAAAACAGAGGGAGAAACAGTGCGAGAGCGGTGTTACTCCCTCTTTTAATTTAAATCAAATAAAAAATAAGTTATTACTGTTCTGGCATGCCGTAGCGAGGCTTCGCTACGACTCCGGCTCAGGTACAAAACAGAGGGAGAAACAGTGCGAGAGCGGTGTTACTCCCTCTTTTAATCTAAATCAAATAAAAAAATAAGTTATTACTGTTCTGGCATGCCGTAGCGAGGCTTCGCTACGACTCCGGCTCCGGGTACAAAACAGAGGGAGAAACAGTGCGAGAGCGGTGTTACTCCCTATTTTAATTTTAAATCAAATAAAAAAATAAGATATTACTGTTCTGGCATGCCGTAGCGAGGGGCTTCGCTACGACTCCGGCTCAGGTACAAAACAGAGGGAGAAACATTGCGAGAGCGGTGTTACTCCCTCTTTTAATTTTAAATCAAATAAAAAAATAAGTTATTACTGTTCTGGCATGCCGTAGCGAGGCTTCGCTACGACTCCGGCTCCGGTACAAAACAGAGGGAGAAACAGTGCGAGAGCGGTGTTACTCCCTCTTTTAATTTTAAATCAAATAAAAAAATAAGTTATTACTGTTCTGGCATGCCGTAGCGAGGCTTCGCTACGACTCCGGCTCGGGGTACAAAACAGAGGGGGAAACAGTGCGAGGGCGGTGTTACTCCCTCTTTTAATTTTAAATCAAATAAAAAATAAGTTATTACTGTTCTGGCATGCCGTAGCGAGGCTTCGCTACGACTCCGGCTCCAGGTACAAAACAGAGGGAGAAACAGTGCGAGAGCGGTGTTACTCCCTCTTTTAATCCCAAATCAAATAAAAAAATAAGTTATTACTGTTCTGGCATGCCGTAGCGAGGCTTCGCTACGACTCCGGCTCGGGTACAAAACAGAGGGAGAAACAGTGCGAGAGCGGTGTTACTCCCTCTTTTAATTTTAAATCAAATAAAAAATAAGTTATTACTGTTCTGGCATGCCGTAGCGAGGCTTCGCTACGACTCCAGCCTCGGGTACAAAACAGAGGAGAAACAGTGCGAGTGCGGTGTTACTCCCTCTTTTAATTTTAAATCAAATAAAAAAATAAGTTATTACTGTTCTGGCATGCCGTAGCGAGGCTTCGCTACGACTCCGGCTCCGGGTACAAAACAGAGGGAGAAACAGTGCGAGAGCGGTGTTACTCCCTCTTTTAATTTTAAATCAAATAAAAAAATAAGATATTACTGTTCTGGCATGCCGTAGCGAGGCTTCGCTACGATCTCCGGCTCCGGGTACAAAACAGAGGGAGAAACAGTGCGAGAGCGGTGTTACTCCCTCTTTTAATTTTAAATCAAATAAAAAAATAAGATATTACTGTTCTGGCATGCCGTAGCGAGGCTTCGCTACGATCTCCGGCTCCGGGTACAAAACAGTGCGAGTAACAGTGCGAGAGCGGTGTTACTCCCTCTTTTAATTTTAAATCAAATAAAAAAATAAGTTATTACTGTTCTGGCATGCCGTAGCGAGGCTTCGCTACGACTCCGGCTCGGGTACAAAACAGAGGGAGAAACAGTGCGAGAGCGGTGTTACTCCCCTCTTTTAATTTTAAACCAAATAAAAAAATAAGTTATTACTGTTCTGGCATGCCGTAGCGAGGCTTCGCTACGACTCCGGCTCCGGGTACGACCCAGTCCCGATAGCTATCGGGAGAGAAACAGTGCGAGAGCGATGTTACTTTCTCTGTTTTTCTTTTTTCACACGCATGAAAAGCATGTGCTTTTTTTCAATTAGCAGACTATTCGTCTAAGTTTAACATAAATCATTTTTCAAATGGCATCTGTATATATTCTTTATTCCTCAAAAATTGACCGATATTATGTCGGTAGTTGCTTAGATCTTTCAGTAAGATTAAGTCAACACAACAGCAAATTCTTTAGTTCAGCTTTTACTCAAAAAACTGATGATTGGATTTTATATCTTTCCATTGATGATCTACTATTTCAGCAAGCTAGGAATATTGAGATGCATATCAAAAAAATGAAGAGCAGGAAATACATTCAACATTTGAAAGAATTTCCAGGTTGATAGATCAATTAAAGAATAAATTCTCATAATAATGGCGGCCCCGATTGCTATCGGGGTGGTAGACGCGCTGTCGCGAAGCTTCGCGATCAAACACCTGTGCCTTCACTGGCATGCCGTCCCGATAGCTATCGGGACGACTCCGGCTCCGGGTACGAAACAGTCCCGATAGCTATCGGGAGAGAAACAGTGCGAGAGCGGTGTTACTTTCTCTGTTTTTCTTTTTTCACATGCATGAAAGCATGTGCTTTTATTCAATTAGCAGACTATTCGTCTAAATTTAATATAAATCATTTTTCAAATGGCATCTGTATACATTCTTTATTCCTCAAAAATTGACCGATATTATGTCGGAAGTTGCTTAGATCTTTCGGAAAGATTAAATCAACACAACAGCAAATTCTTTAGTTCAGCTTTTACTCAAAAAACTGATGATTGGATTTTATATCTTTCCATTGATGATCTACTATTTCAGCAAGCTAGGAATATTGAGATGCATATCAAAAAAATGAAGAGCAGGAAATACATTCAACATTTGAAAGAATTTCAGAGTTGATAGATCAATTAAAGAATAAATTCTCATAATAATGGCGGCCCCGATTGCTATGGGGACTGCTTTACTTCGAACTCTCGCTCCTTCTTAGAAGTTTTCTAATGTTGCGAATTCTATATTACATCACAAAACCATTTTTTTCACTTGTCCTAAATCATACTTGCATAAATCCTTTCTAAAATCATTTGAAAATCTTCGACTTTCAAAAAATGAAACTTACAAAAAAGCTAAGAAATTTCATTTAACATGTAAAGGAATTATTCTTTCGTGGCAATTAGAAAGTTTCTCAAGAAACCAACTGGCGTTTAGTTGAACTTTTCTGACTACATTATATTCTTTAAATAATTTTCGAATATTTCATTAGGTAGTATCAAGTAAATTGAGATGAAGACAACACAACGAAATCCCCTTTAACTATACTGCTTCTAATATGTTTAAATCAAATACACCTAATTCATTTCAGCCTACTAATAAACGCTTTAAATGATAACATGATTATTATCATGTCCAAGATTGTTTAATTCGGATATTTTTGTCCGATTAATAATTAATTAAATTGACCATGCCCATCACACCACTTCACTCATTTCATATTCCAGTTATGGGGTTGGGATACACTATAGACACTCCAATTAAGGTAGGCAAATTTGGGATTTCATCAGTAGTATCAATCATTGAAGATCACCTTGTGGAACAAATGCGTGAAATTATCTCTACCAGAGAAAATATACCTTTTGAAAAAAATAACTGTAAAAGAAGATGATTCAAGAGCGAAAAGAATAACCAGCTACTTGAATTTACTTCAAAAAGTATTGAACCGACAGGTTCAAAACTTAAAAACGAAGATTTTGACAAGGATGAAGATATCAATAAGTATTTCGAATTGTTGTCCAATACTTCGCTATTAAAATCTCTTTACCTTTCATTAAAGACAAGCAAGGAGCAGAAAAAAACAATAGAAGACCAATTAAAAGCATTTATAAAAGCAGGGTCAATTGACGTAAACATCATGACCAAACTTGACAAGCCAAATTTCACAAAATCAGGAGACGCTTTACCTCAAGAGTATTCAGATGCATTATCTGCATTAAGGGGCTATGCAAATAGTGAATTATGTTCCTCTATTGTTTTCTCGGCAGGATTGAATCCACGTCTGTTCGCGTATTGTGAAAACTTCAAAGACTTTTATCCAAATGAAAATGGGTTCATCAAGAAAAAAATAATTTTAAAAGTAAGTGATTATAGATCTGCATTAATACAAGGAAAATATCTTGCAAAAAAAGGGCTTTGGATTTCAGAATTCAGAATTGAATCAGGAATTAATTGTGGAGGTCATGCATTTGTCTCCAATGGTTTGCTTCTTGGTCCAATACTCGAAGAATTTAAACAAAAAAGAGATGACCTTTATCAAGAGTTATTTAACGAATGCAATAAAACACTTTTAGCAAAGGAAAAATATCTTTTACTTTCGAGCACTCACTTATCTATTACAGCACAGGGAGGAATAGGTACGTCAGAAGAGCATAAAACTTACTGGAATATTATCAACTCAACGCTATTGGATGGGGAAGTCCATTTTTAATGGTACCTGAAGCCACTAATGTTGACAATGAAACTTTATTAAAATTAATTAGAGCAAAAAATCGGACTACTTTATTAGTCATGCATCACCATTAGGAGTCCCCTTTAATAATTTTAAAGAAAGTAGCTCAGAGAAACAAAGAAAGCATAGAATATCACAAAACAAACCAGGGAAGTCCTTGTTATAAAAAAATTTTTGACGAACAATACAGAATTTACAGAAAAATTATTTGCACAGCTTCCAGACAATATCAACATTTAAAATAAAACAACTTCAAGAAACTATTACAATGAAATTGAGCTAAAAGATCAAATACAGGAAGCCACAGAAAAAGACTGTCTCTGTTCTGGACTGGGATCGTCTGCACTCATAGTAAATCATCACAAACCCTCAAATAATTTAACAGCAGTAACTATTTGTCCTGGTCCAAACCTCGCATATTTTTCAGGAAGTTTTTCATTAAAGCAAATGGTTGATCATATTTATGGAAGAACACAATTATTAAATGAAACTTTTAGGCCACATGCTTTCATTAATGAACTCGAACTATATATCTCTTACATCAAAAGAGAATTCGAAAAAACAGAAGCAATTTAACTGAAAAACGCAAATCATACTTTTCATTATTTAAAACCAATTTATTAGAAGGTATAAAATACTACGAGAACTACTTTAAGGTATATCTATTTGATAATCTTTCGATTTTTCAAAAAAACATCATCCTTCTAGAAGAAAACAAAATTTCCATTCAGGAAATATTCCATTCATTAGAATAAAAGAATATAAATTATATTCACAACATACGCAACGCGAAATATGAAAAAGCAGAACCTCTTGGGCCGAACCCTACAAAATAAAAATGGTAGAGTTATTAAAAATGAACAATAGAAAACAAAGAACGAAGGCAATAAAAGAAGCAGGATACAATACTTTTTTATTAAAGTCGGAAGATGTTTATATTGATCTCTTAACAGATAGTGGAACAAATTCCATGAGTGATCGACAATGGGGTGCATTTATGACAGGGGATGAAGCGTATGCTGGCAGTAAAAGTTTTTACAAATTGGAAAAAGCCATTCGCCAATTTTACGGTTACAAATACATTATTCCTACACATCAGGGAAGGGCAGCAGAAAATATTTTATCGAAAATACTAATAAAGAAAGGGGATGTAATTCCAGGAAACATGTATTTTACGACTACTCGACTTCATCAAGAATTGGCTGGTGGGCAATTTTTCGATATTATTATTAATGAAGCTCATGATCCATTTAGTGAGCACCCTTTAAAGGAAATATTGACTTCAACAAGTTAGATAAACTTGTAAAAAAGTACGGAGCAAAAAAAATTCCCTATATAAGTTTAGCTACAAATGTAAACTTAGCAGGTGGGCAACCCATCAGCATGGAAAACTTAAAAAAACTAAGACACTACAGTAAAAAACACAAAATCAGAATTATTCATGACATGACACGTGTTGCTGAAAATGACTACTTTATTCAACAAAGAGAAAAAGGTTATGAAAAAAAAGAGCATTAAAGCTATTGTAAAAGAAATTTGCTCACTAACAGATGGTGCCACTATGAGTGCTAAAAAGATGCGCTTGTAAATATTGGTGGATTTTTGGCAACCAATGAATGGGACGTTTACGAAGAAGCAAGAAACCTTGTTGTGGTATATGAAGGTCTACATACATATGGTGGCTTAGCTGGACGATATGGAAGCAATAGCCATTGGAATCGAAGAAAGTCTTGATGACTTCCATCAACATGCCCGAGTTGGTCAAGTTGAATATTTAGGAAATAAAATGCTAGGTTATAACATCCCGATAGTAAAGCCGATTGGAGGTCATGGAATATTTGTTGATGCAAAATCTTTTCTACCTCATCTCAATCAAGAACAATATCCTGCCCAAGCTTTGGCTGCAGAAATTTATATGGAAGGTGGCATTAGAACGATGGAGAGAGGAATTGTGTCCGCAGGTCGAAAATCTAATGGCGAAAATCACAAACCACAATTAGAACTTGTTCGATTCACTATTCCGCGACGTGTATATACGCAAGCACATATGGATGTAATAGCGGAATCGGCAGCATCAGTATATGATAGAAGAAAACACATCAAAGGTTTAAAAATGATATATGAACCAAAATATTTACGCTTTTTTCAAGCTAAATTCGAAACAATAAAATAAAACAATTTAAGTAATAGATTTTAATACTGAACTATGTTTACAATTACACCGAAACATATTTTTATTGCACTCTGTATGTTGTTCCTCATCTATTCATCATTCATTTATTATCAACCTTCCATTCATTCCAAGAATAATATATTTCATCAGAAAAGAGCAGGAGAAGGTAAATTGGTATGGCAAAATACAATTGCCAAAGTTGCCATCAGCTCTATGGTTTAGGAGGCTATTTAGGTCCTGACTTAACTAATATTTACTCCCATCCAGAAAAAGGGGAAACACTTATTAGAGCGATGTTAAAATCTGGTACACGACAAATGCCGGAATTTAATTTGAAAGAAGATGAGATACTCGCAATACTAGAATTTTTAAAATCGGCTGATGCTTGTGGAAAAGCGGATCCACGCGAATTCAAAGTAAATACTTTAGGACTTACTGAGAAAAAATGAAAATTGAAAACGGAAAACTCTTCCTAATTACAGCACTAATCCTATTGGTTTGCGCTGCTAGTTTTGGTTTACTTTCAGCTACTACTTACCTTTTTCCTTACTTTCTCAAAGAGGAATTGGGGTTTTCATCTCTGCGACCATTACACGTAAGTTTGGCTATATTCTGGATCATATTAGGAGCAACGGGTTGCGTGTATTATGGAATTGAAGAATACACAGAAAAAAAATGCAATCCAACGATTTCATTCCTTCAATGGGTGCTTTGGATCATTGCCATTCTCGGAATTATGAACAACTATTTCACAAAAGATTTCGAAGGGAGAGAATATTGGGAGTTTCGAACAGAATGGGTTTTTCCAATTTTAATAGCCTGGCTACTTTTTATGTACAATACGATTCCGCTCTTAAAATCAATAAAAAAATGGCCTGTCTATTTTTGGATGTGGTTCACAGGAATTCTCTTTTTCTTGTTTACATTCCTTGAAAATTACTTATGGACGATTCCCTATTTTAGAGAAAACATCATCATTGATATGACTATACAATGGAAAGTGAATGGATCGCTAGTAGGCTCATGGAATCAAATTCTATATGGAACTGCGTTTTTCTTAATGGACAAAAACGACGACAAAAAAACAATTGGCGGCTCAAAACTAGCCTTCTCCATGTACTTCCTTGGATTGTTTAATCTAATGTTCAATTGGGGTCATCACATCTATACGCTTCCCACCGAAAACTACATTCGCTATATCGGGTATTTTGTGAGCATGACAGAATGGGTCTTCTTTATCAAAATTGTTTGGAACTGGAGAAAGGAAATAAAATCAATAAAAAATTTAAATCGGTCTTACTCTTACAAATTTATAGCAGCTACAAATGTTTGGGTCTTCCTTAATATGGGACAAGCGATTTTAATGTCAATTCCTGCCGTGAATCTCTATACACATGGAACACACGTCACCGTTGCTCATGCAATGGGTACTACGATTGGAATCAACAGTATGATTTTACTTTCAACTTGCTTCACTTATTTATACAATAGCAAACAAAGTACAATTCCAAATAACATGCATCTTGCCTTTTGGCTACTTCAAGTAAGTCTATTTATATTTTGGATAACACTTAATTGGGCAGGTATTACAAAAGGAATATGGCAACTTTCAATTGAGCCAATTCAATTTTCAGAAATGATGAATGGATTAAGACCACAATTTCAAATTATCTACCTTTCAGGAATTGGGCTATTTATAGCCATCCTTCTGCTAGCATATAGTATACTAAGGAAAAAAAAGATTAGGTGAAAACAAAAATTATGTCAAAATATTTTCAAGAAAATCAATTGATAATCTGCACCGGAAAAATTGAACAACTGCCTCAATAAAAAAGTATCAAAGCTATTTTAATTGCTTTATACGCTCATATAATTTCACTAGAGAAGTAATCATTTCATTTGTAGAGGATAATATTTGATAATGATTTTGTCCAAACATTTGCGGGAGATAATCTTTCGCATTGGCTTCAATGGCTAAAGCATAGGAATTAATGTATTTTGAGTTGAGCTCACGAAGTGCTTGCTTCGTATCTTCAATTCCATATTTACCTTCATATCGATCATAATCATTCGGCTTGCCGTCTGACAAAAGAATTAGCCATTTGCTTTTCGAATCACGTTGTTCCAGTAATGTCGATGCATGTCGTATGGACGTGCCAATTCTTGTGTATCCTGAGGGTTCAATAGCACCGATATTATTTTTTGCATGTATCCATTTATCGTCAAAACCCTTTAATTGATGGAAGCTGGAGTGGTTACGAGTATTTGAATAAAAACTAGAAATATTAAAGTCGATGTTAAATTCATTTAAGATCTCACCAAATATAATGGAAATTTCTTTTTCAATATCGATAACTTTATTTCCATTTACATATCCATCGCTAGAAAGACTAGAGTCCAAGAGTAGAATCAAAGAAATTTCCTTCTCTTTTTTTCGAGTTGATAAATATATTTTTTCTTCTGGAGAATGTCCTGAATGTAGTTCTACAAATAGATCGGTGACTGCATCAATATCAAATTCTGAACCTGATGGTTGTCTACGTTGAAGTTGCAAACGATTATTTACATTGGTCAGCATTTTACGAAGTCCATTCAATAAACTCTTATTCTGTTGAATGGTTTTCAAATAATAAGTTTCGCTATCCGAATTAATTTTTAATGGATATAGTTGACAAAAATGTTTTTATAGATTCGCTTCTTATAGTCCCACTCATCATAAAAAAATGGGCTTGGCGTTTTCTTGTGTTGTGGTGCTTTCTGCGATGTTTGTGTTTTCTAAAAATCGGATTGATATACTGAATGAACAGGATCATCTATGCGCACTGTAAATCTTAAATTCAGCTCATCGAGAGCATCTTTATGATCCTCTAATTCATCTTCTCCATCAAAATCTCGCCAAGTACCACTGAACTCATCAGCAGTATCTACTTTTTCAAAATTGTGAGTTAGTACATAATCTTCCTGCGATTTTTTATCGATAGTAATATTTTTAATTTCTTCAACGGCTTTTGATTTTATTATCGTTAGAGGTTTTATGGAATTAGACTTCCTGATATTATTGGGTAAATTTTGCAATAAATCTTTGCTCTCATCATTGGTTTCGTTTAGCATCAAGCGTCCATAAAGCCAAGTAAGATCTGTTTTGTCAGATGGTCTTGTAGAGTTTGTAAGTGACTTAATAAAGTTTTTATAATAATCTTCAAGATTTGGAAAATCGATGAATAACTGCATTAAAATTTCATCACTATAGTTGATAGCTTCATTACTTGCTATACTCCCACATTGTGAAGTATTCAAATTGATGTTCATCTTTTTTTGAGTAGACAAATATAGAACTCTAAAAAAGTAAAAGCTTAAGTTTAAGTTTTTATCATGGAATAGTTGACAGCTCGCGGGAAGAAAAAATATGTTATTCTTATATCCACCTTCTCTTTCTGCCTGAAATATTTCGATAGATGAACCTGTAATCGCATTTGCGATTACATTCAATCTAACATGAATATCACTTAAAAAGATGATATTTTTCCTGATAATTCAGCATCTTTCCTTTTCGTTTTGAAGTACTTGCTTATTCGTCCATATAGAAATTCATCTAATGCCATTATTTATTAGAGGATTAAATTGGATAAGTCACATAAAGCTTCAACTACTTCGCGATCGTCGGAGAGAGGTTCTAAGATAGCTACTTTAGCCGCAAGTCTCTTTGGTAAACCGCTTCGAATAAGTTTAGATGCATCAACCAATAAGCGAGTGGAAACAGTTTCTGTTAAGCCCATCTCTTTGAGATTTCGAATCTTATTGGCAATTGAAACTAATTGTTGTGCCGTTGTTTTTTCAATTCCAGTTTCATTGATGAGGATTTCTGTTTCTAGTTTTTCTTCAGGATAGTTAAAGTCTAGTGCAACGAAACGCTGTCGTGTAGACGGTTTTAACTCTTTAAAGCCTCTTTTGATAGCCAGGATTGAAGGATGCAATAAGTAAAAAATCTTTATGTGCTTTTATGGTTACGCCTAATTTATCAATGTATAGTTCACGACGATGATCGGTTAAGGAATGGATAGCAACAATAACATCGGGCCTTGCTTCAGCAACTTCATCCATGTAAAGTATATATCCTTTCTTTACTGCCATTGTAAGAGGCCCGTCAAGCCAAATTGTCTCAGCGCCTTTGATGATGAACCTACCGATCAAATCTGTTGATGACGTTTCTTCATGACAACTTATGGTAATTAATGGAATGTTACATCGAAATGCCATGTTCTCTACAAACCTAGATTTACCAGTACCAGTAGGCCCCTTTAGTAGCAAGGGCAATCTATTTTTGAAAACACTTTCAAATACTTCAAGTTCTTTTGAACAAATTTGTAATAAGGCTCTTGTATTATTTTTCGGTCATCTCAATTAGATTATCCATGATTATTTTTCTTTGTAATTTGTCAATAGAATTTTAGCCCGTATCTTTTTAATTGTAAATCCCTATGAATTTTTTTTCGGAGTTGGGACGGATAATAAGCATTAGGTATGCCCAATTCTGAACATCATCAGGTTTGATGGAGTTGTTCAAGTATTCAAATGTTGTACTTGCGAACATCTGACTATATCCACCTTGTAGAGATACTGATTTGTGAAGCACATATCCAAATGCGAAATCCAATTCTGTTCCTAGAGCGTTGTCCATTTTTTTAGAAGCTTTGTAAACCTTAGATTGGGATTGAAAAGATGACCGTTAATAGCCATGAAACATTTAGAATAAAAATCATATTTGAATTTTAGATAAGTATCCATTAAGCCAACTGAGTTTTCGAAGCGCCCACCCACAAAAAAGAAATCCATATAGCCATTGTGCATGTGGTTGGTACCAAAAAGTGGTTGGTATGAATTGTTTTCTTTTCCCATTTTGTCAGAATTTGTACCACTTATTATTTCAGTTCCAACTGTAATTTTTAACTGTGTATTTTTCGTTTCGTTTATTTTAATGATTTGCGCTATTTGTATATTGGCATCAAAAGCAGAGACGGTTACGTTATTTATATCTTTCCCAATTTGATGATAGTAAAATGCGGAGAAAGTAGTATTATTCAATTTATATCGAAGTGTTGGGACTCCAATAGTTTGAGAAAATCTAACTTCTTTTTCAATGACTTTATTAGTCGAATCTTTTTTTGTGAATTGTTTACCGTTGTTCCAAAATAAGACAGAAAAATCGAAATTCTTTATTTTCTGTTCGATCCGGAATAATTGTGCCGTTTTGTAAGGGTTCACGGATGAATAGATATTACCACTCAGCGATTCTCCATCTTGATTGAAACCAGCTCCCAAATCAATCTTTAAATTATTTCTTTCATATTTTAAAAGCGCAAAATCATGTGCTCTACCTTGCATTGCCCAATCAATGTTTCCCAAAAATCGAGAATTGTCATAATTTAATTCTTGTACTCCCACTTTCAATGAAAGTGATGAATCAAAAAATACTTGAGCCCATGCCTCATAAACCGAGAAATAATTATCGGCTTTTTTTGTTTGAGCCGTAGCACCCCATGTTCTGATGTCTTGCAAACTTACATGAAAGGTAAGTTGCGGTAGTTTATAGGAACCTTCGATCCGAGTTCGTTGACTTATAAAGGCAGCGGGGTCGGTATTTTTTTCAATGAGTTTTCCATACCCATGTCGATACTCGAATCGATTCACAAGTTGACCACTAAAAATAAATTGACTGGAGGCCTGAGTGGAAAAGAGAATTGCAATTAATGCAATAAGAAGTGGAATTTTTATTTTTAGAGAATTCATATTGATTTTTATTTTGAGGCTCCAATGATTACCTCAACGGTTTCTTTATTATTTACTCCTAATCCTTCTTGCTGATGGATTAATTCTCCTTTTTGATTGAATACACTGATAATGTTAGAGTGTGAAAAGTCCATCGGAGATATTTCTTTATATTTTACGGATAATACATTTGCAAATTCTAGAACAGTGCTCTCACTTCCTTGTAGAAACGTCCATTCTTCGCCATTCATTTTATTTCTTATTGCAAATGATTTTAATTTTTTTGAGTGTCATTTAGTGGGTCAATACTTACAAGTATGTATTGGATACTATTTTTATTTTCTTTGGGTATTTGTTGAGCAATGTTTTGCATATCTGCCACCAAACGGGGGCATGCTGCTTTACATGTTGTGTAAATCATAACCATCACCAATACTTTCCCTTTGAGTTCAGCGAGTTTTATTTTTTTTCCCTCTTCTGTGTTCCAATCGGATGTAAGTTGAAAGATGGATTCATCTGTGATTGCATTTGAATCCAGTAGAGCAACTTCCTTTTCGTTTTCTTTAGTTGGTATTTGTACTTCTCCTGATTGACAGGAGATCAGTATTGTAAAGAAACAAGCGAAGACAATTGATGATTTCATAATTATTTTATTTTGATGGAATATCTTTGACACAACGAAATCCTAAATTTTGTATGCTGTATTTTGCTTTTATACTTCCTCTGAAAGCGTATCTCATAAAGGCAGCGTAGTTCATTAAATCACTCGCTCCTAATGATGCACTTCCGCAAAATAATTCGCGATCGTTATTAGAATCTTTTCTCGATTCGCCTGAAATCATAACAGAGTTGAAGTCTGAAATCCATTCCCAAACAAGGCCATGCATATCATAAATTCCCCAGTAATTTTTGTATGTTTTGCCTATAGGATTTGAATAAGTTTTTGGTGTTTCATACCAACTCAGAATGTACTTATTGTAATCTTCTAATAGTCGAGCATCCGGCATTGTTTTATTTGCCATAGCTACATACTCCCATTCATCGAGAGTTGGAAGTCTTTTTCCTTGACACTTGCAATATTCGGTTGCTGCGAACCAGGATACATTGGTAATTGGAGATTTTTTATAAAGATTTCCAAACGAAGAATCATCTACCCATTTAGATAAATAATTGCCATCAGCAAAATCCTTTTGACTTTTGACTTTTTCCAATCGGAATTCGACATAGTAAATGTTAAGTACTCTTCATTCGTTATCGGATAAACATCCATGTAAAAGATTTCATGATTATCTGAGAAGAATCTTTTCCGTAAATGGGTTTGTATCTTCCTCCTTTGCAGAGCCATTGAATGAGTTTGAGCATAGTTATTCCCTGTGATTAACAACCAAACTAGAATGCCCAAACTCAAACAATGGGTGGTTTTCATATTTATTTAATCGCTCTACGTTTAGCAACCATAGTTGCCGATACATCAGTTTTATTATTTCCCCATGTGCTATATACATAAGTAAGTACTTGTGCTACCTCATCATCCGTTAGGGTTTGAGCCGTCATCACACTGTTGAATTTCTTTCCATTCACAGTAATTTCACCAGTCTTGCCTTTTAAAACGATATCAATAGCTCTATTTACATCTGTATTTAAATAATCTGATTTTACAAGTGGAGGAAATGCATTTGAAAGTCCTTCTCCATTGGGTTGGTGACACGCGAAGCAAGTTTTAAGGTAAACATTTTTACCTGCATCAATTCTTTCTGCTAAAGTGGTTGGCTTAGGAGCAGCTACCGCGTCAGTTTCAGGCATGGATTGAATTGTTCCACCTTCCGGTCTATAAATACCTTCTTCTTGTTTACCACTATAAAGTTTCTTGTTTTCATCGCCAAGTACCTTAAGCATTCCCAATGAGCCTTTGTTAAAAGTTCTAAAGATGGAATGGTCTACAAGAATTAGTGTGCTTGGTACTTCCACTTTAAAATCAACAATGGCAGAACCTCCTGCAGGGACCAATGTAGTTTGTACATTTTTATTTATTGTCTCGCCACCTTCAACATAAACCTTGTCAAAAATTTCACCAATCACATGGAAGGAAGAAACTAAATTTGGCCCTCCATTCCCTACAAATAAGCGAACCGTTTCACCTACGTTTGCAGTAAGTGCTTTGTCTCCAGCAATAGCACCTACACTACCATTGAAAACAACATATTCAGGATGTTCATCAACTCCTTTTTGCATATCAAAAGGTTGTAAACCTGTTTCGCCATTTTTTCCTTTTGTATAGAAGTCACCTTGCATTACATAATATTCTTTGTCTACTTTAGGTAATCCTCCTTCTGGTTCTACTAAAATTAGTCCGTACATACCGTTAGCAATATGCATTCCAACAGGAGCTGTCGCACAATGATAAACGTATAATCCTTGATTGATTACTTTAAAAGAAAACACAACTTCATGTCCCGGTGCAACAAATGATGAGCCTGCACCTCCACCTTGCCCCGTCACCGCGTGTAAGTCGATATTGTGTGGAAGCTTATTATCAGGATGGTTTTTCAAATGAAATTCAACTTCATCGCCTACCCGTGTTCTGATAAAACTTCCAGGAACTGTTCCGCCATACGTCCAGTAGATGTATTTTACACCATCAGCCATGATGCCTTCTTTTCTACGATTTCCATATTAACAATCAACTTCGTTGCTTTTCGATTTCCAATTGGTGCTGGCACCCTAGGTGGAGAAGTTAATTCGGCAATCATTTCTCCCTCTACTTCAATTTTAGTAGGATCAATTGCAGCTGTATTCTTATCTTCAGATGAATTACATCCAACTTCAAAAAAGACGCTTAACATTGCAATGAGAAACAGCATTTTTTTTGTTCTACTAATAGGTTTATTTTTCATAATGTTAATAGTTATTAATAATTAGTTAATTTCAAGAGCTTCGTCGGTTGGTCGTCCATATTTTACAAATTGAAAATGTAGAGCGTAACTCCAACAGTAAATAGGGTTGCACAACAAACAAGAATAAAGAAGTGTACTTGGATTTCCTTTTGTACTTCACCAAATTCAATTCCTACTATCCTTTCTAAATACACTTGTGCTACACCTGCTACTCCAAAAGCAACTGTCATTCCCAGCATTCCAATATTCGATAACCAAAATGCAAGTACTCCTCTGTTACTATCGAATAATTTTCTACCTGTTAAATTTGGCATTGTATAGCTGATGATTGCAAATACAATCATTCCATACGCACCCCAGAATGCTAAGTGACCATGCATTGCAGTAACTAATGTTCCGTGTGTATACATATTTACTTGTGGTAGCGTGTGTGCCAAACCAAGTAACCCTGCTCCAACAAATGAAACAATTGCAGTTCCCAATGTCCAACTCAATGCAATTTTATTTGGATGTTTTTTTTCTCCTTTTCTATACATCGCGATTGCGAAAAGTGCCATTCCAAGAAATGCTAGCGGCTCAAGTGCAGAGAATATACCTCCAACAATTAACCAGGTTTTACCCGCTCCTATGTAATAATAGTGATGACCTGTTCCTAATATTCCTGAGATGAAGGTAAGACCAACAATTACGTACAACCACTTTTCAATTACTTCTCTATCTACACCAGTAATTTTAATAAGTAAGAAAGAAAGTATCCCTCCCATTATTAATTCCCAAACTCCCTCTACCCAAAGATGAACTACCCACCATCTGAAAAAAGAATCCATCGTTTGATTATCGAACCAAATCATTCCAGGTAAATAAAGAAGTGCTGCGAAAACTAATCCCATTGTTAAAACAAGTGCTGTTGTTGTTCTTTTCTTTCCTTTAAACAATGTAGCGAGAATAATCCCAAGAAATGTTAAAACATTTATAACAACTAAATAATCAAGCGGCCGAGGAATTTCCAAAAATTTGCGTCCTTCCCAATAGTTTAAATGGTAACCAATAATTGCGATTACACCAACTACCGCAAGTGATATTAATTGAATGTATGCTAATTTCACATTCACTAGCTCTTGCTCAGCTTCTTCAGGAATAATATAATAGGCTGCACCCATAAATCCGGAGAGTAACCATACTACAAGAAGATTTGTATGTACTGCACGTGCGGTATTGAATGGAATAAAGTCATGAAGTCCATCATAGCCCATGTGCGCAAAACCCATGATGAATCCATAAACGATTTGAAGCGTTAATAGCAGCATCGATAAGGCAAAGAACCAATATGCTACTTTTTGCGATTTATATTTCATAGATGTTATTTGTTAGGTTGATTAGATTGATTGTATTTATGTTTAGCCGGGAATCCGTTGAGATCTATTTCTCCTATCCATTTCATGAATGCAACAACAGCGTCTGCATCTTTTTCCGACATATTATATGCAACCATTTTACGTCCTCTGGGCGACCATGGTACAGGCGACATCAAGGCTGCTTTAATATATCCTTCTCCCCGCCTTCTTACACTTTTTGTAAGTTCAGGTGCATAATAGGCACTCTTCGCCAAGTATGGTATGACAACCCATACAATTGTTTTCTTCCAGATGTGTTTCCCTTTGATAACTAAAGGGCTGAGATTTTCTTCATGTGTTCGTTTGGGAACTTCAGTACTTAGCGTATTCCAAGATAAGCCTAGAAAGACCACAAACGTGACGATCGTCCCCCCTAGGAAGAATGTTTTTGCTTGACTTTTTGACAACATAGGATATAAGTTTTTATAGGTTGATAATAAAGGACTATTTTGTCCGAAATAGATTTAAATTTTTTTAGGTTCGTATATATGTGTTTAAGATGGACAAATCTGAAACGATTTCTTTCAAATAAGTATAGTGCACTAATTGGAGAATCTCGTTACGTATTGGTAAAAATTTATGATGCACAGGACAGGGATGTGTATCCGAACATTGATCTAACCCCAATACACAATGATTTAAAACGGCAGACCCATCTATAATGTGAATGATTTCTGCCAAAGTGGTTTTGTTTATTTTATTTGTGCTGATTCCAAAGCCACCATTTGGTCCCTTTTTTGAAGTTACAATATCGGATTTTGTTAACCGCTGTAGAATTTTTGCAGTAAATGCTAGTGGTGAGTCAATACCTATAGAAATTTCTTGAAGTGTACATCTCTCTCCTTCCGTAGATTTGTTGGCAATAAAAATTACTGACCGAATAGCGTACTCACATCCTTTGGAAAACATTTTTGTTTGTTTATGCCAACAAAGATAAAAGGTTTTACAATATTCGGACAATTTTGTCCTTTATTATTTTCTATGATAAATGTCAGTCAAAATCTCTCATGTATGTTTTTTGATCAGAAATAGAAATACAAATCGTATTAAAGCTAAAATTTTTGAATTTTACGATAACCCTATTGGCTTTGAATATTGAAAAAGAGCATGTGATAGTAAAACATTAAAACCTACCATTGAAAAATAACAACAGTTAACCGAAGTTGTTTTATAAAATAACTTTATAAATAAATGCTATCATGGAGTAAAAGAAGTACTAGGCACCTAAAAATTATTATTCACGATTCGCCAAAAAACAATAGGACAACTCACGAAAAACAAAAGTTGAGAAATAGAAAAACAAAGGACAGAAATAGAACTTAATATTGGACACTTAAAATATGATCATAGATTAAGTCGTAATTTTTCCAAAGGAATTATTGGAGACATTGTCAATGTTATGCTTACTGCTATAATGAATTTTAAAAGGATAATGAATAAATGGAAAGTAAATTCAACTTCCTTTTTGCACCATTAATATCATGAAATTTCAAAGAAAATAATATTGAATTTAGCTTTTACAATTGAAACAAAATAAAGCAAAATTGGCATTTTGAGGGCAGACTATTTAATAAATAGCACAATCGCCCAAATGCAAGTCATTGCTGGCAGGCACATTATAAGTAAATGACCAGGCTAGTAAATTATAATAATTGGTATTATATCTACAATTCACTGTTCAAAAGTTAATCGGATATATTTATCCGATATATATTAATCTAATACATTTGAAAAAAATATTAATCAATGATACTATCAAAAGCATGCGAACATGCAGTAAGGGCCACCTTATACATAGCACAACAATCTTTATCCGAAGAACGAGTGAGTTTAAAAGAGATTGCAAGTGAAATTGCTGCACCGGAAGCCTTTACAGCTAAAATCCTACAACAACTAGTCAAAAAAAAATCATACATTCTATACAAGGCCCTAAAGGGGGATTTTCCATTGATAAAAATCTATAAGAGAAATAAAATTGCTTCATATCATATATGCAATTGATGGAGATAACTTTGAAACGAAATGTATAATAGGCCTAAAGAAATGCTCCGAATTATCACCTTGCCCCGTTCACGATCAATTTAAACATATTAAAAAGACTATTTGAATATGCTTCAAAAACAAACATTCAAAAAATGATTTCTGGATTATCAGAAGGAATCATTTGCCTTAAAATATGAATTCCTAATATATCAATTTCATTTACCAGATAATTTCATCAATAAAGCAATGGAAAAAATTGTAATCAAAAGAAACGGAGAATACCTGCCATTAAGTATTTATAAAATTACTGATGCTATTAAAAAAGGTTTTGAAAGTGTCAACAAACCTATTACAACCTTTCATTTCGATAAAATATTAAAGCAACTTGAAGAAAAGGATATTTGGAGTGTTGAAGAAATACAAGATTGTATTGAGCAAGAATTATTCAGACAAGGACATTTTGATGTGATGAAATCCTTTATGTTATACCGTCATACCCGAAAACTTCAACGAGAAAAAACAGAAGGAATAAACTGCAACACTACATATGTTGACAGCACACAAACCATAGAAGAATACATTCGACAAAAAGACTGGCGAATTAATGCTAACGCTAACACTTCCTTTTCAAATGCCGGTTTAGTAAACAATGTTGCCGGAAAAATTATTGCGAATTATTGGTTAGATAAAGTTTACAATCCAGAAGAAGGGTTTGCTCATAGAAATGGAGATATTCACATTCATGATTTAGATTGCTTAACTGGTTATTGTGCAGGCTGGAGTTTACGAGTTTTATTAAACGAAGGATTTAACGGTGTAAGAGGTAGAGTAGAGAGCAGACCACCTTCCCACTTCAGAGAAGCACTTGGACAGATAGCCAACTTCTTAGGTATTTTACAAAGTGAATGGGCAGGCGCGCAAGCTTTAAGTTCCTTTGATACATACCTTGCACCTTATGTATTCAAAGACCAATTGACTATAGAAGAGGTAATAAAAGCAATCAGAAGTTTTGTCTACAATCTCAATGTACCAGCGCGTTGGGGTCAAAGTCCTTTTACGAACATTACATTAGATTGGGTAGTACCTACAGACCTCAAAGAACAAATACCCACTAAAAACAATCAACATTTATTCCAAGGAGTAGAGGGAAAATATTATTAGAACTAATCAGACAACGCGGAATAGAAAATCCTGAAGATTTAAGATATGAACATTTCCAAATAGAAATGAACATGATCAATAAAGCTTACTATACGGTAATGACAGAGGGCGACTCAAACGGACAACCATTTACTTTTCCCATTCCTACTGTAAATATCACAGAAGATTTTGACTGGTATGGAGAAAACACAGACCTCTTGTTTGAAAACACAGCGAAAATAGGATCCTCCCTATTTTCAAAATTTCATTGGAAGTCAATACATATTGGACGAATCAGGAAATCGCCATGAAAACCCAAATGCATATAAGCCTAATGCTGTAAGAAGCATGTGTGCAGGTTGCAACTTGATTTACGTGAACTTCTAAAACGAGGCAATGGTTTATTTGGGAGTGCAGAAATGACAGGTAGCATAGGAGTAGTAACCATTAATATGGCAAGACTAGGCTACTTAAATAAAGGAAATAAAAGTTCTTTATGATCGACTTGATAAGCTTTTATTAATTGCAAAATCGACTCTAGAAAAAAAGCGTATTTTCATTCAAGAAATGTATGGTCGTGGCTTATTTCCTTATACACAACGATATTTGAGTCACTTCAGAAATCATTTTTCTACAATTGGAGTAAATGGAATTAATGAGATGGTAATAAACTTCACTGAGAATTATGATAACATTACGGATGACAGGGGAATTGAATTTGCATCTGGCATTTTAGATCATATTAGAAATCGAATGAAAGAATTTCAAGCGGAAACAGGAAATCTTTACAATCTGGAAGCCACACCTGCAGAAGGAACCACCTATCGCTTTGCAAAAGAACATGTGATGAAATACTACTAGCAAAACAAAAAGCGAATGGAACCTCAACCTTAAAACATATATGAAAACACAAACTATCCAAGAAACATTTTTACTTAATCAAGAAGAACGCACTAAATGTTTAGTGTATACACGTGTGATGGGGTACCATCGACCAGTTGAAAGTTTTAATATCGGAAAAAAAGGTGAACATAAACAACGATTACATTTCACAGAAAGAAGATCATACTAAGGCAATTTACAGTATTACTCCTTTTACTTTACTAGATTATCCTAACAAAACGGCATGCATACTTTGGTTTGCAGGATGCAATATGCGATGTGTTTATTGTTATAATACCGATATTGTTTTAGGGAGAGGAAAAATAGATTTTAATGAAGTCATCCTCTTTTTTGAAAAGAAAACTACTTCTGGACGGAGTAGTTTTCAGCGGTGGTGAATGTACCATACATAAAGGTATTGAACTATATCTTGAAAAATCAAGCAAATGGGGTTTGCAGTGAAAATTGACACCAATGGCAGTTCACCTTCGGTAATAAAGAAATTATTAAACCGTAGGTTAATTGACTATGTAGCTTTAGATTTTAAATCTACAAAAAAGAATTTTGCTGCAATTACAAATTCAAAATTGTTTAATAATTTTAACGAAACATTGGATATTCTGAATGCAAGTCAAATCCCTTTTGAGGTTAGATCCACCATTCACTCTGAATTATTATCGACTGAGGATATTCAGATGATGCTTAATTTTTTAGAAAGAAAAAAATACAATGGCACTTACTACCTTCAACAATTTGTAAACGACACCGAAACACTTGGAAATTTGAGTAGCTCAAAAAAGCTTCTAATTCAAAATATCAAAGTACGTAATATAAAAGTCGAATTGAGAGATTAAATAATTTAAAGAAACACTAATTCAAACCTCAAACCATCGTTTCTTATGCACCAAATTTATAGCTTGTGCCTTTGACGTTACATGCAACTTGGCATAAATATTTGCAATGTGTTTTCGGACGGTGTGACTACTTAAAAATAATTTTTCGGCAATAATTTTATAGTCATAGCCTTTTACTAATAACTGCAACACCTCCAGTTCTCTTTCGCTGAGATCGGTGTTGGATGTTGAATCATTTGAACTGGGAACCGGCACCACACTTTTCTTTCCTATCAACATATTCATTGCCTTTCTTGCAATGGATGGACTCATGGGCACACCGCCCACTTCCATCATTTGTATAATGTAATCTTCAATTACACTGGCATTCTCATCTTTTAATAAATAGCCGTTGGCACCGCAACGAATGGCTTCAAAGATTTTATCCTCGTCATCAAAAATAGTAAGCATCAAAAAATATACTTCAGGATACAATACGCGTGATTGCATAACTGCTGCAATACCATCCATCTCGGGCATTTCAATATCCATCAAAACCACTTGAGGAAGATCAGCACTATCGATTAATTTCATCTGTTCCAAAAAATACACGCCATTGCGTGCAACCATAACCACATTTAAATTCGCTGAATTCCCTAGCTCTTCAGAGAGTGAAATTCTATTTTGTGGTTTATCGTCGACGATAGCGATACGAACTGGCATATTAACAGATAGAGTCATCAAAATTGTATTTTATATATTTTCATAACAATACTACATATGTACTATTTTAACTCTAAGCATAAATTAACCTAGCTAAACACCCTTCGTGGAGCTTAAGGAGATTAAAGTCCCATTCTCTTTATTACTTTCAATGACTAAAGACGCAGCGATCTCTTTCGCTCTTTGTTCCATGTGCTCAAGTCCAAAGTGATTGACCGGTCTTTTTCTGATATCGAATCCAGTGCCATTATCTTTTAATAAGATGGTCCAACTACCATTTTTAGATGATTTAAAACTTAAAAATACTGTTCTTGCATTCGCATGTTGAGTGATGTTATGAATTCCTTCCTGAATGATTCGGAATACATTCAAGGAATCGACTGAAGAAAACAAAACATCCGATTCGTAATTTTCTTCTAATATTAAATCGATGTTCTTTATCGTCGAAAATTGCTTTTGCGCAAAGACCTTTAGTCGATCCGAAAGTTCACGCAAATTGATTCTCTCCTTCTTTAAAGCCCAAATCGTTTCTCTTAAGTCGGCAATGGTTTTACGCGTAGACAAATTTACTTCATCGATCATCAAAATGCTATTTCCATCCGATGCCGCCACGTGCTCCTTGACGAAATCCAAGCGCCGACTGATATACCCCAACTGCGTTCCAATATTATCATGCAATTCAGCAGCAATTCTATTTCGCTCTTGATCCCTGGCATTGACAACAGCTAATCGAGCCATTACACTTTGTTTGTGTTTATAATATCGAAAATACTGAAGGCCGATAATAATCATCAACACCAGCAACACCACAGATCCAATATTAATATAGTTTCTTTTCGTTAACAGAAATTCCTGCTCTTGAATTTGTTGTTCCTTCTCTTCAAGCTCATACTTTGCCGACATCTCTGCCAATGCATTTGCAGAAACTACTTTATTGATAGAATCTTTTAAATGGCCTATCTGTTCAAGTTCTGCAATATATCCATCTTTATCTCCACAACTTTTATAATTGGATGCAAGTGCCTCATGAAGCAATAACAGTTTTGATGACAAATTAATTTTACTCGCCAATACAATTCCTTCATTAGCCACTTGAATTCCCTTCTCACATTGCTTCACTTTAGAATAAAACAATGACAACTGATACATGTCGGACAATACATAAAAGGGATCACCAATTTTCTTACGAATATCGAGTGCCTTATTTAAAGCCACCTCGGCTTCTTCAATCTTTTTCAAATCAATTAAAATATCAGCATGAATGGCATGACCGTTGGCTAATGATCTCAAATTTTGAACTTCTTCAGCATACTGTATGGAGGGGAGCAAATAAAATAAAGCAGAATCATTTTGATGAAGCGAATTAAAAGTGGCTGCCATATTTTGCAATAGAACCGTAAAGGTTTTTAACACCTTTAAATCACTTATATCACTTTTGCATTCCTGAACCAGTTTATCGCCTCTTGCAAATTTCCCATTTCCATATACACCCAACCCACACCAATTTTAGAAGCCGCTTTAAAATCACTATTATTCAATTTCAAAGCAAGGTTTAAACTTTCATAATAGCAAGCCATCCCATCTTCATACCAACTATTTCTTACCAACGAAGATGCTTTCAAATGCAAAACTTTAATTAAGTGAATATCTTCTCGTCCCTCTTCTTTTAAGTGCTGAATGACACTGTCGCAATATGAATTTGAGTAGGCAAATGAATTTTCCTTTTGGACCAAGAACACTTTAAAATATTCCATTTGATCCTTTTGTGTTTGTTTGGCTGTCTTAGACATTACAGACTCTGCAAGTAAAATATACTTTTTTAATGTGTCATCTGGCAAAGAATTTTTCTCTTCCAATAAAAGAATAATATGATCAAAACTGGTGGTGGTGCCATCCTTCAAGATTAACTCGCGTGCAAGATCTATCCTGGCCGTTTGAGCATACAGCGGCCTTTCATCAGCAAAAATGAAACTCAAAATAATAAAACCAATGATAACGAGCTGAATTCTCATGATCTATAACACATATGTAGTATATTGAATTTGAATCGAGTTCAAATATAACACTCCTATTTAAATAGCGCAAATGAGTTATTGTAGATCATTCACAATACTTGGACTTTTGATCAAAATCTAAAATCATGAGAAAACTCTTCAAACTAACTCTGTTAATCTTGCTTTTATCGAGCTATGTAAAAGCAGAAACCGAACCCAACGACTTATGGGATCAAGCCAACCCTATCATTTTAGGCGTATCAGAATCTGGAATTGCCACAGCAGGTGGCGACATCGACTGGTATCGCGTTGAAATACCAGAGGACGGACAATTAACTCTCAATTGGACTTCAAATAATTCGCAGCTTGTCTACTGCCAAATTTACGACACATTGGGCGTTGAATTGTTTGCATCTAATTACACTTGGGCTCGAGCACATCTATTTCTAAGGACGGATTAGCAAAAGGATTCTATTACATTAAATTTTATGCTTATTATATCGCGGATGCCCCCAACTATACATTAACGGCAACGCATTTAGCTACCGGGATAACGAATGATCCTGAAAATAATGATGTATATACTAATGCGGGCAGCGCATTAGAAAACGATTCAGTGACTGGGCATATCGGATATTATCATAATAGTTATGATGATTTAACAGATTGGTGGAAGGTTACCACGACTTTGGATGGCCAAATTAGTTTTACCATAACAAGTGTTAACGGTCAAAATGTATATGCTGAACTATTCGATGGTGATGGAGCGACAAAATTAGCAGGAAATTTTACATCCTCTACAGCAACCTACTCACAGGACGGACTACTGCCAGGTATTTATTATATTAGAATTCGAAATTATTATACGTATGAGTTTACCCCTTACATACTAAAAACCAATTTGGTTTTACCAGTAAATTCGACCGAACCCGGAGAGAACAACAATTTTGCAATCAATGCAGTTAATGTAAACATCAACGATTCGACGAATGGACATATCGGATACTACTATAATGGATATGATGATTTAATAGATTGGTATAAAGTGACACCCAGCGAAGATGGTAGGATCATCTTTAAAATCAATTCTCTAAACGGACAAAATGTTTATGCAGAATTATTCGATGGTGATACTTTAACTGAACTATCTGGTAATTATACAAGTTCTTCTGCTACATATTTTAAAGATGGAGCTGCAGCAGGAACGTATTATATTCGCATTCGAAATTATTACGACTATGAATTTTCACCTTACGCTTTAGTAGTTACACATCAACCCACAGTTCCAGACGATCCAGAATTAAATAATACATTCGGTTCCGCCGTCCTTATTCAACCTGGTGATTCCGTTACTGGACATATTGGATACACATACAATGGATACGATGATTTTAATGATTGGTATGTTGTTTCGCCTAACTCAGATGGATTAATCAGTCTGAAAATTACTTCACATAATGGTCAAAATGTGTATGCTGAATTATTTGACAACGATGGTGTCACGGACCTTACAGGATCTTATACATCGTCCACGGCAACGTACACGAGAGATGGATTAGCAGCAGGCACTTATTATGTTCGAATTAAAACATATTATACCTTTGAGTTTGCTCCTTACTCGTTGGTTGTAAATCATACGCCGGCTAACTTAACAAATGATGTAGAACCCAACAACCACATTGCCAATGCGATTTCATTTCCTATTAATACCACCATCACTGGACATATTGGATATTACTACAATCATTATGATGATACCGCCGACGTGTATACGATCACGTTACCAGTTGATGGAAAATTAACGATCGATCTTGATCCAGAATATTTTCAAAATGTATATGCTACTTTATATGATAACAATGGAACCACCGTTTTATTTGGCACTTATACCTCTAGCTTCCTTTCACAAACAAAAAATGATTTAGCTGCGGGAACTTATTATTTACGAATCTACACTTACTACCATTCTGAATTTACTCCATATACATTAACGAGCATCTTCGAACCTATGGTTTATCCAGCAGAACCTTCGGGCAATAATAATTTTGCAAACTTAGCTACTTTACTTCCTGCCAATACACCATCCACAGGACACATCAATTTCTACTATAATCTACAAAATGATGGCGTAGATTGGTGGGTAATTGGCTATGATGGTGCTGGTGCCATGACCATTGATTGCAACATCGAGCAAAATCATTTTAACACGGCTTATCCTGGAATCATCTACAAATTATATGCTGACACTGCTGCTTCACCCATCGCTAGTGGAAACTGGTTGGCGCAAAATAATACGCTTCCACTCACTGGACTTGCAGTTGGTAAATACTATTTGAAAATAGAAGATTACTTCGGATCCTTTGGTGCTTATCAACTAACGGCTACCTATACCGAAAACTGTGCAAATGTTGTTACTATAAATTCCAGCAATCAATTACCCGGATGTTTAGGAACGATTGAATATGGAATTTCTGGTGGATTATCTCCTTTCACGGTTCAATTGTATCAAAACAGTTTACCTTATGGCGCTGCACAAGTAGTTACTTCAACAGCTACTTTTAGTAATTTGCCTACTGGAACTTATTATGCAAGATCCTATTCTTTTGGAGCAAGCGGTACATGCAATAATGTTTCATCGAATACGGTATTTGCAACACCTCCCGTTCCAACTGTTACACCAAATGGTCCAACAAGTTTTTGTCAAGGCGGATCGGTTCAATTAAGCAGTGATGCTGCTGCTTCCTATTTATGGAACAATGGTGAAACGACACAATCGATTTTAGTCAATTCAAATGGAACCTTTAGTGTTCCCGTTTACAATGCTGCAGGATGCGAAAATTATTCTGCCAATACTATAGTTACTGTATTCAGCAATCCTGCAACACCAATAATAACTCCTGCCGGACCTATTACTATTTGTCAAGGCAGCTCCATTAACTTGAGTACTGCTACTGCAAATTCTTATGCATGGTCTACAGGATCTACTTCACAAAGTATTTCTGTGTCGAGTGCTGGAACTTATACTGTGACCATCACGGATGCTAATAATTGCTCGGCAACTTCTGCTGGCGTTGTTGTGAATGAAGATCCATTGTTGACATGGTATGCGGATGTAGATGGTGATGGATTTGGTGACGCTTCTAATACAACACAAGATTGCGATGCGCCTACAGGATATGTTGCAGACAATACCGATTGCAACGATGCAAACATCTTCGTTTATCCTGGCGCAGCTGAACAATGCAATAACATTGATGACAACTGTAATGGAACTATTGATGAAGGATGTACTGTATTTACTTTCTATTTCGACAATGACAATGATGGTTATGGTGATCCTGCGATCAGCACTACACAAACCAATCCTACTCCTCCAACTGGATATGTAGGTCCTTCTGGAGATTGCAATGACAACAACAATACCATCTACCCTGGTGCTCCAGAATTATGCAATAGCATTGATGATAACTGCAACGGCACCATTGATGAAGGCGTTACTAACATTACTTACTATGCAGATGCCGATGGTGATGGTTATGGAGATGCAACAATCTCTCAATCTACTTGCAACGGAGCTCCTTCAGGATATGTAACAGATGCAACAGATTGCAACGACAACAACAATGCAATCAATCCTGGAGCAACAGAAGTTTGCAACAACATCGACGACAACTGCAACGGTTTAACGGATGATGGTTTAACATTCACAACTTACTATGCAGATGCAGATGGTGATGGTCATGGAGATGCCTCTGTATCACAATCTACTTGCAACGGTGCTCCTTCAGGATATGTAGCCAATGCAACCGATTGCAACGACAACAACAATACAATCAATCCAGGTGCGTTGGAAATTTGCAACACGGTGGATGATAATTGTAATGGAGACATTGATGATGCGGATGCAGGCATTTATGGACAGACATTTTGGAATGCTGATGCAGATGGTGACGGTTATGGTGACCTTAATGTAAACACTCAAACTTTAGCATGCTATCAACCTGTTGGCTACACTTCGGATTACAGCGATTGCGACGATCAAAACCCGAATATTAATATCGCGGCACTGGAAGTTTGTGGAAACTCAATCGATGATAACTGCAATGGAACCATCGACGAAGGATGCAGCGGTTGTGCGAATCCAAGTACAGCTGATGCGGGTGCTGATCAAAGTATTTGCACAGGAACCAGTGCTAATTTATCAGGAAGCGTAGGTGGCGGTGCTACTACTGGTACATGGACTACTTCTGGAGATGGTAGTTTCTCACCCAATGCGAATGATTTAAATGCTAGCTATACACCGGGACCCAATGACATCTCCAATGGAACTGTAACATTAACTTTAACAAGTGACGCGTTGCCTAGTTGTGTTGTTGCCATTTCAACTATGGAAATTACAATAGGTTCATCGGCATCATTAGGTGCTATAACAGGACCTTCTTCACTTTGCAATCCTTCTGGACAAATCATTACCTATAGTGTTGCCAGCATTCCAGTAGCAAGTACCTACTTATGGTCGGTTACATCAGGAACAATAATTTTAAGTGGACAAGGCAGTAATTCTATCACCGTGAAATGGCCATTCTCTTCCATTCACAGTGGAGTAATAGGAAACATCTGTGTATTTGCAAATACAAGTTGTGGAATTACAGCACCAAGTTGTAAAAATATTTCTGTTCAACTGATCACACCAGTTCGACCATCTACTATTTCTGGTAATGCGAAAACATGTCCTGGAAATATTGAAATATATTCTGTAGCCAATGTATATAGAGCTGACAGTTACAATTGGACAGCGCCAACCGGTGCTACTATTACCAATGGGCAAGGAACAAATGTGATAACCGTTTCGTTTGACCCCTTATTTGTTGGCGGTGATTTAATGGTGAGTGCATCCAATGGATGTGGTACAAGTCCAGTACGCATAAAAACATTATCTAGAAATATTCTGAATGCACCTGGACAAATTGCTGGACCAAAGTATGGTAATTGCGGCGGAACAAATGTTACTTATAGTTGTCCGATACAAAATGGAGCCAATTCTTATACATGGAGTACAACAGCAGGAATTATCATTACTAGCGGGCAAGGAACCAACTCCATCACGGTTGATTACTTGGGAACCTTTGTGAGTGGAAGCATTTCTGTTTATGGTTCTAACAATTGTGGTAGTGGCGCCAGTAGAAATATCAATGTATATGGAGCACCTGAAAAACCAGGAGTTATTACTGGTCCGACAGTACTTTGCACCAATGGAAATTACGTTTTGATGTTGCTGTTGTACCGGGCACTACCAATTACATTTGGACAGTTCCATCACATCTACAAATCACCAGTGGTCAAGGAACAAAAACCATCAATGTGTTAAATGGATCGATTCCAAAACCATCGTACTCTATCAATGTGAAAGCTTCTAATGGTTGTGGAACGAGCGCTCCAAGCAAACTTGAAAACATGAGCACGGTAACTTGCATTAGAGCAACAGGAAATGGTTTCACAAACATTTCAACGTATCCAAACCCAGCGCATGATCTAATCAACATCTCAATGACAAGTGAAGAAAATAAAGATGCAAATCTTATGGTCCTTGATGTATTAGGCAAAGTGATATACAGTGCTGGCATGGATTTACTCTCGGGAGAAAACAAAGTACAAGTCGATTGCTCTACCTGGGCGAAAGGAATTTACTTTGTACAAGTGCGGAGTAATGATTCGTTCATGTCAGAAACGATAGTTGTTGAATAATTAGTTTGAATTTTTCATCACCTTTAGTCGAGGCTCCCGTGAAAGCGGGGGCTTGGTTTTTTTCCATTATTCCGACCCATTGGACTTCATTTTGTCCAAAATTTCCTCCTTTTGGACAAAAAAGCTCAAATTTTTAGTTGAAAATTAGGTTTTCAAACATTTTTATATACATTTGAAATTAATTCCTCGTGCCCCTTAAGATTTCTAAGGTTATTTATATTCCTCAATTCATTTATCTTATTCTTTTAAATTATTTTATTTATGGCAGAAAAAACTGCGTATTATTTTATTGTGGATTGGTTGGATTTGGAAAGGATATCTAAAATTTATGCCGCTAGAGTGTGGAATAGTTTAACGGCATCGCTTTTCAATTCATTCGAGAAGCCAATTAAATCTAGTTGGATTGGCGGAACGTTAAAGAATATTATAGCACATAGATGTAAGTCATCGGCAATCCTATTTGACACTGCAACTTTCAACGGACTGAAATAAAACAAACAATAATTTAGTAACATGGAACAACCTGACAAATATCAATTGACCTTGGCAGATATTCTTGCTTCAAACTATATTAATGTTTCTGCCTCAAAAATTAATTGGGACTACTCAATGAAGCATGCATCCGAAAACGACATTGACCATAGACACTTCTTTGAAAAAAAATTACGAGAGAATTATTCAGACGAAAATTTTGCCTTCTCACGGACAGTTTTGATTTTAGGTAACGGAGCATCAAAACCATTTACCCCAACCACTCTTGACATTCTTGACATAATAGAATCCAGATACGGCTATCATTCAGCCCAACTCATTAGCGACAATGACAGAAGAAATAGTTACATAACTGAAGCAGGAAATATTTTAGGACATATCTCCATACCCAAGGGAAAGGATATTAGAGAAATAAAAAAGACATGCTCTCTTTTGAAAGTAGGTTAAGTATTCTTTGTCAACTTACAGGTAAAAAACAAGAGATAATTCAACTACTCAAAGAACAAGTTGACAAAAAATATTTTCCAAGCTCATTATATGAAATTGTTGCTCATTTATTTAAGCATAGGTTTATAGATGTAATTATCAACTTCAACTTTGACGAACTTTTGGACAATGCAATTGAAGACGAATTAGGTGAGAGAACTTATTTAAGAGTTGTACATGATTCTGATATAATTGAGTTCAAAAATATTTGCGACAACAATAGATTGAAAACTCCATTATACATCAAACCTCATGGTTCAGTAAGTTCTCCCTCGTCAATGCTATTTACAAGGGAGCAATACATTAAGGACTTATCAACTGACATGAAAGATTTCTTAACAAAAATATTTCAAGGAAAAGTTGGGGACGATGAAAATAATGGCATTAAACGATTTAACTTTTTAATCGCTGGCTTTGCTCTTGAAAGTACAGAATTTAATGAGTTACTATTTACCGAAATCTGTGATAGCGACTTAAAGACAATAAACTACTTCATTTTTGACTATGATACCTCAAAGGTTGGTAATAAGATTATTCACGAATACGGTGAAAGGAAAAAGAGACCAATAGAAAAGGACAGTATAATTCCTTTTGATTGCGTTGAAAAAACTTTGGCTTCACATTTTTACAAAATCTACGAAGACATACAATCACTTTTTGATATTCCATACAAACCACAAAAACCCTTACGACACTTACTTCTTTTAGAATTTTTCCCTGAATCAGTAACACAAAATTTTGACTGCAAAAAGAATTACAATGAGTTTGTTAAATATATTGAGAAACGAATTAAATTCAATTTGCTGTATGACCTTCTTAAATTTAATGGTTGCTTTTCAACTAATGTATCTATTGGCTCCCGAGCAGGTAAGTATTATCAACTGCTTCTAAAAATTAAACATGAACACAATGAACTTTACGATAAGAACTTGATTTCAATTCTTGATGAATCTTTAAATATTATTGAAGACGGGAAAAGAGAGTTGATAAGAATCTCCGATGTTGGCTATTTGTATAAACCATTTCAGCAACTAAGAATAATGAAATTAATAGAGGAGAAAGTTATCAAACCAACTGACTTTTCAGAATTACCTTATGATGAGGAGAAGGAAAAATGACATTGTGGATTACCTAATTGAAGAGTGCAGTTATATACAATTTAACAGCACTCAAGAAATGGAAAGCAAGAGAAAACTAATTCATGAATATTTCAATTCGATTTTCAATACTGGACTTAATGAAATAAACCCGCAATTCACTGACCCAAAACTTGGTAGATTTTATCAATTCAAGAAGGAGCAAGTAATTCCTACTAACTTAGGATTTGCTTTTAAATTTTTTCATTTCGCTACAGCAGAAAAGTATCGGGATATGTGGACGAGCTTTGGTTTGCTGACGATACTGGAATGGCAATTTATAATTTGCATAAGGATGTTACTCAATTCCCAAAAGACAAGTCACATCTTATTCAGCTTATTTCTAATAAGACAATACGACTGCAAATTATTAATGAGAAAAAAATAACTGACGACGAAGGAAAGTCAATTGCAATTGGACAAGCTATTCACGACTTGTTCGGCAACAGACACAAACATTTCACTGCAACTGAACTGAACATTAACAATAGCTTTCACCACATGGCCCTCTTTCTAAAAAAAGTTGGAAAAGTACCCAAAGATGAAATTGAATTCAAACATTTGAGACCAATGTTTGGAATATATTTTTTCAAACCAGGAACAAAAAACAGAATAAATCCAGTTTACTTTGAGTGTTGCTTTGACCATCATTTTAGCCCCGAAGGTCACTGTAAAAAAGTGAAATGTAATGACCTAAATAATTTGAATGAGATGAAGCAATTGTTCTTACTTCAATTGGACACAGAAAAAAAAATTGATTATGACAATTAACGAAGTTTCCTGCAAACGTGATCCTGCACAACTTCGGTCGGACAGAAGGACCGCCAATAACAGCACATACAAGAAATTGGCGGTTAAGTACTTTCTATAATTTTTTTAGACTTAACAAGCGTTAGTTCATCGCATTTACATTTGCTTTATAAATTCCATTGGTCCTCAATTTACTACAAAACTCGCCTTGGTGGACCAAAAAGCTCCAATTATTCGCTTAAAAAGGAGGTTTTCTAACATTATTTTATATATTTGAAAGCAATTCCTCGTCATAGCTTAAGATTCCTAAGGGCGTTTATATTCCTCAATCCAATTATATTAACCTTTTAAATTATTTTATTTATGTCAGAAACTTCTGCGTTTTTTTTACTGATGGAATGGTTCGCTGCGGAAAGTTGATTTAAAAATTATAATATGAGAATTTGGATTGGCTTTAATTCTCCACTTCGTCCAACTTCTAATATATCAAAAACCGAAAATTGAAAACAAGAGAATAATGGCAGAATTTTTAACAACAAATGGTACATCCTTCCACATTGAGAATATTATTATGGAGGCTAAAAGTAAACTTATTTTGGTATCTCCCTTCCTCCAAATCTCCAAGACATTTTATGAACGACTAAAAGACGCCTCCAATAAAAATGTTGCCATCAAAATCATTTACGGTAAAGATGACCTTAAACCAAACGAACGAAACTCACTTGCTGAACTTAAAAATGTCGAACTCTTTTTCTTTCAGAATCTACATGCAAAATGTTATTTCAACGAAAATAAGATGGTGATAACCTCGATGAACATGTATGAGTTTTCTGAAAAGAACAATCGTGAAATGGGAGTTTTAATAGACAGACATACAGACAACTTAGTTTTTGACAAGGCGGTAGCTGAGACACTATCAATTATTCAATCAGCTGAACCAGTTCCATTGCACAAATCTTCACGACAAACAATTTCAGAGGTTAAACCAGTTACAAACGGACTTAAACAAAAATTTCAAAAACAAATTCGTGGCTATTGTATTAGATGTGAAGAACGAATTGATTACAACGCAGACAAACCATATTGCCCTGACTGTTACGCTATATGGGTGCAATATGAAAATCCTGAATATATTGAAAATGTTTGCCATCGCTGCGGTGAATATGATGAAACAAGTATGAATAAACCACAAGACAGCAATTGCTATAAATTATGGAAGAAGGAACAAAAGCAGAACTCATTTTGACTCTAAATATACTTCCAGGTGCATCTATCATGAATTTAACAAGATCTTTGTCTATTGGCGAAACAACATGCTCAGTTAATAGCGCTTATAAATAAGTTATGCCCAATGCTAGATCAATTATGAAGAAGTTATTATTTGAAGCAGGAATAATAGCGCTATGCGTGATTATTAGTGTAATGTACATTGCAGCATTCGGTCGAATTGACGATCAGGACAAAGTACAATTGAGTTCGTTGTGGGAATCTTCTTCGCATTTAACTTTGAGCCTCCGAATGGCGGTAATATATGTCACTTTAATCTGCATTTATTTAATTCAGTTGTTCCGACAAATAAGACTTCGCTTCAGGAGCGTAACATCCAATATACTTATTGTAATATCAAGTCTCTTTCTGATTTACTTTTACTCTTTACGGTTGTTTTATGACCATGACCTTAGAATGTTAGCACTTGATTCTGGGCAGAGTGACTCCAATATTTTAGAAAAACTTGATACCAGACGTATAGTTTACTGGATCTTTCTATTTGCCTTTTCTGTTTCAATTTTTGTAAGTGCTCTATTGACATTTAGAATGCTTAGGGAGAAGCACTGGGCATAACAGGCGGTTGGCAAAAAAGCGGTATCATCGGTTAAATAAACTCATAGCTTCGTGTGTATATTAAGGAAATGATTTAACTTAGTACTTCGGAATCCGCTTCTTCGCCAACCGCGGGAACGTTATGGGAAAGGCTATGACGACCATTCGTGCAACAACAAACAGACATTAAAACAGACGACCTATGAACAATTTTGGCGGTGACTGGACAAAAATAAAAATTGAGATTTTAGTTGAATACGCAAAAGCGTATTTAGCAATAATGAAAGACCGTAAATTTTTTAAACTAATGTATTTTGACGGTTTTGCTGGAAGTGGTTTTATTGTTAAAGACAAGAAAGTGGACGTTGACATAACCGTAGGAGCTGCAAGACGGATAATTGAAATTTCAGACCCACGACCATTTGACAGCTATTACTTCGTAGAGAAAGACCTTAAAAATTCTGCTCTACTTGAACAAAATACCAAAGACGCTTTTCCTAAAAAAATAATTTATACTGTTTGTGACGACTGCAACAAAAAGATTATTGACTTAGCCAATTTTCTGAGAGACCCGAAAAATAAAAATGTAAGGACACTTGCATATGTTGACCCTTGTGGAATGCAAGTTGAATGGCGTTCAATAGAAAGTTTACGGGGACTTCCACTTGATATGTGGATACTTGTTCCAACGGGGCTTGGGGTTAACAGACTACTAAAAAAAAATGGACAGATTTCTGATGCTTGGTTAGAGAAACTTGAAATTTTTTGGGACTAAGTCGGGAAGATATCGAGAAACGATTTTACAAGAAAACAGCTACGCTGTTTGAAGACATAACATTTATTGAAAAAGAAAAGGATGCGATAGAGAACTCTGCAAAACTATATAAATCAAGACTAAAAGAAGTTTTTGAATTCGTTTCTAAACCATACGAATTGAAGAACTCAAGTAACTCAATAATGTATCATTTATTCTTAACTTCGAACAATAAAACTGCTGAAAAAATCGGCAGCGATATTGTCAAAAAATATAACAATTAAAATGGCTCAATCATCAATAGAATGGACTGAAATGACTTGGAACCCGACAACAGGTTGCACGAAAATTTCAAGCGGATGTAAGTTCTGCTACGCTGAAATAATGTCCAAACGACTGAAAGCAATGGGCGTTGAAAAATACAAAGACGCTTTTAAAGTCAGAACTCATCATGACCAACTGAATATACCTTACACTTGGAAATCCTCGAAAATAGTTTTTGTAAACTCAATGAGCGACCTGTTTCATAAAGACATTCCACTTGACTTTATAAAACAAGTTTTTAAGGTAATGAACGACAACCCTAATCACGTTTTTCAAGTTCTTACAAAAAGAGCAGAAAGACTTTTTAAAGTTCATAAGGAACTAAAATGGACACATAATATTTGGATGGGCGTGTCAGTAGAAAGCGAAAATGTTACTGACCGAATTGATTTTTTACGCAAAACAAAAGCAAGAGTAAAATTTTTATCCTGTGAACCATTAATCGGACCATTACCAAACCTAAACTTAAAGAAAATTGACTGGGTTATTGTTGGCGGTGAAAGTGGACATAGACCAAGACCAATGGACGCTGACTGGGTTTTAAACATTCAAGAACAATGTGAGAAATCAGATGTTGCATTCTTTTTCAAACAATGGGGCGGACGAAATAAAAAAGCAAACGGCAGACTTTTAAACGGCAAGACGTATGACGAAATGCCTGAACAACAATTGCAGACAAGTGTATAGCGACTATAGAAACATAACGACCGAGAGAAGCCCAGCCCATATCAGCAAATTTGCAATAGGCGGGGTTTCGTGCTCCGCAGACAGTTCAGTGGTAACATAAAGTTTGTATCTTCGAATAAACAATTGTACTGAAAATCCCGCCCATCGCAAATCTGCGAAACGTTAGCTGAAAGCAAAAATGAAATAATATGAAAAAACCAAGACTATTTATTGGATCTTCAACTGAGGGACTTAGTATTGCTTATGCAATTCAAGAAAATTTAAGTTATTCAGCTGAAATAACAGTTTAGAACCAAGGAGCTTTTAACTTGTCCGAAACTACAATTGAATCATTAATGTCGGTAATTGCAAGTACTGATTTTGGTGTCTTTGTTTTTACACCTGATGATATAACAACAATAAGAGGAAAAAAGAATATAACTGTAAGAGACAATGTCCTTTTTGAATTAGGTTTATTCATTGGAAAAATTGGACGAAAAGGAGTTTCCATAATTATGCCTGATAATTCGGAATTACAACTGCCAACTGACTTACTTGGTCTAACACCTGGCAAATATGAAACAAACAGAAGCGATGGTAATCAGAAAGCCGCAACAGGTAGTTGTTCAAACAAAATAAGAGAAGCGATAAATAAACTTGGGTTTATTGAAGAACAAGAAACTCAAACAGACACTGCTACGATTGACAAAACAGAAGAAAAATCAAAGCTTGAAGATTGGGTAGAAGAAATATTTATAAATAAAAATTTCACAGAGGGAATTAAAATACTTAAAAAGAAAATTAGATATTCAAAAGAAGAAGACGATAAAGTGAATTACGGTGGCAATATATGTTATTGTGAATTACAACTTGATTATAAAAATGGAATTGAGCAATATGAAAAGTTATTAAAAACATTCCCAACTAACAATATTGGATATAAGGCATACGCTCAATCATTGATGGACAATAACAATTTTGATGATGCTATAAATATTATTGAAAAAGGGATGACAAAATGTTCAAGAAAAATAGGTTTAACACTGATGAAAGCCGATTGTTTTTGGCTTACAAATAGAAAAGCTGATGCCATTGCAATTTTAAACAACTCAAAAGAAAAAAATGATTCTCTAATCTGTGCTAAACTGGCAAACTATTTTTCGCAGAGTAAAGAGTTTAATTCAGCAATTGCAATCGCAAAAGTCGGCTATAAAAATAACCCTAAAGATGCTGAACTACTAACTGAATTCGCAAGAATATCTTTTGAAATGGGCGACTACGAGTTATCACTATTCCTCTTTAATGAATTGATTTTACTTACACCTGAGAATGCTTACGCTTGGTGCATGTATGGAAATTCATTGTTTCATAAAGAGTTGTTTAATTCAGCGTATAATTGCTATGAAAAGGCAAATGAATTTGCCAAAGAGGAAGAAGTTTGGATTATGCAGAATATTGGCAATTTATATAATCACAGAGGTTTATACTCAAAAGCTGAATTAGTTCTTCAAAAAGCAAATAAAATATTCGACAAATCAGAATATGGATTAGCTAGACAATCGGATTCATATAAAGCAATTGAGGAGGAAAAGAAGAAAATAGCAGAAATAATACTTGTAGGAAAATCAAAATTATTAAATGAGACCAAAGCTATTGCCAGCAGCTAACAGCACCTATCACAAAGGCGGGGTTTCGTGTTCTAAAGACAGTTTTGTGGGTAATCAAACATTAGTTTTTCAAATCAAGTTTTGTGGTAAAAGTCCCGCCCTTCGGGTAGCTGCAAAACGTTAACTGTTGGCAAAAATGACTTTAGTAATCGCACATAAACTTAACGACAGAATCACCTTTTCATCGGACTCAAGATTATCCTTTGATGGTCACGGTGCGTTTGACAAAGGAATTAAAATTTTTAAAGTACCATTTAAGTTACGAGGACCAGCAAAATCAAAAGAAGATTTTAATAAGTACGAATTTGAATACGACTATGGACTTGCAATTATTGGGAGTTCAGTGAACGCATATACGGTGAAAGAATCTATTGCAGAACTCTTGCCCAATCTTCAATACATGTCCTATATTTCCGATGCTTCTTTTTTTTCGTTAGCTGACCTAATTCTCAAAGTATATAGAGATGTATCTATGGCATTGAGTAGCACTCAACGTGAAAGGGGGCTTTCTGAAATATTACTGGGTGGTTTTTGTATAAAAAAGGGAAGAATACGCTTAGTTCGCTTCTTTCCAATCATTAAACCAGACACTATTGAGTATACTTACGATGAAATTTTGCCAGAAGATGGAATTTCGTTCTTTGGTTCCGCAAAGGCACTTGGAGAGCAAATTTATCAAGCAGACAAGACACTAAAGCCGCTACAAATAATTGAAAGGGCAATCGCCTCAGGAGAAGACAATTCTATTGGAGGCAATCCGCAATGTGGCGGATTTTACGGAGAGAATTTTAAAATAAGCGGTGTTCTTAAAAAGAAACTTAATTATGACGGACAAACTTATACAACAATTCATTATTTGCGTGGGTTTGAATTAGACCAAACTGACGCACATAAAAAATATCCTTATTTATTTGTTTCCTATGGTTATGTACCGATTGACTAAATTACCTAGAGCTAACTCGAGTTTTGCAAAATTGGCGATTCTTTTCACCTCAGACACATTTCTGGCTGATGAAAATTTGGTTTTCCACATCAACAATTGTGGTATAAATCTCAAACTTCGTCAAATCCGTAAACCTTTAGCAAAACCGATTATTTCAAAACCCTTTTTCCCACCACGATCATTCTAAACAATACAAAAAAGGTCGGCTAAACGAGCCGACCTTTTCTTTAAACTATAATACTACTGATGAAATCGAATTTTTTCAATTGCTTAGCAGTGGTACTAATACACCACTACTCTTTGATGAAGTCTTCTTCCCTCTTCATTCACTACGATTAAGTACACACCTCTTGCTAGTTCAGTCGTTTCATAGCGGGTGGAATAGAGTAATCCATTTCCAACAATTGATTTACTGTTTACCAATCGTCCCTCGGCATCCATCATTTCGATGGTGAACGAAACATTCTCTTTTGTTTGATAGAACAATTCGAATTGATCGTGTGCAGGATTTGGATAAATATTAAATACATTACCGCTAAGATCCCCTTCACGTATACAACTGGCCACTGTAATTCCAGATAAGTTTCGAATGGCTGAGTTACCACATGTGTTTATTGCGGTTACTGAAATCAACTGATTCGTAGCAGCACTTGGTCCAAATAATACATTAATTACTTTGGTTCCCTGCCCACTTATAATGGTTGCTGTTGTTGGAACGGTCCAATTGTATTGCATCGCTCCCGTTACGGTGCCTACAGAGTATTGGAAGTTTCCATTGGTACAAACATTTACCGGTCCGCTAATGATGCTAGGTTGAGCCGGTGGTCCTGTAACCGTGAGTGTGCGCAATGTGCTGATGCCACATCCATTTATTGCATACACAGAAACAGTTCCTGTCGCAAACGAAGCATTCCAATTTACTTGAATACTCGTTCCAGTGGATGAGCCAATGATGGTTCCATTTACTACATTCCATTGATAAGAGTTTGCACCGACCATTGGCGTTATGGAATACACTGCACCCACTACGTTACACATTCCCGTTAATGGTCCTGTGATTGGGCCTGGAGCTGGTAGAATATTTAACCCAACCGCTTTTGTCCTCACCGGACTCACACCACAATTATTTCCTGCAGCAACAGAAATCGTTCCTCCCACAAATCCTGGGCCTACGCTCACCGTAATTACATTCGTACCTGCACCACTGATGATTGTCATTCCGGCAGGTAATGTCCAAGTATAGAATGTTGCTCGAGGAACTAGTGCTATTGAATAAACAACGATATCACCTGGACAAACTTTTGCAGGACCACTGATTGATCCAGGTCGAACAGGAATAATTGAATTCAAACTAATATTTACACAAGAGATAGAAGGACCACAAAGCGTATATTGAGTTACACAAAGTGTTCCGTTAATTCCTTGTTGCATGGCTGCAGCAGTCCACGTAGCGTTTATTGTTGGAGTACCTTGTCCACTGGCAATTGTCATTCCAGTAGGTGCAGTCCATAAATACGTTGCGCCAATTACAGGACTAACTGAATAAACACTACTTCCAGCAGTAGCAGGAATACATGCAGAAATGAGTGTGCCTGTTATTGGTCCAACTAAGATGATTGGTTTTATAGTAACACAAACGGTATCCGTGAAGCAACAAGCAGGATCATTCGGATTACAACATACAACCACATAGCAAGTATTTTGCTGTGGATTTGCTTGGAAGGTATTTCCTTGTCCTACAACAATAGGCCCTTCTACCGTTAATGCATACCAGATCGCATTTCCTTCACAACCTGTTACATTTAGTGTTGCCGTGCCACCCGCACAAATGATGGTGTCGTTGCCAGCCGAAATGGTTGTTGCTGGATCACAGCAATACATAGTGGTAATTGTATTCGTTATCGTAGCTACGCAACCGTTAGGATTGGTGTACGTGAATGTAATCACATATGATCCAATTCCAGGAGGTGTAAACGTATTACCGAAGATTCCAGGTCCAGAGAAAGTTCCTGTTCCGCCAGCGAAAGGAGACATCACCCATGTATTATTAATATCCACGAAAATATCAGCAGGATTTAATGTTATTGGTCCGCCGTTAGCGCAAATATCCGTGTAGATACTTGGCCATGCTAATACAGGCTGTGGACTTACATACACACAAACCGTATCGGTATCACAACATGCAGGATAAACAGGATCACAACACACCACCATGTAACAAGTACTTTGTTGAGGGAAGGCATCGAAGATTGGACCTTGTCCAACAACGAATGGTCCTTCAACGCCGAGTTGATACCAAGTAACAGCACCATTACATCCTGTTGCAGAAAGAATGGCTACACCACCTGAACAGATGGTCGTGTCATTTCCAGCAGAAATTGTATTGAGGGTATCGCAACAGTACGTAGTGGTAATCGAATTCGTTATCGTAGCTACGCAACCGTTAGGATCGGTGTATGTGAATGTAATTACATACGATCCAATACCAGGAGGCGTAAACGTATTACCGAAGATGCCAGGACCTGAGAAGAAACCTGTTCCGCCAGCTGCAGGAACCATCACCCAAGTGTTGTTGATGTTTACAAAGACATCAGCAAGGTTTAAGGTTATTGGTCCGCCGTTAGAACAGATATCAGTATAGATACTTGGCCAAGACAAGATAGGTTGCGGACTTACATACACACAAACTGTATCGGTATCGCAACATTCTGGATAAACAGGATCACAACAAACCACCATATAACAAGTACTTTGCTGAGGGAAGGCATCGAAGATTGGACCTTGTCCAACAACAAATGGTCCTTCTACTCCGAGTTGATACCAAGTAACAGCACCATTGCAACCCGTTGCAGAAAGAATGGCAACTCCACCAGCACAAATCGTGGTATCGTTTCCTGCGGATATTGTATTTATTGTATCGCAACAGAACGTTGTAGTAATCGTATTCGATATCGTAGCTACGCAACCGTTAGGATCGGTGTAGGTGAACGTAATCACATACGATCCAATTCCAGGAGGTGTAAATGTATTTCCGAATATTCCAGGTCCAGAGAAGGAACCTGTTCCGCCAGCCGCGGGAACCATCACCCAAGTGTTGTTGATGTTAACATAAATGTCTGAAAGATTGAGTGTTATTGGTCCACCGTTAGAGCAGATATCAATATAGCTAATAGGCCAAGCTAACACAGGCTGTGGACTTACATACACACAAACCGTATCGGTATCACAACATGCAGGATAAACAGGATCACAACACACCACCATGTAACATGTGCTTTGTTGAGGGAAGGCATCGAAGATTGGACCTTGTCCAACAACAAATGGCCCTTCAACTCCGAGTTGATACCAAGTTGTAGAACCATTGCAACCTGTTGCAGAAAGAATGGCTACACCACCTGCACAGATGGTCGTGTCACTTCCAGCAGAAATTGTATTGAGGGTATCGCAACAGTACGTAGTGGTAATCGAATTCGTTATCGTAGCTACGCAACCGTTAGGATCGGTGTAGGTGAATGTAATCACATACGATCCAATTCCAGGAGGCGTAAACGTATTACCGAAGATGCCAGGACCAGAAAAATATCCTGTTCCGCCAGCCGCGGGAACCATCACCCAAGTGTTGTTGATGTTTACATATATATCAGAAAGATTGAGTGTTATTGGTCCACCGTTAGAGCAGATATCAGTGTAAATACTCGGCCATGATAATACAGGTTGCGGACTTACGTACACACAAACTGTATCGGTATCACAACATGCAGGATAAATTGGATCACAACAAACCACCATGTAACATGTGCTTTGTTGAGGGAAGGCATCGAAGATTGGACCTTGTCCAACTACAAATGGTCCTTCTACTCCAATTTGATACCAAGTTGTAGAACCATTGCATCCTGTAGCTGAAAGAATTGCTATTCCACCTGCACAAATCGTGGTATCGTTTCCAGCAGATATTGTATTTATGGCATCACAACAGAAAGTTGTGGTTATTGAATTCGTTATCGTAGCTACGCAACCGTTAGGATCGGTGTAGGTGAATGTAATCACATACGAACCAATTCCAGGAGGCGTAAAAGTATTACCTAAGATGCCAGGACCCGAGAAGACTCCTGTTCCACCGCTGAATGGAACCATTACCCACGTGTTGTTGATATCTACAAATATGTCTGCAGGATTTAAAGTTATGGGTCCACCGTTCGAGCAGATATCCATATAAATACTTGGCCATGATAATACCGGCAATGGATTCACAAATACACAAACCGTATCAGTATCACAACATGCTGGATACAATGGATCACAACAAACAACCATGTAACATGTAGATGTTTGAGGGAACACATCGAAGATTTGACCTTGAACAACAGGAATCGGACCTTCTCCAGTTAGCATATACCATGTTGGAATGCCGGTGCAACCTGTCACCGAAAGAATAGCTACACCACCTGCACAAATCGTAGTATCATTACCAGCAGAAATATTAAATGTTGTATCACAACAGAATATTACATTGATGGTATTACAAACCATTGCAGAACATCCCGCACTATCGGTATAGGTGTAACAAATGGTATGTGTGCCGATGGTAGATGGAGTAAACACATTACCCACCACACCTGGACCAGAGAAATATCCATATCCAGGAAGTGAGTTTATTGAAACCCAATTATTATTTACATACACTTGAATTTGTGATGAGTCGAGAACGATAGGCGCTGAGTTTTGACATACCGATGGATAATTTGTATTCCATTGCAAGATTGGATGTGGATTCACATTCACACAAACTGTATCCGTATCACAACATGCAGGATACAACGGATCACAACAAACGACCATGTAACAAGTACTAGTTTGTGGGAACACATCAAAGATCTGACCTTGAACTACGGGTATTGCACCTTCTCCTGTTAGCATATACCATGTTGGAGTACCCGTACAACCTGTTACTGATAGTATAGCTACACCACCAGCACAAATGGTAGTATCATTTCCAGCAGAAATATTAAAGGTAGTATCGCAACAGAAGATGACATTGATGGTATTACAAACGGTATTCGTACACCCTACACTATCGGTATAAGTATAACAAATAGTATGAGGACCAATTATTGATGGTGTAAATATATTTCCTACTACACCAGGTCCACTAAAGAATCCACTTCCAGGAAGAGAATTAATCGATACCCAATTTCCATTGACGAAGACTTGTATCTGTGAAGAATCTAAGACAATTGGTGCTGCATTTTGACAAACATCCGGATAAACCGAAGTCCACTGAATTACTGGTAATGGATTTACAAATACACATACTGTATCCGTATCGCAACATGTTGGATACAACGGATCACAACAAACCACCATGTAACATGTAGATGTTTGTGGGAACGCATCAAAGATTTCACCTTGTCCGACAGGAACTGGTCCATTCGGTCCAAGCGCATACCAGATTGCACCACCATTACATCCAGTCACATTTAGAATTGCAACTCCACCGAGACAAATAGTAGTATCATTTCCAGCAGATATATTAAATGTAGTATCACAACAGAAGATGACATTGATGGTATTACAAACGGTATTTGTACACCCTACACTATCGGTATAAGTATAACAAATAGTATGAGGACCAATTATTGATGGTGTAAATACATTTCCTACTACACCAGGTCCACTAAAGAATCCACTTCCAGGAAGAGAATTAATCGATACCCAATTTCCATTGACGAAGACTTGTATCTGTGAAGAGTCTAAGACAATTGGTGCTGCATTTTGACAAACATCCGGATAAACCGAAGTCCACTGAAGTACTGGTAATGGATTTACAAATACACAAACTGTATCCGTATCGCAACATGTTGGATACAACGGATCACAACAAACCACCATGTAACATGTAGATGTTTGAGGGAACGCATCAAAGATTTCACCTTGTCCGACAGGAACTGGTCCATTCGGTCCAAGTGCATACCAGATTGCAGAGCCATTACATCCTGTCACATTTAGAATCGCAACTCCACCGAGACAAATGGTAGTGTCGTTTCCAGCAGATATATTAAATGTAGTATCACAACAGAAGATGACGTTGATGGTATTGCAAACGGTATTTGTACACCCTACACTATCGGTATAAGTATAACAAATAGTATGAGGACCAATTATTGATGGTGTAAATACATTTCCTACAACACCAGGTCCACTAAAGAATCCACTTCCAGGAAGAGAATTAATCGGTACCCAATTTCCATTGACGAAGACTTGTATCTGCGAAGAGTCTAAGACAATTGGTCCTGCATTTTGACAAACATCCGGATAAACCGAAGTCCACTGAAGTACTGGTAATGGATTTACAAATACACAAACTGTATCCGTATCGCAACATGTAGGATACAACGGATCACAACAAACCACCATGTAACATGTAGATGTTTGAGGGAACGCATCAAAGATTTCACCTTGTCCGACAGGAACTGGTCCATTCGGTCCAAGCGCATACCAGATTGCACCACCATTACATCCTGTCACATTTAGAATCGCAACTCCACCGAGACAAATGGTAGTGTCGTTTCCAGCAGATATATTAAATGTAGTATCACAACAGAAGATGACGTTGATGGTATTACAAACGGTATTCGTACACCCTACACTATCGGTATAAGTATAACAAATAGTATGAGGTCCGATGATTGATGGTGTAAATACATTTCCTACTACACCAGGTCCACTAAAGAATCCACTTCCAGGAAGAGAATTAATCGATACCCAATTTCCATTGACGAAGACTTGTATCTGTGAAGAGTCTAAGACAATTGGTGCTGCATTTTGACAAACATCCGGATAAACCGACGTCCACTGAATTACTGGTAATGGATTTACAAATACACATACTGTATCCGTATCGCAACATGTTGGATAAATTGGATCACAACAAACCACCATGTAGCAAGTTGATGTTTGAGGGAAAGCATCAAAGATTTCACCTTGTCCGACAGGAACTGGCCCATTCGGTCCAAGCGCATACCAGATTGCAGCGCCATTACATCCTGTCACATTTAGAATCGCAACTCCACCGAGACAAATTGTAGTATCATTTCCAGCAGAAATATTAAATGTAGTATCACAACAGAAGTTGACGTTGATGGTATTACAAACTATTGCAGAACAACCGGCGCTATCGGTATAATTATAACAGATGGTGAATGTACCGATGGTAGAAGGAGTAAATACATTTCCTACAACTCCAGGTCCAGAGAAAAATCCACTACCTGGAAGTGTGCTTATCGACACCCAATTATTATTTACCCAAATTTGAATTTGAGAAGAATCCAAAACAATAGGAGCTGAATTTTGACATACAGATGGAAAAACGGTTGTCCATTTCAAAAGAGGAAGTGGCAACACATTTATACAAACTGTATCGGTATCACAACAACAAGTTCCCACACCGCAACAAGTAACCACATAACAAGTATTTTGTGTTGGTGTAACATCTACAATTGGACCATTACCAACAAACACTAATCCGTTCGGTCCCATTTCATACCACTCAGGCATACCGTTACAACCTTCCACATGTAATGTAACGACTGAACCAAGACAAACAGTTGTGTCATTGCCAGCATCAATATCTGGAACATTAGAATTAATACACACATTATCAAATCCGGAAGTTTCACCAACTGCGGCTGTATAATCTACACGGAACAATACATTCGTCACATTTGACAAAACTGTTGTCCAATCAGACACTGTAGTTCCGGCAATAGGAGCCCACACACCAAGAGGTGAAGCAGGTGGTGGATTACAATCCGAAATGGGCGCACAAATGGTTTGCCATGGAGAATTTTCTGTCACTGTAGTGTTTGATGTAAATACAAATCCAAGCGTTCCACTTAAAATTCTAAAAGTAGGGTTCACATTCGCAGCACCGGCAACTCCATCGTCGATCATCTTATAATCAAAACAGAATTCACCACAACACCATTTTCCCAACAAATTAAAACCGGCTTCTAACTGAGAAGGTCCTGTCAAATCTGTAGCCATCACAAAATAATCGGTGGGTCCACCTTGAGAACCTACATTAGTAACTGAAACACCAACGTTAGGCGCGCCAGGATATGGCTGCCAACCCATCAAAGTATTATTATCAAATGTTACACAAGTATCCGCACAGATTGTTGTATCTGCACTTGGACAACAATTATTAAATTCTATATCTAACGTATCACTTGAATCGGCACAACCCCATTGATTCGATCCCATCAAACGGAATTTACCACCTGGAGGATAGACATTCATATTTTGAGTATTTGCATAAGGAACGAAAACATTCCCTACTAAAATTTGCCAATCATAATTAAACAATCCAAAAGGACCCGGAATACTTACAGAATCACATTCATCACAAAATTCATAGCATCCACTCGGCACACAACTTAAATCGGGTCGTGGATGTACAGTAATAATATTAGATTGAGCAGAACATCCAAATTGATTCGTTGCCGTTACCCAATAATCATTTGGCAAAACAACATTAATGTTAGTTCCCATCTGACCTGTACTCCAATTATAAACAATGGGAGGTCCTAACGGTCCGACTATACTTAAATTAAATACTTGACCTTCACATAAAACTCCGCCCGGGTTTGAAATAATAAACGGATTCACAGGTGCAGGATTCACAATTACGTTTATTGTATCCACTTGCGTACAACCGAATGAATTGGTCACGATTACACTGTATTGACCAGCATCTGCAAGCTGTATATTGGGATATACGAATGGATTCGTAACGCTTGTTCCTGCAGGGCCTGTCCAAGCATACGTTGCACCTGCGACCGGAGTACTCAATAAACTCAACGTTTCGCCCTCACATAAAACCGTATCTCCTGAAATATTCGCAATCGGTTTTGGATTCATAGTAACGACAACCGGAGGAATTGACGGATATGCACACCCGTTAGCAGTTTGAACAATTACATTATAAGTGCCACTTTCCTTTGCACAGAAAACAGGATTCATATTAGCAGGAGCTGATAAAGGTGGCGTTGGCGACTTCGACCACAGATACGTTGCTCCTGGAGGATTCACTGATAAACAAACAGAATCACCCTGACAGAAAGTAAGCGGTCCGGATGCAACAATTACAGCTGAAGAAGGAACAGGATCAACCGTCACTACATACGTTGCCGAACCTGTACAACCATTTGCGGCAGTTACAGTCACCTGATACGTAAATGTTCCAGGTGTAGAAGCAACTATAGTTAAATTCGGAGAGTTCGTTCCAACAGGAGTACTTGGCAATCGAATCCAAGCGTAATTAATTCCTGCAGCCGGCGTTTTAATATTTAAACTTTCACCTTGACAATAATTTGTCGTTCCCGTGATGGTTACTGTTGGTGATTTATTCACGGTTACCTGAACAGGACCGAAAGTGTACGGACACCCATTCACACCAATTCCAGTCACGCTATAGAAGCCGCTTGTTTTTACATAAGCGGGATTATTGGGGAAAGGAGGAGGAGAAATCACATTCCATGTAAAAGGTCCAGGGCCGGATGCGGTAAGAGAAACAGAATCACAGGCGAGTGCGCCTACAGTGATCGTTCCTGATCCAGCAGGAGTAACGGTTACGTTTTGAGTTGCTGAAGAGGTACAACCAAAGATATCCGTCACAGCAATCGATGCAGTGAATGGACCTGAGTTAGCATACGGAAGACTCGCCGGAGAAGAAGTTGACGTACCTCCATTACCGTTATTAAACAACATGGAAGCTTGGTTAGCAAGAAGCACCGATGTATTCGTAAAAGTATTTGGGGCGCCAACGCATAACGGACTTGAAACTGTGAAAGAAGCCACAATTGGCAAAGGCACATTAATTGTTTTTGTAACGGTACACGTAGCACCTGTTGCAGGATCAAAAGCGCTTAAGCTTATTACATGCGAACCGGGAGCCAACGTTAATGCAGGTGGGAAAGGATTTGTTGAAAGCGTATTCGCATACGTAACATCAAACCATGTCCAATTATATGCGGCTGCTACTCCGAGATACTGAGAGGTATTCGAGAAAACAACTTGCATCACATTCGATCCGTTGCATTGATAATCGAAATCAAAATCAAGATCGAAAGGAATCGTAACATTACGGGTTCGGCTGATATTTTTATTACAAGGAGATCCATCAGGATAAGTACCTAATGCAACACCGACTACTGTAACGGGAATACACCTGGATATGGATATGTCGCTGAAACTGGAGTGACAGCACCTGCACTTCCTCCTGCACCAAAATTCCAACCCGTTAATGTACCTGTATAAATTTTAGTATACGTTTGAGTTAAGCAGATGGGTGGTGTGTATGTAAAATCAATACTATCATTTACCTGACAGGAATCAACAATTTGTGTACAGGATGCTGTATCTACCGTTATAAAATTCGACAACTTCGTACATCCAAATGAGTTGGTCACCACACAGCTAAAAGTGGTCAGCGAATTAATGGTTGTTGTAACAGATGGGCCCGTTGTTCCTGTCGGTGACCATAAGAAAGTATAACCTGGTTGAGCTACTGCATTCATCGTTACTGAACCTGGGAATGCACAAATAGTAAAAGGACCATTTATTAATGCATTCGGTTCTGGATTAATCGTCATTGTTGTGGTGGTGGTTGCAGCACATCCAGCAGCACTCACTACAGTGAGTGATACATTATATGTTCCGGGAACTGCATACGTAACTACAGGATTTTGTGCCGAAGAAAATCCAGGAGATCCACCTGCAAAAATCCATGAATATGTAGCTCCACCACTTCCGCTAAAGTTAACATTTGAATTTTGACAAGCAGGAGAAACTACAGAAATTACAGGAGTAGGATTAGGGCTTATCACTACAACATATTTTAATGTAGTATCTAAGCATGTGGCTTGAACACGAACTTTAACGGTATCAATGCCGGCAGTGGTCCATGTTAAATTCATTAAATTATTTCCTGACGAAGAAATAATTCCTTTCGGAGAATTGGAAAGTGACCAAGAATAATAAGCACCTGGGAATAGTGGTTGACTAAAACTATAGGAAGCGAGAGAATTAATACAAACACTATCGGGTCCATTAATTACTGGTACTACAGGAATATCTTCCACTGTAATTAATGTGTTTGCTGTATCCGAACAACCAGAAGCATTCGTAACGACTAGTTCCACATTGTAATTTCCAGCTGTGGTATATGTATGCGTTGGATTTTGAACAACTGCAGTTCCTGCATCACCAAAATCCCAATTCCATGTCGGACCTGGATTCAGCGTTGAAAAACTAACGGGTGTATTTACGCAAGGATTAGCTGGGAAATAGCTAATGTTAGGAACTGTAGGTAATGGCAGTAAAGTTACAGGAACCATTACTGAATCCTCATAACATCTGGAAATTTTCAGTTTTACAAAAATCGGTGTGATTGCGCCGCTGATCCATTTTATACTAATCGTATTCGTTCCGTTTGCAGTAACAATATTTCCTGCTGTAGCTGGAACAACTGACCATGTATATGTTGCATTACTCAACAACGGAGGAGGGAATGAATAAGTAACTGTACTATTTATACAAACCGAACCGCTACTTGCTGTTACCACTGGCAATGGGAAATTCGGCCATGTTACTACTGTTTTTAGGGTGGACGATATTGAAGAGCAGAACGGAGCTGCACTCAACATTTGAACTACGGATACAGTTCCGCCTCCTGGATTCCATTGAATATTTACACTACTTCCGGTTGATGGTCCTACGATAACGCCGTTACTAACGGTCCATATATACGTAACTCCAGACATATTAGAAACAACGGCATAGTTTGTACTTACATTCGCACAAACGGTATCGGGTCCGACAATAGGATTTGGTTGTAACATATTCACTACTTCCAAACACACTTTTGCAGAATCGTTGCAATACACATTGGGTGGAGCATATGCCGTTAAGCAATACGTTCCAGGTCCTGCATTCCAAGTATATGCATTCAACGCTGCAGAATTTGGGAAATTGATCACGCTCGGAACAGGAGTAACTAACTTCCATGATACACCCGATGCAATGGTATTATTTGTAAGATTCATTCCGTTGAACGGAGCACTTACCGAATTCGGACAAACTTTAGTGGGTCCGGAAATACCAAAAATTGGCCGAACATCTATTGTTATAGATGCTGATCCACCACAACCAGGATCCTCTGTACACTGATCAGGTAAATTACAACCAGCACCAGTAAGAACGTTTTGATAATTCAATTGGATGGTTACAGGACCAAAAAATCCAGGAGCCCATTGAACACAGATTCGGCAAGTATTATTTCCTGTTACCACACCTGCATTCGCTGGTAAAACTTCCCAGGAATAATTATTTCCAGGAATACATTCTACTTCGTAGCATGACTCTGATCCAGCACAAACTATTGTATCACCATCGATGGGCAACGTTGCAGGAACGATATGCACTGTTTTAACAGTTGGATTAGGGCAATTCAACGGCGGAGTACATCCAGTTACACTCAAAGAAATTGTTCCTTGCGGACCTGGACCCCAAACGACAGTTACAGAATCACTGGTAGGCGTTGGAGCTGGGGAAAAAGTACCATTCGTTACACTCCAAGTATAATTGGTACAGATAGCATTGGTATGATAGGTTACTGTATCGCCGGGACAAACTACAGAGATGCAAAAAATATCTGGACCAGATGCAGTGTCAACCACTACCATAAATGCAGTATCGTGGGGGGTACCGCATGCATCATATACTGTTAATGTATCAAAGTAGGTTCCAGGAGGGTAATTAACACCTGGCTGCGTATTTGTTTGATTGGTGGAATAAAAACCATTTCCAAAATTCCAAAGTCTTCCAGTTGTACCCGTTGAATTATCAACGAAGGTGATGGATTGTCCATTACAAATATTTATTACGCCGCCAATGATGGGATGTGAAGTAGAAAAAATAATACTGTATGCTGAAGGAAGATTACGAATAATATTTTGCGTACATGAATCGAGTACACCATTCTTCAACACATACCAAGTTACCACTGTAGTGCCTACAGGAAAAACACCGGGTGAATTATTCCACAACGAATCAAATGAGCAAGGAATATTTCCGGGGCCAGGGCCTTGACCAGTACCACCACCCGCTAGCGAAGTATCAGAAGATGTAAATGTAGGTGGGGGTAACACTACTAATGAATCAGGAAGATCAAAGCAAATGGTTGTATCCTTACACGTTAATTTACAACAAGGACCACCGATTGTAATTGGAAAAACAACTTGATTATTTTGTGCATCGCGCACTTCAAAAACATAAGTTCCTGGACAAACACCCGTGAGGCATGCTTGAAACGCCATAAATGTTCCAGGACCAAAAACAGTGTATGTGTAAGGAGGTAATCCACCAGAAGCAATTACTCCTACGCTACACGAACATGGAACAGATTGTTGACAACAAGCTGTTGCACAAGATGGATCGGCTGCAACTGTTAAGGCTTGAGAATATCCGTATTGCGCGACGATTGAAAAAACGAATAGTAGAATGTACTTTCTAATTTTTTCTACAAGAATAATTTTTTCTTGCGTCGATGGTAGTGTAGATATATTCATAAGTTGAGTATTTGGGGAAAAATAATTCAGCATCAAAAATTCGAGAATTTATTTTTTCCTGGTGGTTTAGACGAGATGGAATTAAAATGAAAAAATTGCGAAAATTTATCAAACTTATTTGAAAAGCGAAATCGAAGGGGCTGCAAAAACACTTCCATTTGTTTTTGCAAAATGCATAATACAACTGCATCATATTAGATATTTTCTTTTCAATTATCAAAGTAACTACTTCTACTTTCGAGAATAAAAATTGCTATCAGGTATCCTTTTCAGGAAAGTCCTACCTCTGCCACAACACTCCTCCACTTATCAAAAGAATGCAATTTAATTGACTATGTCAAGCACTATTTATAAGTGGTTTAAAAGTCCCACAGTTGGTATGAAAAACTTAATAAGTGGTTTCTTGAACTTTATTGCGAGCGCAACTGTCTAAAAAGAAGACAAATCCACTAATAGCCTAATTTGCTGAATTACATACACTTAAATTAAACTCTTTTAAAAAGCAAGTTCATTTTTTTCACCAAAACTCCCCTAGTTACAAATTCATAAGTTGCAAAAATGGTCTTTCTTTCGTCGAGAAACTTCCACGGATGACCCATCGCTCATGATAGCAAAATAACCATCGACTCTACTAAAATGTTTGACATGAATTAAATTAATTAGATGGGAATGGTGTGCTCTAAAAAAGTTCATGTCTTGCAACAGGTCTTCATACTCTTTTACATTCTTAGACGCCGTATATTTTTCAGTTGATGTATAGATATGCGTATAACTACCATCCGCTTGCATTCTGATAATATCATTTGTATGAATAAAAGCAACACCATCCTTCACGGGAACTGCTAACTTTCCTGTTCTGTTATTCTCTAAATTATCCAACAATCCCGAATAATTATTTTGCTGCACAGGAGGTGATGATCTCACTCGTTAAACAGCACTCACTAATTCATCAACATCTACGGGCTTTAATATATAATCGACTGCAGCAAACTTAATCGCTTTAATTGCATAATGATTATGTGCGGTCACAAAAATAGTTTTGAAATTTACGTTCTCAAATCGCTTGAGCAATTCAAATCCGCTGCCTCTTGGCATTTCCACATCCAAAAATACCAGTTCAGGCTGATGACTTGAAATAAACTGAAAGGCTGTTTCAACGGAGTCGGCTTGACCTACTACTTCCACATCCTTACAGTATTCTTCGAGTAATTTCAGCAGTGTATCACGGCCTTTTTTCTCATCATCAACAATACAGGCTTTCATCATTTTGGATAAAATTTATAACGAAATTTATGCAAATCAAAAACAATATTACCAAAACAAATCATGCAAAACTAAATAAAGATCAAAAAATATTTTTAAAAAATCAATTAACTGCCTTTCCTTTAATTCTATATTTTACTGGAATTAACAATTCAACACGAGTTCCAGAGGCCTTTCCAAGTTCGTTAAATATATCAATAATATTTAATTGAATGGAAGTATTATGTGCTTTATTATAAGCCTCTACTCTTCTTGATGTAATAAGTGAACCATAAGAAATATGTTCGCTAGCATTAATTTTATTTAATTCAGTTGCAGATTCGCGGCCAACGCCATTATCTTCTATATAGATATATACAGTATGATCATCCCGCTTCACTGACAATGATAGTCTTCCACGTCCAGTTAAATGACGAATTCCATGTTTAATTGCGTTCTCCAAAAAAGGTTGAATGATCATCGATGGTATTAACAATGAATTGGCGTCGACATCACTTGAAATAATCAATTCAAACTCGAACTTATCATCAAATCGTTGTTGTTCCAATTCTACATATAATTTATTCGCCTCTAACTCTCCTTCCAACATCACTTCTCCTTCCACAGAATTATCCAAGATAGATCGAACTAGTTTTGCAAACTTCGTTAAATATCGTTGGGCGGACCGTGCATCATTCTTTAAAATATAATCTTGAATAGAATTGATTACATTAAAAATGAAATGAGGATTCATCTGCGCTCTCAATGCTTTCATTTCTAACATCACGAGCTGTTTATTAAAATCGGTACGTAACCGTTCTTGCTCTCTGACGCGAGCGATTCGCAGTCGCATAAAATAAACAGCCAACAAAACGATAGCAAAAAGCAAAGTTAATCGAAACCACCACTGCTGCCAAAAGGGAGTTAAGATAGTAAACTTCAAACTCTCCTTAGCAACAGTCCAGGTTCCCGAACTATTTTTTACTAATACACTAAAAGTATAATTTCCAGGTTTTAACGAAAGAAACTCCACGTGACGACTTGACGTTACTGATTCAAATGTATCCGCTTCATTAACGAGCCAATATCTATAATTTATTTTACCATAACTTTTAAAAGACAAGGCTTCGAATCCAATACTTATGTTGTTAGCAATATGACTAAGCGAACCAATTTCATTTAAACCCACATCAAAATTATTCACTTTAAAACTTGTAAAATGAAAAAGTGGTGGTGTTGAATTCACAAAACTAGAGCGCTCGTCAAAAAATAAAATCGACTTTTTAGTTGCCACCCAAACAGTGTCATTTAATATGGCAATATCATTAATTTCATTATCCGACAACCCTTCATTATAACCGATACTACTCACCGAAAAACGAAATGGCGACAAACTTTCAATGATCACTTTCGATGCGCCGTTGTATGAAGCACACCAAATTGAATTTTCACCTTGTGCAATTCGATGAATAATATTATTACATAAACCATTCGATTCATCTACTTTATACGCTGAGTCACCAACAATAATAACTAATCCTTTCCCTCGGGTTGCAAAAAAATACTTGTCGTTACTTTTTTCAATATCATCTACACGAGTATCTTTAAAAATTGGATGAAATAAATTGAGAATATTTCCCTGTTCATTAAGTAAATACACACCACTATTGGTCCCTAAAATAAATTTCCCATCTGGTCTTTCAATCACACAATTAGCACGCTGCTTTAAACTAGACCATAAAAAAAAGCGAGTCGTCTATAACTTTATACAAACCATTAATGGATGCATTCAACATATCTCCATTTTGCAAGCGAATAAAATCACCTTTTAAAGATTTAGTTCCGTCAGAAGCAAAAGGATAATATCTTCCATTTGATAAATATCCAGGTGGCTCCATAGAAATGAGTAAACGGTTTGCAGGTTCATCAAAAAACATAGCATTTACATACTTCTTATTTTTCATCAATGAAGTAGAATTAAAACCCGAAGAATTAAATTCAGCCACAATTCCATTCCAAAATCCTGCATAAATAATATTTCTTCCCTTCGTAAGACATAATGCTTCCTGCATGGAATCGGGATTCAATTTAAATTCATTCACACCTGCATCATTAAAATAAAATACGCCGCTATTTACGGTAGTCACCCAAAGACCACTTTCAAAATCGAGGACTGTACTTGAAATAAATTCCTTTTCCAAATAGCCATTCAATATTTTCCAATTCTTCGTTGAAACCTTAAAAAATCCATTATACGACGACACCCACAACTCGTCATTTTTCCCTTCATACAAATAAGTAATTGGAGCGAGTAATTGGTTCAAGAGATGCAGTTGGCCATTTTTGTATTCAAACAAATATTTTGAAAGTGAAATAATCATTCGTCCATCACGTAAATACTTTGCAAAAAGTTGTCCGCTATAATTAACATCCACAAACAATGAATCATACGCTTCATTAAATTTTCTTACATACAAATACGTTGGAAGGGAGGGAATGAATAATTTATTTCCAGAAGTCAGCAAGCGACCTTTTACTATTTCATCAACAAAAATTTGATTAAAGGGATGTGACTTAATAAACTTTAGTTGTAAGTGTACTTTTCCAGTCTTATCAATAACATACTCTCCATTATAATTACAAGAGAAATAAACATTTTCCAAACTATCAACAAAAAAACCTAGTGGGATTGAATTCCCTACAATTTTCTTTGCAAGTGCATTAAACGCAAAAGGCTTCACTAGGTCATTCTCAATAAAGAATAGCTGTCCTGAAAATGTTTGCATCCACATTCTTTCTTTGCTATCAATAAACATTTTGAAAACGGTATTATCGCTCAATCCTTCCGCGGAAGAAAAAACTTTAAACTCATATCCATTATATCTCGCTACACCATGATCGGTTGCAAACCACAAATAACCTTTCTGATCTTCGATCACTTGATAAATTTGAGAAGATGGCAATCCATCAAGCGTCGTAAACTGTCGCAACACCGGCTGTGGCAATTGAGCAGCCAGCGAAAGCGACATCGACATGAAAGCCATCACCAAAAGTCTACGTAAACCCATCTTCCTTAGCATGCTAATTTATGCATCGAAATTTATATCAAATTCCTGAATAAACCATCTATTCTGAGAAATTTAAAAAGAATGATTCAAAATTGGGCAAATAACCTTTCCTTTGCAGTATGATTCAGATTGACGACAAACTCATTTCCTTAGATGTGATCGAAGAGCAATTTGTATGTGACCTCGGTAAGTGCAAAGGAGAATGTTGTATTTCCGGTGATTCCGGTGCCCCATTGGAAAACGGTGAACTTTATGAAATTGAAGAGGCATATCCAACGATATTGAATATACTTTCTGAAGATGGGAAAAAGAGCATCGAAACATATGGTTTGTACATGAAGGATGATGATGGCGACTGGGTAACTCCTCTTGTTAATGGTAACAAAGAATGTGCATACACGCTCTTTGAAAATGGAATAGCCACATGCGCATTTGAAAAAGCACATTCAGAAGGGAAGATCTCCTTTCGAAAACCCATCTCCTGTCACCTTTATCCCATCCGCATAAAAAAGCTCAAAAACTACGAAGCTGTAAACTACGACCGATGGGACATTTGTTCAGCGGCATGTACATTGGGCAAAAATTTAAAAGTGCCTGTATACAAATTTTTGAAAGATGCGCTAATTCGAAAATATGGAGCGCAATGGTATTTGGAATTAGAATTAGCAGTAGACCATTATTCAAAAAGCAAAGCGTAAAAAAAGCTGTCAGTACATTTCTGTAATGACAGCTTAAACATAATTCTATTTCTACCTAGTTTAGCACTAATATTGACTTGCAATGAATTCTATGTTATAAATTAAGATTCTAGTCCTATATTACTTGTTACTTTCTTTTACGTGAAAAGAAAGTAACCAAAGAAAGCACGCCACCCAACACCAACCTATTTTTGCGGTTTCTGCTTTCTATTTTCTTTCGCAACCACTGAACAATCTTTAGTGCTATCTCTTTACTTCATCGGTTCAGCAAAAATCGGTTCGTCCCGAAGCATCGGGATTGCCTGGACGACCTTCGCACCGTACCGAACGATATTCCTGTTTATTAATAATTATTACTCGAATTATGCTTCCATTATGTTTAAATAATTGGAATATATAATATGTGAAATTGGGATTATATATTTTTAAGCAGTGATTAAATCCCCGTACATCCGTGCGCGCAATTCTTGAACGGTGGTGTCTTCTAAATACTCATCGTAAGTCATACGACGATCAATGATACCTGTAGGTGTTAATTCAACAATACGATTCGCTACTGTATGAGTAAACGCATGGTCATGTGAACTGAACAATGCAATATGTTTCCAATCAACCATCGCATCGTTAAAAGCAGTGATCGATTCAAGATCTAAGTGATTCGTAGGCTCATCGAGAATAATGCAATTTGCATTCGTCAACATCATCCGAGAAATCATACAACGCACTTTTTCTCCTCCTGAAAGCACAGTAGACATCTTCAACGACTCTTCGCCGGAGAACAACATCTTTCCTAAAAATCCGCGCACAAAACTTTCTTCCTTTTCCTTAGAGAACTGACGCAACCAATCAATCAATGACATATTTTCTTTAAAAAATGCTGCGTTATCATTTGGCAAATAAGAACGCGTAATTGTAGTTCCCCACTCATAAGTTTCTTCATCTGCAGTTTCATTTTCAGTAATGATTTGAAAAAACGAAGTTACCGCACGACGCTCTTTGGAGATTACGGCGATCTTATCACCCTTGTCCATAGAGAAAGTAATATCCTTGAAGAAAACCAATCCTTCGTTCGAAACTTTACTCAATCCCTCCACTCTTAATAACTGATCTCCACAATCGCGATCAGGTCTGAAAATAATACCGGGATACTTACGTGTAGATGCTGGAATATCCTCCACCACTAATTTCTCCAATAGTTTTTTACGACTTGTTGCCTGACGCGACTTTGAAGCATTCGCAGAAAAACGCTCAACGAATTCCTGCAACTCTTTACGTTTATCTTCCACTTTCTTATTTTGATCGCTACGCTGACGCAATGCCAACTGACTAGATTCATACCAGAAAGTATAGTTACCTGAATACAATTGCATCTTACCAAAATCGATATCGGCAACGTGTGTACATACTGAGTCTAAGAAGTGACGATCGTGACTTACTACCAATACTGTATTTTGAAAATCGGCTAAAAAATTCTCCAACCACGTGATTGTTTCAACGTCGAGGTCGTTGGTCGGCTCATCCAATAAAAGAATATCCGGATTTCCATAAAGAGCTTGTGCAAGAAGCACACGCACTTTTTCTTTTCCGCTAATCTCCGTCATTTTCTTTCCGTGTAATTCTTCCTTTACTCCTAAATCGCTCAACAAACTGGCTGCATTACTTTCGGCATCCCAGCCACCCATCTCTGCAAAAAGACTTTCCAATTCAGCAGCACGCAAACCATCTGCTTCAGAGAAATCAGGTTTTTCATAGATAGCATCTTTTTCTCGAATCACTTCCATCAACTTCACATTTCCCATCATCACCGTTTCCAACACGTTAAATGCATCGTAAGCATAATGATTCTGTTTCAACACGCTCATTCTTGCTCCAGGGTTCATAGAAACTTGTCCGGTAGTTGCGTCAATTTCACCTGATAAAATCTTCAAAAAAGTAGATTTTCCAGCGCCGTTAGCACCAATGATTCCGTAGCAATTGCCGGGAACAAATTTGATGTTAACATCATCGAAGAGAACACGCTTGCCGTAACGCAAGGAAAGATTTGATACTGAGAGCATTTTGGTCAAGTATTTGGGGGTGCAAAGATAGGGGTTTAATTCAGAATTAAGAATTCAGAATGAAGAATTAAGAATTATGAATTAAGTCCCGATAGCTATCGGGATCAGAATTAGGTTAAATGCGAGAATGTCATGGGGCTAATGCACTGGTTTTCAAGTAAGATGCTATAGATTCTGTATTCATTGAAATATGTACTTTTGCCCTCTTACTGCACTCGTAGTTCAATGGATAGAATGACAGATTCCGATTCTGTTGGTTGTGGGTTCGAGTCCCGCCGAGTGCACTTCGTTTACTCTGATCATTAGCGACAATTAACAGATTCCGTCGCGAGGCTTCGCGACTGTTGTAGGGTTCGAGTCCCGCCAGTGCACTTCGTTTACTCTGATCATTAGCGACCTATAACAGATTCCGTCGCGGCTTCGCGACTGTTGGTAGGGTCGAGTCCCGCCGAGTGCACTTCGTTTACTCTGATCATTAGCGATCTATAACAGATTCCGTCGCGAGGCTTCGCGACTGTTGGTTGTGGGTTCCCTGCCTTTTGGCAGACAAAGGAGTCCCGCCGAGTGCACTTCGTTTACTCTGATCATTAGCGACCTATAACAGATTCCGTCGCGAGGCTTCGCGACTGTTGGTTGTGGGTTCCCTGCCTTTTGGCAGACAAAGGAGTCCCGCCGAGTGCACTTCGTTTACTCTGATCATTAGCGACAATTAACAGATTCCGTCGCGAGGCTTCGCGACTGTTGGTTGTGGGTTCCCTGCCTTTGGGCAGACGAAGGAGTCCCGCCGAGTGCACTTCGTTTACTCTGATCATTAGCGACAATTAACAGATTCCGTCGCGAGGCTTCGCGACTGTTGGTTGTGGGTTCCCTGCCTTTGGGCAGACAAAGGAGTCCCGCCGAGTGCACTTCGTTTACTCTGATCGCCAAAAACCCCGCCCCCCGCGGGCCGGCGCGTTTGTTGGTGTTGGGGGGTGGTTGTGTTGTTGGGGGGTGTTGTGGTGGGTTCCCTGCCTTTGGGCAGACAAAGGAGTCCCGCCGAGTGCACTTCGTTTACTCTGATCATTAGCGACAATTAACAGATTCCGTCGCGAGGCTTCGCGACTGTTGGTTGTGGGTTCCCTGCCTTTGGGCAGACAAAGGAGTCCCGCCGAGTGCACTAAAACAGAGCGAGAAAGAGTGTGAGAGCGGAAGATTTATGAATGTATTACACTTTCTAAGAAAGAGAACGTTACAGATTCCGTCGCGAGGCTTCGCGACTGTTGGTTGTGGGTTCCCTGCCTTTGGGCAGACAAAGGAGTCCGCCGAGTGCACTAAATCAGAGCGAGAAGAGTGTGAGAGCGGAAGATTTATGAATGTATTACACTTTCTAAGAAAGAGAACGTTACAGATTCCGTCGCGAGGCTTCGCGACTGTTGGTTGTGGGGTTCCCTGCCTTTGGGCAGACAAAGGAGTCCCGTCGAGTGCACTTCGTTTACTCTGATCATTAGCGACAATTAACAGATTCCGTCGCGAGGCTTCGCGACTGTTGGTTGTGGGTTCCCTGCCTTTGGGCAGACGAAGGAGTCCCGCCGAGTGCACTTCGTTTACTCTGATCATTAGCGACAATTAGCAGATTCCGTCGCGAGGCTTCGCGACTGTTGGTTGTGGGTTCCTGCCTTTGGGCAGACCTAAGGAGTCCCGCCGAGTGCACTTCGTTTACTCTGATCATTAGCGACAATTAACAGATTCCGTCGCGAGGCTTCGCGACTGTTGGTTGGGGGTTCAAATCCCGCCGTGCACTGATTAATATGTGAATGACAGCAACGCTGTTTTTTTATTTAAGGAGGTCAAGCTTGCTTGTGCCTCTGGAATAAAATAAAAAAGCAACCCGCATTGCGGGTTGACATTCACTATTTCCCATCCGGCTAGAAGGGAACTGCGAAGCTAATCCCACCGAGTGCACTAAATAATAATAATATATTACTTATCAATCTAATAAACAATATAATATGATCATTTAATTTATTATTCATTGACAATCTACTTTTGAAGTAGCTTTTAAATGGTTAACTTTATGTATAGAATAATAAAAAGTTACCATATGGATTTTATCTCCCAACCATTATTTATTGCTGTATTAATTTTTTTCTTTACAGTCTACTTTCAACAATGGTCAAATTTTAGCAAGAAAAAACTGATTGTGAATTGTTCTTTTTCATCTTAGAAATCTGCTTAATAACAACAGTGAGATTTTAAAGGACATTAAACCGTTATATGAATTTAATGAATTTAGTCCGAACGATGAATTAAAGTTATACAATCCAAATATAATTTTTCATTATGATACTCGTGATGTAATAGCATATTGTGTACACTACCGCAAAACATCAAAGAGAAAGGAACTATCTGACTTGTACTACAACTTTGAGAATGCAATAAAGTTCTATTCACTATCTGTAGATTTTATTACAGAATCTGTGGAGGAATTTGAAGAAATTTACAATGATTCAGTTTTCCCGCAATTCAATAACAATCGTAAGAAGGAATTCATAAAAAATTACAATGAAGCTATTGAAGAAATGAAAGAACAACATAATTTTATTGTTCTTGTTACCACTCAAATTGAAGATATTCCTTTAAGAACTAAGTGGCTATTTCCTTTAGCTTAATTTAATTATTATAAATAAATGAAGGAATCAAAAAAAATGTTCTAATCATTGGGGCAGGCGCATCAAAAGCTATATGTAATGACTTTTGGAACTGGATTAGAATTAATAAATCTTGTTAGTGATAGAGTTACAGATGATAAAGTAACTCAAAAATATTTAAGTAAAGATTGTTAGATTTAAATGATATAAAAGAAGAAGATACAAAGGAATTTAAGGAAAGTATAGATAATTATATCCAAGATTTAGGGGATTCCTCCTCTATTGATTATTTTCTGGACGAAATAATGAATTTTCCAGAGTATAGTCAGGAAAAGAAAAAAAGTTTGAAACAATCGCCCAAACTCTAATTATTGCACATATTATTGGGTGGGAGGAACAATTAAAAAATAAATTAGATACAGATATAAAGGATAATTGGCTTAAAGTATTGTTTGGTTTCATAGATAATTATGATTTAATTTTTCAGAATAAGCGAAATAAATTGAAAATAATTAACTTCAACTATGACAGAATAATAGATTGGTTTATCTACCTTCATTTCAAAAGAACATTGGTAAATTCAGATAGACAACTCTGGCAACTATATCATTACTTAAAGGAGTGCTTTATTCATGTTTATGGAAGTGTTGGAAAGATTAAAGAGATTGAAGACATGAATGACTCCATAACGATTGATAAAGAAAAATATCTTCCATTTGGTAACAGTAATGATAATTTAATTTCACTATTGGATTTTCGAAATCAATTTAAACCGATGTTCCACGAAAGGTCAATGCTAACTGAGACCGAGAGAAAGTGTGAACAATTTCTAAATGATGCTGAGAAATTATTATTATGGGTTATGGTTTCGATGATTTTAATAATAACAGAATTGGGTTAGATAGAATCAATTTTGATTTAATAAATGATAAGAACATTTATGTATTTATGTGGGAAGGCAATAAAGAAGATAAGGAAAAATTGTCGAAAAGGCGCAGTAATATGAAAAAGGTTAGAATTTTGCTTAAAAAGAATGTGTACTTCTATTTTGGTAGCTCATATTCTGAATTTTTAAAACAAATTCTTGTTTAATCGCTTTCTTCTCCCAAGAGTTGAAGTATCCCTTTACTTTTTGTAGAATTTGACTCAAATACAACCAACTTTAATTCAAATTATTAATAAATTCTATGCATTGATCATCAAACTTTTGCAAACGGCTATCATCATTTTATACTTCTGAATTGTAAGAAAGTTGGAAGCTAAAGTCTCAGTATGAATTTGCAGTTTTGGCTCTGAAATAAATTAAAAACTCCAATAGAATAGGTATGAATATGAAGGAGTTACAAGAAGCCCATAGCTCTCCCTCTCTTTCTCACTCTCATTTATAACTATCTTTGCACAAAATTTCTCCTATGAAAACCAAAACTCCCTCCGATAGCGTAGCCATCTCCACTGAAATTGTTCTTCCGAACGATACTAATACCTTGGGAAATTTGATGGGAGGTCGGTTGTTGCACTGGATGGATATCACAGCAGCCATTGCAGCGCATCGGCATTGTGGGAGAGTGGTAGTGACTGCGGCGGTAAACAATGTTGCTTTTACACATCCCATCAAACTAGGAGATATTGTTACGGTTCAGGCAAAGATTTCGCGCTCGTTTAATTCGAGTATGGAAGTTTTTATTGATGTATGGGTAGAAGATAATTTCCGAAATAAGAAAATAAAAAGCAATGAAGCGATTTACACTTTTGTTGCGGTAGATCAACTTGGAAATCCAATTCACGTTCCTGAATTAGTTCCTGAATCGGAAGAAGAAAAAGTTCGTTATGCAAGTGCTTTACGTCGTCGACAACTTTCTCTAATTCTTGCTGGAAAGATGAAAGCAGCAGATGCAACAGAGCTGAAAGCTTTGTTTATGGAAGGGAAATCGTAATACTTCTAAATAAAAATTAGAAAAAAGATTTTATTGCGTTCACGATTGCTGGATTGTCAATTTCGCTCATGCAGTTGAAATGACCTTTGGGGCACTTATCAAATCCTATCTTTGAACAAGGTCGGCAGTTGAGATTTTTCACTTCCATAATTTTCGACAAACTTAGATTTTGTGGAAGGTAAGGTGTCATTCCAAATTCCGGAACCGTATTTCCCCAAACGGAAACGATGGGCTTATGAAAAGCCGCCGCGATATGCATTAGGCCAGTATCGTGTGTAAGCACCACTTTAGCAGCTTTTACTATTTGGGCAGATTCACCAAGCGATAATTGTCCACAAACATTCCAAACATTTTCCATTACGCCCATTTCAATCTGCTTGCTCCGAATTTTATCTTCCTTCCCTCCTAACAAAACCACGGGATACTTCAATGCTTTAATCACGCGTATAATTTTATCACTGGGCATCATTTTAGTAGTATGCTGTGCACCAATAGCAATAGCAACAAAACCTTTTTGATGCGTCTCCGGCAACTTTTTTAAAACATTTTCTGCGCCAGGTTCTGAAAAAAAATCGAGACCTTTCAAATCATTCTTTACACCAAAACTTTGAACAGTATCTAAATAGCGATCGACGATATGCACTTTTGGCATTCGATCAATATGCATATTCACAAGCATCCATTTCTGCATGTTCAACTTTCGAAAAGCAAAACTTTTACTTTTAATTTTCTTTTGATTTTGATAGAGCGAAGGTTATTGTGGAGATCAATAATATAATCAAACTTTTCCGCTTTCAATCCATCTATCACATCGTCTAACGTGCCATCTGTCGACCAAAGTTTATCTATTTGAGGATGATGTTTTAATACCGTAGCATAATTTTTCTTTGTCAAAAAATGGATTTCCGCATTTGGCACTTGCTCCTTTAAGCATCGAATCACTGGTGACGTAAGTACGATGTCACCAATAGAGCTAAATCGGAGAATGAGAAATTTTGACAAGATTATCGGTTTTGGAGCCTCAAACTTAATAAATTCGCACCATGCAAATCATAGATACCCATATTCATTTATATGCCAAAGAATATGAAGGAGATCTCCAAGCGCTAATACATGCTGCTCAACAAGATGGAGTAAGTCAGATGTTGTTGCCTAATATTGACAGTGAATCGATTGAAGGTATTAAAAAACTTTCAGTTGATTTTCCTGGATATTGTATCCCGATGATGGGATTGCATCCATGCTATGTAAAAGGGGATTTTGAAGATGAGCTTTCGGTCATCGAAAATGAACTCAAGACTGGAAAATACATTGCAGTGGGTGAAATTGGAATGGATAAATACTGGGAGTTAGACTTCATTCAAGAGCAAGAAATCGCATTAAAACGACAATTGATTTTGGCGCATGAACTAGATCTCCCTGTCGCTTTGCATACGCGTAATGCCAATCAGGAAGTATTGTCCATTATTAAGGAGTTACAGTTAGATGGACTCCGCGGTGTTTTTCATTGTTTCAGTGGAACCATAGAAGAAGCCGAAACGATAATCAAGTTCGGATTTTATTTAGGGATTGGCGGGGTACTCACCTATAAAAATGGCGGACTCGATAAAATTGTAATTGACATTCCCATGGAGCATCTCGTTTTAGAAACTGATGGGCCTTATCTTTCACCACACCCACATCGAGGAAAAAGAAATCAGCCTGCTTATATAAATTATGTTGCTGAAAAATTAGCAGAAATAAAAAACATTTCTAAAAAAGAAGTTGCCGATATCACTAGTGGCAACGCTCGAAAACTATTCCGACTATGAAAAAAATTTTAATCATATATACTGGTGGAACCATCGGCATGCAGCATGATAAAAAAGGTGCATTAGTTCCTTTTGACTTTGGCAAAGTGAACGAACAAGTACCCGAGTTAAATCATTTAGGTTGCAAATTAACGCATCATGCTTTTTCAAAACTCATCGACAGTTCAAATGTCACTCCTGCTTTTTGGATAGAGTTGGCGCAAACAATCGAAAAAAATTATTCGAAGTTCGATGGATTTGTAATCCTCCACGGAACAGATACGATGTCTTATTCAGCTTCTGCGCTCAGTTTTATGCTCGAGAATTTAGCCAAGCCCGTTATTTTCACAGGATCACAACTACCGTTAGGGGCTATCCGAACAGATGCAAAAAGAAATTTAATATCGGCGGTGGAAATTGCAGCAGGTAAAGTATTAGTGCCGGAAGTTTGCATTTATTTTAGTCACCGACTTTTCAGAGGAAATCGTTCAGAAAAATTTAACTCCGCCATGTTCGAAGCTTTTCAGTCACCTAATTGTCCACCCTTAGCCAATGTTGGTGTGAACGTAGATTACAATCACGACATCATTGCAAAACCAAACAAGAAAAAAATTAATTGTCCACACTAAACTCGAAACGAGTATTGGTCTGTTCCGACTTTTCCCAGGCATTACTGATGTTTGGTTAAAGAATATTGTAAACATGCCTTCGCTAAAAGCGATTGTAATGGCTACTTATGGCAGTGGAAATGCACCTACGGATGCTGCATTTATCAAAACACTTTCGGGAGCAATCAAAAAAGGATTGATTGTGATTAATGTTTCACAATGTTCAGGGGGTAGTGTTACACAAGGAAAATACGAAACTAGTAAACAATTAAAAACGATGGGCGTTGTTGATGGTGCCGATTTAAATGCAGAAGCAGCATTAACGAAGTTGATGGTGTTATTGGGACAATATCCGAATGATGCTAAGAAAGTGAAAAAGTTGATGGTGACGAGTCTTTGTGGAGAGATGTCGTAATTTGAAAATGTAGCAATTTGAAAATTTGAAAATGAATTGATTTATATATTGTAGCAATTTTTTGTATTGATGGGCAAAGATTTTTATGATTATGATGAATTTAAAAAATTACGATTTATCGTTGCGCCAACGTTGCGACCGCTGCGGTTAAATTTCCGCTTTGAATATTCATCCTTTCAAAACAGGTACAAATTAAAAAGGGCAGCAAGTTATTCACTCACTGCCCGAATACTATTTTTTGAATAACTATGCTTCCAAAGTCGCATTCAATGTGATGTCTGCATTCAAAGATTTTGAGATAGGACAATTTTCTTTTGCATTTTGTGCGGCTGCTGCGAATTGTTCGGCTGACATTCCAGGAACTTTTGCAGAAACAGTAAGATCTACCGTAGTAATTTTTCCTGATCTAAAGTCACTTTTGCAGAAGTGTTGATTGATTCTGCAACGAATCCATCAGCTACTATTAAAAAGCTAAGTTTCATGCTAAAGCAGCCGGCATGAGCTGCTCCAACCAATTCTTCCGGATTTGTTCCCACGCCTTCTTCAAAGCGGGATCCATAAGAAAATTGCATATTATCTAAGGCTTTACTTTGTGTACTAACTGTACCAGTGCCTTCTTTTCCAGTACCTTTCCAGGTTGCGGATGCGCGTCTAACGTTCATAATAATTTTAGTTTAAATTGTTTTTAGAGATGCAAAAGATAAGTCAATTGGGGAATTGGTAAGTTGGTAAGTTGGTAAATTGCTGCGCCAAGAAGTCTGTACGCAGTACTGTACTTCTTGGGTGGATTGGTGCGGCGAGTGCTTGCGATGATATTCCCCGCAACTATCTGAACTTTCATACTCATTGATGCAGACGGAATTAGGATGAGATTCAAAAACGGCAGGAATTTCTATGAAATACACTACCTTCGCACTCCAATTCATATTTTTTGGACTAAAAGTTACTGGAGGGGTCAGGCCCACCTGCTGGCAGGAAAAATCGGGTTAATATGACTGGTGTCAGGGCCGACTGTGGAAAGCATGTGTACGGCAATGTACGGGTTCGATCCGCCCTCTCCAGAATGCTCAAAGAAACCCCAACGGGGTTTGCCCGGCAACACCACAGCGGCACGCTTCTGGGGTTTGTCGTAAAATAGTGAATCGAATCGAATTCCCAGAAGCAGAACCCGCTAGTCGCGGGCACGCTTCTGGGTTTTCTCAAGCCGGAACCCGCTAGTCGCGGGCACGCTTCTGGGTTTTCTCGAAGCAGAACCCGCTGTCCAGGCACGCTTTGGTTTTCTCCAAGCAGAACCCGCTAAACGCGGGCACGCTTCTGGGTTTTCTCCGAAGCATTCTCGCTAAACGCGGGAAACGGAGCGAAGAAACAGTGCTTGCAGAAATTTCTACGTTTTTATTTTTTCCTCGCTCTCAAACTCCCTCTATATCAGCTTAGTAGCCTATAAAATCGAGAACATTCGCCAAAAAAAAATTAAATTTTTTATTATTTTAATATAAAATGTTTTTACTTTTCCATTCAAATACACCAAACATGAATCGATTTTACAAAACTCTCACATCTCTACTGCTTGTCTTCGTTGCAGTTTGTCTTCTAACGAATAATGTCAAAGCGCAATGTGGCGTAGAAGCTAAAATAATTATTTATGGTGGCACTGCCACTTGTGGCTATTTTGCAGATACATCAGGATTTCAGCCTGGATGGATTGGATATAAATATGAGTGGAGAATTAATGATAATCTACCCATTATTCAATATTCAGTTCCTACCATTATGTATGACCAATTGGGCGCTGGTTTTAACCGATTACAATTAATAGTTTATGGAACCAATACTTCCACAAATGATAGTTGTATCGCCGAATATACAAACATCTTTCAGGCAACTGGTGATGCCATTTACCCAGAGTTCGATGTTATCGTCAACGGCAATACGGTGACTTTTAATGGCACCTACAAAGGTGGTCCATTCTTTGGGGCTCCTAGTACTGTTTTGTACGATTTCGGTGACGGCACTCAGTCGACATCTAACTCCTTCAGCGAATCACATACGTATGCGAATGCAGGACTAAAAACAGTTTACCTCTATGTACAAATGAATAACTCGACCACAGGAGGTATGGCAAATGGTCAATTTGGAAAAGATATCAATATCGGAACCGGTTCTTCTAATGTAGAATTTAGTTTCATTCAAGATCAGTCAATCTGTGACTCAGTAAATGTGTCAGCTGTAAGTTCTCCCGCCTTCACTTCTGGGTCATTTAATGAAAACTTTAGTATTGCCGGCAATGCTCCTGTGAATGGGAATTATGTTCATGTTAACATGATTGATGTACCGGGACATGACTTTATTGGCATTGAAGGAGGTGCTGCAGGTTCATCCTATGACCTTACACACTATCTGGTTAAATTAAATGACTGTACAATAATTCCTGATACAGTAAGCGGATATGTTTTTGATGATTTAAATTACAATGGCATAAAAGAACCCGGCGAACCCGGTTTAGCAGGTGTCATCATTTATATTTCAACATATTGTAATGCAGAAAGTTTTTCAACTGTTCAGGCCGGGTATAGTACCACAACAGACACCTCTGGTTATTACTACATTCATGTACCACATCATGGCGTCCAATTGTCAATGAGTTTGCCTTTCGGTTACACACTAACTTATCCCGGAACGTATACCTATAATGTGAATTTTTCTTCCGGCACTATGCACCCCGGTTATAATTTCGGAGTATCTGCCTTATCCGTTCATATTTGTGGACGCGGGTATCTCGATGATAACAATGATAGTTTGTTTAATACTGGTGATAGACTATTACCGGGAGTTATGTTAACCGCTACAAATACAATTACCGGAATTGTTTATCATACTTATACAGGAACTAACGGAAGCTATTGTTTCGATTTACCACCCGGAAATTTTGTAGTGCGTCCAGTTAACGCACCTCTCGACAGTGCTACATTTACTCCAGATAGTTTAATTGTTAATGGTGGCACCGGGGGTAATTATAACAATCGCAACTTTGGATTCAGAAGTCCCGTCCCTACTGATTTTCATTTGAAACTTGTCACCGCTGATGATGCACGACCGGGTTTTGATTTTAACTTAACATGTAGATTAAACAATACAGGATACATTAAAGCGAAAGGTGATCTCGTATTAAACTATGATCCGCTGCTAACTCCTCTTAGTGTTAATCCTGCGAATGGAATCATCAACACCCTTGCTTATACCATCACCTGGATCACGGATTCTATTGCTCCAGGTTTATCTGCGAATTACAATGCATTATTCAATCTTCCTGCATCTACTCCTTTGGGATCCATCTTGGTTAACACGCGCAACCATTACTGGAACTTCTGGAACATTAGAGTATGACTTCACTGACAACACAAGCAATCTTAACAAGACTGTCATTGGCTCCTTCGATCCGAACGACAAAAAAGTAACACCAGAAGGATTGGGTGCTACTGGTGATGTTTTACATAATACGCATTTCGACTACAGAATTCGTTTTCAAAATACAGGCACTGCATCTGCCATTAATGTTTTCGTGATGGATACTATCGATAGCAACCTTGATCTTAACACTCTCGTAATTCATCGTGCCAGTCATAATTACGATTTGGCGATCAATGGAAATATTTTGACATGGCGATTCTTTAACATCAACCTTCCCGATAGCAACACGAACGAACCAGCAAGTCATGGATTCATTGAGTATAGCATCTTACCTATGCCTGGACTTACCGATGGAACTACTATCGAAAATGTTGCTGCCATTTATTTCGATTTCAACGAACCTGTGATTACGAATACTACACTCAATACGATGCAATCATCATTGACGGGTATTGAAAATATTGATGTGAATAATCAGTTACTAGTTTTTCCAAATCCAGCTGCGCAAGACTTAACCATTATACCTCGATTTGAAATTTCAGGGATGGTTGATGTGTCGGTGCTTGACATTTTGGGCAAACATATTCAAACCGTTTATCATGGAGAGTTTGTAAAATCATCTTCATTTAAAGCAGATGTTAGCAAGCTAAGTAAAGGAATGTATTTGTTGCGTATCCAACATAAGGGTGGTACTTCGCAGGTAAAATGGATTAAGCAATAGTTTAAATTTGAATCAAAACCCCCCAGAAGCGTTCCAGCTAAAAGCGATAGCGTTTCTGGATTTGATTTTTAAATCAAAGGATCGGCTAGGAAAAAAAAAACAAAAAAAAAAAAATTATTAGTTTTTAATATCTTTCCCCATGATTAAACGTTACCTCCTGCTCATACTATTTTTCCATTCTTTACTGAATCTCAACGCACAACAACTTACTATTTCTGGAACGGTCGTCGCTGTTGATGATGGGTCGTCGCTACCTGGTGTTAGTATTTTGGTGAAAGGTTCCACTCAGGGAACCATTACTGATTTGGATGGAAAATATTCCATAGCGGTTTCATCCGGTAAAGATTCCTTGCAGTTTTCTTATCTCGGAATGATAACACAGTTAATCGCTATCAATAATCAAGTGGTGATAAATGTGAAAATGGTGGCCGATCAAAAAAACATGAATGAAGTCGTGGTAACTGCCTTGGGCATTAAGCGCGAAAAGAAAGCGCTTGGCTATTCGGTACAGGAGATAAAAGGAATGGAGATGCAAACAGCGCGTGATGCGAGTTTTATTAATCAGTTATCTGGAAAAGTAGCGGGATTAAATATTACTTCTACAACAGGCGGACCTGGTTCTTCGAGTCGGATTGTTTTGCGTGGTGTGACATCACTCAGTGGAAGTAATCAAGCTTTAATTGTGATAGATGGTGTACCGATGGAAAATAATACTTCCAATAATACGACACAGTGGGGCGGACGCGATTATGGAAATGGATTGAGTGATATTAATCCGGATGATATTGAATCGGTGAGTGTGTTGAAAGGAGCCAATGCCGCTGCACTGTATGGTTCACTCGCAGCGAATGGTGTGATCGTGATTACGACTAAAAAAGGAACCGCGTCCAAAGGAATTGGCGTCACCTTTAATAGTTCAACGACGGTGGAGCTTCCTTACATACACACCAAATTTCAAGATGTTTATGGTGCAGGACGCAATGGAAAATTTGAAGGTCCGTGGACAACAGTGAATGGAATTCCTACTTACAATACCGCAAGTGCAAATGCTTTTGGAAGTTGGGGTCCAAAGATGCAAGGACAAACCATTCGCGATTGGGATGGACAAACTCGTGCATTCAATCCAGAACCCGATAATTATAAATCATATTTCCAAACCGGAGTGACGGGAGTAAATAATATTTCGTTGCAAGGTGGAAGTGATAAAGTAACGTACCGCCTATCCGCTGGAAATTTTACTACTAAAGATATTGTTCCCAACACCACATTAAATCGTACCAATGTAACGGCAAGAACCGCAGCAGCCATCTCCGAAAAACTAAGTATAGATGTTTCGGTGACCTACAGTCATCAAGTAGCAGAAAATCGACTTGGACTTGCCAATAGTTTTAGTGCTCCCAGTAATTACATGATGATGCCGCGCAACATCAGTGCAGCTTCTCTTGAAAACTACATGATGGATGCCAGTGGAAAAGAAAAAACCTGGTTCACGAATTGGAACTGGATGACCAATCCTTATTGGCAAAGAAAATACGAGTTAAATTCGGATAGCCGCGACCGTTTGATTGGAATTGTTTCTGCCAGCTATCAAATTCTTCCTCGGCTTCGAGGGATGATTCGTTCCAATGCTGATTTTAATTTCCGCAGAAACGATGAGCGTGAAGCCTACAATGGAATCTCGAATTCAATGGGATCTTTTTCCAATGGCTGGTCGACATACAAGCAGAATCAAAGCGATTTTCTTTTTACTTATGAGAACCAAATCGCGGATGATTTAACGTATGTGTTCAACTTAGGTGGAAGCACCTTACAAAAACGCGATGAGACTACTACAGAACGTACGGATGGTGGATTAGCCATTCCTTATTTCTACAGTATTGAGAATAGCGTGAATCGTCCTACAGTGAGTCATCGCTTAACTGAAAGCAGAACCAACGGATTATATTCCTTCGTGCAGTTTTCCTACAAGACCTGGCTTTTTTTAGATGTAACTGCGCGCAATGATTGGAGTAGCACTTTGCCAAAATCCAATCGCTCTTATTTTTATCCTTCGGTGAGTTCTGGATTTGTTTTTACTGAAGCGTTGGATTGGAAACAAAATATATTATCCTTCGGAAAGCTACGCGCGTCGTGGGCGCAAGTGGGAAGAGATACTGATCCTTATCGCACCAACTATTCTTATCCGGCAGCAGGATCTTTCAATGGCGCACCCATGTATCAATTGGATCCTTCCATTCCATTGCTCAATTTAAAACCTGAGATTACATCCAATGTAGAATTCGGAACAGAACTTATTTTCTTCAATAATCGAATTGGTATTGATATTACCTATTATCGTTCCAATACCAAAAATCAAATTTTACCTGCTAGTGTTTCTGCATCCAGCGGATTTGTAAATGCAATCATCAACAGCGGCGAAATCATGAACAAGGGAATCGAAATACAATTAAAAACCAAACCCATCGAAACAAAAAACTTTCGTTGGAATTTAGATTTCAACTTTGCACATAATAAAAACGAAGTAGTAGCATTGACCAATGGCTTAGAAACCTACCAACTTTTTTATCAATGGAATCTTACGATTGAAGCGCGTCCCGGACATGCTTATGGAGATATTGTAGGTTATGGAATTAAGCGCGATGCCAATGGAAACAAATTGGTAGATGAAAACGGATTATACATTCGCGATTCCAAACCGAAAGTATTAGGAAACTATAATCCTAAATTTACAGGTGGTGTACAAAATGGATTCAGCTATAAAAATTTCTCAATGGCATTCTTGGTGGATTATCGTGTCGGTGGCGATATGTTTAGCGGAACCAATATGTATGCGAGTGGTTATTCCGGAAACTTAGAAAGTACTTTAGAGGGCCGCGATGCTTGGTATGCTTCCGAAGCAGATCGAATTGCAGCGGGAGTATCGCCTGAGAATTGGGTTGCTACTGGTGGATATCTTGCAGACGGTGTTACAGAAAGTGGAGCTGTGAATTCAATTTATGTAAATCCTGAACTATATTGGGGACAATTTTCTGAATGGACCAATGAGATACACGAAGAATTTATTTACGATGCCAGCTTTGTAAAATTGCGTGAAGTAACAATAGGATATCAATTCCCATCACGCATCAGTGATCGAATGCATCTCCGAGGACTCAGTGTTGCATTAACGGCTCGTAATCTCTGGCTCATTTACAGCGGCGCTCCTAATATTGATCCAGAATCATCCTATTCAAATGGTAACGGTCAGGGCTATGAGATTTATTCATGGCCGACGCGCAGAAGCATTGGTGTTAACATTAAAATTACTCTTTGATCCCATCCTCATGAAAAATAAAATCACACCTTCCCTCCTATTCATTGCTCTTTTTTTATTGATGGCTCCAACTGCTTGCAAGAAAAGCATGGATGAATTAAATGTAAATCCTAATTCCCCTACTACCACGAATCCTGATTATCTTTTACATACTCGGTTGTAAAGGGAATGAATAGTTACATCACCAATGCCAATGTACATTATTGGTTAATGATGAATTGGAATATGTATTTTGCTAATTTAGGCGGAGTGGATGCAGGGAAAGAATATGATAGTAATGACGGCAAAGATGCATTTTGGACAGAGCATTATTCGCAAGCGTTGATGAATGCCCGCGAAGTACAACGACTCACTGCTGGAAATAATTATCTCATCAACAAAAATAGCATTGCTAGAATTTGGCAAGTGTACTTATTTTCACAGCTTACTGATTTGTTTGGCGACATTCCGTATTCACAAGCGTTACAAGGTGCAACGGGATTAAACTTCACTCCGGCTTATGATCGACAACAAAATATTTATCCAGCACTCATCAACGAGTTAAAACAAGCTACAGCAGCGATGGATCCAACTCAAGCATTATTTCCAACCAATGTTGATCCGATTTATCAGGGTAATATTACCAAGTGGACGAACTTCGCCAATTCCCTTCGTCTGCGATTAGCGATGCGTATGAGTGTGGTAGATCCAAACAAAGCACAACAAGAAATTGCAAATTTACAACCTGCCACATTCATTTCTACAAACCCTGAGAACGCCATCTTTCGTTACAACGGAGAAATTCGCAATCCTTTGTACGATTTAATACAAAGTGGACAAAGTGGTGGCCGAACATATCCGAGTAAATTTTTAATTGACAAATTAAAATCAACGAACGATCCACGTATCATCGTATTCGCACAAGTCACCACAGAATCCATTATCATCGGAATTCCAGATTATGATGGTGTGCCCAATTTAGTTCCATCCAACTCATCCATATGGGGTAACTACAATACTGATGCATCTGATGTTTCCAAAATCGGAACTTGGTTTTTAAAACAAGATGCGCCTGGTGTATTGATGAGTGCTGCAGAAGTAAACTTCTTAAAAGCTGAGGCCGCATTAAACGGATGGTGGAGCGGTAATGCGCAACAGTTATACGAAGATGGGGTGACGGCTAGTATTCAATCTTACACCAGCTCAGGAATCACAGCTGGACAAATTACAAATTACGTAGCTTCTCTACCGTCTGTCAATCAAGAAAACATCATCACCCAAAAATGGATTTCTTTTGCGTTCCAAAACGGTTACGAAGCCTATGCAGAATATCGTCGGACTGGATTTCCCGTTTACACTGATTACTCAGGAAATCCCATCAACACAAATGTATTTCCAAACCGACTCACCTATCCTCCAACAGAAGGGAATTTAAATTCGGTAAACTATAATGCCGCGCTTGCTAATCAAGGAGCGGATGTAGCTGGGACGAAGGTTTGGTGGGATGGGAATTAATTCAGAATTAAGAATTAAGAATTAAGAATTAAGAATTAAGAATTAAGAATACGGAATGTAGAGTTTAGAATGCGAAATTTGGATTGTCGTATGAAGAATTTGGAAATAGTGTAGTTTGAGGATGGATAATTGATATTTAATATGAAAAACTGGAAAACGATTACGAGTGAAGATGATGTTCGAAATATAATTGACGCTTCTGTACTTAAAACACAAATTATTTTCAAAGATAGTCTGAGTTGCGGGATTAGTGCATACGCAAAAGAACGATTGGCGGAAGGATCCTCGCTACTTGTAGAAAAATCCGAATTCAATTATTTGGATTTATTAAAATACAGGGTTGTCTCCAATTTTATTGCATCTGAATTCGGGATCACCCATCAATCCCCACAAATCATTGTCATCAAAGATAAAAAAGTGGTTTATCGTGATTCGCATCATTCCATTCAGCCTGAGAAAATTCTAAAGCACTTATAGTAGTATTTATTACTTTTCATAGAGCATGTAACTGCCAATTATATGGAAGGCAAGCTCAATTAAGTGGGCAATTTTCTATAGATTCACTAGTTCAACGCTTCTTCTTTTCGTTAGGGCTGAATTTTCAATCCATTAGTTTCATAACACGTATAGCTTTTGGCTCCGTGTGAACGGTAAGCGTCTACACTTCATTTCCGATAAAACACACTTCATTTCAGATTAACCACATCTCATTTTCAAAAATTTTACAGCCTTTTCCAATTGTTGGATGTTTGCAGTATAAAATTAAAACAAATCAAAAATTCATCAAAATGAAAAACAATAGAAACGAAACGAGTCTTTCTCGATTCAAATCAACTCCTGAGAATGCACACTTAGATGAAATCCTATTTGGTTTAGCTCTTAGCATTGTCTTCATCTGGTTAAACTCATTAATCTAGAAATATCAATCTAAATAAATAACAAAAACAACTTAAAAAATTCAACAAAATGTTCAAAAATCTAAAAACAACAATTCTTGCACTTATCTTTTGCATCACCACCTCGGTTGCACAAGTTCCAAACATGATTAATTACCAAGGCGTGGCTCATGATACTTCTGGAACTCCAATTGCAAATCAATTAATCAAAGTTCGATTAAAAATACACGATGCTACTTCTTTCGGACCTGTAGTATACAGTGAAGTACGTAAACTAACTACCGACGCTTCCGGATTATTCAACATCAAAATTGGAAGTACAGGTGCCAATAGCACAACGGGTTCGTGGGCTGCAATAAACTGGGCGAGTGGATTGAAGTATTTACAAGTGGAAATGGATCCAGCAGGCGGAAATTCATACATCAATATGGGAAGCCAGCAATTCCTTAGCGTACCGTTTGCACAGCACGCGCAATCCGCTGAATCACTTTCAGGTTCTGCAAACATAAATCCATCACAAATTAATAATGGCGGAGCAGCAATAGGTCAAGTTCTTCAATTCGATGGAGCTAATTGGTCGCCTGCCAATATATCAGTGGGGGGATCACTTTCTTTACCTTACATAACCAGTGATCCTAACTTAACTTCATTTGGCATTACAAATACAAGTGCAATAGGGGGTTCTGCGATTTATGGTAAAACCAATACAAACAGCAGCACGGCAACAGGAATTAAAGGTGAATCTACTGGTGCTAGTGGGAATGGAGTATATGGAAAAAGTTCAGGAGCTAATTCATTTGGTGTGCTCGGCGAAAATCCATTAGGCATCGGTGTTAAAGGCACATCAAATACTGCAAGCTATTCAGGCGTGCAAGGAATTAATACTATTACAGGTGGAAAAGGAGTTGTTGGTATTGCAAATACAGGCACAAACAGTATCGGTGTGGAAGGAAACGCGAATGCCGGAATAGGAGTAAGTGGATATAGCAATACTAACCGTGGTGTAAGTGGCGCAACAATTTCAGGAACTGCATTATATGGTTTAAGCTCTACGGGATATGCATTAGAGGCTGTTGGAAAAGTGAAAATTTCAGGAGGTAACACAACTCCTGGAGCTGGGAAGGTGCTTACAAGTGATGCATCTGGAAATGCCACTTGGCAATCATTACAAACCACACCTAAAATTGCATTTAGAGCTTCAGGAGGAACGTCAAAGTTATTTCCACACAACATTTACACTAAACAGGATTTCCCAACTGAAGAATATGATTTATCAAACAATTTTACGGCATACGCAGGCTCATCAACAACTACTAGTAGTGTGTTTACTGCACCCTTTAATGGTATATATCATTTTAGTGCTGGAGCCCATTTATCAATGAATTCAGCAACAAATAGTTTCTCATCAACTGATATATTCTTAATTGTTGAAACGAACGGAGTAGCACAAATTGTTGCAAAAAGAGAAGGTATAATAAGAAATACCATTTCATTTTGCGATGGAGATATGCAAATAGATACCGATATTTTACTGGTATCCGGGCAAAGGGTTTATGTTCAACTTAAGCACTTCAATGGATCAGGCACATCACATACAACGACCACCTATGCTCCCGAGAATTATTTTTCAGGATATTTAGTTTCACCATTTTAATTACTTAACCCATGAAAAATAAAATTATAATAATATTTTTAACTGTATTTACTATTAATGTTCAAGCACAAAGTATCCAACGAAATGTGATTGCATCAGCAGGGATCGATAATTCAGTAAGCAATATTCGACTTACTTCAACAGTTGGCGAAACAGTTACAAGTACATTAAGTAAAAGCAATTATAAGATCGCACAAGGTTTCCAACAAGGAAAAATTACAGTTGCACGAATTGTAAATGTTGAGGACACCACTGAAATCACTTCGGATGAATCTACTACAAGTCGAAATAGCAATAGCTTAGATGAAAACAAGTTTAAAGTAAATGTCTATCCAAATCCTGCAACGGAATACATCAATATCAAACTTACAGAACTGTCTAATGCAAAACATATGATTTACTTGACAGATATTTCAGGAAGATTGATTGAATCAAGAACGATTTCATCCCCCGAAACGCGAATAGAGTTTACTTCCATGACATCAGGAAAATACATCCTACATATAAAATCGGAAGATGGAAAAGTGAATGAATCCTTTAAAATTTTTAAGCTGTAAGAAAAATAAAATTGCTAAAAGTCAGAAGTTGAAAATTTCAGCTTCTGACTTTCCAGTTAATCATTATACATAAAACAGATAAAGATTTTCAAGCTTTTTCAACGAATTAAAAATATTAGTATTTTCACCTAGAGAAAACTTTATTGAAACCCATGAAAATTATTACACTTCTTCTATTTGCCTTACTATTAAATCATCCGTCAACTGCCAAACTTGCACCCTTAAATGTTAAACATTTAACTGTGGCTGAAGGGTTAAACGATGGAATTGTAAATGCAATTTGCAAGGACAAATTTGGATTTATGTGGGTGGCTACTACTGGAGCATTGAATCGCTATGATGGAAAAAACGTAAAAAAATATACCCACATTCAAGGAGATAGTACTTCTGCTCCCAACTCAAGTCCCATAACGTTAACTTATGATCAAAGCGAAAGATTATGGATTGGATATTCATCAGGATTGGTTGAATTTGATTATTCTACAGAAACCTTCAAACACATTCAGCCCTTCAAGGATCAATTTGTTTACATGGTTCACTCCTTAAGCATGGAGCGACTTTTAGTTTCTACTACAGAAGATATTTATATTTATAATATTAAAACAAATAAAATTGAATCATTTATTGCTAGCGAAGATAAAGTCTCTAAAAATTATATTGATGAGTACTATGTTTATGACTACTGCCTATTAAAAGAAAAAATATATTTTTCTTCTGATGGAGGAGTTCTTATTTATAACATTAATACTAAAAAGATAACTTTTCAACCAATTAGTCCATTCAAAGGACCCATAAATCGCATTTTTGCCGATGCACAAGGTCTGTTATGGATGAGTGATTTTCAAACCAAAAATCTTTACAAAGTCAATTCAAATAATTTCGAAATTCAAAACAAAAGTTTCTTACTAAAAGTTGAAGGAGAACAAATTGCTATAACTGACTTTACAATAGATAAACAAAATAACCTTTGGATGATGGGAAGTAAAAACACCATCATAAAGCTAAACAGTAAAGGATATCCAACTTATTACGAGTACAACAATCAAGTACCAACAAATTTACTTGCCAGTGGTTTTAAATCGATGTACTGTTCTGTTGATGGCTATATTTGGTTCATAAATATTAATGGATTAGGATACTTCCATCCTGATGAAAACATTTTTGATGTCTATTTTCCGTATAAAGAGACTTCTGCATCTAAATTTGCAAAAGTATTATTGAAAGATAGAAATGGAAATATATGGAGTGCGACACCCACAGGATTAAGTGTTCGAAATGATGCTATGAATAAATATGAAATATTCAACGCACAAACAGACAAAAAAAATAGAATACTTTCCTCTATTGTAAATTGTCTATCGGAAGATAAACTAGGAAATATATGGATAGCTACCTCAAGAGGGGTGAATCGATACAACAATAAAACAAATTTAATGGAGTCATTTTCAATCCACGACTCACTTCCACAAATTCCTTACTTTACTATATTTACTGATCATGAAAATACAGTTTGGTTTGGAGCAGCACATAATAATGGGTTATACTACTTTAGTTATAGAGACAATAAATTTAGAAATGTATCCACACATCCCCTGTTAAAAAAATATATGAAAAATGGGGTGCGCTGTATTTACGAAGACAGTCAAAATCGGTTATGGTTAGGATTTGATGGACAAGGATTGGGGATGTATGATAAAAATAAACAAACCACTTCAAATTGGTTCAATAATGATTTTCAAAACGAAAAAACAATATCGGGAAACTTAATCATCGATATTCGGGAGGATAAAGTAGGATATATATGGATAAGTACACATAATGGAATTACAGGAATTAATACAAAGTACAATCTGATAAAAATTATCAATAATCAAAATGGTTTAAACAGCAATTATTGTGGTCCTTTGGCGATAGATCATCTAAATAGATTGTGGGTTGGAACCAGTAGTGATTTGGTTTTGATTAGTAGTGATCGTAAAAATATCACAAATTTCAATCAACGTGATGGATTAATCTCTTCTTCATTCTTCGAATATCAAGCATCTATAACCCCTGACGGCTTTTTCTATTTTCCTACAGTAAAAGGATTTGTGAAATTCCATCCTTCTACCTATATTGAAAAATCGAATAATCTAGAATATTATTTAACCTCCTATTCCATATTTAACAAAGAAAATTTATTAATGTTAACAAACGATTCAAAAGCACAAATACTTTTAGAACCGAACGAAAACTATTTTAGTTTCAATTTTACAACTCCTTACTATAAACAGTCGCAGCAAATAACGTATGCATACAAACTTGAGAATTTTGACAAAGACTGGAACTATTCCACTCAACCCAGAGTGAATTATACCAATGTTCCACCTGGAAACTATTCTCTTATTTATAAAGCATCTATTAATGAAAATTGGCCATCATCATATAAATCAATTGATCTTACTATAAAAAATTATTTCTACCGAACAGTATGGTTTAGGACACTTATTTCTTCGTTCTTTATCTTAATTATTTTATGGATTTATCGATTCCGAATAAACAACTTGCGAGAAGTGGCCGGACTTAATGAACGTGCTCAATTACTGGAAAAAGAAAAATCGGTTGTACAATATGAAAACTTAAAACAACAATTAAATCCACATTTTCTATTCAATTCACTCACATCACTTAACAGTTTAATTTCAACTGAACCGAAAATTGCGCGTCAGTTTGTGGATCAAATGAGTAAAATCTATCGTTACATCTTAAAGAGTAGCGAAAATGAAACGGTTCCCTTAGTCAATGAAATCAATTTTGCTAAGACCTACGTTCAACTCCAACAAACGCGATTTAGTGAAGGATTCGAGGTTAACATCAATATTAATGAAGAATACTTCCATCAAAAAATTGTACCTGTTACCATCCAAAATTTAATTGAAAATGCCATAAAACATAATATCATAGATGAAGAAAGCCCTCTCGTAATTGATATCTATGTAAAAGATGAATATTTAGTAGTTAAAAACAATTTGCAGAAAAAAAACATGGTTGAAACTTCTAATAAGCATGGATTAAACCAACTAAAATCATTCTACCGATTTTTATCAGACAAACCTGTTCTCATCGAAGAGAATGAAAATTCCTTTATCATAAAAATTCCGCTTATCTAACCATTGTACAATTGTATCACATTCTAGGTTAAAAAATAAATTTATGAAAGCCATCATTGTAGAAGATGAAAAACTCATCGCTAAAGAGCTCCAACACAAAATAAAAGCGATTGCTGAAGACATCACGATACTAGAAATACTACCCAGCATCAAAACCGCCAATCGTTGGTTTTTGAATAATGCAGAACCTGACTTAATCTTTATGGACATTCAGTTAAGTGATGGGATTAGTTTCGAAATATTTGAAAACTTTCAACTTTCATGTCCTATAATATTCACAACCGCATACGATGAATATGCCATGCGGGCATTTAAAGTGAATGGAGTTGACTATTTACTTAAACCCATTGAGGATGATGAATTAAAAAGAGCGATTGATAAATGCAGAGCAATTATAGCAAGTAAAAATCCTTATCCGACTAATATTCACAAGATGTCGGAAGATTTTAAAAATCCGCAAAACTCTGTTCAATTCAAAGAGAAATTTATTGTCAATAGCAATAAACAGTGGCTTCCCATCAGCACCTCTAACATTGCTTGCTTTATGCGTGATTCGTTAAATTACATTTATACTTTCAATGGAGAATATTATTCATTTGACTTTAACACCCTTGAGGAAGTTGAAGAAGTATTAGACTCAAAATTGTTTTTCCGAGCTAATCGACAATTTATTGTACATATTGACTCTATCAACTCTGTGAAACCTCTAGAAAATCAAAAGCTCACCATCCGATTAAAAGAACCAAATCACAAATTCGAAATTGACATTAGTCGGGAAAAAGCCCCCGCTTTTAAAAAATGGCTAAATAAATAATGTGAAGTTCACGAAAAAAGAATTATGTTGACAGGAAAAGAAATTAAATTAATAAAAAATAGTTGGGGGAATTAAGAGGGATTCAACCTGAATTGATCGGTGATGTTTTCTATCGAAAACTTTTCATCGATATTCCAGAACTCAAAGAATGTTTGATAGTTCAAGTCCATCTCAATCGGTAAAACTAGTTGATATGCTAAGTTTGATTGTTGCTCGCTTAGAAAGATTGGATGAGCTTACAGAAGAAATAAATCAACTTGCAAAAAGACATGTTGAATATGGTGTGAAAGATAAACATTACGAATATGTTGGAGCAGCATTAATCTGGACTCTCCATCAAGCACTAAGGAATGAATGGTCTGCCGAATTAGAAGCCGCCTGGATTAAATGCTACACTATACTTGCAGACACAATGATTACGGCAGCAAAAGAATAAATTTGAATATTCAATCGCTTTATTCGAATTACACCCCATTTCACTTCATATTAAAGGTGTTTCCATTTAATAAATTTCTTGGATCTCCTTTCTTGGTTTATTTTTGAATTATTAATTCAAGGAATTCACGAACATGTTCAAAATCAAAACTCAACATACAAATGATTTTATTTCAAATGAATACAAGCGAAATAAAAAGGCAAAAACCAGGTCAATATTAATGGATATAACTTTTGTATTGCTACTTACTTTTCTTTGTTTATATTTAATGAGTTTTCTAATTATTTCATGAATAGTTAGGGAAGTATGAAGTATATATATCTTTAGAAAATAATACAGCACTTAGATGAATAAAAATGAAAACAACTGAATAGATCAAGTTGATTAAATTCAGCAAAAAACTTTGTCATTAAAAATTAATTAAAATATGAGAAAGACTTTATTAATACTCATCGGGCTTCTTTTATTTCAAATAGGAGTTTCTCAAAACAATTCTAAAATTGATTGGGAAGAGGACATAAATTATCTTGCCAAAGAATTACCAAGCTACCATTTTGATTTATTTACTAAGAAATCAAAGAAGAATTTATTCTGGACTTGAAACCATTAAAAAAAGTAAAAGATTCTTTATCTGATTTTGCAATCGCGATCAAATTGCAACAATTAATTGCAAGCTTTGGTGACTCACATACTGGTCTCAATTTTTATAAGCTCATCGATAAAGATAAAATACTGCCCATTAATGCTTATTGGTTCAGAAATGGGTATTACATTTTGCAAACCACAGTCGAGAACAATTCAATTTTAGGTAAACAAATAGTAAACATTAATGGAATTCCTTTCGTTACCATTGCAGATAGTTTAAGTTCGTTGTTTACCATTGATAACCCGGCAACGTTAATAAAAAATATTCCCAATTTATTTACCATCATTCAACTGCTACAATATTTTGGCTTTGCTCAAGGGAATGAAGTTGTATTGGGAGTAAGAAACAATAAAGGTGAAATTGAGAATCACACTATTCAACCAGGAGAATTTACGCGTAAAAACAAAAAGCAAATTGTTCCAGATCAACTTCCGCTTTACTACGTTAATGAAAGATCCTTGTTTAATGAGACGTATCAAGAAAAAGAGCAGATCTATTATATTCAATACAACAAATGCTGGAGCAGAGAATTGGAATTACAATATGGGAAAGCAGAATATGCAGATAAGATGCCCACTTTCGCCTCATTTGAAGAAAAGATATTTCGAACTTTAAATTATGAATATATCAAAAAGATTGTGTTTGATCTACGATTAAACACTGGAGGTAGTTCACCTCAAGGAACTGAACTAATCCAAAAATTGGCTGCATTTCTCAATACACATCCAGAAATAAAATTATATGTTGTAATCGGGCGCAACACATATTCTTCTGCGATTTTAAACGCAATGGATTTTAAACGATTAACGAATGCTCTTTTTATTGGTGAAGAAACAGCAGGCATGCCTAATCATTTTGGAGAAGTTAAAAAATCGATTTGCCGAGTTCGGGAGTTGTTCTCAACTACTCAACAAAATATTTTAAAAGAACAAATGATGATTCCAACTCACTTAAGCCGGATGTATTATTTGAAATCAGTTATTCAGACTTTTTAAATGGAATTGATCCCGTCTATGAGTGGGTAAAAAAACAATGATGATTTTAATCTTAAGGCAACCGAATTAATTTTTAATTTACTCTGTTAGGAGTAAACATCGACAAAAAATAGAATACTCTAATTTTTCATGATTTAAAGAGTACATTATCAATTGAGTAGTTAAATAATAAACTTTTCTAATTGGCTTATTTTTACTACTTTCGAGGTTCGACTTTATCAATTAAAATTGGAGAAAGCGAATAGTCCCTCTTCCCATATCAAAACGCTACTAAAGTTCATGAAACACACAAAACTACTACTGCTCTTTTTATTTGTCTTCTTTTTAACCAATAGCCATGCACAAACCCCTGCTGGAAACAGCTTTGAAATTGATTATCCCAGCTGGACTGCAGGCACACAGCCTCCTGTTTATTTTGATTGTGGCACCAATAATCTATTGAATACCGGGAATGAGTTAACGATGGAAGTATGGGTTCGACTGTATAATTCCACGTGGAATCAGAAAATTTTAGGAAAGGTCACACCTGCTTTTGATAATGGTTATGTATTAGGTGTGCAATTGGGACAAAACTATTCAGAGATTTGGAATCCAGGATTGAATACCATTCAAGCAGGTAGCTCTCCTCTAGATTCAGCCTGGGTCCACTATGCCACGACATTTGGATCAAGTGGTCAAATGTTATGTTATATAAATGGAGTACAGGTGGGCGGATTACCTTTGACAAGCAATGCCATTGCCGCCAGTAGCAACCCATTTATTATTGGAATAGCACCTTGGGATTTGACTAATTTTCAAACTTTCGGACAAATAGATGAAGTTCGTATTTGGAGTGTTGTACGAACAGAAGCTGAAATAAAATCTACCATGCACAAAAAACTTCTAGGAACAGAGACAAGTCTTGTTGCATATTACGATTTCAATCAAAATACAGGTGGGCTTTTACCTGATAAAACAGGAAATGGGAACAATGGTGTGATTAGTCCTGCTGCAGCGTATTGGTCATGGTCACCTTCGTATGCTGCAGTTGGAAATGATAATATGTACAACATGTCTGATGTTAGCGGCGTATGGTTTGGAAAAGATCCCTCTTTGTATAACTATGCCACGACAGTACACGGACTAAACATCATTGCCAACATTCAAACTAAAGCCTTTGACTATGCGGTGTACGGACATAACGACTCTGCGGGAGTTTCTACTTCCTGGTTACCATCAACAGCTCCAGTTGACTTCAAGCGCACCAGCAGAGAATGGTATTTTAATAAAGGTGGGAATATTGCTGCTGATTTATTCTTCAATCTTTCGACAGCTGCTTCAGGCGGCGACTCACTTGATAAAAATTTACCCGTTCAGAATTACACCTTATTGGTTCGAGATTCGTCGACTCAACAATTTTCGGTGGCAGCTGCTGCTTCAACGCTTTTAGCAAATGGTAGCATTGTAAAATTCACAGGAGTCAACTTAGAAAATAAATTTTACAGCATCGGAGTTGGAAGTTCAGCCATTGCAGCCATCTCTCCTGAGCCAACGTGGAGCAAATTAATTTCATTGCAACCCAATCCTGCGCAACAGTATTTTACATTAACTAATTCTTTAGAAACCGACGTTCAAGTTGTTGATGTTACCGGAAAACAAATATTCCGATGGGATGGCACTACATCGCTTCAACAATTTGATATTTCAAATTTAGAAAACGGAACTTACTTTGTCCGAATAATAAAAGGCAATGAATACACCACTAAAAAATTGATCATACAAAAATAATTTCACCCAACCTGAAGAATCACTCAACATATGAAAACTATCAACATAAAAATTATTGCAATATTTCTGCTCTTTTTATTGTTTCAAAAAGCAAACGCTCAAAATCATCTTAACCTTGATGGGGCGAATGATTATGCAAGAGTAACCTCCTATGCTGCACTACAAGGAGCTACCGGTGTAACAGTAGAAGCATGGATCAACGCCAATGCATGGAAAACTCCCATTTACAAAGGCACTGTCATTAGTTCAGGAAACAACATTGGTCAAAATAACGGATTTGATTTGCGCGCAGCAGAAAATGGAACGGCTGAATTTAATGTAAGTATCGCTGGCACTTGGGTAACGGCAACTTCTTCACCTATGATGCAACTTGGCACATGGTATCATGTTGCTGGAGTATATTCGGGCGACTCCATCATGGTATATATCAATGGGATTTTGCGTGGGCTCACCATTTACTCAGGAGGCATGGTACCGTCAACTGGATTTGTAAATATTGGAGAGTGTCCGGGATGGAGTGGTCGGACCTTTAGTGGTAAAATTGATGAAGTGCGTTTTTGGAATTACGGCCGTACGCAAAGTCAAATAACAAGCACCATTTGCACCGCTTTAACAGGAACAGAACCTGGTCTTGTTGGTTATTGGAAAATGGATGCAAACACAGGAACTACCGCTTGCATTAATTCTGTTGCCGGAGGTAATAATGGACTTCTCATCAATACCACTCTCGCGACAGTATGGGCATCTGGTGATTATTTTTGCACATTGAGTGCACCTGACGTAGGTGCATCGACTTTAGTAGCTCCAATTTCTAATTTCAACTTAACAAATTCAGAACAAGTAAGCGTTAACATCAGTAATTATAGTTCGAATCCAATTAGTGGATTTCCTGTTAGTTACCAAGTGGGAAATAATACACCCGTTACAGAAACCGTTTCTGCTTCTGTGCCTCCATTTGGAAGTTATGTTTACAACTTTACACAAACCGCGGATTTATCGGCCTTCCAAAATTATTCTGTAAAAGCATACTCAGGATTAGCCGGTGATGTTTCAACTGCTAACGACACGATAATTAAGACCGTAAGCAACTTCGCAGCGGGCACTAACTTCGGTATAAATTTCGACGGCATAGATGATAAAATTATCATTAATAATGCCGCCGCATTAAATCCGACAGCTGCCATGACTGTAGAGGCATGGATTAATGCCACCACATGGAAAAACAGCATATCGGGCGGATCCATCTTAGCAAAAGATGTTGATGCTCCTAATCGTGGATATGTTTTACGTTGTGGAAACAATGGAAGTATTCAATTCATGATTTCAGACAATGGATCGTGGAAAGCAGCGTCATCTAGTTCCGTGATGCTTACAAATAGATGGTATCATATTGCAGGCGTTTTTGATGGAAGCAATGTATTGTTGTACATCAATGGAGAATTAATAGCTACTACTCCTGCTACTTCACTTTCTCCCTCGCCTGTAGATTTAATTATTGGCGACAACCCAACGTGGAATGGAAGAGCTTTTAACGGAGTAATTGACGAAGTTCGAATATGGAACATTGCCCGATCTCAAAACGATATCGCATCGAATATGACCACCTCTTTCAATGGTTCGGAACCGGGCTTGGTGAATTATTTTAAGATGGACGAAGGATTAGGAAACGCAATTATTACTGATCTTACAACAGGAGGAAATAACGGCACGCTTACTAATTTTGCCTTGAACAATGCATGGGTAAGTGGCAACGAACAAATCATGAACGATGTTACTGTAATTGGAATGGAATCACCAAACAATTTAATTGCATTTGCAGGCGCCAGTCGAATCAAAGTAAAAATAAAAAACACTGGTTTTAATTCTCTTTCTTTGATTCCGGTTTCATATGCTATAAACAACGGGCCTACCTTTATAGATACGGTCACTGCTACTCTTCAACCGAATGAAACTTTTACTTTAAGTTTTAACAAAGTGGAAGACTTATCGACATTGAACTCTGCTACGTATTCAGTATCTTCTTTACTCACTAACGATGCGGACCTACGTAACAACAATGCCACATCTACATTAACCAAGCCCGCCAATGGAAATACATTGGTTGCTGTTAATAACGTACAACATGATTTTGCCGGAAACGGACAAACTCGATTTGCGGATGTAATTTTTCCGGAAGGTCCAGAGAAGTGGAGCCAAGTGATCATGCATATCTCTGTAAATTGTCCTACTACAGGTTGCGACCCCTGGGATCAACCTGCAAAAATATCAATATTCAAGAATGGTCAAAGAATATGAGCTTGCACGTTTTATTACTCCATATGGAAAAGCTTGTGGACCTTGGGATGTAGATGTGTCCGACTTTAAATCAATACTTGTTGGTAAACAAAAACTACAAACATATATTCAAGTATGGGGGGCTTCAGGATGGTTGCTGAATGTAACTTTTGAATTTATTGCATCAACCACAGCTCATCCATTCAATAAAATTACTCCATTATGGAGTACAGATTATCATATCTATGGAGACCCCAGTATACCTTACACTTTGCCCAATTTCAATCTGCCAATAGATGCAAAGAGCAAAACTGTTACAACACGTATGACCATCTCAGGACATGGACAAGGAAATACAAACAATGCTGCGGAGTTTAGTCAAATGACGCATCAATTAAATATAAATGGCTCAGCCACCTTCCCTCATTTTCTTTGGAAATCAAATTGTGGTTCTAATACCTGTTCTGCACAAAGTGGAACATGGACATTAAGTCGTGCAGGTTGGTGTCCTGGTCAAGAAGTCATTCCAATTGTAAACAACATCACAAGTAGTGTAACACCCGGTACTAATGCTATCCTTGCATACACACTTCAGAATTATACTAATTTATTAAACACAGGTTATAATGGAAGTAGTCATACCGAACCTCACTATCGCATCTTTGCATATTTAGTACAAAGTAACGATTCGGCACAAGGGTTTACTGATTATAAAGATGTCAGTGCTACCAAAATTACTGCTCCGATAGGTGCACCTACGTTAAGTGCTGCTGAAATTGTAAAAGCAATTGCAAAAAATACTGGCTCTGTACCGATGGTAAATCCACGATTCAGTTATTTTTTAAATGGATTTAGAATCGTGACAGATACATTGTTCATGACATTAAATCCAGGTGACAGCGTAGAACATACTTTTTCTCAAACAGCAGACATGTCTGTTCAGAATGACTACACGCTACATGCTTTAATTACCACCGATGATGATGCAAATTCATCCAACGATGTTGCCACTAAAACCATCTTCCAAATAACAAGTATTTCGGAAAATAAAAATGAAATTGGATTACAGGTTATGCCAAATCCGAGTACAGGCAAATTCAACATTTCTGTTTCGGGTATAAGTGGTAAAATAAAAATTGAAGTGTACGATATCCAAGGGAAAGTAATTTATTTGAAAGATGATACGGCCATCGGTGTTCAATATCAAAGTGAAATTGACCTTACAAACTCACCGAAGCAGATGTACTTTATACGTGTCATCAATGAAAAAGGAACCCGCGTTGAAAAAATAGGCATACAATAATAATTCTAAATCCAATTATATTTAAGCCCTATCTTCTTCCCAATATCTATCGGGACACATTTTCACCAATACTTCTTAAAAAAATAGTTTCGTAGGCTATGCAACGATTTTTTAAAATTGTCTTGGCAAAAAATACATCGCAGCTTTCAACTAAAATATAAATGGAATTGGTATAATCTAAAATGTAACAAGAAAACCCTCGACGAAAATGGTCGAGGGTTTCTTTTATATACATCTCTGAAGACCTAAAGAACATTTCCCCTAATTAAGCTGGATTCCATCTTGTCAAAACAGCACTAAAAAGGGCATAATTTGCTGCTAAGCTATGCACTATCAACTTATTACTTTTTTTACATGATCGAATATGGCAATCGGGAAAATTCCCTTACTTTGTAGGACATCCCTAAACAATATGAAAAACAAATTTCACCTCGCCTTGACATCCCTTGTCATCCTTATTTGTAGTCTTCAATTAAAGGCTCAAACGTATAATTATGTTCCTGATTCTACCTTCAATGGAAAGGGCTTATTAAGCTTTATCTTTTTTAACAATATCGATCGCATGTATGGTTGCGACTTGCAAGCCGATGAAAAATTAGTCATGGCTGGCATCAGTAAAAATCCAGGCTCTGGTGCCTATGAGATTTGTGCGGTTCGTTTAGATATTAATGGAGCATTTGACAACTCATTTAATAATGATGGCGTAGAATTTATACCTATTGGTTTAGCGAATTCTGCAAACGGACTCGCACCAAAAATAAAAGTTGCCCCGAATGGAAAAATTGTAATCGCTTGTACCGGTATTGGCGCAGGAGACCAAGACTTTTTTATTTGTATGTTAGATACCAATGGAGTTCTTGACACTACTTTTAATAGTACAGGCATTTTGATGACAGATCTATTAGGAACAGGAAGTCAGTCAGATGTTGTAAGTGCTTTAGACATTGATGCCAACGGAAATATTTATGTGGTTGGAACCACCACCGCGCTCGGATTACCTATCAACTACGACTATGCTATAATCAAGGTAAGACCAAATGGGCAACTCGCTACTACCTTTAGCGGTGATGGAAAATTAACGCTTGACCCTACAGGAGCATCTGATTTTGGGAAAGGAATAAAAGTTCAAGCTGATGGTAAAATTGTAATAGGTGGTACTACTGGAGCAAACATGTTAATTGCTCGTCTTGATTCAACAGGAACTTTAGACAATACATTTACTGCAGCGGGTTACACCATCATTACGTTTCAATTGGCGTCAGAAATGGGAGCACTTACATTAGATCAAAATGAAAGAATCGTTGTTGCAGGTAAATTGATAACTAGCAATAGCAATATGGCTACAGCAAGATACAGAAGTAATGGAACATTCGATCCTAACTATGGTTTCAATGGAAAATATGTTTACAATGTTGGAGGTTTTGCAAATCATGTAAACGATATTCATATCCAATCCGACAATAAAATTATTGTTGCAGGTTACGTAGCCGATTCGACAGGCATCAATAAATTTATGGTTTCCAGAATTGATACTTCAGGTACTGTAGATATTTCTTTCAATGGTCTTGGATTTGCAAGACAACCGGTAATTCCAAGTAATGTAAATGAAGTATGCAATGGAATGACAGTGATGGCTGATGGACGAATCATTTTAACCGGAACTACTATTTATTCTGCAAATAGTGATGAGGAAGTAGCAGCTTGTCGATTGAAGCCGGTACTTGTAACTTCAATCCATGAAATAGCAGATGAAAATATTATCAATATATTTCCGAATCCATTCGAAAACGAAATTCAATTATTAAGTAAGGAAAAGGAACTGCCTCATTCACGGATATTAGTGGAAGAATTATTCAATCATTCCCAATCCTAATAGGAACCAACACCCTTACTACTTCTGAAATTCCAAGTGGGATGTACTTCATTCAAGTAAACGGAAAAAGAGCCATCAAAATAAGTAAGCTGTAAAAATTAAATTTTAATATTCAATTAAACACTTGCTTGGTAGTCGATTAAAAATATCAATTGCCTTCATCCGAATACAGAAACTTGTTCATTCGGAAAACTAATAAAAAATGGATATAAAAACAAAGATTGCCTTTACTCAGAATACCAATAGTACTTTATCGAATGTCAATTTCAATGAATTAGATTTCGGGAAATACATGTCGGACCATATGGTTCTTTCTGCCTTTAAAAATGGAGCATGGCAAGATGCTAGTATCGTTCCTTTTGGTCCAATTCCGATGATGCCTACGATCTTGGCTTTACACTATGGTCAAAGTGTTTTTGAAGGCATGAAAGCTTTCAGAATGAAAGATGGTAAAATATCCATCTTCCGAATAAAAAAACACTTTGATCGGCTGCAGCGTACATTAGATAGAATGTGTATGCCGCCTTTGCCTTATGAACTTTTTGAAGAAAGTTTAAAAGCTCTCATCGAAGTAGACAAAGGATGGGTTCCAGAAAAAGATGGAAGCTCATTGTATATACGTCCGCTCATCTTTGCTACTGAAGAACGATTCGGTGTAAAAATTTCTGAAGAGTACTTGATGATCATCATGACTGGACCTGTACCACCATTTTATCCGAAGCCACTTCGGGTGAAGGTTGAAGATCGATATGGCAGAGCGGCTAAAGGAGGAACGGGTGGAGCAAAATGCGCCGGGAATTACGGAGGTGCCTTCTATGCTACCAAACTTGCAAGAGAAGCTGGTTTTGATCAAGTATTGTGGACCGACCTCAGCGATGAATTATACATTGAAGAATCAGGCACCATGAATATTTTCTTTTTAATAGATGGTAAACTTATCACTCCACCACTATCTGAAACCATTTTAGAAGGTGTTACTCGCGACTCCATCATCACACTGTCGAGAGAGATGGGCATCACTGTGGAAGAAAGAAGAATTAGCTCCAACGAAATACTACAGTCTCACAAGGCAGGAACATTACTAGAAGTTTTTGGCGCCGGCACCGCTGCAGTAACTGCTCCTATCTGCGCTATTGGTCTTAAAGAAATAACCATTGATTTACCTGCTTACGACAGCAATAGCGTTTGCATGAAATTACAACAGATGATGACGGCAATTCGTAAAGGAACGCTAGCTGATAAATTTGGATGGAATACGGTAGTTGGTTAAAAATCTTTTATTTCGAAAAATCATAAAATACACTTTCGCCGTCAAACAAAACAGGTGACTTACTCCATGTTTCAATTCCATTTCTAGATTTTATCACAATGAAATATGAACCATTCGCTGGGTACATTGGTATGGATGCAAATCCATTGCGATATAAAACTTCTTGAATTGATTGGATTATATTATAAGGACTTGTAGCAGCACGCAATTCAACAGTAATTGAATCTGTAGCATTCGGATTTGGATTTAGTCCATTATTAAACAGATTTGAAATCATCAATCCGCCGCCTAAGACATATCCTTCAATCATTGTTTTCAATTGAAAACTTCCTAAACCACAACCTTCATCGATAATTAAATTGCAGTTATCATCAATGCTATTAAAACAATTTTCATTTGCGTTCGGATGAATATAATTTAATGAGTCATTACAATCTTTCTTATTTGAAACAAATCCAATAGGTTGAAAGCAATACAGCGAATCGACATTTTCATTTCCATATCCATCGCCATCGTAATCTGCATACCAATTCGTTTTAGGATTACTGTTCACGGTAACAGATACTGGCATACTTACTACAGTACATCCATTGCTGGTAGTGATACTCACAGCATAAGCTCCTGCAGCATTTACATTAATCTTTTGAGTGGTAGCTCCTGTACTCCATAAATAAGAGGAATAAGAATCGGGAAAACGAATATTAGATATGGTAAGTGTTGCTGCACCACCTTGATTATTGGTAGTATTCATTCTGAAACAAAAATTTTGATTTTTTAGTACCGGCAAACTTGCGACTCCACTTTGATTACTTGCACTTCCATTACCATACACAAAATTTTGTAGTGATACGGAATTACCATTTAGAATAATTTCGGGATAATCGCTTTGTGGACTTGTCGTGCTTGAGAAAGTCCAATTAAAATTTAACATCCCATCGCCATTCATCGCATGGCAAAAATCAATGTACGAAGAAGGTGATCCACCAGCATTCGTATTGCTGGATAATATAGAAATAGAATTAGGGGATGAAATAACATTCACACTTCCCATATCATTTGGACTGTGTACAGTGGTCCAGGTTGCTAAATCAAAGAATTCCGAAAATCCATAAATCGGATTCATATTTTCTCCAACATCCAACAAAACAGAATCGCCATTGCAAAGGGTTAATGGTCCGCTTGGATTTATTCCTACTGAATTTATAAACACCGGATTGCTCATCGCTGCGCACCCAAAATAATCTTTCACTTCAACTGAATATTTTCCCGGCGCATTAACTGTAATTGAAGAAATGGTATCGCCGGTTGGTGACCACAAATACGTTAACGCATCCACGCGTTCGGGCGTATTTACGAAGGATCCATTTGCCAAATTATTGCTTGCGTTCAATACGGTTGAGCCACTCGTCTCATTAAACTTGAAATAACTTAATAAGCCTAGCGTATTGGGTTCAACAACATTCACCATTCCTGTACGGATGTCTAAACCGGATCTAGCCACATTCCAAATTCGAACTTCATCAATTTGTCCATCATAAAAATTGGGCGCTTGCAAGCCTGAATAATTTGGTCGGCCAATTTTAAAGACGCCAACATTTACACTTGCACTTGCCGTATAGTTCATTGACTCTGTTCGATCAAATCCGTCAATAAAAATCCTTCCTACTCCGGGAGGTGTTGAATAATCCCATACCACGGCCACATGATGCCAGTTTCCATCATCCACCTCCATAGAGCTAGTAATACTTCCATTATCAAAACCGGAAAATGTTGGTCGACCAATGTCATCAATAAATAATGCACGCTCACCAGCTTCCCAAACACTATTCGAATTACTACTTACAATAATTCCTTCTGATCCGGAAGAAGTGTTGATCCATGCTTCCATCGTAAAGCTTGCATCATTTAAATTCGTAACATTCGTATTTAAATTAATCCATTGATTTGTTCCATTCATTGCAATGGCATTATTAAAAGCAGAAACCGATAAATCCACTGTATCAAAAGGACAATTTATGATTGAAGAATTAGTCACAATATTTACATTATGATTATTTGCTAAAACTTGAGTAGCGCAAGAAAGCGTATCGCCATTATCCGCTAATACAGTGACAGAATAGGTTCCTTCCTTCAACCCAGAAACGGAGGGGGAAGTAGAGCCGCAACTCCACTGATAAGTATATTGAGGAGTTGAACCATTCACTACTGCAGGAAGTGCTAATAAATTCTTCAAAATAACCCCATCGCTTTGACTAATCATCACCGAAGGAATGTTCACGCCTAAACTATTACTGCCCCCTAAGGTAAAAGGAGCTCCAGCCACATTATTTACTATGACTACACCAATCGCTCCTGCAAGTTGAGCGTTCAACACTTTAGATTCAAAAGAGCAGGTCCCTCTGTCAATCACAGCAACTTTTCCGGAGAAAGTACCGACAGGATACGCTGAACATCCCAAATCAGGATTAGAAAAATATTTAAACTCACCAGACAGTGCTGTAATATAAATATCTGCTCCAAACAGTGCCGGAGAATATATAAAATCATGGTTAGAAACACTTACAACATGAAGCTTACGTTGCAGCTCTGTAACGGCAACAGAAATGGAGCCATCGCCTTGGTTATTACAGGAAAATCCTCCTGCACAATTTATTGAATAATTAATCTGACTGAATCCATGTATACCTATCTGTACAAATAGCATACAGAGCAACCACACTCTATTCAACACTCGGTAATTCATTCTCATTATAATAAATTCTAGTAACTTTCAGTTTACGTTTTTTCTCTTCTAAGGTTTCGAAAAATCATAAAAAACTGAGGCGCCACTAAACACTACCGGATTCTTGCTCCAGGTTTCGATTCCATTGCGATGTTTTACCACAATAAAATATGATCCCACGGCAGGGTAAAACGGAATCGATGCGAATCCATTTCTAAAGAGTACGACATGATGTGTATGAACTAGTGAATAAGGACTGGCAGCATTTCTTAATTCAATGCGCACAGAATCGCTTGCATTTGGATCTGGATTCATTCCATTATTAAAGAGTGTACTCATCATAAAGCCACCACTCAAATAAAATCCTTCAATCAACACTTTCACCTGAAAGGCTCCGCTTCCACAACCTTCATCGATAATATTATTACAGTTGTCGTCGAAACCGTTCACACAAACTTCAGCTGCATTTGGATGAATAGAAAAAGAAGCATCATTACAATCTTTATTATTGGTGACATATCCACTAAGAGAAAAGCAGGAAACTGAATCCACTGATGGGTCTCCAAAACCATCACCATCTACATCCTTGAAATAAGTTGGAGGTAAAACGCAAGATCCATTATTCTGGGTGGCTAATGAACTATAATTACATGCTAAGGGATTCATACATCCGGGCACGTCAAAAATGCCATCATTCGGTGTATTGATAAAATACGTTTCAGCTTTTGTAAACACATCTGCTGCGACTTCAATAGCAATTTTTCTTCCGGGAATATCATCAATAGGTGGATGAATTCCACCCCAGATACGAGACAACGAACTTTCATCAGCCGCATCCTGATAAGTAGCCCATTGCAAATCCACATCTACACTGGGGCCATTTTCAAAAACCAAGAATTCATCTTGAGCACAATGAAACACACCCATTCCGCCTGGGAAATATTTATCACCGGTAAAATCAGTAAGTATTTCTGCTGCTGCACGCGAGTACGTTGAGTGACCTGATAAATAACCTGAAAATGGTGGCGATACGAATGACGAACGCTGATAAGGATGCCATGTCTCGGCAAGAATCCAATCAACACCCGCCACATCGGTATCAATATTATTAATTACTTCGTGTCCACGCCATGCTTTCAATTTTATTTTTCCAACGTTGGTAGATCCATTTGCTAACGGATCACCGGGATGTACTACTTCAATATAACCCGGAATCAAAGGGATTCCTCCGAGATTATAATTCGAATCGAGAGGGTTTGTACATTGTCCTTTATCGGCCAATGCACGAATTACAGAAACTGGTCGAGGGGTATCGTACCATCCTTTAATTCCCCAAATAGAAACAGCAACATCATGCATGGCTCCACCGAGTGCAAAATATCCTTTTACACTCCATTCTAAATCCTCAAGAGGAGTACCTGCGCCTTTATATTGTTTCGTTTCAAGTGGGTGATCAGAAACATAATTAAAAATTCCGAACCAATGACCGGGAGGCGTTTCCGAATCGGGACCATCCGCCCAGAATTCAGCGAGTATCCGGGCAAAATCTCCACGTTTCACCATATTGGGTGCGTAGGGTAATCCGGTTGCAGGATTCACCGTATGACCAACATTTGTAGTTCCGCCGTTGGTCAAATTATAAAAGTTCGGATAGTCGGAAACGTTAGCAGGCAATACATTTCTATTCCCTTGTGTTTTCGGAGAAATATCCCATGTGGTGGTGTCGGCAGGATCTAAGTGCGACGACCACACAGAAACTAGGGCATAATTCCATTGATATTGTGAAGTATTTCCTCCACCATCGGCTTGCCACTGAGGTGCAGGACCCGGATCGTGATACACTTTATAATTAAATCCATTTCGCTGATTAATTACCATATCGGCAGGGGACAATGCAAATGGAATTACTTGACCCCACTCTGGACTCAAAGCTGCGGGTGTAGCTCCGGGAATAGGGTTTCCACTTTGATCAATAAACAAATCAAGTGTGAGCGGTTGCCAACGATTTAAATTTGTCATGCTTGGGTTTCCGGGTAGATCCACAATGAGCGGAGGGTTCACCGGGGTGTAACTCGTATTCGCGTATGCATTCTGTTCGTTCGATCCATCTTGCAAGCCGAACTCAATATATTTTGCGGCGATATAGTTTCCTAATGCGCGTGCATCACCCGAAGCATAAACTGTATCTGTAAAATTCTTATCGTATCCCAGCGAATCCATATGCACATCATAAGCCGTCATCAACAAAGCCGCTTGCGGTGAATTGGCAAAGCGATGTTTTAGCAATCGATACGAAGCGTAAGAGATGGCTTTGCGACGATCTTCTAATATATTGGTAGATGCAGGAATTCCAGTGAACGGACACGTGAAAGCGCCAACAGTTTTTCCCAACAAAAACTCAATAGAATTATTATCATATGCAGCCCATGCATCCCACATAGCAGAAGAATGATGGAACAAATTTCGTGCATGCACCGTGGGTCTTGCAAAATCACGACGAATAGAAGCGAGCAACATCTCATTCCATTGACGAGCGATATTGTCATCTAAACTAACGGTAGGGTATGCCGAAAGGGGTGCACAATTAGGGTCTGGATTTATGGGACATGCATCGCACGCGTCGGGCAAGCCATCCAAATCGTAATCCGCATTATTAGGTGCCAATTCACAGCTATCATTCATGAACACACCATACCCCGCGCAATAGCCAGTGATAAAATCTTTCAGTCCATCATTATTAATATCGAGCCATGCAAAATCATAAGAATTATCGGCCCATGCGTATGCAGTAGTACCATACACATCCACCATCACACCGTTATCATTTCTATAGATCGCCATTCGTCGACTGCTATTACAGGGAGGTATATCCACATCCACATCTGCTACACCAATATCCATATCGCCATCCAAATCCAAATCAGCAACATGCACATTCCCTCCGAAACCATTCGAAGAACTAAAATTTAAATTGGTACGAACAACTGTCAAACTAGAATCGGGATAAATAGTAGACACTCTTAAAATATAATCGCTACCATCATCCACCACATAAAAATCTTTCTTCCCATCCGAATCAAAATCGGCGATATCAAACATATAAGGTGAACCTGTTGGAACCAAATTTATCCATTTCGTAAAATTTCCTGTTCCGTTATTAAACAACACAATTACTCCTCTTGCATTCCAGGGTGCAACATTATAGAGGGTTGAATTCTTGATGATATCACGATCGCCATCATTATCTACATCGACTAACTGTACCGCAGTGCCGAAAGCGGAATTTCGAAGCGTTCCAAGACGAGCTGCACTTTGATTGGTAAAATATCCACTGCCATTATTAATCAACAAATAATCCTGCGCTGCACCACCTGATGAATTTTGGCGATAGTTCAAAAAATAGAGATTCATGTTACCATCCCCAGTCACATCTCCCCCCCAAAGGGCGCAAAACCGTACTGGATCCTCGGTAAGAACGGGAAAGCGCAATGCAGACTCATCCACCAATCCCAACCAATTTCCTAGCGAGTCATTCCCTCTATTTCTAAAATATTGAGGTTGCTGTAAAAAAGTATTTGCAATCACCACATCCTTCCAATTATCACCATCAAAATCGCCTACAAAAATATCACGAGCAAAGCTGATCGAGTCAATCATCTGTGGAGCGTATTGAACAGTTTGGTCCGTCATAATTCCGCCCACATTCATGAGAAGCAATGTTGACTTACCTGGTTGAGATGGACTTGAGAAAGGTTGTTTACGAGCAACAATTAAGTCCTCGCGCCCATCATTATTTAAATCGGCGACCCACATATCCTTCTCTTCGGCATCACTATTTGCCACGGAGCTAACGATTAATCGTGTGGTGGATTCATCATGCCAATTAAACCACTGTGCATGACATAGAGGAGTAATAGAAGTCAGGATTAAAAAAACAATGATAAGAACATAAAAACCGAGTGAGAGATACTTATCATTCGTGTGAATCAACTGCGTTCTACAATGAGTAGAAGTTGTATGCATACGAATTGAATTTTGAGACCAAGTCTATTTTCAAAGTTATGACAATTCAAGAGATATGCAAGACCTTCGGCCACTTATTAAAAGACCTTCACCCAAAATCGAGAAGAAAAAATACAAAAAAACTCCAAAAAAGGCTTAATTCAATCGAAATTTTCGCTTTGAAAGATACCTCATCAAAGCCCAACCCATCAAAGATCCAATGCAGTTGGCAATGAAATCGACATAATCTGCTGTACGATTTGTGAGTACATGACCTTGATACAATTCGATCAATCCTCCGTAAATGATACCACCAAAAAGCGGAATACTAAATTGATTTCTTGACCATCTATTTCCTGAGGGCATTCTACTAAATCCATAAGTAAAGAGGATGACGAAGATGGCATAAAAAGCAAAATGTGCAACCTTATCAGGAGCAAGTAAATCAAAAAGGTCAGGGATGCGAAATGAGGGCGGTGTAATTGAACTCAGGACAAGAATCAACAAAGCCCAGCTAATGCCGGGCCAGTTAAAATGGAAGAATTTTATATCCTTTGTATTATCCACCAATCAAAGATTTATAAGTGTCGGCACTTAACAAATCTGAGAGTTGAGAAATATCTGCAATTTTTACTTTCACCATCCAACCATCGTTATAAGGATCTTTGTTCACTAACTCAGGAGCTCCTTCCAGGTGTGCGTTTAACTCTAGCACTTCACCGGTGACAGGCATAAACAAATCAGAAACAGTTTTTACGGCTTCCACAGTTCCGAAAACGGCATCCTTTTCTACGGTATCTCCTACTGTTTCAATTTCGATATAGACGATATCACCCAATTCACTTTGAGCGAAATCAGTAATGCCTATGGTGGCTATATCACCATCCACCCGAATCCACTCATGGTCCTTGGTGTATTTTAGTTCTGCTGGAATATTCATAATACTATTTTGGACAAAAATAATTCTAATTTATACAATAGAAAAATTCTGTTGTATAAATGATGCTATATTCCACTAATAAGGAGGTTTTTCACCGAATTCGGTGAGTGCTGCGGCGCTTAAATTTATGAGATCACACTTCTACTACTGAGACAATGAAAAGCGAATTTCAACTCCCGTTAAGACATTAGAAGTAGGAAATGATGTAGAAATAACTGGTGTATTAATCGTTTGCTCGTAAAACAGGCGCAAATTCAATCTTTCATTTACCGTGTAATCGGCTGCTCCTTTGATGGAATACACATTTAAACCTGCGGTAGGCTGATTCACACCTTCCAGCAATCGTCGAATAATTGTAATATTACGACGTGCGGAGAAATCTGCAGTGAGGTTAAGACTATTACCGCCAACTTTTTTCTTGCCTCCAATTCCGAATGGAAGGCGGAATTTTGGCATTCGATATCCGAAACCTAAAACGATTTCATTTCCTTTCACTTCGGTGATTTGAACACCGGCATACGTCAAAGAAACATTTCGATCACGACGGAATTCAGCACGTGTTTGAATATTATTCTTCCACGTAACATCCACTCCTATCAATGGTCCGAACTGTTCGCTCATAGACACTTGTGCTAACTCGCGTTTGGGCACAAAATTTCCAGAGATATCTTTTACAATAGGGAATTCAGAATCGATATAACTTGCATTACGTTGGAAAGAGTTTACATTATAAGTAGCGCGATAACTATGGGTAATGTTTACCGATGTGAAGATTTTCTTCAACAAAGGCAATTTCCCAAGTCCATCATATGTAATTCTCCAGTTCGGTAAAGGAATTCGCGGGAAAACATTGAGATCAATACCAGAGGCTGATTTACCAGTATACGCAGATAAGAACGCTAATGCCAATACTTCTTGCTGCGTTCCACTATAACCATCATTATATACAACACCAAAAGTATCTGCAGGTGCTAATCCTACAGAATTCGGATTCTCTGAAGCTAATCGTTCTGATAATATTTTACGATTCAAATTAAACTTATCAAAAGTGGCGCTCTCGTAAGTTTTCTTATCATCTTTCACAAAGGCAGTTCCCCAACCAATCACGGATATACTAAAGTTTCCAGTTTCCGTGACTCCTTGTGATTCGAATCCGGTACCATTGTATCGAAAGAATTCAGAATTGTTTCTACTAAATTGACGAGTAGCGGTCAGCTCTACCTTCATTCCATCAAACGGCTCAATAGATGCACGACCAGAGAAATTAGAATTATAACTTCTTGTCAACGGATTATTCAACGTAGAATCCGCGGTGATCCATCCTCCACGAACAGCGCGCTCGCGAATGTCGCGTTGTGATCCAACGGTGAAACCAATTCCAGGAGAATTATTATTTAAATCTTGACCAAAAACATCGGAATAATTTACGTAGCCAGGTAAGGTGGTACCATTTGTTTCGCTATAGGTAAATCCTACGGTTTTAACACCCATGATCATCCTAGCCAAAAATCGAACTGCATCCGGTGTGGTGCGTGGTTTCTTTTCTTTCGGAATAGGAATTTTCGACTTCAAACTATCCGGAATCTCCGATTTCGGATCTGGAGGAGGCACCTTAGGTTTAGGAGGTGTTTTTGGTTTTGGAGAATTCATTTTCTTTAACCACGGCACCTTATTATAAAGCGTTGTCATGGTAAAGTTTCCATTCAGTTGTTTTGTATTCGAATTCTGAATGGTATTTCCCGTTCGTGGATCCGTGGTGAAAAGCCCCTCGGTATTTCTTAAGTATTGCCCTGCGGTCCAACTGTAATTAAATCCATAACGAGCATTCAACGAGATCCAATTGGTGAATGGGAATTTATTTAAAGGGACTTGATAACTCACATTACCCGTTTGCTGGTAATTTTTATTTCTACCGAGTAAGAAATTTTTCCCGAAGATATTGCTACGAATAGAATCACGATCGTCTTTAGAATCTATTCTTCCTTCAGGTTCATCTACTACCGAAAAATTATTTGCATTAAAATCCACTTTTATACTTCTTGTGATATCCAATTTGAAATCATACAATCGACGCATCTCAAAATTTTTGTTGAAGAAAGTGTCGCGAATAATGTCGTTGTAACCTGTATTATTTCTAAATAATTTCTCACCATACATTCGTTGAATATCGGTACGGAAATTCAAGCTGGTAGGAATCAAATTTATATTGATATCCTTCAGCGGCTTGAGGTACTTCGACTTCATGATTGGCGCTTTCTCAAAAGGCGCGAGATACTTGGGTGTAGTATTAAAGTTGTATCCGATAGCACCTCGATGTGTTTTTACAACATCGTATTCGATATTGATATCACGATGGAAAACCTCATCGTGACCGTAGGTGAAATTAAAATTCTCTATATCATAAACATGCGCTTTCGCACCTGCATTACGATTCTTCTTCACGTTGGTGAAGTTGATCCCCTTTGTTTGAGTATAATCTTGAGAACGCTTCTTAATTTCACGCTTCTCCCCTTTAGTATCTGCATTGTCCAGAGACTTTGTAAATTGCACATCTTGATCTAATGGATCATAAACTGGATTACGAACTACCGTTCCATAGTTCACATACATTGGAATATCTAGATTCGCTTTTTGAGGAAGGAATTTACCTAAATAGATAGAAGAAGTAACATTAAAAGTAGTTTCAGAATTTACAGGACGCTCGCTTACTTTCTGATCAAGTGGGCCAAAGTTGGCGGACTTATGTTGACCTGCAATAGTAACGTTTCCAATATCGGCAAGTTTAGCATTCACTCGACCATTGGCAGCCCATCCGCCTTTCTTACTGAAGTCGGTTAGTCGAAGTTCATTCACCCATACTTCTCCACATTTCTTTTGACCATCATCGGTACCAGGATTTAAGGGATCCACTTTTGGATTTCGGATTCCGACCATTATCGATCGAATGGAACTTAGCGATGGATTACCACGAACGCTAAATGTTCGATTCGTTCCTGATTCAAGTTCGGAATAGAGGCTAGTGATATTTAATGCTCCTCCTGAATTATCCACGGCTTTATTTCGACGAAGCTTCATATCCACAAACTTCTCTAACTCCAATTCGATATTATTTGCAACCGGCCAAATTGCTTCCGGAGAAGTTGTTCCCCAGGGAGTAACGCTCAAGGGCACCTCATATTCATAATAATTTTCGCTAAAGTCATTACCCATCCGAATAAAGACATTCAAGTCACCGCTTCTCAATGCATCGGGGTCGCCTGAGCTTTCAGCATGTACAAACATTTTGATCTTTTCATACAAGCGCAAATCCAATTCTAAATTTTTGAAAGCACCTCGTGCATCACCATCTTCCAAATCACAAACTCTCATGGATAAGCTTTGCTCATTCAATCTTTGCAACACAGTTGATCCGATATTAATTTCTCTTAGAATTCCGGGAGGAATTGCGTAGTTGACGGGTGTACGTTTTCCGTTCTCTTCAATATTCACCACCGAAATATCAAATGTTGCACTATTTGGATCCGTTCCGATCACATCACCTACCGATCGTAAATCATAATTATACTTCCTCCACTCACCACGCAAGAGTTCTAAACGTGCAAAACGCAACGTCATTGGTTGCTCAAATCCTGTCATGAACATACGAATGAAAGAGATGGTATTAAATCCTTCGATATCACCTATGCGATTAATATTCGGATTGGTTCCATTAATTTCACGAATAGGAACTTTAAACTGATACCAAGTAACTTGATCAGAGGTTCCATTCGGCAAGTTCACCGTTCTTGTTATTTTGTCGACAATAAAATTCTGTCCTACTTGCATCTCACCCGGACGTAGTGATACACGGTATTGGTAGTACTGTTCACTGCTCTCTTGATTGAAATCTTTATTTACATCGGCAACATCTGGAATGGTAGTAGCTGCTGTCGGATAACTTTCCGGTGATTGCGCATCGGTAGGTGAATTGCCTTCCGGATTACTGAATCTCTTGTATCGATCGAGGATACCTAACCCTTGGTTGTCGTAATCCGAACCACGATAGTAGTGGTAGTTATCGGTGGAGGGATCTGCCGCCGCTTCAGCGAATGCCTGTGCATTTACGTTGGCTTGCAAATCATTCAAATAACTTTGAAAAAAGAAGATTCAAGATTATTTCTCAATCCATCAAATCCGACATCCTGGTATTGGCGAGCGTCGGGACTATTATCAAAAGCGTAAATGATGGGAGGTTGCGTTTTAGGTGTGAATCCCCAAATAGTCTTACTTGCTATACTGGTATCACCGTCGATTGGTAAACCATTTTCGTATTCTAACTTTCCATCCTTCAATACATCCTCAGAAATATTTCCCAAATTGAAATATAAATCACCGCCACTTTGATTGGTGTTTTGCGTATTGCTATTAAAAGGATCCATCATCCAGAATTGGATAAACTCAATATTAGCCACATCAAAATCGGTAGTTTCAATTCTGCGCATGATACCGCCCCAACGCGACGCAGGATCATTCAATTTACCATCGGAATTTACTCCAGCACTAAGCGAGGATGGAAGTACGTCATAATTATAGGGGCCACGTTCTTCCGGAAAGAAACTCATATTGAAAACAGGAAGCACCACTGTTTGGCCTTGCTGAGCCTCACGATTAGGAAAAATCTCTTTTTCAGGAACCTGACGTACTAAATGATTCGAGATGGCATTATCATCAATATTCGGCGGAGTTACACCAGAGAGTTTACGATAGAAGAGTGGATCGATGATATACCAAGAAAATTTTGCACGATTCTTTCCGTAATCCAAACTAACGCTATCTGCCTCTGGCAATAGTCGTGTAGGTGCTGATGAAAGAATCCATGATCCCACATTACGCAAATCAATGGTACTTTGACTCCCTTCAAAATCGTCGATATAGGCGGTACCATTTTTACCAATGGCTTTATTATTTCCAGGAATTAAGTTGGCGAACTCTCCAGCTACTGTAATTGTCGAAACTTCTTTGGTCGAGATGCCGGGAAGCTTATCAATCATCCTTGTCAACCAACGCGATTCAGTTCTCCATGTTCCATCAACTCCCCAAATTGTATTGGCGATGGGTTCATCACCAATATTTACTTTTTGTGTAATAGGACGTTCGTTTAATCGAAGAATGGTTCCTCCCAAAACAAGATCCTTATTAACGGTATAATCAAAGCGAGATCCAAACAATGTTTTAGATTGAATACTGAAAAGTGAATTACTTTCTAAGGCAATATTAATCGCTGTTCCGGAATTTAATATACTTTGGTTGATGATCTTTACACGTCCTAAATTATAATCCACTGTATAATCTACATTCTCTGTTAACGGTGCTCCTCCTGCTGTTACCTTTACCGATCCCTGAGGAATATTGATTGCATTTAATGGAATATCAGATCCGAACTTACTGATATAACTTCCTTTTAAACTAAACTTATTTTTTGATGCAACTTGAATGGCAAAGATTCGTGTAGAGTCATACAATTCTTCATACACAAAAGGAGCAGCGGCGGCAGAGTCATTGAACTTGCTTTCTAGATAACCGCCAAATGGTTCACGCACTGGGAAAATAATCCGACCATTATTACTGTTAATGGTGACACCTTCGATAAAATCAAATTCTCCATCGGGACGTGGATCATTATTACTATTTAATTTATCTAAATTGAAAAGACGATTTAGCGGCTTCGCATATACGTTAGTTTGAGTTGAATTCGTTGGAATGTAGTTCAGTCGATTACCAATGGTATCTACATAATACAATACATCCAATTTAAAATCTTTTCTGTCCAGTTGAAAACCACCCAACGCATAAACGTTCTTCATCATCAAATCCCAGGTAGGCAACTTCGTATTATTCACACGACCTTTTAATAATTTCATGAACAACACTTTTGGGGGCTCAATGCCGGTGTTGGTCAAGTCTCCCACTCGATATACTTTACCGCCTAATGTATACTCATACGCAACTCCTAATACTTCATTTCCATTCAATGCTTGATTCAAGGAGATATAACCTAAACGAGGATTAAAGGTATATTCAGTAGGGGCTAATCGACGAGCGTTCTGCACTACTTCATAATCACGAGAAGGACTCAGCTGAGTAATTCCCGCAATTTCGTTTTGCACTAAAGTAACATCACGTAAATCGCTATTTAAATTAAAAAAATCATATAAACTATTTGCAGAGTCGGAAGGATAAATATTATTGAATGGGGGAGCGGTACTGACCAAATCAGTGTTGTATGGATTCCTTTCTCCTAAATCCATAGCTGCTAAAATTGTTCGGGTATTGTCTGTACTATTATTTCTATTGGTCACCCAAACTTCCATACGAGTAATCATCACTAATGAGTTGATGAATGGAAGGTCAGCTAAAGAAACATCGTATTGATCTTTGAAGTATTGACCTACGAAATAATGTTTATTTACCTCGTACTGATCGCAAGGAATATCAAACTTAGTAGTTGTTGCACCACCTTTCACTTCAATATTGGACGCTTGTCCGCGTTGTTGTGAAAGCAAGGTGGTTACCATCAATCGACCAAATCTCAACTGCGTTTTCAATCCGAACAAACTTTGACTTCCTTGAATCAACTGCGAGTTGAGGGGTAAGCTAACGTTACCAGCTTCGATTTTTTGGATGATCTCATCTTCATAACCTGTATACTCCAATTTCATCTGATTCTCAAAATCGAAACTTGCTTGAGTATTGTAGTTGGTAGTAATCTTCAGTTTCTCTCCAATATTACCAATCACATTCATTTGTATTTGTTCACGAAAATCGAAAGTGGTGATACGACGTTGACGTTCCGGTAAGGTTGGGTTATCGTAACGGGAGATATTTAATCCGAATGCTAGCGTGGCCGATCCTTGAGGACGAATGTCGATGGTATTTCCTCCAAAAATTCGATTAAACGCTTCACCACCTACATAAATACGAGGCGAGCCGCTCTTTCGGGCGGCTACGTTATCTGCATTTGCCTTTTGCTTCCAATAATTCTTAGTGCTCTTTTCAAACTCCGATTCTTTGAACTCTTCAAAGGTCATATAACTCGGACTGCGGAAAAAATTACTTCCAAAATTCTCATTAATATCGTATTGACGTTCCTCCGGGTTATACTCGACGGTAGTCTGAATATTACTGGGGTTCCCCATATAAAGTGGGCTCGAGGGCGCATTGCTGTTATAAGGATCTGAATAACGATCATTAAAAGGATAAGGCAAATTCACAGCCGCTGTATCCGAATCCCCTGCTGCAAATGGCATTGAATCGAAGGGACTGAAAACAATTTCTGATCCCGATGCCCATACCAAAGATATAAGCAACGTGAAGCAAAAAATAATAAAAGAATACGAACGGATCTGCTTCAAACGGGTAATTTCGGGTTAGGTGGTCAACTTCGAGGCGCGCCAAAAATAGCACAATTCTTTTTGGTAACGAACCTTACAGGGAACGTTTCTAGAATTTGTACGCCATCTCCTTACATTAGTTTCAAAGGTGACTCAATGCAACCTTTATTAAATCCTCTACTTTGGAATTAGATTCCAGTGATTTAGAGGCTTGAAGAATGGCTTTTTCGGCACTCGCACGTGCAAAACCAAGGGTTAGGAGAGCACTTAACGCTTCATTACTTTCTGTATTGTACTGTTTTGAAGGATTTATTTCTGTTAAAACCATTCCTTTTTTCATCTTATCTTGCAAGTCAATCACGATCCTTTGGGCCGTTTTAGCGCCAATTCCCTTCACTTTTTGCAAGCTTATTACATCGCCGGTAGCGATGACTTGACGGAGGTGGGAGGCTGACATCGAAGACAGCACAATTCGGCTGGTTGAAGCCCCTACTCCACTGACACTCAATAATTCACGGAACATAAACCGTTCTTCCTGGTCGAAGAATCCGAAGAGAATCTGAGCATCTTCTCGAACCACATGATGCGCAAAAAGTCGAACGCTTCGGCTTGTCCTTTAATTGTCCGTAAGTATAAAGGGAGATTTGCAGATGGTAACCCACTCCGCCACAATCAATAGTCACTTCGGTAGGTGAAAGTCCCTCAATTTTACCGTTGAAATAATCAAACATGAAGCAAATGTATCTTTTTTGGTTGTTTTTAAAAGAAATTATGGAAAAATCAAGACAATATTTTGACATAAAATTTAGAATAAAAGGCAATCTTTGTACCTTATGAAACATGCTCTTTCTGTTTCTTTATTTCTAGCAATTGCCCTTTCTCACTTTTTTATAGAAGGAAGGGCACAAAATCTTTTTAAGAATCCGGGGTTCGAAACATACAATCAATGTCCTACTTATACTTCGCAAATTAACAGGTGCACCGATTGGGACTCTGCAATTGGCACTGCTGATTTTTATCATTGTGGATATTATGCTCCTTCAACACTTGGAAATTACGGTACACCAAGAACAGGCAATGGCGTAATTGGATTAATTGGAGTCCCTCCTACCATTTGGGGATCTGGGTCTTCATGGTATGGTGAGACTTTCAAAGGATTGTTGGTTCAAACATTAATACCGGGAGCAACTTATAGAGTGCAATCCTATTGGCATTTTACAACTACCAATTTACCGACGCCTTTGCTGAATTGCTATTCGGTAGGATTTTATTTTTACAAATCGATACATCCTCCCATTGCTTCCATCACTGGTTGCACAACCTTTCAACCTCAGATTCAAATTGATCCAAGTCAAATTCAAGTAAGTACTTACACTTCCTTCACTATTGATTTTGTAGCCGACAGTTGCTATGACGCAGTAATGATTGGTTTCTTTTGCAATGACAGCACCCAAACTCCATCATGTAAACAAACTGCTGATAGTGATTATTTAGATGTAGATGATATCAGCTTAGTTAAAATAAGTGATCCACCGATTTATTATAGCGGTTTCAGCGCAAGTGATCGTTCTATATGTGTAGATGATTGTATCCCCTTTGAAGATACTTCTCACACTACTCGTTATTCACGTATCTGGTATTTTGAGAATGGAAATCCAGCTTCTTCAACCGACAAAAATCCAACTTCTATTTGCTATGATGCACCCGGCGATTTTGATGTAACGCTGGTTACACATTACGAATGTGGAAGTGATTCCATCTTGAAAGAAAATTACGTTCACGTGGATGAAATTCCGACGGTAGAAATAACTAACGACTCAAGTATTGTTTGTTTAGGACAAGAAAAAATAATTTCAGCGACAGGAGTGGAACCTTTCTTCTGGTCGACAGGAGAGATAGGCACTTCAATTGTGATAAAACAATCGGGTATCTATTTTGTGAACGCTACCAATATTTGCGGACTTGCAGGAGATACGATTGAAATTGCTTATGAAAATTGTCCTTGTAATGTTTGGATTCCAAATGCATTTAGTCCGAATACTGACACAAAAAATGAAAATTATTTTGTGATTAGCGATTGTATTTTAGAAGAATTCAAATTACGAATTTATAATCGCTGGGGACAGGAAGTTTTTGTTACGAATGACATCACGCATTTCTGGGATGGTTTTTATAAAAACACTTTAGCGCCCGAAGGAATTTATATAGCTAAAGTGAATTACAAGGGCTATGCAGATGGAAGGCTGAAGGATGAACAGGTGGTGAGGACGATTATGTTGCTTAGGTAGGAATTGTAATCCCGATAGCTATCGCTTAGGCGTCAGGCTAAAATTAAGGTTTAGCAATAATTTGCAGTTGGTTTTGACTGTTAACATCCAATTTGTAGAGACGCCATTAATGGCGTCTCTACAGGAATTCACCCCCTCTTAATTGAGCCCGCCTCCCAACTAGAATTTTACTTTAATACTTTATTACTTTCCTGAAACTATGTTGGCCGTCCATATTCACTTTCAGCAAATAGATTCCAGTAGGCAAGTTGTCCTTAAAATTTAATTTAATTTTTTCATTTGCTTTGACATCAGAAAAATTTTGCGAATAAATTCTGGCTCCATTCATGACAAACAAATCAATCAAGACCTTACTCTTTTCATTTTGGTCATTCTGAATAAACAAATCGTCTTGGAAAGGATTTGGAAATACTCCAACATTGAAAGTTGAGTTGCTCTCAATAGATGTAGAAGTATTGCAAAGCAAGCATGTTTTTGAAATACAATACTTGTATCCGTGGTGATCAGTGAATCAAATTGTGCACCTGAAGCACAATCACTCTTCAATTCATATTTTAGCCAAGGAATTAAATAGTTGCTAATAACAACATGCTGTTCCGCACGCGTAATGGTGGGCTGTGGGGTACAGGTTGCTTCGCCAATGCTGCACAAGAAATTATTATCAGCCATCTGGCAATGACTTCCGCCATTAATACTTACATAAGTCTTGCAACTGCTTTGTAAAGAGTCGTACATCGGAACTTGATTTGCAGGAGGTGGTGTAACACAATCATTACCTCCGGCAATGATCAATGAAGGGATACTCAGACTTGCTGCCGCCTGTATTGCCGATGGATTTGTTTCGGCAGCGGCTAGCGTCGCTATTGTTTTAATCGAAGGATCAAACTGCGCGGCAAGAAAAGCAGCGCCGCCACCCATGCTATGACCCATAACGCAATTCATCGTGTCGACGCGATTATAAAAAAAGAAGAGGTGTCTTGACCAAGCGTGGTTAATTCAGAAATCACAAAAGCAAGATCTTTTCCAAACTCAGCATGTGCAGGAGCTAGACCGCCTTCGGTTTTCGGAAATGCAATAATAAATCCTTCTTGCACCAAGGCATCCCAAATATTCTGATATGCATTCCATGTCATTACAAACCCGTGACCGAAACTAATTACGGGAAATTTATCAGTGGTAACAAGTGTTATAGGTTCATTATTTCCTGCAACATCTGCGGGATAATATACTTCAGTAGCAATGGAACGGTTGTTTCGACTGGTATCAATGAAGGTAAGAGTAGTATGTCCGATTTGAAAGGGTTGAGCAAAAAGATTGTTGCCAAGCAACAATAACAATACAAGAGTTAAAATATTTTTCATTTTATAGTGGTTAGTTAATTAATCCTTCGCTTTATTCTTAGATAATTCTGGGTTTTCAGCAGTCCGATTCTAGGATTATCAACGTTTCTCTTTGCAATTAGTTTATCTCCATCGAAATTTTATTTTTCACAAATTTCTTTCAACTTGTCAAGCGCTTTTGGGTAGGCATTATTCATATAATCTACAAAATCTTCTGTAGTGTCCAAGTCAACAGTAACGAGAGTTGTTCCGCTGCGTTCTTCGAAGGTATAATTTTCCAACCCATTTGCCCATTTTTCCACTTCAGGTCCTTCGGTGATTTCTTTGTCCCCTTTTACAAGACCATAATGTTGAATGGAGACAAATCGATCAAGAATATTTTCAATTATTCTGGAAACCATACCCCCTCTTTCACCCTTGTCATCCACGCCTACAAAAAGAATTTTGCTTCCTTTGTCCCAAGTTCCATCAAATGTTGAGGTCGCATTAAACGCTGCTGTCCATTGCTCATAGGTTGATTTATTGTCAATACCGAGCATCGCATTATAGACTTTGCTTGCTGGTGCGTTTACGCTTACTTTGAATTGAATTTTTTTCATGGTTATATTTTTTAGTCGCAAGACTTCGCGATTAGTTTATTTTGAATGTCAAATTTAAATTATCGATTACTTAATTGTTCATTATTTTTTTCTGATTGAATATCCTGCTTTGGCCAATGCATTGTTTAATTTCGGCATGGTGCTTTTTTCGATTCCAAATAAAATTAAAATTTCCTTTTCACTTAATTCAGATAAATTCTCCAATGTTATAATTCCTTCAATTTACATTGCTTGTAATGTTTGTGCAGCGATTAAAGTTAAAAAATTATTCTTAGGTTTTTTCTCTTACTAGTAGGATAATTCGGATAGTCGGAATGCTTTTAGAATTTATGTCTTATTTTACAAGTTTTAAATGTTGGTTTGATTACTGTCATGCTTTTTTGCAGCTGTACCTTTTATCAAAGACCAGAACGTTTATCAAACATGTCGGCAGACTTTGCTCCGCTGACCGCATGTCGTTGACCGCATGTCGCACAAGGGTTAGCGGAGGCACAAGCTTTAGCGAAAGCGATGCAGGCAGGTTTGTGATCGGAAGTTTCCGAAAGCAATCAGAACATTCCTAATTTTTAATATGTTCTAAAACTTCAATTGGTTATAAACCCAAGACAATTCTGAAACATCAATTATTTTGCAATCCCCACTTTGAAAATCATGCGATGTTTTGTGTTTTCTTCCTCAAGAATGCCTGTATAAATACCGTTAGAATATGCGGAAACCTCCAATTGATATTCTGCACTAGTGAAATATTTTTGAATTATTTGTTTGCCAGTTGAAGTAAATACCGTGAGTCGGTACCTCGCATTTATTGGGCCATTGGTTATTCTCAAATTCAGCAGATCGCTTACCGGGTTTGGAAATATTGTAACTTGCGAAGACGTGTTGGGTTCGGGAAATCCGACATTAAATGGAGGATTGGCGATAACGGTGACAACGGTATTAGTCGTTATAGGAGGGTTGAAATCGAAATATATATTTGCGGTATTTTCAATGCCTGTTCCATAGAGCAGACTCGGGAAGTACTTCACTGCATACTTCACATACCCATGACTGTTAGGTTCATCGACTGATTCACCAGGCAGGTTTATGTTATCAAAGTAAAACGTTACCGTACGATTTTGTGTAAACTCGAAATAACCTTCATGACTCATCGATATCAAACGAAACGATTGCAAATCGATGAAATCGCTTAACGTATCGCGAATGAAAATATTAATTGCAGGTAGTGAACCCGTGTTTTGAAATCGAATCGTATAAATCATCTCTTCTCCATTCATCAATTGCGTTGGAGTGAAATATGGATCGTAAGAAGCCTTTTTATCGTTTGGATCAAACGAACCAGTTGTTATTTCGTTAATTTCTGAAATATTATTTTGTGGCACTGTATCACCTATAATTGGTTTTAAGGTGGCTTTACAATAAATAGGAGTATCAAGAGGTGTAGTAAAATATGTTTCTGTCAGAATCGAAATTTCCTGTTTCTCCATCAGTAATATCGGAGCAATATTAAACACTAGCGTATCGCCGTTGATTGAATCTGGTGTAACTGATGCACTCTGGAATACCAACGATGTGTCGAGAATGACTTCCAATATGGTTGGTGTAAGAACCGTCCTGAAATTTTTTACATCAATATCCAGGTATGTATCAAAACCTGGGCGGAACACCGACCGGTTTGTAATATCGATTGACAAATCCTGGATACCCGGAAAAAAATAGAGTCCAAAATCTGCCGAAGCGGCCTGGCCTGTTGTGATGAACCAATCAGGATTTGATTGGCAGTATGTGGAAGGAAGAATAGCTCGAAGTGTGTCACCAGCGGCTGCAGAGAAAAACTGGTAATTTCCATTTGAATCTGTATCGAACGCAATGTTGTTAGGTGAAGTGTACAAAAGATGATCTGCCAAGACAGGTTCACCGGTATCTAGCAAACTGTTATTATTGTTATCAAGATAAACTGTACCTGATACAATATTTAAAGTATCGTCATTCCACCAAACATTGTTTCCTCCAGCATATAAAATACCATTTAGCATCGTAAATATTGGATTAGCTCCGGTAATTGTCATCTCAGGATTCGTTGGAAGCTGAATCCAGTTATCGCCAAGGTCGAATGAATAATAAATTTGCCCGGCAATACTTGATGAAAACCATGCCCCATTTGCTTTATACAATCCAGAAGGTCGCTGACCAGTTGGAAATCCATTTCGTAAAGGCGAGGTCCAAGTGTTACCTGTGTCGGATGTTACACGAAATGTACCTCCGGCCCGAAGCACAAGTTCATTTCCGAGCGAATAAAGACGGTCATAAGTTACACCGGGAGCATTAAAACAATTTTTACCTTCCATGTACCTGTAATTGTATCCAGCATCATTACCCGAGCATCATCGAGTGCAAACAACACCCCGTTGTGAACAATCAATTGCGTTAAATAAAAAGATGAACCCAAACAAATGGAATCAACTTGCGTGCTAATGCTGTTCCACGTTATTCCCAAGTCGGTACTCTTCGAAACATTATTGTATCTTGAAGCATACAAGTTTCCATTATATGAAACTACCTGTGTAGCTATTTGCCAATCGGGTTGAATTGATGTATTTATTGAATCCCATGTAAGTCCGTTATCAAATGAAAAACAAAAGTTATTAGTTGATAGATTATTGGGCTGTGTAACAGTAAAAATTGTATCTCCTAAAAACGTGAAACCCATCTCTGGATTCACAAACTGGGGTATAGGATCCCATGTTAGCCCAGCAGTAGTACTTCTGTATGCCTTTTGTCCGACAGTAATAAAAAGCACCCCTTGATTTTCTACCAAATGATCTATAGTTGTAGCAAGAATTCCTGTTTCGGTATTGTATATCGTATTTGTTGAGGGCACCCAACGTTGGAGTCCGTCTGAAAAAGCATTAAAAAGAAATTCCCAATTGTTTGTAAACACAGCACTTTCATCATCGGTCCAAATGGCATTACCAACCAAGTTTGATAACGTCCAAGTGTCACCGTGATCATCTGATTCATACGTTGTAAACCCTTGCGGCTGCAGATAATTAGTCCAGTAAATTTTACCATTCAGCTTAAATACGTGGTTGCACCCAGGAAGGAGGTTGTAACCAAGTGTATCAAATGTAGCCCCAAAATCAGATGTGCGAGCCATGTAATAGTTCGAAGTAACAACATCGGTATCGACAAAATAAAATGTAGAATCCTCGATAATTACATTTCTCGAAGAATGAGCAGAGTCAAGAAATATCCAGGAAGCTCCTCCATTTTCAGAATAATAAGTTGAAAAGCTACCAGTATACTTGTTAGCAATAATATACTTTTTATTGTATGTTGTAAGATCAAACAATCCTGGAAGTGTTTGCAAAGTATTCCATGTTTGACCAAAATCAAACGAAACATATGGCTGCTGACCATTGTTATAAATCACCCAAGAGGAATCAGTAACCCACACCGAATGGTCACCATACATATAATAGGAAAAGCCAGTTTCTACAATCACGGGAGTGCCAAACGAGTTACCGTAATCAAAACTGGTCATTGTCGACATATTAAAAACCCCAACTGAAGGGTTTTCTTGGAAAAGTATAACTACTTTATTATCCTGAGTCTGAATATCCATCACAGGCATATGAAGTGTTGGATGCCGATGCCATGTAAAGCCATCTGTTGTAGAAACCCATATCCCATATTGATAGGCAGCCCAAATATTATTGCCAACACGATGCACCGCAAAACAGTTGCCGCCATTGGGCTGTGTGCTTTGCGACCATTGTGGCTGAGATTGAGAAGGGCTAAGGTTAAGCACACACACGAAAAACAGTATAGTAAATATTTGATTCATGATGAGCAGGATTTTGTGAATTGAATAGTGAAGGTACAATTATTATTTATGAAAACAAGTACAAGCTCTTTTTTCTGTGTTGTTCGTTGAAATGGTTGCTGCCCGCTTACGCGAAGTGTTGGGTGCAGAGGACATTTTATAAGTAGTCTTCCTCCCTTTCATTATGCTGTCAGTTATCTTACTCTGCAAGAACATTCGTGGTGTTCGCTAATGTATTTGATGGATTCAATACACAGTTCCTTAAGGACGTCGGTATCGATATCGGAAAGTTTTTTAACATAGATACACGCTTTACTCATTTTGAATTTACCAAGATCAGCTAGTAATGCTTTACTTTTTTCGGTGTCGGAGTACACGTAAAGCGTTAGAGCTGCTTTCCTTGGTGAAAATCCCAATACGGGCGCATCTCCTTCGTGTCCGCTTGCATATTTATAATGATAATTACCAAAACCGATGATGCTTGGTCCCCACATTTTAGGTTCAGATTCCGACCATTCTTGCATGAGCTCAATCAGTCGAAAACTGTCCGCCTTTTTTTTCTGCTCATTGCCCACGTATGAGTTTACAAAATCAATTACGTCTTGTCCAGTGAGGGTTGTTTTTGTTTTTGCCATGTTAGCACTACTTTAAGAGATTGCATTTATTCTTCTTTGAAATGTTGCAAGTAGTTTAAATTGATGGAATGGACAAGGCCGTAATTACTTTAAGGTTTTGCTCTCCAAATTTTCTCGGAAAAAGGTAGGTACTCAGGAATCGCAGCCGAACCAAACCAAGTAAATATTTCATAGTCTAACAATCCGTTTTTAATGGCTTTGTCTGTTTGCAATATTTCTGTTGCCTCCTCTAATGATTTAATGTTGTTCAAAATAAAAATCCCTCTATAATTATTTTCATTCTTCTTTAGTGGTCCTGCTATGATAAGTTTTCCCTCTTGAACTAATCGGTTAATATTATCCATATGACCCCTGAAACTTTCATTAATAAATTCTTTGTCGGTGGTTTCGTTTGTCCCTGTTTTCAGAATTACCAAAAAATAGCTTTTCATTCCATAATCATCGCCTCCCAATTTATCGGCCAACTCCCTGTTGTAATTTGGATTTGTGTTTATAGTATCAATTCCAGCTTTTGGTTGAGCAAAAGACAAGTTTGCAAAAACCAATAAAATTAAAATTAAGATGTATTTCATTTGTTGTATGTTGATTGACGTATTCTTTCTCGTAAATACTTAACGCTTTGGATTTTCGATGGACGGATTCCGATAGATCGGGTATCCTATCTTAAATCTTAATTCGAAGATACAAATTTTCTAAACATTTAGAATTAACTGAAGAATACGAAACTCTGCCAATTGCAACTTACCGAGCTGAATTTATTTGTTTTGAAATAAACCTGCCTGTTGCTGGTAGATTCTTGCTTTATCTTAACTAATGAATTTGATATTCTTTTTTAAAATCGTTGATCAGTTCGTTTGCCATTACTTCGGCTTGCGGCCATTCATCGTCAATATCTCTCTGTAAATTTCTTTGCTGGATTACAACCATATTTAACATCTCTCTTATTTCACTCCTTTTATTCTCCAGTGATTCCGGTTGAGCAGGGAATAAACTTTCCATAGTGTTCTTTGAAATAGTATCATAGGAAAATAAAAAATATTTTGACAATTTCTGATGATATGCCGGTTCTAAAATTTGATTGATATGATTCACTAACAAATTCCCTCGAACCTGATGATTATAAGCTTCCATTTCGATTTCATTTATGATTCCATCGTATTTCATCAACTTTTCAAGCAACTGTTGATTCTTAAAATACCGAAGACTCCCCGAATTCTTAATTTGTTCAAACGTGGCCCTGTTCCAAAATGATAGATCCCGTCCAATACATAAACCGAGTATAAAAAGAAAATTGAGCTGAAGCCTTTCCTTCTAAATGGGTAGGACTCAAATTTATCAAGCTATCAGCAAGTCCAATAAACATGGTAGCTGTTTTAGTCTGCCTTTGAATGGCAATGATGTCGTTTTGCAAATCTTGAATTAATGATTTTGAATACTCTTTGGCTCTGAGATTTTCTATGTAATGTTCTCGTTGATTTTCCACAAAGAAACCCAGCGTAACAGCGAGAAACAACATTAAAAATTCCCAGAAATAACTCTTCCAATTTTTCTTTCCGTCGTGATGAGCATGATGATGTACCTCCATATTTTCTATTTCTTGGTTTGAATTAATCTCGTCTGAATTTTGCTTGCTTTGAATTTCGCTTGAGTTATTTTCAGAGTGAGTGTTTGTCGACTCTTCTATTTGTTCTTCTTCAGAATTTTCTGTCATTTATTTGCTTGTCATATTACAGGGTTAGCTATTGTATGGCGAGAACGGTTGACTTGTCAACTTCGGTCAGGCATACCAAATATAATAATTAAAAAGAAACACTTCCGCATATCGCAAACAGGTTGTTATTGGCTGCTAAGCTTGTAAGTATATCCTTAAAAGGAACTTAATATTCATCTCGAAACAATCCAAACTTAAAACAAAGTAGTAGTGCATTAAGATCAGTCTTGTTTGTAATAACTGAATTATATGAAATTCCAAGTATCAGATAAGTTGAAAGCAAAACATCAAATTCAACCCTAAAGACTTTTGACTGACGTTTACTTTCATCAACACCATAACAATTATAATTCATACCGCTCGTACAAGTATGTTGTACATTTCCTAGTCCTCCAGATATCGATGCCATAATTTTTTCAGATCGGTATTGATATCCAAGATATAAAGAATTCACTTTGGCTTCCTGATAATTATTTGATAATAGATAACCATATTTACTAGTATGTAATCCTATCAAAATATGATAAATGTCCATATCAGCAACAATTCCAGCTGTTAAACCAAGACTTCCAGTACCAACAGCTACTCCAAAACCAAGCGAATAAGGCGAATCATTTTTACTATACTTAAAAATATTTGGATTAAATATGGTATCAGTTTCTTGTGCATAAACCGTAGGAAGAAATGAATTAAAAACGAATAGCAGTAAAATTAATTTTCTCATTTGATATATTTTGTAAAAACCAACTTACTAATTCAAGCAACAATTCACCAGAAACACTCACCAAATTATTAGAGTCCCTGCTAAAGTTTTGCAATAAATTCATCTTCAAATATAATTAATTAGTTACAAATAGTCTTCAATTGGCAAATTGATGTTTTGAAAACTAAAAGCAATTTTAATGATTTTATATTTCAAAATCATTCTTTCGGTAATCTATATTCGATCCCAAAAAGTTTAGCATATTCTTCCAGCGTAGACATCCCTATTCTTCCGCGTCGGACATTTACATCTTTTTCGTCTTCGATAGGGTAGAATTCGGGTTTTCCTGTTGCTTTATTATTTAAGACCTGACTCCCATAAATTTGTTTTTTACCTTGTCGCATCAAGATACGGTCTTGCATTAATGCAGCATTACTAAATTTCGATTCGCCAATTTCTGCTGATTTTTGAAGTAAAGGAAAATACATTAACTGCGTTTCTAAGTCGGCGTGTTGGATAACTAAAAACAAAGCACTGTTCGCCTTGTCGCCAATCATGCTTCTGCCCATCCATCCGTATTTATCCAGTAATAATTTTACTTGAACTAAATTGCAACTGTCGATATAATGCATAAATGCTGCAGAATCGCCACTGGTACGTGTTTTTTGATCGCGCTCAAAAATAGCGTGCAATTCTGATTGGATAGCCAACGTATCAATTACAACTTGCGCTGAAGAAGAAATACACGACCCCAACATCAGAAAAAAAATAAGTACAACTGTTTTCATGAATCCAATTATTGATTTCAGAAAAAAAAATACAATCTACACTTTCGCCGATTTACTTTCAGGCCTCACTTCCGATTTTGCATTGCTCTTTTGCTCTGTCTCTCTTGACTGCGCATCCACCACTGCAATGGTAACCATGTTTACAATTTCACGTACGGAAGAGCCAAGTTGTAAGATGTGAACAGGTTTCTTCAATCCGAGAATGATCGGTCCGATGGCTTCTGCGCCGCCACGGGTCTGCATTAATTTGTAAGCAATATTACCTGCATCCAGGCTTGGGAAAATAAGTGTGTTAGCTCCTTGTTCAGCTAAATCGCTAAATGGATAATTATCTTTCAACATTTGTGGATTGAAAGCGATGTTCGCTTGAATTTCTCCGTCCACTAATAAATCGGGATACTTCGCATGCAAAATTTCTACAGCGTGACGCATCTTCAAAGCACTTTCGGTATTTGATGAGCCAAAGTTAGAATATGACAACAATGCTATTCTCGGTTGAATATTAAATTGACGTACAGCCTTCGCCGTTAGCAATGTAATTTCAACAATATCCTCTGTGGTGGGATCAATGTTGATGGTGGTATCTGCAAAGAAAATAGGTCCATCCTTTGTTATTAAGATATACATCCCCGCAACTTTTCCAACACTTGCTTCGGTTCCGATGATACGTAAAGCAGGCTTGATGGTATCTACATAATTACGGGTTAATCCGGAAATAAGGGCATCGGCTTGTCCAGTCTCCACCATCATAGCGCCATAATAATTGCGCTCCTGCATCATCTTCTTCGCCTCATAATGCGTGAAACCTCGACGCATTCTTTTCTCGAAAAACAATTTTCCAAACTCTTCTAAAGTCTGACTTTCTTCGCGCGGATCGATGACCTGAATATCGTCAAGACGTAATTGATGCTCGTCAATAAGCGCTTGAATTTTCTTTTTATTTCCCAATAAAATCGGCGTCGCAATTCCTTCTTCCTTTACGATTTGCGCCGTCTTTAAAATTTTGTAGGTATCGGCATCTGCAAAACCACACGCTTTGGATTTTGCTTGGCTTTATTCGTAATTACACGAATCAATTTATTATCAAGACCTAAACGTTTCTTCAAATCGTTCTCATACTTTTCCCAATCGGTGATGGGTTTTGTGCCACACCTGATTCGATAGCTGCTCGAGCTACTGCGGGGCTACAATATGAATTAAACGAGGATCTAGTGGTTTTGGGATGATATAATCTTTACCAAAACTGATATTCTTTTTTATACGCTAAGTTCACCAACTCTGGCACTGGCTCTTTCGCCAACTGAGCAATGGCATGCACAGCAGCCAACTTCATCGCTTCATTAATCTGCGTTGCCCGCACATCTAATGCGCCTCTAAAAATAAATGGGAATCCAATCACATTATTCACCTGGTTTGGGTAATCGGAACGACCAGTGGCCATGATGATATCGGGACGCGCAGCAATGGCATCGTCATACATAATTTCTGGATCAGGATTCGCCATCGCAAAAACGATAGGATCATCGGCCATACTCCGAAGATGATCTCCATTCAGGATATTTCCTTTTGACAATCCGATGAACACATCTGCATTCACCAATGCTTCCACCAACGTATGAATATTTCTGCGTGTTGCAAAACGGATTTTATGTACATCTAAATTATCACGGTCGTGACGAATCACACCTGTGCTGTCGAGCATAATTATGTTCTCCAGTTTAGCTCCTAAGGAAACGAACAGCGAAGTACAAGAAATAGCAGAGGCACCGGCACCGTTCACAACGATTTGCACATCTTCAATTTTCTTTCCAGAAATTTCAAGTGCATTGATCAAGGCTGCTCCAGAAATAATAGCTGTACCATGTTGATCATCGTGCATCACAGGTATTTTCAACTCCTCTTTTAATCGACGTTCTATTTCAAAACACTCGGGTGCTTTAATATCTTCTAAATTAATCCCACCAAACGTAGGCGAGATCGCTTTTACTGTTTTTACAAAATCATCAACATTCGTTTGATTAATTTCAATATCGAACACATCAATGTCTGAAAAGATTTTAAAAAGCAACCCTTTTCCTTCCATTACCGGCTTGGAAGCTTCAGGACCTATATTTCCGAGCCCTAAAACAGCAGTACCATTTGAAATTACGGCCACTAAATTTCCTTTGGCAGTATACTTATAAACGTCATCTGGATTTTTCTCAATCTCCAAACAAGGATCTGCTACGCCGGGTGAATATGCCAATGCTAAATCACGCTGCGTACTGTAGGGCTTACTTGGAATTACTTCAATTTTCCCTGGTCGACCGGAAGAATGATAATCTAATGCTTCTTGGTTCATTGCTTACTTTTTAACGTTTTTTACTCTCAGAAATTATAGAATGTCGAGTTCTATTCTCGCCTATAATTCTATCATTTACACTTTCTGCAATTCGAAAAATAAAAATCTTATAAAATAGAAAAGGGACAATTGTCCCTTTTCCTGCAATATATTTTAAGTGATTAACGGTGATTTACCACTAAACGAGTTGTATCTTTTACTTTGCCATTAGAAATATAAGAAACTAAATACATTCCTGGTTTCAAATCAGAAGTAGTTAAAATTAAGGCTCCTGATTTCCCAGGGATGTCCATCGCTTTCATTTTAGTTCCCAACATATTAAATACAACAAGGCGATCAGAATTATCTGTTGATTTCAAGTTGTAATTATAGATGGTAAAAGCATCAGCAGGGTTATGCACTGGCTTAGAAATTCCGTAAGCTTGATCATTTTCGCCGATCGACGTTGTTATATCCCATGCCAAATCAACACCCACTGAATCTGCAGGATTGTCCGTATCAAAAATTCGGAAGTGGATAGAGGCGGCTCCAAATACACCTGTTGGGTTTAACGTTGCCTTCAAAGAATTATCTGTTGAATTTCCCCAAATGGTATCTTGACCATTAGACAATTGAGTTCCAGGAGGATAACACAATCCACTTGTGGTTCCGAAACAAAAATATTCGAATTGTCCAGGAGCGATATAATTAATTATTCTTTCAATTCTTACTCGCTTAAGCGAACTAGAAGTATTTGAAATTGAAACATGAGAATCATAAGAACCCCACACATCACTGGCAACAATTGTAGGAGTAACGTTACTCAACGTGAAGGTTTGTGCAATAGCACTGCCTAGACCACCGATAACGAAAGATGTAAATAATATAAGAGTAATTTTTTTCATACGCATTTTAGATAAATAGCTTTGGAGCGTTAAAGATACTAAAATCTTCGCATTCCCAAGCAAGCCTATCTATTAATTCTGACAATTTCATTGCAATTCTTCGTTTCTCACATAGAGTCAAGAACATTTAATACAGATACTCGAAAACAAACAATCTCAAATAAATTGTCTAATCACTTATTATTAAATACCTTAAGATACGATGCGGCGCTACAAATGCATTAATTAACACTATTTTATTGATTCCAATTATGCATTAAAGCCAAACCATTTCACGGTTTTCATGATGAGCCTAACATGAATCCAATTCGCTTTTACTTTCCCCAGCACCATTAAAACTGTACATTTGAACTTCAAAATATAGCCTCTATGAAAAAACTAATGCTTCTTGTCGCTTCCTTTTTCATCCTCACCATCGGTTTCTCACAAGAAAACAAAACAGACATTGCCCCAGTAACCATTAAAGATATTGACGGAAAGCCCTTCAACACAGCCGAAATCAAGAATGAAGGAAAACCTATAATCCTTGATTTTTGGGCTACTTGGTGTAAGCCTTGTGTAGCTTCATTAAAAGACATGAATGAGGTATATACAGATTGGCAGAATGAAACGGGTGTGAAAATTTACGCAGTTTCAATCGACGATTCGAGAACGATGAGTTCCGTTGCACCGTTTGTTGCCGGAAAAGGATGGGAGTTTGATGTTTTATTAGACCCAAATTCCGATTTCAGAAGAGCCATGAATGTAAACAATGTACCACACACTTTTTTAATAGACGGAAACGGAAAAATTGTAATGCAAAGAAACACTTATACGCCTGGTGATGATGAAAAAATGTATGAAGAATTGAAAAAGCTAATTACTAAGTAAAAAAATATTTCAATCTAGGGGACTCCGAGTCCCCTTTTTTATTTCAAACTTTAATTAAAGTTACTTATTCTACAATATTCGATGCGGTTATTTTAGACAGTTAAGAAATTTGATCTATTTTAGCTCATCCAAAAAGAAATTCATGTCATTACATAAAATTCGTCAGTTCTCAAGCATTGCGATTATCCTCCTATTTTCATCAGCAGTACATAGTCAACAAGGATTAGCACCCAGTAATTTTTCGGGTTACTTCGAAGCCAATGGCCAATATTATCAAGCCGACTCAGCGATAGAAGCACCAGAAGTTAGAGAAAAATACCTTAACAATGGTTTTATGGTATTAAATTATAACAATGGTAATCTCTCCGCTGGAATTCGATATGAAAGTTACCTAAATACCTTGTTAGGATTTGATCCTAGCTTCAAAGGAAATGGAATCACCAACCGATACGTGAGTTATTCAACCGACTTTATCACCGTAACCGCAGGTAATTTTTACGAGCAGTTTGGGAGTGGATTAGTATTTCGTTCTTATTGGGAACCGAATTTGGGACTAGATAATTCTCTTGATGGATTAAAAGTAGTTTTGCGCCCGAAAAATGGAATTACGTTTAAAGGAATTATTGGACGCCAAAGAGATTTTTTCACCTATCCGGAAAACATTGTTAGAGGTATAGACGGAGAAATTCAAATCAACGATGCCATTGAACAGTTTGCTAATTCTAAGTTTCGTATAGGCGTAGGCGGTAGTTTTGTAAGTAAATTTCAGAAAGATGACAAACCTTCGCTTGTCCTACCAGAAAATGTGGGAGCTTATGCGGGCAGATTAAATTTACGCTATGGTAAATTTGCATTCGATGCTGAATACGCCTATAAAATTAATGATCCATCTCAGGTTAATCTATTTACTTATAATAATGGAGAAGCCTTATTCACCAACTTCACTTACACTCAAAAAGGGCTCGGAATACGCTTGAGTGGAAAACGAGTTTCAAATATGGATTACAGAAGCGATCGAGGCGTAACGGGAACCCGATTACAAATTAATTATTTACCCGCAGTAAATCGTCAACAAACTTATCGATTAGCCACTTTGTATCCCTTCGCTACACAACCGCTGGGTGAGATGGGAGGATCATCAGAAATTTACTATTCCTTTAAACCAAAAAGCACACTTGGCGGAGAATATGGTACTACTATCATGATGAACTACGCCGGGGTGAGTGATATTGACCGAAGAAACTTAGATGACACTTTAGGATCCACTTCTGAGTTTTTCGCTATTGGAGAGGATCGATTCTATCAGGAAGTGACCTTTGAAGTCACTAAAAAAATATCTAAAACAAGCAAAATAATCGCTAGCTATTTATACCAGATTTACGATCGGGAAAAAATTGAAGGCAAAGTAAATGAGCGACAAGTCACCTCGCATTTGGGCGTTATTGAATACACCTATAAGCTTAGTTCAACGAAAAGTCTTCGCTTTGATGTAGAACATTTAATGACAAAGCAAGACCGTGGAAATTGGGCGATGTTTTTAGTGGAATTTAATATTGCTCCACATTGGACATTCACAGCCTTTGATGAATGGAACTATGGCAATAAAGACGAGAAAAAACAGTTTCACTATTACAATGGAAGCATTAATTTCGTGAAAGACGGAACACGAATCGGGCTGTCGTATGCTCGTCAACGAGCCGGACTACTCTGCGTTGGTGGTGTTTGCCGATTTGTTCCAGCAAGCAACGGTGTTTCGCTTACTGTTTCCAGTCGATTCTAATATATCAATTACAAAACAATATCCTTACCTTTGAATTCTAAGCATAAAATTACCACATGAAAAATTTCAAATTCACGATCATCATACTCGCATTAGCAATTACTTCGGCCTGCGATAAAATTGAAGGTCCTTACGGATCCTCCGGTACAATTGGACCCGTTGGTGGAGATACGGTAGTTCAAAATGTATTGCTGGAAGATTTCACAGGTCATACTTGTCAAGCCTGTCCGAATGCACATCGCGAAGCTTCTCGGCTTCACGGAATATATGGTGAACGACTCATCATCTTGGCAGTGCATGCTGATTTCTGGGCTGCACCATATCCATTAGGAGCACCTTTTTTTACGTATGATTTCAGAAATTCAATCTCCACACAAATTGCAACTGATTTCAATGTGATCGGACAACCTTTCCCAAAAGGAATGGTGAATCGCATGTTAAATCCGGGCACTTCCAACCAACTTGTATTTGATTGGGCAGGATGGGAAAGTAAAATAGACCAGTGGGCCAATGCTGTTGCAACAGCGGGATTAGAAATTACACCTGGGTATAATAGTGGTAGCAATATTATGACCGCTGAAGTGAAAGTAAAAGCAGTAAGCGACTTAACCGATGGAGCACATCTTGCGGTTTATTTTTCGGAAGACAATATAGTTAAATGGCAAAAAGATGGATCAATTAATGATTCAACTTATGTTCATAATCACGTTCTACGTGGATCCTTTAATGGAATGTTGGGCGAAGACCTTGGCGTTATAACGGCGGGTGACTCACTTATTAAAAGTTATTCTGCTTCTTTAGCTCCAGCCGATGTTGTTGCCAATAAAGTTCACCTGGTCGCTATTTTAACAAATACAGTTACGAAGGAAGTAATTCAGGTAACGGAAGTGAAGCTGCAATGATGTTGGATTTTAGATGCTTCGCCCTGCTGCCGGACGAAGGACGTGCTGCAGGGTTGGTCGCGTGGCTTCGCGAGAGTACTACACAATTCGATTTTAAATTTTATAATTGACACATCAATTTCATAATTATAAGTTTAGGTAAAATTCGCCTTTTTTTCAAATATTCCATAAATTGAATATTTAAATTATGTCTCATCACGAAGAAACGCTAAGCACCTGGCATAAAGTCGCACAACTTTCTCATGAAAAATTCATGGATTTAGATTTGTATAACGAAAGTTATGTTTTGTTTTCTTCGGCGATCGAACAACCAAATGCTTGGATATTAGAAATTGGGTGCGGGCCTGGAAATATCACCAAACATCTTGTAACATTACGTGAGGATTTTATTATTCATGGAATTGACTTCGCAGCCAACATGATAGAGTTAGCGAAGAAAAATGTTCCAACCGCTACATTTGAGGTAAGGGATGCTAAAAACATTTCAAGTTTAAATAATAAATACGATGGAATAATGGTTGGCTTTTGCTTGCCATTTTTAAACACTGAAGAAAGCGCTCAATTAATTTTAGACGCTTCAACACTATTAAACAAAAACGGAATTCTCTATTTAAGTTTTGTAGAAGGAGATCCTTCATTTTCGGGATTTAAAACGAGCAGCACGGGTGATCGCACCTATTTTTATTATCATGAATTAGCTGTGTTGACAAAAGGGATTAATGATGCTGGATTTGAAACTACTCATATATTACATGTCAATTATGGAGATACAAATTCAAAACAAGAAATACATACTATACTTATTGCAAAGAAATTGTAGTTGAAATTAATGATATCGATATTCATAATGACTTATTTAAACACTGGAGGCACAAAAGGTCACAAAAGTGCACTAGAGAAAAATTGTATTCCAACCCCCCTCTCTTTGGAGAGGTCGCGAAGTCTCGCGAGAGGAGAGTCTAGGACATTAATTTGGATATAATCAGTTTTCATTTCGAGTAATATTAATTTCAATAATTAGAAATGACTTTTTTAACACTAGAGACACCAGAGGTCACAAGAGATCACTTGAGATATCTTGTGAACACAAAGTCTTTTGTTTTGACTTAAATAAATCTGCGTTAATCCGATTTATCCTTTTTATCCGCGCCTGCCTGCAGCAAGCAGGTTCAATTTTTCTGCATTCATGTTTCTTACTTCTTGTTTGCACTTTACTTCTGGCATTATTTACGAAACAAACATACGAGGCACTAGAGAGCACTAAAGTTCACAAGAGAAAACTGTATCTCACTACACTTTCCTCTAGAGAAACGAAAAAAACAACCTTGAATTTTCCAATTAACATTATCCTGTTCATTTCTTTGATGAAATAAATTTGGAAAGTCTAAAACTTAGTCTACATTTGTTTTCGAATTAAGCATTTTGTGAAGAGAGATTTTTATAGATAGCGAATAGCGACAACGGCAGGGACAACTAAACCCTTATGTAAAAACTGCCAACGATGCTCAGAAAAATGAATACTGTATTAGCAAGAAGGAATTAGGTGCCGAGCACCTGATACTTCTTTAAATGTTTGTAATCTGTCATGACAGTATTATGAAACGGCTTCGACGTGCCTAAACGTTTCACAAAAATATTTTCTATAAAAACCTTTAATAAAAAAACAACCATGAAAACACCTCTATCCATCAACTTCAAAAAAATAATTTTCATTCTTGGAATCTTTGCCTTCCTCTCACTTGAATCATACGCACAAAATGCAGAAAGAATTCGATTCGTATTTTGTACACGATCCAAGCCTGCAGCCAACGGAGATGGCTGTGATGGCGAGAAAGGATTATGCATTCGTTTCTTCAGCAGTTCAAAGACTATCGGAACGGGAGAAGGAATCGCTGAAGTGCAAACTATTCGAGGTCAACTTCAGCTGAATATCATAACTGATAATTCACCTGCCGAAGAAAACGAAAACACCTTTTATGTATACGAAGACAAAATACTACCTCAAGAAATTGCCGAACAACTAGGCTTTAGTAGAGTTACCATTCGCAAAGGCGAATACCGTCTCGACAAATCGAGAAATCGATTAGGAACGGTCATGCTTAACGCTATCTTCCAATAACAATAACAACAACCCTGAGCCGGTAAGCAATGAACCACTTACCGGCTTCTTAAAAAGTTAAAAAATCTATGCATAACTACATTAACAAACTTCTTGTCATTACACTCACAATTTTCTTTAGCCTTAATATTAGCAGTTGTGCTTTCTTGGCCAAAACAGCAATGGGAATTAAAAAACCTAAAATAATGAATGAGAAACTTCATGCTCGGTATTTAAAAAAAATGAAGGCACCTACTGATCAAGCGTACTTAATTGATACTAACTATATGCATTTTTTAGAAATAAATGATACGCTTCATTTTCGCGAGCAAAAGAAAAATCACTTTCAAGCTGTACAAGCGATTTATTATGGACATAACCAATTTCAAGAATCTTGGTTTATAAACTGTTATGCACCTGGATTTCCCCATTTGAATTGGAACATTGAAAACAAGTTTGCAGCATTCCCTCCTAAAACAGCAGCACCCTTGGACTCATTATTAAGTTTCGACCGATTGATTAATCATGCCTCTCCATTCAAGAATCATGAGAAACACAAAATTGGAAAAACCGAACCCTATACCGTAGTATTCATCTGGAATCGCTTCATGAAAAAGATAGCAAGCGACTACATAAAATTTTACTTGAAAATTTAAAGATGTGCCCAGAGCCTTACAGAATTATTTACATCAACAACGATAATATTTTTGCTCAATCTGAAAGAGCAGAAAATTAAATCGATAAAATTAATCAACCTCAAAACCAAACTCATGAAAAAAATTATTTTACTACAACTCCTTTTTCTGCTTTAGCTTTTCTCTTACTTGTGTTGCACAAGCTGATCGACCAAAGCCTACATACAAAATTAAAATTGCATCTCCCCGAAAAGATTGTGATGGAGGATTGAATATTTGCGTCACGGTAGATTACAACTTCAGGCAAGTTAATGCCGGAATTACCACTAAAGAAAATCAAATTCAATTTCATTTAGAGAGAAGCACCATGCATGAAACTTTAGAAAATGAACTGCTTCATCTACATCAATTCCACATTGAAGAAGAAACTCCTCTTCCCATGGATATAGCAAATAAAATTGGAATGATGAGAGAAGTAACTATACTTCCAGGACGCTATCCTATCGAAATTTCTGATGATTACATTACCATTACTTGTGCAATTGAATAAATTGCACTCAGGCCCCGTAAGGCCTTTTTGTAAAAATCAATTCAGCAAAATTTAAAAATCCTTTTTAGAAAACTATTTGCCAAATCATTCTTAAAACAAATAATCATGAAAAAAATCATTCTACTTTCACTCTACCTTATCTTCAGCATTCAAATTTGTTCTGCACAATCAGAACGATTCAAATTCACATGGACATTCCATTTTGACATTGCCTCATACGCTAGCAATTGTGAAGGTGGATTTGGATTATGTTTTGTACCTCCTAATTTTAATTTCCGCACCGTAGAAGCAGCAATCACTTCAGAACGCGCCAACATACAATTTCATTTAATCAGGTCTACTATTCATGAAGACATAGAACGAGAATTACTAAGACTCACACAATTTCCCATTCCAGCAGGAATCACTCTACCTACCGAGGTAAGCAGAAAACTCGGATTTGCTTACGGAGTTGAATTAAAATCTGGAAATTATCCAATACAAATTTCGGATGATTATATAACGATTACTTGTTTAATGGAGTAAACAGTACCCTTTTCAAAGGCCCCGTAAGGCCTTTCTTTTCATAAAACCCGATTTAAAACGAACGTTCTAAAAACCACATTCCTCAGATAATCAATACTGCAGAAGCTTTGACCTCTTTCTAAGCTTCGTTTTTATTATTTTTGCGACCCAACAAGAATCCCATCAAAAGGGGAAAAGCAAAACTGTATTATGTCAAAAGATCGTTTCCAAGGCCATGATTATTACCTCATGGATGAGCTACTTAACTGAAGAACATCGTCTCGTACGTGACTCGGTTCGTGAGTGGGTAAAGCGCGATGTATCGCCTATCATTGAAGATTACGCTCAGCGTGCTGAGTTCCCCACACAAATTATAAAAGGATTGGCAGGTATTGGTGCTTTCGGTCCGTACATCCCTGCAGAATACGGCGGCGGTGGCATGGATCAAATCTCTTACGGACTCATCATGCAAGAAATTGAGCGTGGCGATTCGGGTGTGAGATCTACGGCTTCTGTACAAAGTTCACTCGTGATGTATCCCATTTACACGTATGGATCAGAAGAGCAGCGTAAAAAATATTTACCGAAGCTTGCTACTGGAGAAATGATGGGTTGCTTTGGATTAACAGAGGCCAAATCATGGATCCAATCCATCGGGCATGTTAACGAACATCAAAGATGCAGGCGATCATTATATTCTGAATGGTGCAAAGATGTGGATCAGCAATGCTCCTTTCGCCGACATCGCCGTAGTATGGGGAAAAGACGAAGAAGGTAATATTCGCGGAATGGTGGTTGAGCGTGGCATGGAAGGATTTTCTACTCCTGAAACGCATAATAAATGGTCATTGCGTGCAAGTGCGACGGGCGAATTAGTTTTCGATAATGTAAAAGTTCCCAAGTCAAATATTTTTCCAAATGTAAAAGGATTAAAAGGTCCGTTGGGATGTTTAAATTCTGCTCGCTATGGTATTGCATGGGGAGCGATTAGTGCTGCGATGGATTGCTACGATACCGCTCTTCGTTATTCTCAGGAGGCGCATTCAATTTGGAAAACCCATTGGTGCATTCCAGTTAACAACAGAAAAAATTAGCGGAGATGATTACTGAAATCACCAAGGCGCAATTATTGACATGGCGTTTAGGTGTTTTGAAAAGAGAACCGTGCAACTCCCGGACAAATCTCCATGGCAAAGCGCAACAATGTGAACATGGCATTACAAATTGCACGTGAAGCGCGTCAAATGTTAGGAGGTATGGGCATCAGCGGTGAATATCCGATTATGCGTCACATGATGAATTTAGAAAGTGTAATTACTTATGAAGGAACGCATGATATCCATTTATTAATTACGGGTATGGATGTAACTGGATTCAATGCTTTCAATTAAAATTCATTCCTGCAGATGGTAGGAAAGTAAAATAAAATTCAAATAATAATAGGAACCTCGGACGCAAAAAATTCGGGGTTTCTTTTTTTTCAGCTAGAAGATGGAAGCTAGAAGCTAGCTAAAAGCTAAAAATCAAAAGCTAGAAGCAGAAGCTGGAAGCTAGGAGTAAAAGCTAGCAGCTAGGCTAGAAGCTGAAAGCTAGAAGCTAGAAGCTAGAAAAATTGAATTTAAAATTATTACGAAGAATGATAATTTTCTTCCCAGGCGTGGTAAAGTTCATTTCAGGTAAAGATTCTCTTTAGGGGTGATGGTCTTATCGGCGACCACCAGCTTTGCTAATCAAAATCGATAAATGGGAACGTTCATCAGCATTAGAATCCATATAAAAATCATTCATTGCATTATTAAAATGGATCGGGTAATCGGAAGCATCCATTCGACTTAAAATCTCCATTTCGGCATCCAAATTCGTTTTAGGCGGAAAATTCTCAATAATATAATCGCGGATCACCAAATCTTCCTTCCGGTTAAACTGTTCATCGACAGCGGAAAGTATCATCAGCATATGGTAACCTGCAATGGCTTTGTTCTTCATAACCTAAAATATTTGAGTAGCTAAAATACAACAAACTTTTGTGTATTCCTTTAAAAATCATCATTTTCTGACAATTATTAGGTTAAAGTGCAGAAATTTGATACTCAAGTGCAACCAAAAGTACAACACTTCGTTTAGCAGAAAGAATCCAAATCATAGGGCTGGAAAAAACATAATTCACTATGTTTGCACCCGCTCAATTGGTCGCGTGGCCGAGCGGTTAGGCAGAGGTCTGCAAAACCTTGTACAGCAGTTCGAATCTGCTCGCGACCTCGGAAGGGTATATCCCCAAAGTAAAGCCTGCTATCTTCTTGATTAGCAGGCTTTCTTCATTTTGTACTTTTCGATGATTTTTATAAAATAACCCCATTTGTTTCACCTTTTGTTTCACCTACAGAGTAAAATGTTTCACCTTTATTATAGTTCGATCTTTATGGAAAATGAATCCAAAAATGACACTTATAAGTGATTAGTGTACTCGTTTATGACCATATTTTATTGAGCCCATCAAAATAAAATGTGGTAACCTAGTTGTTCCAATTATTCATCATTTTGCAATTCGATACCCATATAATCTGCCATCCATTCCGTGATGTCATTTATATTTATTGACCTAGATTCATGAAAACAACATTCTGCAAGTGTATCATCATAAAATAATATTCCCCACTTGGTGTGTAATTCCATCAAGATATCTAACTCACTTGATCTACCACGAAAATTAAGATTTATAACAGTAATCGTTCTGATATCTATATTACATGCATAAACAACTGACTCATTGATTAAGCATTGATTGTTATTATTATCGAACAAACAGATACAATTGTAACCTTTAGGTAAAAATATTGGCGACAAATCTGTATTTTTAATTATGATATCCAATTGAATTGGATTCCATAAATGATAGCATCGGCTCATACTGTGTTTTTTGTTGATTAAAGTTTAAACAAATTCAGGTCTGTTGTAAATTACATACAACTTGCGCAACCAAAACAAGGCTTCCTCTCTAGTTACCTGTGCATAAATATCCGTAGTACGCTTTTGAACAACATGACCCATCCAAGTAGCAGTAATATGGCGAGGAACACCGTTTCTTGAGCAGATTGAAGTTCCAAAACTGTGACGTGCTATTTTATGCGTCATCTTTTTGTGCACACCGGCAAGGTCTCCCACGGTTTTCAAATATTCATTTAGTTTTTGCTGTGTCAATCGAGGAAGTATAAAGCCAGTTTCATCCTGATATTTCTTATACTTCTTATAAATTGCAACAGCACACGGAAGTAATGGAGTATGGACACTGTTTTCAGTTTTCTCTTGTCCTGCTATATGGAGGAAATAGAATCCATCTTCTTCAAAAATATTATGAGTCTTAAGCTCCTTTAAATCTGACATTCGAAGTCCACCAGCCCATAAAGAGAAGAGCAGGTAATCACGTGTAATTTCTAATGATAAATTATCAAAGCGAAACGAAGTAATTTTCATGATTTCTTGGTCTATCAAGAAATCTGAATGTGGCTTAATTCTCTTCAACTTAAAACTTTCATAAGGATGCGAATTAATCAACTTTTTTCGCATTGCAATAGATAGAATAGCCTTAAATTTGCTATGGTTTTTGTTCGCACTGTTTCGATTCATAGCACGTCCAAGCTTGGGGTTAATCCATGTTAAAAGATGTTCATCAAAATTTTGAATAAATGCAGAATCTAATGTATGAATTGGAATATCGGAAACTCCTCCAATTTGCAACATTTTCTATTATGTGCCCTTTAAGTGTTTTATAATGACCAACAGTTTGGTGAGAGTATTCTGACTTGTTTTTTTCCAGATTAATAATCTGGGATTCAACAAATGGAATCAACATGTAAATAGCTCCCTTCTGGTGAATCAAGTGCCATATCTCCATTCTTAATTCGTTTAATAATCTCTGGTTGAAACAGGTAGATTTCTAGCTATTCTATCCTCGAGAATAGCAAATACTTCTGACTCGAACTTATTCATTTGTTTATGTGTATTCATATTTTTCTTTTTATTAATTAATTGTCCCTTTACCTAGATCCCACTCATCCAAAGAAATCAACACCCCAATGAGAATTCCGCCTTTCTTCTCATATAAATTATTCTAGCATATAGGTAGAATAACTCACCTTTCCCTTTTTGAATGTTTGGATAAAATGAAACGGTGGCTTGTCGCTTGGCCTGAACAATGGTCATATACGTAGGTGATAGTTTCACCTTGTATACGATATACCCTGCAGACCTATTTTCATTTACTTGGTTTTCAAAATGGCAATTCGTCATCCTCGGTCATATCTTTTATTACATTTGGATTAGGAATAATTCCGGTTCCAACATTTTCATTTATTGAATTTGTACTTCCCTTTTAAGGAATTTAAGTTAGTAGCTCCACCTCCACATGCAATTATTTCCAATTGATCTTCTGCCGTTAATGGAGGATGTCCTGCACGATAAAAGTTAAGCCGAATTAAGTATGTGGCCAATGCCATATTTTCGATGCCTAAATAAGCTCTGCCCTCTCAAAATTTCGAACAAATTCCACTGAAAAAAAGAAATCCATTTGCAAATAAAACGCTATCGAACATTTCCAGCTCATTTACACAATACTCGATGACTTTAATGAAATCTTCACTTGGAATATTATCCTCTGTTGCAATTCTCTTAAGATTCACTTTACTCAGAGCGAAAAGAAAAAAATCCGATTGAGCAATTCTCTCTGTTGCTGCTTGTATGCAATCAACCGCAAGACTGCCGAACTCTAATTTTGCCAACCTAGTATTGGAGTCTCTTAATGTTTGTTTTCCGTAGTATTCTGAATTTTTCTTTGCGATTCTACCACCTTTGTTTTTGTTTTCGTCCTGCATAATTTTATTTTTTACAAAAGTACAGACCAAAAGAAAATAATTTTGGTAGTAAACGTTAATTATAAAATCATGCAACTTACAACCAATTATAAAATATAAATTAGAATTCTAGATATACTTTCGTAAATTTTGATAGTGAAAATCTTCAATACAATTAGCATTAACATATTTAGTACTCTTTCCAAACGCAAGCACAGCTAATTCGCCAATCACATATAAACGCCTTCTTGTATTCTTTTCAAAAAAAAATAATTCGTTGAGCTCTTTTTAAAGTTTCATTATCAAACTTTTCGAACAACGTTAAATTATTCGATTTAATAATCAATGAATTTTTATTGCAGGTTTCCTCCTTATACAATAACTCCAATAATCTCGCTACAGAATGTTCTCTTTTTAAATTATTATTTGGCAACTTCAATAACTTTCTGGAATTTCGAAAGTACATTATGATAATAACAACTTGAAATAAACCAGAATTATAACCTATGGATTTTAACAATTTTTTTACTACTCTGAGCAACTCCTTATCCACCCAATAAAACTCATTAAAATCTTGGATTTCTTTCTTTGAATATTGAATACATTCATCAAACTTCATTTTATCATTACTAAAAATCCATTCATTCAATCCTGAAGAGAATAATATTCTTTTGGAAAAAGGCTGAGCTGTCCCTTTCAAAGGTTCACCAATTAGCCGGAAATTATTTATTGTTACTCCACTATTAAGTAATACTGCAAATATAAGGCTGTCAACAGATTCTATATGGTTTAATTTTTTCATAATTTTTGAGAATTTTTTGAGAATTTTTTGGAGAATTTTTTGAGAATTTTTTTTGAGAATTTTTTTAAATATTTCAGATCTCATTGGTTGAGAATTTTTTTTCAAACTCCAAGTTTATCTCGTGCGTAGGCTTGTTTACCTCAATGGAGATAATAATAAAATTGGGCTATTTTAGATACGAGATTTGAGTGCCTAATTAGACGGCTTAAATAAGCACTCAATTAGTTTACTTGGAATATGGAGGCATTTCATTATACTCCTTTCCATTTAAGAGTCTTCCATTCTTTTTCTTTTGCCGACCACCCCATTGCTTGAAGAAAAACGCCACTCTTGCTTTCTTGCATTGCTGCTGGATGTCTTCTACCCATTCAAGATTCATTTTCCTTGGTTGATGACCACTTTCGCCACCCACAATCACCCAATCGACTCCCATTAAATTTAAATTGCTAAGAGGACCAATTAATGGTTCACAGGATAGAAACTTAATCATCGCACCACATTCTCGAAGTAAATCAATCCGAGTAGTGACTTTCTCGTCCTCCACCGAGACCCCCATCCAAATATTACTTGTCCAAAGTCTTTACTCACCTAGCAAGGCGAGATGCACGCTTGGTTAATACTTGATAAGAGTGTGATGGTGTTTCATTCATCACTTTGAAGACATCTTTGATGAATGATAGAGGAACATCTTCATGAAATAGGTCGCTCATACTGTTTACAAAGACAATTCGAGGTTTACGCCATTTGTATGGGTCTCCTAATGAATCTCGATGCATTATCAATGCAAATCCATCTTTGTACTTTTTCTGACCCATCCCTTTTAGTCTCTTGGACATTACTTCGGCATAGTAGAATTTGCAGCCTGCACTGACTTTGTTGCATCCTGTTGTAGGATTCCACGTGGCATCAGTCCACTCAATACTTGTTTTACCTATGATTTTTATTTATTTTTGGATTAGTGTAACATTAGTGCAATGAATTACGTATATATAGGGTTTGTCTAGATTTCGACTGCCCTTTTAGCTTTAAACGTGGTTTTCAAAAAATAAGTTACAAGTTTTAAAATCCTCCTATAATTATTGAAGTTAGTACTCGAAAAATTTCGGGCAAATGTTTTTGCTGAATAATAAACAACAACATGTTCGGTTTATAATTTTTACAATTACAACCCCAGAATAGTACCAGATAAATCCAGGTGAACAATATTTAATTTTTCGGCTTTTTTACCGATATACAAATAAGTTCAATGAAGTTGGAAGTACTATTTACAAATGTTTAAATACTCAACAACTTAAAATTTAAAAAATTAAAGCTTGCAGCTCTATAGGGGACCACCCCGGGTGGATCGGTATATTTTTTTTTGGTAATTGTATATATAAAAATGTTCAACCTAATTGGAAAAACACAGAAGGAAAATAATTTCTAGGAAATACCCGGTTTCTAAAAAGAAAAATACTTAACTATTTTGATATTCAAAAAAGCTCAATTGTTACGGATTGCAAAAATGGAATTCATTACTAGAATTCAACCGCATAGAAAAAGTAGAATTTTAAGTTATTTTGAAAAGTGAAATTCTACAAAATGAAAAGAACGCCACCGAAATAGATTGCGTTCTTTTCATTTAATGATGTCAAACTAATAACAAAAGTTTAGCAAATAACTCAATCTACAATTAATTTCCTATAGATTAATGAATCACGACCTGTTTTTATCCTTAAACGTAAACACCTGTTGTAATTACAAGCGGGAATTTTATTTCCGAATTTTCCTCTTTAGGCGAAAACTCCATGATTGCTTTACCATCTATGCTTAACAAGGCAATCGACTTAATCTTCGTTGTATTAAAAATGGTAAGTTCAGAATTTGATTTAATGGGATTTGGATATATTAAAAGACTATCTTTTTGAAATTCATTAATTCCAACAGTCGATCCATATATATGCAAAAGAAATTGATCTACCCATGATCCTTCATCAGAAAAAATTAGAGTGTAAATTCAACATCTTTATCGGGGCAATTTGAACTTACTTCAAAGTCAAAATCAGGGCTAGATTCGAAATTGCCAGCTAGTATATCTCCATAGCCTCTATCGAAATCTGTAATTGTAATATCAGGATCATTCACACTTAGGTAAACTTGCACATTATGTGCATCACCAAATGAATTATTAAAAGTTCGACATCTATTTCGATCACTTCCCAGGCTCAACTAAACCATTAGAATTTCCTGAAGAAATAGAATTATCATCATCTATAAAGTGGGTTGAATATTCAAGTAGGACATTATTAACTGGACCATGAACATGCACAATGAAAGTATCAAAGAATATTC
>JADJPB010000013.1 GCA_016713445.1 Bacteroidota bacterium | reverse complement strand
TCTTGGCAATACGCTGAAAGTATAAAATGACTTGTATAATCTAAAAGAAATTCAAGTTTCCGACACTTCAAAAAAGTCGGAATTTTCTTTTGATTCACTTATGATTTATCCAATTCAAACTAAAAAGTCATACTCACTTGATTTGCCGTATAGTGAACTGTTTAGAAACTTTTCAAAATGCTTAACCGAAACTCAAAAACACATTGGTTGCAATTGGACACTCATTTATTGACGAACACATAACGACATAATCAGAACAGGACTTTTTACAATCCAAATCTTACACTCATTATTCATTCCTTCGGCTTAATAGATGATAAAAGCCCATTGTTTTTGCAGACGCTAAAAAGTAGAAGTGTTAGTGATAATCGGATAATAATATTTGAGGGTGCATTGTTTAGACTTTACAAATGTTGTAAACATTTAATTCCACTAAATTCCTTTATCCCACCAAAGGAAACAATCATTGACACCCTTAAAGAACTAACAAAGTAAAAACAATGGCATTTAAAATTGGAGCAGTTTATCGTATTACGAATAGATATTTAGAAATAATACACGACAAGGATATTTTTCTAAACCCCAATTCATCTGGCAATGGCTTACACATTGTAGGTATGTTAAACAGTTATGTTTCGATTCCACTATTCAATTCGCAAAATGCTATCGGAATAATCTTTGAACAATTAGAGCCGTCAAAAGAAAGAGAAGTTTTGTTTTCTCCCAAAGCGAATGTGATAATTTCTAAAATTAGGCTAATAGGCACTTTTAACCCAATCAACAATACATTTAAAAGAGGAGTTGACTATTTCCCTACGTTAGATTCTGATGTATTCACAGTTGAAGAAAAACAACTTGAATCCATTTATAATTCAACAATCAAAGCAGATTCGGCAACCTTGCAAGTAGGTAGCGACATATATTTTAACCAAGTAAATATAAACGCTGATCCAAACATCTTGTTTGGAAAACATTGTGCAGTTTTCGGCAATACAGGAAGTGGAAAGTCTTGCACTGTTACATCAATTTTGCAGGGCATTTATCTTGACAAAGGAAGATTACAAAATGCAACAAATAAACACTTAAAAACAATCATAATTGATTCCAACGAAGAATATTCTGGAATTTTCAATGATGAGAAAGGCAAACCAGCTTGGGTGGTTTTAAAAGATTACACCGACTTAGAATTATCTCACAAGGATTTAAGTTTTTATGAATTAACTCAACTACTAAAAGAAGATTCACCAAACGTAATTCCCTATTTAAAAAGTGCGGTTGAAAAACTCAAAGGCTCAAAAAATGTTGATGACAAAATTTATTATGATTTTGCACAGCTTCAAGTTGAAATTGAAAATGCAGTTCCAGTTGACAGGAATGGGAATCGTGACAATTTCACAATAGGCTTTTTGAAACACATCATAATGAGAATTAAACATTTCTCATCTGATGAAAGATTTAAAGCCGTGTTCAATAAAACAGGAAACACAATTGAAACATTTTTGAATTCAGAAACAGAAACCGTTTTGATTCTATCCCTAAGAGTTGCAAATGATATTTTAGCTTTGTTGGTTTATATGATTAGCAAAAGCATCTTTAACTACAAATCAAATCCAGCCCATAGGCAAAAGATAACATTTTATTGGTTTTGGAGGAGGCTCACAGATATATTTCGACAACATCAACTGACCAAATCAACAACTATTACATCGACAAATTAGCAAGAGAAGGACGAAAATTTGGAGTAAATCTTATGGTTTCAACTCAACGACCTTCTGAAGTTTCAAACACAGTAATTTCGCAATGCAATTCTCTTATATAGTTCACAAAATAACAAATAGCAGAGATTTAGAATTTATCAGAAACACCATAGAATATGACGACAAAAGCCAAATTGACCTGTTGACAAGCCTTAAACAGCAACAAGCTTTAGTATTAGGCGAAGCATTTGCATTTTCATCACTCATAAAAAATTACAGATGCAAACCCTTTACCACACAGCGAGACACCGAAAATATTTACATTGGACAAATGCACAGACAGAAAATGACAGAAAAATTTATAAAGTCATTAATTAACAAACTTAATAAAAAGAAAACTGCTGGACTTATACATTTAAGACCATTATCAGAAAATGTTTATATCGCAAAAGTTTGGGCTACGGAACCAAAAATTATAGACGAAAATACTTGTCCTGATGGACCTTTTAAATTTTACTTTATTACAAATGAAGAAGGAATTTATGTTGGTGCAGTTCTTGATATGGGGCAAGACCTACATTGGTTCATTGACAAGAAATATCGAGGACAAGGTTTCTTGACTAATGCAATGAAGAAAACAATTTTGTTTCATCTGTTTCAAGACAGAGAAGAACAAAAAATTTCAATAGACAAGTTTCAAATTAGCGATACAAATTTTAAATCGTCAGAAAAAGTTGCACTATCACTTGGGTTTGTAAAATCAATAAATAATAAATATTTATTACATAGGGACACTTACCAAGCTGATCATTTGATTCATGGACAAAATTCTGAAATAACAGAAGACAGAATGAAGGAATTAAAGAAACACATAAATTACTTAGGGTGTTCTTTACGGTTAATACATTCTGAAATTGAAGCGAAGTTTAGCGAAACAGAATACACAGAAGAATTAAAAGAATTAATTGACGAAATTAATAGACATCCAATAAAATTTGAAGACGCTTGGTTTGACACTAAAAGGTAAATGATTACAAACACCAAACAAAATCAATAACCCTCTCTCACCTGCCACGTAAGTTATGCCAATTCTTTTGCGAGTCAAGGTCAAGACAAGTGGCAAAAAATATTTAGACAGCCAACCTTGACACAAAATGAATCGGTTATGTGTAGCTCTGCGTAACAGGTGAGAATGAGTTATCCTGTGAGCCAAAATAAAAAAAGCGGTTCGATAATGGAACCGCCTGTGGTGTTTACTGATCTGTTGGCTTTCTGATCACAACTACTTCTTCATTTAAAATGCAATAGCCAACATCAAAACAATAATAAACCACACTCTCAATAGTGCATTCTTGGTGTGTTGAATACTTGAAGCTAAATCCTAGTACTGTCATTTCAGAAATTGAAGTTGATTTTGTTTAATGAAAGTATCTAACAAAATTCTTCGGTTTCTATGAAGCTTCGATACAATTGTCCGTGTGATAGGTGAATCACTTCAAATTTATCATAGTAAAAGGCACTTCTACAATGTCCAGAACAGAATTTTTTATCACTTCTTCCAACAATCACATCTCCACAATCAATACAACTTCTCATTTGAGTTAGTTTTAAACGGTGTCTGATTTCTTGCGAGCTTTCTTTTTTGTTTCAGTTTGAGTAGATAATGGTAATGTATCATTTGAATCATTACTCGATTCTAGATCCTTTGTTTCCCACTCTACATTTAAAACATAATCCACCGCCTTCTGAGCAAAACTACTTGCATACACTATGAACTTCCTATCGTTCTTGAGAACCTTTAACCAGTTTTGAATATATGCTGCATTGTTCTTTGTTGGTTCCGTTTCAATTCCAGAATGGTTCTTCAAATAGCAAGCTCCTAACTCAGCAATTATCTCCTCTTGGGAATACTGCTCAGATCCAAATACAATTTTCTCAGTGATTCCTTTTCGAGCCAACCTCATTCCGTGACCAGTACTATGTACAAGTTCATGGAATAACACGGAATAATAACTTTCCTTATCATCAAATGAATTGATGTAGGGAATGTTAATTAGGTCTTCAATTGGATCATAGAATGCACCTGTATATTCATGTGAGATTTCAGGTGGGTTTGGCATGTTCTCCACTATCTTGTCTGCAAGCTCTATAGGGTCTACAGGGCGATTTGTCTCTGGGATACGCTCAGATGGTATTCCAATACATTGAGACACGTTATAGACCATATAATAGCGAAGAAGGGCAATTTTTCTTCTCTTCTCCCTCTTTGGCCTCTTTGTCTTGCCAATTCCAGAAAACCACTAAATGAGGTTTCTCATTTTCTTTGATAGTTGCACCTAATTCTATAGCTTGTTTCTCGCTTAAGAAGTAGTTTTGGGCATAACCTAGAGATGCTAGAAGCATAATGTTTATGCCTCGATATGGCTTTTTTGAAATTAGGTTAGAAGGCTCACCTGATTTTGTCCAGGGCTGTCTCCAGGGGATCTTTCCCTTATCTAACATTTCAATGATTTTGTCTGTTACAATTGCGTAGACATCACGCTTAGTGTTGGTTGTTTCTTTCATGATTTTTAGTTTTTAATGAACATTTGTAATTACTATACAAAAGCTTCTCAAAACATATAAGACAGGAAAAAGAGCTATTTCTAGCTCTTTTTTGTATGAAGCATTTTAGATGCATCATTTCCCATTTGTGCTAAGGTCACAGCTTCAAATACTTTAGCGTAGTATGGAGTATTGATTTGTTGTTGTCTGTTGTATTCATAGTTCAATTCTTCTTCAAGTTTATGTGAGTTATTTTCTTGAAAGGTTCGAATCTGTTCTATGGTGAATTGCTTTGGACGATAGTAATTCTCTATACACCAGTCAATAAAAGTTCTTTCCAATTCTAAGAGTGGAAGTGACGCTCTTATCGGACAAATCTTTTTCATTGCTATTTTTAATACTTTATATTCGCTTAATATTTCTATGATGGAATCAATGATTTCGTTTTGCTTTTCGATGGCCCATTTTCCTTTAAATGGAAGCACCTTCCATTCCACTAGTTCACCTTGGCACAATACTGCCACCCCTACCATTCTTGTTCCTAGACTAATCCCTAGAATGGAACTCTTGATACTTGGCATGGTTTTTCACCATCCATGTGAAGAGTGCTCCTCTGTTCTTCCGTACTTTCTCTGGAGGCACGGAGAGTGCCTCTCTTAGCTTTTCTCGAAGAAATACTGGCGAATATTTGTTTGTCATTTGTTGGTAGAGGGGTAAGGACTTCTGATCATTCAAAGATTCAGCGATTTCTTTAGCGAGTAAGTTTTCAATTTCATTTGTCATGGTTTTGATATTTAATTTTTCAGCAGATTATAGTTCCGTATCGACGATTAAGATTTCTTTAAAGAAATCTATCGCCGTTATACGTTACGCTTTTCTTTTAAAGTAGAATCAATTCAAAGGTTTAGTAAACACACCTGTTTCTAAAACAGTTCTATGATTTCCACAATATGTCTGTACTAATTCCATTTCATTTGCTATAGTCTTAAGTGATCAAGCATAAGGCATTAAGCAAAAATTGATGTACTGAAAAAGATATAGGGATTGCATAACTCAGACAGTGTGCTGAAATAATCACTGTCTTCGCGTGCAATCTCTTTTTCAGTATTAGCCATACTCATGTATAAAGCATCTTGGATGTGCTAACACTTCTTTAGTTGTGTAAATAATGTACATTTTCATTTCTTTTTCTTTTTAAATCGAACTTGTTGTTTAGTTAATTCTTTTTTGTAACATTGATATAATTCAAAATAGAAATCGTTTGCAAGAGTGGAATAAAGCGCACTTAGTTTTTAATAAATTAGGAACACTTGGAAAAGATTTTCCCCTTTTCCCATTTGGTAAGTCTTGTAGCAGATTTTAAGCCTAACAGTTTTGCAACCTCTCTTTGTTTGTATCCAGACAGTCTTCTGTATCTTCTTAATTTATTTGAAATGTACTTTTTTTCTTCACTCATACTTAAACGTTATAATTTATGATGAAATGTACGAGAGAGGAAAAAGAGCTATAAGTGGATATTATTGTGATAACCTTTATGTGGAAAATAAATCTTGTTGTGTATCGGTATTTTTGAATAAAAGTCTTCGATTGATAATGTTTTTTTGTTTTACACGAAAATTATTTCTTGAATATTTTATAACTTCATCTTTCAAATTTGTTCTCTTTGTGTTTAAAGAATTGGAAACTGCACTAAATGGTTTTGATGTGGTTCCATCAATCATCAGTTTTAAATACATTGAATAGCGTGGAAGATGAACTAAATCTGATTCATCAAATTCAGGAAAGAATTCTTGTGCTAAGTATTTTGCGTCTTCCGCTCCAATCCTAAAAGATACGATTGTCCCTACATTACCAAAAATTGCCAATCTAATCTTTCCTTAGCTGATCTATGAATTGATGTGCCATAAACAGCCCTAGAGCGTATTTACGTGCTTCTGATAGGATATCCGCAAAGGATAGGCTCACGAAAGAATGCACCTCATCTACATACAGATAAAACGGTTTTCGGGCTATTTCTGGTTTAGTGGATCTTGAAAGTGCAGATAACTGAATTGAGGTTACAATCATACTTCCAATCATTGAAGATACCTCTTCTCCAAGTTGCCCCTTTGAGAGGTTAGCAATTAGAATATATCCTTTTCCATAAGTTCAGATATATCTAAGGTGGATTCACTTTGTCCAACCACACTTCGAAGAGGATTACTAGTTTGAAAGAGTCCAACCTTATTAAGTATTGGAGAAAACTGCTTCTGCTCTTAGTGAAGGAGAGAATTTTTCAAATTCATTGTGCCAGAATTCTAGGATGTATGTTGTCTTAATGTTAGACAGAACATGCATTCGGAATTCTCTGTTTGTTAAGAGTGGTTGAATGTGTAGAAGGGTGGCAGATGGATATTGAAGTAGGGTGAGAAGACAAAAGCGAAGAATGTGTTCCATTCTTGGACCCCAAACTCTCAGACCAAATCTTTTAAATGTTGAGATTACTCCTGATGCAACTAGATGATGAAAGTTTTCTGATACATTAAATAGTGGATTGAATCCTATGGATGTTCAATATCACTTGGATTAAAATAGATTACTTGTTCCAGTCTTTCATTTGGAATATAGTTTAGTATATCTTCTGCAATATCTCCGTGTGGATCTAACAAAGCTAATCCTTTTCCTTTTTGGATATCAGAAATAGCCATGTTTTGAAGTAACGTGCTTTTTCCTACTCCTGTTTTCCAATTACATAAAATGACCTAGTCTGTCCTTATCCTTTATACCAAATGGTGTTTTGTATTTCGCCAATCTGTTGTGCCTATTGGTGTGATTTCGTTTTCATCGGTGCTCATTCAGAAATTGTATTGTTTTTATTGATATCGAAATAGACAGGAAAAAGAGCTATTTGTAGCTCTTTTCCTGTCTTATTTTATTTCTGATTAATTGAGAAAATAAAGATGTATGATTTTTAGAAATCTGCTATACTTTTTATGAATACTGTATTACCTCAAAAGTGGGATGGAATTAAAATAAATCGAAAAGAGCTTTCAGAACTTTTAGCATCTGCGGGACTTTCGATTTCAGATTTTCCCAATGAACTTTTTCCTCCTAAATCTCAATACAACCAAGAATTATTTTCTCTGGCCGAAATATTAGTAGAGTTAGCTTTTTATAATCTCAATGAAAACAAATGAAAACACACAAATAAAGAGAGCGGTGATTTATTGTAGAGTATCTACAGGTAGGCAAGTGGAAGAAGGTACTAGTCTAACTTCACAAGAGAGAATTTGCAGGGAGTATGCACAAAATAATGGTTACGAAGTTGAGCATATTTTTATTGAGAAGGGTGAAAGTGCAAAAAACTGCTGATAGAACAGAGTTAAATAAAATGCTTAAATTCTGTACCTTAAGAAAAAACCAGATTAATGCTGTTGTTTTCTACAAGATTGATAGGCTTTCAAGAAATAAGGATGACTATGGAAATCTAAGAATTCTCTTGAAAAGTATGGTGTTGAAGTAAAATCAGCGACTGAGCATTTTGGATGACACCCCAACTGGAAGATTTATGGAGGAATTATTTCAAATATTGCTCAGTTTGATAATGATGGAGGACTTGAAAGAACTATTGAAGGAATGAAGGAAGCAGTTCGTGAAGGAAGATATGTTTGGGGTGCTCCAATTGGCTATGATAATCAGCACTATCAATGGAAGATCTAATCTAGTTCAAAATAAAAAAGCTCAGTTTGTTCTCTATGCCTTTAAGGAAATTGTTCGCGGAGTAAATACAATAGAACAAATAAGAAGTTATTTGAAGGACAAATTAACCAATAATAAGGATAAGCCTATATGTAAAAGTCAATTTTATCGGATGCTTAAAAATGAAACTTATGCAGGTAGAATTAAAATGGGTGATGAAAAATCAGAAGTCAAATTTTAAAGCAATTGTCCAACCTGAATTATTTGACTTAGTGCAAAAAAATTCTTATAAATCGAAGAAAGAGAGGTTATACATACAATATACAGAATCCAGATTTTCCATTACGAAATCATATTCGTCATGAAAATGGTGATCCTTAGTAGGTGCATGGTGAAAGGGAGAATAAAGAAGCACTCTTACTATTGGTTTAGGAAAAAGCATATCACATTCAGAAAAGAGCAATTAGAATATATGTTTTCCCAATTCCTTGATAAATATAAAATATTGCCTTCAGATTTGAATACCTTGAAGTTTGCAATCGCAGTCAATGTTATAAAGAAACAGAATGAAAGTAGTATAAGAAAAAATGAAAACGAAAAAAAACTTAATGAACTAAAGGAGTTAAAGGAAAAGCTAATACTTAAGAATCTCAAAGATGTAATTTCAGATGTGGATTACAAAGAACAAGTGGCAGTATTAGATAATCGAATTTTTGAATTGGAGAAAGAATCTATACTAGTCCAAAGAGGAGTCAAGTTTGCTTTGATCAAGCATTAACTTGCCTAAATGACTACTTTGAAAGTCCAGGAACACTTTGGTTAAAATCTCCTTATCAGATAAAGCTAAAATTACAAAGGTTCAACTTTCCACAAGGAGTAGTGTTTGATTTTGAAAATTGTCGAACCACTAAAATACCCTGTATTTACAAGGTGAATAATGCTTTTTTGCAACAAGTGTCGCATGGGGTGACCCCAAAGCTCCACAAATTGAATCACCAGATTAACTCTAAAAATAGCCACAAATGGCTTAATTACTCCCTATTGAGAATGTGATAAGGAGCTATTCTGGAATAAGGTATATGATGAGGTAATTGAGTTATCTGATATCGTTAATGAAGCTATAGAAACAGGAGATTTTTAATTAGTAATTGAAAGGCATTGTATGAACCTAATTCGATCGAGATATAAAGAAAAGTGAATAATTATTGAAGAATTGCTCAATTGAATGGTGATGATAATTATTTATTAGTACACAAGGGCTATTACCCTATAATTTAATAAATTAGGGGTTACCGATGTTTTTTCAAGAATAGTAAACTACGACAAAAGATTTGCTCCCAATGAATAATTATTAATAAAATACTAATATTGTATTAATTGCAATAAATTGATTCAAACATGAGTGTCATTATTACAGGGAATACACCCACAGGAATTTTACTGGTTACCGATGCTTTTGTAACCATTAAAAAAGTCGTAAAGTCTTATAAAGATTGTAGACTGTCAGATAAAATATTTCAGCTTAATGGATCTAAAAGTTACTGCTCGATAGTTGGAGATGAAATTTTACTTTATGGAATTAAAGCATTAGATGATTGGTATTTTGAGAAAAATTGGGCTCTTGATTTTTCAAAAGAAGAAATAATTCAAAAATCATTAGTAGCTTCTAAAAAATTCATTCAAGTTTATAAAAGAGCAAAATCAAAGCAACCGGAAAACGAATGGTGGAACAGTCTATTTCGTAAATCGTGACAGTGTTTTAGATATGAAATTGAAAGAATTGATGACGATTATAAAATATTAGATTTTCAAAGTTTAACGATAATGAAATAAATATTAATTACAGTGGATTTATAGAGAAAATTAATTTAACTTACCCTTCGGATTCATATATAACAAAAGCAATCGAATTCATGAAGGACTTTCATGAAAGAAGAAAAGAACTTTCATTACAACGAAATTTGAAATTACATCTAAAGTATGATTTTAACAACCGATTTTGTGGCGTTTTTTTTACCATTCGATGAGGACACGATAGAAAAAGCACTTTCCATATAAAGCTTTAAGTGAAGTTATAGCTAATTCAATTTTGACTGGGATCTTATTGAAGATCCAAATTTTTATGGACACCTGAGGTATGATTTGTTACAGTTTGATTTCCATTTTAGATGTATGCCAAATTTGTAAATGTATCTCTTCCCAATGAAACTAACATTAATGAAAACAACACACCAATATATATTCAAGTATCCAATTTCAGCGAAAAGCGAAAAACTAATATTAGGAACAATTCATCCTAATAATCATAAGGATTTTATTCTTCCATTTTACTATGGAAACGTAATGAGTATTTGGAATATTTTGAATAGTGCTTTTCCTTGTATTTTAGGAAACCCTATCACGTTAGAAAAAATAATTGACTTTCTCGATAAAAACAAGATAAGCATTAGTGACACAATTATTGAATGCGAAAGAAAAAATCCTACTGCTCTTGACGAAGATTTAATACCACTTGAATTAAATTATGACTTGATTGAACAAATTAAAAAATCAAGTATAAATGAAATTTTATGCACGAGTGGTTTTGGCCAAAATAACGCGTTCAAGTTATTCTATGTTGATATTCTCGAAGAAAAAATTACTACAAAAATTCGCCAAACGCGTGAGGTAATAATTGATAAAAAACATTTTGGAAGACCTATAAAACTAAGTGCCCTTTATTCACCATCAGGCACTTCAAATACAGGACTTTCTAAATCAAAAATATATCTTTCTAATAAACATTTATATAATAATTCCCGAACCCCTGTTTACGATTTTAAGGTAAATTATTACAGAGAAAAATTTAGTTGATTTTTACAAAGTTCTAATTTAGCTTATTCGGTTTAAATATTATTGATGCTAAAAAGTATTAAATTATCTCTTAAAAGTCCTAAATCACTAAAAAGGATGTATTTTTACTACTAAACAGCGAGTTAAAAACATGAGAATAAATTTAGATAATATTGATAATCAGTTTATTAAGATTCCCTGAAATGTCTTCTTGGAATAGTCAGAAGAAAACGGAGCTTAAAATGCATAAAATACATGTCTATCCTGCTAAATTTCCTTCTTTTCTCATTTCTAAATCACTTGAATACGCCTCTAAAAAGAGAGTCGCAATTCATTCGATTGGTGATATCTTTTGTGGCTGTGGTACAACTGCTTTTGAAGCAAAAAGAACGACAAAGAGTTTTGGGGTTGTGATATAAATCCTGTAGCAACACTAATTGCCAAGGTAAAAAGAGAAAAATATAAAGAAGAACTTTTAAATAAATATTACAATCAGATAATAGATTTTTTTGAATCTTCTGCTGTTAAAGTACCAATTAAGATAATGCAAAACGAAAGAATTCATTATTGGTTTAAAATACAACAAACTGAAGACTTATACCGACTACTTACGGCTATCAAAAAGAAAGTTCCCAAAGGAAAATATAGAAATTTCTTTTTTGTGGCCTTTTCAAATATTTTAAAACGTTCTTCAAAATGGCTCACAAAATCAATTAAACCTACTATTGACAAACAGAAGAAAGACTATCCTGTATTGAATACATTTAAAGGTCAATAAAGAATGATGCATAAAGCGGTTTTAGAATCTAACCTCAAAATAAAGCATGAGCCTAAAGCTGTAATTATCAACAAAAATTTTCTACGGATAAGACCATCTAAACCACTTGTTGATATGCTTATTACTAGTCCTCCTTACGTCACGTCATACGAATATGCAGACCTTCATCAATTGTCAACATTATGGCTTGGTTATGCAAATGATTTTCGTGATTTAAGAGATGGGACAATAGGTAGCTTATACCATAAACAGATAAAACAAAGTGATATTGATAGTTTAGATCCATTAGCAAAGAGTACTTATGAATTATTGAAAAAAAGCTAAAGCAGGAAATCCAAAGTCAGTGATTAAATACTTTTAGATATAAAAATGTTGTTAAAAAATCTTATTCTATCATTAAACCTGGCGGGTTTGCTGTTTTGTAATAGGAAATACTACCTATAAAAAAGCTTATATTAATAATGCAAAGTATTTAACAAAGTGCATGTTTGAAAATTCATTTAATGAAATAGATATATTTAAAAGAAAGATTAGCTCAAAAGATTTTGACCCCTATCGTGATGAAAATGGCAAATTTTCGAGTAATAAAAACATAGAAAAGTTTATAGTTATGAGTTTGTAGTAATAGCAAAAAAACCTGTATTATAAAATGGCTAACTCAGGAGAAGATATTTTTAAACCATATGCAAGATTAATAACCATTTTAGGTGACCAATTAATCACAAATAAGATAGTTGCAGTTAATGAAATCGTAAAAATTCTTATGATGCCGATGCAGAGGATGTGCAAGTAAGATTTCACAACTTCGAGAATTACAATAAAAAAAACATTCCTGAAAGCAAAAAACCATATATCGAAATTGAAGATGATGGTTCAGGTATGACAATCGAAACGATACAAAAAGTATGGCTAAGACCGGCTACACCTAATAAGTTTAATAATAAAAAGGGCAAGCTTCGTTTTACAAAAAAATCGCTTGATGCAAGGGGAGAAAGGCATCGGAAGATTTGCAATTCATAAGCTTGGGGATTATATTGAAATCCACACTAAAGCATTGAATCAAAAAGAGGCTCAATTAATTTTAGATTTTACAGAGTACGATAAAGGAAATCAACTAGATTTATTTACTACACAGGAAGAAATTGATGCTAATTACAAATTTTTGGACCAGATAAAAAACAAATGGTTTGTAAATGCAACTTCAAAAAAACTCAAAAAAGCTTCAGGCACTATCATTCACATTAAGAACATAAGAGATAATTGGACGAGTAATGATTTAATATTATTAGAAAAAATCTTTTTCAAATCTTATCCTCCAATTATACCAACTGAAGACAGGAATTTACTTGATCTAAAACAAAAGCTAGTAACTGATTTTAAAATCAAAATATTTTGAATAACACTTTTTTAAAAACCCGTCATCTACAATTACATTTGAAACTATATGTTTAGAAGCACCATTTAAATTTATTAGCAACATTGATGAAAAAGGTGTTTTAAAATATCAGTACATAAGCAAAATAGATAGTGGTAGAGTTAAGAACGAAACTATTAATTTAATCGCAAATGATCTTAATGAAAAATTATATACTATAAACAAAAGATTCTATACTGAAACGACCAAAAATGTGAAGGTAAAAACTCACGACCCTAAAGTCGGTTCATTTAAATTTATTTTATATGGGTTCGATTTATCAGATAAAGCAAAGTGGAAAAATAAAAAAAATGAGTTAGAATTCATTAAAGACAATAGTGTGTATCTTTTTAGAGATGGAATTAGAGTATACTCCATATGGCAACAAAGAAATAGATTGGTTAGAAATCAGCAAGAAAAGAGCTGAGTATCGGGCAGGTGAATTTTTTAGTTACAATGATTTGATTGGGTTTATCTTTATTACTCACGATGAAAACACTAGATTGAAAGACGCTACAAATCGTGAAGGGCTCATGGATATTGATGGTGCTTATGAAGATTTCAAAGCACTATTAATAGCGTCGATTCAAATAATGAAACATGAATCTGATATTGATAAAGGTAAGCATCAAAAAAAGAAGCAACAACCTTTAGATGTTTTTAAAAAGTCTCTTTCAGTTACTTACCACTCACCCTCTCAGAAGCTTGAAAAAATAAAAGATGTAGCCACTCAGGAGGCTGCTAAAAAATATCTTGACTCTACTAATGCTTATTTAAGTGAACTGAATCGTAGAACTAATATATATGAGGATTTGGCTGGTCTAGGTTTAGCAGTTGAAAGGCATCTCACGATGCCCTTTCTTTAATTGAAAAATGAGTTTAAACCTAAAAGATTTAAAATATAGACTAGCTAATAATGAGAATATTCCTAAAAGGATTTAATATTGTTACTGACAGATTTTGAAGAAAACACATTCTATCTGTATGACCAACTTCAAATAATTCAACCTTTATTCAGAGTTTCTAAACGAAATGATACCTTAGTAAGCATTGAAGAAGTTACAAAAAAATTATTACGATATTTTAAAGTTGAGCTTGAATCTTATAACATAAAAGTAAAAATTGAAACAATAAAAGACATAAAAATAAAGACTAGCATTGGTTTAATTCTTCAAATGCTTATCAATTTAATGGACAATGCTATTTACTGGTTACATGAAAAAGGAAACCCAAAAGAAAATCAGATAGTAATAAGAATTGATGGAAACAACAACGAACTCTTATTTGCTGATAATGGAGTTGGCATTAAGCTAGATTTGGCAGAACTTGTTTTCATGGAATTTTATACTACAAAACCAAAAGAAAGAGGTCGGGGTCTTGGACTATATATAGTTAAAGAAATTTTAGACAGAATGGACGGGACAATTGAATTAGTTCAAAATGAAAAAACGAAAACTTTAAAAGGAGCTAATTTCCGAATTCTATTTCCAAACGATAAAATAAAATAATGGAAGGTGTAATTTTATTTGCTGATGATAAAGTCTTTGAGTCAGGAACTTCTGAAAACAAGCTTTATCTAAAACTAGCTAATGAATTTCCTGTTTTAGCTGTAAATTCAATAGGTTTAGCAATAAAGGCTATAAATTCTATTGGGACATTTTCAGCAATAATATTGGATTGGGAATTCAAAGAGAACATTCATGGAATCAGCGGAACTAAATATGCAAGTGTAATCTTAGACAAGTCTGACTTTTATTCATTAGTTTACGTTTTTTCAAATGGAATTATAGCAAATCACTATAAAGATAAGTACAAAAAAAAGATTTGATAAAAGAATTGTATTTAAAAGAAAAATTCATCAGGTACACCTGCTCAAAGATTAAGCAAAAACTACAATAAGATTAAAAAAGACATTACAGATTGGCAAACAAAAAACCACAATCAAACTGTTCCGTTGACATGGAGTAATGCAATAAATCAATCAGTACAACAAGTTTTTTCCCAACTAAGTAAGGCGAACCCAAATTGGATAATTGAACTGTATAAAAGTGCTAAAAACGAAGTAAATCCTGAAATTGAAGTTGTCAGCTTACTCCAGTCTCTTCTTCTAGAAAAACTTATTACTGACCAAAACTTACTTCGTTCAATTCAAGATTTAGTTGATAATCCACCTGATCATTTAAGTACTGATGGAATAGCAATTTTATTTCAAAAATTTATTATACTGATTTAAAATCTTTTGATTTTAAAGATGTTCCTATTATGACTGGCGATATTTTTTCTTTAAATAGGTCTAAAACAGAATTTGGCATCTTAATAACTCCTGAATGCGATATTAAAAAGTTATTAGGGAAAGCAGACAAAATTTCAGTATCTTAAAATTTAACACGAAAGATTTTGATAACTATGTGACTAAATCACTTAAAAACAATACAGCAACCCAAGTGCTCAAAACAAGCCAACGAATGGATATGGAAGGTTGGTTTAATCAACCAAAAGAAAAACTATTTTTCTTACCATCTTTTCCGTTTAATATGATTACAAATGATCATCCAGCGCTTATAGATTTTAGTAATTCTATTTTACATATTCCTTATTCTAAAATTATTTCAAAAAAGAGAATATGTAAATTAAACTCACCTTTTATTCAACAATTAAGGCAAAAATATTTAAGTTATATTGGTCGCGTTGGTGTTCCAGCAGTGCCCGAAGCTCTAAGAAAACTAAATGTAAAACATTTTTAATAACTAATTAATTTGGGATTAACTATTTTACATCTATACCTAATTAATTAAAGAAGATCGCCCAAAGGATGAAATTTCCCCACTGCCTCTTTTAATTTCCGCAAGTCAACTGGCTTATATTCTAAGGTTGTAATTGGATTTTTATACTTCTTATACGACTGTACATAAATGAAATTCAATATTTTTAAGAAAATACTGTTACGGGATAGGCCTTTCTTAATTTTGTTTCCTACTGATTTTGTCTATTTTTGGAAAGCTGGGCAATTAGATGAAGGAGAAGGTGTATAATTACAGGTACTTCCTTTCTAAGAATTCCATCCTTACTTTTCGAATAAACTTCTACCTTTACCTATATCTCTTTTATTGGCTCTCGCTTTATCTATTTCACTTGCTCGGCTAGTAACAATCTCTTTTTCAAATTCCTTTTTACCCCACACAAGACCTTTAGCAAAGTTACTAGTGCTGTTTGAGTGCTGTGTTATTTTTTTCGTTAATTCGGGATTGAATTTTGCTAGAATATATCCAAAATTAAATCCTTTAGTAAAAAGTTCGTCAGTATCCATAGGTTAAAATGTGTCTTGTGAATTTTCCTCTAAAATTTAATTAAAGAATCTGAATCGTAAAGGATAATTTTCTTTTCAGGCTGACTAAATCTAATTTTGCCTTCATCTCTTAGTTTTTGAAGAGTCGTTTTGCTTTTAATTCGGAGAATAGACATTGCCTCCGTTGATGAAACCCATTTATCAACCTTTATCTGATGTTTTTCCTTCAATTGAGATACAACTTTCTCAATTAAGGCATAAAAAGCTTCTTCTTCAAGACAAATTATTTCCATTTTGATTCGATTCGAAACCAAAGTTACCTAAAAATTGCTTTAAAAAAAGTTAATTTGTTGTACCTATGTTGTACCTGTAAATGAGAAAGGCTACCAAATGGTAGCCTTTTCTCTCTGTAGCGGGGATAGGACTCGAACCTATGACCTTTGGGTTATGAGCCCAACGAGCTACCTCTGCTCCACCCCGCAATATATTTTTTGTTAAAGAACAGTCTAATTTAATATTTCCCCTTAGCGGGGGTGCAAAGTTAAGAAATCCAGCCACAACTCCAAGTCTCGCAACTATTATTTTTATTAATAGATTACAAATGAATAAATTATATGGGATTTAGAAAAAATTTATTAATCAATATCTGTCTAGTTCAACTTAGAAATGTGCTTTGTTTCCTCAAAATTTAAGGGCATATAGCATTGTAACTTGATGGGAGTATTTAAAAGCCGACAGGTTAACTACTAAAAATTGCTTTAATCAAAATACCTCAAAAATACCCAATGAAAAAATGGTAGCCGTACTCAAATTGGCAACGAATACACCTCTACTCTAGGAATATTTCCATCACTCATAATATGGTAGAGCTTGTTTCTTCCAAATTTAACTCCGGCACCATATGCACTCGAAGGCAAGGTGATTGTATTAAAGGCACCTGTTTTATCAATAAATTGAATACTGGTGGAAGTTAAATTTCCGTAAAAGCGACCTTTATTAAACTTAGTTAATTGGAAAGAACTAGCGAGCGGTTGCTTTTCATAAAGCGGAACCAATTGCGCATTTGCAATTTCATATTTGTATAAACTGACTTCTCTGTTACTCGAACCAGGAATATTGTTGATTAATCCCAAAAAAAGTGTATCACCTGATTTATCTAAATAGACAGATGCTGAGCTTGCCATAAATTGTGAGTAAGTAGCCTGACGAAAATACAATGTATCTAAATTCGTGGTTCCTTTTGCTAATCCAACATAAGTAGTATCGTTACTACTATTAACAAATCCAGTGTACATGTTTGATTGAACATTATACGGCCATGTACTCCAGGATTCGTCATACCAATGATCCCATGCAATTGGTTCACTTAATTCTTGTGTGGCTACAAACTGTGCTTCATCATTCCAATTTTGATGTTGGAAAGGAAATAAACTAATTCCACTAATATATCGGATTAAAAAACGATCAAGAAACTCATATTGATATTGAGGCAACATCCCAGTAAAAGTTTTGAAACACTTGTGTTAAAACCAAAGACATTTCCTACTGTTGTTAATTCACCTGTTGGAGGCACATACCACTGTACTAAAAACTGTGGATGGTTAAATGAAATTTTAATCGTGTTAACTTGATTGTTTGGAAATGTAACATGGTCAAAAGAACGCGTCACTAATCCATTCGCATGATTTGAACAGAGATAGTAGGTAATTGTCTGAAAAGCATTTTGATTATTCATAATAATGCGGGTACTATCCATGTAGTCATCGATGTATTGCAACCACAAAAATGGAAATGCGATAGGTTCTGTATTTATAAATGCCGCTTCAAAACTAAATCCATTTAAGTTGGTCACTAAAGTTGATGAATTTAAAGCCATTATTGAATCAGGCAAATTCACTTGAGGTATGTTGGTATCATCCTTTGATTCTTCCTTTTTACATGAAACTAAAAATAAAGTTATGAAGAGAAATTTTAAGAGAAGTTTTTTCATTCATTTAGAATTTGAAATTCATGATACAAAAATAGTTATTTCGAAATAAAGTTGCCATTTTTTAATTCATTGAAATTCTACTATTATTTCTAATATTCGAAGCAAGGCTAAATACACAATTTCAAAATCCCTTGAAGCTTGAATTCTCAAATAATTACCATCATCAAATCAATCCTTTACCCCCAATTTTTTAGTTGAATTCATTCTTTGAATAGAATTTGTGGACTGAAATCTTCTAAGATAGATCAATTTAACTTTAAATATATAGTATTGAATATAAATACATTAAACTCAATTTATGGCCACTAATTTCAACCGGAAAAAAGATGGAAAATTTCAAATTTATAAATGAAATCAATATACATCACATTTAGATTTCAAAAAATTCATTGTCGGATTTTAGCGTGAAAACAAGGCGCTGATCGTTCTATTAATTATAGTTTACATATCTTCGAATGGATCTTTCAATCTTAAATAAAGTATTCATTTAGTATCACAGTAAATATATAATGATGAAAGATGATATCATCTAAAATTCTTCATCCAATATTTTAAACCAATAAAATTGCTAAGTAATAATTTAAAAGATTCGTTAAAACCGCCTCACTCTATGAGTGAGCGAATCTTTGGTCTTGATTTATTTCGAAGCATCGCTATTATATTGGTTGTGTTAACTCATGGTGTAGCTATTTTAGAATTGGCCGGTCTCGAAAAATTTCCTTTTATAAAAATGATAGATGGAGTTGATTTGTTTTTCGTTTTAAGCGGGTATTTGATAGGTGGCATTTTAATAAAACAAGCAACCGCCGCTGAACAATTTAAAGTGAAAGATCTCATTCACTTTTGGAAAAGAAGATGGTTTCGAACGCTACCAAATTATTATTTGGTATTGGGATTAAATTTTATCGTGGTATATTATGGAATTATCAATGAGAATATTGAAAACTTTAATTGGAAATTTTTGTTGTTTCTGCAAAATTTTTCATCGCCGTTTACAGGTTTCTTTTGGGAGTCGTGGAGTCTTTCTGTTGAAGAATGGTTTTATATTTTTATTCCCATCATCTTTTTAATACTCCTCAAAATTTACAATGTTAAAAAGGCATTTTTATTTAGTTCATTAATTTTATTTATTTTTTCACTTTCCTACCGACTTTATCATTTAGATCCAACAATAGATAACTTTTGGTATGACGTTCGATTTCGGAAGATTGTCTTAGGTCGATTTGATAGTTTATCGGTGGGCCTTCTTGCAATTTGGGTTAAGTTTTATTATCTAGAACTATGGGACAAATTCAGAATCCATCTATTCATTCTAGGTATAATTCTCATCACATTCCTTGTAAATTACCCCTCTAACTCCAATACTTTTTACAAGCAGATCATTAATTTGTCTTTGACTCCTGTTGCAGCGGCATGCCTCTTACCTTTTGCTGCTAACCTCAAAACAAATTCTGCTCGAATTCGCTCATTCTTTACTGAAATAAGTAAAATATCCTATTCTATGTATTTGGTGAACTTAGCGCTTGGTGCTGAAATCATCATGCATAATTTCCCTCCGAAAAATTCCGTTGAATCCATCTTGCTTTATCTCCTTTATTGGGCTTGGGTAATTGTTGTTTCAAAAATTATTTACAAGTATTACGAACTCCCGATCATGAAATTAAGGGATCGATAGAAAAATAATCGTTCGAATTTTTCATAATTTGATTCGGAGCACTTCCAATTTTACAAAAACCATCCTTATTCAAAAGAAATAAATTATAAAATTCAAACTTAATTTTACGTATAGATAGTGGAATTACCTTCCCATCTTCGATGAGAATTGAATTTGACTTAATAAATATTCACCTCCGGATTAATCTGCACACCAAACTTTTCAAAAACGCTTTTCTTGATGTCTAGTGCTAATTGATACACTTCCGCACCCGTTGCTCCGCCGTAGTTAACTAATACCAACGCTTGGTCTTTGTGTGAGCCAGTGTGTCCTACTACTTTTCCCTTCCATTCACATTCCTCAATCATCCAACCTGCTCCTACTTTCATGTTACCGGTGGGTGTCGGATAGGCTACAACGTCAGGATGCTGTTGCTTTAATTTTGCGAAATGATCATTACATATCTCGGGATTTAAAATATTAACGCTCCTAGTAATTAGGAAAGCGTTTTTTTTAAAAAAATGAAAATTAAGTTCAACAAACTAAGAAATATTGATTGAGTAATGTATACTGCGACCACCACCTTGTGGCAACAGAACATTCATTTCAGCAAGCTGTTGAAGATCGCGTGTAGCAGTTGCTTTTGAGACCTTTGTTATTGATATATACTTTCTTGCCGTCATACCACCTTTAAAACCTTGAGGTTCGGCCTCCAACATTTTTCTTATCACCTTTATTTGCCGCTCATTCAGGTTTTCTTTATAGCGATCAAAGAAGCGGGTTTTTGTTAGTGTCAATTCAATCATCTGACGAGCTTGTATTTGTGCATCAAGTACGGTTTGAATAAAATATTCAATCCAAGACGTTATTTCATTGCTTCGCTGTGCTCTTTCAAGAGCTTGATAGTATTGTTTCTTTCTTTTTTCTATTGTTTGAGACAAACTAAGTACAACAGGCCGCCCAATAGTCTGGGATAATGTGTTTTCAGCTATTGCCCCCCCAACCCTGCCATTGCCATCTTCAAACGGATGAATTGATTCAAAATACAAATGTGCAATAGCAGAACGCAATGGTGCACTTTTTATCTCCAATTTTTTGCCTGGAGCAGTATCATTGAACCATTTTATAAATCCTTTCATCTGCTTAGGGACGTCGGAGGAGGGCGGAGCTTCAAAGTGTATCTTTTCCTTACCAAGTGTACCTGAAACAACTTGCATAGGTTCTTTATGTTTTCGCCATGCACCTGTTTCTATCTTTTGGTTCGATTGCAATAGCATCCCATTCCATTCAAACAATATTTCTTCGGTCAAAGGAGATTCAAATGTATTTCGCACGGCAACCATCAATTGCCCTATGCCTTGAGCTCTTTTATCTTTAACGTTTTCTGATTTTGTGATTTAGCCCCAGATTGTTACGTATTGAAGAAAGCACATCGGGTCTACTTAAATATTCACCTTCGATTTCTGAAGTCTTCATTGCCTCTGCTACCATTAACTGGAGCATGGCATCCATTTGCAGTTTATCAGACATTGCCTTTAGCATGCCAGCAATATGAGCTATTTCTTCATTAAATGAAGCTAATGCATCCTCAACTTGAGTACTCTTAAGATTGTAGCTGAACTTAGGCCAATCTGACTGTTGCCAATTATATTTCATGAGCCGATTAAACGAATTATTCGGCTCAAATATAACAAAAAAAAGAGCCGAATGGGTAAGATATTTGGCTCATTAGTTATTAAGTTAGATTTATACAATCATGTAGTTCCTGTTGGCTATTTACCAGTCAACGTTCCCGATAGCTATCGGGATTAGGCTTTAACAATGCAGCTAGAAGCTAGCAGCTAGAAGCTTAAATATGATGCGATCAACAATTTCTTCCAACCTTCAAACTAATTCGTAACTAATAAATATTTACCTCCGGATTAATCTCCACCCCATACTTTTCAAAAACGCTTTTTTTGATGTCTATTGCTAACTGGTAGACTTCCGACCCTGTTGCTCCGCCGTAGTTAACTAAAACCAATGCCTGATCTTTATGCGAGCCGGTATTCCCAACGATTTTTCCTTTCCAACCACATTGTTCAATCAACCAGCCAGCCGCCAGTTTCATGTTGCCGTTGGATGTCGGCTAGGCGACAACGTTAGGATGATTTTCTTTTATGGCTTCGTATTGCTCCTTGCTAACTTCTGGATTTTTGAAGAAACTTCCGGAGTTGCCTAATATCTTAGTATCGGGCAATTTGCTTTGACGGATGTTAATGACGGCTTTGCTCACATCTTTTACAGTGGGAAAAATTACTCCGCGGGAAGTTAATTCTTGGGAGATGGCTCCGTAACTCGTGTTTAATTGGGGATGCTTTGTGAGTCGGAAAGAAACCGAAGTAATAAAGTATTGATTCTTCAATTCATTTTTAAAAACGCTTTCACGATATCCGAATTTGCAATCGGCGGCCGAGAATTTTTGAATTTCAAGAGTAGATAAATTAATGGCTTCCAATTCGTAAAAACTATCTTTTAGCTCCATACCATACGCTCCAATATTTTGCATGGGCCCTGCTCCTACACTTCCTGGAATCAAGCTCAAATTTTCAATGCCCCCAAATCCCTTCTCTACCGCCCACATTACAAATTGATGCCATACTTCTCCAGCACCTACTTTTACAAAAATTGATTCATCGTCTTCTTTCAAAATTTCAATGCCCTTCAATCGATTCAACAACACAACTCCTTTCACGGGTTGTGTAAATAAAATATTACTCCCGCCTCCTAAAATCAATTTCGATTCCTCTTTTAACGATTCATCTTGCAAAATTTCACGAAGTTCATCCACCGTTTCGATGATGAACAAGCGATCGGCGTTTACATCAATTCCAAATGTATTGTAAGTCTGAAGAGAAACATTATCTTTTTTAATCATGGTAGATGGAATCACAATTGCAATGGTTAATAACCTAAATCAACATTAATAATTATACTTATCTTCCCAACGCAACTTCAGAAAGTTGCGAATTTCCTTTTCTCGTGCATTATCACTTGGCTCGTAAAACTTCATTCCCTTCAATCGATCGGGCAAATACTCTTGTTTCGAAAAATTCATTTCGAAATCGTGGGCATAACGGTATCCGGTACCGTAATCTAAGTCCTTCATGAGCTTTGTAGGCGCATTTCTCAAGTGCAAGGGAACGGGTGCGTCGCCATGTTCCTTTACAGCCTTCTGAGCACTCTTTAATGCCATATAACTAGCATTACTTTTTGCAGATGTTGCCAAATATGTAACGGCATGAGCTAAGTTGATGGTACATTCGGGATAGCCAATCATTTCCACAGCTTGAAAACAAGCTAACGCAATCAGCAAGGCATTGGGGTTGGCATTTCCGATATCTTCAGAGGCCAACACCACCATTCTCCTTGCAATAAATTTGGGATCTTCTCCTCCATCTACCATTCGAGCCAACCAATACAGCGCCGCATTGGGATCAGAGCCGCGAATGGATTTAATGAATGCTGAAATGATATCGTAATGTTGTTCACCGCCTTTATCGTATGCTGCAATTCGTTGTTGGGCAATGCGCATCACCATGTCATCAGAAATGATGACAGGATCAACGTTGGTGAAATTGATAACGAGTTCTAATAAATTTAAAAGCTTGCGTGCATCACCACCGCTGAGACCATATAAAGCAGTTTTCTCCCTAATCTCTACTTTTCGTTTTTTTAAATATTCATCATTCAACAACGCTCGCTCTACCAACATATCTAAATCTTCTTCACGCAAGGTTTCTAGGATATATACCTGACTCCTCGATAATAACGGGCGAATTACTTCGAATGACGGGTTCTCGGTGGTGGCACCAATCAAGATGATGGTTCCTTGCTCCACAGCAGCTAATAATGAATCCTGCTGCGATTTATTGAAACGATGAATCTCATCAATGAACAAAACCGACTTTCCTTTTTCCTTTGCACTTGCTATTACATCACGAATATCTTTCACGCCTGCATTAATAGCACTCAACGAAAACATGGGTAAGCCTAAATCCTTTGCTAAGATGGAAGAAAGTGTTGTTTTTCCTGTTCCGGGAGGACCCCAAAAAATGATAGATGGTAAATTTTTATTGGAAGAAAGTCGATTTAAAACGCCTTCATCACCGGTCAAATGCTTTTGTCCAACTACATCCTTTAACGCGAGTGGACGCATCCGTTCGGCGAGTGGTATCGCAACATTCATCATGGAAGACTACTGTCTTTGGTAATGCCTTTGATCGTAAATTCAACACGATTATTTGTCTCGTGATCTTCTTCAATGCATAAAAGCCCATTCACGCAACGATTCAGCAATTTCGTTTCGCCATAACCTTTTGCTGTTAATCGGGAGGCATTTACACCTTGACTTACCAAATACGAAACCACTAATTCAGCACGCTGTTGAGTCAAGTAATTATTGTCGGCATCACTTCCTCTTGAATCAGTATACGAACCAATCTCAACTATCAATCGTGGATTGTCATTGAGCAAAGTTAACAAACGCTGCATGGCTTCACCTGAAGTTAATTTCAACTCGAAAGTTTTCTTTTAAAACTGATTCCTTGCCAAATTATCGGCTTATCTAAAACAATTTTCCTGAGTTCAATGGGGTAATCCAACACTTCAGAAAATTTAATTCCAACTGTACTCACCTCCGAATTGATCAAGTAATAGTCAGGATGATCAATCGTAAATTTATAATTTCGTTCAGGATGCAGTTCCAGCTTAAGTCCGCCAACAGAATTCGTATTGTACCCTTTTAACAATTTCCCCCTTGAAAATACTTTTACTTCTGCATTGGAAATAGGTGCCTTGGATTTACTATCCGTCACCTTCATAGCAAGGATCAATTGCGGAGGGTGTTTTTCGAAACTATAAATTTTATCCACCAGTCCATTTCGCGAAGAAGAAAAATAACCATTCACGCCGGTTGAATCCATGATAAAACTAAAGTCATCATGTGATGAGTTAATTGGAGCTCCGATATTCATGGGTGCTTCCCATGAACCGTCCATAAAATTCGATTCATAAACATCGAGTCCGCCTAATCCTCTATGCCCATCTGAAGAGAAATAAAGGATAGAGTCGCTAAACATAAAAGGAAAAAGTTCATTTCCCTCTGTATTTACTTTTGGGCCTAAATTGATTGGACTACTCCATCTTTCACCACCCTCCCATCTTACCATATACAAGTCAGATCCGCCATAACCCCAAGGCATATCCGAAGAAAATATCATAGTAGTGCCTGATTCACTCAATGCCGGATGTCCAATCGAATATTCATCACTATTAAAATACATTGGGCCTTTTACAATCCATTCGCCCTCTTTTGCATCAGCGCGAAATATTTTAAGCACATTCACATTCTTACTATTCTTTTCTGCACGATTACTCACATAATTATTTCGCGTGAAATACATCGTTGTATAATCCTTAGAAAAAACGACAGGACCTTCATTAAACTTTCCATTCACTTGTCCACGCAATGGCTCTGGCTCCATCCAATTTCCGCGATCTGTCTTCTTGATATAAAACAAATCCAAGAAACGCTTTCCAGTACCATCGGAGGTAGATTTACTAAGTCCCTTTTCCATTCGATCCGACAAGAAAACAATTCCTTGGCGATAAAAAGCCGGACTAAAAAATTATCACTTGGCGTATTAAACTTTAAAATTGAAATTGTATACAGCGTGGTATCTTTAAAAAATCTTCGATGCTGTCACAAGATTCCAGCATACGTTGCGCACGAAAATCCGTTTTATTCAAGTTTATATAATTCGCTAAACTTTGCTTTGCCATCTCATAATTTCCATTCTTCATCAATGCCTCAGCATAAAAAAGCCCCCACTCAACTTTCGGATTCGGAAGTTTCAATGCACGCTGATACCAAAACTCCGTCTTCACGGGATTACCAATTTGGCGATAGCAATCAGCTACATTAATAATTGCTTCACGATCCGTTCTTTTCCCTAAAACATATTCATATTCCTTCGCGGCAGAAGCATAAGCAAACTGCTCATAATACTCGTTTGCGGTACGCAAATGCACACTAACGCATCCCTGCAACGTTATAACACATGCAAGAAAAAAACTTTCAGGAATCCCTTATTTTTACTCATTAGAAGTAGCGCGGCGATTTCATTTTTGTAACGGTGAATCCGAAATCATACCCAATCATGATTTCATGTGATCCGGAAGTATAAGTACCTAGTTGTCCCAGCGTGTAATCATAAGAATAACCAAATCTAAACTTTCTGCTTATTTGATATTCCAACAAAGCGACGATAGATTCATCCGACCGATAGGAAGCACCGATCCAGAAAATATCATTAATCAGGACATTCAAATTCACATCAAATTGTATGGGGGCATTCCCCTCATACTTCACCAGTGCAGACGGTTTAAATTTTATTTCACTTTCCGTTGCAATGACACCGCCTACTGTCGCGCAATAGCGGCGTGGGTGTTTATGCACCGGAACATTCGTTTCAATGGCTGCATTTTCATTCGGATTATAACTCAATAAAAATGGAGCTGAGATACCGGCGTAAAACAACTCGCGATAATAATAAGCACCAAACCCTGCATTCGGGAGCAAATTACTAAACGTATTAAACTCAAAAACTTTATCTCCCGGATCCCAATAAGTTAACTTCACTACTTCAGAACTAAAATTACTTACCCCTGCCTGCAACCCAACACTAAACTTTCCAACTCCTAATGGTAGATGGTAAGAAAGCATCGTGTACAAATCGGTTTGCTTCGTTACACCAATTTTATCCTGTTGCAACAAGGCACCTAAGCCTAATTTTTTCTTCTTAAGCAAACCATGAACGGATCCGCTATAAGTAACAGGTGCACCTTCGATACCCACCCATTGCTTGCGATACAACATCGTTGTGCTCACGTACTCTTTACTACCTGCATAAGCAGGATTCAACAACAATCCATTAAACATATAATGACTCATCAATGGACTTTGCTGTCCATTTACTTGTATGCAAATGAAGGATAACAATAAATACAAAAGGACTTTCTTCATCGTCTTAAATCAATATAAGAATTGAATATTCTATTTATATATCGTGCTTTTACAATCACAAAATAGGTACCGTCCACTAAGGGTTCACCACTTTCATTTAGTCCGTACCAATCATTTCGATAGTTATTACGACTAAACACCACTTCTTGACCCCAACGATTATAATTACGATTTCATTATCCGGATATTCTTCCAACCCTTTAATTACCAAATAATCGTTATCTCCATCGGAAATTTGGAGAAAGCAGTTGGCAATTCAATTTTAGGCAGGCAATCTAATGTATCTCTTCTGGTAATAATAACTACAACTGAATCTCGACAAGATCCGTTTACTACTGTCAAAGGAATGTATTTGGACCGTAGCTCAATCCCGTTACATTCGTAAATGCTTTTGAGGTATCAGTAACTACTGTTCCTGGGCTCAAAGCAGTCCAATATCCATAACCAAACTCTGGTCTTGTCGCATTTAAATTAACTTCATTTCCGCACACTTTTCTATCGATACCACCAATTGCCGCAATCTCTGTTGCACTGGCTACATTCACTTCATCGGTACTTGAACAGAGACCATCCGTAATGGTCCATGACAAAATGTTATCTCCAACTCCTAAATTAGAAATCGTAGATGTGGCAGATGCAGAATCAGAAAACACAATAATACTATCGGAAGAAACTACCTGCCAAAATCCAATCCCGATTATCGGATTATTTGCAGCTAGAACTGCCATACTTTGTCCACATACAATAAGATCGGGACCTGCATTTGCTATCAACTGAGGCGGTTGTGTAAGCGTATACGTTCTATTAGTTGTGCAGTTTTTATCGTCGGTAATAAACACAGTATATACACTTGCTGAAAGATTCAATAAATTTTGTGTGATAGCACCATTACTCCAAACAAAATTGTATGGTGCTGTTCCTCCAGTAACGCTTAAGAAAAGTTCACCATCTTCCAAACCAAAACAACTTACATTATAAGGAGGATTTTTTGTGGTATCGATGCATTCACTACAAAGGGAGCAGGTTGAGTAATTGAGATCGTATTAATCACAACACATCCTGCGGCGTCTGTAACCGTTAAAGTATATGAACCTGCTGGAAGACCAGATAAAGAAGGAACGGTATCTGGAAAATTACTCCAAGCATAGGTCAAAGGCAGAGAAACTCCTGATGCCGCTACATTGATCGAACCATCAGATCCACCATTACAAGAAACATTCACTGAATTTGAACTTACAATAATTGGTCCTGTTAAGTTGCTAATATTTGCAATTGCACTTGTAGTACATCCCTTAAAGTCAGTTACAGTAACAGTATAACTACCTGCAACCAAATTGAAAATTGTATCTGCTACACTGGCATTCGACCATAAATAATTATAACCGGGAACACCACCGCTGGCCGATACTGAAACGAAACCGTTGGACTGTCCACATGCAGCGTTCTGCAAAACAGGAAATGATAGTTGCAGGCTATTGGGTTGACTTACAGTAAAAGTTTGTGTAGAAGTACAACCTTCATTATCGGTAACAATTATCGTATAGGTTCCAGCAGAAAGTGAATCCACATCTTGAGTAGTTTGACTGGTATTAATCCATGTATACAAATAAGGTTCAACACCACCCGAAACGTCTAAATCAATAGCCCCATTGTCACCACCGTTACAATCCACGCTATCAATAGAAATCAAAGAGATCAAAGGAACTCCTGTATTTGTTACTGAAATACTAGTATCAAAAGTGCAAAAAGCAGCATCCGTTACTGTCACAGTAAATGTTCCAGTGTTGATTGAAGAAATATTTGAAGAGCCATTTCCATTGGACCACAAATAAGAATAATTTGGTGTCCCACCGGATGCAGTAGCAGTAATAATACCATTTGCTAGATCACAGCTAGGTAAGGTTGCAGTGAAGACGACCTGAATAAATGTTGGCGCAGTGATCGTATCGGTAAAGGTGGTTATACAGCCATTATCGTCAGTTACAGTAAGCGTATAAATTCCTGCTGGCGCATTGGATAAATCTGGATTCGTAGTACCATCACTCCACAAATAATTGAACGGAGCGCTTCCGAATAAAACTTCAATATCAATGGCGCCATCGCTACTTGTTGGACAGGAGACCGGAGTCATACTTACTAAACTAACTGAGGGTCCATTCTGATTATTCACAATAATCGTTTGTTGCAGCGTACATAAATTAAAATCGGTTACAGTTACTGTATATGACCCGGCAGCCAAATTTTGGATACTATCTATGCTAGCACCGGTCGACCATAAATATTGATAGCCGGGTGAACCTCCATTCACAACTATAGAAATTGAACCATTCGTACTGCCACAACTTGCATCCACTACAGTTGGAGTAATTATTATTTGCGGAGGTTGGTTTACAAAAACTCCAAGGGTATCTTCACAACCTGCGCTGTCAGTAACAATAAGTGTATAAGTTCCGGATGTTAATCCAAAAATATTTCGAGTTGTTTGCCCTGATGACCAAAGAAAAGATAATGATCCAGTTCCCCCGGAAATGGTAACCGTGATCCCCCCTGTTGAAGCTCCAAAACAATCAACGTTTGTAACTTGATTCACCGATGCGCCAGGAGCAGCAACTGTACTTACATTTATTGACGAAGAAACGCTACATAGATTTTGATCAACAACTGTCACCGTATATGCTCCAGTTATTAATGATGAAATAGAGACCGTAGTGGCACCATTCGACCACAAATAACTAAGTTGACCTGTACCACCATTTGCGAGTACAGAAGAAGATCCATTCACTTGACCACAATACTCAGGAGTTGACGACATCTGCAATGCTATTGCAGATGGCTCTGACAACAAAAAAGACTGAGTTACTGAACAACCTAAATCATCTGAAACGGTAACTGTATACGTGCCGGCAGACAATGAGTCAGCGGTTAAACCAGTATCACCATTTGACCAAAGAATAGAATAAGGAGTTTGCCCAGACGTAATAGTAATTGTTAAACTACCATCGTCTCCACCAAAACATGTAGGCAACGATTGGTTTTGCAACTGAACGATGGGTGCTCCTGAATTAGATATCGTGATAGAATCCACGACAGAACAATTCAAGCTATCCGTAATTGTAACTGAATAATTCCCTGAAAACAAATTTGCAATTGTTGAAGTAGTTGCTCCCGTTTCCCCACAATAAATCATATGGAGACTGACCGCCACTCGGTGTTACAGTAGCACTTCCGTTTGGTTGATTACATGTTGCTTGTTGTATACTAAAAGAGGCTGTAATTTTAGAATTTTGATTTATAGTGATCGTAAGTTGATTTGAGCACCCACCAAAATCAGTTACTGTTACTGTATACGTTCCCGCAAACAATCCCAACCGATCTTCATTGGTATTACCATCATTCCATAAAATCGAAATAGGGGTTGTTCCACCTGTAATCGTTAAAAAAATTCTACCCGTGCTGGCGCCAAAACATCTGACATGTCGTAATGAATCGAGCGTGATGGATGGTCCAGGCAAGGTTCCAATTGTATAAGTCAAAACAGTATCACATAAATTTACATCAGAAACAGTAACTGTGTACGTGCCTCCTGAAACATTTGAAAGAATTGCTCCTGTAGCACCCGTATTCCACAAATAAGTATAACCTGGTGATGACCCTCCCACTGTTAATGCAACGCTTCCATCTGCAATACCACATGAAGCATCCGTAATTAGAGACGAAATTGAAAATGGAGAAGGCTCTGTAATTAAAAAGTCAAGAGAATCTGAACACAATGCGCTATCGGTTACAATCACAGTGTAGGAACCTGCAACTAATCCAGAAATATCTTGTGTCGAAAAACCATTAGACCAACTATAAGTATACGGCAACACACCACCAACTACGTCAATATCGATACTTCCTGTTGCATCGCCATTGCATAAAACGTCCACTTGATTCACCAAAGTAATCACCGGACCGTTTGCTAACGTTACCACTGCGTTTCTTCGACGAGTACATCCATTAAAATCAGTGACGGTTATCGTATAAGTTCCTGCTGTAAGATTTATTATTGTTTGAGTAGTTTGCCCATTGCTCCAAAGAAATGTATAGGCACCCACTCCACCATTTGGATTTACAGAAGCTTGACCATTACCTTGGCCACAGAATGAGGGTTGCGTAGTTACAGGCGCCGACAAAAAGGCAGGTTGCGTTATCGTAAATGTCTGTGTGATGGAACAACCTACTCCATCTGTGATTGTCACTGTGTAATTTCCATTTTTCAGGTTATTAATCCCAGATGAAGTTCCACCATTCGACCAACTATAATTTAAAACGCCAGTACCACCACTTGCAAAAACGATGATTACGCCATTACTATCTCCATTACACAGCAAGTTGTTTACTTGTGAGCTATCAATGACGGGAGAAGTTGTGCCTGATACTACTGTTGACAAACTTCGCGTGCACAAATTAAAATCAGTAATTGTAATTGTATACGTACCTGCAGCGATGGAGGCATTCGTATTCGTTGTAATTCCATTTGACCATAAAAAGTTATATCCTGGAACCCCACCTACTGGATTAACTGTTGATGAACCATTCGACAATCCACACGACGCCGAAACATTATTAAAAGTTGCTTGTATTAATCCCGGCTGGTTTACTGCATACGACGCAGAGACAGTACAAGAATTTTGATCAGTCACAGTCACCGTATAATTTCCTACCACTAATGAATTAATATTTTGAGTAGTTGCTCCGTTACTCCATAAGAAAGAATAATTTGGAGTTCCTCCACTTACGTTGATGGTGATGGCACCGTTTGATCCTCCATTACAAGATACACTATCCACCACTGAATTACTTATAATCGGCAACGATCCTGAATTTACTGTACCTACATCTTGAACAGTGCACGCATTATCATCCGTTATGGTTACTGTATATGTTCCTGCTGAAAGTCCTGAAATAATTGTTGTGGTTGCACTTGTATTCCATAAATACGTTAAAGAACCTGTACCACCTGATGCGGATACTGTAGCGGATCCATTGGACATCCCACAATTGGTAGATGTAGTAAAACGGAAGATGAAATAGCGCTAGGTTGCCCGACTATTACAGTACGCAATCGTGTACATAAATTAAGATCGGTAACAGTAACCGTATACGTTCCTGCCACTAATCCAGAAGGATCTTGTCCCACAAAACCATTACTCCAGTTATAAGAATAAGTTGGAGTCCCTCCAAAAACAGTTAAATCAATACTTCCATTTGTTCCACCATTGCATAAAGGTAGTGTTGTGTTTACGCTGGTAGAAATTATATTCGGTTCTGTTAAATTAAAAGAAACTGTTCCTGTACATAAGTTTCCATCGGTAATTGTCACTGTGTATGTACCTGCTATTAATCCAGAAATATCTTGAGTAATAGCCGCGTTGTTCCATGCATAAGTGTACACTCCATTTCCACCTGCAGGAGTTAAATCAATACTTCCATTAGCACCACCATTACAGCTAGGTGGTGTAAGTACAGCTGTTCCTGAAACTTGAGTAGCTTGAGATACCGTATACGAAGTAGAAACTGAACAACTATTAATATCAGTTACAGTTACAGTATAGGTGCCAGCGATTAACCCGAATATATCTTCAGTAGTTGCCCCATTACTCCAGGAATAAAAATAATTAGGTGTTCCTGCAGTGATTGTAATATCGATACTTCCGTCACTTCCTCCAAAACATGAAGCAGGAGTATTCACTACATTACTGATGACAGGAGCATTGGTTGATGTCACGCTCACATTTCGTACTGCAGTACATCCATTTGCATCAGTAACGGTAACAGTATACGTTCCTGCTGGAATTGAATTAATATTTTGTGTAGTTGCGCCAGTATTCCACAAAAAAGTATAATTGGGTGTTCCTCCACTCGGTGAAACAGAAGCTGATCCTGTACTTAACAAACAGCCAGATTGGGTAGAAGAAGTAGAGGCAGAGAGTGCAGTAGGTTGAGTAACTACAAAGCTTTGTGTTCGAGTGCAACTATTAATGTCTGTAACTGTTACCGTATAAGTACCTGCAATTAATCCAGTAGGATCTTGATTGGTTGCACCGTTACTCCATAAATAAGTGTAGGTAGGTGTACCTCCACTAACGGTGAGGTCTATACTCCCTGTGGATCCGCCATTACACAATACACTCGAAGGAGTTGCCGACAATGAAATAATAGTTGGTTGTGTTACCACAAAAGAATTTGTATTTACACAAAAATTCTGATCCGTAACCGTAACCGTATAAGTTCCTGCACTAAGTAAATTAATATCTTGTGTTGTAGCTCCATTACTCCAAGAGTAAGTATAATTGGGTGTTCCGCCGGTTACAGAAATATCTAAACTACCATCTGCACCAGAGAAACAGGAGGCTGGCGTACTAGTAACTAATGACGATTGCGGTGATCCGGAATTTCCGACTGTAACTGAAAAAGTTCGACTACAAAACAAAATATCAGTGACGGTTACTGTATAGGTACCTGCAGCCAAACCTGAAATTGATTGAGAGCTAGATCCTGTATTCCACAAGTAAGTATATCCTGGTGACCCACCGCCGGCAATCACAGTGACCGATCCATTAGATGCATTACAAGTTCCATTTACCGGAAAAAAAGTGGTGGTGATGATCGGATTTTGCGAAACGATTGCACTCGTTGCTGCAGTACAACTATTATTATCAGTAACGGTAACTGTATACGTTCCGGCGATTAATGCAGTGGGGTCTTCGCCTGTAAATCCGTTACTCCAGAGATAGGTGTAATTGGGTGTTCCATCTGTAACGGTGAGGTTGATGGATCCTGTATTTCCGCCAAAGCATGCAACAGAAGTTGGGGATGTAGAAAGTCCAAGTCCCGATGCAGGTTGAGTAACGATTGCACTCGTTGTTGCAGTACAACTATTATTATCAGTAACGGTAACTGTATACGTTCCGGCGATTAATGCAGTGGGGTCTTCGCCTGTAAATCCGTTACTCCAGAGATAGGTGTAATTGGGTGTTCCACCTGTAACGGTGAGGTTGATGGATCCTGTATTTCCGCCAAAGCATGCAACAGAAGTTGGGGATGTAGAAAGTCCAAGTCCCGATGCAGGTTGAGTAACGATTGCACTCGTTGCTGCAGTACAACTATTATTATCAGTAACGGTAACTGTATACGTTCCGGCGATTAATGCAGTGGGGTCTTCGCCTGTAAATCCGTTACTCCAGAGATAGGTGTAATTGGGTGTTCCACCTGTAACGGTGAGGTTGATGGATCCTGTATTTCCGCCAAAGCATGCAACAGAAGTTGGGGATGTAGAAAGTCCAAGTCCCGATGCAGGTTGAGTAACGATTGCACTCGTTGTTGCAGTACAACTATTATTATCAGTAACGGTAACTGTATACGTTCCGGCAATTAATGCAGTGGGGTCTTCGCCTGTAAATCCGTTACTCCAGAGATAGGTGTAATTTGGTGTTCCTCCTGTAACGGTGAGGTTGATGGATCCTGTATTTCCGCCAAAGCATGCAACAGAAGTTGGGGATGTAGAAAGTCCAAGTCCCGATGCAGGTTGAGTAACGATTGCACTCGTTGTTGCAGTACAACTATTATTATCAGTAACGGTAACTGTATACGTTCCGGCAATTAATGCAGCGGGTCTTCGCCCGTAAATCCGTTACTCCAGAGATAGGTGTAAATGGGGTTCCACCTGTAACGGTGAGGTTGATGGATCCTGTATTTCCGCCAAAGCATGCAACAGAAGTTGGGGATGTAGAAAGTCCAAGTCCTGATGCAGGTTGAGTAACGATTGCACTCGTTGTTGCAGTACAACTATTATTATCAGTAACGGTAACTGTATACGTTCCGGCAATTAATGCAGTGGGGTCTTCGCCTGTAAATCCGTTACTCCAGAGATAGGTGTAATTGGGGGTTCCACCTGTAACGGTGAGGTTGATGGATCCTGTATTTCCGCCAAAGCATGCAACAGAAGTTGGGGATGTAGACAGTCCAAGTCCCGATGCAGGTTGAGTAACGATTGCACTCGTTGTTGCAGTACAACTATTATTATCAGTAACGGTAACTGTATACGTTCCGGCGATTAATGCAGTGGGGTCTTCGCCTGTAAATCCGTTACTCCAGAGATAGGTGTAATTTGGTGTTCCTCCTGTAACGGTGAGGTTGATGGATCCTGTATTTCCGCCAAAGCATGCAACAGAAGTTGGGGATGTAGAAAGTCCAAGTGCAGCAATCGGTTGATTGATTACTGCGCTGGTTGTAGCTGTGCAAGCACTTCCATCCGTAACGGTTACAGTATATGTATCGGCAATTAATCCAGCAATATCCTGAGAAACTCCACCATTTGACCAAGTATAATTATAGTTAGGTGTTCCACCGAGAACGATTAAATCTATACTTCCTGTAGCATCCCCATTACACAACACATCCACTGTAGAAGTTGACAATATCAAAGAAGGAACTTCACCCACGACGAATGCATTTGATGCTATACATAAATTTGCATCAGTAACTGTCACTGTGTAAGTATTTGCTGCAAGTCCAGAAATATCTTCTGAAATACTAGCATTCGACCAAACGTATCCATAATTCAACACACCACCGGTAACTGATATAAATACAGCACCATCTCCTACTCCACCGCAACTATCAACTTCAATATTATCTAAATTAATTGTTAATGCAGTTGGTTCAACGAGCGCAATAGATCCTGTTTGCGTATCTCCTAAAAAATCGGTTACTGTAACGGTATAAGTTCCTGCTGTTAGTCCGTTGAGATCTTCGTCAACCGCACCATTTGACCAAATATACGTGTATGGTGCAGTACCATTAGATGGAGTAAGATCAATAATACCATCGTTTCCTCCATTACAACTAATATTAAATCCATTATAATTGGATGGATTAAAAGTTAAAATTAGTATCAGCGGGTTTTCACTTTTTTGAACCGATGAATTAATTTTTTTAGAATTTAATCCATCTGCAAAAAGAGCATTAGAAAGTAAGGCCGTGAACAACACAGCTATTAAACAAACTTTTAAGACTAACGCGTATTTATTTTGCTTCATCAGCAATTGAAAGAAACCTTTAAATTAGATTATAATTCTAAGATACAAAAGTAATGAAAATTAAGAGAATTATCTCTATGAAATTAAGCTTTGTAACCAAGCAGGCGACAATCCAATTCCCAAGGAAATAATAGCCGTCAAAATGAGCAAAATATAATGTTTTGGTAAAAAGCATAGGCAGAGGTTCGTCCGAAACAGGCTCAGATTTGAAAAGGGCAAAAATCACTCTAAAATAATAATAAACTCCAATTAAAGAAGACAGAACTGCTATGAGAACCAGCCAAGTATACCCTCCCATCAAGGCCCCGTAAAAGAGGTAATATTTTGCAAAAAATCCGGCAACCGGTGGAATCCCGGCCAAAGAGAACATAATCAAGCTTAAAAAGATTGCCACTTTAGGCTGTCTTTTTCCTAAACCATTTAAGCCGGATATACTTTCATCACCCTTTTTACTCATTGCATGTAAACAAGAAAATGCTCCTAAGCTACCTACACTATAGGCAATAGCATAAAAAAAGATTGACCCTGCAGAGACCTCATTCATAGCTGCTATAGCCATCATCATATATCCTGCATGAGCGATAGAAGAATAAGCTAGCATACGCTTAAAACTAGATTGAAATACTGCCATTATATTTCCTAAAAGCATAGTAATTGCGGACAGAACAGCCACAACTGGAACCCAAGTATCTGCTAATGAGATGAAACAAGTTGAAAACAAGCGGTAAAATGCAGCAAATGCTGCAGTTTTAACTACCGTTGCCATAAACATTGTTACTAACGTTGGTGCACCTTCGTAAACATCAGGAGCCCAAAAATGAAACGGAGCGGCAGAAACTTTAAATAATAATCCGACTAAGATTAATAAAACGCCAGTTTTCACCATTAATGGAGAATTCGCTCCTTTAGCTAAGGCCTCTTGTATTCCAATGAGATTAAAAGTAGCCGTTGAACCATAGATCAAAGCAATTCCAAACAATAAAAATCCGGTAGCAAATGCTCCCATCAAAAAATATTTTAATCCTGATTCATTCGAACGCAAATCACTTTTGTTCGAAGCGGCTAATACATACAATGAAATGGATAAAATTTCGAGTCCAATAAAAAAGAAAGTCAAATCAGAAAAAGAAATCATAGCAATTGCGCCCGTCAAACAAAATAATATTAATGCGGCATGTTCGCCTTTGGTATGTGAATCATGAAAATATTCTTGTCCGAGTAAAAGCCATAGTAAAGTAATAAAAATAACGCCACCTGTAAAAGCCAATGCATAATTATTAAAATATGCCATATCATTAAAATATCGGATATCGGTATTCCAGTCCATAATTACTGTTGCTAAGGCAACACCTAAACCTAAAACAATTATGGGGATGAGTAGCTTCTTAAAGCGCAGCACCTCGGCCATCATTGCGATAACACCAAGAATAGATATAATGATTAATGCTTTCATAATTAATTGATGCCTTGCAAATTCAATACGATTTCTTCCAGTGCAGGTTGAGCAATTGATAAAATTGGTTTTGGGTATACTCCACAAACAATAATCAACGCTGCAATAATGATCAATACAACCTTTTCACTTTTCGCTAATCCTGTAAACTCAACACTTTTCTCGTGCACTTCACCGAGCATCACCTTTTGATAAGCTCTAAACATATACACGGCACCTAAGATGACGGTGAGTCCGCAGATTGCTGCTAACCAAGAGCTATAAGAATATACTCCCATTAACAATAAAAACTCACCGACAAATCCGTTAGTTAAAGGCAATGCAACTGAACCCAATAATACGATGATAAATAAAATTGAAAACACGGGGGAATTATGCGCAAGTCCACCAAGGTTATCCATTTGACGTGTTTTCATTCGACGCTGAATGATATCACCAATAAAAAACAATCCGACCACATTCACACCATGTGCTAACATCTGCACCATACTCCCTTGCAAACCTTGCATATTTAAAGAGAATACACCCGCAGTTATCAATCCAACGTGAGCAATGGAAGAATAGGCAATGAGACGTTTAAAATCATTCTGATAAAGCGCAATGATGGATGCATACACAATACTTATAGCGCACAGAATCATGACTACATTTCCCCACGCTGCAATTCCTTCAGGTAAGATAGGTAACATCCAACGAATGATCCCATAAATTCCCATTTTCAACATAATTCCTGACAACAACATCGAACCTTGGGCAGGCGCATCTGTATAGGTATCAGGTTGCCAAGTATGGAATGGAAAAACCGGAATTTTAATAGCAAAAGCCAAGAAGAAACACCAGAAAATATAACCTTGCATTTCTGCAGTTAATGCAACCTGATACAATGCATCGATGGAGAAACTATGGGGTACTGGAGTTTGCAAATAAACAAAAATCAATCCCAGCAACATCATCAACGATCCTGTGAGAGTATAAATAAAGAACTTTAACGTGATACGAATTCGTTCTTCTCCACCCCATATCAAACAGATAAACCAGATGGGAATTAATGCTAACTCCCAAAACACATAGAATAAAAATCCATCCAATGCTGAGAATACACCTATCAACCCAAATTGCATTAAAAGAATTAATCCATAAAATGCAGACGGATTCGAATAATTATTTCGGAACGAAGAAAGAATAATTAATGGTATTAATACATTGGTTAAAGCAACCAATAGAATGCTAATTCCATCTAACCCCACCTTCAAAGAAATTCCTAAGGCCGGCACCCATTCATAACCGCCAGAAAGAACTTCTGCACCTTGCGTCAAAAAAAGAGAGAACGCATCCTGTTATCCCCAATTGAATGAGTGAGGAGATCAACGAATACATTTTCGCATTATCGCGTGGTAAGAACCAAGTTCCTAACGCAGCTACTAATGGAAAGAAGATTAATACCAGTGTTAACATACTCCTTAGTATACAATCAGAGTTAATAATAGAATTGCAATGATACCGACCACCATGCTGAATACATAGCCGCCAATATTACCTGTTTGTGCAAAGCGAAGCACTCCGCTTAAGCCTTGCAATGCCGGACCGGTACCATTCACCAACTTATCGATGAATCCTTTTTCAATATATGTACTGAAGAATCCTGATAAGAAATCGAGCGGACGCGTAATTAATGTATTGTAAATTTCATCTACATAATACTTATTCGTAAGCAGTTTAGGAAATCCAGCTGGGATGTTTTCATCTTCTTCAGGAAGTACTCCACGTTTGACATAAGCAATATAGGTAGCATAAATGATAACAATCAATGCTACAATAGAAACACCAATCAAAGCATATTCGAATGTATGCGATGGATGATACGTTAATGACTTCCAAATTACAGGCTGCAAAATTCCTTTAACATATGGGGTGCATGAAAAATTTCAGGCATTCCAATAAATCCACCAACAGCTGATAATACTGCCAACACCATCAAGGGAATGGTCATCGTAAGAGGCGACTCATGTAAATGAGTTTTTTGGTGCTCTGAGCCTCTGAACTCGCCATAAAATACCAACCAGTACAAACGGAACATATACACTGCTGTGAGTACAGAAGTAATTGATAGCAATGTAAACATCGGCATTGAATAGCCATGTGTGACTGCTAAGATTTCATCTTTAGAAAAGAATCCGGCTAATGGCGGAATCCCAGCAATGGCTAAAGTTCCGATTAAAAAAGTAAGGTGTGTGATCGGTAGTTTCCCTTTCAATGCACCCATGCGCCGAATATCTTGTTCCCCACTCATCGCGTGAATCACTGATCCTGCACCCAAGAAGAGCAATGCTTTGAAGAAGGCATGTGTAATAACATGAAACAATGCAGTATCGTAAGCTCCTACTCCTAGCGCTACAAACATATATCCCAACTGACTCACCGTGGAGTACGCTAATACCTTTTTAATGTCATTTTGTTTAAGGCCAATAGTAGCAGCAAAAAATGCAGTTGCCAATCCGATGATCGCAACAATTTCGGAAGCGAAGGGAGAAAGTGCGAACAACACATTTGAACGTACCACCATATAGATACCGGCTGTAACCATTGTTGCGGCATGGATCAATGCAGAAACAGGCGTTGGGCCTGCCATGGCATCGGGAAGCCAAGTATACAGCGGCAGCTGCGCACTTTTTCCCATGGCACCAATAAATAATAAAATACAAATTGCAGTAAGCGTAGGATCGTTGGTGCTAAACAGCTTTGCACCTTCAAACACTTCTTTGAAACTCACTGATCCGAAGGTCATGAAGATTAAAAATACACCGAGCAAAAATCCTAAATCACCAATACGATTCATGATGAATGCTTTCTTCGCGGCATTATTGTACGCTGTATTCTTAAACCAGAATCCGATTAACAAATAAGAACACAAGCCTACGCCTTCCCATCCTGCAAACATCACAATATAATTGGATCCCATCACCAACAAAAGCATGAAGAAGATAAACAAATTAAGGTACGAGAAGAAACGCGCATGATCGGGATCATGATGCATATAACCGATCGAATAAATATGAATTAAGAATCCAACGCCTGTCACCACTAATAACATGATGGCTGAAAGTTGATCAATCAAAAAAGCAAAATCAATATTTAAACTACCTGCAGAAATCCAATTGAAGAGTACAATTCTTTCAGGAACGAAATTTTCTGTTTGAACTTCTCTGAATACGCCCAATGAAATTACGAACGACAGAAATACTGCAGCACTTGCGATACCACCACTCCACTGAATGGGTAATCGCTTGTTCAGAATCCCGATGAGGATAAAACCTACAAGAGGAAGAATTGGAATAAGCCAGATAAATTGATGCATCGTTTATGTTGTGATGTGATAGTTTCTACCACTTCAATTTATTCATTTCTTTTATATCTACAGTACGTAGGTTATTATAGATCATCACTAAGATGGCTAAGCCCACTGCCACTTCTGCAGCTGCAACCGCCATAATGAAGAACACCATTACTTGTCCGCCCGCCTCACCGTGAAGCGTAGAGAAGGCGGTCAACAATAAATTCACTGCATTCAACATTAATTCAATGCACATAAATACAATGATGGCATTACGACGAAAGAGTACCCCCATCACCCCAATGGTGAACAGGATGACTGACAAGCCAAGGTAGTATTCAATCGGAACCACACTAAGTATTGAATTCATTGTGTTTTATTTTAATCTGTATTCTTTTTCCAATCATTACAGCACCCACCATGGCTGCAAGTAATAAGATGGACGTGATTTCAAAGGGTAGTACGTAATCGCTGTATAATTTTTTTCCTAGTACCGCCACGGTCCCTACTTCATTTGTAGAAGCTTGCTGCGGTAAAATGTTTCCAGTATCTGTAACCGTGCTCACCATAATTAATAATAAAGTTCCTGCGACAATGGTCGCAGCGCCTTTTACCAAATTCGTTTTATGTGGCTCTAATTCTTTATTGAGATTGATGAACATCAAAGTAAATAAGAAGAGAACCATGATAGCGCCTGCATAAACGATGATATGAACTGCAAAAAGAAATTGTGCATTCAGTAATAAATAGTGCCCACCAATGGTAAAGAAGCAAAAGATAAGATACAGCACACTATGCACCGGCTTTCTCGATAAAACCACCATCAGTGCACTAAACACGGATAGGGTTGCAAGAATCATGAAGGGTAAATTTTGATTCAACATGTAGGTTATTGAACGGGTGGCGAAATTAATACTTTCTGAGGCATCAGAAAAGAATCTTAGTCTTTCCTGTGTGCATTAGTTCTTTTACTGATATCGATTCTAGAGTCCTCACTCACTCCCTCCACTAATTTATCTTTTCCGAATATGAAATTAGCTCTATTCATATCCGATGGCAGCATCCTGTCAGTCAGGAAGATGGCTTCCTTCGGACAAGCTTCCTCACATAATCCACAGAAAATACAACGCAGCATATTGATCTCATAGATCTCCGCATATTTTTCTTCGCGGTATAAATGTTCTTCGCCTTTTTTTCTTTCTCCGGCGGTCATGGTGATGGCTTCAGCCGGACAAGCAACCGCGCACAAACCGCAAGCAGTACAATTCTCACGTCCTTGCTCGTCGCGCTTCAATACATGGAGACCGCGATATACAGGAGCTACAGGGCGCGGTTCTTCAGGATATTTAATCGTTGCGCGTTTCTTAAACAGATGTTTTACCGTAATGGCTAAACCGCTTAAGATTGCAGGGAAATACATTCTCTCTTTGAATGTCATTTCCTTATTTACGACTACCTCTGATCTATTGGTTAATTGCATGGATTCAAATTTTAATTAATTAAACTGTCCGTTTTGCCAAAGCACAATGGCGGCAGTTAAAAGAATGTTGAACAACGCCAATGGAATCATTATTCTCCATCCCACGTGCATTAATTGATCGTAACGGAAGCGCGGAAGCGTCCATCGAATCCACATAAAGAAGAAGATAAAGAAGAATACTTTCCCGAAAAAGATAAGCGTTCCCAGAAGAGTAAGTACGTTATGTGGTAATCCTAATTGATCGATGAAAGGGAAATTATATCCGCCAAAATACAAAGATGAAATGATGGCCGACGAAATAAACATATTAATGTATTCAGCAAAAAGATAGAATCCTAATTTCATCGAACTGTATTCGGTATGATACACACCTACCAATTCAGTTTCACATTCCGGTAAATCGAAGGGAGTTCTATTACACTCTGCAAAGGCACAAATAAGAAATAATACAAATCCCAAAGGTTGCACGAATACATTCCAATGCATCCCTTGTTGTTGCTTCACAATTTCACCGATGCTCAATGTCCCGGTCATCATTACCAATGCGATGATCGACATTCCCATTGCCAATTCGTAGGAAATCATTTGGGAGGACGCACGAATGGCACCCATCAAGGAGTACTTATTATTAGAAGCCCATCCACCGATCATAATTCCGTACACGCCAATACTTACTACGCCGAAGATGTATAAGATTCCAATATTTAAATCTGTAATTTGAACTGGATACTCAGTACAGTTAATGATCAAAGTACTTCCCCATGGAATTACGACGCCAGTTAAACATGCAGTCATCATCATGATAGATGGCCCAAGTATAAACAAACCTTTATCGGCATGCGTAGGAATAATTTCTTCCTTCATGAACATCTTCACACCATCGGCTAAGGGTTGTAAGAGTCCAAATGGACCTGCACGATCTGGACCAACACGATCTTGCAGGAAAGCTGCAATCTTTCGTTCAGCGTACGTACTGTAAGCAGCAATCCCCAGAGAAACGAGGAACACGACGACTACAAGTACAAATTTTACTATGATAAATTCCATATAATAGGTAACGAATTAATTTTTGTTACGGAATATTAATTATGTGCTTTTTCTCCAATTAACTTTTGATTGGAAACATCAATCTTCCGATTTTTTTGTTCCAAATATTTATTCTGTGAGATCACAGAATGACGATCAATATTTCTAACGCCTTCGATGGTCCAGTCGCTTTTACTTTTCTTTTCGAAACGGCATTCGTTGCAGAGCCATCCTGGTTTTCCTTCAGAAGTATTCTCCACTTCACCCCATGTGTCTTTACGTACCGAAACACGCAACACTTCTTCTCCACTCATATATAATACAGAGCGACCGCAACATTTTTTACAGTCACGATGCGCATCAACAGGCTTTGTAAACCAAACTCTGCTTTTAAATCGGAATGTACGATCGGTTAAAGCACCTACAGGACAAACATCAATTACGTTTCCGCTGAAGTCACTATCCAAGGCAGCTTCGATATGTGTTGATATTTCCGATACATCACCGCGATTCAGTACACCGTGAACACGACTATCACAAACCTGATCGGCCACCTTTACACAACGGTAACATAAGATGCAACGCGTCATGTGTAATTTAATATTGGGGCCAATATCAATTTTTTCAAACTCACGACGCTTAAAATCATAACGCGATTTTGAAAGTCCATGCTCATAACTCAAATCTTGCAAGTGACATTCTCCAGCCTGATCACAGATCGGGCAATCGAGAGGATGATTAATCAATAAAAACTCTACGACTCCAGCGCGCGCATCTACTAAATCGGGTGCTGTTTTATTTTGCACTTCCATTCCATCCATGATGGGTGTACGACACGAGGCTACAGGTTTTGGCATGGGTCGGGGATCCTTTTCAGAACCCTTGGTCACCTTTACGATGCATGTACGACAATATCCACCACTCGTTTTTAATTTCGAATAAAAACACATGGCTGGCGGCGCTACTTCACCACCAATCATACGTGCTGCTTCAAGGATAGTGGTGCCTTCCGCTACCTCAATTGTATGTCCATCGATTGTTACTTTCGGCATAATTGCTTTCTTAAACTAATTCCGGATTAATATTATTAACTCGGTAATAATGATGATCCTTTCGGATGTTCTGTGGGTTGCGAACATACTCTTCGAATTCACTTCTGAAATGTCGTATGGCTGAAGCAACAGGCCAAGCTGCAGCATCGCCCAACGGACAAATTGTTTTTCCTTCAATCTTCGATTGAATCTCCCAGAGTAAATCTACATCGGCGATGGTGCCATGACCATCTAAAATTTTATGCAACAACTTCTCCATCCATCCGGTTCCTTCACGACAAGGGCTGCATTGTCCGCAACTTTCGTGATGATAGAAACGCGTGAACGTATATAAATTTTTTACAACGCTAGTATCTTCATCCATGGCAATAAATCCGCCTGAACCTAACATCGTTCCAGTAGCAAATCCGCCATCGGCCAACGATTCATAGCTCATCAATCGCGGTTCACCATTCGCTGTTTTCAAAATTAATTCAGCAGGTAAAATTGGAACCGAAGAACCTCCTGCTACTACTGCTTTTAATTTTTTATCATTTCGGATTCCACCGCAGTACTCATTGGAATAAATAAATTCTTCAACAGGTAAACCCAATTCAATTTCATATACGCCTGGCTTTTTCAGATGGCCACATGCAGAAATCAATTTTGTTCCCGTACTTTTTCCAATTCCAATTTTAGCGTATTCATCGCCCCCATCTCTGATGATGGGAACAACAGCCATGATACTTTCTACATTATTCACTACGGTTGGGCAACCCCAAACTCCTTTGATAGCAGGGAACGGAGGTTTAATTCTCGGATTTCCGTTTTCCTTCTAATGATTCGATTAACGCGGTTTCTTCTCCACAGATATACGCTCCACCGCCACAATGCACATGCAAATCAAAATCAATACCAGAACCTAAAATATTTTTTCCTAATAATCCTGCTGCGTAGGCTTCATCTATCGCTTCTTGTAAAATATGAAAAACATACATCAACTCTCCACGGATATAAATGTACGAGGTACGACATCCCAAAGCAAAACTTCCGATCGCCATTCCTTCAATCAACAGATGTGGAAGAAATTCCATCATGTAGCGATCCTTAAAAGTTCCGGGCTCACTTTCATCTGCATTACAAACGAGGTAACGCGGAACACCTTCTGGTTTCGCTAAAAATCCCCACTTCATTCCTGTTGGGAATCCAGCGCCCCACGACCACGCAATCCAGATTTCTTTACTTCTTCGACGATATCCTCGGGCTTCATCCCAAGCGCTTTCTTCAAAGTTTCATATCCACCGTGTTTGCGATAAGTATCCAAATGACGGATACCCGCTACGTTTATATGTTCAGTGAGAAGTTTTCTTCCCATAATTTCTCTTTTAAATTATTTATAGATCAATAAATGATCAGGCTTTAATTTTATTCTTTCTCCAATGAGCGATAGGTTCCGTCACATTACTTCTGCAACCTTCCAAGATCTCATCAACCTTTTGCAAAGTCAAATTTTCGTGATAGGTTTCACCGATTTGCATCATGGGCGCTGTACCGCAAGAAGCTAAACATTCTACCGTTTTCAAAGTGAACATTCCATCTGCACTTGTTCCGCCTTCCTTCACTCCCAACTTCTTCTCCATATACTTTACGATATCTTCTGCACCTAACAACCAACACGGACCGGTACGACAAACTTCCACCACACATTTTCCAACCGGCTTCAAATTAAACATCGAATAAAACGAAGCCACTTCATACACTTCGATAGATTGAATATTCAAGAGTGATCCTACATAATTCATCACTGCAGGACTCAACCATCCATCGAACTCTGCTTGTGCGATATGCAAAACAGGAATGATAGCCGACTTCTGCTTTCCTTCAGGATAACGGCTGATGATTTTATTCACCAATGCCAATGCATCATCACTAAATATAATTTCTTTATTTTCACTCATGATCCTATCGGTTCTGAACAATTTCGTTTAATACTAATTTTTAAGCGTCCAATTCTCCTGCAATCACATTCATAGAACTCATCGTTAAGATGGCATCACTTAACATGGAACCTTTCACCATCTCTGGGTATGCTTGATAATAGATGTAACAGGGACGACGGAAATGCAAACGATACGGTGTTCGTCCACCATCGCTTACGAGGTAAAATCCTAATTCACCATTTCCACCTTCTACACAATGATACACTTCTCCTTTCGGAATGGTTGTTTCACCCATCACAATTTTGAAATGCCAGATCAACGCTTCCATACTGTTATACACTTCCTCTTTAGGAGGCAAGAAAAACTCAGGTACATTTCCATGATAGCTGGTTTTATCTTCTAAGGCATTTATTTTATCAATCGCTTGCTGAATGATACTTAGCGATTCCCACATTTCACGTTGACGAACCATGAATCGATCATAAGTATCGCCGTTGGTACCGATAGGAATCGTGAAACTAAATTCTTCATAAGAAGAATATGGATTCATCACACGCACATCATAATCTACGCCTGCTGCACGAAGATTTGGTCCCGAGAAACTGTAAGCTAATGCACGGTCAGCGGAAATGGGTCCGCACTTAATCGTGCGATCCATAAAGATTCGATTGCGCACCAATAAATTTTCAAATTCCTTCAATCCTTTCGGAAATTCTTTTAAGAAATAATGGATTTTCTCCCAGGCCTTCTCGTTAAAGTCACGTTCGAGACCACCTATACGACCAATGTTAGTCGTCAATCGAGCTCCACATAATTCTTCATAAATTTCATAAATATACTCGCGCCATTGGAAAATATACAAAAATCCGGTCATTGCACCACTATCCACACCAATTACTGAATTACATATAATATGATCGGCAATACGAGCCAATTCCATGATGATCACTCGTAAATATTGAACACGCTTTGGAATTTCAATACCCGCTAACTTCTCTACAGTCATATGCCATCCCATATTATTAATTGGCGATGAGCAATAATTCAATCGATCAGTAATGGGCGTAATTTGATAAAATGGTCGGCGTTCAGCTAACTTTTCGAAAGCGCGATGAATATATCCTATGGTGGGCTCAGCGGAAACAATAAGTTCGCCGTCCATTTTCATCACATTTTGAAAAATGCCATGCGTAGCGGGATGTGTAGGCCCTAAGTTCAGGATTGTATAATCCTTCTCCTGCAATGCAGTATTGGTAGGAATTGTTACTTGTTGATTCTTCGTCATTGTTTGCTGTACTAAATATTCGGCTAGGCCTACCCGTTATTAACGTCCAAACATTTTATCGTCCTTATCTTTTCGGAAAGGATCTTCTAACGGATATTCCTTTCTCATGGGCCATCCTTCGAGAGAATCCATATTCACGATTCTTCTTAAGTCGGGGTGACCTGTAAATCTAAATCCAAAAAAGTCATACGCTTCACGTTCCATCCAATTCGCAGCAGGCCACAAATCGGTCAGCGTTAAAAAGGTGGGTTCATTGTCACCTGTGAATGATTTTATTCTTATTCGTGAATTTTCGGGCATATTATGCAACTGAATCATCAGTCCAAATGGAAAAGGACTATCGGGATAATGCAATCCACATAAGGTTGTGAGGTAATGAAAATTGAAATATGCATCATCTTTTAAAAAGCGAACCACATCATGCAACACCTCTTTCGAGACAACAACCGTGAACATGTCTACTTCCATACTTGTAGACAAGATATTTTCATTGAAATGCTCTTTCAACTTACTTTCCAATAACTCTAAGTTCAATGTAGGCATATTATTCTATTCCGTAGGAAGCTAATAAATCTTGGTATTCGGGAGAGTTTCTACGACGTAAAGATTCATTTTGAATGAGGTCTTGAATTTTCATGACGCCATCCAAAATTTGTTCGGGGCGAGGTGGGCAACCAGGAACATACACGTCAACTGGGATGATCCGATCAATTCCTTGAAGCACGCTATAGGTATCGAAAATTCCGCCGGTTGAGGCACAGGCGCCAACTGCGATAACCCACTTAGGTTCAGCCATCTGCTCATAAACCTGACGTAATACAGGGCCCATCTTCTTAGCAATAGTTCCCATTACCATTAACAGATCGGCTTGACGCGGCGAAAAGCTCAATCGTTCAGCTCCGAATCGGCCTAAGTCGTAAGTAGACGCCATCGTTGCCATGAACTCAATTCCACAACATGAGGTAGCAAATGGCAAAGGCCAAATCGAATTCTTTCGCGCCATACCCACTGCCTTATCCAGAGGGTTGCTAGAAAGCCAGGGCCTTCAAAACCTTCCAAACGATCACCTTCCTTTGCCATAATTATTATCTAAGTAATTAATTTTAAACTATTTATTTTACTCCCACTTCAAAGCGCCTTTTCGAATTATGTACACCAATCCTACGGTTAAGAAAGCTAAGAAGATGAACATTTCATAGAAAGCAGCCATACTCACCTTACTCCATTCTGCAAAATTCACTGCCCAAGGATACATGAATATTACCTCAACATCGAACAACACAAAAAGGATAGCAATTAGGAAATATTTAATTGAAAAAGGTAAACGAGAATTTCCTTGAGATTCAATTCCACATTCAAAAGTTTCCAATTTCACTTTAGAAAGACGTTTTGGACCTAATAAGTGGGTGACAAACATCGTGAAAAGCACAAATCCAATCGCAACGACGAACATCATTGCTATTGGGAGGTAATCAACTGAAGAGCTTAACAATATCATAATCAGATCTTTAATTTACATTAATCCAGAAGATTGGATAGATGAAATTACACATGGTGCAAAATTAATCTTTTGAGAGTAAAAAGCCCTTTAAAAGGCAGGTAAAACCCATCTAAAATGAAAATAATTATCAACCATTTCCAACTTGATAAAATAACCATAAAAACAAAACTTAATATCTGACTTAAATGTATTGCTTTCGATATAGGAATGCTAAAAATTCGAAACTGAAAAATGGGATTAAATCTCGCCCAAAAATGATACTCAATTTTAAAAACGGGCTCATACGCATGAAAAGCATAATAGTTACACGATGTAAGATATACTAGAAATAAATTCTTAAAACGAAACGATTTCACCATGCTTTACGAATAATAAGGGAGCAAAAAAGCTTAAACTCTTCATCAACAATGAGACATCCCCAATTCGCAAAGAATTTTATTACTAAATTCAGCTATCTTCTTATCAGTATTCTCCTCATAGCAGGTCTTCAAAATGAAGTCTTTGCTACTCACGCTGCGGGGTCCGACATCAAATACAGATGCTTGGGAGGAAATCAATATGAAATTGAAGTTACTTTCTACCGTGATTGCGGAGGAGTAGCAGAGCCTGGAAATATCACCATCAACTATAAGAGTGCTAATGGTAATCACAATTTGAACGTCACTGCAAACAAAGTAGCGGGAAGTTCGAACGGACTGGAAATTACGGTTCCCTGTGCTTCATCATCTTCAAGTTGCTCAGGTGGAAGTTCAACGGGTATCAGAAAGTGGATTTACAGAGCAACAGTTACACTTCCATCTGCACAAACCGACTGGGTATTTAGTTATAGCGTATGTTGCCGAAATTGTAGTATCACTACAATTTCGAACCCATGTGCATCCAACTCTACGTTATACGTAGAAGCTAAATTAAATAACTTAACAGCTCCATGCAATAGTTCTCCTACTTTTTCAAATATTCCAATTGCCTTTGTTTGTGTTGGACAAAATTTCAATTACAATCATGGAGTTATTGATCCAGACGGAGATTCTCTTTCTTATTCTCTCATAGCGCCTAAAACAACGGCAACCGCGAATGTAAGTTTCATTTCGCCAGCATCGGTTACTTCTCCCATGGCCACCTCAACTCCATTTACTATAAACGCTGGAACGGGTGATATCAATTTTACACCCAGCCAAATTCAAATTGGCGTAATGGCTATTCTGGTAAGGGAATATCGCAATGGACAACTGATTGGTTCAGTAATACGCGATATGCAAGTATACACACAAGCATGTTCGAATAATTTACCAACTGCTTCTGGAATAAATGGTTCAACAAATTATAGTATTACCGCTTGTCCAGGTCAACAGGTATGTTTTACTGTAAACTCGGTAGATATTGATGCCACACAAAATGTGACCATGACCACTAACAATGGTATCCCTAACGCAAGTTATACGATAAGCGGAGGATCACGCCCCACACTTACTTTTTGCTGGACACCTACGAATGCAGATATCAATTTACTTCCAAAAACATTTACTGTGACTGTTCGTGATGATGCTTGTCCATCCAATGGTGTACAAACCTATTCATTCAATGTATATGTTCCTAGTCCTTATTTCTCAATTTTCGGAACGAATATTAGTTGCAATGGTGCTGCAACTGGAACAGCTATTGCAAGTCCAGTTTACTCTGGTGTATATACTTATTTATGGAGTAACGGTGCTACTACAGGTTCCATCAGTGGACTAACGGCAGGCACCTACGTAGTTACTGCGACAGATGCTGCCACAGGATGTACTGCAACTCAGTCCATCACTTTAACCGAACCAAGTGGAATGACTTTAACCACTACTCCTACATCCCCATCTTGTTTAGGTGTTTCAAATGGAAATATCACTTTAGGAATTGCAGGTGGAAATGGACCATATACTTATAACTGGAGCAATGGTTCATCCAATCAGAATTTAACGAATGCTCCTGCAGGAAACTATACCGTAACCGTAACGGACGCCAATGGATGTACACGAACAGCATCTAATACTTTAAGCGCCACTTATTCTACAACAGTAAGCAGTAGTAATACGACTGTTGTAAGTTGTTATGGAGGTAACAATGGTGTGATTATAGCAACACCATCAGGAGGGGATGCACCTTATACATATTTGTGGAATAATGGAGCGAACACTGCAACAGCTAATAATTTGGCAGCAGGAACTTACACGGTAACAGCCACCGATGCTAACGGATGTACAGCTACTTCTTCAACAACCGTTACACAACCAAGTGCAGCATTAAGCAACAGTTCTACTAAGACAGACGTAAATTGTTTTGGTCAATCAACGGGAGCTATAAATGTTGTTGCAAGTGGTGGGACCCTTCCATATAACTACTTATGGAATAATGGAAGCACCACAGCAACATTAAATAATATTGTCGCTGGTTCGTATTCTGTCACGGTGACGGATGCAAATGGATGTACAAGTACAATATCTGTAACCATCAACCAACCTTTGGCTGCTTTAAATATTACAAATAACTTAACACATGTCAATTGCTTTAGTCAAAACACAGGGGCAATCACTACTAATGTTACCGGAGGAACATCTCCTTACACATATTCATGGAGCACTGGATCAAGCGCTGCAAACATCAGCGGTTTATCTGCGGGAACATATACACTTACCGTTACTGACTCGAAAGGCTGTTCACAAACTACTACCAAAACAATCACTCAACCGCCTGCACGATTAGATTTCAATATTGCTAGCACCAGCAATGTTGGTTGCTACGGTGGAAACTCGGGATCCATTAATATGAATGTAACAGGTGGAGTTACCCCATACACTTACCTATGGAATACCGGAGCTACCACTCAAAACCTTTCAGGACTTAGCAACGGTACTTATACAGTAACTGTAACCGATGCGAATGGATGTACTTCTTTGGTTACTTCCATCAACATCACACAACCAGTTGCTGCATTAACAGCAAGCACTTCAAAAACGGATGTGAAATGTTATGGTAGTACAACAGGAAATATCAACTTAACACCAAGCGGAGGAACAAGTCCATACACTTATTTATGGAGCAATAGTTCTACCTCACAAAACTTAAATACTCTCGCATCAGGAATATATTCTGTTACGATTACAGACGCTAACAATTGCCAAACTTCTACTTCTGTAACAATAACACAACCTACATCTGCCGTGAGTGTTTCGACTACAAAAACAAATGTTCGTTGCTTTGGAAACAATACAGGTTTGACAACGGCATCCGGCAATGGAGGAACACCATCCTACACCTATGTTTGGAGCAACGGAGTAAGCACTGCTGCAAATAACAACATAGTTGCAGGAACATATACGGTAACCGTTACAGATGCCAACGGTTGTACAACAAGTGCACCGGTTACCATTACTCAACCAGCAGCTGCTTTATTGGTAAGTGGAACTCCAACCGCTATTTCATGTTACAATGTTCCAACTGGATCCATTACTACTAATACTACAGGAGGAACATCACCTTATGTATACCAATGGAATAACGGTGGTGCAGGTACGTCAATTTCTAACTTATCAGCAGGAAACTATACGATTACAGTAACGGATGCAATGGGATGTACTACCGTCGGAAATTATTCGGTAACGCAACCTGCAGCAGCATTAGCAGCAAGCACGTCGAACACTCCGGTATCTTGTTTCGGCGGAAGCAATGGCACAGCAAGTGTGAATGCAACCAATGGTACGAGTCCTTATACCTATTCTTGGAATACAGGATCTTCTAGTAGTTCGATTTCAGGAATTAATTCAGGCAACTATACAGTGACTGTCACCGATGCGAATGGATGTACAATCGCTAAAACCGTAATGATAACACAACCGACGGCTGCACTAAGTTTATCGAACAGCACAACTGCCGTTGCTTGTTTTGGAAACAGCAGTGGAAGTTCAGTAATTACACCTAGCGGAGGAACATCACCCTACACTTATAATTGGAGTACTGGCAGTACTACTCCGGGAATTTCAAACTTAGCTGCTGGAACTTATACCGTGACCGTTACAGATGTAAACGGGTGTACTTCTACATCGACATCATCCATTTCTCAACCTGCTTCTGTCTTATCACTTTCAGCAACGAGCAATAACATCAACTGTACTGGAAATTCAATTGGAAGTGTGAATGTAACTCCATCAGGAGGCACTGCGCCATATACTTATCAATGGAGCAATGGATCAACCCAACAAAACATCACCAATTTATCGGCTAATACTTACACGGTAACTGTTACAGATGCGAATGGTTGTACCGAAACACTTAGCAGAGCTGTCACACAACCTGCAGGATCATTAAATGTAACCAACTCGGTAGTGAATCTTTTATGTTTTGGAGATGGCAACGGATCCATTGACGTCACGGCTAATGCGGGAACTCCCCCTTACTCCTATTCATGGAGCAACGGAAGTTCCAATGAAGATCTATCAGGGCTATCTGCAGGTTCATATACAGTAACTGTAACTGATAATAACGGATGTTCAATGACGAATAGCATTTTCGTTACTCAACCGAGTGCACCATTAAACGCTTCGGTCTCGAATACTGCTGTTGATTGTTTTGGTAATGCTACAGGAACTACAACTCTTACTGTAAATGGAGGAACATCAAACTACAACTATTCTTGGAGTAACGGAAATACTAATCAAAATTTATCATCGATTACTTCTGGAACTTATACTGTAACTGTAACTGATGCAAATGGATGTACGACTCAAACTCAAACTACCGTTACACAACCAGCACAAGCTTTGAACATTTCTGCAACAACTACGGATTTAAATTGTCATGATATACAAGATGGGGCCGTGCAAACTTCGGTAACAGGAGGAACGGCAGGTTATACTTACACTTGGAGTACAGGATCAAATGATCCTTCCATTTCTAATTTATCAACGGGTAACTACACAGTAACCGTTACCGATGCGAATGGTTGTACGGCATCACAAAATTATAGCTAAATTTTACAGCACCAATCCTCCTATCGTCAGCAACAATTGCGGCCGTCCCTTGTTATGGAGATTCAACTGGAATGATCGACTTAAGTCACACCGGTGGAACTAGTCCGTACTTGTACAAGTGGAGCAACAACGCAGCTACACAAGATATTAATTTCCTAATCGCAGGTACTTATTCAGTAACCATTACAGATGCGAACGGATGTACTACTACACTTACACAAATAATTTCACAACCGGCAGCGCCACTAAGTTCTAGCTTTACTAATAATACAGTCCTTTGCTTTGGTGATGCAAGTGGTTTCATTGATTATACCATTAATGGTGGCACACAATCGTACTCCTTTTTGTGGTCAAATGGAAGCACACTTGAAGACATACAACAACTTGCTTCAGGAGCCTATGTTGTAACAGTGACTGATGCGAACGGATGCACTCTTCAAGATTCCATCTCCATCACTCAACCACAAGCCCCGCTTGCTTCTAACTTTAATATAATAAACGTAGCTTGTTTCGGCGACAATACCGGAGACATTCAAACCGCGATAAATGGAGGAACTAATCCCTATACCTACAATTGGAATAACCAAGTAAACACTCCAAACAACGGCGGTTTAACGGCAGGCACTTACACACTTCAAGTAGTAGACGACAACGGATGCATACTGAATGAAACAGTAACTATTGTTGAACCGATAGCCCCTCTTTCAACGAATCCAACACAAGTAAATATTGATTGCAACGGGAATGGAAGCGGTTCTGCCGACTTAAATACTGCTGGAGGAACATCTCCATATACATATGTTTGGAGCAATGGAAACACACAAGGTTCAATTTCCGGAATTTCTTCTGGCACTTACACCTACTTGGTAACCGACACCAACGGATGTACAATAGCCGACAGCATCATCATTACGCAGCCTGCCAATGCGCTCACTGTAACACCAAACGTTACTCAAGTACTTTGTTTTGGAGACAACACCGGTGCGATTGACCTCAGTGTTCTTGGTGGAACTCCATCTTACTCTTATCTGTGGAATGATGGCACTACTAATGAGGATCTAAATAATTTAACAGCGGGTGCTTATACAGTTACTGTAACTGACAACAACAACTGTTTATCAATTCAGACATTCAACATCCAAGAACCAACTGCTGCACTAGCATCAACTCCAACCATAAGCCAAGTCAACTGCTTCAATGGATCGGATGCAAGCATTCAACTAAATACGAAGGGCGGTACAGCTCCCTATTCCTTTAACTGGAATAATGGAGGAAATACACCGAACATCGATTCGCTCACTGCAGGAACTTACTTTGTTTTGATCACCGATGATCAAGGTTGTACCTTCAATAGTTCATACATCATCACTCAACCATCAGCAGCATTAGCTTCTTCAAGCACAGCAGTACAAGTACTTTGTTTTGGAGATAGCACGGCTTCAATTGATTTATCCGCTGCGGGAGGAACTGCACCCTATTCATATTTATGGAACAATGGCAGTAACAACGAAGATTTAGCCAACATCAATGCCGGAACCTATACTGTTTTGATTACTGATTCCAACAATTGCACACAATCTGAAACAATAATAATTTCAGAACCGTTGGCAGCCCTCAATGCAAGTGAACAAATTACTCAAGTACTTTGCACGGGTGACAGCACTGGATCTGTAGATTTAACCATTAGCGGAGGTACTGCACCGTACAACTATTTATGGAACACAGGAGGTACAGCACAAAATCCAATAGGTATGCCTGTTGGAAATTATTCTGTAACTGTAACAGACATGAACGGATGTACCGCAAATCGAGCCCTACAAATCACGGAACCTGATTCAGCCCTTCAATTGGGAGCTTCCATTGGACACTTATCTTGTCATGGGCAACCTACAGGATGGATAGATTTAACTGCATTGGGTGGAACCGGAACATACACTTATTTATGGAACACAGGCGGCTCGGTTGAAGATCCTTCACAACTTGCTGCAGGAACCTATACTGTGACTGTAACTGATCAGAACGGATGTCATTCAAATACATCTGTCACCATCACACAACCTGCCGCGTTCCCTACTGTTAGTGGAACAACAACTCCTGTGAGTTGTACAGGTTTGCAAAATGGAGCAATTCAATCGACCGTAAATGGAGGTACTACGCCTTACACTTATCTATGGAATACAGGATCAACTCAAACAGGCATTTCAGGTTTAGGTGCCGGAGTTTACACAGTAATAGTAACCGACGCAAATGGATGTACGAATCAATACACCACCCAAATTGTTGAACCTATTAATTCCTTGTCTATCACTGCTACTTCAACAGATGCAAACTGCATCACAGACCAATTGGGTAGCATCAGTTCAACACCAAGTGGTGGTACAGTTCCATACTCAATACTTTGGAGCAATGGAGCCACAACAACTACTATATCAAATCAAATTCCTGGAACGTATACAACTACGGTGACGGATGCTAACGGCTGCGTCACTACGCAAAATTTTGTGATCAACGATATTTCTAACTTAGAATTGACCACAATTGGCGGGACGCAAGTTTGCATGGGAGAAATGGCGACATTAATTACCGATTCTGTTCCAAACGGAACGTTGCAATGGTATTACAATGGTGTAACACTTCAAGGAGCTACCTCTAATACTTTCGTCACTCCTGTAGCAGGCATATATACAGTTATGGCTACGACTCCTTGTGGTACTTATACTTCCAATCCCATTGAAGTTACTACACGTGTACTAAATAATGTTAGTGTTACAAATAGCGTCATAATTTGCACCGGTGAAACAACTCCAATAAGTGCAGGAGGAGGTGTTGAATACATTTGGTCTCCTACAACTGGATTAAGCGATCCCAATATTCCGAATCCAATAGCATCACCAACCGTTACCACAGAATATACAGTAACCGTAAAAGATCAATATGGATGTACCGCTACTGCATCGGTGACAGTATCTGTAATCTGTGATACATTAGATATTCCAAATGGATTTTCACCCAATGGAGATGGAACTAACGACTACTTCGTAATTGATGGAATCGGAGAATATCCAGGGAATATCCTTTACATTTATAATCGTTGGGGTAATTTAGTTTACAAAAAGAAAGAATATTCCAATCAATGGGACGGAAGATCCAATGTGAACGGTGTAATGTTTGGGGAGGAATTGCCCAACGGAACCTACTATTATATCCTAGATTTAAATATTGATCAAAAACCACTCAACAGCTACGTCGTAATTCGTCGATAGGCTTCACAGAGTATCCTGAACTTAAAAAATATTAGTTTAATAACAGCCAACTATCATGAAGATGTTGAATAAGAATGTAAGAAAAAACCTCTTTTTACTTGGATTAGTGTCCTTGCTCAGCCTGCAGGCGAATGCCCAGTTTGAGCCACAGTTCACTCAATACATGTTCAATGAGATGTTCATTAACCCCGCATATGCAGGTTCTCGTGGACACATGTCGATGACAGGTGTTTACCGAAATCAGTGGGTAGGAATTGAAGGTGCTCCTAAAACACAAACCTTCAGCGGACATACCCCTCTTCGGAATGAACGCATTGGAGTAGGTTTATCCGTACTCCACGAAGAGATTGGAGTTACTCAGGATTTCTCTGTGTTCGGTTCTTATGCATATCGCATTCCCACGCAAACAGGTGCTTTCTCCATGGCGGTAACTGGAGGAATTATTCATCACCAAGAAAAACTTCTTGAAGTAAAAATTCAAGATCAAGGTGACAACTCCTTCATGGGGACACCTCGATTAACAGTTCCAAACATGGGTTTTGGAACTTATTACAACACACGTAAATTTTATGTAGGATTATCAATCCCACGTATGTTACATAACAGTGTGGATGCTGTGACAACAAAAGCAACCAATAAAGTTGAATTCGAATACTGGCATTACTATTTGATGGGAGGCTATGTAATTGACTTGGATGAATCCTTCAAATTAAAGCCAACTACCATGGTGAAAGCTGTAAGTGGAGCTCCCATAGTTGCTGACATTGGTTTTACATATTTTGATGAACGAAGTGTTATGGTTAGGAGCCTCCTACCGTACTTCTGATTCATGGTCAGCCATCATGTCCATTCAAATGAACAAACAAATGCGAATAGGTTATTCTTACGATTACACCTTGACGGATTTAAATCAATATAATTCAGGAACACATGAAATCACATTAGGCTACGACTTTTCTTTCGATAAAAAGAAAGTAGTGACTCCACGTTATTTCTAATACCCAATTATCCAACCAACAACATGAAAAAATATATTCTTTTATTCTGTTTACTCATTGGAGTACTTCCATCTGAAGCACAAAAAGCGCAGGTGAGAAAAGGAGACTTTCAGTTTAAGGCGATGGCTTATCCAAAAGCAATTCCTTTTTATTTGAAAGCAGTAAAAAAAGACAGCACGTATCAAGAAGCTATATTCAAACTGGCCGATTGCTATCGTCTTACCAACAACCGTGCTTTGGCCGAAGAGTGGTATGCAAAGGCGGTGAAGATGCCTGCAGTATTGCCCATCCAAAAGTTTTACTACGGACAGGCATTAATGAATAATGGAAAGTTTGCTCAAGCAAAAAAATGGATGACGGATTTTGTAGTCGATAACAACGCTGATGGTAGAGGACAAGCATTCATTAAAGCCATTGATACGTATCAAAATTTCTTTATTGACTCCTCCAACTATGCAATCACCAAATTAGATATCAATTCAAGCAATGCCGATTTTGGTGCTGCATTATATCAAGATGGGATTGTGTTCGCCTCGTCACGTCCTAAAACAGAAATGATTGAACGTACACATGCGTGGACGAACCAACCTTTCCTCGACTTATACTATAGCCGTGGACAAGAAAATAAATTTCGTGCACCTGAAATGTTTGCAACCGAAATTCAGACTAAATTAAATGATGGTCCTGTGGCATTCAATAAAAAGGGAGATGAACTTTGGGTTACCAGAAATAATATTGTTGGAACGAAGGTACATAAGAGTTCAGACAAGATTGTTAAGCTAAAATTATTCAAATCGACGAGCAAAGGTGGAAATGAATGGGGGAAATTAGAATCCTTTGAATACAATAGCGACAACTATAGTTGTGCACATGCTGCACTAAGTCCAGACGGTCAAAGATTATACTTTTCTTCCGATATGCCCGGATCAAAAGGGGGAATGGATATTTTCATGTGCACTAAACAAGGAAACGGCTGGAGCCGACCGGTAAATTTAGGAGACACCGTGAATACACGCGGAAATGAATTGTTTCCTGCTGTGATGGACGATGGAACTTTGTACTATTCCTCTGATGGCTTACCTGGGTTAGGCGGATTGGATATATTCTTTACACGTGATTTAGGAAATCGTTTTACAGTTCCCGTGAATGTTGGATATCCGATTAACACCTATGATGATGATTTCAACATGGTGTATGATTTAAAAAATAAAATTGGATACTTAAGTTCAAATCGAGCCAACAAAGGATTTGATGATGACCTATACACATTCAAAAAGAAAAGTTTACGCATCAAAGGGATTGTAGTACGAAAAGAAGATGGTACACCTATTGAGAAAGCGCGTGTAGAACTAAAAACAGGCGACAAGGCACAATCGTTTACCACCATGGAAAACGGACGCTTCGACTTCCCTGCTGATTTCGACTTAGAGTATGTATTAAAAGGAAGTGCGACTGACTTAGGTGATTCCACTGTTTACTTACAAACTTCAGGTACGTATCCCGGAGATCCATTTGTGAGAATTGAGTTAGGAAAAAAATCAGCCGAGTTCGCATTATCAATTCTTGTCATCGATGCTGAAACAAAACAACCACTACCTGGATCTATGATTCGTGACGAAGAATCACAAAAGACATTGGCTCTACGGATTTAGCAGGACGCTATACACAACCTATCATTCCCCAAAAGGATGAGCAGTTATTAGTTTCGATGGCCGGTTATCGTCCAAAGGTATTGATGTTCCAAGGTCAACAAGGAGAAACGGCTAAGCATAATGAGTATGTGGTGGAGTTAACAAAAGCGAGTGACCTATCTCCATTTGAGAATTGGTACAAGATTGTTTACTACGACCTCGACAAATTTGATGTTCGTGAAGATGCTACGAAAATACTAGATGAAGTAGCTGCTTTTTTAATTGAAAATAGAAATGTGAAGATCTCACTTTCGTCAAGTACAGATAGTCGTGCTACAGCACAATACAACGAAAAACTATCTCATAATCGTTCTAAATCTGCCCGTCAATACCTCATAGACAAAGGCGTTAATGCGAAGCAACTGGCAAAAGTTTCTTGGTCTGGAGAATCCGTGCTGGTTAATGATTGTGGAGATGGTGCACCTTGCTCTGAAGAAATGCATCAATTAAATCGCCGCACAGAAATGATGGTGGTTGAAGTAAAAAAATAAAACACTTCCTGCAATAACGATAAAGGGCGAAGAAAAATTCTTCGCCCTTTTTTTGGTATAATTACTAAATTGTTTTTCGGAAATCATGCTAACCCTAAAAATATTCAATTTACCAAGGTATCTCCAGTGGAAGTAATCACTACCTCAATTAATTCTTCACCAGTGTAATTCGGATTTTTAATTAGATTCATTCCACAAACTGTACAATGACCAGACTTCGCTTCATTGATCATAGAGTCCATCGGACAGAAGTAAGCAATTTCAGGAGCAGCAGAAGTTCTATTGCTCGCATGTTTATGCCCACAAGAAATAACAACTAGCATTGTCACTATTCCAGCCCAAATAATTAGTGATTTATCTCGTTTCATTTTATTTATAATTTAATGATGAATCCATGTGAATAATGATTTCCATATAAGGTCATTACTTTCTCTACTTTATCCTTAAAAAAAATATCGCAAGCAGATTTTACTCCAGTATTTATAGGTTGTCCTCTCACCGTCTTTTCAGGATCGTGGTAATCCATGAACAAAACTATAGCACCTTTTGATAAACGCGGATATATATTACTCAGCAAATGAATGATAAGACGCTCATGTAATTCTTTATCTCCACCTACTCCACAATCAATATGAACCAATGAATATTGAGCAGCAAGTTGACTGGGTACTGTATCATAAAAATTTCCTTCGATTAATTGTGGAAGACCCAATCCATTCTGCTTAAAATTATCAAGTAAGTTTTGCTTTATATCTAAATGCAATTCATATTTAGCAGTAAAACTATCAAACAACGAAATTTTTTCACCTGGCCGATAAACGTCTAGCATTTTCTGAAACACCATCGCCGATTGTCCATTATAACATCCAAACTCAGCCCATTCCCCAGGAACATGGTAGGCCAAATTACATATCGCAAGCAGGGAAAAATTCATTCTCTGCTCTATCGTATGCATATTCAACTTTCCATCTGGAATGGGCGTGAGTTCAAAATTAAAACCCATCCTGCGAGTTATCTGATTAAATAATTTAATCAGTCCGGTTGGTCGGCCAGGAATACCTGGCAATTTATACAAGTCAATAAAATCCATTAATTAATTTGGTTAATGTTCGATAAAAAAAGGAAATAGAAATTCACGCTCAATGAACGTGATCCATTATCAAACTCTAAAAACGCTCAATAAAGTAATATCAGGAGGACGCTCATCCTTCGAATACATGGATTTTACAAGAGAGCATTTGCGATCTACAAAATCTATGAAACGAAATGAAGGATATTGAATAGAAGCATAACCTGACATTGATTTATCAAAATATGTTAAGCATTGGATACTACTTGAAGTATGTTGTTGTGAAAGTTTATAATAGACGTAATCGTCTTTACAACAATCCGATTTCGAATTATCACCTACCTCTTTGAATTGAGCACACATACAATTTGTATGATCATCTGAAGACATGGAAAACGCAAAAAGGATATGTCCGCACCAATGCAAATTAATTCCTACTCCTATTGCAGGGATTAGGTAAGCGGTTAATAAAAGGGTACAAAGGATTTTCCTCACGGCTTCAAATTCTATTACAAATTTAAACCTAAAAAGTTAATATGCAAACCTAATTTAAGGAATCCAAAAGGTTAAAAGCCAACCAGTATGGTTTTTCTTTTCGAATGCTGTTTATCACACTTCTTCTCAAACACAAAAGCGCTCAATTTTGCAGAAAGGATTCCAACCCCAGCACCAGCGATCACATCAGGCACCCAATGACGATTATTCATCACGCGCAGCACTCCGACGCTAGTTGCCGTTAAATAGGCAGCTGCTTTCAGCCAAGGATTGTCCTGAGCGAAATAATCGGCAAACAAGGTAGCTGATGCAAAGGCTTGAGCAGTATGTCCGCTTGGAAAAGAATTTTTAGAACCACCATCAGGTCTTAATACTTTGGTCCATGTTTTAATTCCAGTTACACTCACACCTAAAATAAACTCTGTAAGCGCTATTTGACGTGTATAGTGCCATGCGTTTCCTTTTGATCCTGAAGCCAACATTCCATAGCCTGCAGCTAAAGGAGCAAATTGGAGGTAATCATCAACCTTAGTATGAAAGCCATTTAAACGTTCATTTCGCTCTTCTCTAAACTCATACTTATCTAAAACATCATTATCTCCACTTACAATAAATCCAGCACCAAAAAGTGACAGCGGCAAAATAAATTGTCCAACAAGCGGTTTGTGAATCGTACTTTTAAAGGAACAAATAGAATCGCAATGGATATTTTCAGTCAATAATTTCGCAGAAAAACTCGATTGAATTTGAATGTTTTGTTGAGCTTTTGCAGAAAAAAAAAAGACTATGAAAACTAAACTCAATATCCAATTGAGAAACTTACATTCTTGTTTTGAGTCCATTTTCATTTAACGTCAAAAGTAGGTTTTCATTACCTCAACCAGCAATCATTTATTTTTCAATATAAATTCTTCATATAGAATATTCAAAGTAGAAAATTAGTCAAAGGTTTAAACACAAAAGCCTAGGGTTTAAACACAAAAGCCTAGGGTTTAAACACAAAAGCCTAGGGTTTAAACACAAAAGCCTAGGGTTTAAACACAAAAGCCTAGGGTTTAAACACAAAAGCCTAGGGTTTAAACACAAAAGCCTAGGGTTTAAACACAAAAGCCTAGGGTTTAAACACAAAAGCCTAGGGTTTAAACACAAAAGCCTAGGGTTTAAACCCTAGGCTTTTGTGCCATTTAATATTTTTTGAAGATTAATATTCCCACAAATCAATCTCGAAGTTGATCATATCTTGTTTGATACGTTCCGACTCCAATAGAGCATCTAATGGATTTACTTTATAATCATCCACACGACGATTGTATACGTTATCTTCTTTGATGATATAGCTATTAAACATACGCTTTTGGAAGATGTCTTCAAAGCTCATACGTTGCGCTGTATTGAAACGATTTCCTACTTCCGTATTGGCTAAAATTCTTCTTGCTTCTTGATAGTACACCCAGAACAATAGTTTCTTTTGTCCACCTTCAATTAAGTTTCCTTCTTGATCACGTGCTAAGATCATTGGACAAATTCCTATAATTCTGCACTTTAATTCAGAACGTTGCTTATCAAAGAACCACTCCTCTTTCATACGATATTGAATCACGTCATCCGGATTGAAAGCACGATATACTGTTGAGTCGTATTCATCATAAGGAGGTTCTGCGCTTGTAACTCTAATTTGCATAGAATCGGCACCCCCTACTTTACCAAACTCATCCATGGTCATCGGAAGAGTGAATTCATCGTCCTGTGGGTCGTAAGCAGTAAGACTTCCTTCTTTCACAGCATCCATGAAAACATTGATCAGGTTCTTGCGATCCTTTGTGTCATTTGTTTTAGGATAACGTAAAGGAGCGTTGATCTTTTCATTCAGATCAATATGGCGCCAAATGCGTTTCGCCCACATCACATCCGCCTCACGCAAGTACGTATAAGGAATTACACGGCGTGCCGGGTTATTTTCCTTAACATACACTCCGTCCAGAACGTTTTGTGCTTTTACAGATGTTCCAGCTATTGCCAGAATCATAAGTACCAGGAGCAGTTTTTTCATAGGTTTATAACGTATTCTGTTAATTTAAACGTCAAGAATGCCTTGTAGTTGCAAATAATCTAAATTCCTTACTGAACCGTAAGCGGAATGGAGTTTACTGTTCTCGTTGTTCCATCAGGCATACTCACCTTGATGTATTCAAAGAGAATTTTATCACCAGGTCTACTTTGATCGATGATGGATTTCATATCACCTGATAAGGATCCGCCACCGGCTTTACTTTTTTCAATCGGGTCACGACCTTTACCATAACGACTCATCTTAAAACTTATTACACGAGGGTATAAGTCGAAGTCAAATCCTTCCATGGTAGGGATAATACCTTGCTGAGCTGCCAATGCACTCTTCGGAATATTTCCATCCTTCTTACCACCAATTTTAGCTACTGGATCAGGAATACGCTTTAAACGAAACGCAAACTCTCCCATTTGCATGGGTTTTCCATTAAATTCAGCAGAAACCACAACCTTTCCAGGACCGGGTTGACCTTTTGCTTCAGCGATGAAGTGTCCTTTTCCTAATTTAGAATCAGGAGTCAACGTAAATCCAGAAGGAATAGCTCTTACTTTTTCATCAGGAACTCCAGGTACAGATACGGTAATTGGGTTCGGTACTCCAATATAAATTACATTCATCTTATCGGCCGCTACTGAAGCACTTGGCTTAGCAACGATGTAAGAAGATTCAAAAGGATGTTCTTCGAAAGTATTATCTGGCTTCTTCACTTTGATGATTCCAGCATACTTTTCTCACCTACTCCTGAACCACGTACCTTATAAGTTCCTACCCCACCTTCTACCGTTAAAGAACTTCCACCCACTGTAATTTCAGGATCGGAAGTAGAACTCATCGCTGCTAAGAAAATCTCAGCAGAATATTCTTGACCTTCGATCACATAACTTGTAGGAGCTATTACTTTTGGAGCAAGCTTATCAAATTTGAAGTCAGATGCATTGATCGAAGATAATAAATGACCTACGATTTCTGACTCTGCATTCTTAACATCCGACTGGACTTTAGAAAGCAACGCAACAGTTGCTACAACAGGATTGTGATAGAAATTCGCCATTTCCCAGGTCTTCTTTCCATCTTCCAACGCTCCAGTTTTTGGATCAGCAGTATTAAACAATTCGTCCAAACGCTTCGTAAATTGGGCACGATCTTTTTGATCTAATGATGCAATTACGTTCTTCTTAAAAGCAATAATTTTATTCTTTAATTCAGTTGCCTTGTGTCCACGACCATCTTGCTTATCTCCACACATGATACGTGTTGGATTATCATAATCGTCCTTCGCCTTCATATCGGTCAGCGCAACCATTTTAGCATTAGGTTCCATCTTATCCGTCACACGAATCAACTCTTCTTTGAGAGCAGCTACGTATTTGTCAAGATCCTCACATTGCTTTTTCACAACTTGCGCTTTCTTAAAGAAAGGTTCAGTTTTCGTTCTATCGTTACGCATTTGCTCATCGAATGCAGAGTAAGCTTGCGCATTTTTACCTGAGAGGTTTTTTACAGTTACCTCCAAGCTATCATTGATCGTTACGAAAGCATTAATGATTTCTTTGGATACGTTCAGGGCTAACAGTGCCGTTAACACCAGATACATCATCCCGATCATTTTCTGCCTCGGTGATAATTTATTTCCAGCCATTTCTTTTCCTTTTGGTTTTTGGTTTGATTAATAAGAATTCACGAAAAAAAGGAAAATATTATTTATTAGCTCCTGGATTCATGGCTGATAACATGTTGCCATAAATCGTATTTAATGAATTAAGGTTTTTAGCCAATTTACCCACCTCATCTTTGTAACGCTTAGTATCTTCTACTGTATTGTTAAGGTTGGAAAGAAGATCTGATATTCCATCATAGAACTTCTTAGTGTCTTTCATGCGTGTATTCGCTTCTTGTAACTGAAGTTCATAAACAGCATTTAAAGCCGCCATGTTTTTCCGGCTGACTTCATTTGCTCTGTATATCCTTTCACGTCATCGTGAGCTGCGCTCATGCTATTCATAGCAGTAGCCGCCTTCTCATACGAAGCTGTTAATGTGGATACTTGCTTAGAAGCTGCTGTTACATTCTTAGAATATTCTTCAGTTGCCACGGCTGCGTTTGACATAGTAGCCATCTTAGCAGTGTTTTCACCCAAAGATTTTAAACCAGTACCAAGGTTGCTGATTAAGTCTGGACCAATCTTAGCATCCGCTAACATTTTGTCTAAGTACTGAGCTACTGGATCACCAGCCTTTGGTTTTTTACGGTCAGCACCCGGCTCATGCATACCTGCAAGTTCTGGGTAAACTAATGACCAATCTACATCTTCGTGTGGTGGTTCGAACGCAGAGAAAAAGAAGATAACTGCTTCGGTCAAGAGACCGCTAGTAAGCATGATACCTGCGCCTTCCCAGTGCTGGATTTTAAAGAGTGCACCTACGATTACAATTGCCGCACCGAAACCGTAAAGTTTCGACATGAGCTGTTTGAACCCTTTCCCTTGGGTCAATTGAGCTAATCCCATGATTTTCTAGTGTTTTTAATGGTTTTGGTTAGAATGATTGTGTGTTTTGTTAAATATTTTTCCGAACCGGATGGGGTTGAGTCATCCGGCTTGATGTACAAATCTAATTAAAAATCTGCTTTATCTCTTCCTAAGAAGTCCATTACACAACGGAAGCCGATATAGGCTTTAGCAGTATCTTGATATTCATAGGTACGTGTTCCTGTTTGCATATAGTATGCTATATCCTTCCAAGAACCACCACGAATTACTTTTCTCTTTAATGCTGGTGGATCGGTATCCTTTGCATCATAAGTATAATCAGGATTTAAGTCATGAATGAAACTGTATGCTGACTCATCATAAGCATTGCTTGTCCATTCCGCTACGTTTCCTGCCATACAATACAAACCATAATCGTTCGGCCAGTAAGCTGTTGCTTTTACAGTGTAGAATCCACCATCGTCGATATAATTACCACGCAAGGGTTTGAAATTCGCTAAGAAGCAACCCAAACTATTACGTGTATAGGGACCTCCCCAAGGGTAAGGGTTGTTTGCTAATCCGCCACGAGAAGCATATTCCCACTCACTCTCCGTCGGTAAACGGAAATCTTGAACATAAGTCTCTTCGCTCGATTCTAAATAACTATTCAATAACTGCGTTCTCCAAACACAAAATCCTTTTGCTTGTAACCAGTTTACACCAACAACTGGATAATCGTCGTAGGCTGGATGCCAGAAATAAGCTTTGGTGATGGGATCGTTGAATGAATACGTATAATCGTGAATCCAACTTAATGTATCTGGATACACATTGATAATTTCTTTTTTAATATAAACTGAACGATCGGTACGACCTTGTGGACGATTTGCCAAACTTCCGGATGCAGGATCACGGTCGCGACTATAATCTTTTTGGGCTGCAGCCATAAGATCAATCCAATAATATTCGAAGTTGAGTTTTCTGGAATCAATCTCCTTACGTCTGTAATAACGCTCACTTTCAGGAAGATAAAGTTCGCTCAACGTTTCGATGTTTTCCTCATCGTCCCATTTGATTCGCTCACTCCATTCAATACGTTCGCCGTATTCGCCTTCTTCAATTAAATGATCGCCACCTAAGAGTCTGTGTGCCATTGAATCTCGCACCCAGTACACGAATTGACGGTACTCATTGTTAGTGATCTCCGTGTTGTCCATGTAGAATGCATGCATCGAAACTGTTTTCGAAATTGCATTCTGAGCGTAAGGAACATCCTGGTCGCTAGGACCCATGTTGAAGGATCCTTGAGGAATAAACACCATGCCATATGGATCGGCTTGATACCATTGCTCACGACCTTGCACCCCTACTAGTTGACCACGGTTACCGCCTCCAGATCTACTCAGTAGTAGCAGCATGCTAAAGGCAATCATCAGGTTTTTCATACTTTGTTCGCTTTTGGGTTTCGGAAATGTTTTGACGTTATGCATCGAACGTACAATAGTTGTTAATATTATACGGAACATTTCCAATACGATGATACGTTTCTTTTCAAAGATAGTTTCTAATGGGAAGTTAATTTCCTAATTTTTATAGGAACCTTACATTTCTAATAGAAACAGGGATTCTTTTCTTAACATTGAAGCAATACCCCAACATTACGTCATGGGAACCATCGCTATAATTTTTTAACTCGGAGGTAGTAAAGTCATACGCATACCCAAGTCGAAGATTTTCGATTAATGTAATTCCAATCATACCGACTACAGCATCTTGATTTCTCCACGATAATCCCGCCCAGAAACGATTGTTGAAATGTGCATTTAGGTTCACATCTATAGTAGTGTTATCGGTAACATTCTTTACAAAGATCATTGGTTTTAAAGACACCGTTGGCGTCAATTCAATCGTATAACCAATCATTCCGTAATAATGACGCTTATATTCTTTTGAGAATTTATCAAGGTCTATCTTGCTTTCCATCAAATGAGTAGATGATAATCCTACGTAAAGCTTTTCAGAATTATAATAGATACCAGCACCTAAATCAAAAGCATTTCCACTTACTGAACTCTGAGGAATTGCAGGATCATTTACCGTTCCGTCTGGAGCGGAAAATTTTCCATCTATGGTGTTTTGAACCAACGCTCCATCTACTCCAATAGCTAATTTCCCATTGCCAACATCAAAACGATATGCTGCAGCTAATTTTGCGGTTAAGCCTTGCTCAAATCCAATTTCATCGGTGTTAATACTTAATCCAAGACCTAATTTATTATTAAATAGTGGTGCATCAATACCTAAAACACCCGACTTAGGTGCCCCATCAAAACTCACCCATTGCGCGCGGTAAAGCAAACTGGCACAAATGGCATCGCTACTACCTGCAGACGCGGGATTAACCCATAATCTGTTAAACATGTTTTGGCTGAATTGTGGATCTTGTTGCGCTAGTGCTATCGTCGATAGAGTACTTACTAATACTACAGCTAAAAGTTTTTTCATACAGATATTATAGATTTCGAGTTCGTTTGGGGGGATAAAGTAAATAAATATTCTCAACATACCCAAAAAGTACAAGTAAGCCCACTTTTTTAACGACGCTGTTGTACTCTTTGAGACGGGACTAAAATAGCTATTTGATAATAACTTCGATTATTTTAAAATTTATTAAAATACTTGATATACAATTATTTACAAGAAGTGCGTTTTCAAATTCTTACGATTTCTTGCAGATCATAACTATTTTCCAAAAATATTCAGACGAGAATAAAGAGTGCCCCTAAAAAAATTGTGGATAATTTTCGTGTGAATTTCGGAATTGATGGCAAATATAATTACACAATTAAACCATTTTGTGTACTGCATTCCACCACCTTTCAGGCACTTCGTTATTACAAGCCTGCTGGTAATCTTTGTAAGAACAAGGAAGCAAATGCTGGCTCACGTATCTATTTTTTGAGTTGTCGGTAGGCAACTTAATCCACCACCTTTCTGTCTTCATGCTTTTAATGAAGATGATTTCCTGCTCAATTTCTTCCATCGTCACCCGATAAGTAGTGTAATTATTGGGATTTGCCAAGGGTAAATCCATTTTACGTAAACCGATTCCTTCCAAGAAGTACCACATACTCTGTGCGTATAAATCGGCCGACTGACCATTTCTATCGAATTCCGGATTGTATTCAAACAACCCCAACCCACTGAGTTTATCAGATAATCCTGCATACATCAAGATCTGACAAAGTTCCTCCCCGTACAGTCCATTAGGAGTAGCATTGGCATTTCCAGGTGCATCGCTTTGTCGAACTACAGAAAGATCCACCGTGAGTAAATCGGCATTACGAACGATGGGCTCCGTCTCTTGAATATCAGTCCTTACCTGCCCTAAACGATAGGTCTCAAAATGAAGTTTTTTCATGAGGGCTACGTTTTCGACTCCTGTAAAATAGCTTTGATACCCCAGGTTACTGAAATTGAAAAGATAATTAGGTTGTTCTAGGATTATTTTCCCAAGAAAGGTGTCGCTGTTGATGGTATCTTCCGGAATACCCAAATCAAATTTTGAATCGAGTGCAACAATATTAATAATCTGCTCTGCTCGCTTATATCCGGAATAATGTCCGTACGTTAAATCTTGACTACCGCCCAAAATAATAGGAATGATGCGAGCGCCAAGCAACTCACACACTACCGTAGCAATGGCCGAATACGTATCGTTAATGGTAAGTCCGTTGCGTAAATTTCCAAGATCGATGATAGCCTGTGGATACTGATGTTGCTTGAGGCGATAAAATTTTTCGCGGATGCGATTGGGACCGGCGGCACAACCCTGATTGCCTACGCTTCCTCTCGACTCCCCTACTCCTATGATGGCTATTTTAGCTCCTTCAAAGGATGGAAAATTACGCGCATCCGTGTATGCGGAAACAAAATTCCCAAGACTATCCGCGGAAGTAGCCAATTGCTGTCCGAATAATATTTCCGGACGTATTGGTTCAAAATACCCTTCTAGCATTTACTTTTTATTTTCGATTATCTCTTTTTCTTAACTGACTTTTTCGCAGCAACTTTTTTCGTTGCGGTTTTCTTAGCAGGCGCTTTTTTTGGCGGATGACTTCACCGTCTTTTTCGCAGCAGCTTTTTTTGGCTGGACTTTTCTTCGATGCTGTTTTGGATGGAGCCACTTTTTTAACAGGAGACTTTTTCACTGGAGATTTCTTCAAAGTTGCTTTCGTCGCAGACCCTTTTTTCACCGTCGACTTCTTTACTGGTGCTTTTGAAACTACTATTTCTTTAGGCTCCACTTTTTTTTTGGCAGCTTTTTTAGGTGACGGTTTAGCGGCGGCTGCTTGTTTTGCAGGCGCTTTCTTGGCAGCTGTTTTCTTAACAGCAGTTTTAGCTGCGCCTTTTTTCGCAAACTTTTTCTTGCCCGGACTTGGTTTCGTATTGGCAGCAATATCTAAACATGCTGCTAATGTTAATTTTTCAGCTACAGTATCTTTTGGCAGACGATAATTTTCTCCATCCACCAACAAATAAGTCGCCCATGTTGCTTTTAACACTTGCACATCTTCACGCTCCTTGAAAATTTTGATGACACGCTCTCGTTCAATTTTTCTTTTGATCTCGATGAGTTCAATAGCACGATTTAAATCGATGGTGTAAGGATCATCTTCTTTTCCGAGAGAAGCGAACAATCCATCCATCTTCGCATACGGACCAAAACGTCCAATGCCAATGGTGATATCAATATTTTCATATTGCCCCAAGTTACGAGGCATCTTAAACAAATCTAACGCTTCTTCAATGGTGATGGTCTCCAAACGTTGACCCGTACGCAAACGTGCATACTGTGGTTTATCGTCTTCTGTTTCTGCATTAATCTGCACCAAGGGACCAAATCTTCCAATACGCGCAATTACTTTACGACCTGTTTTAGGATCCGTTCCCAATTCACGTTCACCGGTAGCACGCTCACTATTTTGCTCGGTATCTTCTACTGATTTATGGAAAGGACCATAAAACTTCTTGATCATTTTTGTCCACACCAAATTCCCATCTGAAATTTCGTCAAAATCTTTTTCTACAGTAGCCGTGAAGTTATAATCCATAATTACTGGAAAATGCTGACTCAAGAAATCGGTCACAACAGTACCAATATCGGAAGGAAACATTTTCGACTTCTCGTTACCGTACGTTTCCGTCTTTACTTCGTTGGTTACTTTTCCATTCTTCAACGTAAACACTTCAAACTTGCGCTCCTTACCCATGCGATCTTCTTTAATCACATAGCCACGTTTTTGAATCGTGGAGATAGTAGGTGCGTAAGTAGAAGGTCGACCGATGCCTAATTCTTCCAACTTCTTTACCAAGCTTGCTTCCGTATAACGTGCAGGGGGTAACGAAAACTTTTCGGTAGCGGTCATCACGTCTAAGTCTAATACTTGACCCACTTTTAATGGAGGTAACAAACCGGTTTCTACTTTTTCTGTATCTTCATTTTCATCGTCGGTACCTTCCATGTACACACGTAAAAATCCGTCGAAACGAACTACTTCACCGGTTGCATTAAAAACTTCCTTCGACTTATCATTTCCAATAGTCACCACAGTTTTCTCCAACACCGCTTCACTCATCTGACTGGCAATCGAACGCTTCCAGATCAAATCATACAAACGCTTTTCTCCGTTTTCTCCTTCGATGGAAGTATTGTGAAAATCGGTAGGGCGAATCGCCTCATGCGCCTCTTGAGCACTTGCATTCTTATTTTTATATTGACGCGGATTCGAGTATTGTTTTCCGTACATCGTCAACACGGCTTCTTTCGCACCATCGATTGCCGTTTGAGAAAGATTCACCGAATCCGTTCTCATATACGTAATTTTTCCACTCTCATAAAGTCGTTGTGCAATCACCATCGTTTGGGAAACACTAAAGCCTAATTTGCGAGAAGCTTCTTGTTGTAAGGTAGATGTTGTAAAGGGGGCAGATGGACTCTTCTTTCCGGGTTTTACCTCTAGGTTATCAATCTTATGTTTTGCATTCGATAACTTCTTCAAAAACTCTTCGGCATCACCTTTCTTCGCAAAACGTTGTGGTAATTCTGCTTTCAGTGTAGATGAATTTCCGTTCTTATCCTTTACATTAAATAAAGCGATTACACGGAATGCCGATTTACTATCGAAGGCTTCTACTTCACGCTCACGTTCTACAATCAACTTTACTGAAACCGATTGCACACGACCTGCAGACAAACTTGGTTTTACTTTTTTCCATAAGATGGGCGACAATTCAAAACCCACTAAGCGATCGAGGATACGACGAGCTTGTTGAGCATCCACCATATGCATATCTATAAAGCGCGGATTTGCTACCGCATCCAAAATTGCTTTCTTCGTAATCTCATGAAAAACGATACGCTTTGTATTTGATTTCTTCAGTTCGAGAGCTTCGTACAGATGCCATGAGATGGCTTCTCCCTCGCGGTCCTCATCCGTCGCTAACCAAACCATTTTGGCTTTCTTTGCGAGGCGGCGGAGTTCATCTACCACCTTCGACTTCTCCTCACTCACCTCATATAAAGGAGTGAAATTATTATTCACATCAATCGCTTTATCGTTCTTCACCAGGTCGCGCACATGACCAAAACTTGACTTCACAATAAAGTCCTTTCCCAGAAAACCTTCAATCGTTTTGGCTTTTGCCGGGGACTCCACTATCACTAAATTATCTGCCATTCGGGTAATATTATTGTTAAGGGGATTTGTATATCGAGGCGCAAATTAAGAGAAATTAAATGATGATTAACCCAAGCCCCAACCCCCATTAGTGGTTAACTATATTGATTTACAGTGAATTAATTATATTTTGAGTTAATAAAATCAGAGTAAAGTTTGGGCAATTTCCTCACATTTTCAAAAAAGTAAGCTTCCCAAAATGGGAAATCTGAAGGTTCTTCAATTTTAAAAAACATAGCAAAATTGCTACCAATGGTATTAAATCTACTAAACAAAATCATTTCCCACCTACCCTTTACATTTATCCAAATGTCCGGTTATCATATTCACCAAATTAGTTTCAAATTTTACAAGTAGTCTAACAATACACACATTAAATACTTTACCTTTGAAAAACCAACCCTAATATTTTTACTCCTCATTTGCTCTTCCATGAATAAAATTTTATTGAAACTCATCTGTGCTTTCACACTAGCATTAGGTTTAAACACAACTACAAAAGCACAACTTGTTTATATACCTGATTCTATTTTTAGAGTTTACTTGCATCAAAATTTCGGAAGCTGTATGGTGGGTGATTATATTGATTCAAATTGCCCAGCAGTTTTAAACACAAAAATACTTAAAATTAATAATAGAGGAATTTCAGATTTAACTGGAGTTGCTGTTTTTGTGAATGATACTTTATTGGAATGCTATGGAAATGCACTAACCACGTTACCTATTCTACCTCCATCATTAACTTCTCTTAATTGCATTTCTAATCAACTCACTAATTTATCAAACTTACCTCCTTCATTAAATAAACTAATTTGCTATAACAATCAACTTACTTCAATTTCTAATTTACCTTCTTCGCTAACCGAATTCTATTGTGACAATAACCAACTTACCTCAATTTCCAACTTACCTTCCTCTTTAATTCGATTCAGTTGCGATAACAATCAACTCACTACTTTACCTATACTACCTCCCCCATTAATAAATCTCTATTGTCAAAATAACTTACTCACTTCGTTACCGAATCTTCCCAATACACTAGACTATTTATATTGTGAAAACAATCAACTAACCAGCTTACCAGCACTTCCTTCGACATTAACAAGATTGGCTTGTAGTGCAAATCAACTAACGGGTTTACCTTCTCTTCCGGTTAACATCAAAATTCTGAATTGTTTTAACAATCAACTTATAAGTTTACCTGGGCTTGTGAATTGTGACGTAAGAATTTTAAATTGCTCGAACAATCTATTAACAACATTACCTACATTATCTGGCAACTTAGAATATTTAACCTGCAACAATAATCCACTGACTTTTATTCCTCAATTACCTCCTTCTCTATTAGGGTTATCTTGTTCTAAAACTCAAATCACAAGCCTACCTGGCTTGGCTAATCTAAGAGTCCTTGATTGTCACTCAAATCAATTAACAAGTATACCTTCTTTGCCGCCTTATATGACCTATTTGGAATGCGGAAATAATTTACTTACTTCTCTTCCAAATATGCCTACTAGTATTGTCAATTTGTATTGCGACAACAATATGATAGACTCACTTCCTCCCATGCCACAATCTTTAAGATATATTGATTGCTCACATAATTCTCTAACTTCACTTCCATACTTTTATTACTCGATTGATAGTATCGACTGTAGTTATAATCAAATCACATCACTCCCATTTTCCATATATACTTATTTTAAAAAATTAGATTGTAGCAACAATCTAATTACAAGTGTTCCAGAATTTAATTCTGGTTTGAGCACATTTTACTGTCAAAATAATCCCATCACTTGTCTAAATAAATTAAAAGGGATAAAAACTTTAGACATTTCGGGAACACTTATAAACTGTTTGTTGGATTATGGAGTAGTCACCAATTGCAACCCTCCTATTTCGAATTTTCCAATATGTGATGCCTTCAACACAAATGGTTGTGATCTATTCTGGAATATTGGAGGAACATCCTTTATCGATTCCGATTCAAATTGTATTATTGGGATTAATGAACCTAATTACTCCAATCAAAAAATTTCATTATATAAAAATGGAGTTTTTGATCAATTTACCTATACTTCTTTCGCTGGAAAATACGACTTTAATACAATATCCTATGACACTTATAAAACTGAAATCGATACGATGGGGAAGCCATTTAAAATAAATTGTCCATTGGCTGGATTTTACCTAGATACCATTACACCTATTGACTCGATGAAGTACGATCGAAACTTTGGTGTTAAATGCAAAGGAGTTGATTTAGCAGTTACGAATATCAATTCAAATAATATTAGACCTGCAAGCATTCGTGAAATAACAATAAAGGCAGGCGACTTCTCTAATTATTTTGGAGCACATTGTTCAATGGGAGTTAGTGGCAATGTGACAATTTCTATTACAGGACCTTGCAATTTCCATTCACCAGTGATTGGCGCTTTAGTTCCGAATTCTGTAATCGGAAACGTCCTAACATATAATGTAATCTATTTTGGAACGATAATTTATTATAGCAGTTTTAATTTTAATATTTTGGTGGACACAACAGCTAACATTGGTAGTCAAATATGTATTCAAGTATCCATTTCACTACCACAAGTGAATTAACGATCAATAACAATTTGCTGACTCAATGTTTTATAATCGTTGGTAGTATTGACCCTAATGACAAAACAGCCTACCCGAACTCAACTTTAGATCAAAGTGGCGATCGTTGGATCACCTATCTAATCCGATTTCAAAATACAGGCACAGCAGATGCTGAAGATATTTATATTACAGATACTTTGAGTCAGGCTTTGGATTGGACTACATTCACTTTACTTTCCTATAGCCATCAACCGATCACAGAAATCCACAGTGATGGTCTTGTAAAATTCAACTTTCCTAAAATTCATTTGCCAGATAGCAATACAAATGAACCTGCAAGTCATGGATATGTGCAATATAAAATTCGAGCCAAGGATAGTTTGTTGATCGGAAGTACAATTGAAAACACTGCTAATATCTTCTTCGATTTTAATGCTCCTGTAATCACAAATACAACAAGTAATATTGTCATTAATTGCTCGATTCCGATAACAGTCATCACAGAGAATATTTGTCAAGGCGAAACATATTCATTAAATGGGGCTGTTTATTTAACAGCAGGAACTTATCATCAAAAATTAATAACGATGGATGGATGTGATTCCCTCCTCGAGTTAAGATTACAAAACATTCAACTATTCAATACTATTTCAAACACAAGCGGAACACTCTCTACGCCTGCTATTGGTATAAAATATCGTTGGTTAGATTGCTCAACAAATTCAATTATTTGGGGTGCAACCTCCCCAAATTACACACCAATTCAATCAGGAACATATGCGGCTATTGTTTCTCTAGACAATTGCATCGATACTTCATCCTGCTTTGCCTTCTCCATGGTTGGACTTCCTTCTTCCATCGGGGCTGATGTGATTTTCCAAACTCGTTACATTTCCAATTTAGATCATATCCAACTTCACGCTGAAAAACTGAAAGGCAATAAAGGTGTATTGCGATTAATGGACATTAGCGGAAGAATTATTTTCCAAAAACAAATTGAAAATATTGCTCTGGAAATCTCGACATAGAAATCCCCTGCAAAAGGAATGAATGCTGGAATTTATTTAGGTGAATTTTATTACCGAAATAGATAATGTTTCGGGAAAAGTAGTTAAGTATTAATTTAAAAAAATTAGAACATGAAAATTACTTTACTGAGAATTGTTTGCATATTTGCTTTAGCAATTGGGACTTCAACTGTTTCTAAAGCTCAACTCGTTCATATTCCAGATTCTGCTTTTAGAGTTTATTTAAATCAAAATTTTGGGATTCTATTGATTCCAATTGTCCAGCAGTTTTGGCAGCAACCAATATTACTATGAGTAATACAAATTTCAACTTTGGACTCAAAGACCTAAGCGGAATAGAGGTCTTTGTTAATCTTACTGAATTATTTTGTTCTAACAATTTACTCACAACACTACCCATTTTACCGCCAAAAATTAGGACTCTTGACTGTTCTTATAATCTAATCACATCTATCTCTTCTCTTCCGGATTCGCTTACTAATTTATTTATTCATAAAAATCAACTTACATCAATTCCATCACTTCCCGCTAAGTTAAGTACTTTTCATTGCTATGAAAATCAACTCAACTCACTACCAACACTTCCCAACACTATTTATGAGGTAAAATGTGGAGATAATCAGCTCACTACTTTACCTTCATTACCTGCATCACTACAATACCTTCATTGTGAAAAAAATCAGCTTGTATCCATTCCGCAATTGCCAATTTCCTTGAAATGGCTTATGTGTTATGGAAATTCTTTAACTACACTTCCTACAATAAATATTAACTTGGAAATGTTGCGGTGCATGCACAATCAATTAACAAGTATACCGTCTATTAATCCTGGCAACTTAAAAGAACTTAACTTTAGTAATAATCAAGTAACATCTTTGCCCATTTTACCTCCTAGCCTAAAAGTTTTGACATGTAATAACAACTCTTTAGACAGCCTACCTGTACTTCCGACAAATTTAGAAAGTTTAAGTTGCATAAATTGTCAGCTCACTTTTTTACCCTCTCTAACTCAATTGCATAATTTAGAATATATTATTTTAAGCCAAAATCAACTCAGTAGCTTACCTGCAAGTTTACCTGGTTCCTTAGAGCACATAGATTTCAGCAACAATCAATTTACTTCCCTTCCTCCATTACCGAGTTATGTAAAATATTTAGATTGTAGTAACAATTTTATCGACTCATTACCAGTTGCGAATATCAATTTAAAATATTTAGATTGTTCACATAACTTATTAACTCAATTACCTTCCTTTTACAATTATGTCGACAGCATTTTTTGCGGTTATAATTTAATTACCAGTTTACCATCATTTCTTCCCAATAATTTAAAGACGCTTGATTGTCGAAATAATCAAATTACAAGTATTCTTGAATATTCTTGGGAATTGAATAAACTTTATTGCCAAAACAATCCAATTTCATGCCTTAACAGACTGAAAGGAGTTACACATTTAGATATTTCCGGAACGCAAATAAACTGTTTATTAGACTATGGAGTAGTAGTGAATTGCAATCCTCCCATCTCAAGTATTCCTATTTGCGATGTTTTCAACACAAATGGATGTGATCTCTTTTGGAATATTGGTGGCGTCGCATTTATTGATTCCATTCCAGATTGCTACATGTGGATAAATGAACCAAAATTTAGAAACCATAAAGTAATTTTATATAAAAATGGAGTTTTTGACCAATACACTTACACTAATTCGAATGGCGAATACGACTTCAACACATTTTCATTTGATGTTTACAAATCACAAATTGATACTGCCGGAATGCCTTTCGAAATAAAATGTCCGAATTTAGGATTATACATTGACACAGTTTCAGCGATCGACTCCATGAAATACGATCGAAATTTTGGAGTAAGATGCAAAGGAATTGATTTAGTAGCTACAGACATTTACGCCAGTGATTTAAGACCATCCAGTGTGAGAGAAATCAAAATAAAAGCCGGTGATTTTTCCAATCGTTTTGGAATGTATTGCGCTAATGGTAAAAGTGGAACGGTTCAAATTTCAATTACTGGAGCCTGTAGTTATCATTCACCTGGAATTGGTGCACTTACTCCAACAAATATAACAGGTAATGTTTTAACCTATGATATCCTCGATTTTGGCACGTTACAGTATGATTATAGTTTTAATTTTAATATTCTGGTCGATCTAAATGCAATGCTTGATAGCCAAATTTGTATTCAAGTTTCGCTTTCAACCAAAACAATAGAATTAAATTATAACAATAACTTATTGTCTAAATGTTTTACTGTGGTTGGTAGTTTTGATCCAAATGATAAAATAGTATATCCTTCTTCCAATATAGATATTAGTGGTGATCGCTGGTTAACTTATTCAATCCGCTTTCAAAATACAGGGACTGCAGATGCAGAAAATATATTCATAGTTGATACATTAAATCCAAGCCTTGACTGGTCTAGTTTCTCGTTGTTATCTTACAGTCACACACCACAAATGCAAATTAACAATGATGGTATAATCAAATTTAATTTCCCTAATATTCATTTACCCGATAGCAATACCAACGAACCAGCAAGTCATGGATATGTGCAATATAAAATTCGAGCAAAAGATAGTTTGTTGATCGGAAGTACCATTGAAAACACCGCCAATATTTTTTTTGATTTTAATGCTCCTCTAATTACGAATACGACAAGCAATACTGTCATAAATTGTTCAATTCCGCCAACCATCATTACAGCGATTATTTGCAATGGAGACGCTTATTCGCTTAACGGTGTATTGTATTATAACGATGGCACCTATCAACAAAAATTAATTACAAGTGTTGGATGCGATTCCATTATTGAATTACAACTAACCGTTTCAAGTATTACAAATACTGTTTCGCAATCTTCGGCCATTTTGCAAACTACTGCGAGTGGTTCGGGGTATCAGTGGATCGATTGTGCAACAAATTCAGCAATTGCAAGCGCAACGAATTCAACGTATCAACCCACTCAATCCGGCGACTACGCTGTTGCAGTCACATATGGTAATTGCATCGACACTTCGTCTTGTTTCTCCTTCTCCATGGTTGGACTTCCTTCTTCCATTGCGGCGGATGTAATTTTCCAAACTAATTATAATTCCAATTCAGATCATATACAACTCCATGCAGAAAAACTGAAAGGAAACAAAGGCGTTTTGCGATTGATGGACATTAGCGGTAGAATTATTTTCCAAAAACAAATTGAAAATATTGCTACAGGAAATCTCGACATTGAAATCCCTGCAAAAGGAATGAACGCTGGAATTTATTTAGTGAATTTGATAACCGAAAGAGATAATGTTTCGGGGAAGGTGGTTAAGTATTAATAATTTTGTAATAAATTTGAATTAAATTTCAAAAATGTATTATAAACTTTCACTAAGTCAAGAAAATGAACTACTAAAACTTCCTGAAACGGGTATGGGGTTTCAGGTTATCTAAGCAAGTAAATCAGGAAATTTTCTTCGAGAAAAATTTTTAGTGCTCAACTCTGAATTGGTAATTGAAATAAACGGAGATGAATCAAATTTCGTTGCAAAAATTATTACTGAAGGAATTTCCGCTGTTAAAGAAAGAGCGAATTTAATTTTATTGCATTCAATTTCAATCTTCAGTGAAAAACAAATTCGTAATACAGTTAATGAAGATAATAACCCTATTAATAGAGGGGCAATTGAGAATCCTGTTGAGTTGGCAGATGGAAATGAAATTTTTGTTCGCCTTTCTCCGTTTGAAAATGACCGAAGAGTTGACAAAGTAAATAAATGCTTGCTCGCAGGTAGTTTTACAACGACAATGGAAGATTATCTAATATGTAAAGCTTTAAATGACAATCCGGATGAACGCTATGCACTACCAAAAAATGATAAAATAAAATTTGCTTTTCACATTCAACCATCAAAAAAAGACTCTTTGCAAAGGGGCATAGTACAAACTGCTTACGAAAGGAAAGGAGGAGGAAAAGAAACTTATTTTGCCAACGGCACAACAAAAGATACATTTATCAAACAAACACCGTACTAAAATCTTTATACATGGAAGCACAATCATTAAAATTACCAAATCGATTCATCGAAATGCTAGTTAATCTTCCTGAAAGTGGAATGGGATATCAAATTGTAAAAGTATTTCTTAAAAGTGGTGAAGTTTTGCATCAACAAAAGGTTTTGAACTCAGAAATATTGATGTTAGAGACCAAAGAAAATATTAGCATCAAGGATATTGAAAATATTGAATTGGAAAGCAGAAAGTAAACGAATAAAAATTTACAAATGAGTTAAAATTTGTTTTTTGAGCTTATCAGGTATTTCTTCTATTTTGAATAGCCTCACCAAATTAAAAGTAAATATCAATTGCAATCAAACTTTGTTAATTTAAAACAAAATATCGCATTTTTACTCAAAAACGTTAATTAAAGCTGAATTTTAGCTGATTTTTCTACATTTTTTAGTCTGACATCTTGTCAGTAGACAGCTATTTTATGTATCTTTGCAGTCCATAAAAACAACATGTTGCACGAAGGAAATAAGGTGATCGAGTTTCATTAACACTTGCGCTATTCGTGATCAAGCAGAAACGCGTGTGCGGACTCGATTACAAGATTTTAAAAAATTAAAGAAACAAAACCCTTCCTTGATTGTGGGTGTTCTCGGCTGTATGGCAGAGCGATTAAAATCGAAGTTCCTCGAGGAAGAATTGTTAGTGGATATTGTTGCAGGTCCAGACGCTTATCGCGATTTGCCGAATTTAATTGAACAAGTAGAAGGCGGACAAAAAGCAGTGAATGTGTTGCTATCACGAGAAGAAACGTATGCCGACATTAGTCCCGTTCGATTAGGAACAAATGGAATTATCGCCTACGTTTCCATCATGCGTGGCTGCGATAATATGTGCTCGTTTTGTGTGGTGCCCTTTACTCGTGGTCGCGAACGTTCACGTGATCCGGAAAGTATCATCAATGAATGTAAAAAACTATTTAATGATGGTTACCGTGAAGTCACCTTACTTGGACAAAATGTAGATTCTTACCTCTATTGGGGCGGCGGACAAAAGAAAGATTTGGAGGAAACTTTAGTACATGCAGCACTCAATCATCAACTGCCTCCTGAAGAACAAAAACGTTTTACCACTTTCGCCGATTTACTAGAATTAGTAGCCGGCGTTCATCCTGACTTACTCGTTCGCTTTTCAACGAGTAATCCACGCGATATGACGGATGCCGTATTGCATTCGATTGCTAAACACGAAAACATTTGTAAGTATGTGCATCTACCGGTTCAGTCGGGAAGCACAACTATGTTAGCGCGAATGAATCGTGGTTATACGCGTGAGCAATACATAGATCGCATTGAAGCGATTCGTCGAATTATTCCTAACTGTGGTATCAGCACCGATACCATTAGCGGATTTTGTGGAGAGACGGAAGAAGAACATCAAGAAACCATCAGCTTAATGAAATGGGCCGGTTATCACTTCTCCTATATGTTTAAGTACTCTGAGCGTCCGGGAACAGCCGCTGCAAAAAAATACATTGACGATATTCCAGAAGAAGTAAAAGGAAGAAGATTGCAGGAGATCGTCGATTTACAACAAGTATTATCTGCAAACCGCTCGGCAGAAGCCATGGGAAAAACATACAAAGTATTGATCGAAGGATTTTCAAAGAAGTCGAAGGAAATGTACTCTGGAAGAAATACCCAAGGAACCGTTGTCGTATTTCCTTGCGGCGATTTGAAGCCCGGTGATTGTGCCGATGTGCTCATTACAAGAGTTACTGTTGCTACACTCATTGGAGAAGTTGTGAAGTCTTATCCTAAAACTGATTTTCAATTTACAGCATGAAATTACAAGAGCTAAAAAATAGATTTGGAATTATCGGTAACTCACCGCTGTTAGATCATGCCATCGATATTGCAAGACAGGTGGCGCCTACTGATCTTTCGGTTTTGATTACGGGAGAAAGCGGAACGGGTAAAGAAATTTTTCATCAAATCATTCATTTTTTAAGCAGTCGCAAACACGGACCTAACATTTCGGTGAACTGCGGTGCTATTCCAGAAGGAACCATCGACTCCGAATTATTTGGACATGAAAAAGGATCGTTCACGGGTGCACACGAAGCACGTAAAGGATATTTTGAAGTCGTAAATGGCGGCACCATTTTTTTAGATGAAGTTGCCGAGTTACCCCTCATGACACAAGTGCGATTACTGCGTGTATTAGAAACAGGAGAATTCATTCGAGTTGGTTCCAGCAAAATGCAAAAGACCGATGTGCGTGTAGTCGCAGCCACGAATGTTCATCTTACCGAAGCTATCGAACGTGGAAAGTTCAGAGAAGATTTATATTACCGATTAAATACCGTTCCCATTCATGTTCCGCCATTACGCGATCGAAAGGGCGATATCTTTTTATTGTTTAGAAAATTTGCAGCTGATTTCGCCGATAAATATAAAATGCCAGTCATTCAACTTTTACCGGAAGCACAACAATTACTCATCAACTACCGTTGGCCAGGAAATGTGCGACAGTTAAAAAATGTGACGGAGCAATTATCCATTCTTGAAAAAGAAAAGAAATTACCCCTGAAATACTCTTGAAATATTTGCCTGGAAATGAAAACAATTCCATGGCGATGGTATTGAAAGACGTAACCAATGCAAATGGAGAATTCACCGAGCGGGAACTACTATACAAAGTACTTTTCGAAATGAAAAAAGATCTCACCGACTTAAAAAAAGTAGTCGCAGGAATTATGTCGGGGAACCCAAGTTCATTGAAAGAACAAATGAATTTTGAGCATGAAACCTATAGTGATGATGATCACGATGTAATTCAAACGCAACCCGGTGTTACACTTTCTACAAAAGCCATTAAGATTGATGCGCATGAATCGTTTGCGGATGAAACCCTATCGCTTTCCGACAAAGAAAAAGAAATGATTACGAAAGCGCTCGACAAATACAAAGGAAAACGAAAAGATGCTGCTAAAGAATTGGGCATTTCCGAACGTACTTTGTATCGAAAAATAAAAGAATACGATATCAACGGATGAGAAAAAGCGATCTATATTGGTTTTGTGATTCTCCTCGTATTTGTGTCGGGCTGTGGAATGTATTCCTTCTCCGGTGCGTCCATCTCACCTGAAGTAAAAACATTTTCGGTTCAATACTTTGCCAATCGTGCTTCCTTGGTGCAACCCACATTGAGTCAGGCATTCACCGAAAGAATAAAAGATCGGTTCATCTCCCAAACGAATTTACGACAAGTAGATCGGGATGGCGATATTCAGTTTGAAGGGTATATAAGTGACTATCGTGCCCAGCCTGTTGCCATTCAAGGCACCGAGACAGCTGCATTAAACCGCCTAAGTATTAGTGTACTGGTAAAATTTACCAATACAAAAGATGCTACACAAAGTTTTGAAAGTACTTTTACACGCTATGCCGACTATGACAGTCAGAAAAGCTTAGCCGAAGTAGAGTTAACGTTGATTGATGAAGTGAACAAACAATTAGTAGACGATGTATTTAACAAATCCGTGAGCAACTGGTAATGACAAAAGAAGAATTTTTATCACTGATCCGTACACCCGATGAAGTCATTCATCAGCGCCCAGAGGCAATCGCCTCTCTGGTAAAGGAGTTTCCTTACTGTCAGGCTTTGCGTTATGTTTATCTATTGCAATTACACGGTCAAAATCATATTTCCTACGCGCAGCAATTGAAATTGACTTCGGCGTATGCTGCCGACAGAAAACGATTGCATCAATTATTGCATCCTGAATTATTGATGCATGATACAACGGGATGGAATGAAAACATCGCATTAGAAAACGAAGGAATGATGGATACCACCTTCGAGAAAAAAGAGACTACAAGAACTGAAGATGTTGAAATTCCTGTTGATGAACCCATCCACATAAACCAAGAACATACGGAAGAAATCATCGATGAAACTCCGGTTTATACTCCTGTGAATACATCTGCAAAAGAAGAAGAGGAAGAAAATACGGAAGTTTCGATGGACGAAGACACATTGTCGGCAGAAGCCATCGTGATTCAACGTTTGAAAGAATTGAACATTTGGACTGAACCTGAAACTACTTCACAAAAAATAGAGGTACGTATTCCCACAGAAGAAAACGATGACATTGCTTGGAAGCAAGATGAGAAACAACCAAATGAAGAAAAGGGAGATGAGGAAACCATTTTAGTTCCTCACGGGATGATTGAAGAAAACGATGATCCAGATTTAGAAACTGAAATTGAAGAATTAGAAATAAAATCTGCTCAAGAAGAATCAATAAAACTGGTGAATGAAGCGCATGAAATTCCAGCTCTTTCATCTGATGAAAAAGAATTAGATCCGTTAGAAGAATTAATTTTAGAAAGCATAGTTGCTACACAAGTTAACAATTCTGATTATTTATCGGAAGGAAACTTAGAAGATATTCCTGCTCAACTACCTCCTACAACCAACGATTATTTATCAGAAGGGAATTTAGAAGATATTGAGATTACATCTGAAGAAAAATCGGTCGTAATAGAAATTGAACCTATTCCGCATCAACCTGGAGAAAAACATTCTTTTGCAGAATGGTTGCACATCAACCAAAAGACTGATGTAAGTGGCGAACATCAAGTAGAAGATAAAAAAAAAGAAAATGAGTCTTCGGTTTCTCCAACTTTAGCATTAAGACAAAAGCCTGGAGAAAAAGCAACAGTAATTTCTGAAGCGGTTACACCTCATGTTCCTCCTTCAGAAGTTACTCATCCAAAAAAAGAAATTCATGCGGCATTAAGGGAAGAAGAATCATCAACAACTAACGAAATAGTGACGCCAAAGATGGTATATGTAAAGTCGACAAAACCACAGTCGGCGGTTGCACCTGCATCTACCCAGAATGAAAATTCAACACCACCAACTCCGTTGAAATTCACGGAGGCAGTACCATACAGTCCCATTTCATTAACTCCATCCAATTCAGATCCTGAATTAATACCGGGCAAAAGGCCCATCCCGGATCCTTCCTTAGTAGATACCGATCCACCCAAAAGTAAGGTGCCTGCTAACCAATTAATCGACAAATTCATTAAACAGGAACCACGCATTACCCCTTCCAAAAGTGCTTTTTATAGCCCAGTCAACATGGCCAAGCGAAGTATTATCGAATCGGAGGATCTTGTAAGTGAAACATTAGCAAATATTTACGCTCAGCAAGGAAATTTTCAGAAAGCAATTTCATTCTACACAAAATTAAGCTTGAGATTCCCCGAAAAAAGCCGTTACTTTGCAGCCCTTATAAAAGAACTAGAGAATAAATTAAATACTTGAACCTAAATCATGTTCACACTCGTACTCGTCCTCATCATTATCGTTAGCTTCCTATTAGGAATTGTTGTCTTAGTACAAAACTCTAAAGGCGGAGGATTATCTTCTGGATTTGCAGCTTCAAACCAAATTATGGGTGTTCGCAAGACCACCGACTTCCTTGAAAAGTTAACTTGGGGATTTGCCATTTCCTTATTAGCACTTGCTATCATAGGCAACTTTGTGATTCCAAGAAATGAAGGAACAGGCGAAGCATCAATCATTGAAGATCAGATTCAGAATGCTCCAGCGCAAACAGCACCGGCTCCACAACCTTCAGCTCAGCCAGCGGCGCAACCAGTTCCTGTTGAAGGACAGCCAAGCACAACTCCGGCACAATAAAACATTTCACTGACAGCTTGTCCTCAAGTATGTCAGATAAATGCTGTCAATTGACCTATCATAGGAAGAATTGACAGCATTTTTAGTTTAAACCCTCGTGGCACAATTGCTGTTAGTTATTTAGCAAGGAGCAATTCCTTTCAATAATTCATTTAACAAAACCTTAAATAAACTCAAGAAAAATGAGCAAAGTAAGCATCAAACCATTAGCAGATCGCGTGATCGTTGAAGTATCACCGGCTGAAGAGAAGACAGCAAGCGGACTTATCATCCCCGATACCGCTAAAGAAAAGCCTCAAAAAGGAAAAGTTGTAGCCGTAGGAGAAGGTAAAAAGACGAGCCTATCACAGTAAAAGTTGGCGATACTGTTTTATACGGTAAGTATGCAGGAACAGAAATTAGCGTAGACGGCAAGGAATTTTTGATCATGCGTGAATCCGACATTTTCGCAATCATTTAATTGAATTAATCAACTTAAAAAATCAAAAAAAACTAAAATAATTATGGCAAAAGAAATCTCTTTTAACCTAGAAGCACGTGATGCTTTGAAGCGTGGTGTTGACGCTTTAGCAAACGCCGTGAAGGTGACATTAGGTCCAAAAGGACGTAATGTAATTATCGACAAAAAATATGGCGCACCAAGCATCACGAAAGATGGTGTTACGGTTGCAAAAGAAATTGAATTAAAGCACCCTGTTGAAAACATGGGCGCTCAAATGTTGAAAGAAGTAGCTTCTAAAACTGCAGATGTTGCGGGCGATGGAACTACTACTGCAACAGTATTAGCACAAGCAATTGTTACTGCAGGATTGAAGAATGTAGCTGCTGGTGCAAATCCTATGGATCTGAAGCGTGGACTCGACAAAGCGGTTTTAGCGGTTGTTGATAGCTTGAAAAAATGAGCAAGAGTGTTGGTGACGACAATCAAAAGATTGAGCAAGTAGCTACCATCTCTGCCAACAACGACAGTGAGATCGGAAAATTGATTGCTGAAGCGATGGAGAAAGTGAAGAAAGAAGGAGTAATCACCGTTGAAGAAGCAAAAGGAACGGAGACTACGGTAACCGTAGTGGAAGGTATGCAATTCGACCGGGGTTACATCAGCCCATACTTCGTGACGAATGCAGACAAGATGGAATCTGTGTTAGATAATCCATACATTTTACTTTACGACAAAAAAATCAGTAACATGAAAGAATTGTTACCGGTGTTGGAGAAAGTAGTTCAGTCGGGTCGTCCGATGTTAATCATCGCTGAAGATGTAGACGGAGAAGCCTTAGCAACTTTAGTAGTAAACAAATTACGTGGATCTTTAAAAATCGCGGCTGTGAAAGCTCCAGGATTTGGTGATCGTCGTAAAGCGATGATGGAAGATATCGCGATCTTAACGGGTGGAACTGTTATCAGCGAAGAGCGTGGTTTTAAATTAGACGCTGCTGACTTAACGATGTTAGGTTCTGCTGAAAAAATCAGCATCGACAAAGACAACACTACGATTGTAAATGGTGCAGGTGCAAAGACGGATATCACAGCACGTGTGAATCAAATCAAAGCACAAATTGAAACTACGACTAGCGATTACGATAAAGAAAAATTACAAGAGCGTTTTGCGAAATTAGCGGGTGGTGTTGCTGTACTTTATGTTGGTGCTGCTACTGAAGTGGAGATGAAAGAAAAGAAAGACCGTGTGGATGATGCATTACACGCAACCCGTGCTGCAGTAGAAGAAGGAATCGTACCGGGAGGTGGTGTTGCTTACATCCGTGCTATTGCTGCCTTGGAGAAAATGAAAGGAACCAATGATGACGAAACTACTGGAATCAGTATTGTGAAGCGTGCTTTAGAAGAGCCACTTCGTCAAATTGTGTCGAATGCTGGAATGGAAGGATCGATTGTAGTTCAAAAAGTACGTGAAGGAAAAGATGACTTCGGTTACAATGCACGTACCGATGTTTACGAGAACATGATGAAAGCAGGAGTTATCGATCCGACTAAAGTAACCCGTGTTGCTTTAGAGAACGCTGCTTCTATCGCTGCGATGTTGTTAACTACGGAGTGTGTATTAAGCGACATCAAAGAAGATAAGCCTGCGATGCCTCCAATGCCAGGTGGTGGAATGGACGGTATGTACTAAAATAAAATTTCAAAATTGAATAGAGCGCTGCCGATTAGAGCGGCTCTTTTTATTTGACGCGAAATGCGAATGATGTCGAAATGCGAATATTGCGTCGCGAGGCTTCGCGATGCTTGCCCTGAACTTGCCGAGGGGCGAAATGCTTACCCTTGACACGAAATGAGAATTAGTGCGAAATGCGAAAGCTCTATGTCGCAATACGAATCAATTTAGTACTTGCTCATTTAATAGTCTTAGTGCATCAATCTGCAACACTTAAATCCTTTAGTTTCAACAATTCACACTTAAAAAAGAGTATCTATTACAAACCAGTCTGATTTGAACGCAACTTTTAGACAACTCCTGATAGAAATCTATTGAGTTTACCATTGTGAAACCTCGTTATACCAACTCACCAATCCATCCACCAATTTACTAACTCACCAATCCACCAACTCACCAACTCACCAACTCACCAATCCACCAATCTGCCAATTTCCGGAGCTGTAAACATTATTTTTAAAACATTTTCCATTCGCAGCACTTTTACTTACTTTCGTGGAATGGTCAACACAGAGCAACTATATAAATATTTTCTCGAGAGTCAATTGGTATCAACGGATACGCGCAACCTTCCTTTGGAATGTATTTTCTTCGCGCTGAAAGGCCCTAGTTACAACGGGAATTTGTTTGCGATGCAGGCCTTGGCGAATGGAGCTTCTTATGCTGTTGTGGACGAGAACGTAGGTGATGATCCTCGACTTCTTCGTGTAGAAAATGTGTTGAAGAGCTTGCAGGATTTGGCTACGTATCACCGACAAGTGCTCGACATACATGTGCTCGCCATCACAGGGAGCAATGGAAAAACGACAACGAAGGAATTATGTCATGCCGTTTTGAAAAAAGATTTTGAAACGATTGCCACCTTAGGAAATTTGAATAATCATATTGGTGTACCGTTAACATTGTTGCGATTAAGCGACGAACACGATTTTGCTGTTGTAGAGATGGGTGCAAATCATCAAAAAGAAATTGCGGCACTTTGTCAAATTGCACAACCTGATTATGGAATGATCACCAACATTGGAAAAGCGCACCTCGAAGGATTTGGCGGCATAGAAGGTGTGAAAAAGGAAAAGGCGAGATGTACGATTATCTCCGTAATTCAGGCGGACTCATCTTTGTTCATCTCGACAACACCATTTTACGTGAACAATTGCGTGGTTATGATAGCATCATTACATATGGAGAAAGTACGCAAGCACAATATAGAGGAAAGATTGTTCCAAATCTTTCTACTCATCTGCAAGTAGAAATTACGCATCCCTTCGAAATAACTATTAAAACGAAATTTACGGGTGATTATAATTTCGATAATATTATGAGTGCTGTAGCTATAGGAGCTCATTTTGGCGTGGATCCTCACGACATAAAAGACGCAATTGAAAATTACATCCCCGACAATCAGCGCTCTCAAATTATTAAGAAAGCTCAACTGACCATTGTTCAAGACGCCTACAATGCGAATCCTAGTAGCATGCAAGCCGCGTTGGATAATTTCAAAAAGCATTTTAGTGGTAGTAAGATTGTCGCCTTAGGAGAAATGTTGGAACTGGGAAAAGAATCAGCTGACGAACATTTAAAAGTTGCGGAAGAGGCAGCAGCTCTTTCAGATGCCACCCTTCTCTTAGTAGGAAAATTATTTGAAGGTCCTGCGAAGAAATTAAACACCTTACATTTTGACTCATCACAACAATGCATGGAATGGTTGAAAGAAAATAAACCTACCACAGGAAGTATCTTAATCAAAGGTTCGAGAGGATCGAAGATGGAAAAGTTGTTGGAAGCTTTTTAATTTGAAGATGGATTAATTTGAAGATTTGAAAATGAATAGATTTGAAGATGAGTTGATTTGATCGCGAAGCCTCGCGATTTGAGGATGAGTTGATTTAAAAATGGTTTGATTTCACACTGAACATCCTATTATCTTACAAACCAATTTGCCAATTCATCATCGCAAAGCCTCGCGACACTTCAAGGTACAGTGCATTGAACAGACTTCTGAGCGCAGCAATTCACCTCGCGAAGCATCGCGACCACCAACTTACCTCCCGATAGCTATCGGGATCACCAATTCTTTAAAACGGCATCCACTTTCGCCACCCTGCTTTCTTCCTCGCGGCCGCTTCTTCTTCTTCATCATAATACCCTGCATTGCCGTCAAGGTATCCATAATGATGTCCGTAACCGTACGTGTGCGAGAAGTTAGAATCGTTTAATACGATCGAAGCATTTGGAATTTTTCCTTCTTCATAAAGTTCTTCCAACGTTTTTAAAAATTCTAGTCGAGAATATCCTTGACGCACTACATACAGATTTACATCCGATTGATTCAATAATAAAAACGCATCTGATACAACACCTATCGGAGGCGTATCGATGATTATAAAATCGTATCTCGTTTTCAATTCAGCTAACATTTCTCCCATCAACGGCTTCGAAAGGAGCTCAGCAGGATTGGGAGGCGTAGGACCTGAAATAATGATATCCAAATATGGATTTTCTGTTTTACGGATCACATCTTCCAACTTATTTGCACCCACTAAATAGTTGGAGGCACCCATATCATTTTTCCAACCGAAATCTTGATAAAGTTTAGGTTTTCGCAAATCTAACCCGATCACTACTACCTTTTGTTGTTGCATGGCAATGATGCCTGCAAGGTTTAACGTCACAAATGACTTGCCCTCACCACCCACTGAAGAAGTAATTAAAATCGTTTTACAACCTTCGCCCTGCCCGAAATACTGCAAGTTGGTACGAATGGTACGGAATGCTTCAGCGATAGCCGATTTAGGACGCTTCGATACGACTAAATTAAGGGTGTCGGCAGAATGTCCAACGACACCAATGAGTGGTACTTCCGTATACAAGCTAATATCGTCACGATTTAATACCGTATTTCTCAATAAACTTTTTGAAGAGATGATTACTGTTGGAATAAGCAATGTCAACAGTAAAATTAATCCTGCTATAATTTTCTTATTTGGTTCCACCGGCTCATCCGCTAATGCAGCAGTATCTAAAATTCGATTGTCTGATACAGCTGTTGCTTTAGCAATACTGGTCTCCGCTTTCTTCTGAAGAAGGTAAGTGTAAATGTTTTGGTTTACCTCAAAATTTCTTTTAATGCCTAAAAGTTCACGCTCCATTTCAGGAACTTGCTTTATGCTTTCTTCATATTTAGAAAGTTGCGAATTCAAAGCGTCGCGTGTCACCACCAACCTTTTCTGAATAGACTTTACATTTTCAATCAACGCAGAACGATTCTCGGAAATTTGTTGATCCAATACTTTTACAGCCGGCGCATCATTCTTCACTCCAAATGAAACACTTTTTCTTTTTGCTTGTAAGGTTTGCAAATTAGTAATTAACTCTACCAACAACGGATCAGGAATACCTAAACTCGTAGGTGCCAAATTTGTGATATCATCATTACTTGTAATATAACTATATAAATTTTGCAAAGAGGTGATTTCGATATTATTCTTGACACGATCTACATCCAGCACATTCAATTTTAGCAAAACTGCCTTTGACTCTTCACCTAAATCTACTGTCTTGTTCTTCTCTTTAAAAGCCTGCATTTCCTGCTCATTGGTGCTGAGCATAGTGCCCGTACTATTTAATTGTTCGTTCACGAATTTTAAAGTAAGTGAAGCTACTTCTGCTTTATCTTGAATATCCAAATCGATATACACTTTTCCCACCTCATTTAAAATATCCAACGCTCTTACAGGAATTACATCCAAATAAGTAAGTCGTACAATATTGGCTTCTTTATCCAACGGTTCTGCGGTTAACTTCAACAGCATATCCGCAATCAATTTATTCTCTGAACGAACTCTAAAATCAAATGTATTACCAATGGCAAGTTTACTGGGATCTTCTTTATGCAACTTAAAAGTGAAATACTCTGTTTTTACTTCCTGTCCAAAAGAATAATTCTTGTTCAAATAATAAGAGGGTAGTTTATCTCCATCGTAATCTACTTCTAAATTATAAGTGTTCGAATCTAGAATAGTAATTCCAAATGGCCAATCTTTGTATTCATTTATGAAGGTATCTACCTCCACTCTTATTGGTGACTTTGGATAGAGTGGAATAGCGGGAAAATTATTTGTAGACCAATATTGAATATCTAAATTCAATCTTCGAATCGTTTCTTTCATGACCGTACGAGATCTAAGAATTCCAATCTCAGTAGGCAAATTCAAATTTGTTCCAAACAAATCGCTGGACAATAAATCCGAAACATTTGCTGGAGAAGATTTTTCATCATCTACTAAGATACTAGATGATGATTGATAAACAGGTAATGTGAATTTGATATATAAAAGTGCAAGTCCAGCAAAGATGGCTCCAGCAATTACATAGTAATGCCACTTCCGAAAAATGTCACGAAAGACATTTAGAATTTGAAATTCATCTTCTTGCTGATGCTTCTTTTTTAGTGGGTTCATTTTGATCGGAAATAAGCCGTTACGATAAGAGCCATTGATGTTAGCAACGATGTAAAAATTGCTGCTGCAGGAGATACTGCTGTGAATGCCTTCTTACGTGTTGGTGGAACGTAGATGACATCATCGGGATGAATATATTTAGCTTGTCCTTTGAACGATTCCTTTTTTGTTAGATCCACGTTGAATTCAATTGTTCCGTTCGCAGTTTTACGCAATACTTTCAATTTAGTTCTATCTCCAAAATTATTTAAATCACTTGCCATAGCGATGGCTTCCAACAAGGTTAATTTCTCATTCGGAACATAATACAACCCGGGCTTATTTACTTCTCCTAACACCGAAACTTTAAAACTCAACTTCTTTAATATAACTACTGGGTCGTCGATGTACTTTTGAATCGATTGTTGATGGTGTCATGAGCATCATCTAAGGATAACCCCGCTAAATGCATGGTCCCAATATACGGCAAAGTCAAATTCCCTCTTTGATCAACTACAAATCCTTTTTCGTAGGCATTTCGGGTATCGTTTCCATCCGAAGCCACCGATGAATTTGTAATCCCAGGAAAAGCATCTTGGTTGACGGTAAAAAGCTGCACCATTAAGATGTCGCCAGGAAAAAGATACATCACGAAAGAGGAAGTATCATTCCATGTCTCCGCATCGCCCTGCAGATAAATTAATTTTCGCTGCGGAGTACAAGCATTTGCGAGTACGATGAGAAGGAGGAATAGAGTTGATCTTTTCAGAAAGGTCATAATTTTTTTATTGTAGTACACTACGGGCAATAACGATACGCTGTACTTCAGAAGTTCCCTCGTAAATTTGTGTGATTTTCGCATCACGCATTAAGCGCTCCACATGAAATTCTTTTACGAATCCATAACCACCGTGAATTTGTACCGCTTCCACAGCTGTCCTCATGGCTACTTCAGATGAAAATAATTTAGCCATTGAGCTGGCTTGGTTATAATCTTGACCTGTATCTTTCAACCAGGCAGCTTTCAAACAAAGTAAACGAGCCGCTTCAATTTCGGTAGCCATATCGGCTAATTTGAATTGAATAGCTTGGTGATTGCAAATTTCTTTTCCAAAAGCTTTTCTTTCTTTCGAATATTTTAATGCTAATTCATAAGCCCCACTTGCAATACCTAAGGCTTGTGCAGCGATACCAATACGACCTCCCGTCAATGTTTTCATGGCGAACTTGAAACCGAATCCATCTTCCCCTACTCTATTTTCTTTCGGAACTTTCACATCTTGGAACATCAAAGAATGGGTATCCGATCCACGAATTCCTAATTTGTTTTCCTTTAATCCAATGGTAAATCCAGGCGCACCCTTCTCTACAATCAAGCAATTAATTCCTTTATGACCTTTCGCAACATCAGTTTGAGCCATTACTAAATACACAGATGCCGTACTTCCATTGGTAATCCAATTCTTAGTACCATTCAATAAATAATGATCACCCATGTCCACGGCAGTGGTACGCTGAGAAGTAGCATCCGATCCAGCTTCTGGTTCGCTCAAACAAAATGCACCAATAATTTCCCCCTTCGCAAGAGGAACTAAATATTTTTGTTTCTGTGCTTCTGATCCGAAGGTTTCAAGTCCCCAACATACTAAACTGTTGTTTACCGACATCACTACCGACACCGATGCGTCAACTTTAGAGATTTCTTCCATCGCCAACACATAAGAAATTGCATCTAATCCACCACCACCGTATTTGGGATCTACCATCATTCCTAAAAATCCTAACTGGCCTAAACGCTTTACTTGTTCAGTTGGGAACTTCTGGTTCTCATCTCGTTCTATTACTCCTGGTAATAACTCCTGCTGTGCAAAATCACGAGCCGCTTGTTGAATCATTACATGTTCTTCACTTAATTGAAATAGCATAATGTCTAATATTGATGGGCAAAAATAAACCTTTCATGGGCTATATCCATTGTCTAAAAGAATATTTTCCTTTGCAGTATGTTAATAAACGAAAAATCAACAGTTATCAAGGCTATTGGACTCATGTCAGGCACCTCATTGGATGGTGTAGATTTAGCGGCTTGTACTTTTTCTTGGGTAGATGAGAAATGGACTTTTACAACTGAAGCTGCTGAAACCTACTCTTATTCAAGTGAATGGCTTCGCACTTTACAAACCTTGCATCTTCAATCAGCTCCTAAAATATTCGAAGCTGATGCCTTATTAGGTCGATATTATGCTGAGCTCATTAACATTTTTATAAAGAAAAATAATTTACAACCTGACCTCATTGCATCTCATGGACACACCCTTTTTCATCAACCTTCAAAACATTTCACTACTCAAATTGGATCTGGAGCACACATTTCTGCAATTACAGGCTATGATACGATTTGTGATTTTAGAAGCAAAGACGTTGCTTTCGGCGGACAAGGTGCTCCGCTTGTTCCTGTAGGTGATCATTATTTATTTTCAGAATATGAAGCCTGTCTTAATTTAGGTGGCATCGCTAATATTTCTAGGATTTCGGAAGATGGGCGAAGAATAGCCTATGACATTTGTCCTGTGAACATGGCGTTAAATGAACTCGCACAAAGAGTTGGAAAACCATTCGATCAAGATGGTGTTTTAGCTCGGTCGGGGACTGTGATACCAGAAGTATTAAATCAATTAAACGCGCTCCCTTTTTATCAGCAGGAGGGAGCCAAATCATTAGGACGAGAATGGTATGAGATGGAATTTAGCGAGCATCTACAAAAAGGAAAAGTAGAAGATGTGAGCAGAACTGTAGTTGAACATATCGCCCATCAACATCGGGTTGCATTTGATCCTATCTCCCCAAATGGTAAAATTCTCGTTACAGGCGGAGGTGCATTCCATCAATTTCTATTGGAAAGGATAAAAGAATTGAGCAATAAAAATCTACTCGTCCCGGAAAAGAAACTTGTCAATTTCAAAGAAGCGATAGTATTCGCTTTCCTCGGTGTATTAAATTACGTGGGGAAGGTAAATGTTTTCGATAGTGCTACAGGTTCTGTGAAACAACACGTGGGTGGCGCGAAGTATAGAGGTGACCGACTATAAATCGTCGTCGTCGTCATCAAAATCATCATCAAAACCCTTGAAATCATCGATCATCTCGGGATCCATTTGATCATTGTCATCATCTTCTTCATCAAAATCATCAAACTTTTGATTCTTTTGCTCTTTCGCTTTTAATGGTTCCATTTTACGCGTCTTGCCGCTGGGAACCGCCTTCTTTGCTTTTTTCGGCACTAGGCTTTGCCGATTTCTTTGGGATTTTCATTTTTTAATTCGCAAGAATTAGGTCAGTTTTTTTATGTTGATTTTACGTTATTAAATAGCTGAACTATCCACCACTTCTGGTGATAGGACAAATGTAAAAAAGAAATAATCGTAAATCATAATTCGAAAAATAATATTTTTATTTAAAATATTAATAAACAAGTACTTATCTTTGCACATAAAATATTGATACTTATAATGCTACAAAAAACCACCCTCCAATTCCTAAAGAATCTAAAAAACAATAACGATCGAACTTGGTTTGAAGCTCATCGCGCCGAATTTGAAAAAGCGAAAATGGACTTTGAAGAATTTGTAGCGAAAACGATTTCTGATTTAAGCAAAGTAAATCCACCTGTTGGAAAATTACTTCCTAAGGATTGTGTTTTTCGTATATACAGAGACGTTAGATTCAGTAAAAACAAAGCACCCTACAAAGCACATTTTTCTGCTTCGATCAATCAAGGAGGAAAAAAATCTAACTTATCGGGAATCTATATACACATAGAACCCGGAGGTGAATGGGGAAATTTTATTGGAGGTGGCGTATGGAATCCTGAATCAGAAAATTTAAAAAAAATCCGCCAGGAAATAGAATACAATCATCAAGAGTTTTTAAAAATCATTCATCAAAAAAAATTTAAAGAACTCTTTGGCGACCTTTCTCAAGAGAATAAATTGAAACGTCTACCAAAAGGCTTGGAACCTGGTCACCCTGCAGAAGAATACTTAAAACTAAATAGCTTTACGGTGATGTGTCCCATCAACACTAAAGATGTGACAACCGATCAACTTCGAAAATCAGTGGTGTCGACATATAAAACAATGCTACCGTTTTTGAATTTTATTAATCGAGCGGTAGAATAAAAATTTCTAAATTTTTACGATTTGCTTGGTTAACATAATTTCATCATCAATTACAATACGAACTACAAAATAACCATTCTGATTCAAGTTCAGCTCGAGATTTTAATTACATTCTCCCCTCTTTGATGCTTCCAATTTTTTGCTGGCAACGAGTTGTCCTAACACGCTCCAAATCTCAATGGATGATTCCCTCATTTTTCGATTGAAAGGAAATCTTACTATTTTCTCGAATTGGACTTGGAGATACTTTCAATTTACTTACCGCTACAAAATTCGGAAGAGTTTCATCTTTATTAGTGTCAGGTAAAGCACCATTTACATTTGTTGATGTTCCTACCTGTAAATAAAGAAAACCAACTAAAAGAAACTACAACAGCACATATGGTCATTGTAGCAGCCACTCTTTTCATTGTAATTCGAGTTCGAAGTTCCTGACGAATAAGGCTCTTTTTCATGGGAAGAAAATTGACCTTTTTGTACGTTTAAAAACAGCAAAAGTTATAGATCATTAGAAAAAACATTCGAAAATCAGTATCTATTGTCAAATACTTCGAAAAATGAGAAAAGCTAGATAATACTCTACTTTAAGAAATTTCCAAATTTGTTTCTCAAAACTGTGAAAAGATGGCTAGGCTTTTCGGCCCAAAAGCCTCTGATTTAAGTCTAATTTGCTAGATTTTCTTATAAAGACTTCCATCTTCGCGGAATTAATCAAACAATTCGAAAGTTTCTCTATCTTCCTTTCTTTTCCATTCCTCGCTCCTACACTGTTTTTCAAACCAATAACGCAAATGCTTTCTACTTTTACACTCAAAATATTAAATGCCATTAAAGAAAACGTCAATATCAATTTTCATTTTGCTATTTGATATTTAACCTATCTTTATTCAAAATTTTCAAGATATGTACCGATATATTCAGAAATATTGGATTTGTTGCATCAGGTTTTTATAGCTTCCAGGGGGGCAGTTTCATTGAGTATTATTTAGCTATTATTTGTAGATCGGGTTGCTTTTCTATTCAACCCCAAATTGTATTTCTTAATCAATAGTTTTATTCATCTTTAAATAATATATCATGAAATCTAATTTTAAATTACTCGTTATTTTAATTCTAATTTTAATGTATCCATTTCAAATCGTCTACGCTCAATTTACCAATCCTTTGCTACCCGACCAATCATTTTCGGCTGGAACCGTTTATGGTCGAAATACAGGTTGTGATATTTTGGATTATGGTGATGTTTATCGTGTAAGTGTTTGGGAACCTACAGGCACAACTCAAGCCTTTGGTTGGGTTGTAACTTCTGGTGCCACCAACATACGGAACCTTACCTTTTACTGCAACTGGAGCTATTGGTGATCCAGATGTTTGCTTGTTAATTCAACCCAATACCAATAAAATTTTTGCTGCTGTAGTGTATTATGATATTACCAACACGGAGTGGGATTTGGAATTTTATGAATGGGATTTTGGATCATCACAATTTGTAGCTGCATCTGTCATTTATCAACTAGGTACTGGTTCCTTTGGGACAGCCATTAATATTGATGAGAATAAAAGTGCAAATAGTGAATTCACAATTGTTTGGGATGACGCGAATGGTGATATACATACTACTGTTGGAGACATGGCTTCCTTAGTACTTTTTAATGATCTGCTTTTAACTTCAGGTACCCATCCTGATGTTAGCATGTATTATGATGGAATTTCCGATGTCGTGCATCTAGCATTTCTCGATCCGGGAGGTGCTTTAACAGTATGGGATTATAATTTTGCAAATTTGGCGGCAGGCAGCGCGGCATCACCTACCTCAATACTTTCTCAAGGTCCGCAAAACAGTGCAGTCTATTCTTATCCGCGTATAGCATGTCCTAGAGTTTATTCAGGAAGTGCATCCGATTGGACAGTCGTTGTTGAGGAAGCGGATGTTTCAAACAACTTTACTATATAGTAGGATATAATAATGCGACTGGAAATAGTCAGATAATATATAATATTGGTCCAACTACAACTCCTACATCTCCTGCAGATTTAACTGCTGTCCCTAATTATTACGTATCGGTTTGTTATGATAGTAATTATCCAACTGATGGGATTTGGGTTGGATGGCAGTTTGATGATCCAGGTGGAAATTATCAAGGATATACAAACATTATTGCTAAATCTGGTTATTCCATTATTTTAAAATGCGATTTTAAGGCCGTTCCAATAGGTACTCCAAATTATTTACAGGTTCCTTTATCCGTTACAGCAAATGCTAATGATTATTCTGGATTTCTATCTCTTTCTGGCAGGAATGGTGCAGATGAATTATTTCTTACTTATCAAAATGTCATTATAAACGGTTCTAATGTTGATGATGTTAACTATAAAGTAATTACTGGAGCCAGTGGAATTTCAGCATTAAGGGGTAATGTTTCAAACAGTGATGATTTTATTTCTTTTGATCAGTTGAATGATGATGCCTTAATAGAAATGAAAATATTAAGTTTGGAAGGCAAATTACTGTTTAAAAAGCAAGTTTTGAAGCAGGATATTAAAAATAAGCTTTCAGAATTTTCCAAGCTATTTACTTCTTCAATGTATCTTGTGAATTTATATTCAATCGAAATTGGTAGGTCATTTAATTACAAATACCTTCTTAGTCAATAAATTTATTTTAACTTAAAAGGGAAGGACATGCCTTCCCTTTTTAACAATTTGTAATATGAAAACTAAATCCCAATATATACTTAATATAGTTTCCCTAGTTTTAACTTTATTCTTTCCGTATAAAATTTTTAGCCAAAACTTCAGTTTAATTAGTGATAAAACTTTTGGTACAATTGGTTCTGAAAAAGAACCTTTAATTCTAAAATATAATAATAACATAATTGTTGCTGGTACATCTGGCTACATTGGAATTAATGGAGATAAAACAGACATCGGCTGTGCTAGTTCTGATGTATGGATGTTGATGTTAGATCAAAATATGAACATAATTTGGAATAAAACCATTGGAGGTTTGGATCAAGATGAAATTCATGGTCTTGTAGTTGATTTAAATAATTCAATTGTTTTCTCAGGAGAAACAAGGAGTGATTCTTCTTGTGAAATTAGCACCCTGACTCGTGGATTTTCTGACTTTTGGCATTGTATGTTGGATAGTAATGGAAATAAAATTCTCGATAGCAGATACGGATCAAGTAGTCTGGAAACTGGTGGAAAACTAATACGCAGTAGTAATGGCGATTATTTAATCTTCGGTGGAAGCAATGGTGGAATTAGTGGTGATAAAACAACCCTAGGTATGGTAATAAAGATTTTTGGTTAGTTCGCACAGATTCTTTAGGAAGTAAATTATGGGATAGAACTTATGGAGGCAATGATATTGAATTAACTAATTCAATATACGAGTATTTTATTTCAAGTGTTAAGAATAATCACTTCCTAATTGGAGGCCGTTCTTATAGTTGGACAAGTGGTACCATTTCCACAAACGGATTTGGTTATTCTGATGCTTGGGTCGCTAAACTTGATTCTGTTGGCAATGTAATATGGGATAAAAGATTTGGTGGAAGTGATCTTGAGTCTGCAAGCAAAATCATTGAGGTGAATGACGGTTATTTGTTGTTAGGTGCGTCTTGGTCTAAAACGGTGGAAACTATATCAGATACTGGAATTGCATACAACGATGTATGGATTGTTAAAATTGATACAGCAGGAAATCAGCTGTGGGAAAAAAGATATGGTGGAATTGATGACGATTTTGGTATTGATATTCATGAAGCACCTGATGGTGGATTTTGGGTGTTAGGTGTAACAGATAGTCCAGCAGGATATGATATATCAGAGCCTTCTTATGGAATTAGAGATTACTGGATTTTTAAAATTGATTCGGTTGGAAATAAAATATGGGATAAACGTTTTGGCGGTCCTGGCGTTAATGAAGCAAGCAGTTTTATCATTATGCCGGATAGTTCTATATTTATTTGTGGTCATGCAGCAGCAGGAATCTCAGCTGTAAAAACGGATTCAGGTAAGGGAGGTGATGATTATTGGATTGTACATTTCAATTACTATAATAACACAACGGGAATAAACTCAACAAATGCTGCCCATGGAATCACTGTATCGCCAAATCCAACACAAAATATTATAAATGTAAAAGGATTGCCGATGGGTCAATATGAAGCAATTTTATTCGGAGTAGATGGTCGTATCATTAAGCAATCTTTATTACAAGGTGGAAATGAAGTGAATTATTCACTTGATGATGTAAGTCCTGGAATGTATTTGCTGCGATTTCATGGAGATAAGTTTACTGCAACGATAAAGGTGGTGAAGGAGTGATGGAAGCTGCAATAAATTTTATTCAAGTTTCCGATTTAAAACAAATGTTAATTCATTGTGTATATATTTTAGTTTGGATGTTTGTTTCCTTTGCTATGACTTCGCATCGAAAACTTTTCCCTTCATAATTTTATTTTACATAGAGGAGGATTTTAAAATTAAAAATTTTTAAATAAATCTTCCAAAAATAATTAGCTTAATAGCTCCTTAAAAAAAAAGACCCTATAGCGTGTAAACACGCTATAGGGTCTTTCAATTATTTTAATTTAACTAAGCCATCAATGACAATTGCTTTGCCGCTTTTGGAGCAGACTTTACATTGTTTGATGGTTTTGCCTTTGCTTTAATTTTAGTAGGAATTTTCGTCACACTTTTCACCACTGAACCGTTCAAATTAAATGCCTTTTTCATAATGTCAACTGCATTTAATTTTTCCCATGGGAACAAAGTCACTTTTACTTTCTTCTCGTTCTTCTTCCCTTGTTAAACACCTTAACTACTTCTCTGACTCACGACCCATGTGCCCGTAAGCAGCAGTTTCGCGATAAATGGAGTACGTAAAGCAAAAACGCTTTTCGATGAAGTAAGGACGCATGTCAAATGCTGGAAGCTTCTCAATGATACGAGCAATTTGTCCGTCAGTCATAGCCACTTTCGCAGTTCCATATGTATTCACATATAAACCTACAGGTTTCGCTACTCCAATAGCATAAGCTACCTGAACTAAGGCTTCGTCACAAACTCCTGCCGCTACTAAATGCTTAGCAATATGACGCGCTGCATAGGCTGCTGAACGATCCACTTTTGAAGGATCTTTTCCAGAGAAAGCACCACCACCGTGAGCACCTTTTCCACCGTAAGTATCCACAATGATTTTACGTCCTGTTAAACCGGTATCACCATGTGGACCACCAATTACAAACTTACCCGTTGGATTTACGTGATATTGAATTTTATTATTGAATAATGCCTGAACACGCTTTGGCAATTTCTTCATCACGCGAGGAATCAAAATGTTTTTAATGTCCTCGTTGATTTTAGCTAACATTTTTTTCTCTGCACCAAAATCATCATGCTGCGTAGAGATTACGATAGAATCAATACGAATAGGAGTATGATCATCGCTGTATTCAATCGTTACTTGACTTTTAGCATCCGGACGTAAATATTTGATCGCTTTATTTTCACGACGCAATGCTGCTAATTCACGGAGTAATAAATGCGCTAATTCTAAAGGAAGTGGCATGAAATTATCGGTCTCACGACTAGCATATCCGAACATCATTCGTTGGTCGCCGGCACCTTGCTCTTCCGTCTTTTTACGCTCAACACCTTGGTTGATGTCTGGCGACTGCTCATGAATAGCAGAAAAATTCCACAAGAATTGGCTTCGAACATATATTCACTCTTGGTATAACCAATATCGCGAATCACTTCACGAGCGATTTCCTGAACATCCAAATAAGCTTCTGACTTAACTTCGCCTGCTAAAACCACTTGTCCAGTAGTTACTAAGGTTTCACAAGCCACTTTTGAGCTTGGATCATACGCTAAAAAATAATCAATAAGTGCGTCTGAGATTTGATCAGCCACTTTGTCTGGATGACCTTCTGATACTGATTCTGAGGTAAATAGATACGACATGCTTTAATTATTTTATGTGTTTAATGGTATTTTTTAGGAAGCCCAAAGATAGAAATTGAAAAAGGAAATTGAGCAACTATTTATTAACGGTTAATTGACGGAATACTGATTCTAGATTTCCCTCTTCTTTTTGCAATCCCATCACTGTTAAATTCTGTTCTACTGCAAATCGAAAGAGCTCTTGTCGAATGTCCACATCACCTTCACTCTCTATTCTCCAGGTCTTATCCTTTTCTTTTGAACACTTAACACGCCCTTAATTTTCGATAATTGCACTTCATTTGCTTCTTTATCGAATTCCACATGAATCACATTTCCTTGCTTCGATTGTTTACGAAGTACATTGGTAGAATCATCGGCGACAATCTTCCTTTGTTAATAATAAGCACACGATCACAAATGGCTTCTACCTCTTGCATGATATGCGTGGACAGTATTACGGTTTTTTCCTTGCCAATGTTACGTATCAGGGATCTTATCTCGACCAGTTGATTAGGGTCGAGGCCAGTTGTAGGCTCATCCAATATCAACACACTTGGATTGTGAATCATGGCTTGAGCGAGGCCCACTCGCTGACGATATCCTTCCAATTTTCTTATGTTGTTTCACACCTAGTCCCGTCAATTCAATCATTTCTTTGGTGCGTTTTACGGCCTCGGCTTTGGGTAGATGGATACGCCCCACGAACTCTAAAAATTCCTTGATATACATATCCGTATAAAGAGGATTATGTTCGGGCAGATAGCCCACCATCGCTCGCACTTCCATGGATTGATCGACTACATCATAACCATTAACGGACACTGAACCTGAAGTTTGAGGAAGGAAACAAGAAATAATTTTCATCATGGTCGATTTTCCGGCACCGTTAGGTCCTAAAAATCCGACTACTTGTCCGGGATGTACCTCAAAAGAAACATTATCGAGTGCCTTTTGCTCTCCGTATAACTTACTGATCGACTTAACAAGTATTGACATTGCCCGCAAAGGTAATGGTTCAATTGGTTTGTACTGCGGTCTACTGTCATATATTTGCAGCGTGAAGGGAAGGGTATTAAAATCGACTGGAAGCTGGTTTCTAACTGAAGATGAGCATGGAAAAATCATTTCCTGCCGCATCCGTGGGCAACTCCGACTCCGAGATATTGGCTCTACCAACCCCATTGCTGTAGGCGATTTCGTTCATTTTGAGTTATTGGAAGATGGGACAGGCACTATATTAGAAATTGAAGACCGCAAAATTACATCGTTCGTAAATCGGTAAATCTTAGTAAACAAACCCATATCATCGCTGCCAATATTGATATGGCTTGGTTGGTGGTCACTCCGGCCCTACCCAAAACCTCCTCGGGATTCATCGATCGTTTCATCGCCGCCGCCGAATCGTTTCGCATTCCAACCGGATTACTTTTTAATAAAAGTGATCTCTTCAAAGATGATTTAGCGAAGGTGCAAGATGAGTTCATCAGCATTTATGAACCCTTAGGATATCCATGCATTAAAGTTTCTACGGTTTCTTTAGATGGAATTGAAGCCATAAAAAAAGCTTTTCAAGCCAAAGTAAATTTGCTCGCTGGACATTCGGGAGTTGGAAAATCGAGTCTCATCAATATTTTAGATCCCACACTCCAACTCAAAACGGGAATCATTTCCAAGCAACATCTCACCGGAAAACACACCACCACTTTTGCTGAGATGCATTCGTTAGGAAATCAAACCTACTTAATCGATACACCCGGCATTCGTGAATTTGTAAACATCGATTTCAAACCTTCCGAAATTAGTCACTACTTTGTAGAATTCAGAGAGCGCATGAACCAATGTCACTTCAACAATTGCCTCCACGAAAACGAAAAAAAATGCGCCATCAAACTCGCCGTAGAAAATGGCGAAATCAATCCCGAGCGATACTATAATTATTTAAGTATGGTGCGGAACGAGGATATTTTTCGATAAGAGTTGGTGGGTGGAGTAATATTCATTGTTAATTTAAAATTTGTGCTTCGGATCGGAAAGCTTCTGGCTGCTGGCTTCTGACATGACATTAGCTGTTAAGATGCATAACATCAAGCATCGAGTATCAAGTATATCGAGTGTATCGAGAATCGAGTATCGAGTATCAAGTATCGAGAATCGAGCATCGAATATCGAGCATCGAGTAACGATTATCGAGTAACGATTATCGAGCATCGAGTATCTAGCATTGAATATCGAGTATCGAGCAAATTTATGTGCAGCAAACACTATTCACCAAAAATGCCCTCCGAAAGAATTACTATTTCACAAATTTACCTGTTAGCACTTCCTTTTCCGTACGTAACCTCATAATATAAACTCCATCTGCTTGAGAAGAGAAACTACTACTTTTCGAAAAATAACTACCGTCCGTTTCAGATGAAATTCTTTCCATCAGTTGTCCATTGATATTGTAAAATTCCAAAATTGCGCTTCTTCCTTGTAGTTCCTCTGCATTCACAAACACCGTTTGCCAGGTTTTGTCGTAGTAGAGTTTTAACTCTTTGTTTTTAGGAAAAAAGTCATTTAATCCTACGGCAATGAGTGTATCGCAAGGACTACCATGTAATGTATCGAGTTCATAATTATGGTTATTCGGGAGGCCAGTATAAGCTTTATGCCCTCCGAGATAAAAGCTGAAAGGTTGATAATCACATGCCGACGCTATGCTATCTGGGTAGTTGATCACAGAAAGATTAGAATTAGTAGTATTTACTGTTCCATAGCAATACAAATAATCGTAACAGGTATCAGGACCCGCCCATGTAACACTATGGTATATTTTACCATTCGGACCTAATTCTAATAAACCAGGTAGATCCGGAGTTAAAAATGTTGCTAACGTATCGGCACTAGCTAGAAAAATCGCCACACTTAAATCAAATTGATATAGGTATCCCGTATCCTGATTAAAAGTTTGATAAATCTGTGAAATATATAATTTGCTTTCATCGGGAGAAACTTCAAATCCCCAACACCACTGTAAGGGGTTCCTAAATTATTATAGGTGATTTGATTTGAAAAAATTCCATTGCACCTGTCAAAGTCAAATCGCTCCACTATACCTCTTGAGGCTACATTGTATAAATGGGTACCATCATTGTTAAATTTTAACCGGAAAAATCCCTCAGAAGTTGCAAGTATGCCTATGTTTTGTGTTGGATTCGCAGTAACACCCCCAGGATTGACCAAATAAGCGGTGATGTCATTTTTGGGTGCAAAATCCCAGCTTCTTGCAATAACCCACCAATCACGCCCATTTCCATGACGAACTGCTGTGATACCATCACAAATTTGATCTGTTCTTAATTGAACATTCTTTTGCACTACTTTTCCTAAACCACTATTATATGATAAATCAATAATCGAATAATATAAACCGCTAGTAACATTAGTTACACCAGCACTAAATATATAAAATCTACTTATATTAGAAGGGTCAGGGACAATTACCATTTCTTGGTACCAAAGAGTGCCTACAATAGAATCACCTCTGTCCATTAATTGATGAGCTTTATTCACAACGTATCCATATGTATAATTAAATGTCGGCAACCTCCATTGGTATACGTACGGTGTCCCACAATAAAATAATAGATCACCAATACTGTCACATATACTTGCGCAGGTTCCCCTAGATTGCAAAACACTCATTGCCGGCTGTGGACTATTTAGGTTTTTAAAATCAATAGCCGCACTATCACCAAATGCCCAATAACGATCAGTGAATTGGGCATTTGATGAATGGCATGCAATAATTGCTATCAACAATATTAAATATGCAATTTTAAGTTTCAAATTACTTTAATATTACCACTTTTTTATTAGCAACAAAACCAGTACTGGTTTTAATCTTTAAATTATAGACTCCCGACATATTACGAGACTCTTTAAAGTTAATGAAAGTTGAATTATTATTCACCATTTTTGAGGAAATAATCTTTCCTAAGTTATCGTAAAGTTCTAACCAGGCAATTTCATCTTCCATTAAACTGTACGCAACCTTAAATTCTCCGGTGGATGGGTTTGGAATAACAATAAAATTATCCTTAATACTTCTTCCTAAATCGCTTCTAATTCTAAATGCTATTTCAGTATCATCAACATCTATTCCTAAAATTGCTCTTGCACGATAGACAGCTTCCCCACCCAACCTCGGATATTGATAAGCAATAAACAACAACTCTTCCCGATCTAAACTATCTAATAAAGAATAATCAAGCTCTAAAGAAGTACAAATTCTATTAACGGTTTCTAGATTTGATTCCATCAAATTAGTAGAAACCAAATCTTGATTGGCAAAGAAGGCATTTGCATAATCATTATCTGCCAACAATTCATCTATTTCACCAATTAATCCAATGTTACTTAATGTTAAAGATGTAAAGAAGTTTTGCAATTCAACATCATGAATTGAACCAGTATACAAAAGCTGAAGACTGTCTTTAATATTTCTATAAATATAATTTTCAATGCAAATCGCAACTCCTCATCCATATTTACATCTTGTGCTGCTTCCATAATTGCAGCTAACCTATCGACAGTACAATCTAGACACGGATTTGAATTGCAAGAGGTGGTCGAAATACCAAGTGGAGTAATATTTTGTGCTACTGTTAATCCACCAAATTCTGGGTCTTTTGAATTGAGTTGTTTACATCAAAAAACCAATTGGATGGAGCCTGATTTTGCCCGTTTATTCTTGTGACTGGCATATTAGGATTGCTCCAACTGAACCATTTATTTCCATTTGGGGTGTTAATAGTACCTTGATGAGAAATAAAAGTAGTATTATTATTTAGCCCATCAATCTTAAATCCTTCAATTCCGTTTGTTAAGTTATTACAATCAAAGATGGAAAAAGGGCATGGACCAATTATACGAACATGAGTAGGTAAATTAAATAAATTATTTTCCGTATAAGAATTACTGCTTGACTCTTCGTTAATTCCACAAATTAAAGTGCCTACTTGATTAGTGCCTTCAACAGTTGAAATGTCCATTTTATTTGCGTTAGGGGAAAGTACGCGCAATATTTCGTTGTTTATCACATTAATATTTCTTGTATTTTGAAGATTTATTCTCTTCTATATACAATAGGGCTTGCATTATATGTTAATGAAACGTCTGAATTTCAAAATAAATATTGTTACCACTAATTGACCCTTTGTCTTGTTGGAAGCATTTGAATTCCAAACCTACAATGAATAATGTCATTGTTAACAATTAAAGTATACGGAGTTGGATTAAAGCCGAGATACGAATTATGAACATAGATAGCTTTATCGGTTTCGGCTGCCTCTTGAAACTGTGTTCCAAGATTGAATCGATTTGCCGCCACATTCGGTATAAATACTATTATTATCCATTAAATCGATTCCGATTGCTTTTGTAAGAGTGAAATAATTATTTCTAATTCTAATAGATCCAATTTTATTCTGTGATGGTATTGCATAATTTCTTTTCAGCTCTAACCCTATAGATCCTCTTAAGGAAATCATTATTTTCTATAAAAATAACAGCTAAACCATTACTGCTAATTGATTTGTGGCAGTCCACAAAAGAATTTGTAATTTGATTCGTTGAATTGTAACCGACTCTAAGGTTTTTTAAAACTACTGATGAGGTTTTTTGGTGTTTCGTTTGAAAATAAAATTGCTGAGTGGTAATTAGTCGGCCAATTATTCCCAACAAACTTAAGTTGAGAAAAATAAGTTCCTTCTACTGTTAAATTTGTTCTTAGAAAATCAAGACAAACTAATGCATCAGTAAATATATTTCCATAAGCTGATGTCGAACCATAATTAAAAGTAATACTTCCTGCATCTTTTGCTTTAAAATGAGTTGTAGAATATGGATTTAAATTGAAAGGTAAAAGCAAAGCTGCCGAACAAGTGAAAGAAGTCCCATTAAATATCGAACTTGAAAAATCTCCATCGTGTAAATAAACACCAACATTGTTCCTATCAAAGGTGACAGATCCATTTAGAACTATTATGCAATTATTTCCTATAGCTTCAAGTGCAATTGTAGCTTCTTTAATCAATACTTTATTATTTGGCAAAGTTCCATTCATTCTTACCTCGCCTCCAGGATATAGATAAATGCCGCCCCACATTTCATTAGTGCAGCCCTGTAATGTTCCACCATTATCAATCTGCAATTTTCTTCCGTTCGGCACAAACAATCGAACACTTGGTCCAAATGAAATTTTGACATTCGTTCCAATAAATAAATCTTTATTTAAAATAATATCATTATCTGCATACCATTCAGTATTATTTGGTAAAACAAAGCTAGAATTAGAACTACCTTGAATCAAAGCTGTAGTAAGTTCCTGAGCAGGCATATTTGTAAATGGAGGTGCGCATCTACCTGCTAATGGATTCGTAACTTCAACCCACACACTCTATAGTCGTACAACTATTATCTGGAGAAGTTGTATTACTTGTGACATGTACACAATATTGTGTAGTAGTTGCCGGACTTACAATACAAGTTGCGGTAGTACACCCTGGAATCGGAATATTGTTTAATGGATCCTCATACCACACATAAGTACATCCAATGCAATTACTTATTGTTGGATTTAGTGTTATAGGTGGTGTTGGGAAAGTTACAGGAATAGGATTAATAGGGAAATTAACATGTGGGGTTAGATCTGAAAAGTAAAATGTACTAGTTGCTGTACATTGATTTGCAGTATTTGTAGCAATAACAGTATAAGGTTGACTGAAACTAGGGTTGGGCACGCTTAAAGTTTGATTAGTTTGATTCCCAGGTGTCCATTGATACGTATAATTTATCGCTCCACCATTTGAATTTATTGGATCCGCAGAAGCATACAAAGTTCCGCTCTGCAGAGGGCAAATATAGTAAGGCAAACCATTATTTATGGTAACATTTGGCTCAATATTTTCGACCGTATAACTAGCTTGGGCTGTACATCCTGTAGGATCTGAAACTGTGACAGTATAAGTTGTTGAAGCCATTGGGGAGACGGATACCGTTTGAGTTGATCCCAAACTATGGCTCCAAGAATAGGTGGTTTGACTGGAATTTGCTGTTAAATCAACCGGAGTTGAACCGCAAAATCCTAAGGGGTGACTACTCGTTACATAAACTGTTGGAGTAATATTAGAAACTATTGTTGAAATTGACTCGCTGCACCCCATATTTGTCGCAGTTACAATAAAAGTTGTAGTACTAATTGGAGTAGGATAAATAGTAGAGCTAGTAGAAAGAGTATTCCATAAATATGTTGAACCTGGTTGCTGAGTTGATGCAACTAATTCCAATGGACTAACACTGGTAGCACAAAAATCAGGGCCATTAATTATTGCTACTGATAAACCTGGCGAAAGATCATGTACAGTAATATTTGAAACTACAGAACAACCGTTAGGCCCCGTTACTGTGACAGAATAAATTCCTGCAGCAGTTACAGTTATGCTACTAGTATTTAACGAATTTGACCATAAATAAGTATAAAACGGATCATGGTCATCATTGCTTAAAATTATAGGGACTGAGGAAGTAGAACAATAATGAGAAGTCGTAGATAAGTTAACAATGGGCTCTCCATCCAATACTTCTATAAAATCATAAGAAAGGCATCCATTAGCGTCTGTGGCAGTAACAGTAAAAATACCACTTGAATTTACATTAATTGTTGAACTGGTTAGGCCATTTGACCATAAATAAGAGGTAAAGCCTGGAGTTGCATTTAACTGCACAGAATTGCCATTGCAAAGTTGACCGACTTGTACTATAGAAACAGCGGGAGGAGGAGTCCCAGTAATTTGTATGCTATTTGTCAATTGGGTTGGAAAACTTGCATCAACTCCACACTTATCCTGTGCTGTAGCTCCACAACTTATCGCAAATGGAGAAATTAAATTACTATTTGCAGAAAAAACAAGATTCAAAGTGATTGCGTTAGGATCAGAATCGCTATTAAAATGGCCGATTTGTGAAAACAAATCTGCTAAAGCTAATAAATCCCAATTATACTCCCAATTATTTCCATTTTGGATCGGCTGAATAAAGAACCAAGGTGGCATGGGTAAACTCACCAACTGAGTACCAACCATGGCAGAAATAAATAAGTTGGTCGAAGCATAATTAATTTGAAGTCCGTTTGGGACAATTAAATTAAATATTGCATTTGATAAATCCCCTCCGGAGCTAATCCACGTTACAGGAACAATAAAATCACTACATCCATCCCAGTTTTGTGAATAATTTCCGAGTACCGCAGCTAACTGAGATGCTTGCCTTTCTATTTCATATGGAGGATAAGTAGTAAATATAGAACAAGTATTCAATATTATATTATCGATAGGAATTGGCACAGGTGATACTCTACAATTTGTTCCATACTTTGCTGTTATTTCAAAATTCGGATTTGGATTACCAGGAACAGCGGCTGGACAATTGCTCCAATCAACAAACAAGTGTAAAGTACGAGTAGTTCCTTTTATAACACTTCCGATTTTAAATACTGAACCATAAGTTGGACTTATCTCTGGTACAATTGGTAAATTTGTTATAGGATCAATTAAAATGTAGCTTATATCTGTTAGTTGATTTGGTACATTACTCTCAAAATAAATCCAGTTATCAGGTGCCTCAGTAGCAAAACTACCATTAAAATATTCCATTTCTATTATAATTGGATTCGCGGATGGAATATTAGGTCACCTAACGGAGATCCTGTTATAAAGTTGAAACTTAAATTTGCATTTGTATATGTTTCCACATATGGATTGGGGTCCATCAATGAGCCAAATTGCGTGGTAAAGGGTATTGAAGAAATACATGACCAGTTAATTAAATCATCGAAAGTATTTTTAGTATCTAAATAAATATTAGGATTAACGTCATTCGTAACAACACAATTTCGATGCAAGGAGATCAACAACCTTTTTTCATTTATCACCCCATTTTCTATAGCGCCATGAAAAGGTATATTTGCAGTTAATTGGGTTGTTGGAGTGCCTTCATTTATAATATTATAGTTACCTACAGATGCATTATTTTTGTCTATTAATACGGCATTCAAGTTTGCGGATATTCCGCCTAAATTGACCTCATTTCGACAAAGTCCCCTGTTCAGCGCAAACTGACCTCTTTGGACCAAACTGCCCTGTTATCAACATTTTCACGTAGCATTTTTTTATACTAATTTTTTGCTTAACCAAAGATAGGTTTTTATTTTTTAAATAATTTTTATTAATTATTTTTTTTTCATCGATTCCCGTTATTCAACCTAAGCGTGAACTATTCGATCTAAAAATAGCAAGCGATGGTTGTTCTCGTACATATGAGAAAATAAGTTCACTTTGTCGCACATTAGGGGTATCAAAGCAGATATTAGATTTGTTCAATTTTACAATTGTCTCGTGCATTTTCAAAATAGTGTCTATTTATAACTAGGCATTTCCTATATAAATAATTTTGCACCTGTAATACGTTCTTTCTTAATAAAGCAATATTTTTGATTTGAGCGTTCGTTCTAACGATTGCTCGAAGAGGCTTTGTAGAAGGATGCTCATACGTTCCAGTTTATGAACGTCGTCATTCCGCTTCAACAATTGTATATTTTCCAGAATCCCTCTTTTCCAGCGTCCGAAGGTTCCATTCCAGAGCTTTGTTTGTTATTTTTTTTTTTTTAATTTAATTTTTTAATATTTTCTTAGTTTTTTTTTACCTATTTCATGATTGATCAATTTAATATTGTTTTCTCATTTCTGACAAGTTTAATAAGTTTGTTCTACTCTTTTCAAATGACAAAATGTTGACAAGACTTATATGTTCTGGATGAGTTTTTCAGAGTATTGTTGTATGTAATGTTCTAATCAGGGTATTTTCTTTCACTCGTTCAGTCATTGAGTTAAGTTGTAGCACGGTTATTGTGACTTTTTTCTTATGATTTATATTTATAAAATTATATTGATCTGGAATAAAGTAGTTTTTTTTCCTCCTTATTTCTTGTAAGGTGTATTCTTCATCCCATGTGCACTGCAAAATTTCAAAGCCGTCTGGTGAGGTTTGGTTTCCTTTCTTCAACTGGTAGTCTGAACAGTTTATTTTGTTTATGTTTTTTGTTGAGTCATGTTTTTATAAATTTATGATATTTTAATGTTAATATGTTGTTTTGGTTTATAGTTGGTCTTAGTGGTTAAAAGTTAAAATTTTAATTGGGTTTTTTAATTATGAGTTAGTTTCTTTCCTGATGTTTCTGTTTATTTAATTTTTCAAAATAAATTTTGTTTTTATAAATTTTTTTAAAAATTTTTATTTTTTTTTATAGTTAGTTTTTTGTTTAATGAGTTTAGATTTGTTAGTTTTTTTTTTTTTTTTTTTTAATAAAATTTTAAGTTTGGTCTTGAATAAAATGATCGTAAGTTATTTGATTTGGAAAAACTATTATAGGTCTAAATTCATTGGGAAAATCATCTGAACCTACTGGCATTCCACCACTAACAGTTGCATGTAATTCATAAATTTTATCACATTGCGTTGCAAGTTGAAAAGGATTTGAAGGGCCAGTTAATTTAGCAGTTATTACAGGTTCTATTTGCAAATACATAAAATACTCACTATAGGCATCGCAAGATTCTACCGTAGTAAGCTGATTATTATTATTTGCATCAATATAATCATAATCAAATTCACCTAATATACCCCATACATCATACATACCATTTGGCAAACTCAAATTTGAAACATCGAAGTTTGCATCAATTGATAATTCGCAATAATGATCTCTGAGTAAATCTTTCACAAAAATAAGTGGGCCATTACATAAAGTTACTTGTGCTTGTGAATTTATTGGTATTCTAAATACGTTAAAATTCGGATTAAAACCAAGAATTGCCCCTGCCAAATGCCACTGACAATCTAGTGGATTTATTGGGATTGTAAAAGTGCAATTTGATAAAGGCCTGATGTTATTTTTAAAGTAAAATTTCCAGCTACACTTGAAAGGTCAAAAGGAGAATTATTTCCCAATGAGCTTAATGAAACATCAAAACCAATATCGAAATATAGATTCTCCAAATTGGGAATTCCTGTATTTACACCTGGAGGTAGAACTGGTATTCCACTTTCGCCTATGGTTGAAACAATTTTTACATTATCACAAGGATAAACTCTTTCAGTATGAACTGTGAGAGCTGTAGCATCTGGAATTGGAATTTGCTCAAATGCTTGTTCACTTGTCCATCCAAAATTTGTTCTGTCCATTTCAAAATTTTTAGTGCTTGTATATGTTAAAGGTGGACAACCCCATAACAATGTCTATATAATGTTACCTTACTTTTACCGTAAGTAATATAATTGCAGGATCCGCAATCAAGAGAATTGCATTCAGATCTTAATTCTAAATCAATATCATCAAATCCATATCCAGCACTACTACAATCTAATTCAATATTAACAATAATCGTTACATCAGGAGAAAAAGGCGTAAATGAGTTTGTAAAATCAATATCAAACTCATTAGGCTTACTTATATCTGGAACACTAAAATTAACAGGGATTTGCACAGGATTTGTTGCTTTATTATCAATTACAAAAGCAGATAATATTGTATAACTTGCATTTACAACTACTGGAAATTCAACCCTTGCATAGTAGCGTAAATTACAATTAATAATATCTATATAATTTGGTTCTGGAAAAAATTGAGTACCTAAAGAATACTTATTAAAAATTCGCCAAGGAAAAAGTTGACCTTGAAAGTAAATTCCAAGGTTATTGCTAGTTTCCACGAATGTAAATGTCAATGTGCTTTGTGTAGCAACTGTTGTGACATCCATTGGTTTGGCGACGCCAGTTAAATTACCTGAATATCTATTTGAAAGTGAACTGCCAACATTGTCTTGAGCATTGTGATAAGTATTATTATCAAAATCGCACATGTCCTCGTAAATTACATTTACTACCCCGATTATAACCAAATCATTGTGATTAATATTCTTTAAATTATAATTTGGATCAGTGCAATCAATAATTCTAAGTCCTTTAAATGTTACGCCAATAGTATGGTCGGGAGGCAAAAAAGAAAACTTATTCGTGCCAAGATAATTGTTGTAGTCTCCTTCAACTCCAAACAAATGACTCGTAGGATTCGGATCTTGAGTAATATCATCAATATCTAGTGTAATTAAACCTGGTGCAGATGTGATTTCATTTGTTGTTAGTAACCGATTCCCAAACCAAATTTGATCATACTCGAACAAAGTGTTATTAAAATAAATTTCTATATTTAACAACCTTGCCGTAGCAACTTTAGAAGGGAAATTTACAGGAACTGAAGCAGTATTTCTGATTAATATTGTCAAGTCGTTGCTTGGAAGTGCATCATCACAACTTGCAATTGAGTTATTGCTTAAAGATTCGTATTCAGTACCAGCACTATTTAGTTGAACTATTCTGGTAGTAATTAATGGTTGCACTTTTTCACAAATAGCATCTAAAGTTACAGTATTAGAATTACAAACAGCTACTGCTGTGTTCTTACTACAGTTCACACCAATATTATACTCCGTACTACTAGAAGTGTTATTATCACAATTCAACACTTTCATGATTTTTAATCTTTCATGTATTCTTATTGTATTAAAATTTGCACCTTCATGATACATCACGTATTCAGTAGGAGGTAAACAATCTTCAATAGGTACTTTTACGTTATTTATTGGCAGTGACTGTGGAGCATCTAGAATGCCGTTAAAGTTGAAAATTGGAACTACGAGTGGTTCATCATAATGAAAGACTATACTGTAATTCGACCCACCAGACAATTCATCATTTAAAATTGTTTTGAGAGAGTTCCCTGTGGAAGGGTCAATAGCTTCAATTAATAATAAATTCACATCATTTTCAAGTTGCATATTTAAAGTGAACATGTCAATAATCCCTGCTGAAGGAGTTATATCATAGTATCTATCGACAATTTCAAATCTAGAAAAATGTTCCCCGTTCTTTGATTGATAATTTCCAGAGGTAATAGGAGTAATAAAAATATCGGGCACCCTTATATCATTCAATCGAAAATTTGTAATTAAGGAGCCCGAACCAGGACTTCCGTTAGGAAAAGTAAATTGAGATCCAAGTATCATTGGTTGTAAATCTCCAGAAGCATTATTTGTAAGTTGGAATTCTAAATCAAAAATATTCAAACCAGCTCCATAGATAAGACAAGAATTTAAATCTAAACTAATTTCTAAATAACCTTGAAATGGAATTAATAATCCATTACAGGTACATAATCAAATGTAATTTGATTTAAACTTTGGTTTACATTGCAAATCATATCAGGATCGAATGGATTTGAAACATAGGTCGCTGAAGTAATAGAACCAAATTGAGATGAAATTAAACCTATTGTGAATTCTGAACCAGAGGTATTAACTAAACCTGTAATATCAAACCTAATTTTAAAATTATCATAACACGCAGATAATACAGATGCCTGAATTGGATGATAGTTTGGCAACATGAGTGAGACGTTGCACGTCCACACAGCAAGAATTAGCTTATTAGAATAACTATATGTAACTCCATTGCGTTCTGCAAAAAACGAAGGAAAACGAGTCCTGTAATTACTGTAAAAATGAACTATATTAGATTTATCATTAACCGTTACCGAATTTGGTATTCCCAGAGTAGAGTCTCCAAAATTTATTTGATAATCAGTGCCTATTGGAATCCCTCTCGATAAATTTTTAAATGTTACTTCAATAGGAAACGTTGTTGTATCAATTATTGCCAAAAAATTAACCACAGGAAACAAATTATGCCCAAAAGTAAAATTCCCAAAATTTTGTATCGAGCCATTAGAACTCAACGTCCCCGAACTATCACACCCGGTATATGCCATTTGCCCCCTATTCTTCCATGCTCCAGAATTGAAATTCATGAGACGGATACTATCTATATCGAATACATCACAAGTGTTATCAAACCACTCAAAACCTAAGCTAATATTAGATGTTCCGGTAACTCTATCTACATTCCAATAATTGCAATTGCTAATGTAGTTTACACCTGTATCTAAAATACTACCTAAAGTTTGCTGCTGCTTGAAATACTGTGCAACAAAAGCATCGGTTGCATTACTAGGTGCACTGATTGAAACGGGACGATATTCATCGCTGTCTCCTATGGGGAAAGTAAAAGCAGAATTTCCAATTTTCTTCACGAGTCCATCGATGAAACTTGTTGGACTCATTCCTGTAACCTGAGCACTTGCTTTTAATGTTATTGACTTTGTTGCATCAAAAACTAAAATTCCAGAATGTAAATTCAAAAGCGTATCTACCGTTGCAGAACATTGGAAAGAAACATTTCCGGAAGATTTATTAATCAGTAATTTTGAAATCAAATAATCTGCACTACCATTTAATACTTGCACACTCGATCCATTCAATCTAACCGATCCCCAATTATTGTTAAAAGTAACTTTGGAATTATTAATTGAGATGTTACCTTTAAAATCATTCGTATCTGCATAAGCAGCTTGAATATATCCTGTATTCGTATTGAGGGTTACATTACCATCAAATGTATCACCAGCTGTGGAAGCTAGTCTAAGGATCGCAGAGCTGGTTGAATTGTTATTGAATGTGGCATCTGAATAAAAGTGGTTGTCACCGTATGAATAATCTGAAGAATTACCTGTTTTACTGAATGAACTTTGCCCATAGAAATTAGAGCCGGCTAGAAGTAAATTAGCCGATGTGCTTGTAAAAGCACCATTAAATGTCGAGTTGGTAATATTTAATACACCTGCAATTGATAAACTCTGAGCAGTACTTCCAGTTTGTGTAAAGTTTTGAATTACGAGAGTTCCAACGAATCCTGCACTACCAATGGTAATATTCTTCCCATTAGCCAGTACAGAACTACCATTGCCTGCCGAACTAAAACTCAAACCAAAAGTAGAAGTTGAACTAATCTCGACATTTCCATTAAAATTGGATGCTGCACCATAAGAAATCTGAAAGTTACCTGATCCAGAACTGGAAACATTGTTAAAGAAAACATCATTATTGTAGGTGTCAGGATTACTTCCAGCCAATCGAAAAGTACTAGTACCTGAATTTTTGAGTGTAGTTACTCCGTTAAATGTATTACCACCTGATCCTGTTCCCGCAGCTGAACCAATATGTTCAAACGAAGCAGTACTATTAAAAACAGAACCATTTAATTTTATTTGTCCTTTCGCAATTACTACCGCACCAAATGAAGTACCATTGATATTCACAAGTGCTGTGCAATTTGCATTAAATACTCCATTGTTAATCGTACCGCCATTTAATCCGGTAGAAGTAGTAATTACTAAAGTATCTCCACCCAAATCAACTACTCCTGAATTCATCACCAATCGCTTAACCGTTTGCTTTGATGTAAGTGTTAATGAGTTTGTAGTGGTATTTATAGTAATAGTATCAGAAGTGCCGGGAAAACCATTTGGAGACCAGTTACTACTTGTTCCCCAGGAAGTATTGGTAGTGCCAGTCCAGGTAAAATTACCTGCGAATGAAATAGAATGAAGAATTACGCATGCTAAAATAGTACCTATGATGTTTTTCATGGGAATAAGGTTTTAAGTTGAATTACTGTTAGGTTTAATTGGAGGTGAAAGAAAAATAAGGAGAGTATAGACCGTTTGATAACTTCAGCCGTGCTCTACCAAAAAAGGTTGGGTATTCGGGAATAATACCTGTTTCTAAAACAATCGAATTACCAGTTCGCGTGTATGAAAAACCATTTGGGAGTCCGGTGACAATATCAAAATCGAAATCCTGATTAATCAAATTTGATAGGCCATCATTACTGCCTAAATCAACTTCGATTTTGTCGATTTGTACCGAATCAGTTATGTGAATTACAAAACTGCTTGAAAGTTCACCAACATTCGTTGTTTCAATTTTTCTGAACTCTACATCTTTTATGCTTTGGCTGAATCCAAAATTTAGTTGGAGTAAAAGCCAAGTCAAGGCAATTAATTTTTTCATACAAATAGGTATTAATGGTTAAGAAATATTTTAAAATAATAACAGTTAACTAAAACTAACTCAGAAATTTTGAAATGTCATTACTCATTATGTTTGCTAATAGATTAAAACTTACATTTCTCTTGTTAGCTTAACATCCCCCACCCCTGTTCAAAATGATACTCACATAGAATTTACAAAAGCATAAACATACTCTTCTTTTTTCTTTGAGTCTGACTATTCAAATGTATGTATCAAATCGAAAAATTTACTACTAATTAGAAAATTAACTTCATTTGAAAACCAACAAGTTAGCTTGAATAAGAAATTAATTTTATTGAATAAAGTTAAATCCTATTACAAGTTCAGGATAAATGAAATTAGTGAAAATAAACTACATGAAAAGTACAGCAAATTTTGTTTCATAATCAATGAAGTTTCTAGCTGCAGTTTTTTTTTCCGCAACGTAATAATTTTAACTTAGAAAAGTATTAATTGAGAACTAGTACCCGCTGCGTTACCTCTGCGCACCTTCGGTTAAATTGCAAGTTTAAGACAACCAAAATTTTTATTCCATTTTCAAATTTAATACTTTTACCCCATGAGAGTTATCCTCCAACGCACCACTCGCTCCAGTGTTCTCATCAACGGAAGTGAAAAACGCTCCTGCCAGGCAGGCTTATTGATTTTATTGGGCATTGAACATGCGGATACGGAAGAAGACATCGAATGGCTTTGTCCAAAGATTGTAAAGCTGCGTATCTTCCCCGACGAAAGCGGTGTGATGAATAAAAATATTATGGAAATGGAAGGTGAAATTTTACTCATCAGCCAATTTACCTTGCATGCCAACACCAAGAAAGGTAATCGCCCATCTTACATTAACGCTGCCCGACCGGAACAAGCCATTCCGCTTTACGAAAAGTTCATCTCCTCCTTAGAAAAAGAACTTGGGAAAAAATTACTACCGGTGTTTTTGGTGCCGATATGCAAGTAGAATTAATTAACGACGGTCCAGTCACTATTTTTATGGATAGTAAAGATCGTGGTTGAATCCCGCAGTACTACGCATAGGCGTCAGGCTAAGAAGTAATTTTTCAGGAAAAATTAACGGTGTATTCACTCTTAAAAATTATAGTTTTTTTAAAAAATATTTGCCTTGTCAAGCATCTAAAATAATTTCTTGATGGGTACTGATGAGCCCGCCTTCGATAAAATTGGATGAAATCCAATTTTATCGAAGGCGGGCTCAATGAAGGGGGGTGAATTCCTGTAGAGACGCCATTAATGGCGTCTCTACAATTTGGATATTAGCATACTAAACCAATTGCAAAATTATTGCTAAACCTAAAATTAGCCTGACTCCTATGCGCAGCAATATGGGACTAATGAGAAAAAATTAAACTCTCGAAAACTTTCTATTCCTAATTTTACATTTCATCTAGCCAACAAAACCATCTAACCAACATGAGCTTAACTATCGCACAAGAAAAAGTAGACCAATGGATAAAAAAATTCGGCGTTCGGTATTTTAATGAGCTCACAAACATGACGCTTTTAACAGAAGAAGTGGGCGAATTGGCGCGTATCATGGCTCGCAAATATGGAGAGCAAAGTTTTAAAGCCGGCGAAGAACAGCAAGACATAGGAGATGAAATGGCGGACGTTCTTTTTGTGCTCATCTGCTTAGCCAACCAAACAGGTGTCGATTTACAGGCTGCCTTCGATAAAAACCTCGCAAAGAAGTCGAAACGCGATGAAGACCGGCATAAAAACAACGACAAATTATTGTAATATGAGTGCTACCTTTGAATTTAGCAGCAACCCCAATGACAGACAATTACAACATAGAAAAAAAGTTTAGTTATTTAGGAAAAGACCTAATTTCAGAATTGCTTGAAGTTTCAGTAGTGAAAACTTTTCCAACAAATACAGAATTAGTCAGAGAAGGGCAATACGTTAAATACATTCCAATTGTATTAAACGGACTTGTAAAGGTGTTTACTCAATTTGAAGCTAGAGAAATCCTTCTTTACTACATTAAACCTGAACAAAGTTGTATCATGTCATTCTCGTCTTGCATCAACAATGACAAAAGCAAAATATTTGCAATTACCGAGGAAGAAAGCACCGTTTTATTGATCCCTTCAGAAAAAATGGCAAAATGGGTAATTCATTTTCCAATGATAAATATGCTGTTTTATCAGCAATACGACTTGAGATATTCGGAACTTGTGGATATGATTCATCATATGCTTTATTTTAAACTAGACAAAAGACTATTGGATTACCTTTTAGAAAAGTGAAGGTGAAAGGGAAAAATCCAATCAAAATATCACATAAAGAAATAGCAAATGACCTTGGAACTGCCCGAGAAGTGGTAAGTCGGTTGGTAAAAAAATTGGAAAGACAAAATGTTCTTAAACAACACCATGACAGTATTGAAATAATTTTACCTGAGTGACTTTAGTTACTGCACATGCCTTTTTCTTTATTGACCTTTGTGGTGTAATTGAAAAATATGAAAACAATTTACAAATTTGTGCTGATGTGCATTTTGTGCATTGCAATTGTATCTTCCATTGTATTAGTCTTAAAGTTTTTAAACAAATAAAAATCAATCAAAAATGAAAAAGAACATGTCTTCAGCCGACAGAATTATTCGATTAATCATTTCGGCAATTATGGTAGGACTTTATTTCACTGGCACGGTTAGTGGGACAGTTGGAATGATCTTATTAGTATTAGCGGGTGTATTTACCTTAACAAGTATTATCAGTTATTGTCCCTTGTATTCCATTTTTGGCTTTTCGACTTGTCCGGTTAAACAAAATTAGAGAATCCCTCAGGTACAACTGTTTGCCGTAACAGGAGGTCAATGTGGTTCGTTCAAGCACTATGTTTATTATAGCTTGTCCTTGATAAACTGTAAAGTGCTTCATTTGAAATGCCTCGTGACCTCCTCTATTGCGTAACATCATGCGAAGTTCAGTCGCTTCAAAAACTGCCGAGATCGTCTCCATCAAACTAAACCTACTACAGGTGGGGTTGGAGTTATTCCATTTTTATGGGTCCAAAAAGCACCTCAAAGTAGTATAAACTCCTATTTGTTAATTACTTCTAGTTTTAAAAAAGTCTTCATTCCAATATAAACGTATCTTTGCCCCGGATCTATAATCCATCGAATGATTGCTGATATATTAATTACAACCATACTTGTACTTTTAAACGGATTTTTTGTCGCTGCTGAGTTTGCAATAGTGAAAGTGCGACAAAGTCAAATTGAACTTAAAGCCAACCAAGGGAATTCGGTCGCGAAGGTGGCGATGGGTATTTTGAATAATATGGATGGCTACCTAAGCGCATGCCAGCTCGGAATTACATTGGCGAGTCTAGCATTAGGTTGGATCGGTGAACCGGTTGTTGCAAATATGGTGCGTGGCTTCACTGCCTATTTTGGGATGAATATCGTCGAACAAAATTTACATCATATTAGTATTGTGATCGCTTTCGGATTAATTACGGTATTGCATATTGTATTGGGAGAACAAGTTCCCAAGACAGCTGCAATAAAAAACCCAATGAATTTTACGATGTATATTGCTCTTCCTTTACGGGCATTTTACATTTTGTTTTCTCCGTTTATTTGGGCGTTAAATGGAATGTCGAGAGGCGTTTTGAATATGTTGGGGCTAAAAGGAAATGATCATTCTGAAATCCATACAGAGGAAGAAATTCGGAATGTTGTTGACGGAATCGGAAGAAGGTGGTGCTATTAAACAATCGGAGCATGAGTTGATTCAAAATGTTTTTGAGTTCGATGATCGTGTAGTTCGACAAATTTTAATTCCCAGAACAAAAATTTCCGCTATCGATGTGGAATCGACCAAGGAAGAAGTAGTCCAAAAAATTATTGATGAAGGCTATTCTCGAATGCCTGTATATCAGGATTCACTCGATAATATTATTGGATTGATTTACTCTAAGGATTTAATTAAAGCCCTTCATGAAAAGAGTTTTAAAGGCGTGAACGAATTATTGCGTCCTGCCTACTACATCCCCTTACAACAAACGCATCAACGAACTTTTGAAAGAATTCCAAACGCAGCACATTCAAATGGCTGTTGTGACGAATGAGTCGGGCGGCACCGCGGGAATTGTGACGATGGAAGATATTATCGAAGAGTTAGTAGGTGAAATTCAAGACGAGTACGATGATGAAAAGCCGCTCGTAGAGAAGAAAAGCGAAACCGAATTTATAGTGAATGCAAGTGCTTCAGTAGGCGATGTGAATGATGTATTACCGATAGCTCTTCCCGAAAGCCCTAATTACGATACAGTTTCTGGTTTGCTAAATTATATTTATGATCGCATTCCGGCGGTGAATGAAAAACGTGTTTTTGGAGGTTATGAATTCACCATCGTAAAACGATTCAAACACAGTGTTGATTCGGTGAAGATGGTGGTGGTGAACGAAAATTCAGTGAATGAAGAAAACTAAATATGAGGTTTCGCGGTAGGTTATTGCACTTTTGTACATACCGCTGTAGCACTTTGTCCGTCGCTGGAATAATTTAAATTCATTTTCTCATTCGCTCCTTGCGTAAAATATAACCCTGAACCTTGAACTGTGATTAGCGTTACTCCAATTTGTTGATTCGGTATAACGATACTTTTGCCAGATACTAATCCCAATGCAACAGCAGTATTTCCATAATTCGAAAAATTTGAAAGTCGGAGTGAATCAGATTCACCATAAGAGGTAATAATCACCGGAAAAGTTGTTGTGGATGAACCGATGGTTTCGGCACAACTCCAGGTTCCTAAAAATTTTGTTCGATCGTCTACATTAACGCCTGGGGTATCATCCTCAGAGCATGCACTTACCATAGCAAGTGCTACTATTGTTAACAGAAGTTTGTAATTCATAAGATTTTGGCTAAACTAAAGGTATGAGCGCCAAAAAACAAACCAAAATGATGCCATTACCTTTTGTTATAAAATTGAAGAGCCAATTCCGATAAATCTATTCAAGGTTTTTAATTTTGTAGAAAATCCATTGATATGAAGCAATACCATGATCTCCTCCGTCACGTTTTAGAAAATGGCGTCAAAAAAGAAGACCGTACCGGCACTGGCACCATCAGCGTTTTTGGATATCAGTTGCGTTGTAATTTGGAAGATGGATTTCCATTGTTGACCACTAAAAAGCTTCATACCAAGTCGATTATTCATGAGTTGTTGTGGTTTTTAAGAGGCGAGACCAACACCAAATATTTAAAAGAGAATGGAGTTTCCATTTGGGATGAATGGGCCGATGAAAACGGAAATTTAGGTCCCGTTTACGGCAAACAATGGCGCTCATGGCCTACTCCCGATGGAAAAAATATTGATCAGATCACGGAACTCATCTCCCAAATCAAAAGCAATCCTGATTCTCGTCGATTATTAGTCAACGCTTGGAATGTGGGCGAAATTCCGCAAATGGCCTTACCTCCCTGCCATATTTTATTTCAATTTTATGTAGCCAAGGGAAAATTAAGCTGCCAGTTGTACCAGCGCAGTGCCGATGTGTTTTTAGGAGTTCCTTTTAACATCGCATCTTATGCTTTATTGACACATATGGTAGCGCAAGTATGTGGCTTAGGTGTGGGCGACTTTGTACATACTTTCGGCGATGTGCATATCTACAGCAACCATATGGAGCAAGTAGAACTACAGCTCAGCCGCGAAATTCGTCCGCTCCCTACCCTTCAAATAAACCCTGATATCAAAGATATTTTTTCTTTCAAATTTGAAGACTTCAGCATTGAAAATTACGATCCTTGGCCGGCGATAAAAGCACCCGTCGCCATTAAACAGGCGATTAATCGCGCGTTTAGAAGTTGGTGGATCGGTGGATTGGTGGATTAGTGGATTAGTGTCGTGAGTCTTCGCGCTAGTATTTCGCTGCGACCGTTGCTAAACGCTGCGAACGCTGTGTTTAAACTTCCCAATATTTCTATTTTATCGCCATCCTTCCATTTTTCGTCTCCTTCTTAAACCATTATCCAATAATCTTCTCTAAATTAGAACCCTATTATTTTAATATTAAATGCTACGTGCTTTAATAATTTCTTAATGTCGAAGGAAATTAATGTGTGTATCGTCTAAACCGTACTAAATTGAAATCAACACTACCCAAAACTTCAACCCTATGAAACAATTATTAAAGAGCTTCTTGCTCTTAACCGCCTTTATGTCAGGCTTCTTCGGATTGGAAGCGCAAAATCTTCCGGATGAAATGCACATTACGCCTGATGGCAGAATGCTGATGATCGGAGGTCAACCCAATTCTGGATATTACGATCAGAGTTTAGTGAGAAGAATTGATTTGACTTTTGCGAGTCCGAATTTCTGGACACAATTAACCAATAACTATTCAACCAAAACCTACCTTCCTGCTACTTTACAAATAGACGGTCAAACTTTTGATAGTGTTGGTGTTCGTTTTAGAGGAAATACTTCTTTTAATACGGGTTCTTCGCAGAAGAAATCTTTTAAGATGGAATTAGATAATTGGAAAAGTGGTGCTGATTATGATGGCTATAGCACTTTTAAAATCAACAATGCCAATTCTGATCGTTCAATGATGCGCGAGGTATTGTATTCAACCTTATAAAAAACATGTACCCGTTGCAAAAACTAATTTTGTAAAATTATATCTTAATGGAGCTAATTGGGGGTTATATCCAAACATTCAGCAACTAAACAAAGATTATTTAGAACAATGGTACTTAAGTAATGATGGAATTTGGTGGCGAGCGACAGACCTACCGGCGGTGGTGGTGGCTGGGGAGATGGTACCGCCGCGTTAAACTATTTAAACAACGATACTAATACTTATAAGCAATATTATACACTAAAAGAATCCACCGTTACGCAACCTTGGGATTATTTAGTGAAAGCTTGTGACAAACTTGAAAACACACCTCTCGCTAATTTAGAAGATACATTAGCTCGCTATTTTAATATCGATCGCACCTTATGGTATTTAGCGTCTGAAATTGCATGGTGTGATGACGACAGTTATATTTTTAAAGGGAAGATGGATTATTATGTCCATGTAGAAGCAGAAACCGGTTTAATGTCACCCAATGAATACGATGGAAATGAATCGTTCTATACGCCTGGACAAACTTCATGGGGTGTATTTTACAATGCAAATAATGCGAACTATCCACTCTTAAATCGTTTGTTGGCTGTGCCTTCATTACGACAAAGATACCTTGCACATATGCGCACCATTTTAGCAGAAGAATTTGATACTGCATATACAAATCTAACAATTAACAACTTCAGAACTTTAATTGATACTATTGTTGCTAATGACACCAAGAAAATTTATACAACAGCACAATACACTAGTGAAATTGCTGTCTTAAAAAATTTCGTGAACGTTAGAAAAAATTATTTAAATGCGAACACGGAGATTCAAGAAATTGCACCTGTTGTTTACGATGCTGCCTATTATACCAACGGTGTACAATACTTGCAGCCTAGCGACATGCAAGCGACCACAGTTCGTTCGGCAATGGCTTCACCTACGGGAATCGATAATGCGCAACTTTATTATTCCAATAGTCTAGTAGGAAACTTCTCTAAAACGCAAATGTTCGATGATGGACTACATGATGATAGCCTAGCCTCAGATGGAATCTACGGAGCGAGCATCCCTGGATTTGCAGCAGGAACATGGGTCCGCTATTATGTAGAATCAGCTGCTGCTAATAGCGCAAAAAGTGTTACTTATTTCCCGCCAGGGCGGAACACAATGTATTCATTTATACAATTGCTCCCATTGCATCAACAGATACTTCAATAGTAATTAATGAAGTGATGGCTTCAAATGCAAGTGCAGTAGCCGACAATTTTGGGGAATTTGATGATTGGATTGAGTTGTATAATAAGTCTAACTCACCCATTGATATCAGTGGATATTTCTTAACTGACAACCCTGTAAACTTAGATAAATGGACGATTCCAGCAGGGACCATCATTCCAGCAAATGACTACTTAATTATATGGGCTGATGAAGACAGTAGTCAGGGTCCTTACCATGCAAACTTTAAATTATCGGGATCGGGGGAATTATTAATGCTCTTGGATCCTTCGGAAAGTATTGTTGATTCTACCTCCTGGGGACAACAAACGACAAACGCAGGATACGCACGTGTACCTAATGGCACCGGCGCATTTGTTATCCAAGGACATACTTTCTCAGCGAACAATAATTCTGTAGGCGTGGAAGAAAATCTTTCAATTCCGGTTCAACTATCCTTATATCCCAATCCCACATCGAGTACAGTGCAGATCCAAGTTGCGGATGATGAACAACGAGACATAGAAATCTACAATGCAGTCGGACAAAAAGTGGATCGACTAGGATACACCACATTCCTCAGTATTAACACGGAACAATGGCCAGCGGGAATCTACTATGTACGTGTAGGTGAAGCTGCAAAAAAACTAATTGTACGTCATTAAAATAATTAGTACGCATTGAAATTATCAACTAATCGAATAATCAATTTCTTCGTTCATAGTGAGGAGCAAACAACGAACGAAATTTTCATTGGTAAATTCAAAGAGTGTATTATAAAATACTAGGTTATTTATCGTCATCAGATCATCTCCCCCACTCTAATCTGAGTGGGGAAATCGGTGAAATGGAATTAACAAAAGCAGTTTAGAATTACATTATATGACTCCATTTAATGATTCTAAATTGCGTTCTTTTATCTTTCTTAAATCATTGCAAAAGTAGTCTTCGCTTAAATAGCTCAAAAGGTCTACTAGAGTACACAGACAAATATTGTATTATCAAAAGATCTCTATTTCACTATTTTTTTGTAAAATCGTAGTCCAATTCAAAAACATGAAACAACTGCTCTTAAATCTTAGTATTATCCTCATATTCACTGCTTGTAAAAAGGAAGCCGGAGAAGGTGGAAACTCAGTTATACAGGGAAAAATATTAGAAAGGCGATACACTGCATTCCCAACAATTTATTCGGACAATGCGGCCATTGAAAAAGATGTTTACATCATCTATGGTGATGGGAACACTACCTTCGATGATCGCACTAAAACCAGTTTTGACGGCAGCTACAAATTCGAATTTTTAAGAAAAGGGAAATATAAAATATTCGTTTATTCCGAAGATACTGTTCTCACTAATTTCGGAAAAGATATTCCCATTTTCTTAGATGCTGAAATTAAGAAAAATCGTTCTGAAGTAAATGTAACTACCATCACCACTGTGAATTTATAAGTAGATGAAATTACAACAACAGCTAGAGCAATTTAAGCCCATTTCACTTCCAGAGATGGATCAAGTTGCATTAATTAATCGAATAGACACGAAGTATATCTTCCATGCTAGTCTATTAGAGGATGTCTTGTTGTCGCTCACCAAAAACTATTCTATACTCAGCATCGATGGAATTCGCACACATCTTTACAATACATTTTATTTTGACGATGCGAATTTTAATTTATACTTAAACCATCATAATCAACGGGGAAGTAGGTATAAATTACGTTTGAGGAAATATGGAAGTTCGGAGATCAGCTTTATCGAAGTAAAAGCAAAAACAAATAAAGGAAGAACCATTAAATCCAGAAAGAAAACTCAATCCTTTAGTAAAAACTTAGATTCTGATCAGCTATCATTTTTTAGAGAAATAACAAAGGAAACCCAAGGAGAATGGCAATGTTCCTCAGTTATTAAATTCAACAGAATTACACTGGTGAGTTTAGGATCCGCCTGAACGAATGACGCTTGATCTTCACCTCCAGTTTTCGGATGATAAAAACGATATTAAATTTGACAATATCATAGTTGCAGAGGTAAAACAAGGAAGTAAAGCGCCTTCTGCATTTATTACCGAAATGAAAAGACGAAGAATTCAACCTTCTTCAATATCGAAATACTGCCTTGGACTCACATTGCTTCGTCCAACATTAAAACAAAATCTTTTTAAGAAACAACAACTACTCATCTACAACATACAAAACAGAGCCTAACTATGGACTTAGAATTATTCGATAAATTGGGAGATAAATTCTTCATTCGTTTCTTAATTGATTTAGTTGCAGTAACGATCATCGTTTTTGCGATTTATCTACCTAATTATAAAAAGCGCGATCACGTATTTACCTTTTTCATGTTTAATGTGATTATCTATATCATCACATATTTGTTGAGTAAAGTGGAGATGTCGTTTGGAGCCGCCTTTGGGCTATTTGCTGTATTCTCTCTACTGCGGTATCGAACAGAGAATATTTCGGAAAAAGACATGACCTATTTACTGCTTTTCATCGCTATGGGATTAATTAATTCAACCGTAAAAGGAACCTACTTCGAATCCTTTGTATTGAACGGAATACTCATGTTAGCCGCATGGGTATTGGATGGAGGAATTCTGGTTAAAAACGAAAGGACCCAAACGATCCACTATGAAAAAATAGAAAATGTGAGAGATGATAAAGAACAAGAATTGTTAGCCGACTTAAGAGAACGAACAGGTTTAAAAATCCATAAGGTTGCAGTGGTTTATATCGATTTTGTGAAAGATAGTGCTGAACTAAAAATCTACTTTTATTGACATGTTGATTCGTCACTGGTTAATTTTCCTTTTATTGATATTTCCATTCGTTGGCTTCGGTCAAATCACCTGGGAAAATCAAGTGTGGACTTCGCTTTCTTTAGAGAAAAAAATAATTAATAAAACGAAAGCCGAACTTACATTGGAATCCAGATGGAGTGCGGATCCCTTAATGGCGGTTAGGTATTTTCCCAACTTCGCCATTCAGCGAAAGTGGACAAACTTAATTTCTACGACTGTACATTATCGATACATCACGTCCAATAAAGGCTTAGGCTATCGTGAATCTTCACATCGTCTGATGTTTGATGCTGTCCTAGGAAAGTCAATAAAAAAGACCGACATCGCATTGCGTTTTAGAGCCGGCAAGGAAGATGAAATAGGAGTTAATGACGGCCTCTTTTCTTTTACTCAATTTGTGTTTCGGCAAAAACTGAGTGTAAAACATGAATTCTTCAAACAAAAATTCACTTTTAGCTTTGAGCGATTTGAAAACATCATTGGCAATGAAGTATTGTATTACCAACGTCGCTATGTGCTCAGTTCCGAACACAAAATCAATAAAAGAAATTCCATTTCTTTATTTGTAATGTATCAGGATTTGATTTCTACTCGACGGATGAATTTCGGAATAGGGTATGAATTAAAACTGGATAAGTAGGCAGTATTAATTAAGAATTAAGAATTAAGAATTAAGAATTAAGAATTAAGAATTAAGAATTAAGGATTAAGAATTAAGGATTAAGAATTAAGGATTAAGTCTTTGATACTCTACCATACTTAGATTTGCCAATTTCTATTTGGAATAATCAAACGCACTAAAAATCAATATTTCAAGTAAACAATTGTTTTATTATGTAATTTCAACGCCGTAATGGAGTTAAAGAACTAATTATGATCCTTTCATTGATAGCGGCAGTCGACAAGAACCTTGGTATTGGCAAGGATAATCAGCTTTTATGGCATCTGCCAGCAGATCTAAAATACTTTAAAAAAATTACGAGTGGTAATACGGTAATCATGGGTCGACTAACCTATGAATCTATCGGAAAGGCATTGCCTAACCGCAGAAATATTGTACTTTCCAGAAACAAAGATTTTGTAGCGGAAGGATGTGAAGTGATGGAAGATTTATTCACGGCTATTAAATCCTGCAAAAAAAACGAAGAAGTTTTTATCATTGGCGGTGCAACTATCTACCGACAAGCCATTCAGGTAGCCGACAAAATTTACTTAACCCGAGTTGAAGCTATCAAAGATGCAGATGCCTTTTTCCCGGATTTTAGTTTAAGCGCATGGAAGTTAATTCATATGGAAATGCATAAGGCGGATGAAAAGAATAAGTATAATTATACTTTTAGTATTTATCAACGCATCGGGTAAGGACGCGATCCCGATTTATCGGGAGCGAATATCAGTTCTTAACATATTCACCATTTAACCGCAGCGGGCGCGGCGTCCCGAAGCATCGGGAACGCGGAGGGCGCAACGGAAATCAATTACAAATATTATCATTTCGCTACTAAAAGCACCCTTGAAGCTTGAAGCTTGAGGCTAGAAGCTAGAAACGCGATGCGAAGTAGACGCTTTATTAAAGAATAATCACCTATCAAAAACAACCATTAAGCAACCTTCAGCTGCTTAATGGTCGAGCTATTTAGTTTTTCGTTGGCGTAGGCTAAAGTGATCGTAAAATCTTTTGGAGCTTTTCCGCTAGGGACTTCGAACATTGCATCTAACATAATGGCTTCGCAAATGCTGCGCAAACCACGTGCTCCCAACTTGAATTCTACCGCTTTCGCAACAATTAAATCAAGGGCATCATCGTCAAAAGTAAGTTTGATGTTTTCCATATCGAACAACTTCTGATACTGTCGCGTCAATGCATTTTTTGGCTCTGTTAAAATTCGACGAAGGGTCGAAGCATCCAATGCTGCCAAATGAGTAATCACAGGCAAACGACCGATCAATTCAGGGATTAATCCGAAAGTTTTTAAATCCACCGGGCTCACATACTGAACTAAATTATCGTGGTCGATTTGATTATCTGTTTTTTGAGAATAACCAATTGCATTTGCTTGTAAACGACGGTTAATCATCTTATCGATCCCATCAAAAGCACCTCCACAGATAAATAAAATATTTTGCGTGTTAATAGGAATTAACTTTTGCTCGGGATGTTTTCTTCCTCCTTGCGGTGGAACATTCACTACAGAACTTTCCAACATCTTCAACAAGCCTTGTTGCACTCCTTCGCCGGAACGTCACGCGTGATGGAAGGATTATCACTTTTACGAGCTATTTTGTCGATCTCATCGATAAATACAATTCCTCGTTCTGCTGCTGCCACATCATAATCGGCGCTCTGTAAAAGACGAGCCAACACATGTTCTACATCTTCCCCAACATATCCAGCTTCCGTTAAAACAGTAGCGTCGGCAATACAGAAAGGCACCTTTAATAACTTAGCGATGGTACGCGCCAACAAAGTTTTTCCTGTACCAGTCTCCCCTACCATCACAATATTTGACTTCTCCAACTCCACATCATCTTTACCGATTTTGCTTTTGTGAATAAGTCGTTTGTAATGATTGTAAACCGCCACCGAAAGCACCTTCTTCGCCTGTTCCTGACCGATGATATACTCATCTAAAACTTTTTAATCTCCGCTGGCTTTGGCAAGGTCAACGGAGTGCCGATAGTTGATTTCGTTTTTTGATCTTGCTCGTCACCAATAATGGATTGTGCTTGCGTTACACACTGGTCACAAATATGACCGTTGATACCAGCAATTAAAACATTAGCCTGACTTTTATCACGGCCACAAAATGAACATACAATTTCTTGCTTCTGCTTCACGGTAATTTTTATTTACGCATAAAACCGATCCGCCTGATGGAGGATCGGTTTTACTGCTTTATTTCACTATTATTTATTCTTTGTTTTGAAAAGAACTTCGTCGATCATTCCATAATCCTTGGCTTCCTGAGCGGTCATCCAATAATCGCGGTCTGAATCCTTCCACACTTGCTCGTAATCCTTTCCGCTGTGTTGCGAAATGATTTCGTACAATTCTTTCTTCAGCTTCTGAATTTCTCTTGCCGTAATTTCAATGTCGGAAGCCTGACCTTCTGCTCCACCCATCGGTTGGTGAATCATCACTCGACTATGTTTTAGAGCACTGCGCTTTCCACTGGCACCTGAACACAAAAGAACGGCAGCCATAGAAGCAGCGATACCGGTACAAACGATCGACACATCGGGTTGAATGTATTGCATCGTATCATAAATTCCGAGACCTGCATATACAGAACCACCCGGACTATTAATATAGATCGTAATGTCTCTCTTTGCATCAGATGATTCCAAAAACAAAAGTTGGGCTTGAATAATATTGGCTACATAATCATTGATTCCAACTCCCAAAAAGATAATACGATCCATCATTTTGGAGAGATATAATCGGCATAAATGGAACTGATATAACTATCCACACCATTGCTACTCATGCCACGATGTTTCACTGCATACTTGGTAAATTCTTTACGGAAGTCCATAGATTATTTTAATGATTAAGGTTTAGAATAAGATTAATGATGGTGTTTATGACGGCTCATGAGGTCAACATATTCTTCATGGCCAATCTTTTTAACGTCTTTCGTTACGATTTGGTTCAGGTATTCGAACACTTTTCTTCCACTCAAGCTCTCCACTATTCTTTGCACTGATTCTTGGTTGCTTATATACTTCACGGTCATTTCCTTCAACTTCTCTTCATCCAACATATGCGCCTGTCCATACCGCATATACTGATCGATAATCATAGTTCTTGCATAATTCTCAATCTCTTCCTTATTAATGGTCATGTTTTGATCGGCATACACTTTATTCTCGATCAATCTCCATTTCAAGTCGCGGGCATACTGATGATATTCATTTACCAACTGCTCATCGGTAATTTTCTCGTTACTTTGCTTCAACCATCGCTTCAAAAACTCATCGGGCAAGGTTAAGTTTGCTTCCTTCAAAAGTACATCTTCCATCTCATGTTTTAAAGAATGCTCGGCTTCGTAACCGTATCCCTGAGCGATTTCAGAACGGATTTTATCACGGAAGCTAGCGATATCGGTAACTACACCTTCACCGTATACTTGATCAAATAAAGCTTGATTAAACTCCGCTTTCTCTACTTTATTAATACGTTCAATAGTAAATGCAAAATCTTTATCGTAATCCGCCATGACGCCTTCCTTCACTCCCAACAGATATTTCACTTCTGATTCGGTACGAATATCTGCCAATGGATTGAATATAATAATATCCCCCACTTTCATCCCATAAAATTTCGTACGTGCCGTTTCGTTGGCAATATTACTGATGGTCATAAAAGCCTGATTGGTATGCCCGCCTTCCACTATATTTCCGGCGGCATCCACCTCACGAAAAGTTCCATAAACAGAACAGTCAGCATCGGTAACTTCCGGACTTGTGTAATTCCCAAAGCGGCGAGCTAATTTATCAATTTCTTCGTCGATGGACTTTTCCTCTACTTGAATATCGTAAGCTGTAAAGGTATGTGTTGGAGGTAATGTTAGATTCACTTCTGGTGCCAAGGCAACATCAAAAGCGAACTCAAAATTTTCTGGTTTATCCCAATTCATTTCAAAATCATTATCGGGTTTTGGCATCGGGTTTCCCAAAACATTTAGCTTATTATCGGTAATAAACTTATCGACAGAATCAGCAACAATACGATTCAACTCATCTACCAATACCGACTTTCCATACATTTTACGCAACAAATTCTCAGGCACATGACCTGGGCGAAAACCAGGCATCGATGCTTTTTTCTTATATTTACGGATAGCATCATCTACCTGCGGCTTATAATCTTCAGGCGTTAACTGCACCTTCAACACTGCATTTAGTGTATCGATGTTCTCTTTTAAGATATTCATAGTATTAAATGGAATTACTTCATAATAAACCTAACATTCCATCAAAATAGATACAAAGCGGATGTCATGTTAGAAAATTCTTTATATAATATAGCAATTAACAAATTAGGAGCATCATTTCACAGCGAAGTCAATCCTGCTGACTTTTGGAAATTCAATTTCACTAATTCGTCAAAGATAGCTCCGACTCGAAAGTCGGAGCTGATCGTGCGCATGGAGGGACTCGAACCCCCACGCCGTGAGGCACCAGATCCTAAGTCTGGCGCGGCTACCAATTACGCCACATGCGCGATTTCAATAATGAAGGCAAAGAACTTATGAAAGGTGCTCAAATAGATGGTAATTCAAGTTCCTTCCAATCGGAGGGCAAAAATAACAATCTTTTAGCAATAAAGGCATGATTATACCGGATACTTTCTGAATTTAGCAGCCGAAAATCAATCAATTAAGAAAATATGTCATTTAAAACAGTAAATCCATCCGAAATAAAGACCCAGGAAATGCATGCTTACCTACTTGGGGCGGTGGCGCCTAGACCCATTGCTTTCGCCAGCACCATCGATAAAAACGGAAATGTGAACTTAAGTCCGTTCAGTTTTTTCAATGCATTTGGATCCAATCCGGCCACTATTATATTTAGTCCAGCACTTCGCGGTCGTGACGGTGCCACGAAAAACACGTTGGACAATGTTCGTGAAATTGATGAAGTCGTCATTAATATAGTAAGCTACGATATGGTTCAACAAATGTCGTTGGCCAGTACGGAATATCCGAAAGGAGTTAACGAGTTTGTAAAATCGGGATTCACGATGCAGGATTCGGTCATGGTAAAACCGCCACGGGTATTAGAATCACCGGCACAGATGGAATGCAAAGTGAAACAAATTATCGAAACCGGGACCAAAGGTGGTGCTGCCATGTTGGTCATTTGTGAAATCATTTTGATGCATATTAGGGAAGATGTATTGGATGAACGTGGCGCCATCGACCCATATAAGATCGATCAGGTTGCACGATTGGGTGGAAATTGGTACAGTAGAGCTGCCAAAGGATTATTCGTCGTTCCCAAGCCACTTACAACTTTAGGGATGGGGGTTGATGAAATTCCTGAAGCCATTCGATACAGTAAAATTCTTACGGGAAACGATTTAGGACTGCTTGGAAACACTGAAAATTTGCCTTCCACAGAGGAAATTTCTGCATACGCAGGGAGAGAAGACGTCAAAAAATTCTTCGATGCACTCAGTGGTGACAGAGAGAATTTAACAATGGCTGTGCATCTAGCGGCTCACCATTTACTTGAAAAAGGCGATGTTCAAGAGGCATGGATGGTATTGTTATATCATCATAAAAATTAACCAATTTCCCTCTGAAAAATCATTTTTTCACTCCTAAAAAAATTAAAAAAAAGAAGGATAATTTTTTCCCTCTGAGCCCCCTCTGTAAATTAACAATTTCCCCCATAGGCATTGTTAATAAATTATTAGAGAATGCGCGCTATGAAATTATTACTGAGATAAATTAGCACCATTCAATATCATTAAACAAAAAAACAATGGCAACTAAAAAAGCAAAACCTGCTAAAAAGGCTACTAAGAAAGCCGCTCCAAAAAAAGCTGCAAAGAAAGCTGCTCCTAAGAAAGCTGCAAAGAAAGCTGCTCCTAAGAAAGCTGCAAAGAAAGCTGCTCCTAAGAAAGCTGCAAAGAAAGCCGCTCCTAAGAAAGCTGCAAAGAAAGCTGCTCCTAAGAAAGCTGCAAAGAAAGCTGCTCCTAAGAAAGCCGCTAAGAAAGCTGCTGCTCCTAAAAAAGCAAAAGTAAAACGTACTCCTAATGCTGCTTTCATGAAAGCAATGACTCCAAGCTCTTCATTGGCTGCGGTTATTGGTGCTGGAGCAGTTCCACGTACTGAAGTAGTTAAAAAAATCTGGGGTTACATTAAGAAGAACAACTTACAAGACAAGAAAAATCGTCGTATGATTAATGCTGATGATAAATTGAAAGTTGTTTTCGGAGGAAGAGGTCAAGTTTCAATGTTTGAAATGACTAAGCTTGTTAACAAGCACCTTTCTTAATCCTTAAGAAAAGTATAGAAAAGGCTACCTCAAAAGGGTGGCCTTTTTTTATGGGTTTACTTTTAGAGTGGATGGATTTAGGTTTGAAATGAATGCCGGAACAATCTATACGTTTCAATTTTATAGGGAAAATTCAAAGTTGGTAAAGGCGAGGGATCGCATTTTAAGCGCTACGGGTATCGAATGCATCCCTCAATCCATTCCCCAACAATGTAAACGAAAGCACCATTAAAGCGATGGCTACCCCGGGGAAAATGGCGAGCCAAGCGGCATCGACAACGATGTAAGAATAGTTTTCCTTGATCATCATCCCCCAACTTGGTGTAGGAGGTTGTGCACCCATTCCCAAAAAACTCAATCCAGCTTCCAGCAAAATAGCCGAAGCAAAATTTGAAGCCGCAATAACAATTACGGGTCCGATAATATTGGGTAGGATATGGCGGAGAATTATGCGACTATCGTTAAATCCTAATGCCCTTCCCGCTTCTACATATTGTTGTTCCCGCAAAGAAAAAAACTGACCTCGAACCAATCGAGCCACTTCCACCCACATGGTGAGTCCGACCGCGATGAAGACCTGAATAAATCCTTTTCCCAATGCCATGGTTATCGCGACCACTAACAATAAAGTGGGAATGGACCAGATCACATTGATGAACCACAAAATAATTTTATCGACCCATCCACGGTAAAATCCAGCAAGAGATCCTAGTCCGATTCCGATTATCAACGAAATAAGAACGGCTATTAATCCTACCGACAATGAAACCCTTGTCGCCACCATCAATCGACTTAATAAGTCCCGACCAAACCGATCGGTGCCTAAATAAAATGTTTTCGAAACAATAAAATTTTCTTCGATCAACTCTTTATTAAATCCGGATAATATCTTGGTATCCTCGGACAAACTTGCTAATGCAATCACACCCGCATCCCCGGACTTGAATAATCGCCTGTGTATTCTCTATAAGAGAGCGAACCATCCTCAATGCTCCAATCATACAATGGAATTAGCTTTTCATCTGCCGGACTCCCGCTTAACCATTTACTCATTACAGCCACTTCCTGCGTATTTTCTCTTGGGATCTTCAAAAAAGAAATGGTAGTGCCTGGAGGTTGTAAACTCACTTGAAGATTCATTGAATTTGAATCGGGTGTATTATCTGGCACCAATACATAACAAAATACAGCCACAAAAATGGAAAGTACAATCACTGTCAAACCGAACATAGCAGATTTATGCTGCTTCAGTTTTACCCAGGCAAGTCGACCTGGTGATAACGTTTTGTCTTGATCCAATACACTATTTTAAGTTGGTAAAGATAGATGCAAAAAATCAATTTCCCTTGTATACATCCCATTCAAAAAAACATCAAATTTGCAAACAATACTCACCAAAGGCTTTTGGCGAACAAAGTAAAAAAATAAACAGTATAATCAAACCGATAAATGATCCATTTAAAAAGAACCGATTCCGACAATACCTATTTTCAATCATTAGTTCGCGACCTTGATCTCGAATTAAAAGTAAGAGATGGCGATGATCATGCATTCTATGCGCAGTATAATAAAACGGATAACATAAAGTATGTGGTAGTGGCTTATAAAAACGAAGAAGCTATTGGTTGCGGAGCTATTAAGGAATTCGATGCCGAAACGATGGAAGTGAAGCGAATGTTTGTCCCTTTAAAATACAGAGGCCAAGGAATTGCTTCTTTAGTTTAAAAGAACTTGAAAAATGGGCAACAGAATTAGGATACAAAAAATGCATTTTGGAGACTGGAGAAAAACAACCCGAAGCAATTCAACTTTATACTAAAAATAATTACATGCTTATTCCTAATTATGGGCAGTATGCAGGGGTTCAAGCGAGTAAATGTTTTGAAAAATTACTTATTATAAATTATACATTGCAAATTGATATAAAAAAAAATTTCTTTTTCATTTCCATTTCGCAACTTCCTGTGCTCCTGCATCGTTTGATTTTTCCAATTCTTAAATGATGTCTTGGTAATCTTTTTCATTTCGATTCTGACTCAACTTCCATGCTCCTTCCATCTTCACCACCTCAATTTTAAATCCGCGAATGGCTTTTACAAACTTTTCAAAAAGTCCGTCGGGTAAATTTTCTTCTAATGCAGGTTTTTCTTGTCCTTTTTCATAGCTGTTTTGCATTCTATATAAATGCGATTTGAACTCCTCTGATGAAAGTTCCGACAAATTCCCACTCACATGAACGGCCCTGTAATTCCAAGTAGAAACGTTGGGATGACTGTACCAAGAAGAAGAAACGTAAGTATGTCCAGCAGAAAAAACTGCTAAGGCCTTCACTCCTTCCTTCCCAATAAAAGTTGCTTGAGGATTCATGCTAGAAATATGTCCGTATAAAAACAGTTTATCACTTTCCATCACCACTTCCATGGGAATATGGGTTGCTAAAGGAAAATCTTCTTCCTTCAAAATAAAACTGCAAAAGGAAACTCTTTAATAAAGGATAAGAGTAGCTCTTGGTCTTTGATGCTGTAGTGTGAAGGTGCGTACATAATTTAATTCGAATAGATGAACAATATTATCAAATTATAAATACAATTATAAAGCACTTCTACAATCTCACTAATTTTTACAATTACAACTTGGTGAAAAAAAAACATTTGTTTCGGGCAACAAATTAAAAATTTGCTCTTGTTCTTCCTTCGAAAATAAAATTCCTCTTAACTCCAATGTTTTTAAATTATGTAAGTGTTTAATCTCATCTGGCAACGAAATAATTTCATTATCCCATAACTCGATTACTTCTAAAAATTCTAACCGACCAATCGTATGTGGCAAAGTTTCAATTACATTTCGATTCAATCCCAAATGAACTAATTGAGTACAATTCCCAATAGAATCGGGCAACATCTTTAAATTATTATAACTTAAATCCAACACTTGCAAATTTTTCAATTCTCCAATCCATTCCGGAATCTCGGTTAATTTATTTCTTGACAACCTTAAAACTTGTAAATTTTTGAAGCTTCTAATTTCTTCTGGAACCACTTTATGTTTTTGTTTGCTCAAATCGAGTTTAAAAACGGAATCGGGTTGAGTCGTTGCAGCAGCAAGAGATTTTAAAGTTTTTTGTTGACTCAGCGCTATAGTATCCAACAAAGTTTGTCCTTGACTTTGGATAGCAAGAATGATAAACAAGAAAACAAGGGAAATTTTGTGGTTCAACATGAATGGTGAAGTTAAGCAGGACAACAAAGAATAAACGAAAAAATTAATTTTTTATTCAAAAGAGAAATGTACATAACTTTAGTCGCCTCATTATCTTCACCGAAGCAATTCATAACACTGCTCTACATCCTTATGCATCTGAGCAACGAGCTCTTCCGCTGAATTAAATTTCAACTCAGGTCGGAGGTAATGCTTAAAATGAAGCGTGATGGCTTCGCCATAAATATCTTCATCAAATCCCAAAATATGAACTTCAATGGTTCGATCGCCATTATCGAATGTTGGGCGATGGCCAATACTCAAAGCACCTTTTAACATGTTCCCGTTCCATTCAACCATTACTGCATAAATGCCATTGGCGGGAACTAATTGATCGGGATCGTTGCATTGCATATTTGCAGTAGGAAATCCAAGTGTGCGACCCAACTGCTTACCTTTAATTATTCTACCGGAGAGACGGTAATCGTAACCTAACAAATGAGCTGCGATCCTTACTTCTCCCTTCTTGAGTGCATTTCGAATACGAGTGGAACTCACGGCAATAGCATCAATATCTTGTTCTGGAATCTCCTCCACTTCAAAACCAAATTGTGGAGCCATTTTTTCTAACTCATGCATCGATCCTTTGCGTTGATGACCGAACTGGTGATCGTAACCGATGACCAAAGTTTTCACCCCTAACTTCTCCACCAAAATGTTTTTTACGAAATCTTCGTATTCCATCTTAGAAAAATCAATTGTAAAAGGCTGAATAACAAGATGTTTAACTCCAAAATGTTTCATTAAAGCAATTTTATCCTCCAAGGAAGTAATCATTTCCAATTGAGCTGAATCTTGAAATAAAACTTTGCGAGGATGAGGATAAAAGGTAAGCAGTACTACCTCGCCGTGCTTTTCTTTTGCCAAAGTTGCAAGACGTTCGAGGATCATTTTATGTCCAACATGCACTCCATCAAAGGTGCCAACAGTAACAATAGGATATTGAGGCTTAATGTATTCGTCTATATTTCTATAAATTTGCATGTCTTTTCTTAGTGCCCATATTATCAACAAAATTGCGTAAAAATGTTGATAAACTTATATTGAAGCAAAAATAGGTTTTCCTTCATTGCGTGCGCTTTTTTATCTATTTTTGCACCCTCAAATTCAAATACCCAACCATGAATAAAGGTAAAATCGTTCAAGTCATTGGTCCAGTAATCGATGTAAGCTTTGAAGGAGAAGGAATTAACCTCCCAAACATATTAGAAGCGCTTGAGATCATCCGACCAAATGGTCAGAAAATAATTTTGGAATGTCAACAGCATATCGGTGAAGACACGGTGCGTGCAATTGCGATGGATTCAACAGATGGCTTAGTGCGCGGAATGCCAGTTCTTGCTACTGGATCTGCTATCAAAATGCCTATTGGAGAAAAAATCAAAGGGCGACTTTTCAACGTTGTTGGAGAAGCTATTGATGGAATCAATCAAATGGACGGTACAGGTGGTTTATCCATTCATCGTGACGCTCCTAAGTTTGAAGATTTATCTACTGAAGCGGAAGTACTTTTTACAGGAATCAAAGTAATCGATTTATTAGAACCTTATTCCAAGGGCGGAAAAATTGGTTTGTTCGGTGGTGCGGGTGTAGGAAAAACGGTATTGATCATGGAATTGATCAATAATATCGCTAAAGGTTATGCAGGACTTTCTGTATTTGCCGGTGTTGGTGAGCGTACTCGTGAAGGAAACGATTTGTTACGTGAGATGATTGAATCAGGCGTAATCAAATATGGCGAAGAATTTAAGCACAGTATGGAAGCTGGCGACTGGGATTTGTCGAAAGTGGATTTAAAAGAATTAGAAAAGAGTCAAGCTACCTTAGTTTTCGGACAGATGAATGAGCCTCCTGGTGCTCGTGCGCGTGTAGCTTTATCAGGTCTTACAGTTGCTGAATATTTCCGTGATGGAGATGAGAAGTCTGGTGGACGTGATATCCTTTTCTTCATTGATAATATCTTCCGATTTACGCAAGCCGGATCTGAGGTATCAGCTTTATTAGGACGTATGCCATCAGCGGTAGGTTATCAGCCTACATTAGCTACAGAGATGGGATTGATGCAAGAGCGTATTACTTCAACAAAACGTGGATCTATCACTTCAGTTCAAGCGGTATATGTACCTGCGGATGACTTGACCGATCCTGCTCCTGCAACAACCTTTAGTCACTTGGATGCTACTACTGTATTGAATCGTAAAATCGCTGAGCTAGGAATTTATCCTGCAGTAGATCCTTTGGATTCTACTTCTAGAATTCTTTCTCGTGATGTGGTGGGTGATGAGCATTATGATACAGCTCAAGCTGTAAAAGAAATTTTACAACGTTACAAAGAGTTACAAGATATCATTGCCATCTTAGGTATGGATGAATTAAGTGATGAAGATAAAAGGGTAGTTCACCGCGCACGTCGTGTACAACGTTTCTTATCACAGCCATTCCACGTAGCTGAACAATTCACCGGATTAAAAGGAGTATTAGTTCCGATCGAAGAAACCATCAAAGGGTTTAAAATGATCTTAAATGGAGAAGTGGATGAGTATCCTGAAGCAGCGTTTAACTTGGTAGGAACTATCGAAGACGCTATCGAGAAAGGAAAGAAATTGATCGCTGAAACTAAATAATTAAGAGATTAAACAAACCGATTCATGCAACTTGAAATAATAACACCGGAGAAAAAAGTATTTGAAGGAGAAGTGAGTGAAATCATGGTACCCGGATCACATGGTCGATTTCAAATGCTAGAGAATCACGCGTCCATTATCTCCACATTGGTAAATGGAACGGTAAAAATCAAAACAACTTCTGGAATCCAAACCTTCGAATTGAAGGGCGGAGTGGTTGAACTATTGAATAATAAAGTGATTATTCTCGCTGAATCGATTTAGGAAAATAAACCTTTACTTAAAAAGCCCGTGGTTGCTACCATGGGCTTTTTTATTGTTGATATTCAATGATTTCGAGGAAATTATTCTTTAGTTCGATTAATCAATTTTCAATAAATTCAATAAACTAACATCAAATTGTGAAATTCTATCAACTTTCTCCGCCTATAGACTCTTTAAAACTTAATTATATGCATTCTGACTTATTTTACTTATATTTGAATATCAAATCCTACCATCATGAAAAATAGGATACTCTGTACCCTTGCGATATTATTCTTTTTTACATGCTTATCGCATCAAGTAAATGCTCAATTAACGGTTAGTTCTGCTCCTACCACCGCTCAACTGGTACAAAATATTTTGTTAGGGCCTGGCGTAAATGCAAGTAATTTTGTGTTCACTGGCTCGAATGCCGCCAGAGGAAGTTTTAACTGTGCGGGTGCTTGTAATGTAGGAATTGGAAATGGTGTATTACTAACCTCAGGTTCGGTTTCAAGTGCAATAGGTCCTAATGGTGGTACGGGCGTTGGAGTAGATAATTCAGCAGGTTCTGATATTGATTTAAACGGCCTCCACCCAACTGGAACTGGTCAACAAGATGCGGCAGTACTTGAATTTGATTTCACAGTTGCAACCGACTCCGTTCGTTTTCGTTATGTATGGGCATCTGAAGAGTATCATGATTATGTGGGTACAGCGTGCAACGACTTTTTTGGATTTTTTATTAATGGCCCTGGAATTACTGGAAAGAAAAACATAGCCTTAGTTCCTGGAACTACTACACCTATTTCCATCAATAATGTGAACAATGGTTCTGCCCCTGGTATGACATCCCCCTCTGGGCCTTGTACCAATTGCGCTTATTTTAGAGATAATACTGGAGGCACTACGGTGCAATATGATGGAATGACTACTGTTTTAACTGCAGCAACACAAGTTTGTCCCTGCGAAACGTATCATATCAAATTAGCCGTTCAAGATTTTTGTGATGGAGCATTTGACTCAGGAGTATTTTTGGAGGGAAATTCTTTTCAATCCGTTGGAGAAATTCCCGTATTGGCCACATCAGGTCAATATACTCAGGTAGTAGACACACTTTACTTTTGTCAAGGAGACTCAATAAAACTTGAAATTAATGCATGCCGTCCTCCGTTATGGTCTACAGGTGACACTACGAATTCTATCTGGGTGACACAGCCGGGCATCTATTATACATCGATTGCGAATCCACCTTTGTGTTTTGCATTTTCTGCATTAATCTATGTTCAATACACCAATTCTGTAGCAATCATTACTCCAAACGGTCCAATCTCTTTTTGCCCTGGTGATAGCGTAATACTTTCGGCTACCCCTGGCGTTAGTTATCTCTGGTCAAACGGAGCAACTACTCAAAATATCACTGCTTATACTGCTGGAAGCTATCAATGCACGGTTTCATTTGGAGGGAATTGTGTTGCTTCGACTAATACAGTGAATACTTCTTTACTCGCAGGATTAACTCTTAACGTGGCTACTTCAGGTCCGTTAACATTTTGCCAAGGAAGTAATGTAACTCTTACCGCATCTTCTGCAAGTGTGCTTTGGTCAAATGGCGAAACAACACAAAGTATTACTGTAAATTCTTCCGGCACATACACTGCAACACCAACTGCAGCTGGATTTTGCCCTTCGCCCACATCGACAACGGTGGTGGTAAACAACAATCCCACAGTGAGTATAAACGGGAAGAATACCATCTGTCAAGGAACTACTTCTACCCTTACAACGAACAATCCATTTTCGCAATATACTTGGTCGAATGGTCAAAATACGGCTTCTATTGCTGCAGGTGTAGCCAGACCATACACCGTCACAGTAACGGATGCAAATGGATGTACAGCAACGAATAATTTTAATCTAACCGTAAATCAAAATCCAATTCCGGTAATGGCTGGTGATTTTGATTTTTGTTTAGGGGCAAATTCAGTTTTGTCAACTACTGCTCCTTTTTCTTCTTATAGTTGGTCAACAGGTGTGACAAGCGCAACTACCAATGTATCATTGCCTGCTTCGTATACGGTTACCGTTACAGATGCAAACGGATGTACCGGCAGTGTAAGTCAACTTATCACAGTTTACAATCCTCCATTACCAGCTATCGGAGGTATCACTGCAATTTGTCAGGAGCCAATGCTAACCTCACTGCTTCTCCCGCAGGTTTGACCTATTATGGTCGAACGGTTCAAGCTCAAATTCTATACAACCATCAACAGCAGGGACCTATACAGTAACGGTTACCGACGGTAATGGATGTGCCGGAACCGCCACTCAGTTGGTTAGTGTAAATAATAATCCTACTCCTACCATCACAGGAAATCTTAGTGCATGTCAAGGACTAGCATCTACATTAGGAGTTAGTACAGCTTTTCCTAATTATTCTTGGTCGACAGGTTCTTCTAATACTACGATTTCTGTGAACACGACGGGGAGTTATAGCGTAACGGTTACTGATGCGAATGGATGCACTGGAACAACGAGTGTAGTTTTTAATTCTCTGCCATTTACCAATGCAATAATCACAGGTCCTTCAGGATTTTGTGATGGTAATAACGCTACCATTGACGCAGGTGCAGGTTATTCTAATTACCAATGGTCAACTGGTAATACTGGACAAACAGTAAATGTTACCAGCGGTGGATCTTATTCAGTAACTGTTACCGCCGCAAATGGCTGTTTTGGAAGTAGTATTTATAACATTACCGCTTGGCCCTTGCCTATACCACAAATCACAGGTGTAACCGCTATTTGTCAAGGACAAGCTGCAAATTTAATTGCAGGCCCTGTTGGAAATAATTATCAATGGTCGAACGGTTCAAATGCAAGCAGCATACAACCTACTACAGGAGGAATTTATACACTGACCGTTTCCGATAATAATGGTTGCTCCAATAGTATCACACAAACAGTAACAGTAAATAACAACCCAACTCCAGCCATCACAGGAATATTTTCGGCATGTCAAGGGAATTTTGGTTTATTAGATGCTGGATCTAGTTCTGGAATGACTTATTCCTGGTCCAACGGTTTAACTAGTTCGAGTATTCAACCGAATACTTCAGGTACTTATACTGTGATAGTCACAGACGCCAATGGTTGCACAGGTACAACATCACAATTGTTCACGGCAAATCCACTTCCGACTCCATCCATTAGCGGAGATCCGGATTTTTGTACCGGAGAAAATGTAACGTTGATTGCGAATGCTGGATATGTAAATTATCAATGGTCGAATGGAAGCAATACCACTCAAAATACAATAACATCAGGAGGAAATTATATACTTACTGTGACTGACATTAACGGTTGTGAAGCAAGCACGAGCTTTATTGTTATTGAAAACGCATTACCACAACCACAATTATTACCCAACATTGATTTATGTGAAGGAAGCAATACGGTACTTCAACCCGGGAACTTCGTCTCCTATTTATGGTCTACAGGAAGTACAAGTTCAAGTATTCAAACTAACAATTCAGGAATTTATATAGTAACGGTTACTGACAACAATGGATGCGTAAATTCCAACACATCAAATGTGGTGGTTCATTTAAATCCAACGCCTTCCATCTTAGGACAAAACGAAATTTGCGAAGGAAAATCTACCGTATTAAGTTTAAACAGCAACTATACACAATATTTATGGTCGACAGGAGCCTCTACGCCTACCCAAACGATAAATACTGCGGGAAATTATTCCATAGTTGTAACTGATGCATTCGGTTGCACGGGTACCAATTCTTTCCTAGTTTTAGTAAATCCGTTGCCGTTAGTAGATATCACTGGCGATCTTGACAAATGTTCTGGAGAAATCACTACACTTAGTACTATTCCAGGTCAAGGAACATATAGTTGGTCGAATGGAAGTACAGACCCGAGTATTACCGTTACAGCTGGAGGAATTTATACCGTAACAGTAACCACCATTAAAGGATGTACAAAAGTTTAGGAGTTACCTTCACCGAACATCCTATTCCTATTGCATCCTACGAACCAGAGCAAAACATTACTTGCGAAGAAATAAGAATTAAATTCCAGAATACATCAATTAACGAAGCTAATTCTACTTACTACTGGACATTTGGCGATGGAGGGACATCAACGGAGCGTTCTCCTTCACATGTTTATGCTGCGCCTGGAGAATACAATACAAAAATGCGAGTGACGAGTCCATATGGATGTATAGCTGATGAATCGAAAATCGTAGAGGTAGTCATCCCCCCATTTCCTGAAGCGAAATTTAGCCAATCAACAAAAATAGTAAGCATATTCAATGCGGAAGTTTCGTTTAATAATAATTCCATAAACTCTACTAGTTACCGTTGGAATTTTGGAGATGGGAATAGCACGTCTGAAGAGAATCCAACACATATCTTTGATAAAGTTGGAATCAATAAAGTCAAACTTATTGCTTTCAACTCTGCAAATTGTTATGATGAATTCGAAACTAATCTGGAAGTGGCTCCTTTCTTTATTCCAAATGCATTTTCGCCAAACAACGATGGAAAAAATGACGTATTTTTCGATGGCACCCCTGTTTTAAATGTAAATTCATTTGATATGCAGATTTTCAATCGGTGGGGGCAAAATATTTATACAACGGATTCATTTTTTCGTCCTTGGGATGGATTTATGAGTAATGGAGATCCATCTCCGGAAGGATTGTACACTTATAAAATAAAAATTATCAGTGTAAAAGGGAAATATTACGAATTCACTGGATCTTTTAGTCTAATACGATAAAAAGAAAGATAATTTTTGATAACTATTAAATGCGACATCTCAACGACAGTCGCATTTTTTTTGACAAAATTATTCATTTGAAATCTTAGTAAAAATTTCGTAGAATAATTTTTATTGGCAAGTCTTTTTTATTCTCTTGAATAGCGTATTTTAGCAATACGCTAGCCATTTGAACTACTCCTATGAACCATCACATTGAACAATTTATTAAAAAATATATACTTCCTAAAGAAGATAAATCCTTAGATACAGAGCCAAGTGAATATAAGCTAGCAAAAGGAGTAAGAATTTTAAAGGTCACTTCCTTGCGTTGGATCAAAGATATTAGTCTTATTTTACTAGGAATTTTTTCTGCAGCATTTGGTCTTAAAAGCTTTCTTTTACCAAACTCATTCATTGATGGTGGAGCGACAGGAATTTCATTACTCATTACTGAACTTACTGGATTCCCTTTTGCGTTATTAATTATCGCAATAAATCTTCCATTCATTCTTCTTGGTTATCATGTCATAGGAAAGCAATTTGCGATCAAAACGGCGGCTTCTATTTCTTTACTTGCATTAGTGATGGCCACAATAAGCTTTCCAGATTTAACAGATGAAAAAATATTAGTTGCCGTTTTCGGAGGATTCTTTCTGGGAGCAGGAATTGGCTTATCCATTAGAGGTGGTGCAGTGATTGATGGCACCGAAGTATTGGCACTTTATTTAAGCAGGAAATTGGGAGTTACTGTGGGGGACATTATTACACTTTTAAATATCATAATTTTCTCTACAGCTGCATACTTTCTCTCCATTGAAACAGCCATGTATTCACTGATCACCTACTTATCGGCATCAAAAACGGTAGACTTCATTATAGAAGGGATAGAGGAATATACAGGCATAACCATTGTAAGCGTACATAGTGATGCCATCCGTCAGATGATCACCAATAAATTGGGACGCGGCGTAACGGTTTACAATGGCAAAAGAGGATATGGTAAACAAGGACACACCAATGATATTGATATTATTTTCACGGTAATCACCCGTCTTGAAATTAACAAACTCAATTCCGAAATACAAATTATTGATCCCAATGCCTTTGTCGTAATGAACAGCATTAAAGATACAATTGGTGGAATGGTCAAGAAGAGACCATTAGCGCATTGACGGAATTAAACAATTTTATTGCTTGATAATTTTTATGGTAAATAGTCCCAATTCGTCAGAAATGAATCTTGCGGAATAAACTCCATTCGGCAAATGTGCAATACTTATTTCATCGGAAGCATTGATTTTCTCATGGTTCAATATGAGTTTTCCAGTTACATCAAACAACATTAACTGAAATGGAGAATTCAATCCACTTACATTAATAAGTTCCGAAGATGGATTTGGACCGACTACAACACTGATTGCAGAACCTGATTTTCTATAAACGGCTACCCACTTTGTGAATTCTTCTGTTCCATTTTTATCTACTTGTCGGATGCGATAATAACTGGTGTTAGCCAATGGCTGAAGATCCTTCGTCGCATACACATTCACAGACGAACTATTTCCTACTCCATAAACTTTTTCAATCCCCTCCACATCCAGCATATCCTTACTTCTTTCCACAATAAAAAAATCATTGTTTACCTCTGAAGCGGTTGCCCAGGTAAGACTTACAACTTCTTTTTCCAAGATAGCATGAAAATACAACCATTCAACCGGTAATGGAGAATTGATATTCGCCAAGGTCCAGTCGCTTTGGTTATTAATACCATTTACATTTACCTTATACGATGTGGCACTTTGACCTGGAAGTGAAGGCTGCCACTTGTTCGTACCGAAATTATAATTCTGTGCTCTTAATTCAGCGGGATCGCTATAGGGAGAAGGAGGTAATTCTGTAATCAAATAATTCAATTCCAAGGTAGCCGTTGCACCCGCAGATGTACCTACTTTCCAAAAGCGATCTACGGTTGCATCTCTATTGTCAGGAGTTAAACCGATCTCCGAATTTAAATTTGCGATGGATGGAGGCCACGGTAAATTATTAGCTCCAGTATGATACGTTGCAAAATCTATCTGACCCGGACTTCCTGCACTCAAGGTGTACACCAAAGGAATATATTGGGTTGGTGAATAAGCGAAAGAACAGTATAAGTCCCTACTACATTAGATACATTCCAATTTAATGCGCCGCTGTGATCCTGCGCTTCACTCCTTAAAAACCCATTGGTGCGGGTGATGGCAGATGGATGCGCACGTTCTACAAACACTGTTCGTCCACCATTAACCGGATTCCCCGCAGCTCCTGCAAGATTGAGAATACCATTGGTTAAGCGAAGTTCCTCGCGAACATAAACCCCGTTAGTTGCAGTTGGTAAATTGGTTGGTGTCACATAAGTACCTACGCCGGTATTATTAATTTCAAGAATTCCATACTTATGAGCGTTGGTAGTAGCGAGTCCGACATTAATGCCGGTCAGTACTTGATTACTTGTTCCATAATATTCAACAATACTATTTTGATTCAAATCAAAATTCATAGCACCCACATTATTCAATGCTGCAACAGTAGTATTATTATAAAAACCTGCAGTATGTGTTGTCCTTAGACGTGCAGCGTTCAACAAAGAAATACCTGAATTGACAGCTGTAGCATTAGAATATATTTGATTTGAATTCAAATTAAGTGTAGCAGAAGGTTGCACTACCAAAAAATCTGTAGCTGCAGTAGCATGCGAGGCTACTTGTAAATTTCCTGTAACTACATCCAACAAACAATTCGTAATTACATTTTGCTTGACCTGTTGAATATCGTGTGATCCAGATCGAGTCATAGAAATAGTTCCACTTCTATTAAAATTCAGTACACCAAAATTTACTGAAACACCAGCTCCAGCACTCGACATAGAACCCAGTGCTCCTAGCGTATAAGAAGCGCCCTTTAAATGAATTGAATTGATTCCTGTAGAGGATGTATTAGTACTATAATTAATAGCACCTCCACTTTGTGTAAAATTACCATTAATGGTGAAATCAATGGCATTAGCAGAGGTAACCGAAGCATCATTATAAATATTTAAAACGCCTCCTGATTGTAAATAATCATTTGTTAAATTAACAGCAGCAATACCTGGACTTCCTTTCAAACTTAATGTACCTCCACTAAGGGTACAACTTCCTAATAAATTTGCGTTCAACGTTCCTGCCTCTGTACTCAAATACGTATTTCCGCCGCTCACATTCAGATTTCCATTTAATGTGAACGTTACTAAATGGCCATTATTTCCGTAATCAGGAATTACATTAAAATAATTATTTCCTCCTGAAATATTTATTAAACCTAATACATTTATTATTTCGTCACCTGTTGCATTGTTAGAATTAAACTCTCCTAATACTCCTGACAAACTAAGATCGCCACCTACTTGAAAGAAAAGCTTTGCTGTTGCTGCCGTTGTTCCAAGCGTAGCTAGACGGTGTATTGCAAAAATATCCGTTGTAGCAGCAAAAGCAACATTCATGTTTCCTGTTACCATAAAGGAAATGGTTGATGAAACCGTATTACAACTATAATTCCCGATGAACACACCACCTGAAAAATTCACATTTCCAATTTGGAAACTTGGAACCCCAGCTGTATAAGTTACATTATTTTGTATCGCACGAAAATCTCCTCCGATTGTTTCCATGAACCAGAAATTGTAAACTCCAATTTCCATCTCCGTTATAAACGCCATAAAAAGTACCCGCGCTTTGGTCGATGCTCGCCGCATTAAATTTAAGCAATCCGTTTTGCTGATAAATTCCGTAAATAAATGAAACATTCAACACACGTACTGTACCACCAATATTTATTGTCACATCACCTGTTGCCGCTTTGCTTGAAACGAAGAAATCCTGAATTCAACGTTAAATCTCCTCCTATCGTAAACACTTTATTTCCATTCGCTACATCTAAATAGGTTGCACAATTATTGATAACTGAAAAATTACCAAGTATAGTTCTCGTATATCCTAAACCATCATTGTTCCAATAGAAAGCTCCTGGATTCCATTCCAAACTTAAATTTCCAAAGTTAGAGGTACAACCTGTAACAATTGGCGCTGTGGTAGCAGACCATTTAGTCACCCTAAAATTGCTTCCAACGGCGAATGATTCTGTACCAGCAAAAATTGTAGTAGCTGCGACCTGATTATTATTATGGATATAAGTTCCGCCACTAAGCAAAATGAAGTTTCCGGAAATTGTTAATGTTTTGTTTGCACCTCCACCCGTCGTACCAGTAGTGAGTGTACCTCCATTTTGAACAGTAACACTCGTTACATTCGAATTAGCCGTGACACTGACTGTATGTGTATTGCATATAAATACAACATCATTAGTACTTGGTGTTGAAGATGCACTAGCCCCTCCGCATGAAGCGGTAGACCATGTTGAACTTTGACTCCAATTTCCAGTTTGTCTCGAATAAAAAGTAGCCGCATTTACATTAAAGCAAGTTACCATCAAAAATAGTGATATCAATATCCGTTTTAAAAATCTTTTCATTTTTTCTCCATTTTAGTCAAAGTTCATCAGTATATAACCTAAAAGCATTGTTATATTGGTGAAATCACCTTCAAAAAGGGTGAATTCTTCTTTAAAGAGTATTAATCTGAGTATTTCTAAAAAAAATCCCTTCTACCATGTTAAAACTAAGGCAAATACTATGAAATACTACATTGCAATTTTAGTAGTAAAACTCCCTTCTTCACTTAAAAAACGAATCAAATAAATATTTTTCTCCGGAAAATTAAGAGGAATTGAAACTTTACTTTCATTCAATGAATTCGATTCAAAAAGCAATCGACCGCTTACATCATAAATACTAATAATACCAGGAGAATCAGAAGGCAGTAAAATTTCTAATGAAGAATTATTTATATTGTACCAAGCATTCAATTCTTGCATAGTATGCTGTACTTTCTAAAAGACAATATCTGACCAAAACTCATCTCCATTTAAATCCGTTTCTTTTACTTTATAATATGCGCTTGTTAAACTGGAATTTTTATCAAGCAAAGCATATTGTTTGACTTCATTGCTATTACCTGCTGCTGTCACTGTTCCAATATCTACGAAATTTGAATTTCCCACGGATTTATATACTGTAAAATAGTCCGTATTTTTTTCTGAAAATGTAGTCCACTTTACGTTTACATCTTTCCCTGCAGCGTTTGCAGAAATGGCACCCCATTCGAGAGGGAGATAGGAAGTCCCAGCTGCGAATGCCCAGTGAATATTTCGTGTTGCGAGTGGGACATACACTTGATAGGGCGAAAGAGGTCGACCAATGAGTTAGTGTGGAAGCCATGCGTTCGTAGTAGTACTATATGCCGATGCCCACATATAATTGGGAGTGTTAAAGGGAATCCCTGGCAACTCTGAAGCTGCATACGTAAAGTTCAAATTATAAACATGAGTAACCCCGGTGCTATTGATTCTCCAAAAACGATCGACCGTTGCGATTCTATTATCCGGTGTTAATCCAAAATTGCTGGCCAAATTTGTTACTCCTGGAGGCCATGGCAAATTATTCGCCGGAGTATGATAGGTAGAGAATGAAACAGTACCTGCGTTGCCTGATAATAATTGATAGGTTAATGGAATATAATCCGTTGCCGAGTATCCAAATGGAACGATATACGTACCTGGTATATTAGAAATTGTCCATATAATTCTTCCACTTTGATTCGTAGCTTCACTACGGATATAACCACCTGTTCTTATTAAAGCCATTGGGGTTGGATTTTCAAGAAATACATATCTACCAGCACTACCTGGATTCCCCGGTGCGTCGCATAAGTTAAATTCTCCATTGGTCATGATTAGTTGTGTGCGGACATAAACTGCATTGGTAAAACTTGGTAAATAGGTTGGACTGATCCATGTCCCAACCGGACCTACATGATTAATTTCTAAAATACCATATTTATGCTGCGGCAACGGAGCTACCCCTACATTTATTCCGGAAACCCGAGCATAGGTATTCGTATTATATTCTACAATACTATTTGCACCTAAAAAATAATTCATACCACCACTGCTTCTCAATAATGGATTGTTTGTGTTATCGAATAATCCTTGAGTTCGCGCCAAGCGCAGTCGACCACCGTCAGCAATGGTTATTCCAGTATAAGCATAAATAGTATCGGAGGAAATTTGATTCGTTCCTGTCGACAAAACGCCTTCAGACTCTACCGTTAACATGGCCAATTGAGGTGAGTTATGAGAACTTATTTGAAGGGGTCCTGATGTAACATTCAACGTACAACCCGCCTTCACATACTGCTTACATTGCCGAATATTATGACTTAAATTTCTAAAATAAGTGGTGGTACCTTGATAAAGAAAATTAATTCTTGAAAAATTTAACGAAGTTCCACTTCCAGCTCTTTGCATACTAGCTGAATTTGAAATGGTATAAATAGGACCATTTACATTTATTTGTTGCAATGCGGGAGAATCGTAATCATCAAAATACAGAACACCTCCACTTTGAACAAAATTCCCATTCACAGTAAGTTCAATAGTATCATTGGCTGCACTCGTTTGTGCCAGATGATTATATCCGTGCAAGTAAAACGCGCTACTAACCAAATTTTGTGTGAACAATCCGTTTACAGTAAATAAAGCTCGTCCCGTTGAAGATTTTAAAATTGCCACACCGCCTGACAACTGAACGGTTCCATTTACTGTGAGAAAAGTAGAATCAGAAGCATTATCACTAAACCATACCGATCCACCACTCATCAATAAGCCGCCGAGAGTAATATTTACTTTATGCCCATTCGTTTCATCTAAACTTCCATTAAAAATAGTTTTGGCTGCAGTAGATGTAAATGTTCCATTGATAATTGTAGTTTCCTCGCCTGAAGATTCGGAAGTTTTAAACTCACATGTAGAAACTCCAGAAACGGTCAAGTTACCTCCAACAGTAAATAATAATCGCGTAGTTGATTTTTGCCCACTTAATGATGCTAATCCTAATAAATTAATTTTATTCGCTGCTGAGGTAAAGTTCACCGTTGCATGACCTAATATGTTGACGGTCGCAAGTCCATTAATATTATGACCATTAGATGCCATAAAAATTCCATTTGTGAAAGAAAGAGAGTTAATGGTTATCGTTGGCACTCCGTTATTCAGAACTGTAGGCGCATTGATTCCATAAAAATCTCCGGCAGCGTTAAATACTCCTAAAATATTTAGGGTAGCGTTTCCTAAACCATCTTGAATTCCATTAAAAATACTACCGCTAATTGTTGTGAAATTATTTAGGTTAAAAATAAAATTACCAGTCCCATTTACAATTCCTGAGAATCGACCGGAAGCATTAAGCTGGCCATTTCCCACGACACTGAATGTAACAGTTCCTGAATTTGATTCCTTAATTCTCAACTTTCCATCTACGGTCAAATTACCACCAATATTAATACTGACAGGGCTTGCTGTATTGTCGAGAAATGTTTGGCAATTAGGTCCCACATTTAAATTTCCTTGAATCAATCTCGTCACCCCCAAACCTTGATTATTCCACCATGCAACACCTGGATTATAATTCAATGAAAGATGACCAAAATTTGAAGAAACACCAGTGATAAGAGAAAGCATTGGAGAAAACCAATTTGTTACGGTAAAACTACTTGATGGATCAAAAAACTCAACACCAGCAAATAAAGTGGTTGTAGGATTTAAAATACTTTGTTGAACTAAAGTTCCACCCGATAATACATTCAAACTACTTACAATGGTCACAGAACGATTAGTAGCAGATAAATTAGCATTGATAAATCTACAACCACCCGAAACTGTAATGCTGTTAACAGTAGTATTAATATTACAAGTTAATGTAGCATTATTACAAATTACAACATCATCTGCTGCAGTAGGAAGAGTTAAAGGATTAACAAAAGAGCCACAACCCACTGTTGACCAAGTTGTTAATACATTCCAATTTCCAGAAATATTTGCATAATAAGTTATTGCCTTTACAGGCAATGCGCCGAATAAACACAATAAGAAGATCAATGTCCGAGCGAAACTACTCAAGGGCGTTTTACAATTAATAATTAGTATAGGTAAAGCTAATACACTATAGTTCGAAAAAACCAAATGTTTGGTAAGTTACAGTATTTTCAGGGTTAAGTGGACTTTCCAATCAACGTTTCAATATTAAGTAAAATTTTTAATTATATCAAAAAAAATATCAACGCTTTGGAAATCATAAAAATATACAGAAAAACCGAAGTTATCAAAAAGGGACTGAAATAAAGGACGCAATCAATTAAAGTACTATGCCAAAAAGCATTGCTCTTTTCAAATATATTTTGGTACCTACTTCAACGTTAGCACCTGGCTGAAGCTGATTCATTTTATACAGTTTTGATAATTTTATTGCATATTGTTGAGAGATAGCGTGCATTGATTCCCCCTCTTGAAAAATATGTGTGAATGTTTCACCGTTATTCTTTTTGCCTTAATAAAACATTCTTCCCGACTTCGATAATATCATTTTTTTCAGCGTCATTAAATTCCAATACTTGCCATAATTCAATACCATTATCACTCGAAATTTTTGTTCAGGTGTCGCCCTCACGGGCGCAAACAAAAGGGACGCCATTCACAGTATTAGCATTTGTGGAAGATGTCTTTTCATCTGATATTGATTTCGACCGTTTTGCAGGTGCGTTACTCGATGTTTTAGGGGTTGTACTTTTTGAATCCTCTTTCAATGGACTCCCTTTTTCATCTACAGCAATAGGTATTTTTACACCTTGCACATCATAATCACTCAGGTTATACTTTTCTATGAGTCCAATAATTTTACTTGCATAGCTAGGATTTGTTGCATATCCAGCCTTCTTAAGACCATGGGACCATCCTTTATAATCGGTAACTTCCAGATCAAAAAGAAAATGATATCGACTACGACTTCTCAAAAAGTCACTATGGTCATCATAGGATTGGGTAACGTTTTCATATTTACGAAAACACTCATTAGGAGCGTCGTCATCTTTATGATAAGTTTCACCATTCCATTCTTTATGACATTTAATTCCAAAATGGTTGTTGGCACCTTTAGCGAGCGGACTATTTCCATAATCCGATTCATACATTCCTTGGGCAAGGGTAATGCTAGATGGAACGCCTGTTTTCATCATATCGGCGATAGCGGCATCCTTAAACATCTCAATGTACATTTCAGGAGTGATTCGTCCAGTGTCATTGCGCAAATTGGGTTGCGCATAAACTCCAAACGAACTGCTAAAAAGTGCGAAGAGGAAGCTAATATATTTCGTTTTTTTCACCTTACAAAGGTAACGGGAAAGGGGTAGAAATATTCTATCGATTTTCAGAGCTATTAACATTAAAATGTTAATGAACTACATATTGCAATCCACCACTGTGAATTAGCAAGATATTAGAAGACGCTTGGAAAAAATTCTGTTTAATCAACTGCTGGGCTGCAAAAAACAATCTTCCTGTGTATATGGGTTCAATTTTAATTGAATCCTTTTCGTTCCATTTCATTACAAAATCATCCAATACTTTATGCTGCCTAGCATATCCTCCAAAAAGATATTCTGCATTTAAAATTATTTTATCATGAGTGATTGCATCTATATTTTTGTAGATGAATTCCTCCTGTTTAGCTTCCACTACTTTAACTCCAATTATTTTTTGATGGTCGAGAAGTATTGATGCAATACCTTTAAGTGTTGCGCCAGTCCCAACGGCACATAGCACATGGGTATAGTCAGCTGGAATAAAATTCACTATATTTTTACTTCCATCAACTCCTAAATCATTACTTCCTCCCTCTGGAATAAAGAAGTAATTTTTGTACTCAGAAAAATCGATCATTGGATTCCCCTTTATCCGAATTTCTCTGTATCGTTCTCGAGAAACATATACTATTTGCATCCCATTTTCCATGGCCCGACGAACAGTAATGGTTGGGACTGCAGCCTTTTCTCCTCGAATAAATGCAACTGTGGGGATAGCAAAATCTTTCCCAATCTGGGCTAAAGCTGCAATATGATTGGAAAATTGACCACCTACACTAGCTATTCCATCAAAGTTTCCATCAAAAAAATGCGTTACGTTCTCATACAATTTAAATGTTTTATTACCTCCTGAAACCGGGTGAATGCTATCTAATCTCAAAATTGAAATTTGACACTTCATGCCGTCCTTCGCATCAACCCATCTATGTTCGATGGGCACGGTTTTCGGAATGAAATAATCCTTTAAATGGAATGGCGCAATCAATTTTTTATCGCTGGGCCGTCGTTTCCGAATTCAAATGAAGGTTACGTGCAAAAGTATTCCATGCGATATTTTCCTCAGGCATAAAAGTAACATTAGACTTCCCTCCTTTTTCAAAAACACGAACACATACATTTCCTGAAGCGTCTCTTTCCAGACGAGAAAGTGCTATCAGTTGATTTTCCTTCTCTAAATTCCATGTCATATTTTCCGGAGTGAATACAAAATTAACTGGAGGCTTTGCATTCTTCTTACTTAAATCCGTAATGATAAAACGATTCCTTATGGCTTCAATTTTATAAGTCCTTCCCTTATGGTAAACTATTTGCTCTTCATGTTCCCCCTCCTTCATGCTGATGGGATTACTGCCTGACCAAAACTCAATCAAATTTAAAAAAACGGCATCAACAAATGCCGCCAACGGATAAACCGGAATAACGCATAATGCAAAAAACACAATAGACCGAACGAATTTATCTTCAATGGACCCATTCCATTCGTACACTTTTTTTGTCAACTCAAACGACCCGTAACAACCTGTTTGCATTAGCATTCCCACTAAACAAATTGTCATAACTATACCTTTTATAAACTTTTTCATATCTAAATTGTTATTTAACAAAATTAATTACTTTCATTGCGGAAAGATTTAACTCCAAAAAAAATCATCCACATGGATATGAACAATATTAGTCTTTGAATTTTAATAATTTTGCCTCAGTCCAACAAGAAATAAAACCTCGTCAGCATTTCTCATTATGGCCTTTACCGACAAATTCGACAAAGAAGACTACTACCTCACCGAGGAAGGATATATCGTATTCACTGAGAAATACCATTTAAAAAGAGGTTTTTGTTGCCAAAGTGGATGTAAACACTGTCCATGGAAGGAAAAAAGAGCAGTCGTTGAAGAAAAAAAGAAGAGTTAATATCTTCTTTCAAACTTCATTTTTTGATTATCAACGCCTTGACATTCAACTCTTCATTATTTAGTTTTAAAGAGATAATTAATCGTAATTTTGTTTTCCTTAAAAGTCTAATTATGCAAGATACCGCCACAAAACTCGATTTATCTACTTCAAAAACACCCACCGGCAATACACTAAACTGCAAAGGTTGGGTTCAGGAGGCAGCGTTACGTATGCTCTGTAACAACCTGGATCCTGAAGTTGCTGAAGTTCCGGAAGATTTGATTGTTTATGGCGGAAGAGGGAAAGCGGCTCGTAATGTGGAGTCTTTTCACCTGATTGTAAAGGCTCTAAAAGACCTTAATGATGATGAGACGTTGGTGGTTCAAAGTGGAAAGCCCGTTGCGATATTGCCTTCGCATAAAGATGCTCCTAGAGTGATCATTAGTAATTCGCAATTGGTTCCTAAATGGGCTACATGGGAAGTGTTTGATGAGTTGGAGAAAAAAGGATTGATGATGTACGGACAAATGACGGCGGGCTCATGGATTTATATTGGGTCTCAAGGTATCGTCCAAGGCACTTATGAAACTTTTAATGCTGTTGCAGATAAACATTTTGGAGGCTCGTTAAAAGGAAGACTTTGTGTTACCGCTGGATTAGGTGGAATGGGCGGCGCTCAACCCTTAGCGATTACCATGGCAGATGGAGTTTGCTTAGCCGCAGAAGTGGAAGAATGGCGCGCCCAAAAACGTGTAGAAACACGATACCTCGATTTGATAGAGCGTGACATCGACAAAGCGATTGATATTGCACTCGAATTTAAAAAGAACGGTGAAAATAAATCCATCGGTGTGATTTGTACCGCCGTTCAGTTATTGAAAAGATTAAAAGAAAGAAATATTATTCCGGATGTATTAACGGATCAAACATCAGCCCACGATCCATTGGTGGGTTATTTACCGGAAGGAATTTCGGTGGAAGAAGCTAATGTGTTACGAGAGAAAAATCCAGATCGTTTGGTTGAGTTGTCTTACGACTCCATGGCTGAACATGTCCTGCTAATGATTGAATTGCAAAAATTAGGAAGTATCACTTTCGACTATGGAAATAATTTACGCGGCAGAGCATTAGAGCGCGGTGTAAAAAACGCATTTGATTTTCCTGGATTTGTTCCAGCCTATATTCGTCCTTTGTTTTGCGAAGGAAAAGGTCCATTCAGATGGGCTGCTCTTAGTGGTGACCCTGAAGATATTCGAGTAACGGATGAGGCTATCCTAAAACTATTTCCAAATGACGTAGGCTTACATCGATGGATTAAAATGGCACAAGAACGAATTGCATTCCAAGGATTACCTGCACGTATTTGCTGGATTGGTCAGGGCGATAGAGAGAAAGCAGGATTATTATTTAATGAATTAGTAAAAACCGGAAAGGTGAAAGCACCTATCGTTATTGGTCGCGATCATCTGGATACAGGTTCTGTGGCTAGCCCTAACCGTGAAACAGAAGCTATGTTAGACGGATCCGATGCGGTTGCTGATTGGCCGATCTTAAATGCATTGATTAATACAGCAGGTGGCGCAAGCTGGGTGAGTTTACATCACGGTGGTGGTGTTGGAATGGGTTATTCGATTCACTCGGGAATGGTGATTGTTGCTGATGGTACCGAGGACGCAGCACGACGATTAAAAAGAGTTTTACATAACGATCCCGCTATGGGCGTTATTCGTCATATGGACGCTGGATATGATATCGCTACCGATACGGCTCGCAAACACCGATTGGACATTCGTGAGCGATTGAAATAAAAAGATTTATAATTTCACCTTCGTCTATTGAAGGCTCTTCTTTTTGAAATTTGAAAACATGAATATATCTAAAGTAATGAAAATATTTTTATACATTGGAATAGCCTTTGTACTTTTCATTTCATATATAGATAGATCAATCGCATCAAATCAATTCTTTGAAAACAGAAAACTCGATACACTTTTGATTTTTACCGGCTCAGATTGGTGCTTACCATGCATGCGATTGGAAAAAAATATTTTGAATGATTCCATTTTTGTGCAATTCACACTCCATGCTATTGAATTTATTCAAGCTGATTTTCCACAGAAGAAAAAATTAGACGCGATTGAAATTGAAAGAAACGAAAAATTAGCAGAGTTATATAATCCTAAAGGCATTTTTCCATATATAGTGGTCGTGCAGAATGGATTAGGTACTGTGATTCCATTCCGTGATCAACAACCTGCAGCGTTAATAAAATCGATTCAAGATATATTGCAAGGGTATGAATGAATATCATTTTCCATTCAAGCGAATGGGCTCTGCCTTTGAGTTAATCGTTGTGGCGAAAAATAAAGGTGAAGCTGATCATTATTTTGAAGCGGGCTTGGATGAAATTACAAGAATAGAAGATTTACTCACAGAATTCAAATCCACCTCTGAAACTTCGAGAATAAATTCTTTTCCTGCACATGAAATTTTCACGATTGACGGTGAAGTTCATCAGCTTTTGCAACGCTGCCAAAAATTATATTCAATAAGTCAAGGTGCATTCGACGTAAGTGTAGCTCCTCTAAAAAAACTATATTCATTCAAAAGAACGGAATCATCTTTACCGAGTAATATAGAAATCAACGACGCACTACAAAAATCGGGATTTAACAATATCTTGCTTTTAGACAATCACCGTATATGTTTCTTAAAAAAAGAGATGAAGATTAGTTTTGCAGCAATTGGAAAAGGTTATGCAGCCGATAAAGTTCAATCTCTCTGGAAAAAGATGGGCGTTACGGGTGGTGTAATTAATGCCAGTGGCGATATCAGTGTATTAGGAAAACGTGCCGATGGTACCTGCTGGTCGACGGGTATATCTAATACAGATCGAACTCAAATTCTACTTAAACTTCAAATGCCTTCCATGGCTGTAGCCACTTCCGGCGACTACGAACAATTTTTTACTCAAGATGGTAAAAGATACAGCCATACTATTCATCCAAAAACTGGCTTGCCGGTTCATGGAATACGCAGTGTAACAGTGTTCAGTCCATCCGCAGAATTAAGCGACGCTTTAGCAACAGCTGTGAATGTAATGGGCGTAGATGAAGGCAAACATTTTATAGAACAACTTCCACTTACTTGGTATTTTATACTCGATGAAAAAAATAATGTCCATAGCAACTTACCAGCTTAGGTTCATTCACTACGCTAGTATTTTCACACTGTGGACGGTATCCTCTTGTCAGATTGTTAAGCCTTACCAAAGAGTTTATCTCAACGACCAGAAAATGCAAATGGAAGCCAATGGAATGAAAAAATTTGAAAATTACTTTCAATCCATTCGTGAAGGAGCAACCATGCTAGGTTCTGAAAAAAGCAGTGGAGGCTGCGGCTGCAACTAGTATGAAAAAGATTATTATTCTAGCTGGAATGCTTTGTTTAATTTCAAAAGTAAAAGCGCAATCTGTTGATAGTAATTATCTATTTCAAAACATCGATAAAACAGAAATTGAAGCGTTGTATAGCTATTACACACAAGATGGAAATCACAGTGCTGTAACAGGAGGTCAAGGTACAGAAGAACTCAATGTACAGGCTGTTTCATTAAAAGCCAAGCATTACCTCTCTCAAAAATTTGATTTGAATTGGAAAGCTGGTGTGGATGTTATTACATCGGCATCAACAGACAACATCGATTATGTACTTACTTCCGCTTCGAGAATAGACCGAAGAATATTTGCTGATTTAAATTTATCAATCCATACTAAAAACAAATCTTATGTTACGTTAGGTACAGGAATTTCCGCAGAGTCAGATTATCTTTCTATTCCTGTCCGCTTAAATTATCGCTCGCAGGAAACTGAAAATGGAAGCCAATGGAATCTTTCGCTGGATGCAGCGTTCGACGACTTACGCTGGGGAAGATTCAATCCCGATTTTTATTCTCCTGTCCGACTTGTATATCCCATTGAACTCAGAAGTACAGATTGGTTTAAAAATTACAGACGACAAAGTTATAATTTGATGACCTCCTACTCTTTTTGCTCAACAAAAAATCGAAGTTGGCAGTATTTGCAGGGATGAGTTTACAGGAAGGACTATTGTCGACACCATTCCACCGAATTTATTTAACGAATGGAAACACTGTCGTGGAAAAACTTCCCTCCCAACGAATAAAAATCCCATTGGCATTTCAATTAAATTCATTCATTACATCTCAATTCATCTTGAAACAGAATTTGGGATTGTATAAAGACAACTTAAATATCAACGCTATTTCATTGGAAGAAGAGCTTAGTTGGAAGGTGAATCCCAAATTATATTTATCCGTTTTCACCAGGGCTTATGCCCAAACAGCAGCTACTTATTTCAAAGAAAAAGGAAAACACCATTTTAATGAATCCTTCTATACTTCCGACTTCGATTTATCACAATTTACATCCATCAATACAGGAATAGAATTTTTTATCCTTCCTCTTTCTGCTGCGAAAATAAATATGATAAAAGGAATTGGTATTCGTGCATCTTATTATAAAAGATCTGATGGACTGTGGGCAATAAATGGATCACTGCTTGTTAAACTTTGATTAGGTATTCGTTGAAAATTTTCTCGTTAAAGACACTGTGTCGAATAGCACCCTCTCCTTTGGAGAGGGCTGGGGAGAGGCTTGAATTATAATGTGACGTTAAACTAATTCCTACTAAAAATCTACAACTCACTATGCAACGCAAAATTTTCTCGCGAAGGCGCAAAGTCGCAAAGATTCACAGACGAAAATTATGTCACTTAATGGAAATCAAAATATGTTCTGAATTAGTCACTTTCACCTAAAAAACAACAGTTCATCTATTCAATCACCAATCGTTCAATCACGTGAATGCCTTCGCTTTTAAAATTCACTAAATACATTCCGGAAGGGAGGAGACTTAAATCCATTTCCACTCCATCAGTTCCTAATGAAATTTCCTGTTCTTGCAGAACCACTTTACCCATGACATCTACAATAGAAATTTTAGATAACTGCCCTTGCAGGAATTCGATTTAAGTCTAAAGATCCCTTTTGATGGATTAGGTACAATTGAAATAATTCCACTCTTGTATAAATAACTATTTCCAGTAACTGAAATACAACCGTTGTAAATATTCTTATGCGTTTCTTCGTAATTAGAATTTACGCTAGCATGAATATTAGAAAGACAAACCGTGGTAGCGGTTATCGAACTATAATAAACGCGTAAGAAATTCAAAGGAATAATTTGTTTGTTCAAGGATTGCTCTGAAGTATCCAACAAAACAATTCTTCCAGTGGATTGATTCCAACGAATAAACGGATCAAATCCTGCTATCAATGAAGATACAGAATCAATTTGCAAACCTGTCATGGAAAAATCTAACCCCAACAAACGACTATCAGCATTGATAATTTGCAAATCGACATAAGAAGCATTAGTATTGATAACACCTATTCCCACTTTAACTGTATCATTAACATTGACAATATTCCAAGGAAATTCGCAATGACGATGAGTATTTTGTGTTCCACCTTGATGAGAATGATTTCCACCTTCATGCCGAAGACATCCGCTCAATAAAGCCGCATCAGTTACAGTTAAGGAATTATCATTATTTAAATCGTTGCATGACAAAACAGCATTTTGTGCTGTAATATCCGTTAGATAAAGATCAACATCAACATCATTCTGCATGGTGTCAATATTTAAATCTCCCATTACATGTGTACCGTTGCAAACACCCATACAATCGTAAACAGCAAGTCCAAAGGTGTCTCCCATGCAATCCACCAACGGCTGACAATTCGGCAAAATGTTTAATGTGGGAACATTCGCAGTGTCCCGGTTAATTCTTACACATACTGCAGCAACATTATTGTCGAAACGTTGTTCTTGTCGACCCAATTTATCGGGATCGTGATCCCAATTCACCCGTACAACTAATGTATAACGACCTGCAGGAATATTCGTAATATCGAGCCACTGACAAGCTAAACCAGCACCATAAATATCAGCACATCCCGCAGAGATTCCCATATCACCACAACCATATTTTGCTGAACCTCCAAAGCATTGTAAGTCGAGAACACAAAATCCATTTTTAAAACCAGCTTCTAATGGCACTCCCAAACTATCGTAAATATCATACCTCGCATATCCTGCATAATGCCAGTGACCATGACATTGATCAAAAACAAACTGCCCATTACCAGCCTGTGGTTGACCAATATAATAATCGGCGTCACCAATATTCGCAATGCGAGTTGTGAAATTAATTACCTGGCGTGCACCATAACCTGTCAAACAGCCCTCACCAATTAAACAAACATCATTTCCATTGACAACTCCCACATTGAGCGAGTTTGTTAATGAAGTTCCATCTACGATAAGGTCGGGGCCAGAATTACAATTTGGATCTCCTGGATAGATGCAAACATTATTACTTACTGTTGCTAATGGATTGTAATTGCAAGCAGAGGAATCCATACAGCCCACAATCGGACCTGCGTAGGTAATTTGCCAAGATATGGTATCATCAACACAACTGGTATCACCGCCAATTCGAATATAATAGGTTCCACCGTTTTGAAGTCCTGCGGCAATAAACGCTTGAATACCACAAGCAGAATCATTATAAAATAAAGTACCTGCATTTGCATTATTCCACACTAGATTAGAACAATGATCATAGATCCAAATTCGGGTATCGCAAGTATTCGAAGGAAAACATGAACTCACATTAAAAGTGCCTGTTGTATCTGGAATAAATTTGTACCATGTTGAAGTACCTATGGAATTATAAACAGTATCTTGGTATACCGTGTAAGCCGAGCCACAATTACTTCCTGCTGGGCAACTGATATAACTCGTTTCACTGTAAGTAAATTGACCACCCGCTGCTTGCACGGAACCATTAACGGAAACTGTATAAAATCCATTCCCTACGCTGCAACAAATGCCGTCGCCAAAAGTATCCTCAATCTTAAAAATCAAACAATTTCCAGTATCAACGCAAATCGTATCACCAACAAATCCACCAGATGACAGCAAGACACCAGACTGGTCTTTAAGTGTCCAACTGGTCTCTCCTGGATAATTATCCGGCTGAATAAATACAATAACTTCACTCTTTCCTGGGGGGCATTGACCCTGAGTGAACAAACTAATAAATACTAATAATGCGGATAAAAGGATTCGAGTCATGGCGTGTGTAAATATGAAGTAAATATAATGATTAATTGTATATACTGTTAAAAAGTAAAGGATATAATACTTATAAATCTCTGAAATACAGGAACTGAGCTATAGTATTATACAGTTCAAATATTGAATAGAAGATTATTGATTTTTAAAAATATATGCTTGTGAGACTTTATAAAAAGGCTTAAATTTGGTTGAAATAATTCCCATGAATCTTCGCACGATACTCTACCCCTTACTATTGCTTTGCTTTTTTAATTCAGCAAACGCTCAAGAGAAAAAAACGGCTTCTCGTTCAGACGACAAGACAAATCCAAATTGGATTACATTGATGCAAGATCCGCAAGTAAATTATTACGAAGCAGTGAAGGCGTTCGAAGTTTATTGGGAAGGAAAGATTGAACCGGAAGAAGAAGAGGAATTAATCAGCGAAGGTAAGATTACTACCGCCGAAGCAGACAGTTTTAGAACAGTACGTGCATCCTGGACACAAGTTCAACGCAACGAATATGAAAATATTAAATATCAATTTAAGCGATTCAAAGACTGGAAGCGTACTGTTTTCCCCTTTGTGCAGTCAGACGGTCGAATTTTAAGTGAGCAAGAACGGCTTGAAATTTTTCAAAAACAACAACCTTTGAAAGATAAATAATCCGAATTCGAAGCCTAACAATTGCCCACAACATCATTATGAAAAAATACTTCTCCTCATTATAAGTTTATTTTTCTTTTCAATTATCTCTACATTCAGTCAGACGGCAAATTGGTCACCGGTTGCTCCTGAATTTTTTCCTACCAATGTAAGTGGACAAATTCATGGAATCAGTCGAATTAGCCAGATGAAATTTCATCCAACGAATTCTCAAAAATTTTATGCAATAAGCGCCCGCGGTGGATTATTCATTAGCCATAATGCCGGAAACTCCTGGACATTAGCTCCAGGGTGCGATATTCTACCGGGCATGCGTCTTGCATCGGTTTGTATTGATCATACGAACGACCAAATCTTATATTTAGGCACAGGTGATCACAACTACTACTACAATGGAAGCGGTGTTTATAAATCAACTAATGGAGGGGCTACATTCACACCCACTTCTCTCACTTCAAAACTTGTGGTTGAGATGTTGATGGATCCTACCAACAACCAGGTGATCGTTGCAGCAACGAATGTCGGAATCTATAAAACAATTAATGGTGGAACCACCTGGACATTAAAAACTGCTTCACGAGCTTTTGATGATCTCAAGGAAAAAAGACCAGGATCAAGAGTCCTTTATGCCTCCACTACTGACTCTGCATTTTTTCGCTCGAACGATTATGGTGAAACCTGGACACAAATTAACAATGGCATTGTTTTCCCTTCAGGTGTTACCAATGGAAACGGATGTCGTTTAGCTGTAACTCCTGCAGATACGAATATTGTTTATTTTGGAATGGTAAGTAACGGCGGTATTTTATATAAGTCTATAGATGGAGGAAACAGTTTCTCAGCTATTAAAACTTCTCCCGCGCCTTACCTCACCTATTACACGAATAATGCTGCAGACGTAGGTCAGGGAGATTATAATTTTGGTCTAGGCGTAGATCGCGTGAACCCCGATATAGTTTACTGGGTGGGGCATGCTGTGTGGAAGTCGACCGATGGTGGTGTAAATTGGACTCAGCTCACTAACTGGTGGCAAAAAGTGCATACCGACATGCATCAAATTATCACCAATCCTTATGACAACAACCAACTTTATAATATGAATGACGGTGGTGTTTGGTTAAGTACTGATGGCGGTGTGAATTGGATACCGAAGAGTGATGGAATTTATGGGTATGAAATTTATCGTGGATTTTGCAGTCCCACCAGGAAAGATATGATCAGTATTGGAACACAAGACAATGGTGAGTTATACTATGCTAATACTGGAAATAAATGGTTTTGCAACCGAGGTGGGGACTGGACATCGCGTTGCGCTTTTGATTATTTCCCGAATAGCCAAAGGGTCTATTATTTTGGCAATGCACGACGTAGAAATGTAAACAGCAGTGAATCTACTTATGGATTACCTGTTACTAGTTTTAGGGCCATTGCTTTCTATCGCTCTACACCCAACATAGCATTTGTAGGGGACTCCAACGTTTTTAGAACTTCTAATTTATCAGCAGCGACACCTACATGGAATACCATTTCGTCATTTACAACTCGAATAATGGCATTATATGTTTCTCAGGCTGATAGCAATCGGGTTTATGCCATTACGAATGATCAAAAAATTTATGTAAGTACGAATGCGATGAGTGCATCACCCACTTTTACGCAATATGCACTACCTTTTGCTACGAACAATAATGCAAATATTGTTGGCGTAAAAAGCAATGTGAATACTTTATATGCGATACTCAATACCCGTGTATATAAATCTGTTGACAATGGGGCCACATGGACTAACGTCTCTTACAATTTGCCATCGGTAAATTACGTAGGTATCATTACGGATGATTTTTTTCCAAGTACTGAATTAATGATTGTAGCTGGAGGAAACAACTCTGTGTATTTTAAATTAGGAGCTCATACAAGCTGGACATTGTACAATCAAAACTTGCCCACACGAACTACTATAAATGATATTTCTATTTTTGATGATGGCACGAACAACTCGAGTCTACGCGTTTCAACTTATGGCCGAGGAATGTGGGAAACACCTATCACGAATTTAAGATCAATCAACGCTGCGTTTACAGCGAATACGAACACACCTTGCTTTGGAGATTCCGTTTCGTTCAGTGATCTCTCTACAGGAAGTCCGACCTCATGGTTGTGGACATTTACAGGAGGATCGCCAGCATCGTCTAATTTACAAAATCCGAAAGTTGCTTATAACACATCAGGAGTATTTACGGTAAGTCTTACCGTTAGTGGTCCGGGTGGAAATAATACCATTACCAAAAACAATTACATTTCTACTACTGGACAACCCATTCCTTTAAATCAAGATTTTGAATTAACTACCTTTCCTCCGGATGGATGGACGAATGTAGATGGTGGAAGCGATGGAAAAATTTGGTCACGTTCAGGACAAGCTAGTGGATTTGGAATTGGAGGGGGATCGATGGTTTATCTAAACTATACATTAAACTCGGGTGGCTTGAGAGATGAGGTGCGAACACCCCAATTCTATTTAAATGGTTTTGGAAACTATCAATTAAAATTTGATGTGGCGCATCAATTGTACAGTACGAGCCCCACCTATTTAGATTCATTATCTGTATTACTTTCTACCGATTGTGGAGTTAACTATAATTCCATCTATGTCAAACCTGGAAACATTTTAGCGACAGTACCAGGAACCGGAGGAAGTTTTGTGCCAACAGCTTCACAATGGAGAACTGATTCTGTAGATCTCAGTGGTTTTGCAGGACAAAGCATACAACTTTCATTCATGAACCACGGAAATTACGGGAACAATATCTACGTTGACAATATTCGAATCATCGGATTGAATCCAACTGTACGTTTAAGTTTGAAAATATACATGGAAGGATTTTACAATCCGACCTCGAATGGAATGAACGCTGTGAGTAATCCGGGCGGAGCTCCTACGGTCACTGACACAGTTACGGTTTCTTTGGCAAGCACTACCAGTCCTTACAACGTAATTTATACCGACCAAGAAGTAGTATTAACCAATGGCGTTGCTAATTTACAATTCCCAATTGCTGCATTCAACAATTCATTTTATGTGATAGTAAAGCATAGAAACTCACTGGAGACATGGAGCAAAACGCCGCTTTTGTTTAACACAACTTCGAAGAGTTTGGATTTAACAGCACCATAATTTACAGAGTAATTTATTGTCTGATTGTGAAGGTGATTATATTATTACGATTGATTTTTCGAGGTAATGATATTTAACGAAAGTGAACACAGATGACTCGGATTTGGCGGATTTCACGGATTTATAATTTTGTAACTAAACTTGTCAATAAAAGAAAGATAACTATTGCTTTAATATTCAACCTACTATTGCTTCACTCACTTTTACCAACAAAGCCGCTCGCGAAATGAAAGAGCGGATTCAAAAAGTGGTAGGTGATGAAGCCAAGAATTTATGGATGGGAACTTTTCACAGCGTATTTGCACGAATCTTAAGAGTGGAGGCAGATAAAATTAATTACCCTACTAATTTTACCATTTATGATTCGGATGATAGTAAGAGCTTAATCCGTGATATTCTTAAAGAGCAGAATCTCGACGATAAAATATACAAGCCCAGCGTCGTGTTAAATCGTATTTCATCAGCAAAAAATAACTTATATACCTGGAAGGACTATCAAGACAATACCGATTATACCAGCGATGATTCTTCAACGGGTAAACCAAAAATGGGAATGTTGTTCGAAATGTACAGCAAACGTTGCTTCAAAGCGGGTGCTATGGATTTTGATGATATTCTTTTTAATACTTGGCGACTTTTTAATGAACATCCGGAAGTATTGTACAAATACCAAAACAAATTTAAGTATGTGATGGTAGATGAGTTTCAGGATACCAATTTTGCGCAATACATCATTGTAAAAAAATTAGCTGCCATCCATCAAAATATTTGTGTAGTGGGTGACGATGCACAAAGTATTTATGCATTTCGTGGTGCTAACATTCAAAACATTTTAAACTTCGAAAAAGATTACGATGAATTAAAAACCTTTAAGCTTGAGCAAAATTACAGAAGTACAAAAACGATTGTGCAAGCGGCCAACTCGGTGATCGTAGTTAACAAAAATCAGTTGAAAAAAGATGTTTGGACTGACAATCACAACGGAGAAAAAATTCGAGTGTTAAAAGCGTTAAGTGATAATGAAGAAGGGTATCAGGTAGCCAGTTCAATTTTTGAAGACAAGATGAATAAGCAATTGCAAAATAAAGATTTTGCAATTTTATATCGCACTAATGCACAAAGCAGATCGATGGAAGAAGCTTTGCGCAAACAGAATATTCCGTATCGCGTTTTTGGAGGCGTCTCTTTTTACAACCGTAAAGAAATTAAAGATCTGTTGGCATACTTCCGGATGGCCATCAATCCGCAAGACGAAGAAGCCATGAAACGAATTATCAATTATCCTACAAGAGGAATTGGTAAAACGACGGTGGATAGAATTATTGAATTTTCGGTGTTAAATAGTGAAAACACTTGGAATGTCATTCAAAACATCAATACCCTTCCTGTTGGAATTAACAGTGGTATCCGCGACAAAGTTTTTGAATTTGGTAAGATGGTGCGGAGTTGGCAGATCATGTTAAAAGATCACAGCGCATATGAACTAGCGAGTCATATTTCTTCTGCTTGTGGAATATTAACAGAACTCTATAACGATCGCACACCGGAGGGTGTCAATCATTACGAAAACGTTCAGGCTTTATTGAATGGAATCAAAGAATTTAGTGAAGATGGAAAAATTCCACTAGAAGCGCCTTCTGCAGAGCAAGAATTGCCTGCATTAAGAACATTGGATTTGTATCTTCAGGATATCGCATTATTAACAGATGCCGACAATGAAAAAGACGGTGACGATAATAAGGTTGCATTAATGACCATTCACAGTGCAAAAGGATTAGAGTTTAAACATGTTCATATTGTTGGCCTCGAAGAAAATTTATTCCCTTCACAACTCAGCGTCAATTCACGCGCTGAATTAGAAGAAGAGCGTAGATTATTCTATGTCGCTATCACGCGCGCCGAACAAAAGCTTACTTTGTCGTTGGCGGCTACACGTTATCGCTGGGGAAATTTGATATCGAGTCAGCCCAGTCGATTTCTGGAAGAAATAGACAGTGCCTGCTTAGACATGCCTGCGCCAAAAGGAAATGCATTATTTGACGATGTAGATGAACGCGGTGGATGGGGAAGTTATGGCGGAAATACTCAAAGCAACTATCGAGGTAACTCCAAATCGAATGGAAATAAATCCTATTCAGGAAGCCAAACCAAATACAGCAACAAAACCAGTTCTACTGCAAAACCAACTACTCCTATAGGCGGAAACGATGTACCAAAAGGTTTCAAAAAAGTAGGAAGCGCTTCCCCCACTCCTATCATTTCTGATTTCGTTGCAGATGATCCATCAAAAATCGTAGTAGGTGTGCAAGTAGAACATCAACGATTTGGAAGAGGGCAAGTGATTGCCATAGAAGGTCGTGTTCCGGAAAATAAAGCAACCATTCTATTCGATGGACAAGGTCAAAAACAATTACTCCTGAAATTTGCTAAACTGAGAGTTGTGGAGGACTAAAATTTATTGTCGCGTCAACTTAAAAAGATTCATCCCTTCAATTTTAAATCTAGCCATCCTCAAACTACTGCTCTCCTTTGAACACCAAATACTTAAAATTGAATAAGAAATTCAAGGAATGCCCACTTGCTTTTTGTAAATTTGTGAACTTAATTCAAAACTTCCCATCATTTTAGGAAGGAGTCAAAAAAATTTCCCCATTAAAACATGGAATACAATACCCAAAGAGCGGATCTTACCATTGCTGAATATGGACGATCCATTCAAGAAATGGTTGAATTAGCAGTTGCATTAGAAGATCGTGAAGAACGCACTAAAGCTGCAAAAACCATCGTTAATGCGATGGCCATTTTAAATCCAACTTTAAAAGAATTCGTTGATTACAAACACAAACTTTGGGATCACTTATTCATCATTTCCGACTTTAAATTGGACTGTGATTCTCCCTTTCCGATGCCCGATCAGGATTTGACACATGTTAGACCTGACCCTCTTACCTACCCTCAAAAGAACATCAAATTACGTCATTACGGATCCATTATTGAATCCATGATTAAGGAAGCTGTTTTGATGGAAGATTCTCCGGAGAAACAACAAGTGGTGGAAACAATTGCCAATTTCATGAAAATGAGCTACCTAACTTGGAATCGCGACTCCGTTGACGATGAAGTAATTCGTGAACAATTGAATGAATTTTCTGGTGGAAAACTTATCCTACGAGACGACCTTAAGCTTACTACTCGTTTTATAGATTTACGTGAATCGGACCGAAGAGCGATCCGCAATAAAAATCAGAAAAAACGAAGCAATTACAATGGCGGATACAGTCGCGGAAAATAAACCAACAGAGACATTGAGCACTACCGGAGGAAGTTTTGAAATTACAGGGGGCATCAAACTCAGTGGCTCCATCGAACCACAAGGAGCAAAAAACGAAGCTTTACAAATATTATGTGCTGTTCTTTTAACAGCAGATACATGCATCATTGAAAACGTTCCTGAAATTCGGGACGTCATTAAGCTCATTGAGCTTTTACAGAAGATGGGCGTTCAAGTGGAACGCTTAGCGCCAAACACATATTCATTTACAGCAAACAAAATTGACCTCGACTATCTCGAGACAAAAGAATTTGCAAAACTAGGATCTGGTCTTCGTGGATCCATTATGATTATTGGTCCTTTATTGGCTCGATTTGGAAAAGCGGCTATTCCACGTCCGGGAGGAGATAAAATTGGACGTCGCCGATTAGATACACATTTCATCGGTTTCAAAAATTTAGGTGCTAAATTCAACTTCGACAGCAACGAAAATTTCTATCGCGTAGATGCACAACATCTGAAAGGAACGTATATGCTACTTGACGAAGCATCTGTAACTGGAACGGCGAACATAGTAATGGCGGCTGTTATGGCGGAAGGAACTACTTCCATTTACAATGCAGCCTGCGAACCATATCTGCAACAACTTTGCAAAATGCTCAATCAAATGGGTGCAAAAATTTCGGGCATTGGTTCTAATTTACTTACAATTGAAGGTGTAAAATCATTAAAAGGTACCAAGCATCGCATTTTACCGGATATGATTGAGGTAGGTTCATTCATTGGCTTAGCAGCTATGACACAAAGTGAAATTACCATTAAAAATGTAGGCTTAAAACATCTCGGAATTATTCCAACCACGTTCCAACGTTTAGGAATTAAGATGGAATTCAGAGGAGATGATATATATATTCCCGCTCAAGAAAGTTATGAGATTGATACTTTCATTGATGGTTCAATCCTTACCATAGCCGATCAGATATGGCCCGGATTTACGCCCGACTTACTCAGTGTAATTTTGGTGACCGCAACTCAAGCTAATGGAACTATTTTAGTGCACCAAAAAATGTTTGAAAGTCGATTGTTCTTCGTCGATAAGTTAATTGATATGGGTGCGCAAATTATTTTATGTGATCCGCATCGAGCGACCGTAATTGGTTTAGCTAGAAAACATCCGTTAAAAGGAATTCAAATGACATCACCCGATATCCGTGCAGGGGTAGCCTTGTTGATTGCTGCCATGAGTGCGAAAGGAAAATCTGTAATTCATAATATTGAGCAAATAGACAGAGGATACGAACGTATTGACGAAAGATTAAATGCGTTGGGAGCGCAGATCCGGAGAGTTTGATGCTGGATGCTGGATACTGGATACTGGATATTGGATACTGGATACTGGATACTGGATGCGAGAATCGTGAATCGTGAATCGAGAATCGAGAATCCTGAATCGAGAATCGTGAATCGTGAATCGAGAATCGAGAATCTATTAATAGTTGCGAAAATTAAATTGAACCAAAAACTCTAAGAAAACTACAAATAAATAACCCATCCTGAAGTCTTGGTATTATTTTTGCCTAGTTGGGGAATCTCATTAAAAACATCAAAAAAAAATATGAAAAAATTAGCAATCGCGTTGGGAATCAGTGGATTAATCGCACTTTCCATCTTTACATTAAGTTCATTTACAAAAAATCCACAAGCCACAACAGGAACTGCAGTTGGGAATAAAGCAGTGGATTTAGTATTTACAAGTCCAGATGGAAAAACAATCGCATTAAGTTCTTTAAAAGGTAAAATGGTCCTGTTAGATTTTTGGGCCAGCTGGTGTGGACCTTGTCGCATGGAAAATCCGCATGTTGTAGCTGCTTATCACAAATACAAAGACCAAAAAATTTAAGAATGCAAAAGGTTTTACAGTTTACAGTTTAAGTCTTGATCAAAATAAAGAAGCCTGGATTAAAGCGATAGCAAAAGATAAATTAGAATGGCCAAATCATGTGAGTGATTTAGGCGGATGGCAAAGTCGAGGTGCAGCGATGTACGGAGTAAATTCTATTCCCGCAAGTTTCTTGATTGACGGAAACGGTGTAATCGTAGCAAAAGGATTACGTGGTGCAAGTTTAGAATCAGCACTAGATTCTTACCTAGCTAAATCAACAAAAAAATAAAATAACTTTTTTATTTTAATACTCCATACAGATCAAATTTAAAGCCCCTAACCATGGGGCTTTTTTTTTATGGAAAAAGCTGCGTTCGATTTGCTGCCCGCGAGCTCCCTCAGGCAGCGTTAAAAAAATGGCGTTGGCTGAGGCTCTCGATGTTGGCTGAGGCTCTCGATGTTGGCTGAGGCTCTCGATGTTGGCTGAGGCTCTCGAGGCCAACCATTATGCTGCCCGCGAGTTCCCTCGGGCAGCGGATAAAAGTCGAGGTTGGCCGAGGCTCTCGAAGCCAACTTTACACACAATTTCCTCTAGATAACTAATGCTGACAAACTGTCTAGATAACCCTGATGGCAGTATTTTTGAATCGCACAGAAAAAATTATAAAAAGTAATAATCAATCCTGTACATTAATAGTCGATGAGCCAAGAAAAAGAGAACATTCCGGAAATCACAGAAAACCCGATTGCCGATGAAATCATTCGCAATTCAGAAGCGGAAGCCTCTGAGCAAAAGCCTATTGAGGAGGACCCCTTGGCTAAATTGGAAAAGGAAATTGCCGAGTTAAAAGACAATCACTTACGTCAATACGCCGATTTTGAAAATTATAAACGCCGCTCTATGAAAGAAAGAGTGGAGATGATAAAGTCGGCCGGAACTGACATTATTTCCTCCCTTTTACCTGTATTGGATGACTTTGACAGAGCACTTAAGGCAATGAATTCGGATGTGGACGACTCAATCGTGCTGGAATCATTTTAATTCAACAAAAACTGATGGCAACTCTAGAACAACGTGGTCTCAAGGCTATGGAATCTATCGGAAAAGAATTTGATGTTGAAATGCATGAAGCCATCACCAAAGTTCCGGTGGAGGATGAAAAAATGAAAGACAAAGTAATTGACGAAGTAGAAAAAGGTTATTGGTTGAATGAAAAGGTACTTCGTTATGCCAAAGTAGTTATTGGTTGTTAATCGAATTAAAATAAAAATATTATTAGTAGTAATGAAGATGATTAATATTTAGCAAGAATTAATCTAGCTAAAAACGATCATCAACATTTAAAAAATATTGCATGTCAAAAAGAGATTATTACGAAGTATTGGGAGTTACCAAAAGCGCATCAGAAGCTGAAATAAAAAAGGCTTATCGTCAGATGGCATTGAAATTCCATCCCGATAAAAATCCCGGCGATAAAGCATCCGAAGAAAAAATTCAAGGAGGCTGCAGAAGCGTATGAAGTGTTGAGTAATCCTGAAAAGAAAACTCGCTATGATCAATTTGGACATGGAGGATTAGGCGGCAATGCCGGGTACGGTGGCCAAAGCATGAACATGGAAGATATCTTCAGTCAGTTTGGAGATATTTTCGGAGGCGGAAATCCATTTGAAAGCTTTTTCGGTGGAGGACAAAGTCGTGGTGGTGGCGGAAGACGAACAGTAAACCGTGGTACTAATCTCAGAATAAAAGTAAAACTCACCCTCGAAGAAATCGCAAAGGGAACTGAGAAAAAAATAAAAGTAAACAAACAAGTATCTTGTCAAACTTGCGGAGGATCGGGCGCACAAGCAGGAAGCGGAGCTTTTTCTACATGTAACATGTGTAAGGGAAGTGGACAAATACGTCGCGTGACGAATAGTTTTTTAGGACAGATGCAAACCATCACTACTTGTCCAACTTGTCATGGTGAAGGACAAACCATCGCGAGTAAATGCAAAGGATGCACAGGATCAGGAGTACAACATGGCGAAGAAGTAATTACAATTAACATTCCAGCGGGAGTATCTGAAGGAATGCAGCTATCAGTAAGTGGAAAAGGAAATGCTGCGGAGCGTGGTGGAATTCCGGGCGACTTATTAATCATGGTAGAAGAGGTGCCACATCCACAATTACAGCGCGATGGCGAGCATTTAATTTATGATTTATATGTTTCCTTTGCAGATGCAGCACTCGGTTGCTCTGTAGAAGTGCCAACCATTGAAGGCAAAGCAAAAATCAAAATTGATCCGGGCACACAAGGGGGAAAAGTACTTCGCTTAAAAGGTAAAGGTGTTCCTGCTTTAAACTCGTATGCAAAAGGAGATTTGTTAGTGAACATCAACGTATGGACACCGCAACAACTCAGCACGGAAGAAAAGAAAACCTTAGAAAAATTACGCGACGCCGAAAATTTTAAACCGAATCCAGGGAAGGGTGATAAGAGTTTCTTTGAGAGGATGAAGGAATATTTTCATTAGTAGGCGTTGGATGCTCGATGCTCTATACTCGATATTCGATACTCGGTACTCGATATTCGATGTTTGAAAGTTAAATCTAGAAGCTAGTCGCGAGGCTTCGGGAACTATATCTAGAATCCAAAAAACTTTACAGAGAGAAAAATTATAAGAAACTACCAAAACAATATACCGGAAAGTATTACTTATCCCAATTATCAAATCGCTGTCCTATTATTTCAAAAAGTTTTTCGTTATGCGTTTGGTAATAATCGAGTAACTTACGTCGAAGGGGATCCGACATTTTATCGTATTCCCCACCTGCATTAAAGACTGTATATTTCTCAGGCTCCCATGATTCAAGTCCAATGAATTTCACCACCTCTTTAAAATAAGGCGCAGGATCTGCGTAAAACTTTTCACTCTGAATCACCATGATTTGTTCCTTTGGAAAATGCTGATACCAATTTTCTAATTGTTCGGCATAACAACCTCTGCGTATGTATGAAAAATATTTATGTTCGAAGCTGGAATAACTTGGATCATTGCGAAGACGTTCTTCGTGACCTTGGATACGTGTATCTTCTAAACGAATTGCCTCTTCAAAATCGGTTAATGGCTCTATACCTAAGCGCACTTGATTGTTAAAACTTGAGATAGCACGATCAACAGGATTACGAAGCATGCAGATCATCTTTACGTTTGGCAACAACGCTTTTACTCGTTGCGGAGATAAAGGGTGTGCTAAATAATAAGGCGATGATTCACCTGTGATGCAATGCTGTCCGATTCGAGTTTCTCTCCTATCTAATTCCGATTTTTTGGGGAAGTGTGCACGAAACCAATTTTCTCCTTTATGAAAATAATAATCGAAATAGTGAACTTCTTTTTTGAAAGACGCAAAGACTGCTGGATGTTGAATTAAATAATTATACAGGGAAGTTGTCCCGCATTTTGCAGCACCAATAATTAAATACGCCGGCAACACCCTTGAAGCAGATGAAATCAACCGTAACTGCTCTTCTCCTTTAAAAAGAAATTGATTGATAATAGATTTATTTTTCTTCGAAGGCATAATTAATTCATTCCGGGTCTGCTTGCACATTGCCAATTTTCCATCCATAAAACTATATAATTTCAATACAACTATTATTCGCGGATCCAGTTTTTATCATTTTGATTGATCAACGTATAAAGAATAGAGTCATGAAATTGACCTTTAGCAAAAAAATCTTCTTTAAAATAACCTTCCTTTTCAAATCCGTTTCGCTCTAAGATGTTTTGAGAGGGTTGATTTCTTTGGAGAAACTCGCGCTTCAATAGAATGTAATTTTAATTGATTAAAACCATAGTCAATCGCAGCCTTCAACGCTTCCGACATCATTCCTTTCCCTGAAAATTGTTATGTAATATATAACCGATCTCTCCCCTATAATGCTCCTTGATCAGTCGCCAGATTCCGATATGTCCGATAACTCTTTTTGGTTTATCAATCTCACAAATGACCCAGGCGATTCCTTCATTCTGAATTAAAGCAGTTTCTACTTTTTGAATAAACTCCAACGCTTCTTCCTTTTTTGTGATTAATGGACGCAAAGAATTCTTATTGATTATCGGGTCTGATCTCAATATGAATATCTCTTCAATATCATCAACATGAATCCGTCGCATGAGTAATCGTTCAGTTTCAAGAGTAGGAAAAGGTATAAAGTTTGGTGTTAACATCACATATTTTTTAGCGAATTCATAGGTTTTTATGTAGACCCAGGCCCAAAAGCCAAAAGTATTGAATTCAATTACAAATTTCATTACCTTTGAGTTCAATATCACTTTATGAAAAAAATAGTTCTTCAAAGTCATTTCGAACAATTTGATAATCTTGCTGAATTACCATTGGCAGATCAATTGTTGATGGTAGAAGCGCAAAAGGCTGCTGATGATGCTTACGCTCCGTATTCAAAATTTCATGTAGGCGCTGCGGTTATGTTAGAGAATGGTGTGGTGGTGAGAGGAAGCAATCAAGAAAATGCAGCATACCCAAGTGGACTGTGCGCCGAACGTGTTGCTCTTTTTGCAGCAGGGGCTCAACATCCCGGAATAAAAATTATTGCCATTGCTATTTCAGCTTATCCAGAAGGAAAAAAACAACTTTCAGTGCCTATTAGTCCGTGCGGAAATTGCAGACAAGTAATGTCGGAATATGAACTGCGCTATGATCATAAAATTCGAGTAATTATGGAAGGTGGAAATGGAACTTTTATCGTTGCTGAAAACGTTGCGCAGTTCCTTCCCTATCTTTTTAGTGGGAGTGTGTTGAAGTAAAAGACTTACTTTGGAAATTCATTGTAAAACTCTTTTCTATGACCAAAAACAACAAAGGTCAAAGTCTCTTTTTCAAGCTTTAGTCCGATTCGATAATCGCCAATTCTGATTCGAAAACAATTATCAGAATTGCTTAATTTTTTTAAGTTTTTTATCTGAGAAATACTTGTAGAGGCTTCCACCTGAACAATACAATTTAATATCACTTTTCTAAGATTCTCATTCTTTAAATTCTTAATATCTTTAAGAAATGATTTCTTAAAATCTATATTCATTTTGAAAGCGCCTTTAAAATATCTTTCTTGCTTACGCTTTCAGTTTTCATGCCCTCTTCAATTTTAATCGCCAAATTCAAGTCCTCAATTTGAGCTTTGGAAAATGCCTTTGCTGACATTCCCATCTTTTTGGCTAAATCCAATAAAAAAGCAATATCAGATTTCTTCTTAACACTTATTAAAACCGCTTCCATTCTTTTTAAATATTTGATCAAATTTAATCAATTTTGAAAGAAACTAAAAGTCTGAGTTCTATTTTAATTGTTTTCAGATCATTTAAAATTAAATGAAAAGTAAAAATTTGCGATCATTTCAGAACAATTTATCTACCGCTTTCAAAAAGAAATTATCAATTAAATCTCTTATTTTCAAATATTTACGTTTATTAAAGCTCGATATCAGATACAATAAATAAACAATCGGAAATAAACCCTCTTTCGCCTATTTTTGTAGCTATGGAAACAGTGACTAAGTCGAAGAAGAAGAAAACTACTTACCCTAAGGAACAATATGTTCAATGGTATGAAAGCATGCAATTGATGCGTCGTTTTGAAGAGCGTGCTGGACAGTTGTATGGTATGCAGAAGATCAAAGGATTTTGCCATTTATACATTGGTCAGGAAGCCGTAGTTGCCGGAGCGATGAGTGTTTTGAAACCAGAAGATTCCATGATCACCGCGTATCGCGATCATGCGCATGCGATTGCAAAAGGAATTACTCCACGTGCCGTGATGGCGGAGTTGTATGGTAAGATTACAGGATGTTCAAAAGGAAAAGGTGGATCGATGCATATGTTTTCGAATGAACATCGTTTTTTTGGTGGACATGGAATCGTTGGAGCACAAATTCCCTTGGGTGCAGGAATTGCATTTGCTGAAAAATATAATAACACCGGAAATTTATGTGTTTGTTATTTTGGAGATGGTGCAGTTCGACAAGGAGCATTGCACGAAGCATTCAACATGGCGATGCTTTGGGAATTACCTGTCATCTTCGTAGTAGAAAACAATGCGTATGCAATGGGCACCTCTGTTGAAAGAACATCGAATGTACACGATTTACATAAAATCGGATTGGCGTATGATATGCCTTCTTTCGCAGTAGATGGAATGGATGTAGAAGCGGTGCACGAAGCGATGGATAGTGCAGCAAAACATGCAAGAACAAAAGGTCCAGTTTACTTAGAGATGAAAACGTATCGTTACCGCGGACATTCGATGAGTGATCCTGCCAAGTACCGTACGAAGGAAGAAGTTGAAAGTTATAAAGCACAAGATCCGGTTGAGATTGTAAAAGAAATCTTAATCAGCAATAAAATGCTTACGGAAGCAGATATTGAAAAGATCAACGAGCGCATCCATGAAGTAGTAGAAGATAGCGTTACTTTCGCAGAAGAATCTCCTTACCCCGATCCGAGTGAATTGTTTAAGGATGTTTATGTGCAGGAAGATTATCCGTATATCACGGAATAATTCAGAATTAAGAATTCAGAATTAAGAATTAGGAATGCAGTCGCGAAGCTTCGCGATCAGAATTAGAACAGTTAGTAATGACTTGAGAACGGAGTTAGAATAAAAATAAAAAGAGGAATTAACTTAATAAAATAAGAATAGGAATTATGAAAGATGAATTTACAATTCTGAATTCTTAATTCTGCATTCTGAATTAAAAACAGATGGCTGAAATTGTAAGAATGCCCAAGATGTCGGACACCATGACCGAAGGCGTATTAGTGAAATGGCATAAGAAAGTGGGTGATACTGTAAAGAGCGGTGAGCTTGTTGCAGAAGTGGAGACCGACAAAGCCACGATGGAATTTGAATCGTACCAAGCGGGAACACTTTTGTATCTTGGAGTTGAAGAAGGAAAAGCAATTCCGGTAGATGGAATTTTAGCAATCATGGGAAAGCCCGGTGAAGATTTTAAAGATCTTTTAGCAGCTGCACAAAAAGAAGATGCAGCTAAGTCGACAGCGGAAGTTGCGACTCCTGTAGCTGCTGCAAAACCTATTGCACAAGCAAGTGCCTCAACAGTAACTGCCCCTCCTACTCCAACCATTTCAGCTCCAAAAGTGCAAGAAATTGTTCACTCTGCCAATGGTGATGAACGATTGAAGATATCGCCTTTAGCAAAACGATTAGCGGCAGAAAAAGGCATTGACCTTGGTATGTTGAAAGGTACGGGCGAACACGGTCGAATCGTAAAACGTGATATCGATTGGTTCAAACCGGGAAGTTTTGTACAAGGCTCTACTTTGTCGGCGAAAGCAGTTACCAAAGAAAGTTTTGAAGAAGTAACGGTGACGCAGATGAGAAAAACCATCGCACGTCGTTTAGCAGAAAGTAAATTTACTGCGCCTCACTTCTACCTCACCATGGACATTGACATGGACGAAGTAGTTCGTGCGCGTGAAAGTATTAATCAGGTTACACAAGTAAAAATATCATTCAACGATTTTGTAGTGAAAGCGGTTGCTACTTCACTTCGTGAACATCCCGCAGTGAATTCAGCATGGCTGGGCGATCGCATTCGCTACAATCATCATATTCATATTGGTGTTGCAGTGGCTGTAGAAGATGGACTTTTAGTGCCCGTAGTACGCTTTGCCGACAGCAAGTCGTTAAGTCAAATTGCGGTTGAAGTAAAAGAATTTGCAAAGAAAGCCAAAGACAAAAAGCTACAACCACAAGATTGGGAAGGCAACACTTTTACCATTTCCAATTTAGGGATGTTCAATATTGAATCCTTTACAGCGATTATTAATCCACCCGATGCATGTATCCTCGCCATTGGTGCTATCAAACATATTCCAGTGGTAAAAAATGGAATGGTACAACCTGGCAACGTCATGAAAGTAACGTTGAGTTGCGATCACCGTGTTGTGGATGGTGTAGTGGGATCTAAATTCCTTAATACATTCAAAGCACTTTTAGAGAATCCGATTGTGATGTTGGGGCAGGGGAATATATAGTTGGGAGTTGGGATCGCGAAGCTTCGCGAGGGAGTTGGGAGTTGGGAGTTGGGATCGCGAAGCTTCGCGAGGGAGTTGGGAGTTGGGATCGCGAAGCTTCGCGAGGGAGATGGGTGCGCGAAGCTTCGCAAGGGAGATGTTTTATAGCTAGTAAGTTGAAGAAATCTGATGAAAAATATTGGAAAAAGCAGCTTAGAAAAAGCATTTCGATTATTCGAATCGAGTGACATAAATAAAATAGAAATCGGCACGACCAAAGGTCTCAAAGAAATACATCATTATCTGTTTGATGGTTTATACGATTTTGCTGGCGAAATTTGAACAATTTATATTTTGATTCAATACAGAATGGTTAAACTACCAGATGTACTTTTATCATCACCTTTGCAATCTTTGTAATTTGCCACAAAATAGTAAACACCTTGCATCACTTTTTGGTTGTTATAATATCCATTCCAACTAAAATATTTATTGTCTGTGCTAAACACTTTTTACCCCATCGGTTGTAAATTATCAATTCAATTTTTTCACCATCACCGTAAACCATAAAGGTGTCATTTATAAGATCATTATTAGGTGAAAATGAATTGGGAATAAAAAAACCGCATGGACATACTTCATTCTCAACTAAAACAGAATCTATTAATGTATCGCATTGATTTGTTTGTGTGAAATAATATTTTCCAGGTTGTTTTACATTGATGCTCTGAGCCGTTACTCCAGTTGACCATAAACCTTCAACACCGTTGGTGGTTTTTATCTCTACTTCTGTTTCATCACATTTTGTTATAATTTCATCCGGTAATACATCGGTTAGCCGACTCATTACTTTGATGTAATCTTGCTTTATTATTGTGTCGTTGCAAACATCATCCATTACAAAAGTAACGTCATAGTTTCCGGGCTGGTTGTAAAATACTGGTTGAGGATATAGGTCAATGCTTGAAGAAGGATTGCCTCCATCAAATTGCCAGTCTACATGAGTGGGTTGGGTCCAGTTTGTAGCATTAAAATTTACATAGCCACTATCGCAAATAATTTGAGGTGTGCCAACAAAATCAGTTTCCTGAAACTCTGTTATTTCAAAATCATCAAATAAATAGTAATTCATGATTATGGGTCCTGTAAAAGAATTGCTATTGCAAAAAGGGCCCACCAAAACACTATCATAGTTCTGAGTGGGTGTAAAACAAAAAGAAAAATCGACATAATCACCCTGAAACAGATCCATTGGGCTTATACTTATTTGCGGGCGCTCATTAATGCAGCCTTTAGAATAATAGGAAAAACTTAGTGGCGAGTTGCTATCATAAAAATACAATCCGAAATCGTTTTGATTATGAGGCTGGGTAAATACATTAAGCCCTTACCGAAAATTTTATTAAGTATCTTTTACCTGCAATTAATGGGAATTTTAACTTTGATTTTATCAATTCACTGTAATAGTATACAGCGGTATCTGAAAGGAGTCCACCCAACATGCAAACGAAACCACTTCCATTATTTGGAAACTGAAAATTATTGCCATTATTAAAGCCACAATTATAATAGTCTGGTGAGTGCCTTATTGGATACCATCCTGTACAAAATTCAACCTGATCTAAACTATAGGGGCAACTATCATGCGCTTCAAAAGTTCCATTTTCTACAAAATTTTGAGCTTTTGCAACTGGCATGTTAACGCACCAAAAAAATATTAAAAATGATACTATTAAATATTTTTTCACGGCTATGATAATCCTTTATAAAATCAAACAATGCAGTATTTAAGTATCAAATATAAGTTAAAAATTTTAGAAACTTCAACTTTATTTGTAAGCCTATCGTACGGAAAATTAAATCAACTTGGAATTATAAAAAATTCCAGAAGATATTACTAGAAGATCTTAAAAACCAATTTACTCCAGACAACTGACATTGCAGAAAGACGGAAGATTAAACGGTGTTTTGTTGCTTTTAAAATGTTACTCTGTTTATTTTAAGCTGAATTGACGCTCATACTAATCCAATTGAATTTATCAGCAGAAATGTAGCTATAGGCTATGCGATGGAAAGTAATTGACAGTAACAGTATACTACCACTAGCCGCATTGTTTGTGGTACGTATTGACTGAACGAGTAGAAAGTGTTACATTCGTCTTCGCAAGCAATGAATCTGCCTGCAGCAGGCAGGCAAAAATCGGATTGCGATTAGCAATGTATCACGATTATTTGACCGTTCTGTCTTAACTCTTACATTTGTGATATGAAAAATTTAATTTTACCCCTTCTACTTTGGCTGTCGACAAATTCGAATGGACAAAGTGTTATTAGTGCTGTAAACTCAGGTGCCGTATCCAACAATAATTTAGTTTACTCCGTTGGTGAAATTTTCGTAATCCCTACAACAAATTCAAACGATGCTAACTCCGGTTTAATCGGCGTGTTATCCCGAATAGAGTTTTTTACAACGGGACTCAATGAAAGTATCCTATCAAACGATTTGAGCGTATTTCCAAATCCAACTAATAGTTCTATTTATTTCAAAACATCAAACAAGAACTCGTTTCAACAAATTTTTATTTATGACAACACAGGACGTTTAGTTTTACATCAGAATACACCAACGGCATCCATTGACTTGACCAATCTTTCAGTCGGCATGTACACCATTCTCACAGACAACACAAAAATCAAATCATTCAAAATAATAAAACAATAAAATGAAATTCTTTCTCTCATTATTACTTACATCCACACTTGTTATTTCAACTGCAACCGCACAAGTTCCGCAAGGAATTAGCTATCAGGCAATCGCTTTTAATGCAGGCGGTGCTCCTGTTGTAAATGGAAATGTGGGTGTAAAAATCAGCATCCTTGACAATTCAATCAGTGGTACCGTTGTCTATTCTGAAACTCATAATAAACCAACCAATGCACAAGGACTTTTTAACCTCAATATTGGACAAGGTAGCCCAACAACAGGAACTTTTTCTACCATTAACTGGGCGACAAATACTAAGTTTTTAAAAGTAGAAATTGACCCAAGTGGAGGAACAAATTATGTTACCGTAGGAACCAATCAACTAATGAGTGTACCTTATGCTTGTATTCGGAGAATACTAATTCAGGCAATATTTCAGGTTTATCAAATCTATCAAGCACAAAGAACGGAACTATGCTTGTTGTTTACACAAGTTCTAATGCTTATGGTTTTACCGTCTCCAGTGGAGGCAATCCAACTTGGTATTCACAATCGCTATCGGGTACACCTATTGGGGCAATCGCTACCGACAGTTCCATTGTAGTATATACAAATTCGAATGCTTATGGATTTACAAGTTCAAGTGGAGGGAATCCCACTTGGTATGCTCAATCGCTTTCGGGAACTCCAACGGGTATCACCTCAAGTGGGAACACCATTGTCGTTTATACATCATCAAACTCATATGGTTTTACAAATTCAAGTGGAGGCAATCCAACGTGGTATGCTCAATCTCTATCGGGCACTCCTATTGGAACAACCGGTAATGGCAAAGATTGTATCGTTGTCTATACCTCTTCAAATGCATACGGGTTTATGACTTCAAGTGGAGGTAATCCATCTTGGTATGCTCAATCGTTATCAGGCACACCCATCGGCGGGTCGGCTAGTGGCCAATTCATCGTTATTTACACCTCTTCTAACTCTTATGGTTTTACGCGTGCTAGTGGTGGGAGTCCAACCTGGTATTCTCAATCCCTATCAGGAACACCTGCAGGAATTGTTCCTAAATAAATTTTTTATCCTCTGTCATTAAAATAGAAAGTCGAACGCACAACAGTGGTTGCAAGGCAGGTTTGAAGTGGGAAGTATTTCAACCTCCTTAGAAATAATTATTCATGGTTTGAAATTTTGTATCTTCGAATTAAATTATACGATGATTATTCTGTTCACTGCAAAGTTGCAAATGCTAAGAAACATGAACCTGACTTCAGCAAGCTTGTTCGTATCGGATAGAAATTAGTGAGTTGTTATTGAAGAGAAACAAAATAAAAAATTAAACAATCAAATAATGTAAGTATGAATTTTTCAAAACTAGTACCCAGTGTGTTCTATATCGACATTACAGACGGACTAAAATTATTTGTTGATTGTCTTCAATTTTCGATTGAACACGAAGATTTAAAATCTTCTCAACCTTATTGTGTTTTAATAAAAGACGGAATACGAATTATGGTTTTTCAAGACGAGAAATTGGCCAAGGAACATTATCCAGAGCTAAGAATTGAAACGGATAATATTGAAGAAGTGTATGCAAAGGTATCGGCTTCTCATCCTCACCTACTACACCCAAATCTCAATAAAGTAACGACCAGACCTTGGGGTGCCAAAGAATTTGCGATTGGAGATAAGCAAGTTGGTATACGATTCCAACAATGGTAAACAACTGATTTAAATGTACAACAAACGAACTTGCGTTTCGTTCAACAAAACGATAGCAATTAGTTAGCACAAATTTTACGTGACATCCTACCATTTTCAATCAAACGCAATAAAAGCGATCAAGCTTTTCTAAAACAATATAACAGAAAAGTCCTTTTTAATAAAAACAAATTCATAACTCTATACGCTAAAAACATCCTCTAATTCATTCGACAATGAATTTAATATCGTTGAATAATCAGGAACAGCTTCACCGATTACATTAACAAGATGCTTTTGTGTATGATTCCCTTCCACAAGGGAAATAATATCCATCCATAATCGAGTTGCCTGTAGTTGAAGTTTAGCAAAAAAGAAAGTTTGTTTCATCAGAACTAAATTACGAAGTGAATCTATCGTATTGAAGAAGTGGTTTGCAACATCTCCATTTGCGTCGTTTCGATATGCTTAATTCGATCAATAACTGAATTCAACATGGCTTCAAGTTCTTGATTGCGTACCATGAGTTTTTCGTTTTCATTCGCAAGTTCTTGTACTGCTTTCACCAATGGAACTACAAATTCGGCATAACGTACAGCATACGTATCGTTGGCATTCTGGGGTTTTTTTTGTACTCCACTAAAATCATATCCGGTCTTATACGCTGCATCCTCTACTTCCTGAGCGATGAAGCCGGTGTAACGAACTTGCGCCTTTTCTCCGAATTCATGATTGGCCGATAATATGGAATCTTTGTTTTCTTCTGTCAATACATGACTTAAATAAGAAGGAATGTCGAGGTTGTATGAAACAGGTCTCAATGCTAAAATAAATGGTAATCCGGGAATATCCTCCTGAACATTCCTTTTAAATCGCCCATCAGATAACACACTCCAATTTACCGCTCCACCAATGGCTGTAACAAATGCATTCCCAATCTTCACTTGATTGCTTGCAGTTACTACTGCATTATAACCAAGAGCTGTAGCATTTGAAAAACTATTTAAACTAGCATCTGCTAAAGCACCTAAGAAAGTACAATTCGAATATGAAGTTTGCAGCATAGCTGCTTGAAAGCCAACAGCGAGATTGTTACTTCCAGAACTATTTCGCAACGAGTATGAGCCCATCGAGGTGTTATTGGAACCTGCAGCATTTACAAATCCTGAGTAGGCTCCAAAACCGCAATTATAGTTACCAGAGGTATTGCTTGAGAGGGAATTTTCACCAAAGGCTGCATTGGAAGTCCCATTATTATTACTGAAAAGTGAAGAATAGCCAAAGGCGCTATTAAGAGTTCCGGTACTATTAAGTTTCAGCGACCAATTTCCATACCCGCAATTGAAACCTCCTGCATTATTCAACAACGATTCATATCCATAGGCACAATTAAAGGTGCCGGCAGAAGCTGTTGAGAACATAGCATGATACCCGAAGACTTGATTATAGCTTCCTGTAGTCGCAGTAGTTAATGCTCCAGTGCCAACGGCTGTTGATTGAACACTACTTATTGCATTTTGCATGGCATAAGATCCGATGGCTGTATTCGAATATGAATTTGAAGCATTCTGAAGCGCAAATGATCCAAGAGCGGTATTGAACTCACCCATCCGTGTTCGACAAACCACTTTTAAAACCGATATACACATTATCAAAACCTGCACTGTTATTATTCAAACCTGATTGAAATCCGAGAAAAACATTACGACCCGTAGAGGGTCCATCTATGTTGTCTATATAACCACTCCGCTGATTATTAATTTTGAATTGGATGGGTTGATTGTCGGTAGTACCAATAAAATTTGCGGGACCATTTCCTGCATTCCCATCAAACCCCAAGCATTCACAGCTCCTCCTACCGATTGCCATACGACACCATCGAAATACATAAACTTAGCACCTGTCAGATCGCAAACAAGCAAACCAACGGCGGGTGCAACGATGGCAACTCGCTGCGCTGAGGTCAAACGAGGAATCAAAATTCCTTTATCGGTGGAAACCATATCACATATTGCAGAGGCATGCGGTGTGGGATTATTAATTCCGACGTTTTGCGCAATTAGCTCCAAGGAAGAAAGAAGAAGGACTAAAACGAAGAAGTAACATTTTCTCATGGCATAGTTGGATTTACTAATGACAAAAATACGATGCCAAAAATGATGAAGGAATACTACTTAAGTGGTATAAAGAAATGATCAAGATGATTTCCCGTACACTTTGTTAATCGCTTCCGTTCGCGAGTTCACCTGCAGCTTTTCATAAATATTGTACACATGTTTTCGCACTGTTTCTACACCGATCTCCTTTCTACTTGCTATTTCTTTGTACATTAACCCTTGTGCCAACAAATCCAATATTTCTTTTCACGGGGTAAGTAATTCGTTATGGATGGTCGCCTTTGTTTAGAAGCAAACGAATCTACAACCATTCGTGCGATAGAAACACTCATAGGAGATCCTCCTGACTGATTTCACGGATGGCAGTAAGGAGTTTATCGCCTGCATTATTTTTTTAAGTAAATAACCTGTAGCTCCATTACAAAGCGCCTGAAAAAATATACTTGGGATTTTCAAAAACCGTACATACTAAAAACTGCACATTCGGATTTATTGGTTTAGCAATTCCGATACATTCTATTCCATTTTTTCCGACCATATTAATATCCATTAACACCACATCACATGAATAATTTTCCCATGATCTCAGAAAACTATCGCCATTAGAAAATGTTTTTACGACAACCATATCATTTTCATCTGATATGATTCCTTCCATCATTTCGAGAATTTCCTTATCGTCTTCTACCAGAATGATACGTATTTTTCATAAATAAAACAGCTAATGATTATATAGTTAAATTACCATGAGCAATGATACGACAACCATTACCGCTAGAAGTTTGAATCTCGCAAATATTCCCATGCTGCGACATACGCTGCTGCATATTAAGTAGTCCATTCCCGAAACGGTGATCCTCCGTATTCATTTCAAACCCTTTTCCATCATCAGAAATTTCCAAATTGAAATGATTATTATCAATAAAGAACTTTATAAATACATTCTTAGCTTCTGAATACTTCAAGATATTATGAAGAGCTTCTTTCATCACAAGGTAAATATTCCTTTTGATTTCTGGATGAACTTCTACATTGGCTCCCGCACTTGGAAAATCAAAAACATACTTGATATCGCTATTTTCTAAAAGCTGGTTCGCAGTAGATTTCATATAATTTACTAAACTCCCTACATTATCATTTCCTGGATGAATCGCCCATACTATTTCGCTGAGTGAAGTACTCACCCCTTTTGAATACTCCATCACTTTTCCAAGAGCATCTGATACAGAAGAATCGGTTTGTTTTTTTCGTGTGATATCACTCAACAAAGTGATCTTGGTTAGGCCACTTCCTATGTCATCGTGTATATCACGAGCAATTCGAACTCTTACCTGGTGTGCTTCGCGTTGCTTTTCGGTTTCAACCAACTCATGTTGCGTTAGCTTTAGTGCAGCGTTGGCAGATTCCAATGCCGCATTTTTTCAGCGAGTGTTTGACTATATCGACCTCTTTCCCTGTAGCGTTGAAAGATAACGACTACAATCAATAATAAAGGATACAAATTGCAATCGAGAAATTTCTCAGCTGGACTAGTCTCTTCTGTTCTGCGCTTGCAATAGAGCGTTCAAAATTAAAATCAAAATCCATTTTGTGCTCGAGTCAGAGCTTGTGCTTTACTTACATTTACATCTGCTGAATATTCACGGAAGGCCGAGTCAATCGTTTTGAGCGCATCTTCTGAAGCACCTTCCGCAGCCAAAATCAAGCTTAAATATTTATGAATATTATAATCATCTTCCTTTACGTCCGATTGTCTGGCTAATTCCATTGCCTCCGTAAGGAGCTGTTTTGCTTCAACAATTCGTCGGTCTTTTAAGTAAATAATAGCCTGATAAGTATTGTAAGTCATGATATGCTCTGGAAAACCAAGTGCATGTACCCTTTCTTTAGAAAGCTCCAGATATTTTCGAGCAGAATCAAATTCATGGAAGTAAACAAATATCTCGATAATATCGAGGGTGGCACCACTTAATAATGGCAAATAGCCCGTCTCTTCATAAAGATTGTATACTTTTTTCTTCCAATAATAGGAGCTATCATAATCTACTTTCTTATCAAAATAATACGATCCATAGATTGCCAATGCACCACCAATAGCATTTTTATTATCGGTATTTTTTAGAATGGAATAGGCTTCCTGTGCATAAGCAAACGCCTTATCGTAATCTTCTAGCTCACGGTGACAGGAAGCTATGTACGACAACGCCGTTCCCGTTTCTTTGATGTTATTTAGTTCACGTGCTTTACTTAGATACTTATGAAAGAATTTTGTTTGGCTGATATAATCATCCTTATCAAAATATGAAATGCCAATGTTCTTATAAAAAATCATTTCATATTTATTCAGAATCTTTAGTTTGCCTTTATCTTCTGTTGTCTTCTTGAATTGAATCTCTGTATTTAGAGCCCAAATCAGCGTACTTTCTCATAGAGGTCTGATTCTCCCAATTGATAAATTCAGCACAGACATACCAGAGATCGACAAGATACGCAGTGTCTTTTCAAGAAATTTATTTTGTGAAAAGCATGAACACGTGCTAATAAACTATCCACTTTTCCATCTGCTGCCCAAGGAAGTTTGGACGTAAAACACCAAAAAAGCAGAAGTAACCTGAATAGAATGGAATTATTTTTCAAACCAGAATCCTTTCTGTGAATAGTCATAACTGTAAGAAATAGTAACACCTTTTTTTTTCGCATATGATTTACAAGGATGAATTAAAAGTAGAAAATAATTAACGATTCTGCCTAAAATTACTAAA
>JADJPB010000012.1 GCA_016713445.1 Bacteroidota bacterium | reverse complement strand
TTTCAACCCTTTGCGACCGCTGCGTTTTCCTTTGCGTTCGCAGCGTTTGAAAGTCGATCATTAAGCTACAAAATTTCAAATTTCAACGTAAAATTTTTGAACAAATAATTATCGGATTTAGTTATTATATAGGGAAAACTAGAAGCTAGAAGCTAGAAGCTTATTAAATAACGTGCTACGATTACTACTCAACGAAAATCAACTGCGAATAAGACTCTCCAAATCCAATCCATCAAAAGTTCCCGAACTCATCAACAGCAATACATCATTTTGAAAAGGGAAGTTCGTGAGATAGTTTTTTAATTCTGTAGAATCACTCATCACTAGTAAATCTTCACGAGCGAATGCTTTCTTCACTTGGTCGTGGGTGATGGGTTCTAATTTTTTATGGGCGATGGTTTGCGGATTGTAATACACGATGGCAATATCTGCTTCATTCATGGAATCTTTGTAGTGATCTAAAAATTCGGCATTCAAAGAGGAGAACGTATGCAGCTCCATGCACGCAATTACTTTTCGGTTTTGAAATTGTTGCTTCACGGCTTTAGTGGTCGCCATCAATTTAGAAGGGGAATGTGCGAAATCTTTATATACTCTCACTTTGTCACTATTTCCAATTAATTCTAACCGACGAGCTGCCCCTTTGAATGTAGCAATGGATTTATAAAACATCGCATCTCCTACTCCTACTTGATTGCACATCAATCGCGCCCCTTCTAGATTTAATAAATTATGATCGCCAAATATTTCTAATGCTACATTTCCAAATTCTGATTCTAAAATGGTGATGCCATTTTCGATATGATGTGGTGGAATGGAATAAGGAAATCGTGATTTTACTTGCTGGGCCTTTTCACAAACCGCTCTAACTTCGACATCATCCTTACAATAAATTAATGCACCATCAGCAGGAATTTGATCAACATAAATTTGAAATTGCTCCACATAATTTTCGAAGGTGGGAAATACATTGATGTGATCCCATGCGATGCCACTCAGTAAAGCAACATCGGCCTTGTAAAGATGGAATTTAGGTCGGCGATCGATGGGCGAGGATAAATACTCATCGCCTTCTAAAACGATGATGGGTGCTTCTTCGGTCAACTTTACCATACGTTCAAATCCTGCTAGTTGACTTCCTACCATATAGTCGAAGTTGAGGCGTGCATCTTGAAGAACATGAAGTACCATTGCCGTGATGCTCGTCTTCCCATGACTCCCTCCTATCACCAAACGCTTTTTGTTCTTCGATTGCTCATATAAATACTCAGGATAAGAAAACACTTTCACTCCTAATTCCTTTGCTCGGAGTAATTCAGGATTCTCCGCGCGTGCATGCATTCCTAAAATTACGGCATCCAAATCAGTGGTAATTTTTTCAGGAAACCAACCCATCTCCTCAGGAAGCAATCCTGCATTTTTTAATCGAGAACGCGAAGGCTCATTGATCTCGTCGTCGGAACCTGTAATTTGATAATTCTTATGTTGTAATGCCAGGGCCATATTGTGCATCGCTGCGCCGCCGATGGCAATGAAGTGTACTTTCATGGTATTCAAAAATAGGGAAGTAGATAGCAGGATCACGAACATAGAAACGAATTTAATAACATCTAAAAGTTAATGGCCATTGGTCAAAATTTTAGCCTTATCCATAGATTCTTCCTCTCAAAAATCAATCTCCTCAAAAATGATTAAATTTGGGCTTCACCTAAATTGAATCGCTATGAAATTACATACTATCGATACTGGATTTTTTAAATTGGATGGCGGCGCCATGTTTGGCGTTGTTCCGAAAACAATGTGGCAAAAATTAAATCCACCCGACGAAAATAATATGTGTACTTGGGCGATGCGTTGCTTACTCATTGAAGATGGTAATAAATTAATTTTAGTCGATAACGGCATCGGAAATAAGCAAGATGAAAAATTCTTTGGCCATTATTATTTGCATGGTGATGATACGTTGGAGAAATCGATTCATGCGCTTGGTTTTGGGATGGATGATATAACCGATGTATTCTTAACACATCTCCACTTCGATCATTGCGGCGGAAGTGTTCGCCGAACCAAGGACGGTAATGGATTTGAATCGAATTTTCCAAAGGCTACTTTTTGGTCAAATGAGAATCACTGGAAATGGGCGACTGAACCCAATGCAAGAGAGAAAGCGAGCTTCTTGAAAGAAAATATCTTACCCATCCAAGAAAGCGGACAGTTAAAATTCACTACGGAAGGTGCCGAAGTTTTCCCGAACGTAAAAGTGAAATTCATGAATGGTCATACCGATGGCATGATGCTTCCCCCATATTCAGTATAAAGGTAGAACCATTGTTTTTGTAGCCGATCTTCTACCTTCTGCAGCCCATCTACCCATTCCCTTTGTAATGGCCTACGATACACGTCCATTACTAACATTAAAAGAAAAAGCTGCATTTATTCAAGAAGCACAAGAGAAAGATTATATTTTATTTTTTGAACACGATCCACAAAACGAATGTTGCGATCTAAAGATGACAGAGAAAGGGGTTCGACCTAACAACTTTTTCAAATTATCAGAAATAGTTTAAGAGAGGAAAATAATACGAGCAGACTCAACAGCTGCAATATGAAATTAAATTTTCGCGTTTGACACCATTGAATGATGACGACAATGTAGGCATACAAAAAATCATCTCCCATAAGCTTACCTTCCAAATGCTCACTGCACCTGGAAAGTTTTGCATATGCATTACCAGAAAATTGGAGAACGACAATAAACTTTGGTTGAACAAAACAACATACGGTAAAACCATTGGAACCGCAGTGCATAATAATTGAACGATACAAGAATATATCGTCAACGTAGTTATTGGAATCACAATCAGATTAGCGATCATAAAATAATTTGGAAATTGTCCAAAGTACAAGAGCGAAACAGGCATCGTCATGATTTGTGCGGCAATAGAAACACTCGACAACTCCCAAACTTTATACATCCATTTATTTTTCGGAATCCATATTTTCAAGATGGGTCGCTGTAACCAAATAATTCCAAGTACAGCGAAAAAGGAAAGTTGCAGGCCTGGTTCATATAAGTTAAACGGATTCACCATCAAAATAAAAAAAAGAGAAGCACCCAAGGCTCCAATTCCCTCATTTTTCTTGTCCATCCATATCGCCATCATGTGAAAAGAACACATGGTAGCGGCACGAACAATAGAAGGTGCTGCTCCAGCAATCATGGCATACGTCCAAACCAATAAAATCACCAGCAGATAATAGATATGTTTTCCATGCTTCGTTTTCAACAAGGGCTTTAGTAAAAACCGAGCAAGAAATAAATCAGCCCAACATGCATTCCCGACACCGCCAATACATGCAACGTCCCCGTAGCCGCATAAGCAGCAGAGAGTTCCTGATCAATTGGAATTTCGTCACCCACCATTAAGGCGACGGCAATGGCCCCTTCCTTGGTATAATTGAACTGCTGCATTAATACCGAAGCCACCCATTTGCGACATGCAATGGCTAATCCAAAAAGTGAAAAATCAGGATTACTAATATTTACTTTTGCATACTGCCGAACAAACATTCGATGAAAAATTTGTCGATGATGACTCAACGCTGTGTAAGATTTGTCTTTCTCCAACAAAATTTCTTCGGGAGCATCCGTAAAAACAATTTGATCACCGTAAAATAAGGAGTCTTTATAATTTTTCTTAGACAAATACATTGAAATTTTACCAGTAGCATCTATCCAATTCTTCCCGTTAAATACCGCTTTTACTTCCCCCTTAAATTTGAATGATTTTGGTTTTTCCTGTGCGCCAGAAATTAATTCTACCAAATACTTTTCCTTCTTCGTTTCATGTTCAAAATGCGATGACCATAATCTTTTCATCGATAAAAACAGAGTTCATAACCCGCTAACAACAAAAATATTTGCAAAAAAATTCCAAAATAATGACGCTTTGCAAACTTTGTCTTAAGTGTACTAAACATTCCAACAACTAACAAAAATAAAACTCCAAAAACCATCAACGGAAAATCACTCCATTTAAAATATTCCGCTGCAAGCATTCCAAAAACAAAAGGAATTAAAAATCGAAGCACGGGCATCTTCTTGAATAAGGTCCAACTATTCCCGAAAATAATACCTCGCTTGGATAACTTCATCATGTGCAAAAATCATCAACTAATAAAGCCTACTTGGTTTTAAACGAATACAAATGTTTAACCTTTGACAATATTGAAATTTAAGTAGTTAGAAGAATAAGATCCTCCATAAAATAAATAAATTCATCACTCTAATTAAAATTATTGTTTTCATATCTATTTTCTTTAACCACAAAGAACACTAAGTTTTTCACAGAGGTCACTGAGAAAACCTCGAGATAAATAAGTTTAAAGTTAGAATAATCATATCCGTGAAAATCATAATAATCAGCGTCATCAGCGTTCCCTAAAAAGCTTTGTTTGAATCGAATAATTCCAATTGCCAATTCCCTCATTGCACCTATCTTTACCCCATGAGTTTAACGATGATCTTTCTGGTTGCAACAATAGTGATGTCGCTGGTTGCCTTCTCAAATGAAGAATTAAAAAGAAAGTGGATTTTAAATCCTTACTTAGTCCATCATCGCAACCAATGGTGGCGCATGCTCAGTTCTGGATTCATTCACGCCGATTTCATGCATTTATTCTTTAACCTCTTTGCCTTTTATGGATTCGGTATGGCGGTAGAAAATTACTACAATGTAATTTTTGAAGAGAAAGGCATGCTCTATTTCATTATCTTATATTTAGGAGCTATTCTCGTAGCCAACGGTCCTTCGTTAGCGAAGAACAAAGACAACCACTGGTATAATTCATTGGGTGCTTCGGGCGGAGTTTCAGCCATCATCTTTGCTGCTATTATTTTTCAGCCTTGGAGTAAAATGTATTTCTTCGGAATCATTGGTGTGCCTGGAATTATTTGAGGTCCGCTTTATTTATTTGCAGAATACAAACTCTCCAAAAGCGAAAACTCAACAGGCATCAATCACGATGCACATTTCTGGGGTGCTATCTTTGGTGTGCTTTACACCATTGCACTCAAGCCCGACTTAATTTTCTACTTCTCTGATCAACTGATGAATGGTTTCTAAGATGGGAAAAATCGCCAACGTCGTTTACATAGGAAATCTAATTCCGGAAACGGAATTGAATCTGCTTGTACACAACAGAGGCTTCCTATATGGAGATGGATTTTTTGAGTCGATGCGATTTGAACATGGAAAAATACTTCGTTTCGATTTGCATTACGATCGTCTGCTAGGAAACATCGAACTTTTACAGATGGATGTACGTAATTTCCCATCTGCTTCCGACTTAAACACTATGATTTTAGATTTGGTGAAGTCAAATCATATTTCCGACTTCAGCCGAGTGCGACTAAATATCTTTAGAGAAAGTACCGGAGCTTATACACCTGAAAACAATACTACATCCTACCTCATCACTTGCACTCCGTTAGATGGTCCGTATGTTTTTCCAACCCAAGGGTTAAAAGCAGGGATTTACCAACAACAAACTAAGGCGGCAGGACCCTATTCATGTTTAAAATCGCTCAGCAGTCAGTTCTATGTGATGGCAGGAATTTATTGTCGACAACATAAATGGGACGAGGTATTGGTGATGAATACATCTGGAAATCTTATTGAAGCCTTAAGCAGCAATTTCTTCATTGTAAAAAACAATATTCTCATCACTTCCCCACTTTCGGAAGGATGCATCAATGGTGTTTTTAGAATGTATTTTATGCAAGTGGCAAAGCAGCATGGAATTGAATGCAAAGAAGAAAAAATTCATCCCAACGATGTGTTAGAAGCTGATGAAATTATTTTAACGAATGCCGTGAAAGGCGTACAGTGGGTGGAGTTTTATGAAGGGAAAGGTACGGGAGTGCTTTAGGGAAGAAGATGTTTGAGTTGACATTAAAATTTTAGCATACCTCGAACTTATGAGGACGCGAAATGCGAATGAACACGAAAGGCGAAATTTGCTTTTTGCAACCTTTTGAAATTTTAGTTTTAAAAATATTTATAGTTTAACCGCGGGGAACGCAGCGTCCCGAAGCGTCGGGAGCGCGGCGGGCGCGGGGGTCTACATAATACTTTTCGGAATTAGAAATAATTCGCCTCGAAAAAAAACTTGCAGCTTGCGCTTGCGGCTAGAAGCTAGAAGCTTACACACCCTCCGACAACTCCAACCACCGCATCGACTTCGCATCCAACTTTTTCTCGGTATCTTGAAAATCGACTGAGCATTTTTGTATTTCATCGATGGGAAGAGCTGTGTTCATTTTATTGAGAAGCATTTCTTTCTTCTTTTCTAAAAGCGCGATTTCTTGTTCGAGAGATTCGAGTTCTTTTTGCTCCTTGAAACTTAACTTTACTTTTTTCTTTGCTGGAGTTTCAACAACAGCTACAGGAGGTAAAGTGGGTTTACGTTCCGATTTTTTCGCCGGAGCTTCTTCAATGATACTTCGGTACTCGGTGTAGTTTCCGTGAATGTCTTTTATTTCGCCATCACCATCAAAAACAAAAACGTGATCTACTAAACGATCCATAAAGTAACGGTCGTGGGTTACCATTAATAGGCAACCTTTGTATCCTTCTAAAAATTCTTCTAGAATATTTAAGGTAACAATGTCTAGATCGTTAGTGGGCTCATCCAGAATTAAGAAGTTTGGATTCTTAAGAAGGATGGTCATTAAATACAAACGTTTCTTCTCACCCCCACTCAACTTCGAAACATAAACGTGTTGCTTGGCTCCTGTAAATAAGAAATGATTTAAGAACTGAGAAACTCCAATATAGTTTCCATTTCCCGTTTCTACATACTCAGCAATGTCTTTTGCGACATCGATCACACGCTTATCCTCAGGCAAATTCATGCCTTGCTGGGAATAATAACCAAACACAACTGTTTCGCCCGTTTTCACTCTGCCTTTATCCGGTTTGGCAAGCTCCATAATCATGTTGAGCAAGGTAGATTTACCCGCGCCATTGCGACCTATGATTCCAATTTTTTCACCTTTGATGAAGGTATAATAGAAATCCTTTAACAATACTTTTCCATCGTAACTCTTGCAAACATTTTCTAACTCGAGAATTTTACTACCCAATCGATTCATTTTGCATCGTCATTTGCAATTTATCTTCGGATCGCTTTCCTTTAGCAACTTTTTCGGTATCGTAAAATGAATCTTGTCTCGATTTAGATTTCGTAGTTCGCGCTTTTGGTTGGCGACGCATCCACTCTAATTCCCGTTTGTATAAATTTCGTGCTTTGTCGACCGTTGATTTCGTTTGCTCTTCACGCTCATCTTTCTTCTCCATGTAATACGCATAATTTCCGTTGTACGTATATACATTGCTATCATCTAATTCAACAATGACATTGCAAACATTGTCCAAAAAATATCGATCATGGGAAATTAAAATGATGGATTTATTTAATCTCTTAATGTATTGCTCTAACCACTCAATCATGTCTAAGTCGAGATGGTTGGTGGGCTCATCGAGTAATAATACATCGTGATCATCAATGAGTAAACGCGCCAAGGCAATTCGCTTTTTTTGTCCGCCCGACATCAACTTCGTTTCTTTGTCGAGTTGATGAATTCCTAATTTACCCAATACTTCTGCAGCACGTGCTTCATAATCCCAGCCGTTGAGCGAATCGATGGCATCCATCACAATCTGTAATTTACCGGGATCAATTTCCTCTCCGCTATTAATGAGTTGCTCGTATTCTCCAATAGAATGTAGAATAGGATGTCCAGGTTCAAAAATGCAATCCATCACTGATGCCGTGGGTGGAAATTGAGGATCCTGCTCTAAATACCCAACCCTTAAATCTTTTCGAAAAGAAACAATACCCTCATCGGCAACTTCCTTCCCGGCAATAATTTTCATTAAAGTAGTTTTGCCGCTCCCATTGGCCGCAATAAGCGCCATCTTCTGCCCTTCCTGTAAAGAAATGTCAATTTTCGTAAATAATGGCTTCTCATTAAAGGCTTTCGATATCCCCTCAGCAGTAAATAAATTCATGGCGCAAAATTACGGTTTCTTTGGATGCTATTTGGGGTGGGAAGATGGATTTTTAGCATTGAAAACAAGGGTGTAATCAAAATAAGAAGGGTTGAAAGCGATGAATCCACTAATTTTACTGCGCGCAAGTACGCGAAGCCCAAGGTGATTAGTGTTGACATAAAATGCTAATTCCAATTCTAAAACTGAAGCATTTTATGGTTTTCTTCATCAAAAATTCTTATCTTTTACATCCAAAACAAAGCTGGTGGATCATTATGAAAAAACATTAGGAGCAACGCATGTTGGTGGAAACAAAATGATAATTTTCCCACAACAAGCATTGAAATTAATTAGAAAATATTTTCCAAAATAATAATTAGAAAAATGGGATACGTCAAAGAACCAGAAGGTATAGATTTCTTCGTTAAATCAACACCATTGAATGATGAAGATAGAAAAAAAATAAGTGAAATAATCGCTTATTATAAGGCGACTGGAAAAATAAAACCAATTGCAAAATCAGCTGTAAAAAAACCATCAAAATCGATCAAAAAGAAAGTATCAGCTTAGTTCTTTTAAGTTATTATTCGTATTGATAAGTGGTAAATCCAGCGGCAATCAAAAAAGAACTAGGCTGAAAGAATCAACTCCACTATTTTTACTGCATGCAAGTACGCGAAGCCTTACCTTCTGATATACCCATCATTCATTCCCTCGCCCGAAAAATTTGGATGGATCACTACCCTTCTATCATTTCCATGGAGCAAATTGAATACATGCTTGAAAAGATGTATAGTGAAGTAGCCTTGCAGCAACAATTAACGGATGGACATCGCTTTTTTATTATATCGGATGAGAAAACTGATCTTGGTTATTTATCATTTAGTCAAACCGAAGAAGGAAATTACTTCTTACATAAGTTTTACATCGATACACAACATCACCGCAAAGGATTAGGGCATTTCTTTTTGATAACGTTTTCAATGCAATTCATGATCTAAAAACAATTCGATTGACCGTGAATCGAACCAATCTAAAAGCCATCAACTTTTACTTTAAAAAAGGATTTACGATTGAAGAAGTGAAAGATTTTGATATTGGAAATAATTATTTCATGAATGATTTTGTGATGCTCTATATACCGACACTACATTAATACTAGTCTGAATGATAAATATTATTTTATGTAGGTCGGCATTATGCCATAATACTTCAATCTAAATAATTAATCTTAACGGCATAAAAAAGTAAAATCAAATCCTATAATTGACTAATTTTACACCATGGCAGGTAATTCGTTCGGACAAGCATTTCGCATTAGCACTTTTGGTGAATCGCATGGCGTTGGTATTGGTGTGGTGATTGATGGTTGTCCTGCAGGATTAGAAATTGATTTGGAATTCATCCAACGAGAATTGAACCGACGTCGCCCTGGACAAAGTGAAATCACATCTCCTCGAAATGAAGCCGATAAAGTCGAAGTGTTAAGTGGTGTTTTTCAAGATAAAAGTACAGGTGCTCCTATTGCACTCTTTATAAAAAATAATGATCAACGACCCGACGATTACGAGCATGTAAAAGAAAACTGGCGTCCAGGTCATGCCGATTTTACTTACGATCAGAAATATGGTTTCCGCGATCATCGTGGTGGCGGACGTTCCTCCGCACGAGAAACCGCAGCTCGAGTGATGGCCGGTGCTGTTGCAAAACTTTTATTGGCGCATCACGATATTCAAATTTCAGGATATGTGAGTAGTGTGGCAGATATTCATGTTACGGTTCCTTATACGCAACTCGATTTAGAATCGACAGAAGAAAATTTAGTACGTTGTCCGGAAAAAGCAACGGCTGAAAAAATGATTGCCCTCATTGAAAAAATTAGAAACAATGGTGACACCGTTGGCGGAGTGATCACTTGCGTTGCGAAAAAAGTTCCTTCGGGTTTGGGCGAACCTGTTTTTAATAAGCTGCAAGCCGATTTAGCGGCGGCGATGATGAGCATCAATGCTGCAAAAGGATTTGAAATTGGAAGCGGATTTGAAGGCACCAAATTAAAAGGAAGTGAATTCAACGACGCTTTTGCCGCTGAAATTGATCGAAGAGGTCATCCTCGCTTCAAAACCATCACCAACCATAGTGGTGGCGTGCAAGGCGGCATCAGTAACGGTGCCGATATCGTTTTTAACGTGGCATTTAAAGCAGTTTCTACCCTAATGATGGCCCAACAAACCGTTGACAAAGAAGGAAACAGGTCACCTTAGCCGGTAAAGGCCGACACGATCCTTGCGTTTTGCCGCGCGCGGTTCCCATTGTGGAAGCTATGTGTGCCATCGTTTTAGCCGATCATTGGCTCCGAAATAAAATAGCGAAGATGGAAGGTTGAAATTGTTAAAAACCATTCTCAAAAACATTTCTTTTTCGGTCCAACTCGGCACTTTTTCTTCCGATTTTTGCGTTGTAGATTAAACACATCCCTTCATGTTAAAGAAAATACTTATTGGCTTAGGATCATTTATCGTTTTGCTCCTAGCAGCAGCTTTCATTTTACCCATCATGTACAAAGGAAAAATTGAGACGATGGTCAAGGAAGAAATCAACAAAAGCATTAATGCAAAAGTGGATTTTAGCAGTTACGATCTCACTATTTTTAAAAGCTTCCCTAACTTAAGCATTGAACTCAATGGATTGAGCGTAGTGAATCAGGCACCTTTGTTGGCGATACATTAGCCGGAATGAAACAACTTTCACTTACGATAGACATCATGAGTGTAATTGGCGGCGGACAAATTGATATCAAGTCGGTGAAGTTAAATCAACCACGCATTCATCTCATCGTGTTGAAAGATGGAAAAGCGAACTGGGATATTGCTAAACCAGATACAACAGCATCTGAAGGAAGTGGAGAACCTTCGAAGTTCAAAGTAGCATTACGCTCGTACAGCATTTCTAACGGAATGATTTCTTATGAAGATGCGAGTATGGATTTCAATATGCTGATGAACGATTTTAATCATTCAGGCAAAGGTGATTTCACACAAGATCTATTTGTATTGAGCACGCAAACCAATATTGAACAAACCAATTTATGGTTTGGGGGCGTTAAATATTTGCATCGAGCAAGGACTGCCTTGAAAATAGATTTAGACATGGACATGCCCAATATGAAATTTACCTTTAAAGAAAATGAAATTGCTTTGAATGAACTTGTTTTAGGAATAGACGGCTGGTTGGCCATGCCGACTGATGATATAACGATGGACATGAAATTTGAAGCGCGTCAAAATGATTTTAAGAATTTTATGTCGATGATTCCCGGCGTATTTAGAGATGGATTTAAGGAGGTGAAATCATCGGGAACACTGGCCTTGAAAGCTTTTGTGAAAGGGACATACAATGAAAAGCAGATGCCCGGATTTGGAGTTAATCTAAAAGTACAAAACGGAAATTTCCAATATCCTTCTTTGCCTGTTGCAATAAATAATGTTCAATTAAATTTAGATATTAAAAATGCAGATGGTGTACCCGATCATACAATGATTGATTTACAACAATTGCATGTGGAATTAGGCAACCAACCTTTTGACGCTAAGCTAAGCGTGCGTACTCCAGTAAGTGATGCCGACATTAAAGGAAGTTTAAAAGGAAATATCAATTTTGCAAGCATCAGTAAGGTCGTTCCTTTGGATGAAGGAACAACAATGAGTGGAATGTTAAAGGCAGATGTGAATATTAATGGAAGAATGTCGGCCATTGATCAAGAACGATATGAAGATTTTCAAGCCGATGGACTCATTCAATTGAATAATTTTAAATATAACACGAAAGAAAGTACACAAGGTTACGACTTAAACGAAGTAAAATTGACTTTCAATCCACGATTTGTGGAACTTAATAATTTTGATGCAATGCTCGGCAAAAGCGATGTTCGTGCCGATGGCCGATTAGATAATTTATTGGCTTACGTTATTAAAAAAGAAACACTCAAAGGAAGTCTAAATATTAATAGCCGCTTACTGGATTTAGTTGCAATGAACGGTGGCAGTTCGTCATCAACCACAACAGCTGCAACGGATACTACTCCTATGTCTGTTATTGAAGTTCCAGCGAACATAGATTTTACAACTAATGTAGCCGTCGCTAAATTGCTTTATGATAATTTAGTTTTAGATAATGTCAGTGGAAAAGTAGTTATCCGTAATCAAGCCATCAACATGGAAAATCTAAGTTTCAATACACTTTCTGGATCTATGAAGATGAGTGGATCGTACGCCACCCCCGAGCGCAAATCAGCGAACATGGCCTTTGATATGAACATCACTGGATTTGATATTCAACAAACAGTGAATGCTTTTGAGTCGGTGAGGAAGATGGCACCCATCGCCCAAAATGCAACGGGTAAATTCTCAACTACACTTAACATCAAAACTAAGTTGAATGAGCATATGGAACCTGACTTGAACTCCATGTCAGGAGAAGGAAAATTAAATACAGAGTCGGTTGTGATCAATAGTTTTGGTCCTCTATTGAAAGTAGCAGAAACACTTAAGCTCGATCAATTCAAGCAACTTCCTGTGAAAAATGTTAATTTTAGTTATACCATCGAAAATGGCAGAGCCATCGTGAAACCTTTTGATGTGAATTTAGTAGGAATACCAACAACGGTTCAAGGAAGTACAGGTTTCGATCAAACCATCGACTATACGTTGGGAATGAACATCCCAACTTCCAAACTACCAGGAGCAGCAAGCAGTGCAATCGGCGGACTCATCTCCAGTGCAAACTCAAAAGGAGCCAACTTAAGTATGGCCGAAAATGTGAAATTAAATTTATTGATGGGTGGAACAGTCACAAAACCTACAGTGAGTACGGATTTAAAATCGACAACAGGAAATATCATTGATGCTGCTAAAGATAAAGTCAAAGAAGAAATCAATCAAAAGAAAGAAGAGCTTGAAAATAAAGCGAAAGAAGAAGCCGACCGATTGAAAAAGAAGCTGAGGATAAAGTAAACGCAGAAAAAGAAAGATTGAAAAAAGAAGCTGAAGAAAAAGTAAAAGCAGAAAAAGAAAGACTCAAGAAAGAAGCAGAAAAGAAGGCAAAGGATGCGATGAACGGCCTCTTTAAAAAGAAATAAACATCTCTTATATATGAAAAATACAATTTGTATTGCTGCCCTTTTCTTTTTCAATATTGACCGCCTGCGAAAAGCAAAAAGAATTGCTCCCGGCAGTCCTTACTGACAACTGCGAATTACCAAACGGTCATTTAAAATGGACTTCAGGCGGGACACAAACTTGTGCAAATGCGAGCTTGTTCGGTGACCAAAGCAGTGTTATGACAGTTAATGGAATCGCGCTAACGGGAGAAACTTTCACGATGGAGTTAGATAATGTAATGCCCGGAACATATTCTATGACGTCAGATTCCAATCATATTTTACATACCGATCAACTCGGAATGGCTTGGGAAAGCACCAATGGAAATCCAGCAACACTTGTGATCTTATCGAACAATACGAGTACTAATGTGTTGGAAGCTAATTTTAGTGGAACTCTAAAAAGTCCGCTTGGATTAAACAAAACTATCAGCAGTGGCTCTCTAAAAGTTACGTACACCGAATAAAATAAAATTGCAGGGTAAATTTTTTTTTGTATTTTGCTCTATCAAATCAATTAAGAATGAAAAAAATTATATGGAGTATAGCCCTCCTAGGCTTACTTCAAAATAGTGCTTGTACTCGAAACACACAAAATGCTACTGTTACTGTCGACACCGTAGAAACCGATTTTTTTGATGGGCTAACTCCAACCGCAGCAGAATTTACTTTTGAAGGAATTTTACCATGCGCCGATTGCATGGGGATAAAAACAAATTTAGTACTTAACAACGATAGTCTAAGTTATTTCCTAACGGAGACTTATATGGGAAAAACAAATCCAGATTCCGTTTTCCTTCGCTCGGGTACTTTTACCCGACTAACAGCCACAGATAGCGTTTCCACAATACTTCAACTATCCGCCGTTAAAGAATTACCGCCTCTTAATTATAAAGTAATTAGCGATTCCATCTTGAAAAAACTAGACAATCAAGGACAAGAGATTTTAGGCAACCATAATTATCTCTTAACTCGCAAGTAAAATTATTCTTACTACCAGTTTTTCACTCCGAAAAGAGTTTTAATTGGCAAGTTGGCAAATTCGTAAGTTGGTAAGTTGGTGTCCTGTTTGTTATCAAGATGGAGAGTTGGTGATCTCAAAGCCTCTCGACTCGAGATGGTGATTGCGATATTTCATAAGGTGGATTGGCGGATTAGTGGATTCGTAATTCGTACATTCGTATAAATTCGTAATTCGCAACCTATTGTTTCAGCTCCCCTTCCCACTTACAAACCACCGCCGTTGCTACTGCATTTCCTACCACGTTTGTTGCGCTACGACCCATGTCAAGTAATTGATCGATTCCTAATAATAAAAGTAATCCTGCTTCTGGAATATTAAACGCACTCAGCATTCCTGCTATTACCACTAAACTTGCTCTGGGCACACCGGCCATTCCTTTACTCGTCACCAGCAACATCAACATCATCGTGATCTCTTGTGAGATGGTCATGTCGATGCCGTAGGCCTATTGCAATAAATACGGTGGCGAAAGTCATGTACATGATGGACCCATCTAGGTTAAACGAATAACCCAATGGAAGTACGAAGGAAATAATTCTTGTGCTGCAACCATATTTCTCCAGTGCTTCTACTGTTTTTGGAAATGCTGATTCGGAAGATGCCGTAGAGAATGCCAATAAAATGGGTTCGCGAATTTCCTTTAAAAGTTTGATGAATGGTATTTTTAAGAAAAAACATATTGCGCCTAAAATGACAAAAGCAAAAAAGAGCAATCCAAAATAAAAACATGCAATTAAATAAATATAGCCACCTATAATTCCTAATCCTTGCTTTGCAACCACTGCTGCAATGGCACCAAAAACACCGAATGGAGCAAACAGCATTACATAATTTGTTACCTTGAACATGATATGTCCTAAAGCATCCATTGCATTTACAATCGACTTTGCTTTGTCCCCCATGGCAGCTGTGCCAATCCCAAAGAAAATAGAGAATACGACAATGGGTAATATCTCATTGTTGGCCATCGCTTCCACTACACTTTTTGGAATCACATGTGTAATAAATTCTCTGAATGACGGAGCTCCTTTGCTGATTCCATCGCTCAACTCTTCGGTAGGGAGCGGTAAATTCATCACCAATCCAGGCTCAAAAATATTAACCAACACTAGACCTAAAGTCAAGGCTAAAATGGTGGCCCCTTGAAAATAAAGCAAGGTCTTAATCCCTATTCTTCCTACACTTTTAAAATCGCCGACCTTAGCAATTCCATACACCAAGGTACTGAATACCAAGGGGGCAATAATCATTTTTATTAAGCGCAGAAATATATCACTCAGGATCTGGATATTTTCGGCAAACTTGTTAAAATCAGCAGGATCGGGGTTCATTTCTCGGTAAATATAACCGACAAGAATACCAAGTAACATACCGATAAATATGCGAGCAGTAAGGTTTATCTTCATAGGATCAGCTCCAAAAATAACCGAATTATCCGAATAAACGACTCTTTTGAGGCATCTCACCCACAAGCGTTTTATATCTTTGCACCCTATTAAATGAAGAGAAGAGTAATTAGCATGGAAATTCCAAAGACATTTCAATCCGAATCAGCCGAGAAAAAGTGGTATGCCTACTGGATGGAACAAGGTTATTTTAGATCTGTTCCCGATGAGCGCGAACCTTATACCATCGTAATTCCACCGCCAAATGTGACGGGCGTTTTGCATATGGGACATATGTTGAATAATACGTTGCAAGATGTGATGATTCGTCGCGCCCGTATGCTCGGAAAGAATGCATGTTGGGTGCCCGGTACTGATCATGCTTCGATTGCTACAGAAGCAAAGGTGGTGCAGATGTTACGCGAGAAGGGAATTAAGAAAGCCGATTTGAGTCGTGAAGATTTTTAAAGTATGCCTGGGAGTGGAAAGAGAAATACGGCGGAATAATTTTAGAACAGCTTAAACAATTAGGCGCTTCTTGTGATTGGGATCGTACACGGTTCACCATGGAAGATGATTTGAGTGAAGCGGTGATTGATGTGTTTATCGATTTGTATAAGAAAGGATATATCTACCGTGGTATGCGCATGGTGAATTGGGATCCGGCCGGACTTACTGCGGTAAGCGACGAAGAAGTTATTCATAAAGAGGTTCAGTCGAAACTGGTGTATGTTCAGTATGTGTTGGTAGATGCGAATGAAGAATTTGATGCGAACGATAAAGCAGCGGTACAAAAAAAGATCGATACCAAGTCGACGATTACCATCGCTACCGTACGACCCGAAACCATATTAGGTGACACTGGCGTTTGCGTTCACCCGGAAGATCCTCGCTATGCGCACCTGAAAGGAAAGTATGCGATTATTCCAATGGTGAATCGCAGAGTGCCTATTATTTTCGATGAATATATCCTGATGGAATTCGGAACAGGTGCTTTGAAAGTGACTCCGGCACACGATATCAACGACTACAATTTAGGAAAGAAACACAAACTAGAAGTGATCGATACATTGAACCCCAATGGAACGATGAGCGATGCAGCCGGGTTTTATATCGGTGAAGATCGTTTTGTGGTGCGCAAGAAAATTGTAAAAGATTTGACCGAGATGGGCTTGGTCGTTAAAGTTGAAGACTACACCAACAAAGTAGGTTACAGCGAGCGTACCGATGCCGTAATTGAGCCGCGCTTGAGTCTGCAATGGTTTGTGAAGATGAAAGAATTTTCAAAACCGGCGCTTGATGCAGTGATGGATGGTGAAGTGAAATTGCATCCTGAAAAATTCGTGAATACTTACCGTCATTGGATGGAAAACGTTCACGATTGGTGTATTTCTCGTCAGTTATGGTGGGGACAACGTATTCCGGCATGGTATGATAACAATGGAAATTATGTGGTAGCCAAAACCGCCGAAGAAGCATTAGAATTATTCCAACCTGATAACTCTTCTATAACGGCGAAGGATATCCGTCAAGATGAAGATGTTTTGGATACCTGGTTCAGCTCCTGGCTGTGGCCTATTTCGGTATTTGATGGATTTAAAGATCCAAACAACAAAGACATCAGCTACTACTACCCTACCAACGATTTAGTATCAGCTCCAGAAATTTTATTTTTCTGGATCGCGAGAATGATTATGGCTGGTTATGAATACAGAGGAAAAAAACCATTTAACAATGTTTATCTTACCGGAATCGTACGCGATAAGCAAGGTCGTAAGATGAGTAAGTCCTTGGGAAATTCACCGGACCCGCTCGAATTAATTAATAAGTTTAGTGCCGATGGTGTTCGTGTAGGAATGTTGCTTTCATCGCCTGCAGGAAATGATTTATTGTTTGATGAAAGTTTATGTGAGCAAGGAAGAAATTTCAGCAATAAAATTTGGAATGCATTCCGATTGGTGAATGGATGGGAAGTAAATAATTCCATCCCACAACCTGATGTAAACAAAGTAGCAATAACCTGGCTGGAGGCACGCATCAATGAATCTTTAGTGGAGATTAATGATCATTACGAAAAACTTCGAATCTCGGATGCATTGATGAGTACTTACAAATTGGTTTGGGATGATTTCTGCTCTTGGTATTTAGAGTTAGTCAAACCGGCCTACCAACAGCCGATCGATGAAGTTACGCTTACTGCCACGATTACTTTATTTGAAAAATATTAATCATCATTCATCCTTTCATGCCGTTTATCTCTGAAGAGTTATGGCATTTGGTAAAAGAAAGGACAAAGGGCGATGATATTATCATTGCAAAATGGCCAAAAATTGTGGCCGGAAATGAAGAAGTATTAAAAGCATTTCCACTAGCAGCGGATCTAATCGGAGAGATTCGAAATTTCCGTCAGAGCAAGGGATTGAGTCCGAAGGAAGCATTGGCGTTGAGTATTCGCTCCAATGGATCTAATGCTACCTTATCTATTTTTAAAGATGCGATTATCAAGCTTGGAAATTTATCGGCAATCACTTCAGTGAACGACAAGCCTGAAAATACCTTTCCATTTGTTGTTCGTGATTTGGAATGTTTCATTCCGATGAGTGAAAACATTGACAAAGAAGCCGAACTTAAAAAATTGAAAGATGATTTAATCTACACACAAGGATTTTTAAAATCAGTGATGGGCAAATTAAATAACGAACGTTTTGTTTCGAATGCAAAACCTGAGATCTTGGCAGCAGAGCAAAAGAAAAAGCCGATGCAGAAGCGAAGATCCGTGCCATTGAAGAAGCTTTAAGTTCATTAGCATGACACAGCAGCCTGTGCGACAACTTTTCCTGCGACATGTAGCACAAACAAGTCCGAGTCCGCTTGGACTAGAAGTAGAAAAAGCAGAAGGACTTTATCTTTATGGTACCAACGGAGAAAAATGGCTTGATTTGATCAGCGGAATTTCGGTGAGCAATGTGGGCCATCGTCACCCAAAAGTAATTGAAGCCATCCACGCTCAACTTGAAAAGTATATGCACTTGATGGTGTATGGCGAATTCATTCAATCGCCACAAGTAAAGCTAGCCGCAAAATTAGCAAGTATCATTTCATCTATCGATAGTGTTTACTTCACCAACAGCGGAACAGAAGCCATTGAAGGTGCTATTAAATTAGCAAGAAGATATACTGGTAGAAAAAAAATATTTTCATTTAAAGATGCGTATCATGGTTCTACCAATGGAGCATTGAGTTTAATGAGCAATGAATATTTCAGTGTGCCTTTTTATCCACTATTACCAGATGTATTTCATCTTACATCTGGCAACCATCAAGAATTAACAAACATCGACTTGGATACAGCCGCAGTGTTTGTTGAGTTATTTCGAGGCGAAGCTGGCGCTGAAGTGGTAGATCCAACATTCTTGCAAGACTTACGGTCGCGGTGTACTGAAGTAGGTGCATTGTTAGTTGTAGATGAAATTCAAACAGGATTTGGACGCACCGGACCTTTCTTTGCATCTCAAGGTGTAGGAATTATTCCTGACATTCTAGTTGTCGCTAAAGGAATGGGTGGTGGTATGCCCATTGGGGCATTCATGAGTTCGAAAAAAATTATGGATTCGTTAAGCGATAATCCAGTACTCGGACATATAACCACCTTTGGAGGAAACGCAGTTTGTTGTGCCGCTTCCTTGGCCACCTTTGATATTATTCAATCATTAAAAACTGAAGAGCGCATTCCGAAATTAGAATCCGTTGTCAGAAAAACATTAGTACATCCTGCCATACAATCTATCAGAGGAAAAGGGATGCTGTTGGCACTTGTTTTTCCTTCGGATGAATTTGCACAACGAGTGATTGCTGCTTGCGGTAAAAAATGGTATCATCACAGATTGGTTCCTTTTTGCGGCAAACCGACTTCGTATTTGTCCCCGCTCACGATTACAGAAGCGGAATTATTAGCGGCCTGCCATGTCGTTTTAGAAGCTGTTGATGAGTGCTATCAGCTTGATTTATAGAAAGTCTCACAATAACTCCTCAAAACTTCATATAGCTCATTTACATTTGCGTTTCCTATCTTTGTAGCATTAATGTACAGAGAGTAAAGGAATCCAAAAAAAATTTATTCGGTTATGAACGTACTAATTGTAGAAGACGAACGCTCCTTGTCGCACGAGATGGAAATTTATCTTTCCCGACAAAATTTAAATTGTGATGTAGCATTTAATGGAAAAAGCGCATCCGATAAGATTCACGCCAACTCTTATGACTTTGTGCTTCTCGACTTAGGGTTACCTGATATGGATGGTTTAGATTTATTAAGAGAATCGAAAAAAGCCGGGATCGAATCTGCTTTTATTGTTTTAACAGCGCGTAGCGAAGTGGAAGACAAGATTACCGGTCTTGATTTAGGAGCTGATGATTACATCGCAAAACCATTTTCATTGGCTGAATTACATAGTAGGATGCAAGCCATTTTACGCCGCAAGCACGGTCTCAAGTCCAATGTAATGAGCATTCACGACTTCGACATCGACATTCAAAATCGAACGGTACATTGCAAAGGCAATAGCATTAATCTCACTAAAAAAGAATTTGACTTATTGCATTACCTTGCTTTACATAAGAACCGAGTATTAACACGCATCCAACTTACCGAACATATTTGGGGAGATGTTTTAGAAGACGATTATGAATCGAATTACATTGATGTACACGTAAAAAATTTACGCAAAAAATTATCGACGCAATCGAGTGTAGATTGGTTTGAAACTGTTCGAGGTGTAGGGTATAGAGTAAACGCTTAATCTTTTGCTCACAACTAAAACACCTCAAAAAAAATCATTGACCATTCAGGTCAAGTTTGCGTTATATAATGCCGTATCCAAAGCGCTCATCATTTTAGCTTTTATGACTCTACTTCCCTTGTTGGTAGAGAAAATTGTATATGAGCATATCGACAAAAGGTTAGTGGCACGCAGTGAACGAATCTTACTTACGGTAAAGAGGGGAAGCATCGCAGACATTGTTCGGGAACAAGATTGCAGTTTTGAAAGTTACAATATTTTAAAAGAAGAATTTGTAGCCATCTACCCTATCACGGATCCGTTAAAAATGCATCAAGCAACGGATATTAGAAATGAAACGTGGAGAATTGAAGGAGAAAATTACAACATCGTATCATTCGTCGCCCATTCCTTTACGACAATCAGATGTATGAGCTCAATATTGGAGAAGGAATAAGTACTATTGACGAATTAAAATCGATTATCCAACGATTTTTATTAGTGATGATGTTGGCAGTAATTTTAATTTCATTATTCATCGATATTGCTTTCACTCGTGTACTTTTAAAACCACTCAATAATATCATCAGTAAAAAATTACTACCGGTCCCGTCTCCTTCTTCGTTCAATTTTACCCCTATTCCCAGTTCAACGGCAGAATTCAATCAACTCGACAATCGCATCAATGAAATGATGAATAAACTGAAAGATACTTTTCAAATCGGGGAAAAGAATTCATCAGCAATGTATCTCTTGAACTGCAAACACCCATCAGCATCATACAAAATCGCTTAGAAAACATCATCAACGAAGAAAATGTATCTGATGAATTAATGATAAAACTTTCCGATTCACAACGCACTTTGAATCGAATGAGTAGAATCATTAAAGCATTATTATTAATTTCAAAAATTGAAAACGATCAATACCTCAAGCAAGACACCATTGGCTCCATTGAATTGATGGACGAAGTGCTTGAAGAAATTGAAGAGCGATTAACAGAAAAGAACATTACGCTCCACAAATACTTTTACGACGACTACACCATCACCCAATGCAATCGCACTTTGCTATTTACCATGATGACGAATTTGATCAACAATGCCATAAAGTATAACAAAGATGGTGGAAGCATCGACATTTATACACGTGTCAAAGACGGTAGATTTCAAATTGAAATTAAGGACAGTGGAATTGGAATTGACAAAACAGATATCACCGGAATTTTTGATCGATTCAAACGACTCAATAAAAACAAAGCGGATGGGTATGGATTAGGCTTACCGCTCGTGAAAACCATTGCAGGATGTCATAAAATCGAAGTCCTTGTTGATTCCACGTCGAATGTAGGAACGGAGTTTACGTTGAGATTTTAGATGGGAGATGGGAGATGGGAGATGGGAGATGGGAGATGGGAGATGGAGAAGCTAGAAGCTAGAAGCTAAAAATAAGTATCCACAGCAAACTCGAATTGTTCAATAAATATTTTTTTAAATGCACTTACATTATTCAGTTCGTAAAACACCAGCAATGCTTTTTTATAGTCGATTGAATCGACCGTTCGAAAAGAAATTGGACAGAAATTATAGTTAATCAAAATAGCATTACTTAAAATTCTCGCTGTTCGTTTATTTCCATCCACAAATGGTTGTATGTAAGAAACAAGAACAAGCGCTAAGAATGCTTTTTCAAAAATATTTTCCTTTGCATTGATGAGTTTACATAACTCAAACATAGCTTCCTCAATTTGATGTGAATTATCTAAAGGAGTATATTTCGTTCCTGTTATTCCAACTTTCCTATTTCGAATATGTGTAGGTACACCTAAATCTCTAGTTAACATTAAATGCAGGTCTTCTATTTTTCGAATATTTAAAAGCTGCACAAAATCTCGATGTTCCAATAAGAAATCCAAAGTAGCCTTATGATTTAAAAGCATCACCGCTTCATCCTTCGATTTTCCGGCAGCGGTTTGTTTCTCATTTAACAATCTTTCGGTTTCAAGTAATGAATAGGTATTTCCTTCTATTTGCGACGATTTCCAACTAAGATCAATAGCCAATCTTTCAAATTCCAATTCATATTCCTTAGTTGACATTTTTATTTAAAATTATAACCCGCTTGAATATTTCTTTCATCAACCTCTTGTAAAAAATAAGTCTCAAGATTCACATTTGAAAATAATCCATAGATTTCACTAATGCTATATTTAGTTCCGCGCCCTTTCCCAATTTTTGAAATCAATTGTTCACTTTCTAATTCTACTAAAGCTCTTTTCAATGTTGAATAACTCCAAAATATCCCATCAAAAATTTCCTTTGAAGAAACAGTCGGATTTTTACTTAAAAAATCAATAATTTCCTTTTGAAGTTCCATTTTATGGATATTAGTAACTAATTTGAAGATCAAAAATAATACATTTACTGCTCAATATTGAAATAATTTGACCTTAAAATTGATATATTTTGACCTTAATACGAATTAAAGCCCAAATAGTTACATTTAATCGCTAATATTGACCCGTCCCTAGCATTACTAATGTACAAGCTTCTTCAAAAGGGATTCCGGCATTTTTTAACATGGATTGAAAAAGAAGATCTTCTGTTCCGGGATTAAAAATTACTCTTTTAGGTTCCAGACTAATCACATAATCTCGAATATTTTCTTGATGGCTTGGACCTACATACAAAGTAACGGTATGGATATCCTGAAAAACTTATGTTCAGTAAAATATCAACATCTCCTACTCTACCTATTTTTAATCCCAAGGCATAAACAGGATGTCCGTGCTCTCTTAATCGATTTATGGCTAGAAAAGAATAGCGCGATGGATTCGTAGAAGCACCAATAACTAATGTCCTTTTCTTCGATATTTCAATATAATCGAGGTCTTTAGAAAACGTTTCCTTTAAACTGAATATTGCAATCATAGCGAGCGAGATGCAAATGCCACCTACTACTAAAGCACTATTCACTGCACCCATACTTCTCTCTAATGTTTTAAAACCAAGTATAATTGGCACAACAGCACCTCTTACAAAATTAGGAACAGTAGTAGTTACTGTTGCACGAATATTGGTTCCAAATTGTTCAGATGCAATGGTCACAAACAAGGCCCAATATCCAGTAGCACATCCTAAAAGAAAGCAAAGAAAATAATAGGAATTAGCGGTTAATCCTTTTGCAAAAAGAAACACAAAAACGAGGACAATGGTAAACAACAAATAAGCAATTACCACTTTCTTCCTACTCTTTAATAACTGACTTAACAAACCACTGATCAAATCTCCGACAGACAAACCTAGGTAAGCATACATGATTGCGTAACCTACCTTCACATCTCCTACGACTTCTACTAAGGCAGCAAATTTATCAGAGAACTTAATCAAGATTCCGATACAAAACCAAACGGGAAGTCCGACTAAGATGCAAGCCAAATACTTTTTGAAACGTTCGCGATTATTGAACAGCATAAAGAAATTTCCTTTCTTAATTTGATTATTATGCTTCATGTGTTCAAACATACCTGACTCATATGTACTCACTCTTAGGAGTAACAAAACGAGTCCGAGCACCCCGCCAATAATATAAGCCATCTGCCAAGGTTGCAATCCAAAAATTACAAATGGATTATTACTGATCAACGCAGCGGCCACCGCACCTAATGCACCCATCGTAACCACGATCAATGTTCCATAACCTCGACTCTCGCGATGCATAATTTCAGACACCAGCGTAATGGCAGCTCCCAATTCACCTGCTAATCCAACACCAGCAATAAATCGGACAATACTATATTGAGTTAAATCAACCACAAAAGCATTGGCAACATTTGCTAAAGAATAAATTAAAATCGATCCGAAGAGAACCGACATTCTACCTTTCTGATCGCCCAAAATTCCCCAGAGTAATCCGCCAATCAACATTCCGCACATCTGCCAGAGAAACAACAAATAATCATAACGATCAATAACAGCCGGATCCAAAATTCCAATACCACGCAAACTATCCTTGCTTACAACATTGAACAATTGCAAGTCATAGATATCTACAAAATAACCTAGGGCCGCGACTAGAACGACCATGTTAAATGGATTTTTAGTACCTTGTTTTGGCATATACTTTTGATTTAATGGATACGAATAATATAGGCACTATTCGGCAATAATTTTAATTGAAGTCCCACGAAACGATTTCCTTCCTTGTAGAGTTCGTCAGAGGTAAGATTCGCCAACACTTCACCTCCCAATACACTTGTAAAGTTAAACTTTTTCTGCATATCTACTCCCATACAGGCAAGCGCATCCTTAGGGATACGAATATAAGTTTGATATTCTGTTTCTTTATTAAAATTTACGACCACTAGTAATTTCTCTTCCTTACTGTGTCGTAAAAAAGCAAAATGGAATTTTTCATCAAATCCTTCACTTTGATGATGGCGATTCGCAAATTGCAAGTCGTACAATCCACCATGATGAATCGCATCACTTTTCGAAACAAAATTTAATAACAATGAATACGTATCTCGCAATGTTTTCTGCTCGTCAGAAAGAAATGCACCATCACACCTTCCTTTATTAAACCATTTCTGTAACTCAGGGGCCGAACAATAATCAAAGATCGAAGTTCGTCCTCGATCGCCAGCAAAACCCACTACATCTTTAGCATCCTCTCCTACTTCCTGACCAAAATAAATCATCCGGGCCCCTTCGAAATGCAAGCCGTAACTACCATGGCAGGAATGCCGGCAAACGGATTCGAAGCAAAAAAACGAGAAGCTAATCTTTCTTCGTCATGATTCTCCATAAAAGAAAGCATTCGTTCAGAAAATTTTTCTACACTACGAATACAATGTGAAATATCATCAGCAGAATTATATCCTCGAATGATTCCACCTAAGGTATCATAAAGGTTCACTTTATCATAGAGAAAATCAAAATACCCCTTTTCTAAATAATGTTCGTACAAATCCGGTTTATAAATCTCTGCAATAAAAACAACTTTAGGATACTTTGTTTTCACGCAAGGAATAATCCACTCCCAAAATTCGGCGGGCACCATTTCGGCCATATCACATCTAAATCCATCTACGCCTTTCTCGCACCAATACAGAATAATATCGAGCAACTTTATCCAAGAAGATGGAATCGGTTCAAAAAAACAATCATGTGGCGGCTTGGGATCTACGCCGAAATTTATTTTTATTGTTTCGAACCAATCGTTAGAACTTGGATGCGACGAATACACATCATTACCCGTCACCTTTGCAGGAAACTCCTCGAATTTAGTATACACGCTTGGTAATTCCGCACCATCCAAGGGTAAATAATCGGAAGGAGAAATAAAAGTTTCATGTTGTAAATACAAAAAATCGTTTTGCGAATTAAAAAGTTGAGAGGTATCGTCATCGGCACCAAAATCCTTTTTCTTCCCCGGGTTCATATCAGAATGATAAGATCGTGCCACGTGATTTGGAACAAAATCGATAATGGCTTTTAACTTACATTCATGCGTACGTTGAATCATTTCTTCAAATTCCTTCATTCGCTTTTCTACGTTGACCGCCAAATCCGCATCTACATCATAATAATCACGAATGGCATAAGGAGATCCTGCTCTTCCTTTTACAATATGCGGATCATCCGAATGAATACCAAATTCATCATAAGCCGAAAGAGAAGAATGCTCTAAAATTCCAGTAAACCAAATATGAGAAACACCAAATTCTCGTAAGCTTTTTAAAACTTTTAAATCAATGTCATTGAATTTACCACAACCATTTTCAGCAATCGTTCCATAAGATTTATTTAATCCATTCGCATTAGAAAAAACACGAAGCAACATCTGATAAATTACTAATTTACTGATCCCGGATTTAAAGTGATGTCCCTTCATACGAATGGTATGAAAATAGAACAAGGACTTATATCAACTAAAGCTATTAAAATGCTTTATAAACAAAGAATTGTTAAGCTAAATTCGTGCACTTATTCCGGAAATGATAAGTCGGGTCGTAAATCGAATGTCCTCTAGAATTGAATCTTCTCGTGTTCCATTCATTAACTTCGTATCAGTATGACTAATGTGTTGACTTTGATTGGGTTTGTTATCTGACACTTTTAAAAAAACATCCGCTAACCTACTTGCATCGGAAAATCGAATCTCTCCATTCTCCATGCTTTCCTTCAAAATATTGATCAATAAATTTCTTTCTTCTTTATAGATACTTTCTCTCAACGAAATAAATATGGGTTCAATTTTTCGCCCTTGCTCCACAATGATATCATGTAAATGACCCATATGCTGATAAAACTTTGTGCGTTCGAAAAGCAAGAAAATTATTTTTTCTTCAAGACCTTTCTTCTCAATAAAAGCAGACTGATGCGAATCTATCAATAAAACTTGACCTCAGCGAATTGATAGCTGAACGGGTATAAACAGACGCTGAATCGGATTAACCTAAAAAAAAACGATGTTCACCCATGATAATTAACTGTTCGCCAATGATTTCATCGTCTTCAAAAAACATCTTCTTTTGTTAAAACCAGGATTTTTTACCGCTCTTGGTAGTCCCTATTCCCAGCACCCCCAATAAACCGCGGGTCACTTCCCGAGCCAAAGTACGCGCAACTTGGCGCCCAACGGTGCTATCAACAGCTTCACCAATCACCGACTTTTCTTCTTTCTTAGCCTTAGTAGATTTCTTTTCTACCACCTTTTCTTCCGCCTTATCCTTCTGCTCAACAGACTCTAACTTTTTAACAACATCTCATAGGCACTTTCACGATCGATAGCTTGATTGTACTTCTTCACCATTGTAGACTTATTTAACAAGTCATCTTGCTCATCTGGGGTTAATACATCCATACGCGATTTTGGTGCTTCTAGGAAAGTATGCACCAAAGGCGATGGCGTCCCTTTTTCTGAAAGACATGTAATCAGGGCTTCTCCAATTCCCAATTCAGTGATCAACGTATCCACATCATAAAATTCAGTGATCGGATAATTTTCGGCGACCAGTTTAATCGCTTTACGATCTGCTGCCGTAAATGCACGTAATGCATGTTGCACTTTCAATCCCAATTGACCAAGAATTGCAGCCGGTACATCCACCGGACTTTGTGTACAGAAGATAATACCGACACCTTTCGATCGAATCAACTTAATTATACTTTCCAATTGATCCATCAACGCCTTGCTTGCCTCTTTAAAAATGAGATGAGCTTCATCAATAAAGATAACCAACTTAGGCTGCTCCAAATCGCCTTCCTCTGGGAATGCCTGATAAATTTCTGCAAGTAAACATAGCATGAAGGTGCTAAACAATTTAGGTTTATCCTGAATATCTACCAATCGAACGATATGCACATAGCCTTTACCGTTATCGTCTATCCGTAGTAAATCATTTACATCAAAGGAAGTTTCTCCAAAAAACAGATCAGCTCCTTGCTCTTCTACTTCAATAATTTTCCGTAAGATGGTAGATGCAGAAGCGGTACTTATGGCTCCGTATTCCTTTTTAATTTCTTCTTTTCCTTCGTTGGTACAATACTGCAATACTTTCTTAAAATCCTTAAATCCAATAAAGGCAATGATCGATCATCGGAATATTTAAACACTAACGACACAACTCCCGACTGGGTATCATTCAACCCTAAAATCTTAGAAAAAAGCACTGGACCAAATTCAGAAACCGTTGCGCGAAGACGAACTCCTTTTTCATTAGACAAACTCATCAATTCACAGGGAAAAGATTGTGGCTTCCACTCAACGCCTAACTTCTCTTGACGTTCAGCAATTTTTGGATGTGGATTTCCAGGCATTGCCATTCCACTCAAATCTCCTTTAATGTCCATCATCATAACAGAAACACCGTTTGAAGCTAACCCTTCGGCTAAGGCCTGCAAGGTCTTCGTTTTACCGGTCCCTGTGGCTCCTGCAATGAGACCGTGACGATTTAAGGTCGCTAAAGGAATGTTTACCACTGCTTCTTTCAACACTTCGCCATTAAATACTGCCGCACCTAACGGAATGGTTCCACCTTTAAATGTATAACCTTTCTGTACAGTTTCTATGAAGGTTTCTTTTGTCGCCATGTTAAGTATTTCTTAAATAATAAAATGTTAATCAACAATCATTGTCATTTTATATTCAACACGACCCACCAGAAATTCATCATTAATTCTGAAACAACTTCCTTTCCGTTCCTTGTATAATAGGGTAGAAAATTCTCATATCGCTCTTGCGGCATTTGATTCGGATTTACTTTATCCAATACAGATTGAATCTGATTCAAAGTTACCTCATGTTTTCGCTTTAAGGCTGCTTGTCCCTTCTTCCCTAAATTATCCAATCCATTACTCACCTTTTGCATTTCTGCTTGAACGCTGGGTGCTAAAGTGGGATCCGCCACTAAAAATAATTTCTCAAGTTCAGTGTAGATACTTTTCAATTTTTCTTGGCATCTTCAATTCCGGGAGCTATTTCCTCTTGCGTTGCTAACCATTCTCGAACGAGATCATCGAAATTCCTGAACAAATCTTTTCGGAAAATCCAAGCTTTGTAAATTTATCCAATGCTTTGGATGGAACAATTACTGCGTTGTTGCGTGGCACTAAAACTGGATAACTCACCGAGTAGTGTTCAAACAAATCTTTTAACTGCAACCAATACGCTAACTCTCCTGGTCCACCTATATACGCTAAATTGGGTAGAATTTTTTCTTGATACAGAGGACGCAAGATTACATTTGGACTAAATCTTTCCACTTGTTTATCGACCAAATCAAGCATAAACTCACGCCTAAAAGTTAAATCGGTTCGCAACACTTTATACTGATGATGCTCATCACTCACAATTCGCTCTCTCAATTGATCATCTAAATAAAATAAATTAATCTCTCTTGGGTTTACTTGAATCTTATAGTTTTTTTCTAGCCGTGCACTTGTTTTTTCAACGATGGAAGAAGATGCTTGCTCATCAAGTTCATCACGAATGATGGAACTAAATAATTTCTTTAATGGAGCCGAATCCGCATCGACGACAACCAATCCTTGCTCTCCAAATAAACTTAATACAAATGATCGTGTTGCTTCGGCGAAAGTTGAATGGTTGGCATAGGCTTCGTTCAACAATATAGCCACTTCATTTCCGTACGCTTCATTCTTGAACAAATCAATTAACTCTTCTAAAAATTTAGTTGTAGAATCTGTTTTCAATCTACCACTTGCACCTTGCTCTTTAGTATCCCAAATCAACTTCTTTCCATACAAATGCACATGATTGATTTCTTCAATATCATGATCCTCGGTTGCCATCCAATATACAGGAACAAAATTATACTGCGGATACTTTGCTTTTAATTCTTGAGATAACTTAATGGTGGAAATAATTTTATAAATAAAATACGAAGGTCCGCCCGCAATGCAAAGCTGATGACCCGTGGTAACCGTAAATGTATTTGCATTTAAAATCGAAACAACATTCGATTTTACTAACGGAAACTTTTCAAAATAAGCATGGTGTTGTGCACTCAATACTGTAACCAATTCATCACGATAAAAAGGAAATTGATTTCGATTTTCAATCACATCAGGAAAAGAATGCAGATGTGGAACATGCTTATAAAATGGAACCAGATCAGGATGTCCCTCTGTATAATCCAACATCAGCTTGCTATAAAAACCGATTTCGGATAATGGAAGCTGAAGTACTTTCATAGCTATTTATTTATTGACAATCTCTCCGTATAAATCAAAGGCCGCAGTAGAAGTGATTTTCACCTGCGCAAAATCACCAATACGAACATAAGTATCTTTTGCAGCCACCAACACTTCATTATCCACTTCGGGAGAATCGAACTCTGTGCGTCCCACGAAATAATCACCTTCTTTACGATCGAATAACACTTTAAATGTTTGTCCGACTTTCAAACTATTTATATCCTCAGAAATTCCTTGCTGTACGGCCATCACTGATTCTGCTCGCTCTTGCTTCACCTCATCTGGAACATCATCTTCCAAATCGTAAGCATGCGTATTTTCTTCATGCGAATAAGTGAAAATACCTAAACGATCGAAACGTGCTTTCTCAACAAAACGTAACATGGCTTGATGATCTTCTTCGGTCTCGCCGGGATAACCTGCGATTAAAGTAGTACGTAAAGCGATGCCTGGAACTTTCGTTCTGAACATATCAATCAATTCATACGTTTTCGCTTCGGTCGTTCCACGACGCATCGACTTCAACATATTATCAGAAATATGCTGCAGAGGAATATCGATGTACTTGCAAATATTTTCACGCTCGCGCATTACATCTAACACATCTTCTGGAAATCCACTCGGAAAAGCATAATGCAAACGAATCCATTCAATGCCTTCTACATCACTCAATGCTCTGAGTAAATCAGCTAACTTTCGATCTTTATAAATATCTAATCCGTAATAGGTAGAATCCTGTGCAATCAATAATAATTCCTTCGTGCCATTCTTAGCTAATGTTTTTGCTTCGGCCACCAACTCTTCCATTGGACGAGAAATATGTTTACCACGCATCAGAGGAATCGCGCAAAACGAACAAGGACGATCGCAGCCTTCTGAAATTTTCAAGTAAGCAAAATGACGCGGGGTGGTTAACAAACGCTCTCCAATCAATTCGTGCTTATAGTCGGCGCCTAATGTTTTTAATAATAAAGGTAAATCACGTGTTCCGAAATACGCATCCACATTGGTAATTTCCTTTTCTAAATCGGGTTTGTATCTTTCGGATAGGCATCCCGTTACTATTAAACGATCAATCTTCCCTTTTTCCTTTTGCTTTGCATAATGCAAAATTGTTTCGATGGATTCTTGTTTCGCATTATCAATAAATCCGCAGGTGTTGATGATCACAATGGAAGCATCATTCTTTGAACTTTCATGAGTCACATCAAAATCATTGGCACGTAACTGACCCATCAAAACTTCAGAGTCCACTAGGTTTTTAGAGCAACCTAATGTTACTACATTGACTTTATTTTGCTTGAGGGTTTTGGTCTTCACGATTATTAATAGAACACGTTAAACTTAGATTTATCGAGTGTAATTTGAACTTCAGGAGGGAAAATAGGATTTAATAAATCGAACAATCGAATATATAATTTCACCCAAGCATTGGTAGCAATGGATGAAATTGTTTTGCCTTGGTAATCAATTTGCAAAGTGATCGAACGCGGATAATTGTCATCATTAATCTGTTGAAAATTTGCATACCCATCAAAATATTCTGGCTTCAAACTATCAGCAGGAAAAGATTTTCAAAATTCCTGCGACGAGCTTTCGTTCTTTCGGAGTTAAAACACGCTTCAAATAATCAACATTAGAGCGACCATAATCCGACTTTCCTGTGATGATCAAGCTATCGTTCGTAATTCGATAAGCTTGCTCCATATTCATCTTCGCCATATTATCCTTGATGATAATTTGCCACGTCTGCGCAACGCCCATCTGCGCAAACAAAACAAAACAGAATGCAATTAGAATATTTGTTTTCATATTAGATTTGAGATTCAAACAATGAATTTACAAATTCCTTTTTATCGAATAATTGCAAGTCTTCCATTTTCTCTCCCACACCAATATACTTCACCGGAATACTAAACTGATCCGACACGCCAATCACCACACCACCTTTTGCTGTACCATCCAACTTTGTTAATGCGAGTGCATTTACATCGGTAGCAGCAACAAATTGCTTCGCTTGTTCAAAAGCATTTTGTCCGGTTGACGCATCGAGAACGAGTAAAATTTCATGCGGCGCATCGGGAACAACCTTTTGCATCACGCGTTTAATTTTCGAAAGTTCGTTCATTAAATTGATTTTATTATGAAGACGTCCTGCTGTATCGATGATACAAACATCAGCGTCTTGTGCATGTGCGGAAGAAACCGCATCAAAAGCCACCGAGGCTGGATCTGCACCCATGCCTTGACTCACGATAGGCACATCCACACGCTTCGCCCAAATGATCAATTGATCCACGGCTGCAGCACGAAATGTATCGGCAGCGCCAAGCACCACGGACTTACCAGCTTTCTTAAAAGCGTAGGCTAACTTACCTATGGTTGTAGTTTTTCCAACTCCATTTACGCCCACCACCATAATTACATACGGTTTAGGCGGAAGCTCATCCACTAAATTAAAATCGACTTTGCTGCCGGCGGTATTTTCCGACATCAGTCCAACAATCTCCTCTTTCAAAAAGCGATTCAATTCGCTGGTGCCTGAATATTTATCTCGCGCCACACGATCTTGAATACGCTTTACAATTTTGAGTGTGGTTTCACACCCCCATCACTCGTCACTAAAATCTCTTCTAAATTATCGAGTACTTCATCGTCGATGCGGGTCTTACCAATGAGGGTCTTGGTAATCTTTGAAAAAAAACTCTCACGGGTTTTCTCGAGTCCCTTATCGAGCGACTCCTTTTTCTCTTTATTGAAGAATCCGAATAATCCCATATTAATTTGCTTTTGGTACTAATAAAAACAGCCTCTTTCGATGGAAAGAAGCTGTCTGATCTGGTTGATTGTCAGAATATTACTTTTCTTTCAAGAAATCTTTAATATGGTCATTGTGCACGATCTCTTCTTTAAAAGAATAAGATCCAGTCACTGGTGATTTCACCATTTTGATCACTTTCGAGAATTCTTTGCCTTTACCGGTTTTCAGTGTAGCAACTACTTTCTTAGCCATGTTATTTTATATTGGGCGGAGGCCGATTATTTAATTTCTTTATGAAGCGTCATTTTTCTTGAGGATAGGATTGAATTTTTTCAATTCTAAACGCTCAGTCGTGTTCTTCTTGTTCTTGGTGGTGATGTAACGACTGGTGCCTGGCATACCAGAGTTTTTATGCTCTGTACACTCCATAATCACCTGAACGCGGTTACCTTTCTTAGCCATGGTTTAATGTATTATTACCCGTAATTTGGGTCGGCAAAGATACTACGATAAAAGGCAAAATACAAAGGATTCGAAGGAAATTATGTTTATGGCTTATAAACTATTGATTTTAAAATATTTATGGTGGTTAAAGAGCTGCATCGTTGATATCTTATAACTTTGAAGCTGGCACACTGATTTATTAAGATTGATTAAGATTTTTTATGATAACTTAACCGACCTTGCAAATCATAAACACTCAAGATTCCATTTTTATTTTGAGGAAGCAAATATAATATTTCAAAACCCGTGCTACCTGGATTGGGCGATAAGTTAATACTGAAATCATGTTGCCCAAATTCATTTACTCCAGTACTAACTAGACACGGGCAACCTAAAGTAGTGTCGCAGCCTAAGTAATAGTTAGGGTGGTAAACATGACTCCTAAATGAGTAACATGGAAGATGAATTGCATGCTGTTGTACATCACATGCGATACCACTGCTATCTGGATAGTTTATAAAGTGGAAATCGATAACACTATTTCCAGAAGAGATATATATTTTCCATTAGCTGCAGAAGTCATCACCCAAAATGAAGTTGCTAAACCTGGGTAAGGAAAAGTAATAGCCATCGTTGATCGCAACAGTATTAAGCTTGCTGCGATATTAGTAGTGTCTAAATTAAGTTGAAATATTTTAAAAAGGTACTAGTATAATTTTTTGAATCTGCTGAAAAAGAAAGACCAAGTCCTCCATAATTTTCTATATAAACCACTTCGGTTTTATTAGAAAGCATACCATTGCATCTGTTAAAATCAAATAATCGAATGTAATTATTTGCCGCTCCAAATGTACCATCGTAATATGAGTAAGCAAATTTATTCCCATCAGGAGAGAAAGTCATCTGGCCTAGTAAAAAAACTGGGGGTGATACTCCCAGTGCTTGTTGAATAGGAGATGAAAAGCCGGATGCACTTAATTGCATAGTATAAACAATATCAGAACTATCTTTAAAAACCAGCACCCACCAATCTATTCCATTAGCATGTTTACATACTGCAATTCCCGGGTTCAAACCAACCTGCAATGCAACCTGATTCTTTTGACCTGACACAACTCCACCTAAACCTCCGTTGAGTGTTTTGTTAATCAGTGAATACAATCCACTTGATTTAAAATTGGAAGAACTTGTGCCAGATTGATGTAATAAGTAAATCTAATTTGAATCTAAGGATCAGGAACAAATACGGATGAATTTGTATAAGGAAGACCACAAAATTATTACACCAGTTGGAACTAGCAAATGCATTTGGAATTAAGCCTCCTCCATTAAGCATCGTATCTCCCTGTGGCATCAGCAATCCAACACCCATTGCTTACCATTAAAAGATTGCCGTTTTCATCAGAAAGATTACCTTGTGCAGCTCGAAAGGGCATTTTAAAATTAGCTGGAGTTAGTGTGTAGTCTGTTTTGGGTAAAATAAAGATCCGCTTTAGTTGAAACGACATTGGTATCAAACAAACCAAAATCATATCCCAATAGCCAATGAGAACTCATCCCTTGCGAGTAGCTATAATTCGGTGCCAAATTAAACAACAAAATAATTAAAGTAACTGCGTATTTTAGCTTTTGCATTATCGAATCACTATAAGGTTTTTCTTTCACAAGCTATCCATTTTCATAGCGAAGCCTCGCTATCAAATCGCCACATTTTCAAACCTGCCTCGCAGCACTGCGGGGTTAATCACTCTGCCATCATCTTCTCCAACTCTTCAATACTTCTTGGCAGACTAATTGTCATGTTCACAGGATCTCCATCGGTAACGAGAATATCATCTTCGATGCGCACTCCTATTCCCCACCATTTTGGATCGCAGTTGCTGCCTTGGTTGATGTAGATGCCGGGCTCGACGGTCATCACTACTCCGGGAAGTAAGGACTGGTAAGTTCCTGCGTCGTGCACATCTAATCCTAAATAATGAGATGTGCCATGCATGAAATAATTTTTTGCTTCTGATTCTTTTTTGATGATGCCTAAGTCGATTAAGCCTTTTGCAATAACAGCATAGGCGGCATTGTGTCCTGCTCTAAAATCATTTCCTTTTCTGCATTTTTCGATGCCTGCATTTTGTGCTTGCAACACTAAATTATAAATGGCTTTTTCTTCCGTTGAAAAATTTCCATCGACAGGAATCGTTCGCGTAATATCTGCGGTGTATCCGTGATACTCGGCACCCATGTCGACCAAAAACATATCTTTGCTTCTAAACTTTTTCGATTATACGTATAATGCAAAACACAGGCATTACTTCCTCCGCCGCAGATGGAAGGATAACCCATGTATTCGGAACCACCTTTTTTGGAATAATACTCAATGATGGCTTGAGCTTCATACTCACTCATGCCGGGCTCGAGTTGTTTGATCATCGCTTTGAAACCATCGATAGTAATGTCCATCGCTTTTTGCATCAAAACAATTTCTTCCTTGGTTTTTATTTCCCGCAATGTATTCATCATGGATTTTAATCCCGATTCATTTACGACCACTTTCGATTTCTTGGTTGCCTCTTGAAAATAATCTACCAAATCGCCCAACTCCGCATTCGCCAATGGAGAATGATTCGGTTGATTAGGATAGATAACCATGACTTCGTATAGTGTACTCCAATTCAATCCAAATTCTTTTAAGTCGATGCCTTTGTAAACACTATTAAAACCTAACATTTGCTTGGCTCCATCTACTCCTAATCGTTTGCCTGTCCAAATTTCACTGGATGGATTTCGATCTTGCACAAATAATATTTCATTGGTAGAAACACCATCAAAAACGCGCGGATCTTTTAATATGATGAGTGCAGCATTGGGCTCTAAATATCCGTGAGGTAATAAAAATTTGGATTTTGACTGAACTGAAAATCGACATCGTTGCTTCTGTTGCGAACGGGATTCGCAAAAATACCGCAGCAGATTTTTCGGGCATCAGCGCTCTTAAGGCATCTCTTTTTTGCTGATGGAATTCTTTGGAGAGGCGGATCTGTATCGTCCCATTGTGCTAGAGCTCCGAAGCTCAATAGCAGGAAAAGAAAACCGGTAAACTATATCTCATGCTTCAAATTTAGCACGATACAGTTTACCGGAAGGTATCTTGGAGGGATTTTTTACAATCCGCCTTTTACAATGGCACGAGTGATCGCTTCAGTAATACCGATTTTATCGATAGTACGTAATGCAGATGTACTCACTTTTAATGTGATCCACTCTCCTGTCTCGGGCATAAAGAAACGCTTTGTGTGCAAGTTCGGGTGGAACTTACGACGCGTTTTCGCATTCGAGTGACTAACGTTGTTTCCTGAGATGGAATGTTTTCCTGTAAGATCGCAAATTTTTGACATGACTATTCGTATTGGGAGGGCAAAGATACATAAAATTCTAAGGTTTACAAGTCAGAAGCAATAATTGCTTTTCGAAGCATATTCAAAGCGGTTTCTGATGCTACTTGTATGGTTCTTAGTCGATTATCGCCTAATAAAACTTTCTTCGCAAATACTTTTCCAGGCAAAGCGACACCAATCCAAACGGTTCCGACGGGCTTACCGGGCAATCCCCCACCCGGACCAGCGATGCCCGAAGTAGCCACCGCGCAATCCGTTTTCATGATTCGTTTTACATTTTCAACCATTGCGGTCACTACTTCTTCACTAACCGCTCCATGTTCCAACATCAAAGATTCGGAGATTCCCAAAATTTCTGTCTTGCTTTGGTAAGAATAGGTCACAGTTGAACCCATGTACCAGGATGATGACCCAGGCACGGAGGTAAGTTGATGGGCGATATAACCACCCGTACAACTTTCAGCCGTGGCGATGGTCAATTTTTTTTCTGCTAATAATCTTCCCAATACTTCTTGGATGGTTTCTTCATCGAAACCAAAACGGTAATCGGCAACACGTTGATCCAAATCGGCAACGAGTCTACCCATCTCCACTCGGATTTCATCTTCATTAACCCCGGTTGCACTTAGACGCAAACGGACCATTCCGGCACCGGGCAAATAAGCCAGTTTTATATGCTTCGGTAAATTGTCTTCAAACTCTTCAATCATTTCAGCCAACATGCTCTCTCCTATTCCTTGCGTAAGAATAGAACGATGCAAAATAAATGGGGCTTTAAATCGAGTTTTGAGTCGAGGAAGAACATGCGTCGACATCAAATGTTTCATTTCATGTGGAACCCCGGGCATCGACACATAAATCACATTATTCTCATCGAACCACATTCCCGGAGCCGTGCCTACTTCATTGCGCAGCGGAGTACAATTCGCCACAATTTCTGCCTGCTTTCTGTTAACAGCAGAAACTTCACGACCTCTGATCTTAAACAAGCGCTCTACATCTTGAAAAACATCCGTATTAAAAACCATTGGAGAATTAAAATATTCGCTCAACGTCAATTTAGTTACATCATCCTTAGTTGGTCCTAATCCACCTGTGATCAGTACAACATTCGCACGAAGAGAAGCTTCCTTCAATGCTGCTAAAAATATGATCACGAGAATCGGAAACGGAAGTGATCTGATACACTTGAATTCCAATATCACTCAGCTGCTTTCCCATCCATGCTGAGTTAGTATCAACTATTTGTCCGATGAGAATTTCATCACCGATTGTTATTATTTCTGCTCGTATTGTAGACATTGTTATATCACTAAAAATATTTCCAACAAAAGTAATCAATGTAGTCATCTTACCGATAATATTTAGTACAATACTGCGTAGTTCATTATAAAGGTGACACAAATAATACATCAGAACAATAGCATCCCATTCATTTCAAATGATGAAGAGAACATGACTTCAAATTTTTTAATTAGTCAATTGGCAGTATATTTGAATCGTGGCGACACAAAAAAATATACTTATGAAGAAAATCCTCCTGCTCATTTTTGTAATCTCGAGCGTATCCTGCAAAAGCCAAATTAATGTAAACAATGTTCTTAATACGGTAAACAATGCTGTAAATGGTAATTTAGGAAATCGTCTTTCCAACGCTGACATCACAGCCGCACTCCAAGAAGCGTTAAATGTAGGTACCAAAAATGCAAGTTCTCAAGTTTCTCAGGTAGATGGATTTTACAAAAACAATTTGATACGTATTCCTTTTCCCAGTGACGCACGCGACATGAAAACCACACTCGAAAGAATGGGCATGAAAAAGCAAGTCGCCGCTTTTGAAAAACAACTCAACAGAGCTGCCGAAGATGCCGCTAAAAAAGCAGCACCTATTTTTTTAGCCGCCATCACCTCCATGACCATCAACGATGGACTCACTATTTTAAAAGGAAGAGACGACGAAGCTACCCAATATTTACGCAAAGCAACCACGGCTCAACTTGTCAAAGAATTCAGACCCATTATTGCAGCATCAATGAAAAAAGTAAATGTCACGAAGTATTGGAATCCCCTTTTTAGCACTTACAATAAAGTTCCGCTCGTAAAAAAAGTAAATCCCAATTTAGATGATTTTGTCACTGAAAAAGCAATTGAAGGATTGTTCATTATGGTAGCGGGAGAAGAATTGAAAATTAGGAAAGATCCTCAAGCGAGAATAACTGAAATTTTGAAGAAGGTTTTTGGCGGAGGATGATTCTAGATGTTGGATGCTCGATACTCGATGCTCGATGCTCGATACTCGATACTCGATACTCGATACTCGATACTTGATACTCGATACTTGATACTCGATACTCGATGCTCGATTGCTTTAATGTTTAATACACTATTAAAAATCCAATTTAAACCTGCCTGCAGCAGGAAGGCGCAGCGTTCGCAACGTTTTAGCAACGGCAGCAACGGTCTAATTTTACTAATCTAGAAATTATAAAAATCCGCGACTAAGCAAATCCGTGAAAATCCGATTTATCCGCGTCATCCGCGTTCAATTTTACTCCACGCCAATCCACAAAAACACATCGGCTCTTGTTAGTGGTTGTAAGTGGCCTTTCCACTTAAAATCTTTTAGTCGCATTTGAGCGGGATCGGTTTCTTTGACTGGAAAAAGGGTGGCGTCGGCTTTATTGATGAGTGAAATTTTACTTACTTTATTTTCTTTGATGCGAATAAGCATATTACTACAATCGGCTTGATTTACGCCCGTAATTTGTTGCTTCTTGTTGCGGATGTAATAAATGGATTGTCCATTCCCCGTCACATCGATGGAGCTTAATTTACTGTCAACAAAATAGCCAATCATTTCCCGCCCCTTAATTTGATTGAAACGCAAAGAATCCTCGAAGCCTGCAATAAATGAATTCGAATACAAATTCATTCGCTTGATTTCATTTCCCACCAACAGCAACGAAATTTTATCGGCTGTAAGTTGATTATTGTTGCTCCATAAAATTGGATTTGTATAAAACCAAATTGTTGAATCAACAGAACTGTAAACTAACGAATCGCATTGCCCTTGCAAATCGGTTTTAAAAATGCGAACATGATGGTAGGCGAAATACGTTTTTTGCTCGGTAGCCGTGTCTTGCTTAGCATACAACGTATCGGCATGCAAATAGAGTGAGTCTACTTCAAAAGCCTTTGTGAGCAATCCATTTCCAGTCACGAATGAGATTCCAGTTATTTCATTGAGCCAAGCATAATCACCACTTATGATTACTTTTTGATTGGTATCGACAAGTTGGACATTATTATACGCTATGCCTATTTTCTCAATACGATCGTATAAAATACTATCTCCACTCAATTTATTTTCTTTCGATTCAATAAAGGCATTTATGCTAAATCTAGACTTCTCCGTTTTTTGTATTGTACCACCCATTCTCACAATAGATATGAGCGCTATCTGTACCTGTACTATAAATGTTGGAAGGTCCGAAGAAATAAGTAGTAGAGCTCGGGGTATGATATTTTAATGTATCGCTATACATTTTATACTTTGGATTCGTCAACACTACATTATCCTTAAAAAACACCATTCGATCTTTCGAATAATAATATCCCTTTTGACTAGTGAGTACATTGTCTTTATCAACGACCTTCCCACCTACTTGATAGTTTCCAATATCGTTTTCTAAGTCGTATTGCATTGCAGTGGTCGTTAAATCCATCTTACCGTCGGTCATACGAACTTCCTTACCAGAAATATCGGCATACTTACTATTCCCATCATAATGCACAAAGTCGCCATACAATTTCGCGCTTGGACCTTCAATACGAATCGTTCCATAAGCATCAATGCTATTGGTACTCTCGTAAAACAAAGCACTGTCGCAATACATATAGGTGTTTTCTTGCTTGAAAATAACATCGCCCACCAATCGACGCACCTCGACACCATTCATTTTTACACCTTCGAGGCTACCTGCTTGTATAATTTCAATTTGCTTTGATTGCTGAGCAAAAGTGCAATGATCCATCAACATGAAAAAGCACAAAAGCAAAAGTAGCTTCCCGCTAAAGCATCTAAGCAGCAAACTAATTTTATTCATGATTGAAGGAGATATATCCAATACAGGTGATTAATCTTTTTATTGAACTCTTATTTTGATAAAAGCACAGGCGAGCAAAACGAAATTTCAATCAACGTCATTTAATCGTTGCGATCATTAAAATGCTACTTCTTTGCGCATCAACGTTTGCTTACGATCTGGACCTACCGAAATAATAGTAATAGGAAGTCCAGTAGCTTGCTCAATATAATCTACATATTGCATCAAGGCAGCAGGTAGTTGATCGAAGTCGCTTACTTTCATCAAGTCTTCTTTCCAACCTGGAAGTTCTTCGTAGATTGGATCAATCTTTTCGTTGACTACATCATACGGTACATGTTCAATTTTCTTTCCCTTGTACATATAGTGCGTACAAACCTTAATCGTATCAAATCCACTCAACACATCCGACTTCATCATGATCAATTGCGTAACACCGTTTAACATGATGGCATACTTCAACGCTGGTAAATCCAACCATCCACAACGACGTGGACGACCTGTGGTAGAACCAAATTCATTTCCGTTCTTGCGTAAAGTTTCACCCGTTGCATCTTCCAATTCGGTTGGAAAAGGTCCACTACCCACACGCGTACAATATGCTTTAAAGATTCCATACACCTCACCAATCTTTCCAGGAGCTAATCCGAGTCCAATGCAAGTTCCAGCGGTTACTGTGTGCGAAGATGTAACAAAAGGATACGAACCAAAATCAATATCCAACAAGGATCCTTGAGCGCCTTCTGCTAAGATGGCTTTGTTATTTGTCAAATAATTATTGAGTACATATTCACTATCGATCAACGTTAATTGCTTGATCGCTTCCACCCCTTCAAAAAATGCAGGCTCTAACTCACTTAAATTATACTCGTAATTATAATGACCTAACAATTCCTTATGCTTCGCGACCAACGTTGCATACAATGTTTTGAAATCGTCGTGTTCTAGATCGCCAATGCGCAATCCATTTCTTCCGGTTTTATCCATGTAAGTTGGACCAATTCCTTTTAATGTAGAACCAATTTTCAAACTTCCTTTTGACGCTTCTGATGCAGCATCCAACAAACGATGCGTAGGCAGTATTATATGAGCCTTACGAGAGATGAATAAATTCTTCTTCACATCCACTCCTAAATTCAACAATGCATCAATCTCCTTTTTAAAAACAACAGGATCTATTACCACACCATTACCGATCACATTCGCTTTTGTTGAATGAAATATTCCAGATGGAATGGTATGCAATACATGTTTAATCCCCTCAAATTCCAACGTATGACCTGCATTCGGTCCACCTTGAAACCTTGCTATAACATCATATCGTGGAGTGAGCACATCCACCACTTTTCCTTTACCCTCGTCGCCCCATTGAAGGCCTAGCAATACATCCGCTTTCATAGTACTAATCATAAAAGGTGATTACTTCAACATGAAGCACACCTCTATTTACTAAATATTAATTATTTAATGCTTTCACGGCCAACTCTTCATTGTCGACCACAGAAAACACATTTATCAACTTGGTAATTACCAAGAGTGTTTTAATTTTTTCAGGGACGGTGCAGATCACGGCTTCGCCCCCCGATTTACGCGCTTTCGCTAAGATTCCAAGCAATACGTTTAGCCCGGTACTGTTCATGTATTTAAAATCTGATAAATTAATAATGAAGTTAGATCCATCTTTTTCAGAGATTTGATTGATATCATCCATCAATTCATTCGCCTGATTCTTTTCAATCAGATTCCCTTTCAAGCTAATCAGCGAGTAAGATTCTTTGTCAGTGATTTTATATTCGAAGTCCATATTTTGTTTTGTTAAAAATCAGGTCAAAGTTATCTGTTTTTTCCTTGTTTGATGCTCACAATTCTTATTCTCTAAAAGCTTTCTACACTTTCCAAAAAGGTTCAAACTATGATGAGTGACTTGAAAATCAAGGATATCCCCCATCATCGTCTGAATTTGTTGAATACGTGGATCGCAAAACTCTAAAACTTTATCACAATCGAGGCAGATAAGATGGTCGTGTTGCTTGTAGGTATAAGACTTTTCGAAGAGGGCAAGATTCTTTCCAAACTGGTGTTTTGTCACTAAATCACAAGCTAAAAGATGATCGATTGTATTGTATAAGGTAGCACGACTCACCACAAATTTCTTAGCTTTCATTTGCAAGAAGAGCGAATCGATATCGAAATGCTCATCCATGGAATAAATTTCACGCAGAATGGTAAATCGTTCCGGAGTTTTACGTAATCCTTCACGTTCGAGATAATCGGTAAAAACTTTTTGCACTTTCTCAAAAATTTCATCTTGAGAAGAAGCGATTTTGATTGATTTACTCATTGTTTTGTATCAATACGTGTAACTGCTAAAATTCCAGGAACCTTAGCCAATTTTTTCATTAATGTTTTAAGGTGCTCGGTATCGTGCACAAAAAGCATAATTGTTCCTTCAAATAATCCATCGGTACTCTCGATATTAATCGAGCGCATATTAATATTTAACTCAGAAGAAATTACTTTTGAAATATTACTTACTACGCCACGATCATCCATCCCGGTAATCTTGATTCCAACGAGAAATGCAATTTGTTGTTGTCCGAACCAACGTGCTTTCACAATGCGATAAGCATAATTTGACATTAGCTGAATGGCATTGGGACAATTTGTTCTATGAATTTTAATTCCTTCATTGATGGTAATAAATCCAAATACTTCATCGCCTGGAATCGGATTACAACACGGTGATAATTTATAATCTATTTTATCGATCCCTTCTCCAATCACCAACATATCGCTATTCCCACGAATACCTTTTACTAAATCGTCAAATTTCTGTTTGTCGGTTTGTTCGGGTAATTTTATGGTAGATGATTCCTTTCGCTCAAAGAAATCGCGTAGATTCTTAAGGTCGATGGCACCTACTCCAATGCGATGATAAAAATCGGTAAGGTTTGATACCTTGTAAAAATCAACAGTTCATTTACATTATAATGTTTGTTGTGCATTTTCAAACTCTTCAATTTCCTCTCGAAAACTTCCTTTCCATCTTCCGCCATCTTTCTCCGCTCCTCTTTCAGGGAAGCTTTGATTTTTGACTTGGCTTTGGCAGTTACTACATTCGCTAACCAATCTTCCTTGGGGTGTTGCTTTGAAGATGTTAAAATTTCAATTTGATCACCACTATTCAACTTATAACTTAAAGGAACAAGACGATGATTAATTTTTGCGCCGATGCATTTCTCGCCGATGTCGGAATGAATTTCAAATGCAAAGTCGAGTGCGGTACTTCCTACCGGTAATGTTTTAATTTCTCCTTTAGGTGTAAAGACAAAAATTTCATCGGCAAATAAATTTAATTTGAAATCATCAATAAAATCCAATGCATTCGACTCAGGACTCTCGAGCAATTCACGGATACGAGAGATCCATTCATCCAACGCACTCTCTGTAGACTTCTCCTTGTACTTCCAGTGAGCTGCATACCCTTTTTCGGCAATCTCATCCATACGTCGAGTCCGAATCTGCACTTCCACCCATTTTCCTTCCTTGCTCATTACTGTGGTATGCAAACTTTCGTATCCGTTTGCTTTCGGTGTACTGATCCAATCGCGAAGACGATCTGGATTTGGTGTGAAATAATCAGTCACAATGGAATACACTTTCCAGCTATCCGATTTTTCCTTTTCCAACGGAGTATCAATAATAATTCGAATAGCAAACAGATCGTAAACTTCTTCAAAGCTCACTTCTTGTTTCTTCATTTTCGTCCAAATCGAATTAATCGATTTTGGTCGACCTTTAATTTCGTATTTAATTCCTTCCTTATCAAGTTCCGCCTTGATTGGTTTCGTGAAATCAAGAATAAATTTTTCTCTCTCCTTTTTACTCTCTTGCAATTTAAGAGCAATGGATTTAAAAACTTCAGGTTCGGTATATTTTAAAGAGAGATCATCTAATTCTGTTTTTATGGAATATAGTCCGAGACGATGCGCCAATGGTGCGTAGAGATAAGCTGTTTCAGAAGCGATCTTCAACTGTTTATCCTTCGGCATTGAACCGAGTGTACGCATATTATGCAAACGATCTGCGATCTTAATTAAGATCACGCGCACATCATCACTCAATGTGAGTAACATCTTCCTGAAATTCTCAGCTTGCAACGAAGAAGTATGATCGAAGACTCCGGAAATTTTTGTGAGTCCATCGACAATACCCGCCACCTTCTTATCAAAAAGTTTCTCAATATCTTCCAAGGTATACTGAGTATCTTCAACCACATCGTGCAACAAAGCACAAACGATTGACACTCCGCCCAGCCCAATTTCCTCTGCCATAATCATGGCTACAGCAATCGGATGAAAAATATAAGGCTCGCCGCTTTTACGACGCATATCCTTATGCGCTTCAAGTGATAAATCAAAAGCTTTACGGATCATCTTACGATCACCCTTATCCATATTTGATTTACACGCACGCAAAATTGCACGATAGCGTTTCAGAATTTCTTTCTTTTCCGCTTCGGGATCAAGTACAATGGGTTCTTCGCTGGTATCGGCTTTTAGGAGTGGTTGCTTCGACTCTGACATTCATGCGAAGGTACGAAAGACTGGAATTTTATCCCAATTTTGCATAAAATTTGATTGGCACCTTAAAAATTTCATTCCAAATGGAAAGTTCTGAATTCAGAATTCAGTCGCGAGGCTTCGCGATCAGAATTTAGAATTCAGAATTTAGAATTCAGTCGCGAGGCTTCGTGATCAGAATTCAGAATTTTCTGAGAGTCAAATCCTAATTTACATACTTATCTAAACTTGTTAATACTTGACAAACACAGAATTGCCAATTCTCAAATGAATACCTATGTTCTTTTTGTCAATTAAAAGAAGTAATTAAAGATTTAACACTCTATTACCCAAAATTCCTCACCTATAGCTTCATAAAACAACAATAGTGAAACAGGAGTTTATCAGAAGAGAAATCACTAAGAATTTTCAAATAAAATGAGCAAAAATGAAAATCAAACAAACAAGCTATAAAATTCAGAACCAGATATCAAATTGGCTCTAATTCTGAATTCTGATCGCGAAGCCTCGCGACTGCATTCTTAATTCTTAATTAACCATCACTGGCATCACCAGCATCAACAAATCTTCATCTGGATCTGATTCTGCTTGTGGCGAGGAAAGTAATCCTGCACGATTAGGGAGAGAAAGTTCTAAAAGCACATTACCCGAATCGATATTACTCAACATATCTTGAATAAAACGTGCATTGAAAGCGATTTCAATATCCTTTCCTTCGTAGTTGCAGCTCAAGCGTTCATCGGCATCATTTCCATAATCCACATCTTCTGCAGAAATTTCTACTTGTGATCCAGCAATGCGGAATTTAACTTGATGTGTTGTTTTGTTCGAAAAGATACTCACACGACGAATCGCGTTTAAAAAACTCAAACGATCAACTTCCATTTTGTTAGGATTATCCAATGGAATTACGGCTTCGTAATTTGGATAACGCCCATCAATCAATCGGCAAATCAAGCTCACATTATCAAATGTAAAAAATGCATTTGCTTCGTTATAATCAATTTTTACTTGGGTAGTGGTACTCGGAATTGAAGCCTTTAACAACGCCAACGGTTTCTTTGGCATGATGAATGAACTTTCTTTTGGAGCCCGAATATCATTACGACGATAGCGTACTAAGCGATGAGCATCTGTTGCCACGAAGATAGCGCCTTCTTTTCCAAACTGGCAAAAAACACCTGTCATCACAGGGCGTAATTCATCATTTCCAGTAGCAAAAATGGTATGATTAATTGCTGCAGCTAAAACGTCAGAAGGCATTTCGATTGTATTGGGTTTGTCGATTACAGGCAACTTTGGAAAATCGTCACCATTCAAACCACTTAACTTATACTTTCCTTTGTCGGAACTTATTTCAATATTGAAAGAATCCTTTTGAATTTTAAAATTCAACGGTTCGGCGCCAAATGTTTTTAATGTATCTAACAATATTTTTGCAGGTACAGCTACTTTTCCACTTTCTTTACATTGCACTGCAATAACCGTTGTCATTGTTGTTTCCAAATCGGAAGCAGAAGCTTTCAGGCTATCGGGACTTAATTCGAAAAGAAAATTTTCAAGGATGGGCAATGGAGTGCTACTTTGAAGTGCGCCACTAATGAGATGCAACTGCTTCAACAAGGTATCAGCGTTTACTATAAATTTCATAGGTAATTTCTATCTTAAACTCCTTTAACGCAAAGGAATGAGCAAATATAGTTCAAGCAAAGATTCTATACAGGGTCAACCCAATGCACTTTATTAACAAAAAGCAAAAAAATTGCTATTCAAATCGTTGCTGCGATGGGACGAGGTCTTTTCCAGGCAAAAAGTTCCGCGGATCTTTAAATATTCGATCGAAATGGAAATACTGGCAAACTAACATAGAAGTATCGTCTGACATAATCGCGTAAAATTTATCGAAATCGAAAGGAAGATCGTCTCCTTGATAGTTAATCTGTAGTCGAGATCCAGGTGTGACTGGCTTACGGTAACAAACCAAGCTTTTTTCGCCACCATTATCCATCTTCACCAGAACAATCGCAAACGGTCCGATATTTATGATTGAATCCTTTACATTTTTAGAAATGCCATTGTCGATTCTTTCAAAATAAGTATCCGAGAATCCGCTTAAAAAACTCCTTACCTTGTTGAGATCCAAAGGTGTAATGGGTTGACCATCTACCATCTTCTTTACCACAAAACTTGTATCTGCAGTTCTCATCAAATGAAACGCTCGATGAGCTCTCGCCCGATCATTTATTTGTACTTCAACAATTCTTCGAGGATCTAATCGGAAGATGACTTTATCTCTCCATTCAGTTTCATTCGCAAAATATCTTGTTGAAAGAAAGCCGTTGAAGCCAGGAATAAACGTAATAAACGGAACAGAGCTCCCTTCTAAGTACATAAATGTACCCAAATTATCCATCGTTGGGTGGCCTACATAATACGTTTTAATATTTTCATCTTTTGAATAAATTTCAATTTTCACCGACTTTGAAGCCATCAACTTCATTGTATTATTATATAAATTTTTTCCCACAGGGCTACGTACTTCCACATTCTTTATTGTTTCCAATAGATTACGGATTCCATCTTCACGAGCTAAAAATTTGCCGTTAACTCTCCAACGGCTAGAAGCTTCTTTTACCAAAGTAACGGTACGTCCTTCCTTATCTGCTAAAAAAATCTTATCGATGCTACTTGTATCTGCCACGGCAAAATCTTTAAACTCTCCCTTAATGGATTTATTCGACTCAAAATACCACAGCCCGGCGGCTACCAATGCCAATAATACAAAGACGACTAATACTGATTTATTCTTTTTCATATGACTAGGTATAACGACGTAAACGCAAGTAAAATTTTATCAATCCAAACACTAACAAAATCACAATTGGTAAAGTTACATTCAACCATTTAAGTAGGTTTGTATCGGCTTCAATTACAGCGGGGTCAATCATTCTCAATCGAAACTCCTTACTTCGCACCGCCATCAAACCAGAATCATCACACAAATAGTCCATCACATTCAGAAAAAAAGCTTTATTTCCATAAGTTGTGTTTGTATAACGATCGAATCCAAGTGCTACGGGAGAACCTTTTACAATATCATTTCGAATGATATCACCATCTGATATCACTATAATTTTTGTTTCCGTACTTGATTCTTTAAATCCAATCTCTTTACTTTCAGCAATCGCAGGAGGAATTCTATTTTTGAACAAAGAAGTAAATCTTCCTTCCATCAATACAGCAACAGGGACATCCTTTTGTGGAAACATTTTAGGATCTGGCTTATACTGCATAATGCCCAAACTCACTCGAACAGGTGCAGATAGAATCCTACTGTATTGTGAGGTAGTTAACAAAACGGTATGCTTTACTCCAGTCGCATCAATGGGATCAATACTCGAAACAAACTGCCCTTTAATCGAATTCAGATTATTAACAATAGGGTGTTTTGAAGTTGGACTCATCAATGGAAAAAAATACCAAGGTAACAATTGCTGTTTCGGCTGAGAGCCGATCATACCGGTCACCACCGGAATCAAAGAAGAAAGTAGATCTTGCACTAAATCATAGTTCACACGAGCGCCATAACGAAACAACATATCATCCAATTTCAAGTCGCGGGCAGGTGCTAAAATTTCTCCCCTTCTCTCCAAACTATCCATTGCTGCTTGTATCGGATCGAGTAATACAATCAACTTCCCACCATTCATAACGTATTGATCAATTACAAACTTATCTTTCTCATCAAAAGCGCTATCTGGTTTTGCAATCACCACGGCTTTAAAATCCTTCAAAGCACCTAACTGACCATTTATACGAACACGTTTCAACTCATAAGACATTTTTAGCGCAGCCGCTATATCCGAAACATTAGTAGTATCTAATTCACCATGTCCCTCTAAAAACGCAATGGCAGGACGCATTGGGTTTGTCACTTTTCGAATCACATTACAGATTTCAAACTCCAGGTTTTGAATAGAATTATTCAAAATAAGTTCAGGCGGAAATCCTTGTTGATTCTTCAACAAAGTAATACTCATTTCGACATTCGCATAACTCACCAAGGCTCCTGGAAAAATATACGTTCGCTTTACCCCTTCATTGGTGCGTTCTTCGACTGTTGTAGGTTGTATTCCTTTTTGGTAAAGTTGAGCATAAAACTTATTTCGCTCTTGCTCATCTGGATTTGCAGATGGATCAACAAATTCATATTGAAGATTTCCGTTTGAATAGACACTCAATTCATCCAAAATTTCGCGAGTACTTTGCTGCAATCGTGAAAACCCTGGAGAGAAATCGCCTTCTAAGTATACGCGAATAAAAACAACATCCTTCAATTTAGAAACCAACTCCTTACTATTATCCGACAAAGTAAATCGTTTATCATCGGTTAAATCAATTCGCGTAAACACATAACTTGAAACCACGTTTCCTAACACCAAAATACCCAACAGCAGCACCAACTGCATGATAGCTTGTCCTCTTGAACTCTTTCTAAGATTTGATTGATTATCCATCTTCCCCATCACCATTTTCTACTTTCGATAACCATCCTCGTCATAAAAAGAAAACAAAGAATTGCTGATAAAAAGAAAACAAGATCTCGCGTATCTATTACACCTCTGCTCAAACTTAAATAATGCGCATTAAAGCTCATTCCAAAAACAAGAGTAGAAGCCTTTCCTACACCAAAAACGGCAGCGATAGATTCAAAGCCTTTCAAACAAATCAAACAAAGAAAAAATCCAATAATAAAGGAGACGACTTGATTGTCGGCCAAGGAAGAAGAAAAAATACCAATTGACACAAAACTCGCACCCAACAACAACAATCCGATATAAGAACCCATGATTGCACCAGAATCAATATTTCCGACGGGCAAACTTATACGATGAATTGTTGCATAATAAATTAATGTGGGAAGCAATGAAAATAAAACCAAGATTACTCCAGCAAAAAACTTTGCAGAAACCAACTGCATTTCCGTCAAAGGTCGAGTCAGCAACAATTCAATCGTACCCGATTTTTTCTCTTCAGAAAAGAGACGCATGGTAATTGCTGGAATCAATAACAAATACATCCAAGGAGTAATTACAAAGAGCGAATCGAGGTTTGCATAACCTGCACTAAGAATATTAAAGGATGAATCTGGGAATATCCACAGAAACAAACCCATGGTTAAGAGGAACACAACGAGAACAATGTACCCAATTAGGGAGTTCAAGAAGCTGTTAATTTCCTTGAGGATCAGGGAAAACATAGGTGGCAAAAGTAATTGATTTCAATGAAGTACAACGCCAGATTGATCTGAAAAGAAAATAAAATCCAATTTCATCATTGCTAAGAATTATTCTTAAATTATATTTTATTTACAAATAGCGAAGGCTTACTTTTGGTCTGTGGCCAAAATACTTCAAATTGTTAACAGACTGAATTTAGGAGGAATAACTTATAATGCGGCCAGTATAGCCGCTCATTTAAGACCTAATCACGAGACCATGATTGTGGCTGGAATGAAAGATGATTCTGAAGAAAGTTCAGAATTTATGGTTCGAAAATTAGGGCTTGAACCTGTTTATATCCATGATATGCATCGTGAGATTAATTTACGCTCCGATTACAAAGCCTATAAGCAACTTTTAAAAATTATTCGAGACTTCAAGCCTGATGTTGTTCACACTCACGCCGCTAAAGCAGGATTATTAGGCAGATTAGCCGCGAAAAGAGCGGGCGTAAAAGTCATTGTACATACCTTTCACGGACATGTTTTCCATAGTTATTTTGGAAAAGCGAAGACCTTATTTTTCATTCAATTAGAGCGCATACTTGCTTGGCTAAGTACTGGGATCATCGCCATCAGCGAAAGACAAAAAAAAGAACTATGTGAAGAATTTAAGATTTGTCCATGTAAAAAAATACATATCGTTGAATTAGGGTACAACTTAAAGCCCTTTCAGGAAAATAAAATTGAAAAAAGGGATCGATTCAGAAAAAATTATTCCATTCAAAATCATAAAATTGCAGTTGGAATTATAGGACGGTTAGTCCCAATAAAAAATCTTAAATTATTCATTTCTGCTTTCTCCGTCACTCGAGAACGGTTAGGGAACAAAACAAAGGCATTCATCATTGGCGATGGCGAACAAAGATTTGAGCTTCAAGAATTTTGCGAAAGTTTAGGTCAAACCATTTCAACCCCTGAAAACCCAAATCCTGAGTCATCCATTGTTTTCACCTCATGGATACACGAGGTAGACGTAGCTATGCTAGGCATTGACATACTGGCACTCAGCTCTTTAAATGAAGGAACGCCTGCTAGTTTAATTGAAGCGCAAGCAGCTGGCATTCCTATTATAGCAACGAACGTTGGCGGAATCGCGAATATAGTTTTAGAGGGTGAAACGGCGCTTTTAATAAAAAGTGGGGATCTAAAGAACTTTGCTTCTACGCTAGAAACGCTAATCAATAATGAATCATTACGAGAAGAAATGGCAAAAAAAGGCCCCTCGTTTGTTGAATCCAGATTTCATGAAAAGCGGCTTACGAGCGACATCGAACAATTGTATGCTAGCCTCCTTAAGAAATAGAAAATCTCAAGGTTAGCAATAAAAATTACTTACTTTTGCTCACAATCAAAATGATTATTGATTTTATGAAAAAGATTATACCGCTACTATCTATCCTATTTATTATCAGTTCTTGCCAAATAAATCCAAGCGTAATGTTCAAAGTTCCCAAGAACTATGAATACTCAAATGAACAAACCATTGGTAACGTAGAGTATCGAATTTCTCCTAACGACATCATCGGATTCAGCGTTTATACCAATGATGGATTTAAATTGATTGATATGACTACATCTGCAGCATCAATTACAGGAGGATTTCAAACAAACAGTCAAGGAAATTCACAAACTCAATTTTTAGTCGAGCCTGATGGTCAAGTTAAGTTACCCATTATTGGAAAAATAAAAATTGCGGGATTTACAGTTCGTGAAGCTGAAAAATCGCTCGAACAAGAATATTCAACTTTTTACAATAAACCATTTGTCATGATTCGTGTATTAAATCGACGAGTAATGGTATTTCCAGGCACTGGCGGAGCTGGAAGGACAGTAGCTCTCGATAATGAAAACGTAAATTTAATTGAAGCACTTGCTTTGGCGGGTGGATTAACCACCACTGGGAAAGCCTATAAAATTAAACTCATACGTGGTGATTTAAGAAATCCTAAAGTGATGCTTATTGATTTATCTACCATAGAAGGAATGCAACAAAGCAATTTATTACTTCAAGCAAATGATATCATTTATGTAGAACCTGTACCAAGATATTCTCAGGAGATTCTATCACAGTTAGCTCCAATTATTGGTATCATCACATCGTTAGCATTAGTATATCAGATTGCAGATGGCCTAACAAAGCCCTAAAGAGCTAATAGCTAACCAATGGCCAAAAAGAAGATATCGCCGATAAACGAAGAGTTTGATTTCAAACTCTTGGTGACGATTGCAAGAAAAAATTTATTGTGGTTTGCCTTCTTTTTGTTGACAGCAATACTGGTCTCGCTACTGATCTTAAGATACACTGCTCCCGTTTTTGAATCCAGCTCTATCATTCAACTTTCTGAACAGGACAATGCGCGTAGTATATTGTCAGAAGCAAAGATAAAGAGCTTCACTGATCAAGGAAATAAAATGGCCTCTAGCATTGAATTGATGCGCTCGAAGGTGATTATTGAACGCGTATTGAGAAAGCTACCTTTACAAGTCAGTTATTTTTCAAAAGGCGAGATCCTGACCTCGGAACTTTACAAACAATCTCCTTTCGTTGCGGAAGTTAGAGTTAAAGATAGTGCTATCATCGGCAAACATATTATAGTTGATTTTTTATCAAAAGAGAGTTATAGTATTTCGTACAACAGTCCTACCAGTAAAAATCTAGTTACCAAAGGTCCCCTAACATCGGGAGTTTGGTATTCTACAGTTGACTTTGATTTAAACCTTTCGATCTATGATTACGAAACCATTCGTGCATTACAGCAAGATTTAAGCAAAGATGCATTTTACTTTAAAGTGAACAGCATAGACGAACTTGCCGGACAAATCTCAAAATCCCTTTTAATTACCCCTTTAAACGTAGAAGCGCAAACCATTCAAATAAAACTAAAAAGATAAAACGCAACAAAAGCATCTGATATTGTAAATGGAATAGCCATAGAATTTAACAAATATGATCTTGAGAAAAACTCTGAGGTTGCAGACAAAATTTTAGATTTTATTGACAATACAATAGCAAGTATTGATATTGAGCTAAGCAATTCCGAAAACTCACTTGAAAGATTCAAGAAGGAAAATAAAATTGTAAATCCGGATTTATCAGCAACGGGAATCATTCGACAAATGGAGGAGATTCAGACGGAAATCTATGCGTATAATCATGAGTTGAATTTATTTTCTAAAATTCGCAAAGAAGTATCTGAATCTGCAGACATCAGTAAATTCTTATTAAGTTTATCGGGGCGAAGTGACAATAATATTATTTCAGCTTACTTGGGACAACTTCAAGATTTACTAGAAAAGAGAGATCAAATTAGATTGCAAGCTACCGAGAACAGCGAATTATACAAAGCGATTCAAGTGCAATTGGAAAATCAGCTTCGACTCATCAACAAAACTCTTGCTAATGAAGAGTTAAACTTTAGAGCTAAGCGGGAAAGCAAACTAAACGACCTTAAGCAAATCGAAAAGAAACTTGGCATCATTCCGCAGCAACAAGCAGAATATGGACGTTTGACGCGCTTATTTACCATCAACGAAAAATTCTACAGTTTGCTACTTGAGAAAAAAGCGGAGTTTTCCATTACTCGAGCAGGATATGTTCCACAACACATCATTTTGCATAGTGACGCTGCAAATGCACCACCGGTATCTCCCAACAAAGCACTTATCATAAGTGCGTGTTTAATCATAGGCTTCTTAGCCGGGTTTATTCTAATCATCACCCGCTATTTATTATACAACGAGATTAACTCACTGGAAGAAGTTGGACAATATACCGACGCTGCCATGTTGGGCATAGTGCCTAAATACAAACGAGAAATTCCAATTTCACAGTTATTAGTAGATAAAAATCCAAAATCAGTAATCTCTGAAGCATTCAGATCCATACGAACCAACCTTCAATTTATTTCGAATGATGAAGGTGCTAAGATAATCGCGCTTACTTCTACTATTTCTGGAGAAGGAAAAACATTTAATGCCATTAATTTAGCGGGAGTAATTGCTTTCTCAGGATTAAAAGTTGTTATTTTAGACTTAGATATGAGAAAGCCAAAAAATTCACTTGGGCTTTAACGTAGAAAACAATCATGGAATAAGTACTTTACTCATTGGAAAAGATAAGCCGGAGAATTGCATCACAAAAAGTTCATTAGCAAATCTCGATTTCATTACTGCAGGTCCTATTCCGCCAAATCCTGCAGAATTAATTATCAATCCAAGAATGGAAACCTTATTGGATTATCTTAAAGGTATCTATGACATCATCATTATTGACTTACCTCCTGTTGGAATTGTAAGTGATGGAATTCCAATCATGCAAATAGCAGATTATCCCTTATACATTTTAAGAGCTAACTATTCTCGAAAAATGTTTGTAGCGCAAATCAACAAGCTCATTACAGAAAACAAAATAAAAAACATTTCCGTAATTCTGAATGGAGTTGAAATGTCGAAGTTGAAATATGGTTACGGCTACGGATATAGTTATGGATATAGTTACGGCTATGGATATAGTTATGGATATGGCTATTATGAAGAAGATGAAGAGCCAAAAACTTTATTTAATAGAATTAGTAGCTTATTCAGTAAGAAAAAGATTAAAGAATGGAAGTAACTCAATTTAATATTGAAGGTCCGTTATTATTCAAACCTAAAATTTTCAAGATGAAAAGAGGTTATTTTTATGAATCGTATAATGAGGCAACATTTTATGAATTAGGTCTAAAGTATAAATTCGTACAAGACAATCAATCCAGCAGCCATAAAAATGTATTACGTGGCTTACACTTTCAACATCCACCCTTTGATCAAGGCAAGTTAGTTCGTGTTTTAAAAGGCCGTGTACATGATGTGGCGGTTGACATCCGAAAAAATTCACCCACATTTGGACAGCATCTACGGGTAGAATTAAGTGCATTAAACAACTTTATGTTCTGGATCCCACCGGGTTTCGCACATGGTTTCTTATCTTTGGAAGAAGATACTATTTTCTTATATAAATGTACTAACGTTTATCACAAAGAATCAGAGAGTGGTATCCTGTGGAATGACAAAACTCTATCTATCGATTGGGGATGCGAAAACCCTATCGTTTCCCAAAAGGACATGGAGCTACCTTCTTTCCAAGAATTAGATACCAAATTTGAAATAATTATGTGACATGACTGAACAGTTTCTTCAACATAGCAGCTTCATTCTATATTCGCTCTTCCTCATTTTAGCGGTTACTTTTTCATTAATGATTAATTCTCTCTTTCTTCGATTCTTTAAAACATTGGGCATAAGAAATAACCTGGATGGAACTGTTATCAGATGGGGAGCGATGTCGAAACCGAGCATTGGTGGAATTACTTTCTACATTATGTTCTTATTATCGTTGGCGAGTTACTCCATTTTATTTGAGCCAGCTCAAGACGCTTATCAACTTGGATTTGTAGGATTACTTCTCGCCAGCGGCACTGGTTTTTTAATTGGCTTAGCGGATGATGCGTACAATACAAAACCTTGGTTGAAATTTGGAGTACAACTTCTTTCTGGATTGATATTGATAAGTACCGGAATTAGTATTCATATTTTCTCAAGTGATGTATTGAACTATCTAATAACTTTATTCTGGGTAGTAGGTATTATGAACTCCATCAATATGCTTGACAATATGGATGGTATTACCTCTATCGTTTCAATTGGAATAATCTTGAATACTATTTACATCATCATTTACAACAATGATATTGTGAATATGCACTTACTGGTTTTAATTGGTGTACTGTCCTCACTTATCGCATTTCTGAGATTTAACTGGCATCCATCAAAAATGTACATGGGTGATACCGGGAGTCAATTCTTAGGTGTCTTTTTAGCTGCTATGGGAATCATTTATTTTTGGAATGATCCTTATTCAAAAGAAGCACCTGCCACCGGAAAATTACTGGCAGGCACCATCATGACTTTCATTCTTCCTATACTCGATACTACCGTTGTTGTTTTCAATCGACTTTCTGCAGGTAGATCTCCTTTTGTAGGCGGGAAAGATCATACCACTCATAGCTTAGCATTGTTGGGATTGAGTGATTCACAAGTTAGTTTAGCATTTGTTGGCCTAGCTTCACTTTCGCTTTTTATGAATATATTGATCTCAGAATTTATAAGCGAATGGTCACATGCTGCTTCTATTTTCTTTGGGACATACTTCATTCTACTTCTATGTTTCTTCTTTTACACCACCCGAAACAAGAAAATTAAAAGCAGAGAACGTCTTCGTGAAATAAAATTGAGCCAAGGAGAATCTTCTAGAGCGAGTGATCTCATGAAATCGAATTGAGGCACCTTGAAATTCGAGTCTCTACTTCAAATTATTTCCTTTTAGCAAATTGGGGCGACGCTCTTTCGTTCGTTTTATCGATTGCTCGTACTTCCACTTCTCAATGTTTTTTTCATGTCCTGACAATAAAATATCGGGAACTTTCCAACCTCTAAACTCAGCAGGCCGGGAGTACACCGGTGGTGCAATTAAATTATCTTGAAAAGAATCAGACAAAGCTGAAGTTTCGTCATTCAACACACCAGGTATTAGCCTTATCACTGCGTCGCACAAAACAGCGGCGCCCAACTCCCCACCCGATAAAACATAATCACCAATACTTACTTCACGCGTTATGAAATGTTCGCGTACTCTTTCATCCACGCCCTTATAATGGCCACACAAAATAATCATATTTCCACAAAGTGATAATTTATTTGCCAAAGGTTGATCGAGCAAAACTCCGTCAGGACTCATATAAATTACTTCTTCGTAATTATTCTTACTCTTCAAGGTTTCGATACATAGTGCAATCGGTTCAATCATCATCACCATTCCTGCGCCACCACCAAATGCATAGTCATCCGTTGTACGATGTTTATTTAATGCGTAATCACGAAGATTAATTAAATTCACTTCCACCAACCCTTTATCCTGGGCTCGTTTTAGAATAGAATGACGGAAAGGACTTTCCATCAACTCAGGGTGTACAGTAATGATGTCAATACGCATATTAAAAAAACTGATTTAAAATTGTTTAATCATTAAGTAATGTTGAATGTCGCCATAAAGAACAAAAGTTTCTTTCACTTTAAGGTAACCACAAGTCAGATAAAATTCCAAAGCATTTTCACGAGCTTGCAAAACAATCGTCTTGACACCAGCATCCACAGCCAAACTCTCCAATTCTTGAATCATCATTTTGCCGATTCCTTTTCCACGATGGCCAGTATCCACCGCCATGTACCTAATTTGAGCTTCTACAGATGAATTGAGATGAAGGCGTCCGCATGCGATAATATTCCCCTCTTCATCCACCAACATTCTTTGCAGACTATTTTCTTCCAACCCATCGCGCTCCGTACCTTTGGGCTGTCCCCAAGGCTTCCTTAACAACTTCCATCGTAATAAAAATACTCCTCTATTCTATTTTCTTGGTAAGGATCCGCAAATTTTAATTTACTCATTGTCATCATATACTCTCTAGTTTAAAGGCTACTGTCGCCATTCGCTTACTTATTTTTCCATTAGACTCCATTTGCTCCAACACCATTTCCTGCGCCATTTTTTCATTCAACACTTCATCCAACTTTCTAATTTTCGCAGCCGGAACTTTAAATTTATGCAATTGACTAAGGATTGTATTCGCATCAAACTTTTCAAATTCTTCAACCAAAACTTCTTTCAAAGCCATTCTGTTTTTTACTCGATCGGCATTCGATTTAAAGCGTATGTCGGTAGAAATTTTTACCTTCTTCAACATACCACACAATGCTTGAAATTGTCCATCCGTTCCAACTGCTAAAAGTATGGGTTGATCATCTTTACTCTTCACAATTTCTCCGTAAGGCGCAATATTAGGATGTAAAGAGCCCAATTGTTGAGGAACCGTATTCGTATTAAGATAAGTACTAGATTGGTTTATTAGAGAAGCCAAAGCGGAACGATACAACGAAGTGGAAACGAGGGTACCATTTCCAGACTCATACCGCTTTAAAAGTGCCAGCAAAATACCTTCTTTCAACTGATGAGCAGCTAAAATATCAATGAAGGCGATGGGGAGTTTCAAGGGTTGATCTCCCGGATTTCCATTGATGGACATCATTCCTGCTTCTGCTTGCAAAACGGCATCGTAGGCTACACGTTCTTCACTTTCAAAACCAAGAATTTCGCCAATGATTAAAGTAGGATAACGTTCACGCAGTACCGAATTCTTCAAATCGAATTTTTCTGCATCGCCTGATTTGAAATTCACGATTAATACATCAGCAACTTTAAGAAGTTTTTCTAGTTTAGATCGATCGGTCTCATCCAACAGGTTTAAAAAAACTACTTCTTTGTTCCAATTCACGCAATGATAGTAGGCAGATGCCGGATCCTCTTTTGGTTCGTGAATGGACTTCCAGCCACGAGTAGGATCGCCATTGTTTTTCTTATTCTCCACCTTGATTACTTCTGCCCCTAACTCCGCGAAAAACATTCCCACTGCCGGTCCTGCCAAAACAGTGGCCAATTCTACAACCTTAAGTCCTTGTAGGGAGTTCTTCAACATTCTTTGGATTCCTTGGATTCAAAAATACTTCAGCCAGCATGCAACGAATCCCGCCCCCACCAATTTTTTCAATCATAGGGATGTCAACAACCAGAAAGTCGGATCGTTTAGAAATCAATCTCTTCTGTTCATTCGACAGAAATTTAAAGGCAGAGGTTGAACAAACGGTATACAATTCCCCCTCTTTATTTTGGATCTGAAGCATATTCCCACAAAAATGTAAAACCTGATTCCAGGATAATTTTAATATATTCATGCCTCGTATTCGAAATAAATCAAGTATGTCTTTTCGTTCCTTTGGATTCGTCATTCCATCTTCAAAAAAAACGACATAATCTAAACCCAAATTCAACACTACGTTGGTATGATAGATAGGTTGATGATCGGCATCCACACAAGTAAATAAAAAGGGTATAATTTAACTTCTCACAGAGTTTATTCAATACTGTCTCATTCGTTCTAGGACTTCTAACCGCGTAAGCAATTTTCTGGAGATGATCAAAAACAATGCTTCCAGTTCCTTCCAAAAATAAATTATCAGCTTCATAAGAAGTTAAATCTACCATCTCATCCACTTCAAAATTATTTTTTAAATCCACCATCATATTCCCCTTCCGTTCACGTTGACGATTAGGAGCCATCATTGGATAAACAATTAACTTATTTTGTGCATGTGTACTGAAACAATTATTCGGGAATATACAATCTGGAGCAAGCGGATCTTCGGAATGCGAAACCATCACATCAATCCCTTTTGCTTTTAACTGCTCCACTACTTTGTCAAATTCTGAAAGAGCTAATTCACTACTATTCTCAATGGATTCCTGATGCTGAAAAGAATTGCTGGCGAAGGTCTCGGAATTAAATCCAAATTTTGCAGGACGAACCATCAACAAAGAGCTTGCTATATGTTCATAATTCGAATTCAAATCTTACTTTTTAAACCCATCTATGAAGTACCGAATCCCTAATTCATATCCATTCATTCCGAGACCGCCAATGATACCCACACATTTTGCAGACAGCAAACTGTGATGGCGATACTCTTCTCTGGCAAAAACATTAGAGATATGTAATTCGAGTACGGGAGTTTTAATAGCTGAAATGGCATCTGCAATTGCCACTGAAGTATGGGTATATCCACCGGCATTCAAAATAATTCCATGAGAACTAAATCCTACTTCATGCAAGCGATTAATCAACTCCCCTTCGACATTACTTTGGTAATAATTCAAATCTATATCTGCAAACTGATTTTCAATTTAGCATAAAACGCTTCAAATGTTACGGCACCATAAATATCCGGTTCACGCACCCCTAATAAATTCAAATTAGGGCCGTTAATAATATCGATTCGCATCATATACAAACTTACAAAAATATATTTCATTCGTTATCTTCGTGAACTCATGCACGCCTGGACACCCTACATTAAAGGATTTAGAAGTTATTTACAATTAGAGCGATCGCTTTCCTCCAATACTTTGGAAGCCTACGAACATGACATAGAAAAACTCGTACAATTTTTAGACTACAAACAAATTTCAGTTTCTCCTGAACAAATCAAACACGAGCAACTTCAGGATTTCATCAGATGGGTCAGTGATTTAGGGATGACGGCCAGAACACAAGCACGTGTTTTATCAGGCGTAAAAGCATTTTACAAATACCTGTTGATGGAAAATGTGATGCAGGATGATCCTACCGAGCTAATTGAAGGTCCTAGCATCGGAAAAAAACTTCCTGATTTTCTCACGGTTGAAGAAATCAATTTACTATTATCCAATATCGATTTAAGTTTACCTGAAGGACAAAGAAACAAAGCATTGCTAGAAACACTGTACAGCTGCGGACTTCGTGTATCTGAACTTATAGGATTGCAGTTAAGTCAAAGTTATTTTAACGATGGATTTGTAAAAGTTACGGGGAAAGGAAACAAGGAAAGAATTATTCCTATGGGGAATTCAGCCATAAAGCAAATCAACCTTTATTTAGAAGGAATACGCTCTCATCTTCCCATACAAAAAGGACATGAAGATTTTATTTTTCTTAATCGGAGAGGACGAAAATTAAGTCGGGTGATGGTATTTATGATCATTAAAGACCTCGCCATCAAAGCAGGAATTCGTGCTAGTATTAGTCCACATCCATTTCGTCATTCTTTTGCGACCCATCTTATTGAAGGCGGCGCAGATTTAAGAGCGGTACAAGAAATGTTAGGCCATAGCAGCATCACTACAACCGAGATATACACCCATCTCGACAAAGATTATCTAAGATCAGCCATCTTACAATTCCATCCTCGAAAGTAAAAGTAAGCTGTAAAACTCATTGAACTGACAACATCGTTAAGAAGAAATAATAACTTCTTAAACATGCCTAAACTATTGTATATCTGCTATTTATTTTAGATTTAATTCGCAAATCAATAGAATTTCTCTTCCTTCAATTTTGATTTTTTTGGGGTTAAATCAATAAACTTTAATTTTAGCAAAATACACGAATGAAATGGCTTATACCTATCAAGACGCATCAATTATAGACATCGTTGACGAGACAGAAAAAGTAAAACGTTTTTACATTAAGGTGCCCGACGAAATTCCATTTTCCTTTAAGGCTGGACAATTTATCATGTTGGATTTACCGATCGATTCTAAATATACTAATCGTAGTTATTCCATTGCCTCTGCCCCTTCAACCGACAACATTTTTGAATTATGCATTGTACTCAATGAAAAAGGTTTGGGGACACCTCTTTTGTGGGAGAAATACGATGTAGGAACCGAGTTAAAAATTTCAAAAGTACTTGGCAAATTCCAACTCCCAGATCCTATTGATCGCGACTTATGTTTCATTGGCACAGGAACGGGCGTAGCGCCGCTGCGTTCACAAATCGTGCACATTTTAAAAAATAATATTCCACATAAAAATTTATATTTAATCTTCGGCAATCGTTGGGAGAAAGATATTCTATATCGCAAAGAGTTTGAAATGTTGGCTGAAGAATACCCAAGTTTCCATTTTATTCCTGTACTCTCGCGACAAAATGAAGGATGGAAAGGCAAGACCGGTTACGTACACAGTATATACGAAGAAATATTTAGTGATCAACGTCCGGCTTACTTTTATATTTGTGGATGGGCAGATATGCTCAAAGAAGCACGTCAACGCTTGGATATATTAGGATATGATAAAAAAGCCATTCGCTTTGAATCATATGACTAATACATTAACACAGCTTAAGATTTCACCGAGTAAAAGATGTTAAATTTTTGCTCTTATCCATTACAAATAAATGTTAAACGAGTTTAAGGCAAAAAAACTTAATCGATTGTTTAATCAAAATTCTACTACTGAATTTGGATTTGGGAACACTGGAAATGCATCTGGACAACGCATTTTAAATAAGGACGGCACGGCCAATATAAAACGCATTGGAGAACCGAAATTTAATGTAGTCAACATATTCCATTCACTTATAATGATGTCGTGGTGGAAATTTAGTTTGTTTGTATTTGGATTTTATTTTACCCTCAATTTACTTTTCACATTGACGTATTATACGCTTTGTCCAGACGACATTGCAGGAATGATTTATACAAATGAAAATAATAAATTTCTAGAGATTTTTTTCTTTAGCTCTCAATCCTTAACAACTGTTGGTTACGGTAGATTAAATCCGACTGGAGCCTTAGCCGGTTCCATTGCAAGTATTGAGTCTATGTTGGGATTATTAGGATTTGCATTAGCTACTGGATTATTATACGGTCGATTTTCTCGCCCTACTGCAAAACTTTTATACAGCGAAAATGTTATCCTAACGACATACCATCACCCTACTCTTTCGAAAGATGCACCAACAGCCTTAATGTTTAGAATAGCCAATGCCAGGCGAAATCAGTTATTAGAAGTTGAGGCCACGGTACTCTTTTCGTATACTGAGATGATCAATGGAAAAGCACAAAGAAAATACAGTAATTTAATATTAGAGATTCCAAAAATTAATTTCCTTGCACTTTCATGGACAATCGTTCATCCGATCAACGAAGAAAGTCCTTTGCATGGTTTAACAGCAATTGACCTAGAAAATATTGAAGCTGAATTCATGATTAGCCTAAAAGCCATTGACGATACTTACGTTCAACAAATTTATGATCGCAATTCCTATCACTTTAATGAAATAAAATGGGATGTTAGGTTTGCATCCATGATTGGAAAATCGGAAAATGGAGCAACGACGCTGGATTTAAAAATGATTTCAGCACTAGAAAAAACTAACAATCAAAATGCATAAAATATTCATCATTTTACTCTTTGCTTCCTCCCCACTTATTGCATCCCACCAGGATGGGAAAAGCGAAATTCAATCCTACCTGAAGGCGGAAAAACTACAACAGGAAAAAAAGTGGAGCGAAGCATTAGAAATATTGAAACTGCTTCTAAAAACTGACTCCTCCAATGTTGAGTATTTGTGGCGCACATCTTTTATTTATTCAAAGATTGGTGTTGATCAAAAAACCGAAAACTTAAAACAGCAGTGGTATACAACTGCTGCTTACTTAGGAAAGCGAGCGGTAACTCAACATCCTCAAAATGCAAACGCGCATTATGCTTACGCGGTAGCAATGGGAAGAATGACTGAGTTTGCAAGTACCAAGACCAAAATTGATAATGCGAAACTGATAAAATCAGAAGCGGAACTTACGATCAAGTTAGATTCTAAAAATGCAGGAGCTTATCATATTCTAGGAAGGTGGCATCGGGAGATAGCCGGCTTTAACATCTTAGAACGCACCATGATCAAGGCAATTTTTGGGGCGCTACCTGGTGGTACTTACGAAGAGTCCATTAAATATTTTGAAAGAGCAATTTTATTAGAGCCATTAAATGGGATTCATTACTATGAGTTGGCGCAAACTTATCTGGCAAGAGATAAATCGAACGACAAACAGAACGCAAAAAATTGGTTAAATAAGGCTACCAAAATACAGGTGAAAAACAAAGATGATATAGAGAACAAAAACAAATGTGAAGCGCTTTTAAAAGATATTTAATCCAACCTATTTATTCTTTCTTTTTTATCCAATCAAATACTTCTGGAGTCAAATTTTTAAAATAAACATATCCGATATAGATTCCTGAAATAACAAATCCTTTATAGAGAATGTTTAGCATTGGAATTCCAGTTGAAGGCAATACAAATCCTAATCCGCAGAGAACAATAATTAACAATAATAGCACCTTATTTTCCTTTTCGAATGGCTGCAAGGCAAAATGTTTTCTCACGTACCAAAACAAGAGACTATTATAAATGAAAGATGCTAATGCAGTAGCAGTGGCAGCTCCAATCATTCCCAACCACGGAATCAAAATAATTTGCAATACCAATACAATTACAGCTAAAGAAATTAAAAGACTGCCCCTAACCTATACTTATCAGAATTGAATAAGATAGCTGCATTCAATCCAGTAGCCATATTGTAAAGACTTGCTAAGCTTAAAATTATGACGATGGGGGCACCTTGATCGTATCCTTCAGGTAAAAAAGTAAATAAATCGTAAATATTAATATTCACATTCAGAAAAAGAAAGCCACCAATCATAAACATATACAAACTTGATTTTTGGTAAATAGAATTGATTTCTTCTCGATCATTTTCTTTCCAGGCGAATGCAATTTTAGATGCGGCAATACGATCAAATGCATTCAGTGGTGCTTCGATAATCGTTGGAATAAATGCGGCGACCGTATAAATTCCGACAAAGGCTAGGGGCATATATTGACCAATCATAATGGCATCGAAAAATTTCAATCCGATAGAGGCAACGGAAGCAAACCAGAGCAACAATCCATAGCGAATCAACTGAACAAAATTTTGCTCCCTAAAATAGGGCCAATCAATTTTAAATCCAGGTCTATCGAATTGAAAAATATAAATTATCAAGCCGATCATTTGAATGCCATAGATCCCAACAAAAGCCATGATGAACTGATCTAAGGTAAACCATTTCCAGATAATACAAACTCACCACGGCAATGGCCATAAAGCGAACTACAACATCATTGAGATAAGTGGGAATCGTACTTTTATAATTCGCAGAACAATAGACACTCAACACTGAAATAATCGAAACAAAAAACGTTAAAGGAAATACATAATAAAAGAACTCATTAAACAAGGGTGATTCGGCGGCATATCGACCCATGATAAAATCCTTTGCTAAGAAAAGTACTAGCGCTGCCAATGCAAAGCCAACCAATGGAAACAGCAACATAAATCCAAAAAAACCATGGTGACGATTCTCAATATTTTTAAAACGAGGGAAGAAACGTGTGGTGGCATTGCCAATGCCCAAAGGAACAAACATAGCAACTAAAAGAGCGAATGAATAGAGGACTCGAGTTAGCCCTAGCTCCTCTTTTGTTAGGAAATTTGGTTGGATAATAATCAGATTTACAAAGCCCACCATGAAACCAATATAGGTAGCTATGGTATTTTTTATGCCTTGACGTTTGATGACTCCCATATTTTGCAAAGTATATGTTTTTGTCTCACTATAAAAAGTTGAAAATGTAGAAAATATCGAAATTACATTTATATTTGTTTAAGATACTTTCAAGTATATGAGAAAAATTTTATTAATTGCATTTATTTTATTGAAACACAATGCAATAGCTAACTATTGTTGGGTTCAAAAAGCAAATGTGGGTTCATTTAATCGCTACGCATCAATGGGCTTTAGTTTAAATGGTAAAGGTTATGTAGGCTGTGGATACACTGGGTCAGTTGGCACAAATGATTTTTGGGAGTATGATACATTAACAAACATTTGGACACAAAAAGCAAATTACAATGGTGGATTAATTTGGGCCGGTCACGGGTTTAGTATTGGTAGTAAGGGATATTTCACATTAGGAACAAGTGGTTCATTTTTTCCAACTAGCTTGAACGAATATGATCCTATAGCAAATACTTGGACTCCCAAAGCTGCATTTCCGACAACTGGCCGACAAGACTTTTATGCATATTCAATTAATAATGATGGTTATGTTGTAGGAGGATGGCGCAGTGGTAATTATTACAATACACAATACAAATATTCGCAAGCAACGAATAGTTGGGTACAAGTAGCTTCAAGACCAGGAACTGCACGAGATGGAATACGTGGTTTTGTATTAAATGGAAAAGCATACGTTGGAACTGGTCAAAATAGTGGAACGATTTTCAATGATATGTCATGTTACAATCCAACAACTGATTCATGGACTGCTATTCCAAATGTACCCGGACTTCCTCGAAATTCCGCAGTAGGTTTTACTTTTAGTGGAAAAGGCTTTTTTGGTTTAGGAAATAATAATTTTAGTAGCTCCTACACAGATATTTATGAATACAATGATATTTTAAACACATGGACACTTTTACCAATATCATTTCCTGGTTTGGGTACTAGTTATAGTATAGGGTTTAGTTTCGCAGCTAGAGGATATATTACAACTGGAAGATGGGGTGGTCAAGGTCAGTTAACCAATCAAACTTACATGCTCATTGAATCTCCATCTCCCTTATTTACTATTAATTATACGGGATGTGGATCAAATATATCTTTGACTAATCAAACCATTGGTGCCACATCATACTTTTGGAATTTTGGAGACGGCACAACTTCAACTTTACAAAATCCTTCTCATAATTATCTTTCAAATGGCACTTACAATGTTAGCCTTATTGTAAGTAATGGACAGTGTCCTGATACTTTAATACAAAGTGTCACTATTGCTAATATAGTTTCGTCTCAATTTACTTTAGCCAATTTTAATTGTTCAAATACTATATCCATAAACAATCAAAGCTTAAATGCATTAAACTATAATTGGAATTGGGGAAATGGACAAACTGCTTCTGGAGTGCAAACTTCTTATACTTATCCTTCACCTGGCAGTTATACCATTACGTTAATTGCATCAAACGGTTTTTGTGCAGACACCAGCACGCAAAGCATTACAATATCTAATCCTACAATCTCAAATTTTAATTTCACAACAGATTGTTCCAATACAATTAATGTAACCAATCAAAGTATAAACGCAACAAATTATGTTTGGAATTGGGGAAATGGTCAATCTACCTCAGGAAATATTACCAACTATACTTATCCATTACCAGGGACTTATAATGTTAGTTTAATTGCATCAAATGGCTCTTGTAGTGATACATTAACGCAGCAAGTTATCATAGCGGCAGGGATTGTATCTACAGTCAATCTCACTCCTGGTTGCAATTTAAATTTGGACATCTCCAATTTCACCACAACGGCAACATCCATACTTTGGGATTGGGGAAATGGGAATCAAACTTCTGGTCCTGTTTCTAGTTATATTTATTCTGCTCCTGGCAACTATGTAGTCACTCTGATACTTGCTACTTCAACATGCAATGACACGATTGTAACAAATGTCACGATTGCCCCGCTTGTTACATCTTCTTTTATAGCTACAGCCTCTTGTAACCAAGAAGTTTTACTGACCAATAATTCGAATAATGCAACCAATTACACATGGGATTTTGGGAATGGACAACAAAGCAGCAGCAATTTAACTTCGTATATTTATTCTCAACCTGGAACCTATTCCATCTCACTTATAGCCCAAAATAGTGGCTGCAGTGACACCACTCAACAAATCATTACAATTTCACCTTCCACCCTTGCTACTTTTACTGCTACAGCTGATTGCAATCAAGGAATCACTATTTCCAATCAAAGTCAAAATGCAACAAATTATACTTGGATATGGGGAGATGGAAATATCAGTAGCAATAACCCCAATTATTATCAATATCTAAATACCGGTAATTTTACCATTTCAATGATTGCTTTTAACGGAGTATGTAGCGACACTACCATTTTAAATATTCAAGTGGATACAATGCCTGTAGCTCAGATAAATTACAACATGAATACCTGTCGAGATTCAGTTCAATTTGAGTCTATGAATCTTTCAACGAGTGTTGCTTGGAATTTAGGTAATGGATCCACATCTACTAATAGTATTACAACCGGTTATTATAATTCATCCGGAAACTATACAATCACTTTAATCAACACCAATTTATTTTGCGCTGATACTACATCCACTTCCATTACACTTCCTGGGGATCCGAATGCATCAACAAATTATACATTGGGTTGTGATGGAGTATTAAGTGTGAATCCAATTCAAGATCCTTCGTGGACTTACCAATGGAATTTTGGTGATGGCAACAGTGCAAGCGGAGTGAATCCTACACATACCTACTCTACCAGTGGTCAGTATGTACTGACTTTAGTAGTAGACAACGGATTTTGCTTAGACAGTTCCAGTCAGACGCTTCTTTATTCAACGCCGAATACCTATTCTATACTAAGTTCGTTAGACAGTTGTGCGCTTCGTGCAGCCTTTAGTTTATCTCCTACACCAACTGATTCTGTTATTTGGAATTTTGGAGATGGAACCACATCGAATATGATTTCTCCGATGCATCAATATGGAATTTCGACAAACTATTTAGTTCAAGTCATCATCAATCCATTTACAGTATGTTCCGACACGGTAGAATACCAGATTGATTTCAGCAGTATCTCTAGCCTTGAAAACCTCTTTCTTCCAAATTCATTTACCGAATGGGATCAGGTGAACGATCTGTATCGACTTGAAAATAATACATGCGAAAATATCTCCATTTCAATATATAATCGATGGGGTGCTCTTGTTCATAAATCGGATGACATCACGAATCCATGGAACGGGAAACATAATGGACAAGATTTACCACAAGGAGTATATAAAATTATTGCTAAAAACAAAACTTCTTCAAAGACTGGTTTCATCACTTTGATAAGGTAAAATAATAAATATTAAATGGCTTCATTAATTAAACTTCTAGCCAGAAAACACTTTTATCCTAATCTAGTTAAATCTGGAATTCCGAAAGTAATCGCGAATTTTTCACAAAATAATTTTCTTATTTTAAATTATCACGGTGTTATTGACAAAGTGGATTTCAATTATTCCATTAATCACATGGATTCGGAACAATTTGAACACCAAATAAAATTCCTGAGCAAAAATTTCAACATCTTACCTCAAGAAGAATTTCTTTTCAATTATTTAAACGATAAACCATCAAAGAAAAATCGCTTCTCCTAACATTTGATGATGGCTACGAAAACAATTACAAGTTTGCATTTCCGATACTTAAAAAATACAATGCTCCTGCAACCATTTTTCTCATTTCTTCGCTAATTAATTCCAATAACCCCACTTGGTACGATTTAATTGATAACACGAGATACTTATTCAATAATCAGAAACATATAAATGAAATTAGCAAGCTAGTTTCAGAGTTAGGCTTAAATTCTCAAAAAAATATGTTACATAAAAGCTTCAAGCAATGGTTGAAGTCCCAATCCATTCAGAAAAAGAATGAAATTCTTGAAAAATATTTAAGTATTATTGGTATCAAGTCCATGAATAATATCGATGAGAAATACTGGAAAATTTTAAGCAGCGAACAAATTTTAACAATGCAAAAAAGTGGGCTAATCTCCTTCGGCTCACATACAGTAAAGCATCCCAACTTAGACCAAATCAACAACGATGAAGTTGAGTTAGAATTGAAGGACTCAAAATCTAAAATTGAAAATATTTTGGGAAAGAAGATTAATACAATAGCATTTCCAGATGGAGCCTACAATGAAAGTGTAAAAAATATGACAAAGGAAGCTGGATACACAAACATATATGCGGTAAATTATCGATGCGAAAGTGACCAAAATGATACAAGTATCCTTAATCGTTACAGTATTAGCAATACAACAACTGCTGAATCTGTAATTACTAATATATGTGTCGCTTTTTCACAATCAAGGATTTTAAAAAAATAAAAAAACATTAAAAAGTATCAACATCAGCCAAAACATAATTATACTCTAATGGATCAACTGATTCATTAAGCAAACAATATCCATACGGGAAAGCTTTTACAGGGCTAATATCCCACAAAACAATAAATCAAGTTTGTATTAGGCACTGTTTGAAACATAATTACATCAGCACCAACAAAAAAATGCGTACTTTTTAATTTACTAATAAAGTTATGGAATTCGGTAATTTCTGATACATCAATATCTCCTACTAACAAATAACCATCAGGTTTTCAACCAAACATTAACTCCTCCTATAGATAAAATTACACTTCCTCCTACTTTCATTTTATAATCTAAAAATGCTTTGGTTCTATTAAGACCACCGACGTCTTTAGTCAAAGCAGAACTCTTAAATTCAGAAGCAAATGAACGAAAGCAACTATTTATCAGTTTAAAATATTGCAAAAAAAACGGCTTAAAGAAAGCGATTTTTTTAGCTATTTTCATCAATGGAATTGTCTTCACAGTTAATTTATATTCATTTAATGTATCAGGACAAACCCAATTTAATTTCTTTACAAATCCCGGATATGAATTATAATTTGGGAAGCCAAAAACAAAAGCTAGATTATATGTTTTGCAAAGCTCATAAGTTAAGCTGGCCAACTTAGTAAACAATCCCTTGCCCCCATGATTTTTATGTGTCATTAGTATCTCCTGACTGCGCTACATTAACTACAACTCCATTCTTTATAACTTGACAAGCGTAAACCCCATAAAAGCTGCGGGTTCACCATGAACATCAAAAGCAATAAAACCTAAATAGGGCTCACCAAATTCACTTGTTGCATTTTTTATTGAGATAATAAGACCTTTCTGGAGAAATCGAAAAAGCGCTTTTAGATATCTCGATTAATGAGTCAATATGCTTCTCATTAACACGATAAATTAAATAACCGTTCCATTCAATAACTTCATTTAAAGACATAAAATTGTATTTAGTTAAGACATCCACTTATTATACCATAATTGAAAAACAAACACATACCAAATTCGATACACATCAGTTATTTCATCTTTTAAAAAAGCTTTCTTTAGTTTACGAATTTCATCAACATTAAATACACCTTGACTTTTAATTTTTTCCAAAGACATTACTTCTTCAAAAAGATCGTTTAATTCATTCCGCATCCAACGATCTATAGGAACCCCAAATCCCATCTTAGGGCGATCCATTATATCCTTTGGTACATAGTCATGAACAATTTCCTTTAATATAAACTTAGAAACCCCATTCTTCAATTTGAAATAATCTGGTAAGGTAGCAACATACTCTAATAATCGATGATCCAGAAATGGTTCACGCCCTTCTAAGCTTGTTGACATCGTTGCACGATCTACTTTTTGAAGAATATCATCTGTTAAATATGTTTTGTACTCTACGGCCAATATTTTACTTAAAGTGGTTACTGATTTATTTAGCTTAGAATCGTCATCAAAAATTGTTTTAGGAACGACAAAATTCTTATTCAACAATCGAGAAACTTCGCTTTCCATGTATGTTTTATTAATTGCACTAAAAGCAGCCATTACTCCATTCGAATTAATTACTCCGGTAAGTTTACTAATACGATCAGCTTTACCAATTGATGATTTAAAAACAGAATTAAGTATTTTAACAGGAATTCCTGAAGTTGTTTTTAAAATTTGAGGAATTGTATTGAATTTACTTAAATAATTCAATGATTTCTTATGGCGTGGGTAACCTGCAAATAACTCGTCGCCTGCATCTGCAGACAATGCAACAGTAACATGCTCTCTTGCAACCCTACTTACTAAAATAGTTGGAATTGCTGATGGATCTCCAAAGGGTTCGTCATAAATAAAAGGCAACTCGGAAATAATAGTTGTCGCGTCTTTAATATCACATGTATATTCATGATGATTCGTTCCTAAATGCTCTGCAACTTTCTTCGCATGCTTAGATTCATCAAATGCAATATCACTAAATCCAATAGTGTAGGTATTCAAATTTGAAACCGAATTACTTAGTAATGCAGTTACAGCAGTACTGTCATAACCACCACTCAAGAAAACACCAACCGGAACATCTGCAACCATTCTATAATTGAAAGCAGATTGCATCAATTTTTCCGTTTCTACTTTAGCTTCTTGAAAACTAATATCTAAAACTGGTTTGTTATATGCATCAAAAGCATTCCAGTATTCCTTGGATTCCACTTTCATGGATTTCAAATTCACTTTCATCCAATTTCCAGGTTCAACTTTAAAAGCATTTTTAAAAATAGTGTAGGGAGCTGGAATACATCCATTCATTAAAAATAGCGAAAGTGCATCATGATTCAACTCCTTATTAAAACGCGGATGTTGATGAAACGCTTTTAATTCTGACGCAAACAAAATCTCTCCATCCTCATTTTTATACCAAAAAAAGAGGTTTAACGCCTGCTCTATCACGAATTAAAAAAACACAATCATTTAAAGAATCTAAAATCAGAATAGCAAACATTCCAATTAACCGATCAAGCATTTTAATACCCCATTTCTTGTATGCTAATAATACAACCTCAGTATCTGAACTCGAATTAAACTTACAGCCATGACTTTCTAGCTCTATTCGAATTTCTTTATAATTATAGATTTCACCATTCATCATGATGTAAATCGAGTGATCAGGAAGAGCCATAGGTTGATGCCCTGCACTGGATAAATCAATAATTGCTAGTCGTCTAAATCCCAGACCTACAGAAGCTAATGGAAGGTCAATAATGTCATTCCCTGAATCATCGGGGCCTCTATGCAAAAGACTATCGGACATAGCCTTCAGCACATCCATTCCACTTCGTTTTCTAGGTTCAATAAATCCAGCAAATCCACACATCACTGCAAATCTATAAAATCAAGTGTCCCTAATGGTATTAGCTTTGAAAAATATGGTAATTTCACGCTCAAATTAGCCCAAGGCTGTATGATAGATTATATATCCCCTCAAACGAATTCAGCATTAACTGAAAATCAAGGTTTTCTAGTAAGCAAAGAAGGAGAAAAATTCCCTATCGTTAATGATATTCCACGTTTCGTAGAGTCAAATAATTACGCATCCGCCTTTGGTCTTCAATGGAAAACCTTCACCAAAACACAATTAGACAGCCAAGTTGGACTTCCCGTCACAAAAGATCGAGTAGAAAGATGTTTAGGACATCCCCTCAACAATTTAAAAGACAAAAGCCTCTTAGAAGTTGGATGCGGAGCTGGCAGATTTACTGAATTATTAGTAGATGCTGGTGCTTATGTTCATGCGGTTGATTTGAGCATTGCAGTAGAAGCTAATCTTGAAAATATAGGAAAGAAGCTAAATTACAAAATAGCACAAGCAAGCGTTTACGATTTACCCTTTCCAGATAATTCATTCGACATAGTATTTTGCCTCGGTGTAATTCAACATACTCCAGATCCAGAAAAAACAATTGATGCGTTGTGGTCTCAAAGTAAAGCCAGGTGGAACTCTTGTTATAGACCATTATAAATGGCGAATTGGCTATTATTCAACGTTAGCACCAATGTATAGAAAATATTTACGAAAACTAAAACCAGAAAAATCAAAAAAAATAGTTGATAATCTAGTTGATTTTTTCTTTCCCATACACTGGAAACTAAAGAATCATTCTGCTTTGCAATGGTTGCTTCACCGAATATCACCATTAATACATTTTATCTACATATTCCCGGACAAAGATTATGATTTCCATTTAGAAATTTGCAAACTCGACACCTACGATTCGCTCACAGACTATTACAAGCACTTACGAACTCCATCTCAAATAAAAACCAAATTAGAGCAACTGGGCGCTAAAGACATTTGGATTAACGAAGGGGGAAATGGTGTTGAAGCGAGGTACAAAATAAAGATGGAAGCAACCACTAAAGACAAAGCCAGTGAAGAATATTGGTCGAACTTTTGGCCAACCATCCGCTCCCTGATGAAATTCAAATTGGGCTAAAAAATAATTCCACATTTCTGCCAGACAATTTCACGAGTTCTATTCACAGCTCTTTGTCACTTCCTATCGACACCAAACACTTATTGAAATTGGCTGCGGGAACTCGGTTTGGCTTTCTTATTTTGCAAAGCAATTTCAATTTAATGTTTCTGGAATTGACTATTCGGAATTTGGATGCGAACAAACTCGCAAAATATTAGCTCGTGACGGAATTACAGGTGACATTCATTTTGGAGATTTATTCAATCCTCCATTAGCTTTAAAATAAATTTGATGTTGTCTGCTCCTTCGGAGTAGTGGAACATTTTAATAATACTGAAGAAGTAATAAAAAAAATTGGTGAATTTCTTAATGAAGACGGTTTATTAATCACTACCATTCCTAACCTTACTGGAATTACGGGGTGGATGCAAAGATGGATGAATAAACCTGTCTATGAAATTCATAAAGTTATGTCACTCAAAAACATTTGCACTCACATTGAAAATGCAGGATTCACAATAATAAAAAGTGAATTAATAAATCCAATTTCATTTGGAGTAACATTGGATGAAATTGATAATAAAAAGGTGAAGTTTATAAAAATTAAGAAATTAATATTAAAATGCTGTCAAGTATTAGAGCTTGCTGGACGAAAAATCGATGACTATTTTTTCAAACTTCCGAAATCTGAATTATTATCAGGCGGAATGATAGTAGTGGCCAAGAAAAATATTGCCGAATAAAGTACGGCCATGAAGATCATTCAAACTTATCTAAACAGCTCTTCTTTCATAACAAAAGATTCTGCCATCTTCGCAGAGCTTGGCGAGTTGAATAATTACGAATTTAAAATTAAGAGTAAAATCCATTTACCATTTTCTTTCTTACAACAATTGATTTTCCTTCTTAATTCCGGATGGAATGCAAATATTTTCATTATTCAATTTTCCGGATACCATGCACTACTACCTGTTCTATTTGCAAGACTGACAGGCAAGAAATCGATAATTATTTCTGGAGGAACGGACTGTGTTTCATTTTCCAGGAATAGGTTATGGTTATTTTAACAAAACCCATCTTAAAAACGTTTACGAAATGGTCATATCAACTTTGTCATCACATTTTACCCAAGCATGAATCATTGTGGTTTTGCGATTATCATTACGATGCTAATGAACTATCGGCACAAGGGATAAAAGCTTTTATTCCTCGTTTAAAAACTCCACATACAGTAATTACAAACGGCTATGATCCCGACCTCTTGCCTCTACAGAATTTAGAAAGAAAGAAAAACAGTTTCATCACATTATCTGGCGCATTCGAATATCCTTTTCAAGTTCAACTTAAAGGCATTGATCTAATCTTATCAATTGCTCCTGATTTTCCGGATTGCACATTTACTATTGCTGGAGTTCCTTCACAGATTAAATTAAATATTCAATCTGATAATATCATTATACTTCCTCCTATTCCACATAATCAGATAGCATCTCTATTTAATAAATACGAATACTACATGCAATTATCAATGGCGGAAGGATTTCCTAATGCACTCTGTGAAGCGATGCTTTGCGGATGCACACCAGTGGTTTCTGATGTATTTTCAATGCCGGAAATTGTTTCAGACCAAAAACTTGTGTTACTTGAAAAGAATAAAACGCTTCTTAAAAATCTCTTATTGTCGATCCTAAAAAGCGGGCCTTTAAATGCTGAACAAACGAGAAGTAAAATCACTTCCCGTTATACATTATGTATTCGAAAAGAGAAATTAAAATTGGTTATAAAAATTTATAGTTTCAATACTCGAAATTGACTAAGCTCACTTTTCGTTTTTTACTTTTATGATGTAAACACCAGAAAGAAATTCTTCCATATTTAAACTATAGAAAGTGTTATTCACTTCCACAACATTTAATAATTTTCCTCGATACTATAAACGAACAATACTTCAATTGATTCGGTGGATGATGCATTAATATGACCTACAACAGGATTTGGTGTAACCACCACTTTGACACTACTTGAATTTATATCAATAATTGATGTATTTACTATGTTTAAGCATTGAGATGTGTCTATGCAACCATTTAAATTGACTACAACGGCATAACTTCCATTAGTTGGCACTGTATACGTTTGAAAAATAGCATTTGGAATAGGTGTTAATACAGAGCCACATTCGTACCACTGGTACATTGCATTTGATTGGTTAGAAGTATATATACCATTGCTTATTGAAACAGTTGTATCAACCAAAATTATGTTTAAATTACTGATGACAATGCTATCACAAAACATATTAGAAATTAAAGTATCAATAAATACTCCGGTTATTGTGTGAGCTACCGAACCTACCCATAATGTATCTCTGTCACATAGAGTTTTATTTTGCAAAAATAAATTTGGCGGCAAAATAGATAAAAGTACTGATCGAGTAGTATCGCAAAATCCAGGGGTAGAAATTGTATGAAAATACAAGCCCGGTAGTGAGTAATTACTTCCAAAAAAGAAGTATTGAGCTCCATTACAAATAGTAACTGAATCATTAATTAGTACAGGTGACATCAGCTTTAAATTTGTCACTATTATACTGTCACACCCATCTTGGTTTGTAAAATAGCTATTTTGAATTGTATCTGTTGTACCTACAGTTCCATCTGGAAAAATATAAATCCCTCCGCTACAGATGCTATCGTCAATAAAGGAAATCGATTTACTATTAATTTGTATTGGAAAAAAGACTGAAGGTGTTTCGAAACAAGAATTATTTTTAAATACTTCCAACACACCACTTGAATCTCCAGCTATAAAAACAACTTCTGCACCAAGAGAATCAATTATTATACTTCCACTTGGAAATACCCAAACGCATTCATCACAAATTGTCAATGAATCCACCTGATATACCAAAGTATCACTTTCGCAAACTACACTATTACCAAAAACAGATTGCAACGGGATTAATGAATCGCATACATAAGTATACCTTGCAAAAAAAATATCAGTAACTCCATTAATACTTGAGGAAGTATTTATAGACGATGCTGGGTCAAAATCAGTAATTCCACCAAAAAAACCAGAAATATACAAGGAGTTATTTTTATTATTTAAATAGAAAGTATGACTATTCTCGACTCCTGAGCTACTTATAGGGAATGCATTTATCAATTTCCCTGTACTGTCAAACCGATCAAGATAAATGTCTCTATCGCCCAAAGCCACTAAATTTTTAACTACCGCACCACCACTAAAAGTAGAATTTGATCTGAACATCCCTGTACTGACAACAAACCCATATTGATCAATGCCGACATCCATTCCCATATCATTTCCAATTCCACCTGCTGTATTCACCCAATTAAAATTTCCAAGGGTATCCAATTTACATAAAAAAATATCGCCTGATCCTTGAGACGACTTTACATTTAATCCAAGATTTGGATCAAAATCAACTGAGTCACTAAAAGTTCCAGACAAATAGATATTTCCATTCAATACATCAATTCCATAAGCTGCATCAAATCCTGAACCTCCCATCGCTTTTACCAAATGAAAATTACCCAAAAGATCATATTTAACAAAGAAAATATCATTGCTTCCTAAAGAAGAAATATTACTAATCCCAACATTTCCATCGAAATCGGTTATCCCAGAAAATAATCCAGAACCATAAATAAACCCTAGTCCATCCATCTTAATTCCGGTAAAATCATCATCTAAATTTCCACCAAATGTTCTTACCCAACTAAAAATTCCCGATGAAGAATAACAGGCAAGATAAGCATCACTTAATCCATTTGATACTCTCAATTCTACTCCACCTCCTGGATCAAAATCTACTGTAGTTTGAAAACTTCCTGCTAAATAAATATTTCAACAGTGTCAACAATTACATCTTCTGCATCGTCATATAAATTTCCACCCATACTATTCACCATAAAAATTTCCAGATGAATCATATTTAGCCAAATAAATATCACGATTTCCATTTGATACTTTTATATTAATATTTACACTGGGATCAAAATCAACGGTACTTGAAAACCTTCCAGCAATTATAATATTACCCAAAGAATCCAATGTTATCACACTACCCTCATCTTGACCAATGCTCCCAAGTCCAAATCCCCAAATGTAATTTCCGACAGAATCATATTTTGCTAGAAAGATATCCCTATCGCCGTAAGCAGAAGTAAAGTTAGAAACCGCACTTGGATCGAGATCTATACTTCCTGTACACCATCCTAATACATAAATATTACCATTATGGTCAATCACTAAATCATAAGCACCATCATCACCTGAACCTCCAAGCGTTTTAAAAAATCTAATTTTGGCAAGCTGGATGCAATTGCCATGTTAGACAATAGAAGGAAAAAAAGTATGTATTTTTCATATAGTAAGCAGATAAAAATATTCAATTTAAAAATACAAATAATAATCTTATCAGCCAAATAAATCAACTCCGAACTTTACCCCATCCAGTACAAAAGAGCAATATTTCACCAAACTATTAGAGATTCAATAAATTTCAATCGAACCGGAATTCGAAAGTTCGGTTTAACGATAATACCTTGATTGGTGCAACGTTTCTTATTTACCTCAATTGCATTAGCATTTGCTCTTTAAAAAATTTCCATCAATTCAAGTTCAATAAATTAATATTGAAGCAATGGAAACATTTTAACGAGGAGAAGTCACAATCAGTTTCTTTAATTCCGTTCTATCATCAAAGATCACTTTTAACAAATAAAGTCCACTTTCAATATTTTTAAGACTTAAAGCTACTTTTTGCTCTTTAGAAAATTTACCATTTTCACTCCACGATTGAAGTGCTTTTCCATTCAAATCAAATAACTGAAAAATTATTTTTTTTGATTGTCCTGGATTAAACAATATAGTTACTTCTTCGTTTGACGAAGGGTTTGGAAACAGACTCAGCACTTGACTTTCATTAAAAACAGAAGCTTCAATACCGGTTACTGTTGTATAGCAAATATCCAAAGTAGGGCTAAGACCAGGGTTACCATAATCCGAAGAAGCAAAAGTCATACTTGTTAAACCCACTTCATTGATCAATTTTAGCATGATTCCATAACTTGAAGATGGATTATTTACGATATCGGTTATAAGCGGAAGAACATTTATACCTAAATAATTTTGTGATGAGCTGACACTTTGACTAAGAATTACAGAATTCATACTTGTTGTATTGGGTTGTGAATTCCATGTAACACCATTTTCTGACCAAGGTGTCACTACCCTTTGTAAGATGGATGAATTACTTCCCTGCATGGCAATAATACCGTTTACTGGGCTTGGATTAGCATATAAATTTAATTCTGCTGAATTAATAATAGCTCCTGGCGGAATTATAGAAAAATCAAAATTTAACAACCCCCTACCAAAGCAAGGCGAACCTTGACAAGTCCAACTAAAGCCAGAAAATTCAGGATGACTACCATAATTTGTAGACGGCGCTACGCTTGCCAAATATGAATCTGAAGCAAAAGCATCCATCGCTGATAATGTAATACATGAGTCGGCAACTACTGTATATTGAACGATTAATTCGGGCCACAATGAAGGGTTAGAAAAATCGCTAGAAGCAAATATCATAGATGATAAAGGGCTTTCATTTACCAATTTCAATAAGAATCCATTATTAAGACCTGGCGCAGAAGTCATAACACTAACTAAAGATGTAACATTTATATTAATATAATTCTGAAATGAAATGCTACTTGGAAATAAAAGAGCACCATTCGTAGTAGTATAAGTTGGTTGATTATTATAGGTTACTGTTGACTCATTCCAAGGGGAAGTAACCCTATAAATCCGACTTGCATTCGATCCAAACATAGATTGCCCATTACCATTAACAGGAGATGTATTAGCATATAAATTCAATCGTGCATCTACAATTGTTGAACCTATCGGAATAGAGCTCAAATCAAATTCTAACAACCCCGACCAACACATGGATTACCTCCGCAAGTCCAACCGAAACCAGCAAATTCAGGATGCGTTCCATAATTCGTTGTTGCGCCGAAATCCGCTAAATAAGCATCTTTACCTTGGGCTGCACCTGGTTTGAGTTGCAAAGTCACCACTTGGGAGTAGGTAATAAAAGGCAACGAAAATAGCAATAAAAACAGAAGAACTTTTTTCATAATTAACAGTTTAGGTTTCTCAAATATATACAAATACCCTTAAATGGAAATTAAATATTTCCTTGGGTATATAAGCGTGACAATAAAATACTATTCGCATCAGGAGCACTGTCTATCAAAGATATATAAACAAAACCAGTTCCCTTTTTTACAAAAAAGAACCCACAATCTTCAAGTAAACTAAGCTCCTCTTGGTTAATATTATTCGTTTTAAAACCCCAGAACCGAATAAGATTTACTTCGTTATGCTTTAATAAATAATTCAATGCTACCTTTAACAAATTAAGTTTCACACTATATTTTAAATTGGAATTAAAATGAATCTGTTCAAGATAAGCTAATCCACCTTTACGAATATTAACGATGATTGAAGCAATAATTTCTCCCTTCTCATCTTCCTTGATAAATTCTAAATACTTGTTATCATATGGATTTCTAATAATTCGCCAATCCAAATAGGACTTACTTTGTTGTATTAAAAATAGATTATTCGTATTCGCAATATTTTCAATTAACTTTTCATTTGAAGAAAATTTTCCTAGCTTGTGATCTTTTTCTAATACACTTCTACTTCTAAAAACGGTTTTAAAATAACTAAACGAAGTCATTAAAAAAATCAACAACTTTTCTTTTAATTTATTAGCCGTATTCAGTGAAACCAGGTAAGAATAAGCTTTAAGTGGATGAATGACGAACACACCTGATAAAGTATCGAATGGTATTTGAAATCCAATTTTAAGAAACGGTTTTTTTGCATACGTAAAACCCCAAATGCAAACTACGCCTCTACTTCTACATTCTTTGAAAAGCACTTCATACATTTTCTCAAAAAGCCCCTTGCCTCTATAGCGTGGATCTAATAAAGTATCTTCAGATTTTGCAGTTAATAATTTCTTTCCTTCTGGCCCAATAAAATTAAGTGGGATCGCAGCTTGAGATCCTATTAATTCCTCTTTATCGAAAGCACCTACATAAATAGCTTTACCTTGCGGACCGGAGAGAAACTCCCATTCAAAAAAGCATCGGGCCTGTCTTTCCCGTAAATTCTACGATACAGAGAATTAGCCAACACTAATTCATGATCCAATAAAACACGAATAACATAACTCATAGTTTAAATTCCTTTACTATTTCTTTTGGAGTTATACATCGGAAATTATTATTCTTCAAATATGCTAAAACCTTCTCAAATAACAAACAATAATCTTTATATTTATATGCTGAGATATAGTTATTATGCCACAAAATTGAAATTACAGAATTGTATTTGTGACAATCAATGAATTGTTGAATATCTTCAAAAGCTTCAGGACTACTCTTTTTTAAATAATTAAAATAAGTTGTATCCATTAAATTCATTGGACATTCAACAAATCTAGCAGCCCTTCGACTTTCAAACATATACGGCAAATAGGGCTTCGAATAGCCACTTCTAAATCCAGGTTTTTCTGCAAAAGAAATCCTTGAACTAAATTTAATACCAGCTTCCTCCATCACAATCAAATCCTTATGAACATTTAAGCCAAGGTAATGGTATCTATTTGCAATAATATCCGTACGAATTCTTTTCATCTCAACGGGAAAACTAACATCAGAAAAACTTTTATGAATACCATGATGGGCTCCTTCCTTATCTAAAAAATCTAATTCTTCCTGCAAGAGCTTTTTGCTAATATCATAATCAGCATTATTCACTCCACTTGAAGTTTTCCCCTTTATTGCCAACCAAAAAAAAGTAGAACTAAATCCAAATTTCTTCTCTATCTCTACAATTTTTCGAAAATTAAACCACGAAGGAGTTCCAAAAAAATGGTTAAAAAAAACACGAAACATGTCAATAATTCTCCCATTCTTCAGGCAATAAAAGCCATCTTGTAACAGCGCTCCATAAATCAAATCAATATCATGAGAAATAAAAACTGCGCTCCTTTCATCGGTGCTGCAACTTACATCATCCAAGACAGCATGTTCAATTTTAATTTTATTAAAATATTTTGATACAAGATCTACTCTTTCCAAATTTAGTTTTGATTGAAAGGATTCGGCAAAAGGAAATCGTCCAAACTCATCAACACAATTAGAATTCAATTCTTGTGCACAAGAAAGAATATAAAATGATGACGACAAATAGTCTTTAGTTCCATCTTTCCTAAAAAAAACTGCTTGATTGCGTATAAATTCTTCCTTCAATTTCGCATCTCCATTTCGAATACCAAGAATTAATTCTTCATCAACTTGAATATTACAAGATTCGTGTGTACCAATCTTAAATTGTGCGGATTCAACTTCAAAACATTCCTCAAATTCGATTTTTTGATCACGACAAAACACACTCCATATATAAGAAATTTCAAAATAGAAATTAAGATTATTTTCTATATAAACTTTCAGCATTTTATGCGTTCTTTTTCATCCAATAATTCAATAAGGCAACTCTCCAAATCAACTTTGCATTTCGATTATTTCCTTTGCGATATTCGCTCACAACATTTTTTAGTTTTGAAGTTTCCAAGTAATCCAAAGTAGTATAATCCAAATCTAATAACCAACTAAGATCACCGCGTAGCCATTTATCTTCACCTGGAGTTACAAAGCCTTTTTTATCCTTTCTAAGATAAACTTTCGTCGGCAATAAATCTTTCACACTTTCTCTCAAGATAGACTTAGTCTGAGAAACTTTAATTTTTTCTTCGCTAGGTAAAGAAAACGCAAAATCTATGAGGCGATGATCTAAAAAAGGAACTCGAGACTCCACCGAATGGCTCATGGTCATGCGATCAACATAATGAAGAATTGTTGGCAAACTAGTTTCATAGATTGAATGATACAAATAATTATCTAATCGTGAATCGCCAAACTTTTTTAGCTCAATAATATTTGAGCTCAACAAATTCTCTCTCACCAAAAAAGGAAAATACTTTCTCAATTCCAAATCATATAAATTTTGTTCTCCTTTGAATACAGACAAGATGGATTTACCGACATATTTAAATCGATCACTTAACGTATGCCCTTGATCGTTTGCAATGCTATTTAACTTTTTTGTAGTACTAAATAAACTTGCACCGCTTATTAAGTCAGCAATTTGACGATAATAAGCCGGTATGTATCCACCTAAATATTCATCTGCGCCCTGTCCATCCAGTACAACCTTGATACCAATTTTATTAATTTGTTCCACTAAATAATAATGCGAAATAGGCGAAGAACCTGTGATCGGAACATCTGCATTTTCCACAACATTTTCAAAAAAATCAGGAATCACGTTATTATCTGGTTTATACAAATGAGGATTCACATTTGGGTATTTATCAGTAACGGCTTTAATAAAAGGTCTTTCATCTACCTCGTCCTTTCCATCATAATAGATAGAGAAAGAATGGAATTTTAAGTCAGGATATACATCCGAAATTAAACCTGTTAGTGATGAACTATCAATTCCTCCGCTTAGGCAAATAGCCACTTCAACGTCACTCCTTAAATGAATTTTAACAGAATCACGTAGTAGTTCTCTAAAATCAAAAACAGCTTCTTCATGACCTTTGTAAGTATAGCGCTTTGATTCAATGTCCCAATACTTTGTAATTTCGATTTTTCCGTTCTTATAAATCAAATTACAACCCGCTTCAAGTTGTGAAATACAACTGTAATACGTTTCAGATTTATAAGTACACCAACCCAACTGCAGTCCTCTTGCAACCTGATTATAATTTAATGAATTGTTAAAAAGACCAGAAAACTTCAATGCCTTATACTCCGATCCAAAATACAATCGATCACCTTGATTTAAATAGAAAAATGGTTTAATGCCAAATCGATCTCTCGAGCAAAATAATATTTTTTTCTCGGCATCCCATAAAGCAAACGACCACATCCCCACAAAATGTTGCACACAGTCGACGCCGTACTTTTCATAGGCTGCTAATATAACTTCCGTGTCCGAATTTGTTTTAAATAAAGCGCCTGTTGCCTCTAAGGTTTTTCGAATTTCCTTATAATTATATACTTCCCCATTGTAAACAATCGCATTGCGCCCTCTGAACATGGGCTGATTTCCATCTACACTCAAATCAATAATGGCTAATCGATTGTGTCCTAAACCAACGGCACCATCAAAATATTTTCCACGAGCATCGGGCCCACGATGGGCAATGGAGTGGAGCATCTTTTCTAAGAGAGGGTCTTGTTCATCCTTAGAAAGTCTGCTATCGATAAATCCTGCTATGCCGCACATACAACTCTTCTATTTAGAATCCAATAATATTAATGACAAACGTTTGGTTAACGCTTCACGTGTATAATTTTTAACGAAATTATTTCCAGCCTTAAACTCATCGCCACTTTTCCACATCACCACTTTTTCCTTCATCCATGCAAACAATTTATCTTCTTGATTTCTTTCAAACATCTCGCCAGCTTCACACTCACGAATGATGGCAGCAGCATCGCCCTCAGCAGGACCTATTCCAATGATTATTCTTTTTGCTCCTAAATACTCGAATAATTTACCCGTCAATATGCCTTTCGCCCCTTCTGTATCTGGAATGATAAGTAGTAATGCATGTGCTTTTTGCATTTCTTTTACTGCTTCATCATGACCAATATGTCCTCCCCAAGAACAATTGGCTTCCATGCCCATGTCATCAACCATCTTCCTTAATGTCCACGGAGCATTTCCAATAAAATTAAATCGAATTTTTAGATTTGCAAATTGATCAACTAAACGTTTAAAAACATTAAAAAATATTTCCGGCTTGTAAGAATCGGCCATGGTACCTACATACGTGATGTTAAACGTATCTTCAGACATGGAAATTCTCGAATCAAAATCACTCTCTCATCGAAGCCATTGGGTAAGACATGTATTTTCGAAGGCAAGACCAATACAGATTTCTCCAAAAATGAATTTTTGATAGGCTCACTAACTACCACAATGGCATCTGCTTTTTCCAACACGTGTTTTTCAAATTGCTCATCTTTCAGCTTCGCTCTCTTTCCATGTAATAAATCTTTATAATAATAAATGTCGGTCCACGGATCGCGTAAATCGGCTACCCAACGCAACTGAGGAAAAGTTTCTTTCAATTTTAATCCAATGAGCTGAGAAGAATGTGGAGGGCTAGAAATATATACACATTCTATTTTCTCATCTTCAATAATTCTCTTGGCTTCTTTGAAAGCATAAGAAACCCAACCCACACGTGCATCGGGAATAAAAAAGTTACCACGCACCCATCTTAAAAATTTCTGTTTTTTCGATTCCTTATTTGCGTTTGCAAATCCGCCATAAGGAACATTTTTCTTTCCAATGATCGATGATAAAATATTCAAGGGTTCAAAAGAATTTGTGCGCACCACCTTCACTGTTTGAGGAACTTCCGTCAACAAGGAAGAATCGTGAAGTGGATAACTCGCTTTATCTTCTTTCACGGTCAACACCATAGGTGAAAATCCCATGTGAGAAAGATATTTTACAAACTTCAGTGAACGCTGCACTCCCGCCCCACCGCTTGGTGGCCAGTAATATGTGATCACGAGCACTTTTTTCAAATTCATTAATGGTTACGCTTTCTTTTTCAATTCAACAAACGCTGCTGTAGCAAACAGTAGCAATAAAAGTACGGAGCTAGCTAAGGAAATATTCTCGCCATTTTTATACGCAGTTGGTTCAAATTTAAATTCCACTTTGTGTTTTCCTGCTGGCACTTCCAATGCTCTTAATACGTAGTTTGCTCTTACATGAGGAACTAATTTTCCATCTAAATATGCATCCCAACCAATTGGGTAATGAATTTCAGAGAACATCACTAAATTGTTCTTACTTCCGTTGACTTCATATTCGAGATAATTAGGTGCTACTACCCCATCCTTCGCAATTATTTTTACACTAGCTGTAGAATCCACTCCTTTCTGTGCATTTTTAATATCCTCAGCATAACGTTGATCAATTACCGCGGTGGTTCGAGTATCTAAACTATCCATTGCCAAAATTTCAGCATCGGAATTTTCAACTACTTTCCAATCACTCACACCCATGCAGCACCCAGCGCTCCCGGATTTTGTTGTACCATGGGTTGTTGATTTTCTGAATTTCGAACAATGAAGTATGTTGCGTTCAGCATATTCAACACATTCATGTTCCCCTTGCTGATTTGATTTTCGATTAACTCCTGATAACGCTTCAACTTTGCCCCATGATATCCTCCAATAGAACGATGAAAATAAGAAGTACTGGCATCATTAAACGTACTAACAGAAGTATTCATTACTCTGTAGTATCCTTTATCCTGCAATATTTGCTGATCAGCAGGAGTCATCTCGAAAGGTTGCTCAGCTTTAGTTTTAGACGTGAAATGACTATCATTCAAATAACGTTTATCAACTGTCCACATATCTGCTAATATCAACAACGCAAGTAACGGCAATAGTACATTTACCTTGAGTTTATCAATCAACCACATATACATCGCTCCAAACGAAAGTAAAATAAAGAAGAAAGAACGGAATGCATCCGATGTTAATGCCGACTCACGATCCTGACGCAATGCAGTCAACAACCAATCGTACTGCTTCAATTGCTCATCACTTTGTCCTTGGAAGTCACAAAAGAGTCCAGGGAGCAATGCAAATAATAACGATAATCCTCCACAGATGTAAAAAGCATACAACAAATTTTTTCTTCAACTTCGCTTTGTCTACTTCTCCAGATACAAATCGCATCAAACCCAACATGCCACCAAAAGGAATCATAAATGATGCGATGGTTAATGCCATTGCTACGGATCGAAATTTATTATATCCCGGCACATGATCGAAGAAAATATCAGTTAACGGTAAGAAATTCTTTCCCCACGATAACATCAAGAACAATAAAAATGAAGACGCAATCCAGATGCGTTGAGTTCCTTTCAATAAAAACATCGAGAGCACAAATAAGAAAAAAGCGATGGCACCACTGTACACAGGACCCGATGTCATGGGTTGATCACCCCAATATAATGGTGCTTGTTGAGTGAATGAACGTGCTTGTGCATCACCTGCGTTTGAGGCTACTGCTTTATAGGCTTCAGATTTATTATCAAGTTTGTATGCTGAAGATCCACCTGCAAAGTCTGGAATTAAGAGTGTCATTGATTCTAACTGACCATAACTCCATCCCAAAGCATAGTCCTTATCAAGACCAGTACTCATTTTTTTCTCTGTCAATTCAGAAGGACCACGCGTAGAATAATTCCCATACTCATAAGTCAATAACAAATTAGTGATGTTTGGTAAGATGGCTAATACCGCTGCCAACGCAAGAATCACACTCGCTTTCATGAAATTTGCAATTTGCTTTTCCTGTATAGCACGCATGAATTCGGCGAATACTAACAGACCAATGGTGATGGCTACATAATATGTAATTTGTAAGTGATTTGCATACACCTGCAACGACAATCCTAATGCAGTAATGGCTGCACCTAATAACCATTTCCTCGATAAGCCATCAAGACTCCTGCAAAGATGAGCGGTATTAATGCGATGGCATGTACTTTAGTATTGTGGCCTGCCCGGATGGATACAAAATAAAGAACAAAAAGCATAAGCAAAGCACCCGCGATGGCTATCCGAAAATCGGCCTTGAATGAGATCATTAACAAATAAAACCCGAGCATCGCTAAAAATAATAGGTTGATCGGATTGGGCATCCATAACCACATCAGTTTGTTTACATATTGTACTAAATTGGACGGATACAAAACAGAAATCTGATAAGCAGGCATCCCACTGAACATCGATCCTGTCCACAATGGTTCATCGCTATGGCTCGCTCGATAATCGGCAATTTCTTTTTGCATACCTGTCCATTGAGCGATATCACCTTGCTTCAAAGCCTTACCTGAAAGCGCAGGACTGAAATAAACAAAAGAGATTAAGAGAAAAATTCCAATTGCAATTAAATGTGGCTGTAACTGCTTGATTAATGTAGTTTTCATAGGAACTAATTCTAATTTAAGAGCATGAAAATAGTGAGTTTAATTTAGATAATCGCTTTTTGGCTGCCTCTTTAAAATAGATTTAACTCAATTGGGACAAAATGAGATAAAAATTTAATAGGATAAGGGTAAAAAAACCAGAAATAGATCTCGAATTATCGCCTTCGAATTTCTATTAGAATTAACCTGGAATTTAGATTTTTTCAACCTGCCTGCAGCAGGCAGGCACTAGAGCCACTAGAGATCACTAAAGTGCACTTGAGAATTCAGAATTCAGAATGGCTTAAAGACGTGTGTGAAATAGTTGAGATTTTCAGTCAAAATTATTACCAAAAACCAAAGAAAGAATCTTTTGTGAACTTTTGTGACCTTTTGTGACCTTTTGTGACCTCTAATTATTGCTTGAAATGAAAACAAATTAGGTACCACATAAAAGTTTTAGCCCTCTCCCCCTCGCGAGAGGCCTGACCCTCTCCAGAGGCGAGGGGCTTTAAAAACTTCTATCAATCCTTCACTTCTTCAAAATCAACATACTCCCCATGATCGCCGGAAACGCCTTTGTTACTCTTGCCTTTTAGAGGTTCCTGTATGGGTGCTTGCTGTTGTTGCTGCTGATTAAATCCAGACTGGCGATCTTGCATTTTATTCATTTCCTTAAAAACCTTCTTCGACAAAGCGGTCATCAGGAAAAAAAAGATATAACGTCGGAAGACACCGAAGACTATAAATATTATAAGAATTACAAAGAAGAAGTCAGACATTTTAATTTAATAATTAAGACGAGAATACCTTTCTTATATTTTAACGTGATAAATACAAGTTTCTTTCGTCGTAAAGTTTTGTGAATACTTCATCTTGCAAATCATCAATGAAATAAATGGCTTCACCTGTTGATTTCATCTCAGGTCCCAACTCTTTATTTACATCTTTGAATTTATCAAATGAGAACACAGGCAATTTAATTGCATACCCACCTTTCTTCGGATTAAAAGTGAAATCTTTTACTTTCTTCTCCCCTAACATCAGCTTGGTCGCATAATTCATACGGCTCATCGTAGGCTTTGGCAATAAAAGGCACCGTACGTGAGGCTCTTGGATTCGCTTCAATAACGTACACGGTCTCATCCTTTATGGCAAACTGAATATTGATGAGTCCTTTTACTTTCATGGCTAAAGCAATTTTTCGGGTAATATCTTCAATTTGCTTGATCACATGATCGCTTAAATCAAATGGCGGCAACACAGCGTTACTATCACCGGAGTGAATTCCAGCAGGCTCAATATGCTCCATGATTCCAATGATGTATGCATCTTCACCATCACAAATCGCATCGGCTTCTGCTTCTATAGCACGCTCTAGGAAATGATCTAACAATACTTTATTTCCGGGAATATCTTTTAGGATGTTCACCACATGTGTTTCTAATTCCTGCTCATTGATGACAATCTTCATACTTTGTCCGCCCAATACATAAGATGGACGAACTAAGAGAGGAAATCCTAAATCCTTCGATAATTCTACGGCCTGATAAGCATCTTCGATGACACCAAACTTCGGATATGGAATTTTCAATTCTCTCAACAAGTTTGAGAATGATCCACGGTCCTCTGCTAAGTCTAATGATTTGTAACTGGTACCAATGATTTGAATGCCGTATTTATCTAATTTCTCAGCTAACTTTAAGGCAGTTTGTCCACCCAACTGAACGATCACACCCACCGGTTTTTCATGTTGGATGATGTCATAAATATGCTCCCAGAATACGGGTTCAAAATATAACTTGTCGGCGATGTCAAAATCGGTAGATACGGTTTCCGGATTGCAGTTAATCATGATGGTTTCATAGCCACATTCTTTTGCTGCTAATACGCCGTGTACACAACTATAATCAAATTCGATGCCTTGCCCGATTCGATTAGGCCCTGAACCCAAAATGATAATTTTCTTTTTGTCTGTAACAACCGATTCATTCTCGGTTTCAAACGTAGAATAGTAATAAGGCGTTTTGGCTTCAAATTCAGCAGCGCAGGTATCCACCAATTTATATACGCGGTGAATATTCATTTCTTTTCGCTTCGCATGCACCTGACTTTCCAAGCAACGTAGTAAGTGTGCAATTTGTCGATCAGCATATCCTTTTTGCTTTGCCTCGAGCATCAAATCGCGCGACAATGTATCCAGCGTATACTTTTGAATTTCCTTTTCTAATTCTACTAATTCTTCAATTTGATTTAAGAACCATGCATCAATTTGTGTTAATTTCTGAATCGTTTTAAACGGTATACCCATCTTAAACGCATCATAAATATGAAACAAACGATTCCAACTTGGATTCTTTAAACTATCTAAAATTTGTTCTTGATTGGTCAACTCTTTTCCATCAGCACCCAATCCATTTCTTTTTATCTCAAGCGACTGACAAGCTTTTTGCAAGGCTTCCTGGAAACTTCTTCCAATTCCCATCGCTTCACCCACCGATTTCATTTGCAAACCTAGATGACGATCGGCACCCTTAAATTTATCGAAATTCCATCTTGGAACTTTTTACAATAACATAATCAATGGTAGGTTCAAAAAAGGCTGATGTAGATTTTGTAATTTGATTCTGCAGTTCATCGAGGTTATAACCGATAGCTAGCTTTGCAGCAATCTTTGCAATGGGATATCCTGTTGCTTTAGATGCTAACGCAGAAGAACGTGAAACACGAGCATTAATTTCAATGACGATAATTTCATTCTCATCATTGGGATTTACAGAGAACTGAATGTTACATCCACCGGCAAATTGTCCGATTCCGTTCATGCATTTGATCGCAAGATCACGCATGTTCTGGTAACAACGATCGCTTAAGGTCATTGCTGGTGCTACGGTGATTGAATCTCCCGTATGAATTCCCATAGGATCAAAGTTCTCAATGGAGCAAATGATAATCACGTTACCCACATTATCTCTCAGCAACTCCAACTCATATTCTTTCCAACCTAATATACTTTGTTCTACCAATACTTCATGAATTGGGCTAGCATGTAAACCACTGTTCAATGCTTCATCAAAAGCTTCTTTGTTAAAAACGAATCCTCCACCGGTTCCTCCCAAGGTGAAAGAAGGACGAATCACCAATGGAAATCCAATTTCTTGCGCAATTTCTTTTCCTTCCAAATATGAAGTAGCCGTTCTACCCTTACATACATTCGCTCCTAAAGCCAACATGCAAAGACGGAACTTCTCTCTGTCTTCAGTGGTTTTGATAGCATCTATATCCACACCGATAATCTTCGTATTGTATTTGTCCCAGATTCCTGCTTTTTGACAATCGATACAAAGGTTCAAGGCGGTTTGTCCGCCCATCGTTGGAAGCACGGCATCAATTTGATGCTTTTCCAAAATCTCAATAATCGATTTCTTCGTCAACGGCTTAAGGTAAATATGATCCGCAGTTACATTATCGGTCATGATCGTAGCCGGATTAGAATTTATCAGAATCACTTCGATACCTTCCTCCTTTAATGAACGGGAAGCTTGACTTCCTGCATAGTCAAATTCACATGCCTGCCCTATGATGATAGGTCCACTTCCGATGATGAGCACTGACTTAATTGAATGATCGCGAGGCATTTGTTATTTTTTTTGAGAAGTTAAAGAAATTTGTTTGCAGGCAGATGGAATCAGGAAAAAGTAAAAATAGCAAAGACAAGCTGGACAATGAAAGCACTGAAAACAATCGACTAGGAGATTTAAAAGCTAATGGATCATGGAAGGCTGATGGTTGCATCAAGTACATCACGATTTTAGAATACAAAATTAACAAATCGAGAGGTAAAGATGGTCGTTGTTGAAAAGTATAAAATAAATCATAAGGACTTACCTTTGTCGGAATGTCTGCTTCCGAATATTCCTTTCTCACCGATGGCAATTTCACACTTCCCTATAAATCATTTGGAAACGGAGACGAACTCTTACTATGCTTTCATGGGTTTGGAAGAAGCGCTGATGATTTCCATCGTTTTGAAGCAGGACTTGGACAAAAATATACGTTGATCGCTTTCGACTTTTTCTACCATGGACCGCATGCAGTTTCTGTGAAACATCGTCTTCCTCCTTTTACTCCTCATGATCTCTCCGAAATGGTTGAAAAGCTGCTCTGGGAAAAGAAAAAGGTACGTTGCTCTTTGATGGGATATAGTCAAGGGGGTAAGACGGTGATGGGCTTAGTGCATAAAATTCCACATCGAATTCATGAATTATTTGTGTTGGCGCCTGATGGCATGAAGAATAATAAAATCAGAAATTTTATTGCAAAAACATACTTTGGAAGAAGATTAGGATTGAAACTAGTTAAGTCGCCAGAAACTTTACATAACATTATTCGCGCGTTACGTTTTATGAAAATCATCTCAGAAAAAGTCAAACTTTTCTTCATGAACAACACCGATGATATCGACAAACGATATCGGATTTATCACAGCTGGATTACCTTAAGAGACTATGAAATTCATCCGAAGTTGATGAATCATTATTTTCACACTAAAAAAATTAGAGTAGCGTTTTTTATTGGTAAATACGATGCGATTATCACTCCAAAATCGGCTGATTTATTTCTTGAAAAATTTAATTACAAAATCAATTTGCATGAGTTAGCGTGTGGACACGATTTATTGTCGCTACATTCACAGATTGAAAAAATTATACTCACTTCCACCTAGGCAGTGGCTGATTTAAAACCTAAAAGCTATCAGAAGTAGATTTATAATTAAACAATTTGAATTAACATTTTCTTGCTCATGTATTGTTTTTTATCTCCAACAAATATGGGCTGCGCTTTGCCAATTTTTCTCGCAACCTCCAGCAAGCCTTTGTCGGCCGATGGATAGCTATCGGGACTCAAAGTCTACACTAAATTTTATTCACGCTTTTTTAAAAAATATGCTTATTTACCGACATAAAATCAAATGCAGCTAATTTCAAAAATTAATTGAACCAATAAACATCAATTAAAGAAAAAAAAAGGCAACCAATGGGTTGCCTTCACTATTTCCTATAGTAAGAAATTACTTTCTCCAACTGCGTTCGTCAGATACCGTTAATTTTTTACGTCCTTTCTTTTTACGTGCTGCTAAAACCCTGCGACCATTAGCTGTGCTCATGCGCTTACGGAAGCCATGCTTATTTCTACGTTTACGTAGAGAGGGTTGGAATGTCATTTTCATATCGAACTGTTATTATTACCCACTAAGGGAGCGCAAAGATAGAAAAAATGTCATTTAGACAAAAACAAAGTTAATTTTTCAGAGAATTTGTCGTGCCAAGTAAACTATCCGCTTCGTTTCAAAGAATTCATCTGACCAATAATCGCTAATATTCTGTATTTCAGCACTTTTACGGTAGGGCCCGAGCTCTTCCGTCAAATCACCCCCTTTCAAAACCACCCAACCGTTCGGCAAATTGCCCACCTGACCTTCCATAATAATGTTTTTTGTCCAATGGATAAGATCATTCATGGGAGCTACAGCCCTACTCACTACATAATCAACCTCCAAATCCATCTCCTCCACTCTTCCGCGATATACCTTTACATTTTTAAGTTGAAGTTTTTCTACAATATCAGCTACTACCTTCATTTTCTTTTCGATGGAATCAACTAGGATAAAACTCACTTCCGGAAAAAAAATCGCCAAAGGGATTCCCGGAAAGCCCCCACCTGTTCCGAGATCGAGCACTCTTGCGCCGGTATTGAATCGAATAAACTTAGCGATTGACAATGAGTGCAATACATGTTTCACTTCAAATAGCTCTGTATCTTTTCTGGAAATCAAATTAATACGAGCATTCCAATCTAAAAAAACCTCTTTAAAGAGATACAGCATCTCTACTTGTTCTGCCGTAATTTTTGGCAAGTATGAATGATAAGAAAAAGAAAGCCCCATGTTTTCTGACATGGGGCAAAGGTAAGTCTGTTTAGTTTGATAAAGCTGTATTAATGGTTCACATACTCCGAGTTTTTCATGATTTGATACAAAAACTCACGAGCTCTGAATAATTGAGCCTTTACAGTTCCTAAGGGAAGTTTCAATTCTTCAGCAATCTCTTCATAAGACAACTCTTGATAATAGCGCAATTCAACAAGACGGCGGTAACGAGGTTTTAATTTCTCCACCACATCCTTCATCATCAACACCTTTTGTTTCTTCATCATTACATCGTCAGGAGAAGGTCCTTCCGACTTAATTTCAAGTGTGATATCTTGACCATCTTCATTTTCAAAACCACGATCGATAGACAACATCAATTTTCTTTTCTTGCGAATGAAATCAATACAATTATTCGTTGCTATTTTAAACAACCACGTACTGAAAGCATAATCCGGAGTATATTGGTTAATATTTCTAAAAGCTTTTCCGAAAGCTTCTATTGTTAAATCCTCAGCATCATCACGGTTATTCACCATCTTGAGAAGCATGTAATAAATAGAATCTTTGTAACGAGCCATCAGCTCTGCGTACGCTTTTTGATCGCCATGATCGACGGCACGACGCACCATCTTATAATCTTTAATGGCTTTATCAGACAAATGCTGAATTTCGCTATCAGTCTCTTCTACCAAGGGCTTAACAATTTCCTCAGTGGAAGCTTTTGTTGATTTACTACTGCTTTTCTTTGAAGCAGGTTGAAGGGTAGATGTGCCAGCCATTATTTCCAGGATTTGGTTTTGATGAATAGATTAGAAACAGCTAAGAGAGGATAAGCGAAAGCAGTGATGATATCAAAAACAGGAAGAAATAACATCAGGTCTTTTTCACCCAATGCTTTAAATCCTTTCCAACAAATTATCATTTGAGTCATAAGACGTATTGCAATCATTCCTACGATGAGCATCCAGTTTAGTTTCAAGATAAATGCAAGAATTATAGTAAACCAGAACAAAAACAAGCTAAAGAAATAGCCGCCAATGAATCCGCGATCGCTACCTCTATAGTATTTCCCTGTGCTCATATGACGTTTTTTTTGCCAAATCCAGGTAAAAAGTGATGTTTTCGGCTTAGAAAAGGTAAAAGCATCTGGATCAAGAATTACAGAAGTGTTTTTATGATTAGAAGTTTCGTTCACAAAAAGGTCGTCATCACCTGACATAATATGATAATGTTTTGCGAAACCTTTATTTTTAAAGAAGAGTGATTTGGTATAAGCCAAGTTCCTTCCGACTCCCATATAAGCTTTACCTACTAACGCTCGACTTAGGTAAAGCATTGCATTCATGACCGTATCGAATCGTATCCACTTACTTAAAATCCCGGGCTCATTATTATAGGCACCGTAAGAAATGACCATTTCCTTTTCATTCGAAAATCCTTGCACCATCGAACGGATCCAATTCTTAGAGGCAGGTTTGCAATCGGCATCGGTCAATAATAAATATTCATGAGCTGCGGCTTTTATACCCAGGGTAAGTGCGAATTTCTTCCCATGTTGGTATTTCTCTTGCTCTTTGAGTGTAACTACTTTCAAATTTGGATATGCGTCCTCCATTTCTTCAAGATACTTTGAAGATTCATCCCAAGAGCAATCATTCACAACTACTACTTGATATTCTGGATAACTTTGATCGAGGATAGAAGGCAAAAAACTGCGCAAATTCTTTAGTTCATTTCTAGCACAGATCACGACAGTTACCGGAGGATTGAAGGAATTCGTGGACACTTCCGATTTTTTAAAAAACGAAGGACCTGACATCCCCATCAACAAATAATAAAGTTGAACAAGAGTTGCTCCACCGAGTACTATTAAGACGATTTGATTTATTAACTCTACTTCTAAGGCTGGCATCTTCAATGGATCGTTGCTAAACACACAAATCTATTGGATGAGTACGCGCTAAAAAGAGATTGAATTTATAAATATTAACATTTAAGTATTGAAAATAAACCCATCTAACGGACACCTTAGCAAACACTTATAAAACTAAAGTTTCAATTTCTTCAGAAACAAGACTCAAACAAGAGGAATAAATGCAAGTGTTATCTCCGAGAAAAAAAAATCAGGATAAACTCCACTCCAAACTTTAGACGAATAACTAAATCGTTCTACCAGGATATACTTTTAATGCTTCGTCCAAACACTCCATGGCTTTCTCCAGGGATTCTAGTTTTAAAACATAGGCGATTCTTACCTGATGTTTTCCTAATTCAGGAACTGAATAAAATCCACTTGCAGGAGCGAGCATTACAGTATGACCTTGGTTGTTAAAAGACTCCAACAACCATTGACAAAACTTATCGGCATCATCAACTGGAAGCTCTGCCATGCAGTAAAAGGCACCACTTGGTTTAGGACAGAAAACTCCATCCATTTTATTTAATGCCTCTACCACGAAATCGCGACGTGCTACATATTCTTTATGTACCTCTTCAAAATAGGAATCAGGAGTATCAATCGCTGCTTCCGATGCTATTTGTCCTAAAGTAGGTGGACTAAGTCTGGCTTGAGCAAATCGCAATGCGGCATTAAAGACATCTTTATTTCTAGTTATCAGTGCCCCTACTCTCACACCACAAGCACTATATCTTTTGGATACACTGTCGACCATCACCACATTCTGTTCAAGTCCTTCTAAATTCATAGAAGACATCACTTCACGTCCATCGTAACAAAATTCTCGATACACTTCATCCGAAAAAAGATACAGATCATGTTTTAATACAATCTTTCGGAGTGTTTCTAATTCAGACTTTGTGTATAAATATCCAGTTGGATTTCCAGGATTACAAATTAAGATTGCTTTGGTTTTTTCTGTGATTGCATTCTCAAACTCTTCTATGGGCGGCAAAGCAAAACCGGTTCTAATACTTGAAGCGATAGGTTTAACTACTACATTAGCCTGCGTACTAAATCCGTTATAATTGGCATAATATGGCTCTGAATAATCACTTCATCGCCTGAATTTAAGCAAGACATCATAGCGATTTCAATAGCTTCCAGAACCTCCGGTGGTAATTAAAATTTCTTCCCAGTTTAGGTTGATTCCATATTTTGCATAATACCCCACCAATTTCTTACGATACGACTCAATACCGGCTGAATGGCTATATTCAATCACCTTCAAGTCGATATTTCTGATTGTATTCATCATAGAATCAGGGGTATGGATATCAGGTTGACCGATATTTAAATGGTAGATATGAACCCCCCTTTTACGGGCTGCATCGGCATAAGGAACCAATTTTCGAATAGGACTTGGGGGCATTCTGAGTCCTTTATTAGAGATCTGAGGCATGTTTTTAAAATATTAATCCCGGCCTTTCGAGCCGGGATTACAAAATTAATCTTTTTACTAATAGTATTATTTAGAAGGAGTAGCATTTGCTGGCTGAGCAGCAGGGGCTTCAACGGTACCTTTCAAATGAAGGATACGAGGACTGTTCTTTGCGTTAGAAGTAATAGTAACCGTTTTATCTTGCATTCCCATTTTACCAGCAGAATTAAAAGTTACTTTAATAGTTCCTGTAGCACCTTTTTTAATGGGCTCTTTTGGATACAATGGAACAGTACAACCGCAAGATCCTTGCGCATTAGTGATGATCAAATCTTCTTTGCCATCGTTCGCAAAAGTAAATTCGTGCGTAACGGATTCACCTTGTTTAATGGTTCCAAAATTGAATTCTTCGTTACCGAAAGTCATTTCAGCCGCATTTTTGTTTTCAGCAGGAGTAGCTACTTGGGTAGCTGCTGGAGTTGCTGGTTTGCTCATTGCTTTATCCGTTTGAGCGTTTACCATTGTAGCTGCGAATAACATTCCACAAGTGGCAAGAATGATTGATTTTTTCATGATATATTGTTTAGTTAATTAGTTTATAATTTTATTGTGAATGATTTTCCAAGGGTGAATCTCCACCCTCCTTTCCGAATGGCATTTGATTGTCGGTTTGCTCTTGAGTTCTCACGACACCCTTAATGGTAATCACTTTAGATGGAGAGGTAGCATTAGAAGTAATGGTAACTGTTTTTGTAAATGGACCAGGACGTTTCGTATCATAGGTAACATTTATAAAAGAACTTTGCCCTTTTAAGATGGGCTCTTTAGGCCATTTTGGTACAGTACATCCACAAGAACCTGTTGCATTGGTTATCACCAAGGGTCTTTTCCCGTATTTGTAAAACTTAAATGCATAAGTACCATCACTTGCATAATCAATAGTGCCGTAATCATACATTTCTCTTTCAAAAGTAATTTCAGCTGAAGAAGCTGGCTTTGCATCTTGGGAATATGCAACAACACCCATAGCAACAAAACAAATACAGAATAGAAGGATTTTTTTCATAATTAACAAGTTCTAATTTTAACGATTAACCGGAAACAAAGTTCTTCTTTTAACATGAATGTGGAATGAACTAAATTTCCAAAATGTGTGACTACACTGCAAAACAAACATATTCTTATGAACTAAACATGAAGCAGAATACACTGGTCCACAAACAACTACAAAAAACTCGATGACAACCTATTATTCCTCTTTTATAGATCCATTTAATTCCAACAATACTGTCTTGAAGAAATAAGCCGACCAAAAAGCGATACCCATAAATTTCAGCCCATCTTCAATATACGTTCCAAAAGGAACGACATCTTCAAAAACCACATCAAAGACAATAGAGAATGCTAATAAAAAATAGGAAACAATCAACATACTAAAATGCTGATTCATTAATGTATTTATATACTTTATATTAAAAAAATTAAAGTTATTATGTATGTAATGTAAAAACTTATCTCGGGAATTCCAAAATAATCCGGAATAATAATTTCATGAAATTGAAACAAATCATCTATAGCAATGATCGATGTAATGCATCCACTAATCATGAAAAAATTTTTTCGACCCGAATTCGGATTTCTTATCTTTATAAAATACCAAGCAAACCAACATAAAGTTACGGATCCACACCATATAAAAATTCCTATAGAACTTAACATTCCCACATAAGGTTCGAGATGATAAACACCATTATAATCACGTGAAAGATCAGAAGGTTCTACACCTGACTTCACAGCAATAACCAACACCCCAAAAAGAAAAATTGAAAAAAAAGCGGCTAATTTTACAACATAAGTAAAATTCAGTTTAAGGGTATTCCAAAAATTATTGACGATAACTAACATTCCTTCTTTAGAAAATATCTGGTTAAAAATTGAACGAAAAGGCATTTCACGATTCATTTGAAATAATTGAGTTACGTTGTTATTTTCCTTCTCCATCGTTCTATATAAATTATTTTCCGTTCGGTCGAACATGTTGCAAAATAAACATCATAGCTGTTCTTAAGTAATAGGTTGCCCACAATATAATTCCCGTAAATTTAAAACCATCCTCCCAAAAAGCATGATCAGCGTCTACTTTGATTATTTCCTTATCGACAACCAATGACATCATGAACATAAACAAAGCGAGCGACCAAAGCACGAAGTCGGTTTCTAAAAAAGTTTCAAAGCAAATGATTACAATAAATACGATGCAAAAGGCATAAGCTAAAAAGAACAATTCCTCCGGTACATATCGAATATTACTGAACATTTTTTCATGCATTTGAAACACATCATCAAAACCTAAAATAAAAGATAGAAGACCAGCGAAGAGCATCAACATAAATTGTTTTCTTGGAGCTTTCATTCGATAAAGGAATACAGCAGTAAAAAAACAGATAGTAGCTGAAGCACTCCAAAAGAAAATTCCTGCATTGGAGATCATTCCCGTATATGTATGACCTTTCAAAATAGTATTTGGATCGCGAGTAAGATCCCCCAAATCGATACCCAACATACGACCTACTTTGTAAGTGATGAAGAGAATTATTAATGGTATACTAAAGCTTATTAAATATGCTACATAATTCGTCTTTATTCGAATTAGAGCAGTTGAAAATATTTCCTTTATCATAGAGTTAAGCCGTTCTACGAAATTATTAAGGAAAGTTAATTAAAAAGGTCAATAATCCTGACTTAATATAACATATTAACAAACAAAACAATTTCATTCATTGCCTAATATCAAAGCGATTAAAGTACATAATGCAAACGTAATCCATGATGAAACATATTAAAATAAAGAAGGGTCACAAAATGTGACCCTTCTAATTCTGGCGGTCCGGACGGGACTAATATTACATTGATATACAATATGTTGCAAGTTATTGCGGTTAATAGAATTTTGCTTCGGGCTAATTTTTTGAGTTTTTCCGGTTATTCAGGTTAATCAACTTTTCCGGAATAATTTCAATCAATAATGCTCTTAGACTTTACCTGATAGGTATATTGATTGGCAGATTGCATTGCTTCAATTTTCAGATCAACTTTCACTTTGATTAAGCACTGCTTGGAGTTGGTCAATCATAAATTGGTATTTTTCTGGGTTTTCGCTTTTCAACTTTTCTAGGTTAAGTAGTTTCCATTTTACTCCCGGATACTCTTTAAAATCATATATTGTCCAATCCGGCTGCAGTTTCAGAATTCCCATCAAAAAATTTTTATCACTTTCTGTCAACCTTTGATGAATAACTTTTATTAGTTGCTCCCTTGTTTTCTCAAATTCTTTGTAATTAAAACCATCTGTTGTCATTCCTGAAAATTGTGTCTCCATCGCACTACTCTGATCTTGCAAATTCGGCGCTAGAATCTCATGCATAGGCCTGCTATGACCCAAAAGATAAAATAAGAATCCCGATTTAACTTCATCTGTGAAGCCTTCATTGTTCAATAGGTGAAGAACATCGAATAAGTCTCTCGGATGTTGCCTGTCTAGTGCTGCACAAATTTTACCTCCGAAAAGCAAGCCATAATTTAACACTCTAGTCTCAACAAATGCATTGAATTCTTTTTGTGCCTTCTTGCACAGCTCCATGACTTGAGGCTCGTAAATACTTCCCCTTCCCATAAGACTGACCTCGACTTTCACTGAAACCTTATGATCATTTACAATTAATTTACAGGTTTTTTCATCATGGTGTATTTTAGAATCAGGAAGTACTTTTTGAATACTGACAACAATTCGCTTCAATGCTTCATTCATATTTATTCGAGATGCTTCAAAATCTTCAAGTGGCAGGTAGGTTAGATCAATGTCAACCGAAAGCCGCGGCATGTCGCGAACAAACAGATTAATTGCTGTACCACCATGAAGCGCAAAACACTCTTCTTTTGCAATTTCAGGTAATATCGATAACAAGAGATTAACTTGTTTTTTATATTCCTCTCTCATCCTTTTAGTTCGAGCTCTTTAGGTACTGTAATTTTATATTTTGAATTATAGCATCCATTCAAGATAATACTCCTTTTACCTTTACCCAAATCTATTTTTTCGATTTCAAGTTTCTTAAACCAATTGTGACTTACTTTCTCGGCTAAATAAAGAAACAATCTTTTCACTTTAACAGATTGGCAGATTTCGAGTAATTCCTGAACTACTTCCGGCCTAACATTATTCATACTTTCCATAAAATGATAACATTCTGTCAAATCTTGTTTGACCGGAACTAGATATAAGCATTCCATTATTGCCCGTGGTGCATTTGAAATTTTTATAGAGAAATTTTTAAACTCTCTTTCTTGCAGAAATTTATCAGCCGGTAGAAATGCTGTTTTGTAGTAATTAACTTTTGTGCCCCAATCATACTTGTTAAACCAGGTTGGAAGATTTTCGTTTTTTGATCCGAACAATACAACCTTACTTGAGGAAAAGTCTATGAAATGACCTAAGCCCAATAAGCTAAGGGCAGTCCTCCCTCCTGGGTGAATGGTCATCGCTGATTGTTTCTGTAAAGCGTAAATAGCACCTTCATAGTTTACTTTATCATTAGCTCGCTTTAGAGCCCCAGTACCAACTGCCTCCAACCACCTGCTCTTTTTGTACCTTTTTTGTAATTCAAGACTGTAGCCTTGTTCCTTAAGCCAAAATGCTAGCATTATCGTACCTGTTGGTTGAGAAGAAAGAAGTTGGTTTATTTTCGATTGATTTTCGGTATTCATAGTACCAAAATAGTAATTATTTTAAACTAATAGTGTATTTGGGTTTAAATTGTTTCACTTTAAGGTACTTTTAGTACCATAAAAAATCAAAATATAAACCAAACTTAACCGGATTTCAATAAATCACTTTTCATAGTCCCGGAAAAGATCTAACTTACTATAAAAGAAAATATTAAGCACAAAAAAAGGAGCAAATTGCTCCTTTTGTAAGCGGTCCGGACGGGACTCGAACCCGCGACCCCATGCGTGACAGGCATGTATTCTAACCAGCTGAACTACCAAACCGTTTCACAACGTTATACTGTATTTTTATTACGAAATACAATTCTATTGGTTTCCCTTTAACAGAAATTTCCTGTTGGGGGTGCAAAGATAGGTCAATTTACTCTGCTTCCAAATAATAAATCAATTGACAACGCATTTATTTGATTATCATAATATTAATGTGAAAAAGTATAAATTTTATATGCATAAACTCCTTCAGGTTTTAATTGCAATTTGCTATTGCTTATACTTGTAAATCAGTCAAATAATCTCTCCATCTAATGTTTTATATTTAGAAGCAATGAAACTCAAAGTCTTTACTACCATATTTTTAATTGGAATCAACTCTACAATTAGTACTGCGCAGCGTTTATCGCCCTTCGGATCTGAAACTAATAAACGAGTTTATGGAGAACAAGTAAATCGAAATCCTTACGATGCTTCGTTGAGTTATTTCGAATGTATTGACCCCGGAAATGCTTTTGTGGTTAAAGAAAATGGTAAGGAATATTATACCCTTTATTTCTTTATAGAAGACACTTTAACGGAAGCAGGCTTTCGTGTTTTATCGCCAGTTCCCGAATTAACTAGTCCTAATAAGGGGCATCTTGCTACCGAAGATTTTTATAATTCTAAAAATAAAAGCAAGGGATTTAATTCTTTGTTGAGAATCAGCAAAGCAGATGGACTCGAAAAAAGAAAGGAGCTTTTAAATGATAATTCGGAACCTACTTGGAAATTAATTGGTGAAAATGATGATTCGAAGGAGATGGATAATCAAGAAAATTCACTGATCCGTATCGTGAATGAAAAAAACAATATTTTCTTATGGCCTGGACTTTATCGTATTCAAATCTCTTCAGCAGATAAAAAAGAATTGATAGGAAGCTTTTTATTGCAAACAGGAACTATTCCTGCTGTACAGCTTTCTCCACTCGTAGCCGATTGGAGAAAGCTATAAGCACCTATTTTTATTTTCCTGTAAATATCAACTTAAATGTTTTCTGGGTATTTCCAGCAACGAATCGAAGCAAATAAATTCCGTCTTTCATTCCGTTAGAAACCATTGATAAATTCATGGTATGGAAACCAGCCGCCATTTGCGCTTTGTTAGCTAAAGTTGCCATTTTTTTGTCCGGTGATATTGTATAATTCTATACTTACATTTTCCACCTTAGGCAAGCTAAAATCAAGCGTGGTTAGATCCGAAACAATGGTTGGATAAACATTGGCTGAAGGAACATCAGAGGTTATCTCCCATACTGGTGTTGCAAAAGAGAAGTGTGCAACAATGGAGTCATTCGAAGTAAAATTCACTCTTGCAATGGCGGAACTATCATTCGGATTAAATACTTGAGCATTGGAAGTCCAATTCACAAATTGATACGGCGTATTTGCATTCGCTTGTAAGATATTATCCATCCCTCCAAAATATTTTCCTGTCCATGGTAAATCAGTATGCAACAGAGTATTTAACTGCACAGTTCCCGCTCCTACTGGATCAGCATTCAACGTAATGTCATAAGGTCCATTTAAATTATAACAATTGTTATATCCATTCGGCATCCAATTACATCGGGCGGTAATGAAGGTGCGAAGGGTATCTACATTCATTAACCACTCTGAATAAGTACCATTCCAACGAGTAGCTTGCATCGCCATTTCTGGGTCTAATAGATTCACTACACTGTCCAATTGAGTCAGCATATTATCACAACTAAACACAGTATTCCATAAATCAATCATTCTAGAAACATAGTATTGCTGAAAATCGGGATTCTGACGTAACCGGTTTAAAACCTGAATATGACCTTCTGGATCAGAATTACTGTTTAACCCTTGAACATCGCAGGGTGACGCATTAAAATTTCGATTAGGAATCCTGTATAGTTAATATAATGTCCGAAAGTTGCATCATTATCCCATAGAATATAACCCCAACGTAAATGTGTTCCGGTAGAATCCATTCCTCTCCACCAACCTGTATTATAATTCAACCAATCAGATGCTACAGTTGCACTATTAACAATAATGTAATCCACTAAGCTTGTTGCGTCGTATTGATTGATAACCGTATTATAACTAGTCTGATTGGCCATGCTGTTATTCATAATATAATTATAAAGCGTAGCCCAGTTGTTTAACGCTGTCTGACCACCATATTCCGCCCAAGTATTTCCCCATGTTTCAATAAACTGAAGATGGTATTTATCCTGCCCATACATATATTCAGTATAATCGTGATCGTCTGGATTATCGCGAATATCATAGATTCCCCAATAAACATTATTCAGATACACAATTACTTTTTCAGAGTTTCGTACATCTAATTTTAACCCTCCCTGTAATGCTAACATATGTATGTAAGCATCACGAAGATGCGTACTTCCTAAATTAGGAGTATTGTGATCCGCAGGATAGTTATCATCCCCAGAACAACGCAACATAATTCTTTGATACTCATCTCTTGTCGACCAATGAAATAATTTTTCCTCGATGCTATGATTATATCCCATTTCATCCCGGGAAATAAAGTCCAAACTTCGTTGACTTAATGACCAAGAATCCTGTCCGTGACGGTTAAACTCACCATAAGTATCCGCCTTTCTCACTCCAGCAGTATCAAAATACTCAAACGTGCCTTTTGGCTCAAGGGTACCTGTTCCATTCGCTAAAGTCGTAAGTTGAGTTGCAGAAATCGAAATGATCGGTAATGTATGATTCACATTTATAAAATAGGTTTTATACTCAACAAAACTTGGCAAGACAGTTGGATCTGGACTCCATGTCATTGCTTTTAAAACTTTGGTAGAAGGAATAGATACTCCGGCGGTGTAAATTGTAGATGATGTTGTTGGAACTGTACCATCCGTTGTATAACGTGTGGTGCCACCAGGCTCAGCACTCGTAATAAGTGCTGTAAATGGCGCTGAATAAAAACCAGCGGGTGTGGGAAAATCTGGTTTATAGGCATATCTTGCATAAGGTGTGGCTGTATTATTAGATGCATTAGGTGTTGGAGAAACAAATATTCCCCAAATAGGAGAACCATTTGTAACTCTTCCAAAGGAATGTCCAAGTTGAGTTTTATACAGAGTAAGACTATCTAAAATAATCCCCAATGCATTCGACAATATTATTTTCTCCTTGTTATTCTTTGTTTGAGTCAGCTTAAAGTTGGTATGATAAGTAGTAGTGGTATTTGTATTTCTACCGCTACACCACACTCTCATAAATCCATTTGAACCAATGACAGCGGTTGCAGGAAAAGTATACTTTAAAATATTTGTAACATTATCACTTAGATGATAACCTGCTAACGAAACGATACCTGTTCCTGAATTATAAATTTCGATCCAATCCCCATAATCAGAGTGGTCATCGACAAACTGCGTTAAATTGGAAGTAGAATATTCGTTAATGACCAATTGGCTTTTTGCATCCTGCGATAGCAGCATAAACAAAAGCACGAAACTTAAGGTAAATAGTTTTTTCAAGGAGCTTTGAGATTTTTTGAAGTTAGATTAAGAAATTGTTAATATTCTACTAATTTAAAGAAAACTTATTTCATGGCAAGATCCTCGTATTTACAGCGTCGTATATATTGTCAACCTATTGGAAATCAAATTCCTTATTTAAGAATAGGAAACTCAAAGATTCAAGGACAAATTAAAAATTCACATCAATTTAAATAACCCAAAAAACAGAAGAAATTATTGCGCTTTTTTCAATTCATCTTTTCCTAAGAAAGAGAACCCCATAAAAGTAAGTAGACTCATAAATATTAAAAAAACAAACATCTTATCAAATCCAAATTTATTGGCCAATCCAAGCCCAATCAAAGGTGCTGCAATATTTGAAATTCCAAACGAAATAGAATACAATGCAGAATATTGGCCTTGCCGTTCTGCATGAGGTCTTGACAAAGCGAAATTCATCATAAAAGGCATTGCAAGTATTTCAGAAAAAGTGATCACTACTGTGTAAACGATTGCCCACAACATCATTCCTTTTCCAAAAAATAAAATCAAAAAGGAAATGGGAAGCAATAAGGTACCCATTCTTATATATTGGAAAATTTTCGAATTATGTTCAAGTTTTAACATCAGAGGCATCTCAATCAAAACAACCAAGAAACCATTCAATGCTAAAAGCAATCCAATTGTTCCTTCATCATATAGACAAACTTTACTAAAGTACTGAGGAATGCTTGCAAAAATTTGAAAAAAGCATGTCCCATAGAGTGCTACAAAAAAACACGAAAACTATATAAATTAGATCCCGATAAGCAGAAGTGCTTCTGTCTTTTAAAATTGAAGGGTTGTTTGGAATGGATTCCACATGCTTCCTTGGTAAATAAAAATACAACAGTGCTGCAGCCCCCATAGTAGTGAGTGCATCAATAACAAAAAGCCATTTATAACCCAAATAAAGAGCAACAAATCCTCCTACTGCCGGCCCCACTGTAAACCCTAGATTTACTGCTAAACGAACCAAAGAAACTGATCGAGTTCTGTTTTTTAGATCACTATAAACGGCTATCGCCTTTGAGTTAGCAGGTCGGAAAATATCAGCAGTTAATGCATATAAGAAAACAACTACGGCTATTCCAAGAATTGTTTCAATCACCAATAAAAAAAGTAAAACAAATCCACTGGAAAGCAAAGAACCAATCATGATATTAAAATAACTGTATCGATCGGTTAACCAACCTCCCAAATAACTCCCCAACACACTTCCAATTCCGTATAAACTCATGACTACACCCGCGTCTCCAATGGAGAAATGCAAAATATTGGTCATATACAGCGAAGTAAATAAAAGCACCATCGAACCGCTTCTATTTATGAACATTGCCAATGATAACACCCAGATATTCCGCTGTAAATTGGAAAAACTTTGCTTGTATAGATTGAGGAGGGCTACCATAAAGAAGGAACAAAGCTACAGGAATTCTGGGAGAATTGGCGAGTTGGTGAATTGGCGAGTTGGTGAATTGAGGTGTTTGTGAATTGACGAATTGGCGAATTAAAATTCACTTTCGTTGACTTAGTGCGCTAAAGTTATTATGGAAACATAAGCTTTAGATAGCGAAGAAATCGAGAAATATCGCGATTAATTCATTTTACCACGCTTCATTAAATAAGGCATCAAGACTTGCTTATACCCCTTGTTCACGTCGGCTTCAACAAAATCGATGCGGTATTGTGCGCACTTTAACATCAACTCTTTTTTATACGCATTCATGTTTTTCAAATACGCTTCTCGAACCTGGGCAGCATGAACTTTTACTTCTTGTCCGGTTTCAATATCTACAAATTGATAAGGTCGATTCTCGAATGAAAAGTCGAGTTCTAATCGCTGATCAGTAACATGAAATAAAATCACTTCGTGTTTGTTGTAACGAAGATGTTGCAAAGCACTAAACAAATCTTTTGGATCACTCGCGCTCTCAAACATATCACTAAAAATGATTACCAATGAACGTTTATGAATATTTTCAGCTATCTGATGCAATGCTTCAGCTAAAGCTGTGGATGAACTTCCTTTGGATGCAATCGCCTCTTCTAATTTATGGAGTAGCAATTTATGATGTACAGAGCTGCTTCGAGCGTGAGTATTCAACTCGACCTTATCTGAAAAATACTAAGTCCGCTAGCATCCCTTTGCATTTTTAACAACTGAATGATGGATGCTGCACAATGTGCCGAAAAAAGTAATTTTATTTAACACGGATGGATTTTTCTTATCGAATTCAGGATAATGCATAGAAGCCCGAATTATCGACGATGATTTGGCAACGCAAATTAGTTTCCTCCTCATAGCGCTTGGTAAAAAGCTTATCCGTTTTACCGTAGAGTTTCCAGTCGATGTGTCGGGTAGGTTCACCCGTATTGTAGATTCTATGCTCTGCAAACTCTACAGAAAAACCATGAAATGGACTTTTGTGAAGACCTGTGATAAAGCCTTCTACCACCTGACGAGCAATTAGCTCTAGATGGGTAAACTGATTATATTCTTTTGGAGTTAATGCCATAGTTAAAATAAAGAATGATCGGTGATACTTATTGCTGATGTGTTATCATTTTCACGATTACTATATCAGGGTTTAACGAAAGTAACTCTATTGTGTTGCATTCGTACATTCACAACCGATCATCCTTTAAATTATTTAAATAATTTCCCTTAGAACAGGAAATTACATTTGCGCATCTAACTTACCTGCTAATACAGATTTAGGAGCTGCCCCTACTTGCTTATCTACAACTTCTCCCCCTTTGAAATAAAGAAGAGCTGGGATATTACGTATACCAAATTGCATTGAAATATTTGGATTGTGATCCACATTCACTTTCCCAACTACTGCTTTGCCTTCGTATTCTTTCGCAATTTCTTCTACAAAAGGTCCAACCATTCTGCATGGTCCACACCACTCTGCCCAAAAATCTACTAATACGGGTTTGTCTGATTTCAAAACTAATTCGTCAAAGTTTTGATCTGTTAATTCTAATGCCATAATTTTTATTTTTTGTAATTCTTAATTATCAATTATTATTCCTTTGCGTTTTCTCTGCCAATCTGTCACCCTACCGTAACGTTCCCTCTAGAAATTCGCGCCAACTCTTCCACAAGCGGATTATTCACTCTGACTTTTAGTCCTTTGCATTGAAATGGCAAGTTCCAGAATTTCTCTTCGTCATAGACTTTTACCCTAACGACGGTGCCGCCTTTATGTTGCTGCAGGACATCCACAAGTTTCTGTCCAATTCCGCCATTTAATTCTGACAATTTCATATGCACTACTAATTCCTTAGTGAGTTTATCGCCAATGTCGGACAAGTAATTTACGGAATAGGGTTTTAATTCAAACTCATCTTCTTTCTTAAATCGATTTTGAACCCGTGCGCGAATATGTAACAAACTTTCAGGTTCGAGGAACGGTTTCATTTTTCCATAGTCCTCGCCAAATAATGCAATTTCCATCGTCCCACTTAAATCTTCAATCGAAAAAATTCCAAATGGTTTTCCAGTTTTAGTCATTCGATGATTCACGGAGGTAACAATACCGGCGAAAGTGATATCACGACCGCGCAAATTTTTCAAATCATCAACACCGATCAGGCGCTCTACTTGATGAGAGCAGAAGTTTTTCAATTCGAATTTATAATCTTCTAAAGGATGACCTGAAATATAAAATCCGATTACGTCTTTCTCCTTTCCGAGCGCTTCTAATTTATTCCACTCAGGGCATTTTGCGAAAGTGGGGATGGTTACATCTTCTTCCATCATGTCACCAAATAAACTTTGCTGTTGACTATTCACTTGATTCGACATCGAATTTCCAAAGCGAACAGCCTTTTCCATTCCTGTCATACCATCTTTCGGATCCACATAAAAATATTGTGCGCGATGGACTTCAGTAAATGTGTCTAAGGCACCTGACATCGCTAAACTTTCGAGACAGTTTTTACTTACATTTTTTCCTGAAACACGAGAAGTAAGATCGAAGATGGAAGTAAAAAACCCATTCGTAGTACGCTCTTCTACTAAGGCTGCAACAGCGTTCTCCCCTACTCCTTTTACCGCACCCAATCCAAAACGAATTTGTCCAGCTTTATTTACACTAAAATTATAAGACGACTCATTGATATCAGGACCTAAAACAGGAACCCCCATCCGGCGACATTCTTCCATAAAGAAAGTCACCTTTTCGAGATTACTTAAGTTATGTGTCAACACCGACGACATATACTCTGCTGGATAATGCGCTTTTAAATATCCTGTTTGATAAGCAACAAAAGCATAACAAGTACTGTGTGATTTATTAAAAGCATACGCTGCAAACGCTTCCCAGTCGCTCCAAATTTTTTCGCACTTCTTCACATCATGACCATTGGATTTACATCCTTCCATGAATTGATCGCGCATTTTATTAAGGACATCCAATTGCTTTTTACCCATAGCTTTTCGCAGAGTGTCGGCTTGTCCTTTGGTGAAGTTGGCCAGCTTTTGCGATAACAACATCACCTGCTCTTGATACACGGTAATTCCATACGTTTCTTCAAGGAATTCCTGCATCGCATCCAAATCATATTCCACCGGACTGCGACCATGTTTCCGATTAATAAAATCGGGAATGTAGGCCATGGGTCCTGGGCGGAACAGGGCATTCATGGCAATCAAATCTTCCAGCTTATCGGGCTTAAGATCTTTCAAATGCTTCTGCATTCCAACCGACTCGAATTGGAACGTTCCATTAGTCTCGCCACCTTGATACAACTCAAATGTCTTTGCATCATCCAGCGGAATTTTATCAATATCGATTACGACTCCATGATTTTCTTTGATCAAACGTAAAGCATCGCGAATGATGGTTAATGTTTTTAATCCTAAAAAATCCATCTTGATAACACCTTCATCTTCAATGACACGTCCATCAAATTGTGTAATTAAAAGTTCCGTTTCCTTTGATGTAGCTACTGGAATAATTTCTTTCAAATCCATCGGAGCGATGATAATTCCCGCTGCGTGAATTCCAGTATTACGCACAGAACCTTCAAGGATGAGTGCTTCTTTCAACACTTGAGCACGAAGATCCTTCCCTCCTAAAATGGTTCTTAATTGTTTTACTTGATCAAGTTCTTCTGGATTTAATCCTTCTTTTTCCTTTAAACTTTTAGCACCATCCAACGGAGCATTCATTACACGTTTCAATTCAATACCTGGTCGTTCAGGAATTAATTTAGCGAGTAAATTTGCATCGGGCAAAGGAGATCCATTACACGCGCTACGTCTTTGATACTCATCTTCGCCGCCATCGTACCATAGGTAATAATTTGCGCGACTTGATTTTTTCCGTACTTCTCCACCACATAGTCGATCACTTTCTGACGACCTTCGTCATCAAAATCTGTATCGATATCGGGCATGCTTTTACGATCGGGATTTAGGAAACGCTCGAACAGTAATTTGTATTTGATGGGATCGATATTCGTGATGCCAATGCAATAAGCAACAGCAGAACCCGCAGCGGATCCACGTCCTGGACCAATGAATACTCCAATGTCTCTTCCAGCTTTAATGAAATCAGCTACAATCAAAAAGTAACCAGCGAAGCCCATGGTTTTAATCGTAAACAATTCGAAGTTCAAACGCTCTTCAATTTCAGCATCTAATTGTCCGTAACGATTAAGTGCACCTGTATACGTTAAATGATGCAGGTATTCATCCTGCGTTTTAAATTCAACGGGTACTTGAAAATTTGGAAGAAGAATATCTTGCTTAAGACGCAAAACTTCTACTTTATCTACAATCTCATTTGTATTATCAATGGCTTCAGGAACATCGCTGAAAAGCTCCTTCATTTCATTCGTCGACTTAAAATAAAATTGATCGTTATAAAAAGCGAAACGTTTTCCACGCATGGAACTCTCATCTTCCGAAAAATCCTTCATCGTAGGAGTACTTTGCTTTTCACCGGTATTGATACAAAGCAAAATATCATGTGCATTAAAATCTTCTTGATTCACATAATGCGAATCGTTAGAAGCAATCATCTTTACATTATACTTTTTTGCGAAACCAATCAACACTTCATTCACGATGGCTTGCTCGGGAATATCGTGGCGTTGCAATTCGATATAATAATCTTCTCCAAAAAGATCTAGCCACCATTTGAATTCTACTTCTGCTTCTGCTTCACCTTTTTTAATAATTAATTTAGGAACGATGGCACCCAAACAACACGTGGTAGCTATAAGTCCTTTATGGTATTGCAATAATAATTCCTTATCGATGCGCGGATACTTTCCATACAACCCATCCACATATCCAAGAGAACAAAGTTTAATTAAGTTACTATACCCTTCTGCATTCTTTGCCAACATCAATTGATGATAGCGCACATCTCGCTCTTCGCGTGTAAATTGACGCTTGTGACGATCTTCCACCATGTAAAATTCACATCCTACAATGGGCTTAATGGTATTTGGATTTTCCTTGGTATTATACTTTGAAGCTTCGGCCACAAACTTAAAAGCCCCAAACATATTTCCATGGTCGGTGATGGCGAGTGCAGGCATATTATCGCCTACTGCTTTTTTATAAAGCGTAGAGATATCGGCTGCTCCGTCGAGCAGTGAGAATTGAGTATGTACGTGTAGGTGGGAAAACTTGGTCATAGCTGATCTACAAAATTAAAAAGCTATACGACTCTTTCGCCTTCTTTTTCGGACTAAATCCTTAAATGATTCTAACTGAGGGCATGGGAATTTACTAACATTTGAGCGCAGAAAGATGAAACAGTAATTATTCGTAAAATCAAAGGCTAATCCAAAGCAATTCAAAATCTAACTTGCTTTAAGTTAAATATTCTTTTACTTTTGTAAATACCATGAAATCAACAATTTTATGTGCCTATAACAGTTAATAAAAAGCAACGATGACTTTACAATTCATTCATGATAATCGAGGAAACACTACAGGTGTTTTATTCCAATTGAGGAATGGCAAATACTTAAGGCCAAGTATACTGATTTGCAAAAGAAGAAGCTGAAAACATAGTTGATCTCGCTCCATGGCAAAAACAAATCATTGAAGAGAGATTAAGTGATTACTACAAAACACCTACTCATGTTGAAGATTTCGATTCAACCATTGATGATATAGAAAAAATTTATGAGTTATGCTATTGTTTTACTCGCTGATATAACTAATACAAATTCGCTATTCTTCACTTAACAATTCTTCCACTTGAATTTTAAGATCTGGCAATTCTCTACAAACAATTGTCCAAATTACTTCGTCTGAAATATTGTCGTAACTATGAATGATACGATTTCTAGTTCCAATAATATTTTTAGCATTCTTCAATTGAAAGTTATTGTCTTCTTTTAAAATTCGACTGACGGCTTCTCCAATTATTTCAAGATTTCTCTCTACAGCCTTTTTCGTTTTTAAGTCTGCCTTATAAACAAAAAAATCTCTATTGTCACCAAGAAAAAGAAAAATTTCGTCAACACTTTGCTGTATATCAAGAAGCCAAGTTTTAATTTTAATATCCATAGATTTTAATCTTGGTATTTTCGAGCTGTTGCCTAAATATTCTGTTCCTTATTGCTCTCTCTTCCAAAAGATCAACTTGTCGTTTTAATATTTCTTCCAGCTTTGATTTCAAACCAAAATAAAGATCAGTGTATTTAAATGGGTCTTTCTCTTCAAAGTCCACAATTAAATCAATGTCTGAGTTTTCATTAAAGTCTTCTCTAGTAACTGAACCAAATGCAAAAAGTGACTTTACATTGCTTGCTTTACAAAGTTCTTGAATCTGCTTTATTTTAGGTTCGTCAATTTTCATGCTCAAATATAACTTATTTTACTCAAATGCCAAAATTGGAATAAAGAAAACAAATTTTTGACGATAGACTTAGCAATTACAATAAAACACCTACTAATGTTGAAAATATCGATTCTACCGTTGCTGATATAGATAAAAGTATTGGTAATGCTATTGTCCTTATCGGAATGAAAACGATGATATTTTTGAAGCAGTTTTTCATCCTTATCACATACATTATCAGAGAGACGACAAACGTATGCAAATTATTGTTTTGGCGGTTATACATGCCTATAAGAACCCAGCAGATTTTTCATATAGGCAAGAGTAATTTTAGAAAAAGCCTAATGTTAATTTGAAAACTTGCGACATTCTGTACTTTTTACTATTTTCTAAACTTAATAAAGAAGAATTAAATAAGAGCTCCTATTAGACTTCTTTTAATCGCTTTTCAATATAATCTAATAAATTAGTGTACTTACCCTCTATGCCTCCCGAAACATTTACAGAACTATAATACAAAAGTTAATCCAAGAATCAGGAAAATTAAAGTCTGAATGGATGTTGCCCACCATATCAAGTTTTTCCTCCTTATCTACTTTTGAAACTACGATTTGCAGTAAACGTTCAATCTCCCAGAAATCCCAATATTGTTTTGGAATACAACTAAAGTCTTCATAGAGTGCATCCTCATTCCAAACAATTTCTGGTTGACCATCTTCAACAATAAATTTTTTAATTAATTCATAAAATTCGAACAATGATTCACTTAAAGCTATTTGAAGTTTATCGAGTCGAAACGCATTGCAAACTATGCTTCCTTCTTCACAACATTTAATTACCAGCGATGTAGTAAGCCAGTTCCTTTTCAGGCCTGCATACACTATACCCCATTTATCAATTACTTTACCTCTTTTAAATATTTCCATTTCTTATAATTAATATATCGCTAAAATTTCGGAAATCCCATGTAAATTTGGAAACGGCACTCCAAGCGATCACGGATATTGGATAATCCATCCCATATTCCTCAATTCAGATGCTGTCAAAATATATACTTTATTATACTTTTTCGCTTCGACTAAATCTTTCCATGAATACTTTTTTACAGAATCTTCACTAAAAATATAAACGCTCAATTTTTTCTCTGTGCTATTGCTATTAATAGCAGTTTCCCAGTTAAGTAAATATCCTCTCAACGAATAGACTTCATTTGTTTTAATTCCTATTCCAGAATAAGGTTCTACGACGGTACTATCATTAAATGACAAGGTTTCATCAAATGAATATAAACATAAAATTGGAAAATCAGCATTATTTCGAACTTTTAGCTTTTCGTCCGATGGGTCGCAAGACATAATCAAAAAAACCATTGCCAAAAGGTAAATTTTTACAAGTTTAATATCAAAGTCAGACGTGAATCCAATCATAATACATTTATTCTAATGGAAATCGATTTAATGTTCAAAAAGACTTGACACAACAATATTAAAGCTCTTGAACTCCACAAAAAAATAAATATAGTAATAAATAATATTGTAAGAAACCCATATTATAAAGTTTGAAAATCAAAAATAACTACTAAAGAAATCATTTCAAAATAAAGATATACACCTATTTACAGAAAAAGAAGCAATCCTTGTTCAATTACATGAAACCTCAGTAATTGAATAAATAAGAAAAGGCCCTTCACACATGAAGAGCCCTTTCTCAATTTTACGTAAGATACATTTTATTGGACCATAGGCATCATTGTTTGATTATTTAGTTATTATTAATTCGTTTTCGCTTTGAATACATTACAATGATATGACGGGTTGAAGAGCCTTATTTAGCAAAAACAAGATATTTCTTACATCTTTGCAGTAAGATTATGAAAACAACCCATCTCCTCCTCAGCGTATTACTTTGCTTTTGTACTTCCCTCTCAAAAAGTCAATCTCATGCTCATAATACGGATAATAATGCATCTGTTTCCTATCCGGATGTGATTGCTCAATATCAAGAGCTGGCGAATAAATATCCATCCGCTCAACTTAAAGCATATGGAAATGCCGATGGCGGCAAACCCATTCATCTTTTTGTGATCAGCCCTGAGAAAATTTTCAATATTGATTCTTTGAAAAAAAACGGATATACCATCCTACTCATCAATAATGGAATTCATCCGGGTGAACCTGATGGAATCATGGCTAGTTTACGATTATCGCAGGATTTATTATCGGGAAAAGAAATCCTTCCTAAAAAAGTAATTGTATGTATTATTCCGATTTATAATATTGATGGCGCTTTAGAAACCTCTTTGTTTTTTAGGTCGGGGCAAAATGGTCCGGACGTTGTTGGATTTAGAGGCAATGCACGTCACCTCGACTTAAACCGCGATTTCATTAAATGTGATTCGGAGAATGCTAAAACATTTACAAAGATCTACAGGGACTGGGATCCCGATGTTTTTATTGACACGCATGTTAGTGATGGTGCCGATTATCAATATGTGATGACGCTCATCGATTCACAAAAAGATAAATTGCATCCAACGGTGAGTAAAGTGATGCAAGAAAAAGTGCTTCCTTATCTTTATAAAGAAATGGAGAAAAGCGGATTTCCGATGACACCCTATGTCAATGTTTGGGGAGAGAGTCCGGATAAAGGATTGACTGGTTTTTTAGAATCACCACGATTTGCATCTGGCTACAGTGCTCTTTTCAATGCATTTCCATTCGTAACTGAAACGCATATGTTGAAACCATTTGCTCAACGTACAGAAAGCACTTATCAATTTTTGAAAATTGCTGTTCGACTTTGTGGTGATCATGGAGCGGAAATGCAAGCCGCTCGAAAAAGCCAATGCGCTTACGGCGAACGAACAAAAAGAATTTGCATTGCAGTGGAAAATAGATTCCAGTTTTGTAGATAGCCTTTACTTTTTAGGCTATGAATCCATCGTCAAAAAAAGTGAAGTCACACAACGCGATATTCTTTCTTTTGATCAACAACAACCTTATGCAAAAAATGTAGCCTATTACAACACCTATAAAAGTGTATTGAATGTACAAAAGCCAACTGCGTATCTCATTCCGCAAGCATGGCATGAAGTGATTGAACGACTACAACTCAACCAAATTGAAATGCAACAATTGAAGCGAGACACGACATTGAAAGTAGCAGCGTATTACATCAAGAATTACAACACAGGTAAAACGGCCTACGAGGGGCATTATTTACACAACCAAGTAAGTTTGAAAAACGATACCCAATTAATACAATTTTTTAAAGGCGATTATTTAATTTACTGCAATCAGTCGAGTAATCGCTACATCATTGAAACATTAGAACCACAAGGTGTAGATGCCTTTTTTGCTTGGAATTTCTTTGATGGAATTTTGCAACAGAAGGAATGGTTTTCCGATTATTTGTGGGATGATGTGGCCATCGAGATTTTAAAAGAGAATCCCAGCTTGAAGGCCGAATTCGAAATTAAAAAAGCCAATGATTCTACTTTTTCGTCCAGTTCTTGGGCCATGTACAGTTGGATTTTTGAGCGTTCTAAATGGTATGAGCCCAGTCATTTGCGCTACCCAGTTTACCGATTAGACCGCAAAATACCTGATTTTATACTCACTCCAGTGTCTAATAAAATTTCAAATCGCTGAAATTCAGCGAAATAATAGGTTATTAGGTTGTACGAGTCCCCATTATGAAATAGAAAAATCTATTGCATACTTGATGTAGAAATCGCGAAAAGGATTACACATCAGGACTAGCTCAGCCAAAATCTTTATTTTAAGTGAATTTACAGGGTAAATTATGCTAGTATAATTTGGGCTAAGCTGATTTTTTTCGCATCTTTGCGCCCCCTTCACGCGGAGAGTGTTGGGGGATTAAAAAAACCAAATAATTATATGCCAACAAAAATTAGATTACAACGTCATGGAAAGAAGGGCAAACCTTATTTCCATATTGTGGTGGCGGATGGTCGTGCTCCGAGAGATGGACGTTTCATCGAGAGAATTGGAACTTATAATCCAATTTCAAATCCTGCAACTATCGAAATTGATTCCGAAAAAGCTGCAGATTGGATGATGAAAGGTGCTCAGCCGACTGACACGACCCGCGCTATCCTAAGTTACAAAGGTGTTTTATACCGTGTACACTTGAACAAAGGAGTTGCGAAAGGCAAGCTTACACAAGAGCAAGCCGATGCTAAATTTGACCTCTGGATGCAAGAGAAGTCAAACAAGATTGATGCGAAGAAAGCAAATCTTGCTAGCAACAAAGCTAAAACATTAGGCTCTCGTTTAGAGAATGAAGTAAAAGTAAATGCAGCCCGCATTGAAGCAAAGAAACAAAAAGAAGCTGAAGCCATGGCAGCCGCCACAGCAGCAGCATCTTCTTCAGTAGTTAGTAATGACGAAGAAGCAGCTCCTACAGAAGAAGGAGATGCTCCAGCTGAAGCATAAATTTACTTCGCATAAAAAAAGGCTGTCGCTACTTTGTGACAGCCTTTTTATATTTTAGACCATTACAATATGATCATTAATAATTACCCCGACTACTTTCATTTTGGTTACATCGTTCGAACGCATGGTGTGAAGGGCGATTTTATTGTAGCTTTAGAATCGGATAGTCCAGAACGTTATAAGTCCTTAAAAGTAGTTTATCTTGAAATAGACGAAGTATTAAAGGAATATAATGTCAAAAAAATTTCCATCAAGGAAAAAGAAAGATCAGCTTATCTACATCTAGAAGGAATAGAAGATATGACGACAGCGGAGAACTACTTAAAGTTTCAGCTCTACCTTCCACTCTCTTCTTTGCCGAAACTTAAAGGGAAGAAATTTTATTTTCATGAAGTAATGGGCTTTACGGTGGTGGATAAAACGCTTGGAGCGTTGGGTCCTATTTGTTCCATCTTCGATCGAACAATTCAGCCGGTAATTGAATTTGATTATCAAGAAAAGAAAGTTCTATTTCCTTTACATCCGGATTTATTAATTAAAATTGATCGGGAAGCTAAAGAGTTTCATGTAGACCTTCCGGAAGGATTGGTAGAAATTTATTTGGAGTCGTAGAAAAACAATCTTTGGATTAAAATCTAAGTTGAATTAATGATTGTCAAATTTCAACCTGCCTGCAGCAGGCAGGCACTAGAGACATTTGAGAACACGAATTACACTAAAGCTAGTCTTTAGTGCATTCTAATATTAGTGTTCTTGAATAAAATCATTCAAAATAATTTGTACGAAATAAAGTCATATTAATATCAAATTAAAGTTCTAGCCTCTCCCTTGGAGAGGTCGCGAAGCCTCGCGAAGGGAGAGGCTTGAACAATAGGCTTACAATAATTTAATCGCATTCGAATAATGCTTTTTTCTTCGACAGATTTCTCTTCGCCAAATTTTCTCGCTAAGGCGCAAAGTCGCAAAGTTCTCAAGATGGAATTTTTCTATCTAAAGAACGCAAAGCCATAAATTTTTGCCGATGAAAATCTCTCGCTAGCGACTGGGGCGCTAAGTTGAAAATCTCTATTTACTTCACCAGCAACAACTCGTACTCACCGTACTTCAAAAGGTTGATGGCTTTTGTTTCGAAACCGCAAGACTCACAAACGGGACTCAACAATATTTCTTTTCCTGAATTTAATAAGGAACGGAAACGCACTTCACGATTCATCATTTTGCTTTCCTTTTCTTCGACAATGCAATTCACGACGTCATAACCCATGTAGGCGGCAAGCGTTGGATCGGCATGATATTCCAAAATAAATTTCTTTCTAAATTGAGTTAATTCTGGACATTGGGTATCGATATACATTCCGTTAAAAATTATTGCACCTAACTCTTTCATGGTCTCAGGATCGATGGAATTAAAATTTTCCCAAGCAGGCATCCCCATCAATACGAATTTATAATCCGTTTTGATATCGCCCAACTTATTTAATAAAGAAGCTAAAAACGATTCATCGGATGTTGGAATGATCAACACATTTGTTTTTGTCTTAGACAACTTTGACTTAAGAGAATTAAAGCCATCACTTTTATAATTTACTTTATCGCAAATACCTTTTTTTTCTAACAAGCTATCAATCACATCAGCGAACAACTCAGCAATTAAATTCTCCCCTTTCTGTTCCCGATAAACTGCAACTATTTTATCAACAGCATGATGTTTTGAGATGTACGTCGCCGCTTGTGTAATTTGAGTATAATTACTAGGGTTCACCAAACGAATCCACTTATTTTTTTCTAAGATAGAAGTGTTACTCGCAGCAAATAAATACATAGGCATAGCCCAACGGTTTGAGATGCGAGACAATAAAGATGTATAATTGGCTGGCAGGAAAGATACGACAGCATCCACTTCGTTCATATCAGCGGTATTCAAGGAGGTTACAGTCGACAAAGAGTCTGCTCCAGTATCAATAATTTTGAAATTAATTTTTCGCAATTTAGATGAGAGCGTATCAGAAGCCAACAAGGCTCCTTCGTAAAAGTTTAAGGATGCTAATGATTCCTGCAGTATTAAAGGATTCGTATCAGGGGCTGTATCATTTGCAAAATGCTCCTCCAAATTCAGTGTCAGCAATAGAGCAATGTTGATAGTTTGAACTTTGGGTAGTGTAACAACCAACGTATCTTTTACTTCTACTTTCGCAACTTCAACCGTTTTCAATTCTGGTGCAGTCGGTTTTGTAACAGAACTTTTTTTAGAGGTACTGCAAGCACTGAGCAAGGAAATGCAAAGTGTAAAAATTAAAAAACTTGATCTCGATAAATTTATTCCCATTCGATGGTAGCTGGAGGTTTTGAACTGATATCATACACCACACGATTCACACCTTTTACTTTATTAATTATTTCATTGGAGATCTTACCCAAAAACTCATAAGGTAAATGACACCAATCGGCGGTCATTCCATCGGTAGAACTCACCGCACGTAATGCCACTACATGCTCATAGGTTCGTTCATCACCCATTACCCCTACCGAGTTAATTGGTAAAAAGATAGAACCTGCTTGCCATACTTGATCATACAATCCGTCACGTTTCAATCCATCAATATAAATTGCATCCACTTCTTGAATGATTCTCACTTTCTCCTTAGTCACATCGCCTAAAATTCGAATTCCTAATCCAGGACCAGGGAACGGATGACGATTCAACAAATCGGGAGGCATCCCTAAAGCAGTTCCTACCAAGCGCACTTCATCTTTAAACAAGCTACGTAATGGCTCTACCACTTTCATTTTCATCTTTTCCGGTAAGCCACCCACGTTATGATGCGATTTAATAGTAGCGGACGGACCCTTCACCGATACCGATTCAATAACATCGGGATAAATAGTTCCCTGCGCTAACCACTTCACGTCTTTTATTTCATGAGCCTTTGCATCGAAAACCTCTATAAAAACACGGCCAATTATTTTTCGTTTTGCTTCAGGTTCACTTACTCCTGCTAACTCCTTATAAAATTCCTCGCTTGCATCAACTCCATGAATATTCAATCCAAAATGTTTGTAAGTATCCAACACTTGCTCATATTCATTCTTACGCAGCAATCCATTATTCACAAACACACAATGTAAATTTTTTCCAATGGCTTTGTGTAACAACATCGCAGCTACACCAGAATCCACTCCACCACTAAGTCCGAGAATCACTTGATCATTGCCGAGTTGTTTTTTCAAACTTTCCACCGTTTCGTCAATAAACGAGCCCGGTGTCCAGTCGCCTTTACAACCGCAAACTTTATAAATAAAATTCTTTAACAAACTTTTCCCTTCAACACTATGAATTACTTCAGGATGAAATTGGAGTCCGTACGTACTCTCCCCTTGAATATGGTAAGCAGCCACCTTCACATCGTGTGTACTTGCAATAATTTTAAAATCGTCGGGCACCTCGGTGATCGAATCTGAATGTGACATCCACACTTGCGATTCATCTTTCACATCTTCTAAAAACACATCGCCGCTATTCTGCACGGATAATTGCGCACGACCAAATTCACGAGTGTTAGAAGCATTCACCTTTCCGCCACCTTGCAACGCCATCAATTGCGCGCCATAACAAACACCGAGCACTGGGAATCGTCCACGCAAAGATTTTGTGTCCACAGAGGGTGCATTTTCTTCTCTAACGGAAGCAGGACCACCGCTTAAAATAATGCCTTTTATTCCTTCATGAATTTCGGGAAGGTGGTTATAAGGGTGAATTTCACAATAGACGTTTAACTCGCGAACGCGACGTGCTATTAACTGTGTGAACTGTGAACCAAAATCAATAATCAGAATACTCTCATGCATATGCTGAACTCAATTATATTTTTTTCAATTTTTAATTCAATCGAAAAGATCATCTAACCGAAAAAATTACCAACGTGACTTATACTTATCCTTTCTAGCTGTACCTGCAGTTGATTTTTCTTTCTTACGATCACTGCCTGAATTCTTAGAAGGCTTATCATCCTTCCATGGATCACGTCCAAATGGACTTCCACTTCCCTCCGTCGACATTTCACGCTTTCTTTCGTAAGAGCGATCTCTACCACCTTCACTACGGCCTCTATCGCTGCCATAACTTTTACCTTCACCACCACGTCCTCTGTCACCGCCGAAATTTCTTCCATCTCTGCCTTGGCTACGACCTTCACTACGACCTCTTCCTTCACTGCTGCGACCGCTTCTTCCGCCGTTACTTCCGGCCTTGCTTTCGCTTAACTCAGTACGCACTTTACGATCTTGATACATTGCACCATTTAATCCTGACATTACTGCTTCCATACGATCGGGCTCAACGTCTACAAAGGAATAAACACCTTGCACATCGATACGACCAAACACAGCACCTTTTTCACCAGTTGTATCGCATATAAAACGCAACAACTTTCCTTTGTCCAATCCATCTTTAGAGCCGATACTCACAAACATGCGACTGTGTTTATCGCCATAAGCGCGACCACCACCTGACTCACTTCGCGCCGCTTTAGCATCCACATTAAGATCGGGCGCATTTTTATAATAGTCGAGGAAGCGATTAAATTCAATCGAGACTAAGCGATGAATTAAAGCATCACGATCCAAGTCTTTAAACTCATCATAAATAGATTCCAAGTAAGGTTCAATTTCCTTCTCATTCACTTTCACATCATGAATCTTCTTCACTAACTTCATCAACTGCTTTTCACAAACTTCCATAGCATTCGGAACTTGCAATTGTTTAAATGTACGACCCGTTGATCTTTCGATTTGACGAATACGTCCCATATCTTTTGTATGCACAATTGCCAACGACATTCCTGTTTTACCTGCACGAGCGGTTCGACCACTTCGGTGCATATAATTTTCCAATTCATCAGGAAGATTATAATGAATAACGTGAGTCACATCTTGCACATCGATTCCGCGTGCTGCTACATCCGTTGCAACCAACAACTGCAAACTACGATCACGGTAACGACCCATTACCTTATCACGTTGCACTTGACTTAAGTCGCCATGCAATGAATCGGCATTGTAGCCATCACGCATTAAATGCTCAGCAACTTCTTGCGTTTCCATTCGAGTGCGGCAGAAAATAATTCCAAATATTTCAACATTTGCATCAACGAAACGCTTCAGCGCTGCATAACGATCGCGTGCTTTTACCATTGCATAACAATGTTCAATATTCTCATTTACCTTTTGACGATTCCGTTGTAATTTCAAACGGATCATCCATATAATTCTTAGCGATATTGCTCACTTCACGAGGCATCGTCGCAGAAAAAGCCAGGTATTTCTCTCGTCAGGGTATTTTCAAGAATAAAATCAATGTCCTCCTTAAAGCCCATGTTCAACATTTCATCGGCCTCATCCAACACTAAAATTTTAACTTTTCCCAGATCTAACGCCTTTCTGTTGATCAGATCAATTAAACGACCAGGTGTAGCAACTACTACATGAACGCCACGCTTAATTTTACGTATCTGGTCCATGATGCTTGCGCCACCATAAACAGGTACGGATTCAAACCCCTTCATCTCTGTCGAGAAATTTTGAAGGTCATTATAAATTTGCACACAGAGCTCGCGTGTTGGAGCTAGAATTAATGCTTGCGGGTAATTTTTGAAAGATCGATCAATTGCAAAAGAGGAAGTCCGAATGCGGCAGTCTTGCCAGTTCCGGTTTGTGCTAATCCAACGAGATCACGTCCACCCTCTAAAGGGCAGGAATTGCTTGTAATTGTATGGGGGTAGGCGTCACAAAGCCCAGTGCTTCAACGCTTTTCACCAATCGAGCGTCTAAGCCCAGTTCTTGGAAGGTATTCATGGCGCAAAGGTACAAAAAATCATGGTTGGTTAACTGGAAATCAGTGAAATAGTATTTTGAAAATGAAGAAAACACACTAGAAATGTAAGTTTAAAGGCTGTGACATGGAGAGAATTTCGAGATATCCTTAAGTTATTGATGGAATTCATAGCAATTTGACCTAAATCCTTAAAAAATGCAAAACGAAATAAATCAAAAACACCTTAAAAATTCATCTTTCGGCTTATAAGGTACTCATTCACACGTTCACCCACGAATTACAAGAAATATTCAACAAAAGAAAGTCAACTTTATTAAGAGATAATTTGAAAAAAATCATCGAAAGTAAAATCATTTAATTCACACAAAAGTAGCTAATAATGTAAAAAAATAGAAAAAAACATGATCGATCTATTGCAAAAACAAAAATAGATCCAAAATCTATAAAATAAAAATCTCATTACTAAATTACTAATTCAAATCTTATTCAAGTTCGGATTATTCTCATTCACAACAACAATCTCCTCATCTATAGAAATAAAATAGACATCATTTGATTCAAGCAATAAATTAGCATCAAATAAAAGACTAACAAGTTTGAAAATCACAAGATTATAAGTGTAAAGTATGACAAATCTCCTTTTAATTTCATTCATACAAATTTAAATTTACATTCCTATAAAATTCATTATGCATTGCTTGCTACAACAATTCAGTAAAAAAAATAGCATATTAATTATTGGAATAATTTTCTTTCATTCGATAATTGTTGCTCAAACTTCAACCCAAACAAATCCGCTTTCCAATACGTATTTGCAGGGAGAAAAGAAAGATCTTTACGGAATTAGTACTCACTTTATAGAGAACATCGGTCAATTTGGAGAATTTCATAAAGATCATCCTGAGATGGGTAAAATACTTTATGCCTATGAAGGATTTGGTATTCCAGTTTTATTTACAGAAAAAGGAATTATTTATTTACATCGAAAACTTGCAGGACCAACATTAACAGAGATAGAAATTAAAGAGCACAAAAACAAACGCAACGGAAAAAAAAGCAAGAAGAAGGAAGAAGAACTTGAAGAATTAGACATTATTGACAAAGCGATTACGCTCTCTTGGGTTGATGCGAATACAAATGCGGAAATAATAGCAGAAATAAGTGCGAATCATTATCACACTTATGGTCTATCCGAAGGAAAAGCGAAAGCATATTCTAAGATCACCTATAAAAATCTCTATCAAGGAATCGATCTTGTCTACAATTTTATTGAAGGGCGGAGTGAAGGTTATGAATACAGTTTAATTGTAAAGCCAAATGCTGATCTTCAAAAAGTAAAAATATTGGTTGGTGGCGATATCAAGAGAATACGCATTGACACCAATGGAAATTTAATTTTAAAATCATCAGCTGGTAAAACTGTTGAATCCATTCCTGTTTCATACTATGGCGAAGAAATTTCTGCTACAGCAAAAACAATGTCACCTATTCTTTCTTCTTTTGAGATATCGAAAAATATTGTTCGTTTTAAACTTCCGTCTACTTACGATAAAACACGTGGAATTATTATTGATCCATTCGTATCAGGCACTTCAAACTTAACGGGTACTGGTGTAAATGCGGGGATAGCAAAAGATGTTGATTTTGACTACGCGGGCAATGTTTATGTGACAGGCGGAGGAAATGGCTCTAGTTACAAACTTGCAAAATATGATCCAACCGGTACACTACTCTGGACATTCAGTGGATCGATGACTATTCCGGCATGGACATTTGGGACCTATTATGGAGGATGGGTAGTTGATAAAAATTCAGGAAATATTTATCTAGGACAAGGCTTTGCACCCTCAGGTGGACATCGTATAATTCGAATAAACACGACCGGCATTTATGACAACTACATTTCAACAGCCAATGGCAGTTTCTTAGAAAACTGGAAAATGTATTGGAGTTGTAATGGAGGAACCGGACAACTATTAATTGCTGGTGGCGGTACTAATTCCAATATTAATTTCGGAATAATCACACCTCCTGCTACTGCAATAAGCTCAATAAATGTTACTGGAATTCCATATGCCGGTGGAGGATGGGCGCAGGATATTTCAGATGTCATTATCGATCCAGCTACTAATTCTCTATATACGATTTACGGTTCTCTTTATGGAACACCCTATTTATCAAATAAAATTTATAAAAACAATACTCCCTACAGTGGAGCTAGTGTAGCTTGGAATGTTCCATCTGGTTTTACAACTATTCAGGAAATAGCCAATCGTCCTTATTTAGTTGGACCAGAAATTGACAATTCAAGTAATGTTTTTGCAATTAACTCATCGTACCTTTTTATTGGGACGGAAAAAAATTTAAAAGCCATTAATAAAGCGAGTGGAGCAGCAGTAGGCACACCACTTACAATAGGAACCAATACTGCTTTAATGAGTGGTGGAATCATTGCTGATGAATGCAACAATATTTTTGTTGGATTTCCGAATGGAACTATTAAAGTTTATTTCTTCAATGGTTCTACTTTTGATGATGCCTCCAAACCTGATATACTAATTTCTGGATTCAGCACAAGTGCTGTATACGACTTGGCTTATTATGAATCCCAGAAAATACTTTATGCATCAGGAAAAGGATTCGTAGGCTCCTTTGATATTACATCGTACGGATGTGCTTCAGCATCGTTCACATTAAATGTAACTTCCAGCTGTGGTACATTAAGTGCAACTAGCACGCTCACTCCTACTCCTCCAGTAGGTGCAACAGTAACTTATGTACTGTATAATGGAGTGACTCAAATCTCAAGTAATACAACTGGAGTTTTCACTGGATTAAGTCCGAATATAAACTACGCTGTAAAAGCAACCATTAATCAAGCTTGTAGTGGAATAGTTACAACTACAAATTTTACATTGCCTGGACCATCCATTGTTCCTTCTATTGTGAATACCAGTTGCGGAACAAGTAATGGTTCAATAAACATTACTGCTAGTGGTGGTACAGCACCATACACCTATAGCAAAGATGGTGTAACATTCCAACCATCCAATTCATTTTCAACACTGGCGGCAGGACTTTATATCATCACGGTAAAAGATGCTAATAATTGTAGTAATACTCTCGCAATAAATATCATTAACTTAGATGGACCCACGGTTGCATTTACAAAAACGGATGCAATTTGCGGAAGTAGTACAGGTTCCATTACAGCGATTGGAGGAGGTGGTGTTGCCCCTTTAACATATAGTATAAACGGAACAACATTTCAAACTGGAAATCTATTTCCAGGAGTTGCTGCTGGCACATATACTTTAACCATCAAAGATGCAACAGGATGTTCGAATGTTACATCAATAACGATATCTAATAGTCCCGGCCCCATTGCTACGGCTATTCCTTCAGCAACTTTTTGCAACAGCAACTATGGCAGTATTACTGTTGTCGCTTCGGGTGGTATTGCGCCATTAGAATACAGTCTGAATGCAAGCACTTATCAACCTGGAAACATTTTTACTGGACTTCTCGCAGGAGCATACACCGTTACCATTCAAGATGCGAATGGTTGTTTAAGTACGGCTAATGCTACCATCGCAAATTCTGCTGGTCCGACATTAACAGCGACACCCGTTACAGCATCTTGTAATAATGCAAACGGAAGTATTACGGCTAATTCAACGGGGGGTGTTCCACCTTTACAATATAGCATTAATGGCTCAACCTATCAGGCTTCAAATGTATTTACAGGACTTGTAGCTGGAAGTTATACTGTATATGTTAAAGATGCAAACAATTGCATCACAACAGTAGTTACCAATATCATTTCAACAGGAGGTCCAACAGTATCCGGAATAACAGCACCATCGTCTTGTGCTTCCAATACAGGGACTATTACTGCATCAGGCAGTGGAGGAACGGGTGCATTGCAATACAGTATAAATGGAATTAATTTCCAAGCTAGCACATTATTCACAGGACTTGCCCCAATTAGTTATACGCTTTATGTTAGAGATGCTACCGGATGTATGGGAGCGACCATTGTAGTTGTTACTGCATTAGCGGGGCCTATCATTTCAACAACTACAACTCCCGCAGGCTGTAATCAAACGAATGGTGTCATTACAGCCAACGGATCAAGTGGTACATCTCCCTATACATATAGCATAGACAATGGAACAACTTATCAAACAGGAAATACTTTCCCTGGACTTGGTGTTGGTGTTTACTCCGTTATTATTAAAGATGCTAATGGATGTACAGCAACTAGCAATACAACGATAAACAATATTTCTGGTTTGAATTTAAATGTAGTCAATACTTCCAGTGCATGTTTTACAAATAATGGCAGTATATCTGTAACTGGAATAGGTGGTATTGCACCTTTACAATTTAGTATCAATGGATCTACTTATCAAGCATCAGGTATATTTTCTGGTCTTGCAGGCGGAACCTATACCGTTTATGTAAAAGATGCGAATGGATGCATAATAACTTCTACCACTACCATTACAATTTCTCAAGGACCAACAATTACTGCAACGGTTTTAGATGCATCTTGCGGTGCCAATAATGGAGCCATCATTGCAACAGGTACTGGAGGTATTGCGCCCTTACAATACAGTATAAATGGTTCAACGTATCAAACCAGCAAATACTTTATCAATGTTGCTCCTGGCACCTATACTGTTTATGTGAAAGATGGTTTAAATTGCATCAGCACAACAACGGTTATCATTAATAATATTGTTGCTGGTACAGCAATAAACAATTTTACTATTCGATTTGATGATGCCTATCCATGCAATACAAGTCTTGGGAAAATTACAAACCCGAAAGTAAATGGAGCTACTTGTGGTGGATGTACGTACAGTTTAAACTTCGGACCTTACGTTGCCAATCAAACACAATTGTTTTTAAATCTCAATCCGGGCACTTATTATGTCACTGCGAAAAACGCTGCAGGTTGCACCTATACCATCATGGGTACAATTGGCATAGGAGTAAATTCAACAGCCACAGCAGTGGTAACTGGGACTACATGCAATGGAACAACTGGAGCCATTCAATTAACAGGCGTTGGTCCAAATACACCATATCATGCAAGTATTACGGGGATGGGTGGGCCATGGAGAAACTTTGACCCTACGTATACATTTACTGGGTTAGCTCCGGGAACATATACCTTACTCATGGCTGATGACGAAAGTTTTGATATTGGTCCTCCTGTTGATCCAGGTGGATGCATCACCACACAAACTATTATTGTTCCGGCAACAAACGGTCCATCAATAACGGCTTCACAAACGAGTGGGTCCTGTGGAATAAACAATGGTACTATCAGTGCAGCTGGATCTGGAGGTACAGGTTTGCTTACCTACAGTATCAACGGAGGAGTATTTCAATCATCAAGTGTATTTACCGGACTCGCAGCAGGGACACACACTGTGACAGTTAAAGATGCTGCGGGTTGTACAAATGCGATCACATTAACCGTAACAAATACAGGAGCACCAATTGCAACAGTGGTAAGTACAGCCTCAGCATGTGGCAGTGGCAATGGAACCATCACCGTGAATGCGAGCGGTGGAACTGCACCACTGCAATATAGTATTAACGGAACTGTTTTCCAAAGCAGCAATATTTTTACAGGACTAGCACCCGGATCATATACGGTTAGAACAGGAGACGCAGGTGCCTGCATCACGAACACAACCGTAAGTGTTTTAGCAGTACCCGCCCCCACTGTTACAGCCTTTACAATTTCTGCCTCTTGCAACAACAGTAATGGTGCCATCATCGCTAATGGAGCAAGTGGAGTTGCGCCCTATCAATATAGTATTAATGGCAACACGTATCAAAGTTCCAATCAATTCACCGGACTCGCTGCTGGATTTTACACCATTACCATAAAAGATGTGAATGGGTGTTTAAATACTACCGGAATTTCCGTTGGTAATTTATTGGCGCCGGTACAAACATTAGCATTTACTCCGGCTACTTGTTTAAATTCAAACGGAACAATCACATCTACTGTGACAGGGGGGACTTCGCCCTATCAATATTCATTAAATGGCACAACTTACCAAGCGAGTAATATTTTCACAAGTTTAGCCGCGGGTAATTACACCATTTATGCAAAAGATAATAATGGATGCATTCATACTAAAAGTGTATTAGTCACAGCACCAAACGTACCCCAAACGTTGAGTGCAACCATCACCAACTCCAGTTGTGGAAACAGCAATGGAATTATTCTAGCCGCTGCAACAGGTGGAATTGCTCCATTACAATATAGTATTAATGGAACTACATTTCAAGCTTCAACTTCATTTAACCTATTAGCGGCAGGAAATTATACGCTTACTGTAAGAGATGCAAACCTGTGTACACGAACTACAAATGCAACTGTTATAAATTTGGCTGCACCGACGATAACATCTACTTCTACCCTATCCTCATGTTTCGCAAATGATGGAACCATTACAGCTGTTGGAAATGGTGGAACAGGAGCTTTACAGTATAGTAAAAATGGAGTTGTTTATCAGAATAGTCCGGTATTTACTGGACTTGCACCTGGCCCCTATACCATCACCATAAAAGATACAAAAAACTGCACGAACACTACTAATATTACGGTAGGCAAAGTACTAGGACCCGTTATTTCTGTTACTTCAGGTCCATCCATTTGCGGCGACACCATTATAGTTGGTCAAACAGGTGGATTTCCAGGATTTCAATACAACCTAAATTTAGATCCCTATCAAACAAGCAATAAATTTCCATGCAAGCCCGTCTGAACTTATATGGTTCGGATCATTGATGCAAACGGATGCAAAGATTCGGGAATATTTGTAGTTTTAGGAAATTCGTTACCCATAGAATTAATTTCATTTTCTGGAGTAGGCATGAACCACTACAACTTACTCGAATGGACAACTTCCTCTGAAATAAACAACGACTACTTTACGATTGAAAAATCATTGAGCGGAACACAATTCGAAAATATTGGCATCGTTGATGGGGCTGGTAATTCTACACTCTTAAAACAGTATCAATTTAAAGACATGTTGCCGGGTAAAGAACTTAGTTATTATCGGTTAAAACAAACTGACTTTAACGGCAGCTATTCCTATTCAAATATCATTGCGATACAACCCAATAAAAAATCAGGAATTGGGTACACTTACAATGGATCAGATCAACAATTGATGGTATTTTGCTATGAATGCAGCAATGAAAACTACAACATAGACATCATAGATGCTATGGGTAGATCTATTCACCAAAGCATATTTTCTGGAAACAATACCATCATCAACGCCGATCAATTTGCAAAAGGATATTACTTCATTCGAATTTCCGGCAACGAAAATATTTTTACATCGAAAATATTTATCTATTAATATAGCTCAACGTATTATTTAGCAAACTCCAGTAAGCTTGGAGATCCGAGTGATACTATTCTTTTGTGGACCTCTTGGCATTTCTTTGATTGATTATGTACAACAATACCTTCACAGTGAACTTTGAAGAATTTAACATAACACTAAGTTCTACGAAAATTTCGTCTCGATGAGCTTTATACTTAATTAATATACAACTATTTACAATTTCTACTTTTCGAAACAAAATCACCTTCATTCTTTTAACTAATTTTGCACTCTTAAAATAGAAATATGAAAGAAGTATATATTGTATCGGCTGTTCGTACTCCCATTGGAAGTTTTGGCGGCGTATTAGCTGGTGTACCAGCAACACAACTTGGAGCTACTGCTATTAAGGCAGCTTTAGAAAGAGCTGGTGTAAAGCCAGAGCAAGTGAATGAAGTTTTGATGGGAAATGTATTGCAAGCAAACGTAGGACAAGCTCCTGCCACGCAAGCTTCCATTTTCGCAGGAATTCCAACTAACGTTCCTGGCACTACGATCAATAAAGTTTGCGCATCGGGAATGAAAGCCATCATGTTGGGGGCTCAAAGTATTATGCTAGGCGACAACGATGTTGTGGTTGCAGGGGGAATGGAAAACATGAGTGCAGTTCCTTACTACTTAGATAAAGCACGCAATGGATATCGTTTAGGTCATGCTCAAATGATTGATGGCTTAGTGAAAGATGGATTATGGGATGTGTACAAAGATTACCACATGGGAAATGCGGCTGAACTTTGCGCTACCGATTGTAAAATTAGTCGAGAAGAACAAGATGCTTATGCTATTGAATCGTACAAACGTTCACAAGCTGCTTGGGCAAAAGGATTATTCAAAGATGAAATAACTCCTGTAAGCATTCCTCAAAAAGGTAAAGAAGCTTTATTGATTAACGAAGACGAAGAATACAAAAAAGTGGATTTTAATAAAATCCCTTCCTTGCGTCCCGTGTTTGTGAAAGATGGAAGTGTAACGGCTGCAAATGCAAGTACCTTGAATGATGGTGCTGCGGCTGTAGTGTTGATGAGTAAAGAAAAAGCAGAAGCGCTAGGCATAAAACCACTAGCAAAAATTCGTGCATTCGCTGATGCACAACAAGCTCCCGAATGGTTTACCACTACCCCATCAAAAGCTTTACCATTGGCAGTAGAGAAAGCTGGAATTAAAATGACAGATGTAGATTATTTTGAAATCAACGAAGCGTTTTCTGTTGTAGCTATTGCGAATAACAATACCATGAAATTAGATCCTACCAAAGTTAATGTAAATGGTGGAGCGGTTTCTATTGGACATCCACTAGGTTGTTCAGGAGCACGAATCATTGTAACCTTGTTGAGTGTTTTACAACAAAACAATGGTAAAATTGGTGCTGCGGGAATTTGTAATGGTGGCGGAGGAGCATCGGCAATCGTTATTGAACGCATGTAATAAAACATTTTACTGTTTTAGCAGTATAAGTGAAACATCATCATGAGCTACGGTATTTGTTCCCTTAATTTAATTTCACTTCGCGCTGAGCCTTCTCACCGAAGTGAAGAAATATCGCAGCTTCTTTTTGGCGAAACATTTACTGTTTTGGAACATGTGAATGAATGGATTAAAATTCATCTAAGCTTTGATGATTATGAAGGTTGGATTCAAAAGTCGCAACAACATCCTTTAGAGCTCAGTGAATTCACTGAGCTTCAAAAGAACAAAGCCTTTTTAAGTTATGACTTGGTGCAGATATTAATTAATCACCAAAGCATTACTTCTATTTTATTAGGAAGCCGCTTGCCATGGTTCCGTGATGGAAATTGCAGAATTGGAAATACAACGTATAGTTTTGAAGGGAATGCTCGCCAAGTTGATCTATTGACTACTGGAAAGATGGTGGTTGAGAACGCCTACATGTATCTCAACGCGCCTTATCATTGGGGTGGTAGAAGTCCATTTGGAATTGATTGCAGCGGCCTCACACAAATGGCATATAAACTTTCGGGAATCACCTTAAAGCGCGATGCGTGGATGCAAGCAGAGCAAGGACAAGCGGTGCATTTGTTAGATGAAACTCAAGTGGGTGACTTAGCTTTTTTCGATAATGAAGAAGGGAAAATTACGCACGTAGGTATACTCACTTCCAAAAACAGAATTATTCATGCATCGGGTCAAGTAAGAGTGGACAATATTGACCATCATGGAATTTTTAATTTGGATTTGAAGAAGTACACGCATAATTTGCGATTGATAAAGCGCATTCTTTTGATGTTGGATGCTGGATGCTGGATACAAGATGCTAGATGCTAGACAGCTTTACAAGATTTTAATTCAAAAGCTACTTAAATAGAAATTTTTGTTTGCGTTCTCCGTGCAACCTTTGTGCTCTTTGTGTTTAAAAGTTAACTTTAATAAAACAAATAAATTCTTGCTGTTTATAGATTTCTTTAACCACAGAGGACACAGAATATTTCACAAAGGACACAAGTTTATTTAGCAACTTCTAATTGTTTTAAGGGTAAGATTTATTCGCAACCATAAATAAAAGAGCAATTAGTCCTCAAAACTATTCGTTCCAGCTGGAGAAAAAAGAAAATCGGTGGGCGAGTCGAGGTCGTAGAGATATTGATAGCCTTTGGTTTCTTTCGTGCAAAAAGGTTCTAGTAAAGTTAACATTTTTTCATAGGATGCAAGCGTCAAGCTACAGATAAAATTATTTTCACGATTTGAAAATATTCCATCGTCTTCCTCTCCAATCACCAAAATTAAATTGTAATTATTTAATTGTACAAAACTCAGAGAAGCCAAATCTAATTCTTCATTCTTCAAAAGAATAGACTCCTGTATAGCATCTCGAAATAAAATGGCCTCCGACTTATCAAAATCGAAAAGTCGAACGAGATCATCTCCGTATTCGTTAATCTCTTGAATATAGTCGAGTGTCATAGCTGAGCGAAAATAGAAAGAAAAATTTGCATTTGACAATTTCGTAGAAACAAATCAACAATCTCAATCAGAAATATTCATAAATAAACAACCCATAAAAGCTAATCATTTCAGACTGCCTTTATGGGTAGAATCACAAATTTCAGAAGGAGATTATTCTAAAATAATTTTCTTAGTCAATGTAGTTTCGTTATTATAAAACTTTACGAAATAAGTGCCTTTAGCCTGATTCGTCAAATCAACATCGAATTTAGTGCTCAATGATTCGGATTGATAGATAGACTTTCCAGTCAAATCATAAACTTCAATCATTCCATTTTCAACCGTTGCAGCAGACGATCATCAATTGAAACTTACCATGTGAAGGATTTGGAGAAATAGAAATGCTTGCTTGAGCTGCATTCTCTACAACACCAGTTGTATTTTTGAACAATAATGGTTCCCTTCATCCCCATGCTAATATGATTAGTACAAACATAATAATGAGTCCCCACACCTAACTGAGCAGGAAACAAGGTACCCCCACCGAAGGGAACTTGAAATCCGCCAAGAAGTGCAGCACTACTATTCGCATTCCATGTAGTTTGACTAACTTCTCTTGCATCATGTGATCCGTTAATTGAAAATGTCACAGTATCACCCAATTGAATAGTAATTGTTGCTGGAGAAAATGTATTTCAGAATTATTTACCGTCCAAACGGTACTAAATCCAGTTAAGCTGATTAAGGTAAGCGTAATTGAAAGTAAAATTTTCTTTTCATAATAATTTGTTTTGATATTGTTTTGATATTTTTCCTACTCATAAGGCTTTTCGGTTTCGCCCCAATTATATTCCTGTATGGGAAAGGACTTTTATTGAATGATGACGAGTATCCAACTAATTCTTGTTTTGCATTTGCCACAAACGTTCTGCAAATTCCAGCAATACCCATCATATATTATAACAAATTCATTTCAACTCTCACCTTTAAAACCACGAAATTAACGATCGAAATTAAATCTAAGTGCTTACAACAAATCCCAATATTGAATTATCAGCACTAAGATAAGTATATTATCCTAAAAATAGAATTACATATTGAAAGTGCACGAACAAAATTCACCTTTCAACTCCTAATATTTTGATAATCTAAACAGATACGAAAGAAAAAAATTACTATTGTTTGATCAATTTTAACGATTTCCGTTCAGCACCATACTTAATTTCAACAAGATAAACGCCCATCAAAAGGTCAGATCCAAATTCAACATGTCCCATAGAATTTAATTTTTCAATTCTCTCCACTTCCCTACCGATCACATCGCTAACTATGATAACAACATCTGAATTAACCGCAGAATTAACATCCATTGCAAAATAAGTACTTGATGGATTTGGATAAATGGTAACATCCCATTCACTTTTCTGTTGAGCTAAGAATTCACGACAAAACATCGAAACTGTGAGCGTTCGAAAGGCACTACTACCACAACTATTGTTGGCTTTGACTTTTACATTTCCTCCCACTGTTCCATAATCCACTAAAATTGAAGGAGTAGTTTGACCCGTAATGATGGACCCTGTGGGCGCCTTCCATGTATAACTTGATGCCCCCAACACTGCTGGAATTGAATACCCCACTCCAACTTGATTTGCACAAACAGATGCAGAACCAGAAATTAAATCAGGCATCTTTGGAGTACTTCGAATCGTTAGCGATTTTAATCCACTTGAACCACATGCATTACTTGCAGAAACTTTTATTGCTCCTGTTTTAAATAATGCATCGAAATTTAGTGTAATGAATGTAGTACCTTGTCCGCCTACTAATGTAGTATTTGCAGGTATTGTCCAGTTGTAGCTGGTGGCTCCGACCACGGGAGCTATAGAGTAAGTAACATTGAATGTTCCTGCACAAACTTCTTCGGAAAGACCAGAAATTAATGCTGGAGTAGATGGCTTTCCTCGAACGCTTAATGTTTTAAACAAACTATTACCTACACAATTTACAGCTGCAACTTTTACAGAACCGGATCTAAAAGTAGAAAGGAAGTCTACTGTAATGGTGTTTGTACCTTGTCCACTAAGTATGGTGGTTGTGGAAGGAACGGCCCATTGATAACTGGTTGCATTCGCAACGACAGGACAACTGTAAACCATTCCGGTTCCCCCTGCACAAGGCAATGTGTTACCCGTAATGCTTAATGGCTTTGCTGGAATACTATTGAATACAGTGATGGCCATGCAATGATCAGGACTACTTCCACAATTATTTGAAGCGTACACACAAATATCTCCACCTACAGCTCCACTCGAAAACTCTACAGTAATCATATTTGTTCCTTGTCCTGACGAAATGATTGCACCTGCAGGTACTATCCATGTATAAGAAATGGCATCTACTATAGAATCTACAGAATACAAACTGTTTTGTGTATTCACACAAGTGATGTTTGATCCGGTAATAGTTGTTGGAGCAACTGGCGAACCATTAACTGCAATGAAATTTGTGATGACTAGAGTATCATTACCCGCAGCATTCGAAGCGACTAAAGAAACATTATAAACGCCTGCAGATGGATATTGCACTTGCGGATTTTGTAAGGTGGATGTAGATGGGCTTCCGCCTGGAAAACTCCATTGCCAAGAAGTAGGTGAATTAATACTTTGATCGGCGAATGTTACCGTTTCATTTTCACAGATGGATGCATTGTTTACGCTAAAATTTGCAGTTGGTTTTGGAAATAAATATGCGCCAGGCAAATAAGGTGCGAGATTAAATGTTCTTAATTTAGCAGGGACATTGGCTCCTGTAGTATAAAGTTCATTCGAAACAAAGGCCCGCGAACTATTCAAAAACTCTACACCTTCAACTTGTCCGTAGACATTTTGTGAAGAGAGATCAAATTTTCTTTTGTTGCCATTGAAAAGCAAATTGTTTTTATAATCATAAAGCATATAGAGTGAAACTGGTTTCGTTCCCGTTCTTAAATATCCGATCAATGAAATTACACCATACTGCTGCACCGTTGCTCCTGTTACCAAGAATCCAGTATTTAATGTTTCGCGCAACTGTGCTACATGCGTTCCTGGACTATTGGGTAATACATAATGTTTTGTTTGAAAGTCGACCCAGTTCTTGCTAAAAAGATGAATGGAGTCGTTCAAAAAAATCATTGCTTCACAATCGAAATTATGATTGGTTGGATTGGATTGGAAATTGGTTTGATCGGAAAAGAAAAGTTAATAATAGATGCTGATACCGAAGTTGTAGTTGGTGTGAGAGCAGATTTATTAATGCGATAAATTTTTAAATCTTGTCGATTCCCATTATTATTTCCAAAATCACCTACAAACAAAAAATCATTATTGGAGGCCATATCTTCCCAATCTACATTAGTTGCATTGCTGATATCTACTGTTTGAAAAATAGTATTCGTTACAGTATCGATGCGATAAATATCATTTGGATTTCCTGAATCACTAAACGACCATAATTTTCCATCTAAAAAAGTTAAGCCAGAGCTTTCGTTGAGTAAGGGTGTTGGGAGGTTTGTTTTGTCGGTTAAAGGTAGATTGGTAGCGTTGTAAGCACAGGAACCATTATTGATCGTAGCAGCATTATTGTAATTATTAGCTTGTGGATCGGTACAACCAGAAACTTGTGCTTGAGTATTGAAAGCAAAGCATAATACGATAGCAACTAAAATAAACTGAAAGGGAAATTTCATAGGAATAATAATTTGTCATTGCAATTTATAACAAAAACTTGAAAGTGTAAAATATAGTTAGGAAATATTTCTATTAAAACTCATTTCTGAACAAATTTCCATAAAAGAAGATGGATGAATTTAATTCTGTTTTATAATATAGGACGCAGGGACTTTCGGTCGCTTTTACTTCGCCAAATTTTCTCGCAGAGATTTCTATTTTTTAACTCCAAATTTTATCAAATAAAAATAATTATTAAATTCACTCTCCCTTGGAGAGGGTCGCGAAGCCTCGCGAGGGAGAGGCTTGAACAAGAGGCTTGCAATAATTTAATCGCATTTGAATAATGTTTTTCTCTTCGACAGATTTCTCTACGCCAAATTTTTCTCGCAAAGGCGCAAAGTCGCAAAGATTTTTCGTAGAATTTTCTCTTAAAGGCGCAGAGCCCTGCTTGTTGTCAGGCAGGGAAAGCTCAGGGTGTCAAGGGGATTTTTAAGATAGTGTAGAGAAAAGAATACTTCATTCTGAATTCTGAATTCTGAATTCTGAATTCTGAATTCTGAATTAACCTAGCGGTCTATACTCTGTCTCTAAAATTTGCTCGTTCAATAATTCAACAATGGACGAGTACGCATTCTTCAACGCTTTTTTTACTTCGGCTTTGTCCATCCATCTTGCTTCAACAATACCTTCTTCTTGCTGTGGAATCGGTTCGCTTAAATCTGTACTACTCATCAAAAACCAATACGTCTTTTTTAAAATGACAGTATCTTTATAAGGATAAGTATGGAAACTCGTTTTTATTTGTTTTGATAATTTTAATTCACCAATTCCTGTTTCCTCATACACTTCACGAACTGCGGCTACATCAGGTTCTTCGCCGGTTTCAATTTTCCCTTTGGGTAAATCCCATTTACCATTTCGGAAAATCATCAACAGTTTATTAGTTTGGGAATTGATGACTACACCACCCGCCGCTTTTAAAATTGTATAAATCGAAGTAAATTTTTTCCAAGTCTCGTCGATGTTCTCTGATTGGATGACTAAACTTTCGGTTTGCGGATTTTCTTCAAATGCATTGACTAAAACTTTGAGATAATCTTTCGGTTCGTTGCCTTTAAGTTTGATGACCATCTCGGCATTCCCGATCGGGTCATATGTACTCACAAATTTCAATAGACGCTCATTAATATAAACCTGATACATGTTTTGGGGTGCTTAGGGTTTAAAAGATTGGTTGTTTCACATGAATCCATTAGGTTTGTGGTTCATGGATGATACCGCACCAAAAGTAGCCGAATTCCTGCTTCAAATCAAAGCGATAAAATTACAGCCCGATCAGCCGTTTACTTGGGCTTCAGGCTGGAAATCACCCATTTACTGCGACAATCGCATTGCTCTGTCCTATCCTAGGGTTAGGACTTTCATCCGTCAAGAGCTCGTAAAGTTGATTGAAAGCAAATTTGGACGACCTGATATTATCGCTGGAGTAGCCACCGCCGCCATCGCTCCTGGGGCATTAGTTGCTGAAGCAATGGGATTACCTTTCGTATATGTACGCCCATCTCCAAAAGAACATGGTCGACAAAACACCATCGAAGGAGAAGTTCAACCCAATCAATCTGCTGTAGTTATAGAAGATTTGATTTCTACAGGAGGAAGTAGTCTTAAAGCAGTTGAAGAGTTAAGAAAGAACAACGTCTTGGTGAAAGGACTGGTCTCCATTTTCACTTATGGGTTTGAAACAGCAAACGAAAATTTTAAAAAGGCCGCTTGTCCATGGTATTCATTGAGCAATTACGATGTGCTCATCCGCCAAGCTATAGCTACTGGCTATGTTCGAAAAGAAGAGCTCCCTCTATTAGAAGCATGGAGAAAAAAACCGGAAAGCTGGAAAGTGAACGGATAAAATCAAGAGAAATTTTCATCAAAATAATGAGAAGAAGCGATGACTAGAATAGAAAGCGAAAAAGTAAAAGTCAATCAAAAACCTGAAGAGATTTTTAATTTTTTAAGTGACTTTAATAATATTGGTACGTTGATGCCCGAGCAAGTGGAAGGATTTTCTGTAGATGGCGAAACTTGCAAATTCACAATTAAAGGCATGGCTTCTCTTGGACTTAAATACGAGAGTAAAACTCCATTTACAGAGGTGGTAATGGCAAAACATGAAAAAGCTCCTTTCGACTTAAAACTCATCTGCACCATTTCAGATTGCAACGATTCTACTTCTGAATTGCAACTATTTTTTGATGCTGATTTAAATCCATTTTTAAAGATGATGGCAGAAAAACCATTGAGAAACTTCTTGAATTTATTGGTTAATAAATATCAGGGATGCACCAGGCTTAAGCTGAAAATTCATAATTATACCACTAATCGTGTATGAGGATGAATACATCGTATTGGTTTTCCATCTACTTCTACAAGAGCAGCTCCTCCTCGTCTACATCGAGTAAGATCCCTTTGAAAATTTCATGGTCTGCTTTGAATTTAGCTTCTTCACCATGTTTATAAAGTAAATTACGGTATTCTTCATTTATTGATTGAAAATCTTTTGACATAAGCCGCTGATAATCAAACCACACCTCCTTAAACAATTCAGCCACCTCACTTTCAGGCGAATACCTTTTATTCGTTATGATTCGAAAAGAAGTGGCATGTGTCCCGAAATTAAAATCAAAATCGAGCTGATTCAAATTAATACCAATTCCAGCGATAACAGTAGAAAGAACATTTCCTCGGATACTGTTTTCCATGAGAATCCCCCCAATCTTTTTGTTATCAACTAAGATATCATTGGGCCATTTAATCTTAACATCTGCATCCAATTTTGAAGCAATATATCGAGCTGTCCCGCAAGCGATTGCCTTATTCAAATAATACTGGTTTTCAACAGAAAATTGTTGTGGTAAAAACAATATGGAGGCGTAAAGACCGTCTCCAGGTAAACTCTGCCAAGTATTTCCTCTCTGACCACGTCCTTATATTTGCTCCAAACTAATAACTACGGTTCCTTCCTCAAGGGGGTTATTCTCTAACAATGACTGCAAATAATTGTTAGTAGAATCAACAGAAGTGAGTACGATTAAGTTCATAACGGGAATAAAAATGAGTAATTTTGCAAAAATACTCTAATTGAATTGAATGGTAAAAAGTGCCGCAGCAAGAAGTAAGAAGCCGGATATTATTGACGATGCATTAGTAAATGGAGTGATCAAAGGCTTACAAGATCGAAAAGCGAAAGAAATAATTGTGATGGACCTTAGAAAGATTGGCGGGGTCGTTTCTGATTTTTTTATCGTTTGTCAAGGAGATTCATCCACACAAGTTGAAGGAATCGCCAGATCGGTAGAAGAATCAGTATTAGAAGAATGTGGAGAAAATCCCGAACATATTGAAGGAGTTAAAAATGCGCTATGGGTGTTAATCGACTATATAAGCGTAGTAGTTCACATCTTTCAGCCCGAACAAAGAGATTATTACGGTATTGAACGTCTTTGGGCGGATGCAGAAATCATTAGAATTACAGATAACAATTGAATCGTTAAGCGTTTAAATAGACCTTAGCACTAAAGAAGAGAATAAAAAAATGTCTGAGCAAAGTCAACCGGAAGAAAAGAAAAAGTCTTTCAACAGTTTCCCGAAGCAAAAACAACCTCGTTTTAACTTTAATTTTTATTGGATATATGGAATTATCCTAATTATGATCATTGGAAGTAGTTTGTTTGATTGGGGAAATCATCCCAAGGAAGCAACCTGGTCACAATTTTCTACTTGGGTAAAAAACGGAGATATTGACCGCATCGTTGTGGTGAACAAGGAAGTAGTTCAAGTGTTCATTAAGAAAACGAAGCTAGCCGATCCTGCTTTTAAAGGCGTTAGTAAAAAGCTTTTGGAAACGGTGTGAACGAAGGTCCACACTTTGCATTTACCATTGGGGATGTAGGTAGCTTCAAGAAAGATTTAGATGAAGTTCAAAAAAGATTTAGCTCCTGATTTGAGAGTTAATATTGTTTACAATAATAACGACCGCGGTTATTGGGATTTAATTTCATGGATTCTGCCATTCTTTTTGTTAATCGTAATTTACATGTTTATCATTCGTAGAATGGGAAATGGCGGGGGTGGGTCACAGATTTTCAACATTGGAAAATCAAAAGCTACTCTCTTCGATAAAGACCTTCATGTAAAAGTTACGTTCAATGATGTAGCCGGACTTGAAGAGGCGAAAATTGAGGTAATGGAAATTGTAGATTTCTTGAAGACTCCTAAAAAATACACACAGCTGGGAGGAAAGATTCCGAGAGGAGCGTTGTTGGTGGGTCCTCCCGGAACGGGTAAAACACTTTTAGCAAAGCGGTTGCTGGTGAAGCACAAGTTCCTTTCTTCTCTTTATCGGGTTCCGATTTCGTAGAGATGTTTGTGGGTGTTGGTGCAAGTCGTGTTCGTGATTTATTCCGTCAAGCAAAAGAAAAAGCACCAAGTATTATATTTATTGATGAGATTGATGCGATAGGTCGTGCCCGTGGAAAGCAACCTTCTTTCTCTGCAAACGATGAGCGTGAAAGCACATTAAATCAATTGTTGACCGAGATGGACGGGTTCGGAAGTAATTCCGGCGTTATCATCTTAGCAGCTACCAATCGTGCTGATATATTAGACAGGGCCTTACTTCGTCCGGGACGTTTCGACCGACAAATTTATGTGGAGCTTCCTGACTTAAACGGAAGAAAAGAAATCTTCAAAGTACATGCGAAGCCATTAAAACTAGATCCAAGTGTAGATTTAGATTTCTTGGCGAAGCAAACTCCTGGATTCTCAGGCGCTGATCTCGCTAACCTTTGTAATGAAGCGGCATTGATTGCCGCAAGAAGAAATAAAACAGCGATAGGCCATCAGGATTTCTTAGATGCAGTTGATCGTATTGTTGGCGGTTGGAAAAGAAAACAAGATCATCTCAACACATGAGAAAAACGTAATTGCCTATCATGAGTCAGGCCATGCGGCTGTGAGCTGGCTATTGGAGCATACTGCTCCTTTGATTAAAGTAACCATTGTACCGAGAGGAAATTCCTTGGGAGCTGCTTGGTATTTGCCAGAGGAAAGACAAATCACTACGCGCGAGCAAATCTTAGATGAGATGTGTGCTGCGCTAGGTGGACGTGCTGCTGAGCAAGTGAAATTTGGGGCGATCTCTACAGGAGCATTGAGTGACTTAGAGAAAATTACGAAGCAAGCCTATGCTACCGTTACGGTTTTCGGACTTAACGATGCATTAGGAAACATCAGTTATTACGATTCAACCGGAAATGCAGATTATAATTTCACGAAACCATACAGTGAAAAGACAGCTGAGCTCATCGATTTCGAAGTAAAGAAAATGATTGACGAAGCGTACAAGCGCACCTTGGATTTACTGAGAAACAATCTTTCGAAATTGGATATTCTTGCCACCACTTTATTGGAAAAAGAAGTGATCTATAAAGAAGATTTAGAGCGTGTTTTTGGAAAAAGAACATGGGACAAAGAAGAAAATGACAAATTAGTGAACACGCCTGTTGAAGAAACGATCATTGCTAAAGTAGAAGAGAAACCCACGCAGGAAAATTCTCCAGCCTAACAGTCAACGATATCCTTGAGGTATGGACGATAGTACAAACAGAGAAAAAGTACTCAAGAAAATAAGAGCTTCGATTTTATCGAAGACGGATAATCCTTATCCGCAACTTTCTCTCGAAGCTCCCATTTATCACATCACCGACGAAGATCCCTTGGTGATCTTCGCAGAAAAAGCAGAAGCGGCAGGGGTAAAATTTTTCTTGATCGATAGCGAACTGGAGTTCATGGAGAATTTGGTGAGTCTGGGCATGATTCACAAATGGAAAAATATTTATTGTGTGGAAGATGGCATTAGCAACTTGTTGACCGAATGTGAACTTCCTCATGAATTAATTTTAGATGGAAATATAAATATTGATGTGGGCATAAGTACTTGCGAATGTTTAATTGTAAGAACTGGTAGCATCGTTTTTTCTTCGAAAGAACAAAGTAGAACTATTCCTGCTTATGCTCCTTTTCATGTTGTATTGGCTAGAGCAAGTCAGTTAACCGTAGACATGAAAGATGCTTTAGTATGGCTTCGACATAAATATACAAAGATGCCTTCTGCATTAAGCATTGTGACAGGTCCAAGTAGAACGGCCGACATAGATGGTAAGTTAGTGATGGGTGCACATGGTCCACGACAACTGTATTTATTCCTAATTAACGATCGCGACGATGGGGAATGAATTAGTGGACTTCATGTTAATTTACACCAGTACCAAGCCTCTTGAAATTGCTGCCGCCATTTCTTTGCTAGAAGAACAAGATATTCCCGCATACAAAATCAACAAAAAAGATTCGTCGTATATATTTGGAGAAATTGAACTTTATGTTTCTTCCGACCTTGTGGATAGAGCTAAACTTATTCTCACTGAAAATGATTTATTATGAGTAATCTTTGGCAAAGACTAATCACAGGAACTATTTTTACAGGTGGTGTTATTGCTTCCATATGGTATGGACCTCTTTCTTTTCAATTACTCTTTTTATTAGCAGCGCTCGTCAGCTTGAATGAATTCTATACGTTAGTCTCTAACGCTGAAAATCAACCCAACAAAATGATGGGCTTGATACTCGGTGCCATCACATATGTTTTCATTTCACTTTCTTCTTTTTCAGATGAACATCCTAAATTACTAGTATTACTCGCACCACTCAGTGTACTTATCTTCATTGCTGAATTATATCGAAAGAAGCAACATCCATTTGGAAACATTGGATATACTTTACTCGGAATTTTATATGTCATCATTCCCTTTGCATTATTAAGCTCCGTTTCGGTGCATGACGGTGTCCATGATCGAGGTATTCTACTAGGCTATTTTTTCCTAGTATGGAGTAGCGATTCCTTTGCTTATGTTTTTGGAAATTTAATGGGAAAACACCGACTCTTTGAGCGCATTTCTCCAAAAAAATCGTGGGAAGGTGTGATTGGAGGAGGGTTAAGCACCTTAGGAATTGCCTATTTACTCAGTTTATATCAGCAGCAAATCGATCTCACTTCATGGCTTATCATTGCTTTGATCATTGTGGTTACAGGTATTTTGGGCGACCTCTGCGAATCCCTTTTAAAGCGCAGTTTAGGAGTGAAAGACTCTGGAAATATACTGCCAGGACATGGAGGATTGCTCGATCGTTTTGACGCATTATTCCTCAGCGTGCCCTTTGTTTGGGCCTACCTCGCCTACTTCGTTAACAAGTAGATGGGAAAAACTTATTATTCAAGCCAACTTTTATACTGTATTCCCGTATAAATTCGTTAGCTATAGTAAGTAATGAATCTTCACAAATTAGCTTCGCGCATTTTATTTAGCTTCCAGTACAGCTGGTCATCATGCGTTTTAAAAAAAATCAGATGATGATCTTGTATTGGCTCCTACTATTTGGATTCATCACCCAATCGCTCGCCTCGCGTTTTGGAATTCCTTACCTCTTCCTCGATCCTGAATACATGGGCTTAGTGGGTAAACGCTCTTTCTTCATCATGGGATTAAGTACGGGCGCGTTCATCATGGCATTTAATATTTCCAGTTTTATCTTAAATAGTTTTCGATTCCCCTTTCTTGCGACTTTATCGAAAACGTTTGTAAAATATTGTCATAACAATTTTATTATTCCAGGAAGCTTCGTGTTGGTATATTGCATCTGTATAGCTCGCTTCCAATTGAATTACCAATTGCTTCCTGTTGGCACGGTTGCGATTCAACTTTCCATGTTCTTGCTTGGAATTCTCATCGTCTTTCTAGCTACGCTGAGGTATTTCATGGTGACCAACAAAGACATCTACAAACTGTTTGGCGTTGAAAATGCAGATACCAGTACAAAAATTTTAAAACCATTAAGTGGCGTTCAACGAAAAAATAGTTGGCGAGTTGACACCTACCTCACCTTCCCCGTTAAATTAAAATTGGTTCGTGATGTTCGACATTACAAACGGTATATGCTCGAAAGTGTATTTCGTCAGAATCATGTGAATGCTGCAGTCATTGAAATCATTGTATTTATAATATTTATTCTCCTGGGATTATTTCGCGACTATTCCATTTTTAGAATACCAGCCGGTGCCAGTATACTTTTGTTGATCACTATGTTTTTAATGTTGAGTGGAGTGTTCAGATATTGGCTGAGATCATGGGCGAATACGGCCCTCATCACACTTTTCCTTGTTATCAATTTCTTTTCTCAATTTGAAGTATTGAATCCAAGAAACAAAGCCTATGGATTAGATTACACAAAAATTTAGTTTCGTATAACCGAGAGTCGTTGGAAGATCAGGTGAATGACAGTTTACTGGCACACGATATTAAAAACACAAAAGAGATTCTTGACAAATGGAAACTGCGCTGGACAGAACAAGGTATTGAGAAGCCAAAACTTGTTTTATTAAATGTAAGCGGCGGTGGATTACGTTCATGCGTTTTTAGCTTTCGTACTTTGCAGATGATCGATAGTGTTTATCAAGGAAATTTGATGCACCATACAGCTTTTGCAACAGGATCTTCTGGAGGAATGATTAGCTTATGTTACTATCGTGAGTTATTTTTAAATCATTACGATACGTTGATGAAGGCGGACGATAATATTCAAAATCGCTTTTTGCAAAACATGGGCAAGGACATGCTCAACTCAATGATTTTTAGTGCGACGGTAGCCGATATCTTTTTAAATAATCAACAGTTTACAGATGGGCAATATCACTATGTGAAAGACAGAGCTTGGGCTTGGGAAGGACAGTTAAATGAAAACACAAAAGGAATTCTCGACAAGCGTTTGCGTGACTATGAAAAGCCAGAGAAAGAAGCGCATTCCTATGGTGGTGATTAGTCCAACTATTATAAATGATGGAAGAGCATTGCACATCGCCGCACAACCTGTGAGTTATTTATTGCAAGAATACGCCTCTGTAAAAAGCGGAATTCAACCTGTTGCCAACGGGGTGGAGTTCCGTAGATTTTTCAACCAACAAAATGCGGATAATATTAAATTGACAAGTGCGCTAAGAATGAATTCTGCCTTCCCTTACGTGATGCCCGCTGTTTCCTTGCCCAGTTCTCCCGCTATTGAAGTGATGGATGCCGGAATTCGTGACAACTATGGTGTGATGAATTCCATTCAATTTTTATTTTTCGTTTAAAGATTGGATTGACGCGAACACATCAGGCGTTGTATTCTTACAAATCAGAGATACACACAAACATCTAAAAGTAGAAAACAACAGCGTTAAAACGATTGTCGAAAAGTTGATGGCGCCCATGAGAAACGTCTCTGGTAATTTCATCATCATGCAAGATTATAATTTCGATCGTTATTTACAATATGCAAAAGACATTGTGAATGTACCGATGGATGTGGTTATTTTTCAAATGCCCGAATCAGAAGATCGTGTTTCGCTGAGCTGGCATCTTACCGAAAAGGAAAAACATTTTTTACGCGATGCGGCTTTGAATTTCGAGAACAAGAAGATGCTCGACAAACTCATTCAGTTGATGCCACCCGTTATTAGTAAGCCGCAAGCTTTAGCAGGGCCTCTTCAAAACGTTTCTTCGGCAAATAATTCCACTCTAAAGCACTAGACATTGGTACGGGTGTATCCAATGCGCCAATTCGAACGGGTGCTGCGTCCAACTCTGCAAAACAAGTTTCGGATATGTATGACGTAATCTCCGCTCCTATTCCACCTGTAATGGAATCTTCGTGCATCACCAATACTTTCGAGTTTTCTTCACCGATTTTAAAACTGTTTCTTCATCCCAAGGTAATAGCGTACTCAAATCAATTAAGTCGGCTGAAATCTCTGGATGCTGATCTAGTATTTCCATCGCCCAATGCACACCGAGTCCGTAAGTCACGATGGTTAAATCGTCACCCTTACGAATTAAGTTTGCCTTACCAATTTCAGTGGTGTAATAATCATCTGGGATGTTTGCTGTAATGCTTCTGTAAAGTGCTTTATGCTCAAAATACATCACAGGATTTGGATCTTGAATGGCTGAAGCCATGAGTCCGTTGGCGTCTTCAGGAAATGGGAGATAAACAATTTTTAATCCGGGAACGTGAAAGAACCAAGCTTCGGTCGACTGACTATGAAAAGGTCCTGCTCCCACTCCTGCACCGGTTGGCATTCGCACCACCACATCAGCAGCTTGTCCCCAACGATAATGTGTCTTGGCTAAATTATTTACAATCTGATTAAATCCGCACGTCACGAAATCCGAAAATTGCATTTCGATAATCGATTTACAACCGTTAATACTTAACCCGAGTCCAGCACCTAAAATCGCCGATTCACACAATGGAGTATTACGTACTCTCATCTTTCCAAACTGCTCCACAAAGCCTGCAGTCGCTTTAAAATGCACCACCGTACTCTGCAATATCTTGACCCATGATCACTAAATTAGGATGTCGTTCCATCCCTTGCTTCATCCCATCTGAAATAGCATCCAAAAATCTTTTCTCCGATTTATTTTCTGATGTTGCAAGAATGGGTTTTGCATCATAAGGCGCAAAACGATCATTCAATTCACGAGCGTCATCGGGTTCAATTTCTTTTTCTGCAAATGCGATGGATAATCCTTTTTCTATTTCTTCTTTGATGCCTGCACGAATGCGATCTACAAAATCAGTATCAATCACTCCTTCGTTCAATAAATATTCTTCATAGGTTTTGATGGGATCTTTCTTTCCCCACATTTCAAAAAGTTCTTGCGGAACATACTTGGTACCGGAAGCTTCTTCATGTCCGCGCATACGAAAGGTCATACACTCTAAAATAATCGGGCGTGGACGCTCGCGCATCGAAGCCGCCAATTCATTCACAGTGTTGTACACTTCTAAAATATTATTTCCATCTACTTGCACACCTTCAATGCCGTAACCAATTGCTTTATCAATAAATTGTTTGCAACGAAACTGTTCGGAACTGGGTGTACTGAGACCGTAGCCATTATTTTCAATCACAAAAATTACCGGAAGATCCCATACTGCAGCTACATTTATACTTTCATGAAAGTCTCCTTCACTCGATGCTCCGTCGCCGGTAAACACTGCGGTAACATGCGGATTCTTCTTCAACAAATTTCCCAATGCAACGCCATCGGCAACGCCCATTTGCGGACCCAAATGCGATATCATTCCCACAATATGAAATTCTTGTGTTCCCATGTGAAATGAACGATCGCGGCCTTTTGTAAATCCACCGGGCTTACCTGTGAATTGCGAAAACAAACGATTCAACGGAATTCCACGAACGGTAAACACCCCTAAATTTCGGTGCATGGGTAAAATATATTCTTCGCGGTGAAGAGCCATGGCGGTTCCTACAGAAATCGCCTCTTGTCCAATGCCACTAAACCATTTTGCTAATTTTCCTTGACGAAGCAAAACGAGCATTTTTTCCTCAATCATTCGAGGTTTTAAGAGGGCTTTATATAAATCGATAAGTACTTCATCCGATAGATTCTCGCGACGGAAGTGAAGTGAATGTTCGGTCATTAACATGCTATAAATATTGATGCAAATGTAGGCTTTTTGACCTTGAAAGCCTTACTTTTGCCCTATGCAAGAGGTTTTTGTAATTGTCTTAGTCTTAGTAGCCTGTATATTTCTTTTTAGAAAGATAAGGGGATCGGTTAGCGCCAATAATAAGGGTGGATGTGATGGATGCTGAATTTAATTCAGAATGCAGAATTAAGAATTCAGAATTCCCCCCCCTCTGAAATGGTGTTGCGAGGCTTCGCGAATGGTCGCTAGGCTTCGCGATTGGATTTTGAAGTAGTGGGGCGATGATAATCCGGTTGAAGTTTAAGCTGCAGGCTTCAAGCTGCAAAAGAGATTTAAAAGTGATTATACATTGATGGGCCACTGATTTAATAAGATGATCAAGATTTTTCATGATTACTTATCGAAAAACTAAACTGTAAATTTTGAACACGGATAAAACGGATAAACTTGGATTTTCGCGGATTTTATTTTGTAAAAATTAACTTATGTCCAAACTAGTTCAAGACTTTCGGAAAATTTCGCATTTCGTGTTAATTCGCATTTCGTGTTAATTCGTATCGGATTCGGAACCTGCTTGCTGCAGGCAAGTTAATAACCTATTACCACTTTCTTCACCACCACACCCTCATCACAAACTATTTCTAGTAAGTAAAGTCCTTTAGATAATTGTGGCAGACCTAACGTAAAGGCGTTACCAATATTCCAATATTGGCTTGATAACATTTTCCCTTGCAAGCTATACATACGCAGGTTTATGTTATTATAAACTCTTTCAAAGCTAATATTTAAGTCACTTTGTTGGGTTGGGGTATAAATTTACATTTAATACGCTTGTGCTAATTTCTGGCGTTCCTATTGTACTATTTACCTTAATATAGTGCCGACGCTCTGTCCATGCATCACATCCTGAACTTCCAATTGCGGAAAGTTGAACAGTAAAAGTATCAACACTTGAATAAGTATGTGTTGGGTTTTGTAATGTGCTAGTCGTACCATCTCCGAAATGCCACAAATAACTTACTGCATTAATACTTGTATTAACGAATTGAACTTGTGTGTTTGTAGATACAACGGTATTCATTGTATAAAAATCTGCTATTGCTCCGATCGAAGGAACCGTGTGATAAGGTGTATCAAAAAGCAAAGTCTCCATAATACTACTGGAATCAGTTGGCAATGCTTTTGTATTATACAACCCATACTCATCATGCCCTACATTTGGAACTTCAGCGTATTCCCACTGCAATGTAGTACCTTCTATTTACAGCATTACTATCACAAAAAGTATAAAAGGTTTGAGCACGTTCAAAACGGTTGTTACCTTGTATCATGCCACAAGGGCATCTGCCAACGGTTGGGTATCCAGTTCCAATTAAAACCCCATAATTTTCATTATAATATTGAACAATATAATCATTACAATCAAATTTATAAATAGAATCAGATGAAGGACAATATAAATTATTGTGAGGTGTAAATAACATTCCACAAAGCCAATTCATACCAACCCCATTAAACGTATCAGTGGGAAAAGACTAATAATATGGATCTGCAGATACAAACATTCTGAAAGGGATAGAATCGCTATAAATTTGGCGAAAAAGTAAATAACGATTAACAAATTGACCTCCTGATGAAAAACCAATCATTCGGGAAGGAATTGAAACTCTTTGTTCTCTTTGAATAATATGATGATATATATCTTTAAAAATAAACTGTGACGACCTTAACAACTTGCATCCATCCAATGAATCAATATATGTACAAACCGACTCCTGATCTCTAAAACAGCCGGCACTATCCATATTAACTCCAACTATCATTGCATTTCTTCGGTTGGCAATATTTATCATGTTGTTTATGGTACCTCCACCCCAGCCTCCTGTTCCATGAATGGCAAACACCATTTCACTTTGAGTACTGTCATAAGTTAACGGTTTGTATACATAATAAACAAAAGTCTTATTTCTAAACATTGTTGGAAGCGTTTGAATATCATTTACTATCACCGAATCCCTAACCATACCAAAAGGATATGGAGACTGAGAGAATGAATTTGCAAAATTCAATACCCCAATGATACAAAACAAATAAGTTTCAAATACTTTGTCAATTTTCTCATTCCTAAACAAATTTAAGGATTTTATTCAAGGCACCAAAATTAAGTTTAACGAATTAGATCCCATTGGGTTGATTTAACAAATCAAACTTTTTTAAAATAATTTGCTATAGTTATTCGTTTATAGATTACTTGAAACTTGGAAATAATTCTAAGCCTAAATATTATAGCTTTTAAAATTTAATTCGTTTGATTCATGATTATTATGCCTCTACGGTGTATCGTTTCTTATTAAAACGGCGGAGGTGGATATCCAGGCAGAATTTATTCTGCCTCGATATCCACCTCCGAATTTTTGGAATATATTTAAATAATCTATTTTCTGCCGACTACTTTCTTAGCAACATTGGATTCATTACCATTCGCTTTTCCATTCATCACAATTGCATTTTTTACTTTTTGTGAGGTGAGGGCTACTTCAAGTACTTCCGACATGTTTTCTACGTAATGGAACGTTAGGTCTTTTAAGTATTCTTTCTTGATGTCTAGAATATCTTTTTCATTGTCGACGCAAAGAATGATTTCTTTAATGCCGGCACGTTTTGCTGCAAGAATTTTTTCTTTGATTCCACCTACCGGTAATACTTTTCCGCGCAAGGTGATTTCGCCCGTCATCGCTAATTTATTTTTTACTTTGCGCTTGTGTAAATACAGCCAATGAAGTGAGCATGGTAATTCCTGCTGATGGACCATCCTTCGGAATGGCTCCCTTCTGGTACGTGCATATGTATATCCCATTCGTCAAAGTAACTTGACTTAATTCCAAATTCTTCAGCGTGCTTTTAAATAAGCCAATGCAATTACCGCCGATTCTTTCATCACATCACCTAAGTTCCCCGTAAGCGCTAACTTGCCACTTCCCAAACTGATGGATGATTCGATGAACAATACACTTCCACCATTTGGACTCCATCCTAAACCTGTAACGACTCCAGCAGTTTCATTGTTGATTAATTTATCGAGAATAAATCGTGGTGCGCCTAATGCTTTTCGTACATGCGTCTCCGTTACTTTGGAGGGTGCATTTTCATCCATGGCAACCATCTTGGCAATGGAACGAACTACGGATGCAATGCATTTTTCAAGTGTACGTACTCCACTCTCCCAAGTGTATTGCTCAATAATTAATTTCAACATGGGTTGCGGAATGGCTAATTGTCCTGCTTTTAATCCATGCGTTCGAGTTGCTTGGTCACTAAATGCTTTTTGTGCAATATGCACTTTCTCCTCGATAGTATAAACGCTGATATTGATGATCTCTAATCGATCTAACAATGCAGGTTGAATTGAATTCATTGAGTTCGCAGTAGCGATGAATAATACTTTACTTAAGTCGTATTCAATCTCCACATAGTTATCGTAAAACGTTGTGTTTTGTTCGGGATCCAATACCTCAACAATGCAGAGGAAGGATCGCCGTGAAAATCGTTTGTTAACTTATCTATCTCATCTAAAATAAAAACGGATTGTTTGATTTCGCTTTAAATTTTGAATGATACGTCCGGGCATTGCGCCGATATACGTTTTACGATGTCCGCGAATTTCCGCTTCCTCGCATTCCACCCAACGACATACGCACATATTTTCTTCCCAAAGCTTCAGCAACCGATTTTCCTAAGATGTTTTTCCAACTCCTGGAGGTCCAACCAAACACATGATGGGCGACTTCATATCTTCTTCAACTTGATCACCGCTAAGTATTCGAGAACACGGACTCTTTACTTTTTCCAACCCGTAATGATCACGATTTAAAATTTTCAGCTCGTTTTAAGTCGTAATTATCTGTAGTATGTTCTTCCTAAGGAAGCTTCGAGCGATAACTCGAGGTGCTCCATCGTCACTGAATATTCCGGGCAGCGGCGGGATTGATTCGATTCAATCGATCCATCTCCTTATTAAAAACTTCTCCACCGTCTTATTCCGCATTTCTTCAAACGTCGCACGTTCTCGCATTTCCGAAATTTCTTTGTCGGGAGTATTCCCGCTAAGCTCTTCCTGAATCGTCTTAACTGTTGATTTAAAAATATTCGCGTTGCTGCTTATCGAGATCAGCTTTTACTTTGCTCTGAATTTGATTTTCGACTCAGCATTTGCAACTCCTTGTTAAGATGTTCGAGTACAAGTGAGGTACGATCTTTCAAAATCGTTTATCCCTAAAAGGTTTGCTTCTTTTCCATATCGGCATTCATGTTGGATGAAATGAAGTTGATAGGAACGAGGACTCAATATTTCGAATCGCAAAACTTGCTTCTGTTGGAATGTTTGGCGATTGTTCGATGATCGCCATGGAAATGTCTTTCTAATGAATCAACGATCGCTGTGAACTCTTCATCCTTTGAATATTGGGAACATGAGAAAAGGCTTCGACTTTTCCTTTTAAATACGGTTCATCTTGTACGATGTCGCCGATTTTGAATCGACGCTTTCCTTGAATGATTACGGTCGTATTTCCATCCGAGCTGCGCAACATGCGTAAAATTTGAGCGATGGTTCCAATGCTACTCAGGTCCTCCAACTTCGGATCTTCACGCCATGCTTACATCTTTGTGAAACTACACCAATGATTCGATCACTTGTATAAGCATCTTTAATCAGTTTGACGGACTTATCGCGACCCTACCGTAATTGAATGACCACACCCGGAAAGAGACTGTATCTGTAAGCGGCACCGAAACAATTTCCGGCATCTGCTTATTATTCATCTGTTCTTCGTCCTCATTGGTCAGCAGAGGTATCAATTCCGGCTCGTCGTCGCTGATTGGCATCTGACCAAGGCAGTTCATTATTATCGAACTGTGACTTCATTTTGTAAATTTATGTCAGTTTGGCAGTAATCAGGGGAAAATTAACAAAATCCACTCCATTTCAATCATTATGCCATTGGGACTCATCTTTCTTTTAGTCCAAATCCTTTGTAGATGTAATATTACTGTCAGTAAGTCCATCTACTTTGAGGAATCTACTAGTAAACTATCAATACTATCTAAAAAATCGGACATCTGTCATATAAATTTTAGTTTTAATTTAAGATTCTAGTTCAATATTACTTGTTACTTTCTTTACGTGAAAAGAAGGCAACTAAAGAAAGCACGCCACCCAACACCAACCCATTTGCGGTTTCGCTTTCTATTTTCTTTGCAACCACTGAACAATCTTTTGTGCTATCTCTTCACTTCATCGGTTCAGTAAAAATCGGGTTCGCGCTGGTTGTGGACGTCCTCCGCGCCTTCCGAACAATATTCCAACTTAATAAAATTTATTTCTTTAATTACGTTTGCTGAACGAAAGTATAAGTATTGCTTCTAAACAACTGTCAGGATTAATCCTGACGAGGCCCAAAATGACATTTCTAATGACAATTTGGGATTATTAATCTTCCGCAGTTGGATGTAATTGTAACAAATACAAATGACTCAAAATATTTTTATCAGCTTCGTCATGACTATATTTCTGCGATCATTACTTTTCTGCCAATCGTATTGCTTTATCAACACAAACATTTCGATGCATGATCGGAACCCCAACCGAAAGAGGTGTCCATCTTCGGAGGAAAACCTACCAAAATATTTGCAGAAACACCTACTACAGTTCCCGTATTAAACATGGTGTTGATGCTACATTTACTCCGTGATCGCCCATAAACAATCCGCAAAACTGCAAACCAGTTCCCCTTGAAATCTTTTCTACATAATTCCAAACCTTTACTTCTGAATAATTATTTTCAAATTGGAAGTATTAGAATCCGGCAACCTATATTACACCACTCACCGATTACTGAATTCCTAAAATCCATCATGTAATTTATTAATATTTCCATAAATCAAGGAATTACTAATCTTCCTCCTACCTTGGATCCTGGTCCAATGGGTTGTGCGCCACACCTTGGTTCCCATCTTCAGCAACTCCCTTGTTCACCAAGAGAAATGGTCCGCGTACCCTACTTCCTTCCATGACCTCGCATCTTTCCCTCCATGTAGATGGGTCCGGTGGAGCTTTTAAGATCGCATCTTCTACTTTAGCACCCGTCTCTCTAAAAATATTTCCGAAGGTTGGAAAGGTTGCTTGCTACCCGAGATCACTGCAGACTTTCTTCCCTTTAGTTAGCAACTCAAAATCGAATCGTATTGCCGCGTCGTTCAATGTAAATAAGTCCTGGGATGCTAATCAAATTCAATTCACCGGTATATTCTATGGTTTCAAAATCCTTAAACACCTTTAAACTTTCCATGCCCACCAATTGATCGCGATGCACACCAGCAGCAACGACACGATCTTTATACAAAATTTGTTGTCCAACTTTCAACGACTGCACCATCCTCAAAATTCCATCATCAGGAAGTAAGGCTCCATTAATTACCAAACATTCGGTTCCACTGGCTAATGGATAACGGCCAGAAAGATAAAATTGAGTTAACGATCCCGAAGTTCCTTTGGGAATACCCAACAGCATTTCCCATTTGATCCTTGTGGTTAAAATCCCACAACGTAAATCACCCACAGGTCTTGTAAAAACAAAGGGTAATAATTGATCACGGTACTGATCGTCAGCGAGTATTAGTTGCATAGTCTATCCAATTATGCAGTGAAAATAATATGTAAAAAAGCAATAATTCGAATAAATTCCTTTAAAATATTACCTCGTATAATTGTCGCGAGGATCCGTGATTAGATTAAAATTAAATTAACGAATACTTATTACTCGAATTGAAAACAAATTTCTTTCGCATTAAAGATTTAGCCTCTCCCCAAATGTCATAAAGTTAAGGATCAAGATGCCGAAGGCATCACATGTTTATAGAAAAAAAAGACCGCAAATATACGACCCTGAAGGGGTCGAAAAACAACAAAACCACAATTTTCCTATAAACATATGACCCATTCTGGGTCAAAATTCTTAACTTAATGACATTAGCCTCTCCCATCGCGACCTTCTCCATCCTCTCCTAAAGGCGAGGACAGATGGCAGAGGCTTACGGTGAATTAAAAATTCAAGTGCAGGAACACGAGTTCCATTTTAATCTCTAGTAATTTATTGTATACACCCTAAAAACAATAAGCTTCAAAGGTTCTCCATTCAAAACAAAATCACATAAATAAAATGAAAAGGACACAGCACAACAACGACCACAATTCAGTTGAATTTATGATCTTCGCAACCATGTTATTTGAACATTGGTAAAATATTTTTCGTGATTCTATGCTGATGCGGTACGAGTCAGCGCAGAAAGCCGATTACGCGTGACCCAAACTGCTCTTCGGCGTACGAAGCGGTGATTGCCTCCTCACCTTAGCGCAAGCCGCCGAATAACCATCTTTACAAAGAAAAAGAGAGCGTCCCGAAAATTTATTAAGTTCTGTATATTGAGAGTCAAATGGATTTGATAAAATCATTTGTGGATGAAGACAGAAGTTGCATGGATGGAACTATGATACGCAATGAACAAAGAATTGAGGATATTAAAAAGCATAAAGGAAAATCGCCTTACCAATTTGCTATGCATAGCCGAAATACATACAACGGCCATCGCTAGAGCACGTAAAGATGAATTTTTGGTGCTGCGGATGATATTCGTAAAGCATTCAAGATAAAAAGCAAGAAGATAATCAAAAGGCCTATCCCAATCTTTTCTCCTAACTTTGCAGAGGGATTAGGCCCGATCTACGCCGTAATTGGCACCATCCCAAAAAATCACTTTCATCTAGAAAATCTCATTGGATTAAACGGAACTGTGCAACAAGAGAATGAAGTGAATTAAAAACTTTAGCTTCAACCTATCGTCAAGAAGAATATGCTTACCGGCGCGACATGAAAACCATCATGATATTGACTCTTTCTTAGCCAAATTTAGGAAAAGACAAAGACAACGAACTCATTCGAAAAAGATTTTATCCTGTAAAAGACATCGAACACAAAAACCACTACTTTTTTCCAAAAGCATCTTTCATTTTGCTGCAGCGGAAAACGACAGCGTCATTGATTTATTATCGCAGCAGAAAAGTGGCGGTTAAGCACCAACCTTCACATTACTTACATTTCATGGAAGCCAATGCACGTTTATACAATATAACCTTACAGCAGAAGACTCTGCTACAACTCTCACCTACAATCGTGCCAAGAAAGGCAAGACTTACAAATATGTCGGTTTCCTGGCAAAGCAATCATTGCATGGATCCACTTATTGCGCGAGACCAAGCGGATACACAAAAATACAGCACACCGCAAACCCAATAAAGTTCGGAAGAGCTCACCGATGAATATCAAAGCAGCCATCAAAGAAGCCGACAGCAAAGAAACGCCCAATCACACTTCTTCCTCTTAAAAGCACGTTTACTTTTCGATGGCGGTTATTATCCAAGAGCATTAAATGAATTAGCAGG
>JADJPB010000011.1 GCA_016713445.1 Bacteroidota bacterium | reverse complement strand
TTAGAAGCTTCTTCTAAGTTCGGTTCTGATTTAGATGCTGCTACAAAGCCGTAATCGACAAAGGATCTCGTAACGTAGAAAATTTAAAACGCGGCCAATATTCACCTTTCCGTGTGAAGAGCAAGTTGCGATTATCTACTGCGGATCAAAAGGTCTTCCAAGCCAAAAATGTTAGAAAGATCAGAGATTTCGAAGCGGACTTCTTAAACTTACTTCTGCTCTGGGGGGCAAACATAAAAATGTGTTGGATCAATTAGCGAAAGGTGAGATTAACGATGAGGTGACTGGAGAATTGGAGAGAGTAGCGAAAGATCTAACTAAGAAATATTCTGCGTAAGGATAATTCAGAATTCAGAATTCAGTCCCAGTTCGAGAATTGCCCCCGCCCCCTGTGTGAGCTATAATTAAGAATTCAGAATTGCCCCCCGCCCCCGTATTCGCTGTGTGAGGTATAATTAAGAATTCAGAATTCCCCCCACTTCCGCTTCATGTGGGCTGAGAATTAGGAATTTCAGAGTAATTAAAAGTATAATCTAAAAAGGAATAAATTAAAATATTCCAAGAAATAATAATTCTGAATTCTGAATTCATAATTCTGAATTCCCCGGATAGTTCGCAAAACCCTTGCTTCAAACTATTCAAAAATGAAAAGGGATAATATCGTTCTTAACAAATCATTTGATTTTGCTTCTAAAATTCTTGACTTACATCAATTAATCATAGAACAGAAGCATTTTCAATTAGCAAGTCAATTAGTAAGAAGCGGAACCAGCATTGGTGCCAATATTAATGAATCACAACGTGCTGTGCACAGCAGATTTCATCAATAAATTGTGGGTATAGCATTGAAAGAAGCTGAAGAAACTAATTATTGGTTGACGCTATAGATTTAAAAATAGTGAAAATTGATCCAACGTTGAAGTTAGACTTGGACGAGTTAATTCGACTGTTGGTTAGTATTATTAAGTCAACGAAGAGAAATAACTCAAGGTAATTCAGAATTCAGAATTCAGAATGCAGAATTGCCCCCCCCAGCACTTCAGCGCTGTGCGAGGCTAAATAATTTTAACGAAGCCAAGAATTAATAGAAAGTAAAAAAGTAAAAAATAATTCTGAATTCTGCATTCTGAATTCTTAATTGAAATAAACATGGCAAATTTAAAAGAGGTTCGAAACCGAATCGTTTCTGTAAACAGTACCCAGCAAATCACCAAAGCGATGAAGATGGTGAGTGCAGCGAAATTACGTCGTGCACAGAATGCCATTCAAGCGTTACGTCCTTATGCAAATAAATTAGGTTCTATTCTTGCCAATCTTTCTGGCTCTATGGAAGAAGGAGAAGGTGGAAACTTTGCGAAAGTTCGTCCGGTAGAGAGAGTGTTGATCGTTGCAGTTACTTCCAACCGTGGATTAGCAGGTGCTTTAATACAAAACATCATGCGTGCTATTAATTCACTTTTAGCGAATGAGTACAATGCACAGATGAAGGCGGGTAACGTAAATATTTTATGTATCGGGAAAAAAGCTTCGGATTTTTTATTCCAAGAACCCGAATGTGTACTTAGGAAATCATAATGATATTTATGCCGACCTTACCTTTAGCAATGCCTCGAAAAATTGCAGAAAGCATTATGAGTGATTTCGCAGCTGCAAAATATGATCGTGTTATTGTAGTGTACAACCAGTTTAAGAATGCAGCAGTTCAATATGTAATCAACGAACAGTTGTTGCCATTGGATTCCACCGGCAGCAACAGAGAAGGCAAAAGAAGAACGATTACATCTACGAGCCTTCACAAGGGGAGATTGTTTTGGAGTTAATTCCGAAATCGGTGAAGACACAGTTGTTCAAAGCGCTTCTGGATTCACATGCTTCTGAACATGGTGCACGAATGACAGCCATGAACAAAGCTACCGATAATGCCGGAGAGATGTTAAAGGAACTTCGACTATCGTATAACAAAGCACGTCAAGCAGCTATTACCAATGAAATCCTTGAGATCGTTGCGGAGCGGAAGCATTGAACGGATAAGAAAATAATATTATTATAAGCCGATTCTGAAAAGGATCGGCTTTTTTATGATGTTTTTTATATTCTTTATTCATCCCATTCAATACTTTAAGGTGATTGAGGCCTCATACTTATATTACCTGGATCAGAAATGAAAATTTATTCCGGAAAAAGTGATTGAATCTGGAGAATTAGCCGGGTAGCCAAAAAGGCCTTTGTTGATTGAATTATAAATATTAAATTGCAATCTGAATTCTATTAGCATGAGAAAAATACTATTCGTCATCGGTATCTTTTTATTGATGAAATTGGGAATTAATGCTCAGGAATATGGACTCAAAAACCATCTATTGGTCATTCAGATTATGTTGAACGTACACTTGCCACAGGTTTTGAAATTAATGGCAAGGATATGTCGTCGGCGGAAATGGTGTTGGTCGCCAAAATTTTACCAATTCTTTAAATGATGCGCATCGATTTACCCCTGCAAGGAATGCATAGGATCGAGTAGCGGATTGTGGGGGTAAGTGGAAGAACAGGTCCGGTTTCTTTTCGGTGAATGGAAAAGGTTATGTAGGGATGGGTTATGTTCAAACAAATAACAGTACTAACGTTTATCTTAAAGATCTTTGGGAGTATAATCCGATTACAAATGTTTGGACACAAAAGGCTGATATGGGTTCTTCGGGTAGATACAGTCCGTTCTCTTTTGTAATTGGAAATGTAGCTTTTGTAGGAGCTGGAAGATCGGATAATACACCATTGATTCGATTTGATTTCTGGAGATATGATCCAACAACAAATACCTGGTTGCAAAAAGCATCATTGACCAGTACACAAGCACGCTATGGGGTTGCTGGTTTTAGCATCGGCGCAAAAGGATATGTAACGTGTGGATATAAGAGTGCTTTGAATGCACCTTCCAAAGATTTACTCGAGTATGATACTACTGCGAATGTTTGGACCATTAAAGCATCGCTTCCTGTTTCCGCTCCTGCTCGCATCTTCGCCAATGGGTTTACCTTAAACGGGAAAGGGTATGTGGTAGGAGGAAATGATAACGGTCCGAGCTTTTATTACAGCGATTGCTATGAGTACAATAATGTAACCGATGTTTGGTCGCAAAAAACATCGGCGCCTTTCACGTTAAGTTTATCCGCTTCTTTTACACTCAATAATGAAGGCTATATTCTCACAGGAGTTCAAAATGGAAATGCAATTGATAATTCTTTTATTAAATATAATTCACTCACGAATACATGGACACAATTGATAGCACCAAAAGCTACTGCTCGTTCTCGAATGTGTGCAAGTGTTGTGAATAATAAATTGTGGATTGGCCCTGGAGTTTATGGCGATTACAATTATTTGAATGTAGGAACTTTGTTCGGTAAGTTCAGACGCGATACTTGGTTGTATGATCCAGCAACAGAAATTTGGACAGCCAAAGATTCGTTTTCATTGAATCGATATAGCGCGAGTTCTTTTACAGTGGATAGTATTTTGTATTTAGTGGGCGGATCCGATCAAACACAAACCGTATATAATTCGTGTTGGTCATATAATCCAAATGGAGGTGTATGGACGCAAGTTGCGAATTTTACAGGCCCTTCGCGTTTAGGTGGAGTAGCACTTACCATTGATAACAGAGGGTATTACGGATTTGGTGTTGCACCTATCAGTAATTATTATAACGATTGGTATGAATTCATACCAAGTTCAAATTCATGGGTCACGAAAACTTCAGCACCCGTTAATTTTGCGGGACGATTTAATGCAGGAGCCTTTACCATCAACGGAAAAGGATATGTCGTAGCCGGCTCAACGTTAGGAACTAATCCTGCCCAATGTTATGAGTACAATCCATCGTCAAATGCATGGACAGCAAAAGCAAATCTTAATATCAATACTCGAAATGCAGGAGCTGCATTTGCTATTGGAAATAAAGGATATTATGCTTGTGGTTATTTACAAACGGGCTATTTAGATACTTCTGCATTTAAAAAAGATTTTTATGAGTTCGATCCTATTGCCAATACTTGGGTTGAAAAGCAACCTTGCCATTCACAGCTGGACGTGAAGGCTGTGTGGGATTAGGGACTAACGGTTATGGCTATGTGATCGGTGGAATGCAAGTATCACAAGCTGCTAATGGAATCGATGAAGTGTTTACTTTTAAATCCGACATGTGGCAATATACTCCTGATAGTATTAAGCCTACAATCGTGGGAGTGGTAACAGCTTTTTGTGCGGGTTCGTCTATTACTGTTAACTACCAATCGGTAGCACTTACTTTAAATGCTGGAAATGTTTTTTCAATTCAATTGAGCAATGCGAGTGGTTCATTTTCTTCACCGGTTACTATTGGAACATTAACGAGCACAGCCACGAGTGGTAGTATAGCTGGAACCATACCCACGGGACAAGGTGCAGGAACAGGTTATCGAATTCGTATTGTTAGTTCTAATTTTCCTGATATTGGTGAAGACAATGGTGTCAATTTAACCATCTCTCGAAACACGCTTAGCATAAGTTCGTTTTTACCTAGCAGTGGTTTGGCAGGAGATTCTATAACAATAACAGGAACTAATTTTATCGGTGCTTCTAAAGTTAGATTTAATGGAATCTTAACCGGATTTAGAGTAATTAGTGCAACACAAATTAAAGCTGCTGTTCCGCAATTGGCTACTTCAGGAAAAATAAATGTAATCACTGCATGTGACAGTGTTTTATCCACTACAAATTTTTTAGTAAATACATTTAATTTCCCAATGAAGTTATTTGTGGAGGGATTATATCTCAATGCACAGCAAATGGTACCCACATTATATTTGTCGAATATAAGTTCCGACACTAACGCATGTGATACGATTATTCTAAAATTACATCAGCCGATAGTACCTTATGCAGCGTTGCACGAAACGAAGTGCGTCCTTCTGAAAGATGGAAGTAGTGTATGCGCAATGCCGGGCGGATTCTATAACGGAAGTTATTTTGTGGAGGTGAAAACAAGAAATTCGATCGCTACATGGAGCAAGACGGCAATATTAATAAATACGGCTTTGTTGTTTTTACTTGCACAGTAGGATTATTTACAATTTATTTTTCTTGTGACCCAATGAAATGGGTTTTTGTCTTCGTTAGATTTCATAGCTACTTATTGCTAACTAGGCATGCCTTGTCTCAACGAGTTTATTCTCTCTTTTAATATCACGTTGTCGTAGATGCAGGTATTACCTGCATCTACAACAACGTGATTGAAAAATTAATAGATTAATTTCAATAATATCCACCCGCTTACCAAGAAGATCTTTTCAATAAGAGCAAGAAATTTAAGCGAAGAAATTTTATACATCTCAAGAAAATTTTAGCCTCTTCATTTCTATAAATGTTGTATCGAAGAAAAAAACAATAAAAATTAAAGTGAAATCGAGTCTTAATATTTCAACAACTTTATAGCCTCTACACCATTTCTGAAGAAGTAAACTCCAGGAGGAATTTCATGAAGCGAAATCGGAACCGTGTTATTCCCTTTTTGAAGCGATACAGTCTCGGTGTAAATAAGTTTTCCAGCCAAATCAAAAATCTCAACCATCCAATTTTTGTTTTCCTCACTGTTGATTATCAAATAAGTTTGATCACGTACTGGATTTGGAAATAAATAAGGTGCACTAACGTCGTCGCCTATACGTACTGGAACAATTTTGCTCATGTCAAACTGGCCATCAAAGTCAACTTGACGCAATCGATAGTAAAATATTCCTTTTCAGGAGTGTAATCTGTAAAAGTATAGGAGCTAATAGAACTTGTACTTCCATTTCCTGGTACTTGTCCTATGGTTTCAAAGGAAGATCCGTCTCTACTGCGCTCTACATTGAAATAATCATTTCCATTTTCACTGGCTGTTCTCCACTGTAGCAAAACATTCGATGAAATAGGTTTTGCATCAAAAGAAAGCCATTCAACAGGTAAAGGAGCATTTCCAAAACCAATAGCAAAATCGCCCCAAAAAGTTGTGGAGGTAATTCCTGTTCTTACGGCGGTTGCTGTACCGCCCGCTTCCGACTGTGTGCCGTTAGAGTGTGTGCGAACGGTGCACCCAACCAATCACTTGAAGCATCGTCTCTTCGAATGATTCCATAACGAGAAGCCGGTGCTACTGAATTAGTATGTCCTCTTTCTCTCAATGTTAAAGATAAATTCATCGCCGTAGGAACCGTGTTGGGAACAATACTCCAACTTCCAGCGTCTAGTTTATTTACTATTGGACTTCCATTCACAAAACAAAGTGCCGGATTGGGAGCAGCACCAGGAGATGGAGCGTCGAAGTCGACGATGATGTTCGCCATTCCAACTTGACTTGCGATATTTAAATTAGCAAGTTCGTAATTGCTGGTTGAGCCAACCGGGAAATCATAATTGCCGCTAATTGCAATTTGTCTTCTCAGTTTTCCATTGATATATCGACTAAGACCATAACCAGATATGGAGGTTACTGCAGTAGAAGTTGTATAAACTTCATTAGTTCCAGTATTAATTAGTCCATTGGTTAAAGTGAGAATATTATCAACTTGAATATTAGTTCCACCACTAATTCCCGCCAAATTATCAATGTCTAATCTGTAAAAAACTTCCTTTACTGGATTATTAATAGCTTGTAAGGATGTACCTATCATATAAACTCTGCTGTTTCCTTCTCGGAATGCAGCTTCATTAAAGTTAGTCCAATTTCCTTTAAGTTGGATAACACCATCTTTTGTATTCGGATTGTTATCACTGAAATCCAATTCACCACCTGTTATATTTAAGTTGCCTAAAACTCGAAGCACGCGAACGTTAGTATCCGCTCCAATTAATTTATAACCTTGAATAGTTAAATCTCGGCAAGCATGTACGGAGTCTACTCGAAGGCGACAATTAAAAGTAACACCGCTTGATGGAATTAACACATCCGTGGTGGAGTCAGGAACCACAAAATCTTCCCAATTGGTACATATGTACCAATCCGTATTTTTTACACCTACCCACTTCCCGCGTTGGTAACCTCCTGCTACAATAGTGATCGAAGCACCGAGAGGGTATTGTGGTATGGCAGCATTATAACCTGCACAATTTCCAGGATAAGAAGTCCAATTAGTAACTGTATTAATTTGATCTACCCAAGCACGTTGTGTGCGTAGTGTTGCTAAATTACCTGTGTATTTAATATAATCGGATCCAGTAGCCGGAAGAATCACATAACAATCTAATTTAGGATATAATCCTGATTGCTGTGATGAGTTTGCGTAATCAGTCCAAGTTGTTCCGGTATTAAAACCAAACAAAACAGTACCCGTATAAATACCATCGTGAGCACCGCCGCCATTGATCCAGGTTCCCACCTTGCATAAAGTGAAATTGATCCCCGCCAGAATTCAAATTGAAAACTCCGCCGGCATTTAAATTTGTAAATGTCCAATTTGCGTCAGGAGAAATAGCAAATCCATTTCCACTTGCATCAAAACGAATGGTCATAATAGTACCTGCAAAATAGTTCCTCCTGTTCTTGTTAGTCGAACAACTCCTTCTGTATCACCCCATCTTCCAGGAAAGCCTGCAGACCGATTGTATCCGTTATCCGTGATGTCTAATGTGGTACCTACGGTAATATCACGGAAACAAACGAAGCTAATTTCATCAGCAGAAACTCCTGTTCCAGGACCTGCACCACATGAATTCGTTGCATTTACACCAACCACTAAAAAATCACCGCGTTTTAATAATGTACCCGCACCAGGAGAGCAAGAAATTTCTTCTCCACTGCTCCATTCGTTTCCATATCGCACAAAAATTTTAAAATAATAAAGTGTTGCGTTGGCTAAGTTACTAATGGTAACATTGGTTCCTGGGCCTTTGTAAACCACAAATCCACTTTCATATGCAGTTCCCGATCCATAAGTAGCATTTGCAGTATAAGCACTTCCATTTCCAGATGGATTGATCGTAAATGGAACTAACGGTTGCGCTACTACCATAATCTCATTATAACAACCTACAGGCAGCACCCAGGAAATGTTAGACCCTAAATTAATGCAATTGGCTCCGGGAGATGTTACATTAAACGGAGATAAATAAATAGTTAAATCGCTCCCGTTGTCAACTCCTGTAACCGCGGGCACATCTGAAGTAACGCGAATTCTATATGCTGTTCCGGTCCCTAATCCAGGTGGTAATGTGCAAATAATACTTTGTGCACCACTGGCATTTGATACTACTGTTCCAATAACGGTAGGTGATAAAAATTGTCCTGCCGAATTACTTAATTCAGCAGAAAAAGTACATGCTCCAGCAGGGAAATTAGCCGCGGAGGCATACGTGAATGGTACAGTAACTGACCCTGAAGTAGAAGCAGATACACAAAATGGAGATCCACCAATAACACCCGTGGATATATTATCTCCAACCAATGCTAAACTCGAAACCGTAATATCGTCAATGGAAAGATTACAAGAATTATTTCCAAAACCACTCACATAATAATATTTCCATCTAACCTGCATATTCGCTCGATTATCAACAGCGTTCGCAGTTGCTGTAGATAAATTAACTGAAATGGTTTGCAAATTAGGAAGTGTGCCCGTGTAAACGTATTCAACAGGGCCAGGAACGTCTAGCCATGGCGAAGCAGTTGAAATGCGATATTGTAAACGTATATTGTAAGCATTACCCGCCGCCCATGTTCTCGAAGTCCATGTAACAATTAAATCAGTTCTTCCCGTTGAATTTAACCTAAAACAGAAGCTCCAATTGTATTGGGCGTCTTCGAATAATTAAATTGTGAATAACCTGAAGCCCCTAAACCTGCGAATCGATTTCCAGAACCTAAGTTATAAGCCCCAGCATAATTTGCTGTTGTGGGGTCTCCTAACAATGGATTGGAGTCACGAGCACAAGTATGGAAATACATATTAGCAGGATACGTTCCTGCAGCTTGTGTGCTCAGCCACGTACCCATGAAATAATTTCCTCCACCCAAATTGAAAGGAGCCGGATTTGTTTGTGCGTTGACAAATAGTCCGCTACAAACGAAAAAGATTAGGATAAGCGCAGATTTGCCCCAGTTTAACATTGGTGCTAAGGTATAACAATCCCCTGGCATTTCATGTAACTAAATGATTAAAAATTTATCATTTTTGGGCGAATCATATATTTATGTGGATCAACTTTTTTTAAGTAATAATAAATAGTGTTTTCTAAGTTGAAGTGGATGGAGTTGAAAGGAGGAGAAATTCCCAGAATGACTTTATCCTTTGGGATTGATTTAAACATTGTTTTGAAAAAGATAAGTATTAGGGTTAAATGATTGTTTAATTCATGTTAAAATCTGTGTATAATCTTATTATTTTATAACTTCGCCAGATTGTCTAAAGACTATGCAGAACTATCGCTTTATCAACAATTTATGTGGCTGGATCATCTTCGCCATATCTTCCTTCGTGTATATCAGTACCATTGAGCCTACCGGAAGCTTTTTGGGACTGTGGAGAATTTATCGCTTCTTCCTTTAAATTACAAGTAGGACATCCTCCAGGAGCTCCGCTCTTTATGATGATGGGAAGGGTGATGAGTTTGTTTGCTGGAAGCGATCTTACCCAAGTTTCCGGTAATGATAAATATCCTAAGCGCCTTAATGAGTGCGGGCACTATTCTCTTTTTGTTTTGGACGATTACCATATTAACAAAGAAAATTCTAGCTCCAAATCAAGAATCTGAAGGTGGAAGTATCATTGCAATTATGGGGGCGGGCTTTGTTGGAGCTTTAGCTTATACATTTAGTGATTCATTTTGGTTCTCAGCGGTTGAAGGTGAGGTTTATGCCTCCTCTTCTTTTTTTACTGCTATTGTTTTCTGGGCTATGTTTAAGTGGGAATCCGTTGCCGATGAAAAGCATGCGAATCGTTGGATTATCCTCATCGCTTATTTGATGGGATTGTCTATCGGTATTCACTTATTGAATTTATTGACGATACCAGCATTGGCGTTCATTTATTATTTCAGAAAATTCAAACCGACCAGAACAGGTGTGATCAAAACAGCTATTGCCGGTGTTGCAATACTTGGATTTGTACAGTATGGTATTATTTCCGGATTTGTAAACTCGCTTCTAAATTTGAATTGTTTTTTGTGAATGGAATGGGACACCTTTCTGGTCAGGGTTCATTACATTTTTCTTTGATCATTATTGGAGGAGTCGCGTATGGATTGAATTATACGTATAAACGCAATATGCCTTTGTGGAATTTATCATTGCTTTGTGTCGCATTTATTTTAGTGGGATATTCTTCTTATTCGATGATTGTTATTCGTTCGGCGGCAAATCCTCCGATGGATGAAAATGATCCGGAAAATGCATTTAATTTATTGGGATATATTAATCGTGAACAATACGGCGATCGCCCGCTATTCTTCGGTCAATATTATAATGCGCGTCAAACCGATTTGGAGGAAGGCGCCATGCAGTACACAAAGGGAGAAGATAAATACATTGAGACCACTCGTAAAATTACGCCGGTTTACGATCCTGCGTATAGCACAATTTTCCCTCGTATGTACAGTGCTCAGGAAAGTCATATTGGAGCGTATAAAGAATGGGCTGGAATCAAAGGTGATCAAAACCCACCTTTGCTCAAAACTTAAAATTCTTCTGGAATTATCAGGTGATACATATGTATTGGCGCTATTTTATGTGGAATTTTGCTGGCTGACAAAATGATTTGCAAGGGCATGGCGGTATCACAAAAGGAAATTGGCTGAGTGGTATTAAAGCCATTGATGCGATGCGACTTGGTCCACAGGATAAATTATCGAAGGGCATGGCTGAAAATAAAGCAAGAAATTGTTTTTATTTTCTTCCTTTTATTCTCGGGTTAATTGGAATGATTTGGCATTATCGTCGAGATAGCCACGATGCGTGGACCGTAATGTTGTTGTACTTCTTTACTGGAATGGCCATTGTATTATACCTGGAATCAGTACCCTTATCAGCCACGTGAACGTGATTATGCATACGCTGCTTCGTTCTATACTTTTGCTATTTGGATTGGATTGGGAGTCGCCGCCTTAGCAGATAAACTTAGAAAGAAAAAAATGTCGATGCCCGTGGCCGGTGCATTAACGACATTGGTTTGCTTAGTCGCAGTTCCTGGAATTATGGCGAAGGAAGGTTGGGATGATCATGATCGTTCGCACCGCTTAACGTCCCGTGATATTGCATGGAATTATTTACAAAGTACCGCACCCAATGCGATCATCTTTACGAATGGTGATAACGATACGTTCCCATTATGGTATGCTCAAGATGTAGAAAATGTTCGAACAGATGCACGCGTCGTGAACTTGAGTTTATTGAATACAGATTGGTACATCGATCAGATGAAACGTAAAGCTTATCAAAGTGATGCTGTGCCGTTCTCGCTAACTCGTGAAAAGTATGTGCAAGGTACACGTGATTATGTTCCATTCTACGATCGACAAATCCCCGGATATACCGATGCCAAGGAAGTAATGGAATTCATCAAAAGCGAAAGTCCAGAAGCAAAAGTGCGCACGCAAGGTGGATCCTCGTTGAATTACTTACCTACAAAAAAGTTGTTTATTAAGGTAGATAAAGAAGCTGTATTGAAAAATGGTGTGGTAAGACCTGAAGATGCGGATAAGATTGTTGATACTATTTTCTGGGATATTGATCGCTCGTATTTGATGAAAGCGGATTTAATGATCTTAGATTTGATTGCAAACAACGACTGGACACGCCCCATTTATTTTGCAGTGACAGTAGGGAATGATAGCTACTTAAGTTTGGAGCCTTACTTCCAGTTGGAAGGATTGGCTTATCGCTTTGTTCAATTCGTACGAATGCAGATGCATCGGTCAAACAGGTCGTGTGGATCCTAAAAGTATGTATCAAAATATGATGGGCAAGTTTTTGTGGGGAAATATGAATCGGGAAGATGTATACCTCGATCAAAATAATTTGAACATGACCATGAATTTCAGAAATAATTTTTCGCGTTTAACGGATGGATTACTTGCAGAAGGTAAATTGGATTCAAGTATTACGGTGTTGGATAAGATGAATCAGGAAATCCCTGACAAGACGGTTCCTTATAATGTAATGATGTTACGTCCTATTGAGCAATATTTTACAGCTGCTAAGGGAATCAGTAAGCCCGCCATTGGTCCAGATGGAAGTCTAACAAGCAATACCATTGAATTACCTGAAGCACGACGTAAACATGCGATGGATATGGGTAGAGCGATCACACTTCGTATGGCTGATATTTATGAAGATGACTTACAATATTATTTCTCTTTAAAAGGAACGCAATATTTGAAGTTCGTCGACAAAGAAATGAATCAGGCCATGGCTATCTTCTCTGAGTTAATACGTATGTCAAAAGCAGCTGGGCAAGATGATATTGTGAAACAACTCGAACCAAGGTTTAGGAAGTTGGAAGAGGTGTACACTAGATAATTCAGAATTATGAATGCAGAATTCAGAATTAGGGAGTTTCCTTTGAAAAATAACCATTCTTCGAATTAGAAATTAGTCTTTCTTCGATTGAATTCATATCCTGATAGCTATCGGGACTGCATTAAAAAATTGGGGCTGGGGAAATTCTGCATTCATAATTCATATCCCGATAGATATCGGGAATGCATTAAAAAAGGGGGCGGGGGGAATTCTGAATTCATAATTCTGCATTCTGAATTAAAAAAAATGGTTCGACCACCCACATATCTCCGTTTTTTATACCCCGGAGTGGTGTGGAATAAACCGACCAAAGAAAAGATTTTATATCTAACATTTGACGATGGTCCAACACTGAAGTAACTACTTCGGTGTTGGATCTTCTTTGTATAAAGCAACAGCTACCTTTTTGCATCGGCGAAAACGTTAAAAGCATCCCGAGATTTATAAAGAATTCTTGCAGATGGACACACCGTTGGGAATCATACCATAACACTCATCCGAGTAGTTGGAAAGGGAAATATGATTTTTATTTGAAGGATGTGGAGGAAGCCAAAAAAAGTAATTGACTCCAATCTATTTCGTCCACCTTATGGGAAGTTGACTCCACGCACCTTATTCGCGTTACGAAATAAATACCAAATCATCATGTGGATGTGATCAGTTGTGACTTTGATGAGAAGGTGTCGGCAGAACAGGTTTTAAAATGTATTGAGAACGCGGTCAATGGATCTATCATTGTTTTCACGATAGCTTGAAAGCTTCTCCGCGAATGCTGAGGTCTTGCCCATCATTCCAAAGCAGTATTCAAAATGCAGGATTTTGTTTTGAAATTATAAAGCGCTAAGCAAAGTGATTTTAAGAATATTTGATTTTTTTAAGATGTGCCCCATTATTTGTTTAAAAGTCAAGAGTAGTAGTAAAAATAACAATTTGTTAAAAATTGTTTTCAATTATGTAATTGATTATCAAGTTTAAATTGTTTTTGTTGGGATGATTTCAACTAGGTTGAAAATTATCTCTTGCTTGGCAAGATATAGATATCTGCTAAAATTGCATGGAATTGTCAACATTGGTTAAAGTTTTTCCTTGTCTATTCAAGGATTTCTTTTTCCAATTGACATTTCATATACCGGCCCAAAACTAAACAACCTTTGTATCACTTTTTTTTTTATCACATCCAAATGTGTTTTGTTCCCCTTTTCGCTACCCGTATGGAGCGAATGGGAATTTATTGCTTTCTACCTAAGTCTAATTTTAAGTTTTTCACTTATGCTACTTCGAAAATAAAACCAAAACTAATATATCATGGCACTTTGACAACAAACCATGAAAACAACTTCCTTGTTTTATCTGTGGCTTAAGTTCTTTGCTGGTACTTCTTCTCTGCTTAAATTCTAGGAATGGGGCAGATTGCGGCGGGATCTTACAGGTGAAACTCGCACTTGCACATCAACAGCAGAAATTTATGATGCCAATATGGATGCGTCAAGTTTGTTAACGAGGTGCGATTGCAGGAGCAAGCACAGGAAACAATTCGTTTAGGACACAGGGTTTCAAAACAATGGAATTTCAGTTATGGTAATACTGATTATTTCGAAGCGACCTCTGAGCAGCCATGTGATATACCTTGTCGCTATCGACATTGGATGCGAGATTTGCTGGAACAGCATCATTTACTGCTTCACCTGGAGTTACTAGTCAATTTGCTTATAGTTTTGATGGATCTACATTTACCTTAATTGGTTCACCTTGCCGTAAACTATTGGTAATGCTACAATGACACAAATTGGCCAGATTTTGTCAGGAATTCTTGGCACTTCAAAATGTTGCAGCGAGTACAACGGTTACCTTAAGATATTTGCAAGGGTCAAACTACAACAGGTGGATGGGGTTTTAATTCTCCTGCCGCCGGTCAAAATGGATTTGCAGTGGGTGGCACTTTAAATTCAGCCGAGGAGGCCCGCCTACTCAATTGGTAATTACAACATTTCTCCTTCTTCTCCAACAGTGGCCTCAGGATTTGATGTAACTGTTCGCTGGGTCAAGATGCTAGTAACATACCTCAGAATGTAACTTCAGCTATAAGATGCTAAGTAGCATTAACTTTAAACACAGGAACTGGCGCATTATGGTACACTTGTTAATACTATTGCAAATGGAACAAGTTCAAT
>JADJPB010000010.1 GCA_016713445.1 Bacteroidota bacterium | reverse complement strand
CTTCAGCAGTCCTTGCGACATCCCATATTCTTAGCTCATCAATGATCCCTTCATAGTTTGCTCCAATTTCAAATGATATCCCTGATGTATTTAAATTTTTGGATGCAGATACATCTAAAACACCATTAACAAAAAGTTTTATGGTACTTCCATCAAATGTTAATGCTACATGGGTTCTAGTCAAATAATAATTATCGATTAAAATATTTCCAGCTAAATCATTGCCTTGAGCTAGAAAAAACAGCTTACCACTAGACATTAATAGTCCACATTGTTGATTGGATCCTGAAGAGGATCCCCAACTGAAAATAGTTCCATCCCAAACAGGCTTTATCCATGCTTCAATGGTACGTGGGGAGTTCCCCTGTGGAAGCAAGGGGTTTACTCCTTGAACTATATCATTAAATCCATCAAAATGTAAAGCGTTATTATCATCAATGTTTCCATTGCAATTATCATCTACCCCATTACAACTTATTTCTGTAGAGAAGGGGTTAATATTGGGATCGTTGTCATTACAATCATAATTATTTAGAACATAACCTAACGGTTGTTCGCAAGCAGCTAAAGGAGAGTTCGCTTCTGTAAAAGACACATCATCAATTCCAATATAATAACTATTTATTCCGATTGGTCCTGCGTCAGAAACATAATATCGAAAGGCAATACGTCCGGCAGTCGGAACAGGTTGCCCACTAATTGTAACAGTAAATAATACCCAGTCTTCTGGATAAGTGGTATAGTCTAATGTTGGATTAATATCCAATAATAGTGTACTAAAATCACCTGTACTCAAGTAAGAATTTCCGACATTGGTGCTTGCTCCACTCGTGCTTAAACGCACTTGTAAGCGGTCTGGATTAAGAAACAATTCTTTAGTGCGCGTTTTAAATGAAAATCTTGCTCCGTCTTGTATATTCAGTACTGGTGAAATCAACCAATTTGAAATATCGCCACCTTGAGGGCCAAAAGTTGATCCGACAGAATTTCTATCCACGGCGATGTATGAATTTCCAACACCCGAGCTTGCATCAAAATAGGCGGTGTTACCTTGAAAATAGCCTGCACTACCCTGAGGGTAACTTAAATTATTTGTAGTCCAACCTGAAGAGAGTACGCTTGCAATATTATCAAACTCTTCATTTAGTGAAACCGTACCTGCACCATCTCCATATCCATCACCATCTTGATCAGGATAAAATGCTGCATTGCTGAAACAAGTTGCAAGTACAGTTATCTCTAAAGAATTTAATACACGCGAATACAATTGAATTTCATCGAGAGCCCCAATAAAATTTCCTGAAGTACAATTATTTTTTCCAAGACCAATATAGGAGGGTGCGATAAGTGAATTTGTATTTGACGAAACGCCAACAGCGGCTAATACATTATCTACATATAATCTTATTTCGCCTGTGATTTTATTCCTTGTAGCAGCAATATGATGCCACGCTCCATTATTGTAATTGGAAACAACAGACTTAATCGTCAAATCAACGGAGTTACTCCCAATTCCAAAACAAACTTTCCCTCCATCAATCAAAGCAATTCCCCAATCATCGGTGTTTCCACATACCTCTGCATCGACCAATGAAATACCATTATACCAATTCCCGCCACTTGGTGCAACTTGAGAAGTTTTAAACCAAAAACTAGCGGTAAAATCATCTTCAACTGATCGCGGAATGCGAACATTGCTCCCTGCGTTAAAAGATAAATGTGAAGGTGAGTTACAAACTCCAGGACTTGGGAAAATAGTATTGGAATATACCAACCCATCATGGTTGTTTGCAGTTAAATCTTGTACATTAATATCTAAAGAATAATGGGCTTCCAAATTAAAAAAAGTGGGGGCCAAATTATCTTCTGCAGTCCCATCACAATTATCATCTATTCCATTACAATATTCGATGGCACCAGGATATACTAAAGCATTTGAATCGTCGCAATCATCATTCGTTAAAACAAAGCCGGGTGGTGGTGGTGTACAATCCGCAAAAATATCGGGGCCAACCTCCGAAAAAACTACATCATCAATGCCAATCGTACTACTATTTACTCCTCCGGGGCCTCCATTTGGGACATAATAATAAAATGCAAATCGCCCGCTCTGTGTCCCCGTTAATCCGGTTACTGTAATGCTGTATTCGGTCCACACCCCAGGATATCCCGTTGGAGAAAGTGTTTCATTAATATCTAATAACAACGTAGCAAAATCACCTGTCTGTGGGTCGTTAGGAGAACCGATATTTATGCTACTTCCGCTTGTACTCATTCTTACTTGCAATCGATCAGGATACTGAGCGGGGTAATATATATTTCTTGTCTTAAATTTAAATACCGAGCCATTAGCAATATTTACTTCTGGTGTAATTAGCCAATTTCTTATTGTAGATACACCACTTCCCGATTTATAATTTACATGCACATAAGAATTTGCAGGGCCAGAATACGAACTGAAAAAATTTGATAATCCTTGATACCATGTAAACGGACCAATGGGATCACTTACGTTATTCACCACCCATCCTCCGGTAGCTATAGCGGCCGGAAAATCATCAAAACCTTCATTTAGTGTAATATTTCCTTGACCACCGTTTCCATGACCATCTCCGTCATGATCGGCATAATAAACTATCGCAGATGTAATTTGTGGATCATTATCATTACAATCTCCACCAACAAGGGTTGTATAAACTCCATTGGGTTCACAGAGAAATGTAGAATTTGAAGAATTCCCATATCCATCACCGTCTAAGTCTGCATAAAATAATTTAGAAGGTTTAATTGTAATATCTGCATTGTTATTGGTTCCTTCCACAGAGGGAGAAGATGAAACGACTCTTATTCTGTACTTGTCTCCAAATATAGTGGTAAGAGGAATTAAAGCACTTATTGATCCTGAAGTGGCTGAATGAATTGAGCCAATAATGATTGGTGAATTAAAACTTCCGAGACTGTCTGATAGTTGCGCAATGAAAGTATTTGAAGTATCGTGAGAAAGTCCAGTTTGAAAAGGAACTAAAACATTTGTCCCAGCACAAATAGAATCTACAATTTGACCAGTAGACAATTGTACATCTTCGTGTGCAAGAGTAACCCTTCCCAGCGTATCATATCCACTATATTCAATATAATTTAAATTCGTTTCGCGAATTGTCAATCCTTTCAACTGCCATGAAGCACCATTGTCAAGGGACATGAATTGCTGATAGACATTTTCATAGTGGTCAACATCATCAGCATCCAAATAACTAAACCGAAGCGTCGCATCCAGCTTCGTATTATTTTGTGGAACAAAATCATAATACCGGTAAATTCCATCAAAAGGTGAAGCCAATTGACGAGTATGCCCTCGCATGATGACCGTATTCCCTAAATTCTCTATTGAAGTAATGTATACACCTAAATTTCCAGGATTCGCTGCATTCGGATTATTTAATACAGCCGTGGCTAAAATTTTTCCGCCCGGATTGGCAGTACTTAATTCGGTCACTCTACTCAACTCATTTTCATTAACCAACACACCACTTGTTCCCAAGTCAATATTAAAACTGTTTAGAATTAAATTTCCGCGTCTAAGAATTAAAGAGTTACTAATATTAATATTACGATTTAAAGTAACACCATTCTGCTGCTTCTTAATTTCCAGATTATAAAAAGAAGTTACACTAGATCCTCCTATCAATACATTACTCGATATAGCGTCGCCAGAAAACAATACCGTTCCATTTCCTGCTTGGAAAATTCCATTATTAGTAAAGCTACCATTTCTAATTTCAATGGTTGGATTTCCGCTAACAATTAAATGGCTTTGAGCTCCAATTTCTATCCCTTGGCCAAAAGAGAGGCCCGATAAAAGTAAAGCACAGAACAGATATATAAATTTCATTTTTTCTCTCCTCATGGTATTTGAATATAAAAAGATTTCATCTATTCGATTAATGAGTAACTAATAAACCGTTATTGAGTTGCTTGCAAAACGTCAAATGTTTTGTCTAGTTCATTTGTATCAAATAGTTTTAATAATTCTGGATGAGAGGAGAAGTCGACACCCAAATTCTCACAACGTTTTTTTGCGATCAAAAGTAATTTTGAAGCTACCTCTTTATTTTCTACAAATTTTTTCTTTAACTCGGTGTAATCAATTTTACCCTTTGAAAGCACATTGTTCAAGCTTGATATTTGAACTGAACTTGAAGGGACATCAAAATTACTTGCTTCAGGTTGCGTTGAAATTGAATTGTCAGGGTTCGTTTTATAATCAGCGAATTTGCTAGATAAAAATGATGACATTTCATTCAATTGTGCTTTAAGGTTTGCAATTTCGTTATCCCTTTTCTTTAATAAACTTAAGTATTCTGAGTTCGATTTTCCAACGAGAGTATTTATAAGTCCCGGCCCATTTAATTCGTTTGTAGACCATGCTACGCCTACAATGTTTTTATAATCTTCGTCGGCCATTTCATCGGGGTGAATTCCTTTTCCTACACCATCATTTTTTCCTGAGGCAACAATAAAATCTCCAAGTGAAACTTTCCCAAAAACCTTCACAAATACCTGACCCAAAAATGCTACTTTTTCATATTTATCAGATTCCCCTTCTTTAGGTGCATTTCCTAAAACCAAAGGTGCAGAAGATACTGCCATTACATGATTTGCATTCGTTGTATTCTTTGATATTAATCCTCCCGTTACTCCAACAATTTCACTAGCACGAATTATTTCGTTTTCATCTTTTCTCATTAACCACTCTGCATAATCGGCGTTTCCAGAACTAAAAGAAACTCCAACATTTGAAATCATGTTGGCTTGATTGTATGCAAATTGTCCTGCTTCAAGAGGTATGTTTAATGCCTCAATAACAGAAGCATCAAAATCATCAAGTCCTGCTATATCTGCTATCGCTAAACCTGCTCCCATGACAAGTTGAATAGCTGATATAGTCGTGTTCCATATATAATCGAAGCTATTTGTTAGCTCCGATTGGGTTTGTCCTTCAATTGCACCACGACCATTTAATGTAGCATCAGTGAATGTCAAATAATTATTAGAACTATTGGGTGTCCCGCTAGAGTTTCCATTTACACTTATCCAAATTCCCTGCTGACTTCCAGAAACTAACAAAGGATATGAGCCTGAACTATTTTGTCCTGCACCAGATGCAGCACCAACAATTTTCACTTGAGATGTTCCAGTATTGATATCCAATTTAGCTCCTGGATTAGTTACTCCAATTCCTACATTTCCGGTGAAATCACTATTTCCCGAAACGGTTAGTTTATTCCCGTTATTTGTTGAAGTAATGCCCAACGAAAGTCCATTGGTAAAATCTCCGCTACCTACTACTGTGAATCTGTTGCTATTATTCGTACTATTTTGACCCAAAGAAGATTCCCCGTTATATTACTGTTTCCACTCACGGTTAATCGATTTGCTGGATTCGGAAGACCAATTCCTACATTTCCTGTATTCGCTTCTATTCGCATACGCTCAGAATTTCCATTCGCATAAAAACGAAGATGAGCATTCGTTCCTCCAGCGCTGTTATGATTTATATACATACCATCTGCATTGCCACCGATACCATCATTTCGCAAATAGCGAATATTGGCTTCAATAGAATTAGAAGTGCCATAAAGTGCAGGAGTGGTGTTTAATCTAAGTTTACTATTTGCACTTAAATTAACATCACCTGAAACATCTAACTTATAAATAGGATTGGTGTTACTTAATCCAATATTCCCACCAGGCGTAATGTAAAATGCAGAAACACTATTGTTGTTTTGAAGATTCATTCCTCCAGATCAAAATACATTAATGTCTGGCTGGTTGGGTTTGAGCGTGGAACCATCCAGGTCTCATATTGTCCCGAAATATTTTTCGCTAAATAATAATGACCATTCCCAACGCCCATCGCAGCAACGCCGCCAACGCCACCAATAGTAAGCATGGCTGGGGTCGCAACATCAGTTCCTATACCTACTGGCCCGCCCACTATCAATCCATTTATAGGAGGGTTGTTTGCAGAAACTCCAAACTCATTCGCTCCAATTCGAGCGCTTCCTGCCACATCTAAATACGTTATAGGACTTTCTAAGCCTATCCCTATTTTGGGAAAAGCAACATTCTGTGGCTTATAAAATATAGAACCTGGAATACTTGGTTGATCTGACCACTTGGAAGAAGACTTAAACCAAGCTCCCCCATTAGCGTTGTCATAATTATAAATCCCTTTAAGGCCATCGGTTTGATAAATCAATAATCCATCAGAAGGATTGACAATAGCATTGCGTTCAGATAGCGTCATTTTGGGGATTAGGAATCCCTTAGAAGATGATTGCACATCTAAAATTGCACTTGGATCTGGCGACGCGCCGTTGTCGTTAATTGCAGTTCCCGTTTGTGCATTTGCAATACCTCCAATAGTAATGGCAAGCAGAAGAGTTAGCGTTTTTTTCATAGTAGTATGATAGTTTTCAAAATAATAATTCTAACATATCCTTCAAGAATATATTCCAGTTTTAATTAAATAAGTTCTCTCTATTTTTTTCAACAATATTTTTAAAAACATCTTGTCTAATCAAAACCCTCCCCGTCAAAAAAATATTCCATATACTCGATTACATTATTTATAAAAACATGATGTAATTACAGAAATCCTCAATAATAAAGTCACATCGAGGAGTTGTTCAATAATAAAAGGTGAGCATTTGTCGAAATGCTTACCAAAAGTTACCTTTTGACAAATCATTTAGATGGACGTGGCTAATAAATATAATTCGCAATTTTACTACCCAACGTTTGGCCTTTTATGACTGAACAACTTTCAATACTACAATAATTATAAATACGCTCCAAGTTTTTTTAAAAATTTTTTATGCCCTGGTTAAAATTTAGTACTTTTCAGCTATATTTCCGCCAATTTTGGAGCGAAGACACCCCGACATAAAAAACGATCTGATTGTACTGCAAGTAGCAGGGCAATTGTTTTTTCTTTGCTTAACGTTGCTCTCTATCTATTTCTGGAAAGAACGTCAAGCATTTGATGCAGCGCACTATTTATTTGAAATTATCGATCGAAAATTTTTCTATGTAGCGCATCAACGACCGCTAGGAATTGTATCACAAATATTGCCATTAATAGGCGTTTGGTTGCACCTGCCGCTTAAAATTATTGCTATCCTATATAGTGTTGGAGATATCCTCTGGTATTATTTGCTTTTCTTGTTGATGGCCTACAAACTCGAAACAAGACGTGGAATTATTTGTTTACTTTTAATTCTCTCACTCACGATTCGCTATAGTTTTTTCTGTCCAGTGACAGAATTATTACAAGGTCTAGCGCTGCTTCCCGTTTGGCTTTCTTTGTTGGGAAAATCATTCCGCTTTAGAATACCAGTATTAATTGCAATGATGACAATCATCATTTTTTCACATCCATTATTATTTTATCCACTAGCATTTACATTTGCTTGGTGGTCGATGACACGAATGGAGGGTTCTAAATCCATCAACAGTGAAAAGAGTAGATTACCTCGAATTTTATGGCCTTCTTTAATTCTTCTAGTCGCCGCCAAATTTTTTTCTGTTAGATGCTTATGACCACGATAAAACCTTTTATCCGGTAGTCTATAATGATTATGGCTATTTGAAAACGCTTTCATTCAATACCGTTTTTGATTTAATAAAAGTTATTGCAGGCGGCTATCCGTTAATGACCATTTTATTTTTTGTGGTCATTGCGATATATGGAATGCAGAGAAGAGCAAAATCGAGTCTTTTATTGTTTTTATTTGTTCTGGGATATATAGTAATCATTGCTGCAACACACCGTTTCGGAGGAATTAGTAATTATTCAGAGCGCATGCTACTTCCTATTCCCTTTATGATTGCTATGGCTGCTGCCGGTATCGTTTCTTTATCGCGCGTGTTTGTTCCGAAGCTGATGGCGTTTGTTGGGCTTTTACTTGTTTTGTTGTTGCATCTTGATGTACTCCGCATCGCCGCGAAGCCCTATACATTGCGCGTTGAGCAAATAAAATCGCTTACCAATATGTCGCGGAAATTAGGTATACAAAAAGCAATTGTTAATGAAAGTCTGATGGAGCAAAACTCTTTTGCCATGACCGGATGGAGCTACCCGATTGAAACACTACTTATCTCCGCAATGAAAGGTCCAGACTCTTGTGTTAGCGTCATGTTGAAACACGAACACATGGACCGAATTGCAAAACAAGGCAATGTTGTTCGTGCACATGAGTGGGTGAAATGGACGGAGATTATTTTACCGCTGAAGGGACTTAATAATAATTATTTCAAGCTTCCAGAAGAAAGTTACCTTTCTTTAAATGAGCCGGGTTCTTCATCTATAGATACTGTTAATCTACAGATTCATTCAAGCACCAAAATTAATTCGCATCATTATACTGTTGCATTTAAACTTACATTTCCAAAAAACAAAGGTTTGTTTTGTTCCGATAGCACTTACCTTGGGTTACAGATTCCAGAAGGGCCGCAAATTCGTTTGACAATCCCTTACACGCTGGTTTCGGGCGGAATTTTGTGGATGGAAATACCTGCGGATGCCATTACTGATGATCAACAAATGGACGTTTTTCTGCGGCAAGGAGAAAAAGTGCTGGCGAATGAAAAGATTCGCTTTTCACATGGGCAGTTTATATTAGAAGAGCGAAGTCGGCATTAACTTGTTGTTTATTAATGGTATATAATATTGAAGAGCATATTCTTTGGTAGGCAATACCATCTTTTCCTTTTCTCTTGACCTTTGAAAAGTTGAGCAATCTAATAAACTGTAAATAAATGATTGCTAGTTCTATAATTATTCCTATAATTACATATCCAAATTTATATTAATTACCATGCGTCAACTCTACCTATTTATTGCTTCTATGTTCTTATCACTTAATGTTGCGGCCCAATGTTCTGTGAATGCGACAGCCATTTCAAATGCTAGTTGTGGTCTAAACAACGGAAGTGTAATGTTAGTTTTTGGAGGAAATAATCCTCCGTATTTTGTGAATTTCAATGGGACTCCATATGGAAGTTCTAATGGAGCTCCACTAACGATAAACAATTTAGCCCCTGGAAATTACTCTTTTAGTGTAACGGATAATCCGGGAACTATCTGTACCGGAGCTGCGAATATTACGGTGAGTTCATGGGGTAATCCGTTGCAAGTTAATTTTAATATTATTAATCCTACATGTCCAACTTGTACCGACGGCTCCATTACCGCCGCTGTTACAGGCGGATTCGCTCCTTATTATTATCAGTGGAATAATGGTGCTAGCACCTCTGTTCTGAGTGGACTTGCTGCTGGTATTTATGTTCTTAGTGTTTACGACACATTAGGTTGCGGAAGTATCGATACTGTTATCTTAAATTATGGGGGCGTGAATATTTATTCGCTCTCTGGAAAAGCTTTTTTTGACGTTGATAACGATAGTGTATATGGCGTGAATGATATCCCATTGGCGAACCAACAAATAGAAAAACAGCCGTCAGGACAAGTGTTCTATACGGATCAAAATGGTGATTATGTGTTGGGGGATTCTTCAGGTGCAATGATTACCTTAGCGCACCTGTCCACCAATGGTTTTTCTGTAAGCAACGGTTTGTTTTCGCATGCTGTCACCGTTGGATCTTCAAATATTTCAGGACTCAATTTTGCACTGGCTCCAGATTCTATGTTTCACTCTATTTCCACTTCCACGTTTTCTTCATTACCCAGGTGTAATACAAATGTTGGATTTCATACAAGCATCACCAATCAGGGAACTTATATTGATTCAGGAACTGTCACTTTTAATTTCGATCCATTGATGGTATACACTTCATCAACTCCCGCTGGTAGCATTTCAGGAAATAGTATTTCGTTTACATTTTCAAATCTTATGCCCTTCGAAACGCGATCATTCACTTCATTCTTTACTCTTCCTGGCAATGGAATTACATTATATACTTCAACAACTACCGCTTCATTTGACGGTACAGGAACAGTGTTATGTGCGGATACCAGTTACGAGGCTTTTCTGATTCGCTGTTCGTTCGACCCCAATGACAAAACGGTTTCTCCAGAAGGTGTTGGCGCAAATCATCGCGTTGATATGGATACTGAATTACGCTATCTGATCCGATTCCAAAATACGGGAAATGACACCGCCTTTACTGTAGTTGTTACCGACACCATTTCTTCCGGTCTAAATATAAATAGTCTCTATGTTATCGCCACCTCACATGTGTGCTGGATTGAAAAGATTGGAGGTGAGTTGATGCGATTCCATTTTGATGATATCCTTTTGCCGGACAGTAATGTGAACGAACCAGAGAGTCATGGTTATGTTTATTTCAGAGTGAAGGGAAACCCAAACAATACAGATCCAACTACTGTAACAAATAAGGCCAATATCTTTTTTGATTTTAATCCACCTATTGTTACCAATACCACTCTTACCACATTTAGTAATTCTACGGTAGGAATTTCTACGCTGGAATACAGCGAAATTGGTTCTATCCAATTAAGTCCACATCCAATGATTGAAAGTACTTTATTGCTTTTTGAAGGAAACAAAGACCACGCTCATGTTCTTGAATTAATGGATACGCGCGGGAGGAAAGTAGTCGGGAACAAAACATTTAAAGGGTCTTCGTACCTGCTTCAACGTGAGTCTTTGTTGAGTGGAATCTATTTCATTAAGATTACTGATATTGTAGATAAAAGTATTTATTACACTCGCCTTCTCGTATATTAATTTAATCTGATGTTATAAATTACTCTTTTATCACCTTAGAAAATCCCGATTTCCCACTAGCGCTTGTCACCAGTGCAAAGTAAATTCCTGCAGGGTAATTTGATATATCTACATTAATATTTTCCTCTGAAGATTCCGTGCATACTATTTTATCAAATAAAATTGTATACAAGTCTATGGACACCTTCTCTTTAAATATATTTTCAATTACAAAAGATCCGTTCGTTGGATTTGGGGAAACCTTTAATGTATTAATAGGGGTGTGCTCTCCTAAACTACCATAAACAGTTACACAATTATTAGTTGACAAACCGGCCATCAAAGAACTTAAAACAACCACTGAATAGGTTTGTCCTGAAGAGACAGTTGTAGTGCTTAAAGCACTGGTTGAAATGGAATCGGAAAACATAAAAGCATTTTTATTGAAAAGACAATTTACAATTGTTCCCAATGAATCTGTGTGAACGATTCCAATCTCCTGATCTAAAAAATGAATGTCGGGAATTGGTTGAAAAACTCCAAAGAGCGGCCCTCCTCCAATAATATGTAGTTCCTTAGCATTCGTTTCCAGCACATCATAACAACGCATCATTATATTTCTTGACCATATTACATTCCACGATGGATCCAATTTGGAAATATTTCCTTCTGTTTCTGTTCCTGACAATAAAATAACACTGCTATCGGCAAGTAAAATTAATCTACTGGTTTTCTCGCCACCAGTTTGATTATTGGAATAATGATTAATCGAGGTATCTCTTGTTATAATTCCATTTTGATCGATTTTCGCCAATTTTGTTCCTAATGAACTATTAAAAAGACAGAGGTATCCATCAGACAAAATTGCAAGATCCTCTCCTGTTTGAATCGTGCTATTGCTATAATAATTTGACCATTCAACTTGGCCCGTCTTTTCCAATTTAATTAACGAACCTCCTCCACTATTCCCAGATAAATCAATAGCGGTGCCTATTAAAATGGCTCCGCTGTCAGGTGTTGTATAAATATTTCTTGCCGTATTTGTTTGAAAATTTGTACTGTAAATATTCGACCAAATCACATTTCCAGTGCTATCCATTTTTAAAGCAAAATGTTGACTTAGGCTAGCAATTGTATTCATATTTCCATATAAATAAAAACCATGTTCCTTTGAAATGCTGACTGAATTAAAAATTAAACTGGAATTAGGGATTTCGGTTCTTCGTGACCAAATCGTATCGCCATATTGATTCACTTTTACCACAAGGCCATCCTCTCTATTTGTGGAAGTGTTAAATACACTTCCACATAATAAATATGAACTATCGACCAAAGCAAGAAGGTGTCGAAACTTAATCTCAGTTGAAAATATACCGCCCATATCATACTTTCGAGACCAAATAATATTAGAAAGTGAGTCTGTCTTCATAAACATTCCGGCTTGGTAGTTAACATCTCCACACAAGTAATAATTCGTACTGTCGTCTTTCACAACAGAAGCTACGCTCGAAGGTCCAGCTGTTGTCATCAGTCGATTATAATTTCCAGATTGGGCAATCAGAAAAACGGATGAAAAAACTAAATGGAGTGTTAAAGCAATTTTACGCATAATTTTTTTTATCGAAGGTAAGATAACTTTAATATCAAAACCCTTATTTCTTCTTTTTTACAAAACTAAATGGGACTCTAATTTTTTCATGATGAGTCCATTTATTAAAGGAGACCTCTGTTGAAATAACAGAGGTCTCTTCTAAAATTATTTTTTTTATTTCTTTATCATAAAGGGCAACGAATACTTTTTTATCGGCACAGGTAACATTTATAAAATACACTCCCTGAAGTCTTCTTGCTTAAATCAAACTCTAGTTGCTGACCCGATGGGATGATAGTCTCAATCACTTTTCCTATGGCATCGGTAATTATTATTTCGTCAACAAGCTTTGTAAATTTAATAGTGAAAATTCCATTGCTCGGATTTGGATAAAGTTGCAAGCCTATTTCATTTAACTCTGCTACGCCTGAGCAAGGATCAACGACAATCACACTCGTATCTCGTCCCACACAACCGGCAGAATCCGTAACCGCATAAATTACATTTTTGTTTCCGACACCAGCGGTCGTTGGATTAAACATATTACCCGTAACACCTGGACCCGAATAAACACCACCTGTAGGCGTACCTGGTGTTAGCAGAATGGGACTTGAGTTTACACAAAGTAGCGTTTGTGTTTCAACATAACTTACTGCTGGTGCATTCATCGTAACGACAATAGTATCGCTTGCGGAGCAACCATTGCTCGCGGTAACTACAACCCAATATGTGCCACCTGTGTTAATGCTAATTGAGCCAACCGTTGATCCTGTATTCCATAAATAAGTGTAACCGGCACCCGCCTGAGTGCTAATTGCGGTGACGCCTTGACACATTGTAAAATCATTCCCCAGGTTGGCAGGAGGAATAGTCAGTAATGCTACTACAATTGCGTCACTATTACTGCATCCAAATCCATCGGTTACTGTAACGGTATACGTCCCGTTGTTTGATACTGTAATTGTTTGTGTCGTTGCAGAATTACTCCACAAATAACTTAATCCCGGATTCTGAGCATCTAACGTTGCCGAAGTACCGCACTGCCCTAAATCAGGACCTAGGTCGACAACGGGTAATGGATTAATAACAACATCCACCGTATCAGCTCCCGAACATCCATTTACGTCGGTTACGATTACATGATAACTACCACTTAATGTCGCCGTTATTTGAGCCGTTGTTGCATTTGTATTCCACAAATAAGTAGCGTTAGGAAATTGAGGGGATAATACCGCACTGCCACAAGCCGAAACATCGGTTCCTAAGCTTACTGGAATTAGCGCCGGACAAACTGAAATACTTTTACAATCCGTATGGGTTTCTCCACAAGTATCTGTAACCGTTAAACAAACTTGATAAGTACCAAAAGTTGAATACGTATGAGAAGGATTGGGGGTGTTATCCAAAGGAGACCCATCTCCAAAATCCCAACTATAACTTGCTGCATTCTGAGAGGCGTCGGTAAAATCTACCGTCGGATAAGTGGTTACATAACTATATGCCGCCAATGCAGGCGCAGGACAAATAGTCAATGTGGTGCAGGACGTATCGCTTACACACACTCCCGTAAGATATGAACATACCGTGTAGATTCCTGGGCTGGCATAAGTATGCGTTGGATTATATGCGGTGTCTAACGGTGACCCATCACCGTAATCCCAAATTGATGTGGCTAAAGCAGTAGATCCATTGCTAAAGGAATAGTTCGTTCCTCCTTGCCATTGATGTGCTGCGGTTATAGTATACGTAGTGTCGTAATACATCCAGACACGACTTAAATTAAAATTGGTAGGCTCACTCCATAAATCTTGAGGCGCCATTGTGGTCAAATTAAACTGCATCCCCATGCGATTTAATGTCAAAGCAAAATTTCCAATATTCGTTTGAAATGGTGACGCTCCATAAGAATTAATTACACCTCTGTATCCAAGAATTCCAATGTACTCCCCAACGCCAACTTTAATATTAACAGGAATTATCCCAGCTGAAGTGTCGTTTTGTGTAAGAAAAAGCACCGTAAAATTATTCGTCACGGCAGAATAAATGGGCGGCGCAGAGTCTAATCTTAAAATCGCGATGCTTTGTAAGCCCGAGGAGGCGTCCATCGGAACCTCTACACCTGTAATGGTAAAGCAAGTAGGTGCTTCGAACCAATACCCTCTCACATTTCCAGAAAGCGTTGTGCCTTGAGATGGTAAGGTCATTTGAATTAAATTCTGTGCCATCAGGGAGTTTCCAAGGATAAAAGCTAGCAATAGCGTAAGTAGATTTTTTTTCATCGATTTGAGATTAGGAAGTTTGAAAACAAACGTAATAAAAAAAACAGAACCCATCAATACTTTTGACTTAACTTATTGCTGAAAGACGTACCAAAAAGACTCCTTTGCAATTAGGCGTGACAGCACAAAGTTCCACGAATGGCTTCCAAATAACTCTATACATTCTCAAGAGTGACGTTGCCCTTCATCCAAAAATAATCGCCTTAAAGCGAATTCAAAAACTTCAATATGGCTCCTTTTTCAGCAGCAGAAAGTGCTTGATATTTTTGTTTGCTTCCAGAGGCTTCTCCACCATGCATTAGAATCGCTTCTTCGATACTTGATGCTCTTCCATCATGCATCAAAAAGAACTGTCCTCCTTGCGATTTGGGAGACAACCCCAACCCCCATAATGCCGGCGTTCTCCACTCATGCGTTTTGGCATTTCCTCTGTGTAACCATCATCAAGACTAGCACCCATGTCATGCAATAATAAATCGGTATACGGATAAATTGTTTTATTAGATAATGCTTCTATTGAAGAAGGCCCTGTAGTGTACATGGGACGATGACATCCCGCACAATCAATATCTTTAAATAATTGCTTCCCTAAAAGCACATCGGCGTTATTCTGATCTCTTTGGATGGGCGCCTTTAATGTTTGTGCATAAAAAACAACATCAAGAACTTCTTGAGTTGAAATTTCCGGATCAATCTCTTGTAAAGAAAAAACATCTTTGGGTTCAAAAATAGTAGTGATCCCCATATCTTGATTATAGGCATTCGCAGTTTGTTGCAATAAATTATACACCGCAGCTTTTTTTCCAAAACGCCCCATGTATTTCCCATTCTGTTGAATTGCAGTTGTAGCGGGAACAACATAAGATGGAATACTAATCCAGTTCGGCACTCCTGATATCCCATCTCCATTCGCATCATTTGGATCAGAATAAGCCATTATATCAGCATCGGAAACCATCTCCAAAAAGCCTAAACCGGTAACTCCAGGAGGCGTAATTTTACTAAAAGTGGCTCCTTGTGGAATCTGTTCGGGAACATAGCCGGGAAGCGCTCGATTTTGAAGTTGTGGTCCGCCTAAATGCAAAAAGTGATTTCCTGTACTGTCGGTTTGTCCAAATCGGGTTAAGGTGGTAAATGGATGTCCTTTACCGTCGCCTGCATGACATGCACCACAACTTGAAGCAACAAAGATAGATCCTAAGCCTGTGGCCGCTGTAAAAATACGGGAGTTAAAAGCGATATCGCCCCTCAAAAATTGAGCTGTTTGTCCCAGAGTAAGACCTTCAACAGGCCCATCTAAAATTTCATCTTCTGCTGGAGCGGCAGGAGAAAATTTCTCACATGAACTTAGGGCGAAAGCCACCAACAGGAGTATTGATATGAATATATACTTATTTCTCATCGTCCTTATAGGTTTCTTCTAATTATTTGACTTGACAAATATAATAAATTAGACTTGTCTAATTATATAAATTAGAATTTATTAATTTTGAACCTTATTCCACATGAAACCATGCGATCTTTAACTGAAGAGAACTACTTAAAGGCTATTTACCGTTTATCCCTAAATAAAAAACAAAAAATTTCGCCAACAGCCATTTCTGAAGAGATGGGGGTGAGTGCGGCTTCGGTGATTGATATGATTAAGAAGCTCAGTGAAAAAAAACTGATCTCCTACGATAAGATTAAAGGGGCAAAACTGTTAGAGCGCGGACAAAAGGAGGCGGTTGCCATCATCCGCAATCATCGTTTGTGGGAAGTGTTTTTACTAGAAAAACTCAATTACTCTTGGGATGAGATTCACGATATTGCCGAACAGCTCGAACACGTGAAACATCCTGAATTGGCCGATCGTTTGGATTCGTTTTTAGGTCATCCCGAATATGATCCACACGGCGATCCAATTCCGAAGTCGAACGGAGAAATTCCAACAACCGTGAAAACACTTTTGTCGGAAATTGAAATTGGTAAAAGCTGCAGGGTGGTTGCGGTAAAAGATACTTCTTCCGCTTTTCTTCAATACCTCGAACAACTTTCCATAAGCATTGGAACCAAAATAAAAATATTGGACATTATTCCATTTGATAGTTCGATGTTACTTCAGATCGGCAAAGATCTCCGAACAACAGTAAGTAAAAAGTTTGCAGAGAGTTTGTTGGTGGATTGAGTAATTAGAATTTCAAAATTTTTCTTTTACTCCACCACCAATTTTCCGCTTGTGTTCAAACTATTTACGGTCCACATATAAACACCACTTTGAAGATTGTTTACATAGAATGAATATTGTTTCATTCCTTTTAATGATGTTTCACGAATCACTTTTCCGTTAATATCACAAAGCTGGAATACATCTTTTTGAGATCCTTCCTGAGGAAGAAGCACATGAACTAAATTACTGGTTGGATTAGGAAACACGCTTACCTTAACTTCTATAAACGGAGTTTCTGTTACAGACGTTATGAAATTATACATATAGGTACTGCGGTTACACTGTGTGCCTGCGCTATCCGCTTCGAGCGTCAAAACAATGGAAGGCTGTGTTGCCTTAAACCATCGGTAACTTGTTGTTTGTTCTACTGTAGGAGGGGAAAAAGAAAAATAGTTTCCGTTCCCAGCTGTATCCGCTAACAAGCTGTCAATGGATGTTTCTGTTTGCTTAATCCGTAATGTATTTGGATGTGTAACACCAGGCAATTGTAGCGCTCCATATCCATCACACAAAAAATTAACATTTACTTGATGAACAAATCTAATATAGGGTAAGGCGGTGTCAATATCAATTACATATTTATAGGTGCTTAGGTAATTATCAAGGTAGGTAAATGGAGTAGGAACAAATCGATAGGTGGGCGAAAATGCAAATTTATTTTGTCCAAAGGGTGGTTGTGCATTATAAAAATAGTATCCATCTAAATAAAATCCTGAAGCGCTACTGGTAATGTAGAGATACGTGCTATCTTCTGCTTGGTGTATCGCTAAATTAGAAGCCGGATAATCAGAAGCACCATATGGAGTACTTGCGGAGGTTAAAAGGATTGTTGTATCGATTGTTGTTGTTAAAAGTCCAGTATAGTTCCAGGTTTGATTAGCGCCCCCGGGTGTGATATTGGCATTATAAAACTCATCTGAGGCCTCAATCCAGGTTTGTCCGGCAGTTGGAAGATTTGAGCTATTAATCGTAATTTGACCAAAGAGAAGTTGGTTGCTAAGCAGCAATAAAATCAATAGAATTTTTTTCATGGTGATGGAATTAGAGAATAAAAATAGTGTTTTTTATTAAAAATAAAGTGCGAAAATGTATGAATTTTTCAGCGGCTTTTGTTACTATGGATGGGCTTGAACACTTACTTAAGCACAAATTTTAGGTCTTCAATCATAAATGAGCAATCTGTTTTATGACATTATTTTTTCGTGAAAACGTACAGTAAGGAAGAGTTTTTTTCAATATCATTTTTTCCTTTGATGGTTGTTTGTATTCCATGCCAGATCGCAGTGATAAAGTTTTTCGATCCATTTTTATAGCCACCACTCAACAATGAAATGTAAAAGGGATCAAAGAAAAGAGGTTGGATGCTATCGCACATAAAGCCGGCATTTTCCATGAGTTTAAGCATTGGCTTTTTGCTGAAATGGTATAAATGACGTGGAACATCGTATGCAGCCCAATATGGGCCATAAATTTCTGCTTCATAGGCTGTTCTGTTGGGAACAGCTATTACCAAAACTCCTTTTGAACTTAGACATCGTTTGAGGTAATCAATGGTTTCCTTAAGGTCGTGCACATGTTCTAATACATGCCAAAGTGTAATCGCTCCAAACTGTCCCGCGGGCATGTCCTTTAGGTGCTTCGGATGGTCAACATTTAATAGATGATTATCAATAGCAAGTTTTCGGGCGTCGTCGTCAGGCTCTAAACCTGCACAGATCCAATTGTCTGCTTTTGCTGCAGCCAAGAATTCTCCTGTTCCACATCCATAGTCCAACAGTGTGCGTGGTTCCGGAGCTAAGGCATCAATAAATTCAAGTTTGGTGCGAATGGCTCGCTTTCGAGCTATTTGATACAAACGATTCATCAGACCTTCGCTATTGTTGGTATGACTTATATAATCATTTGATTTATAGTACCTGCCTATTAAACTTTGTTCGGGGCGAGGGTTGGTGTATACTAAGTCGCAGGAAAGGCACTTCACAAGCTGAAACTCCTCTTCCGAAACGGTATAATCTTTAACTTTAAGATAGGGATCATACCCCGTATGTCCGCAGATTGGACACTGTTCAAGCAGTTCAGCCATGTTTTCGTATATGCGTCAACGTTAGACGCTCTTCACTCTACAAAAGTAATGTTTTTCATGGTTTTATACTCTGTGTTCGAGTAGAATTATACAGCCTTTATTTCGCATAATCCCGCAGTGTGAACTTCCTCAAGCTCATTTTAGACCGAGTGAAAGACTGTTCCTGGTGAAACAAGTTTAAGATGCGCAGCGCATTTACTAACGGTCTATTTTAACACCAAATTCATTGATTTTAAACCCCGAAAGGCACTTTTTGGCGTAAATATTTCTCAGAATCTATCGTTAACCAATATGTTGTATGGAGAATGTCGCCGTTTAAAGAACATTTCATTGGAACACCTTTCTCAATAAAGATTCTTCCGATAATTGACCCATGAGGCTTCGCACGAATCTTGTCCGTTAACTCCATTTTCACAAGCGTCGAAGGTTTACTAACGGTTAGTTCCACGTGGAACTACGCCTTTCACACAGCAATTTTGGAATTTTTTATCTCCCTATATAAACCATCAATATCGATATATCTGCTGGATTTACACCCGAGATTCGACTGGCTTGACCGAGAGTCTTTGGCCTAATTTCAGTGAACTTTTGCCTGGCTTCATTACTCAAACTATTAATTCTTGAATAGTCTATGTCTTCACGTATGGTAACATTTTCCAATCGATTCATCTTCTCTGCTAACTCGAACTCACGTTCAATATAGCCTTCATATTTGATATTTATCTCGGCTTGTTCAATCGTTTCTTCGTCCATCGAAATAGCCTCCACCATACTTTTAACAACGGGAATCGCTGTCATCATTTGGTTGAGTCCAACTTGTGGTCGACTCAAAATATTCACAATTTTTAATTTTTGCCTGATTGGATCCGTTTTTAATTCTTCCAACCACGGATTTACATCATCTGGAGAAATTGACGTCTCCTTTATGGATTTTATAATTGATTGATAGTCAACATCTTTGGATTTTGCAGTCTCAAATCTCTCTTTTGTTGCTAATCCGATCTCGAATCCTAATGGTGTTAATCTCAAATCTGCGTTGTCTTGACGCAGTAAAGTTCTGAATTCTGCTCGGCTTGTAAACATGCGATAAGGCTCATCTGTTCCTTTGGTAATTAGGTCGTCAATTAAAACTCCGATATAAGCATCGGATCGACTCAACACAACTTCTGACTCGCCCTTTACTTTTCGATGGGCATTGATTCCTGCCATCAATCCTTGGCAGGCCGCCTCCTCATATCCGGTCGTTCCGTTGATCTGTCCAGCAAAATATAATCCCTCCACCAGCTTCGTTTCAAGCGTATGCTTAAGTTGTATGGGCGGAAAATAATCGTACTCGATGGCATATCCCGGACGGAACATTTTACAGTTTTCAAAACCCTCGATTAGCCTCAAAGCTTTCAATTGAACATCTTCGGGTAGGGAAGAGGAGAACCCGTTCACATAAATCTCAACGGTATCCCAACCCTCGGGTTCAACGAATAATTGATGTCGATCCCGATCTGCAAAGCGCGAAATCTTGTCTTCAATACTTGGACAATACCTTGGTCCCAGACCCTGAATTCGACCCGTAAACATGGGCGATTTCTCAAACCCCGTCCTTAAAATATCGTGTACTTGCTCGTTTGTATAGGTGATATGACAAGGTCTTTGGGTGGTCGGAAGGGGAGTTTTGGTAAAGCTAAAGCGCCCAGGAATGGGATCGCCTTCCTGTATTTCCATCTTGGAATAGTCTAAAGATCGACCATCAATCCTGGGCGGAGTGCCTGTCTTCATCCTGCCGCTGGTAAAACCCAGCTCAACGAGCTGTTCTGTAATGCCCGTAGAGGCCTTTTCGCCCGTTCTGCCGCCACCAAATTGATTCTCGCCTATGTGGATAATTCCATTCAAGAAAGTGCCGTTTGTAAGCACGACAGACCGTGTTTTAAAAACGAGCCCCATAGAGGTTTTTACACCCGTTACCTTTCCGTGTTCCACGACAATCCCATTAGCCATATCCTGCCAGAAGTCGACATTTGGCGTTTGCTCTAACATCTTCCTCCACTCTGCAGCAAAGAGCATACGGTCATTTTGTGTCCTCGGACTCCACATCGCTGGCCCTTTCGACCTATTTAACATCCTAAACTGGATTGCAGAACGGTCACTTACTATACCCGAATACCCTCCCAAAGCATCAATTTCCCTCACAATTTGCCCTTTGGCAATTCCACCCATAGCCGGATTGCAACTCATCTGAGCTATGGTTTGCATGTTCATGGTCATCAACAAAACAGTTGATCCCATATTGGCAGCTGCGGCTGCGGCTTCACAACCTGCGTGACCTGCGCCAACCACAATTACATCGTATGTTTGATTATTCATTGTTCCACGTGAAACTCTATATTATGCTATACACAGTATGTGTATAAAAACAAATATACTGTATATCAAACAATTATACAAGCATATCAACAATTAATAAACTGAGTTATAAACAAGTAAATGTGCACTTTAGAAAATGCAGTTGCTTGTCGAGTGCCGACATCTCGTCTAAATAAAATGAAATCATCGAATAAATTGAGCTAATTTAACGAGTGCTTGGACACGTGGAACTACAAAAACTTTCTTTTTAGAAGATAAAAATTCTCCTTCTGAGTCATCTTCGACTTCGATTTCGAGTCCTTATCTCCATATCCACATAAATGAAGAGCGCCATGAACAATAACGCGATGAATCTCATCTATAATATTGACATTTAATGTCTTAGCGTTGTCTTTGATTCGATCAATACTAATATAAAGCTCCCGGAAACCTCCTCTTTGCTTTCTGACTGATCGAAGGTGATTATATCAGTGTAGGTCTTGTGTTTAAGATACTGAACATTCATCTTAAATAAATACTCATCACTACAGAGGATAATACTTAATTCTCCGAGACGAAAACCCTCTTTTTTGACTACATCAGATAGCCACAATCGGATCCCGCCTTTGCTTCGCAAAACGTAGGACACATCTGCATTAAAAAATGAAATGAGGGCGGACATATATAATGATCAAACGTGCTGGATGGCATTATTTACGGCTTCTGTTACGGCTACTAAAATATTACCATAACACTCTTCATGTAAATTATTCTCGGCTTTAATCTCGTCAATGAGCTTTTCTACCTGATTGATGCTCTCTGGCTGTGAGGCAATTTGCATAGTTGAGGTCTGCTTTTCTGTGTTCATGTGAATCATGTTGCTGAAACTGCCTTTTTCTTTGTCACTATCCACCGAAATGGACTTTATTGATTCTTAAGACTACGAAACTACAAAGTTCCTGCAGGTGCGAATGTACTAGAAAAGTTTTTTACTAACCGATGGGTGTTAGGTTATATTGTCAACTTTCTCTGTCCTTCGTAATTAGTACCTCCTAGTCGACAAACGAATAGGATGGAATTCATTAGTTCTGCAGGTTCTGGAAATAAGAGTTTACCAAGTTCTTATAAAACCCATTAAATCCAGGGGGGATGGTTTTGAGCAATTCCGTTTCACGACCCTTCATTTTCATGAACTCTGTGAACTGTGGCGGTGTACGATGTATGTCACGCGCTTCGTTAGATTCTCGCCGCTCTTCTTGTTCTCTTTCTCTTTCTGCTTTCTCTGATTCTAACAAACGGGTTAATATTTCTTGTTGGCGCTTCATGGTAAGCTCGCTAATACGCTTGTTGACAATATCTTTCTCGTTCTGTTCCATTTGCTCTGCCAACTTACTTAAATCACCCAACTTTCCTTGCCCGTCCTTATTCTCTTGCATATTCAGTTGGTTGATGGCGTTTCGAAGGGCTTCTTGCTGAGCCGCCATACGAGCCAACTCTTCACTCATTCCTTCGCCCGGCTTTCCTCCGGGTTTTTGTCCTTTCTCCATCTTCTCTTTCATCTCTTTGAGTTGTTGCCCCAGCTTCTCCTGCATCTTTTTGATATCACCTGCGCTCGGTCCGGGCTTTGGCTTTCCTGATCCGGGTTTTGGTTTTCCTTGACCTGGCTTTTTACAACTTGCATCACTTTCTTTCTGCTCTTGCTGCATTTGATCCAGGCTTTCACTTAACATTAGTGCAAGATTGTTCACCGCGGTCATAATAAACTGTTGGTTGGCCCTGGCCTGGGGCACATACCTATCTTGAAGGTTAGAAAGCGCCTTTTCGGTATTTGCGTTAATGTCGGTGATTTGCTCATTTACCGCCGAACTTATCTGAACGACTCTCTTACTTAATGCAAGCAACGAGTCTTCCAAAATCTTAGCATCGTCCTTTAATTTGCGTTGCTCTTGAGCCATTTTTAAGTATTGCGGATTGTTGATATCAACACCTTTCAGATTTTCCATCAACTTTTCTTGATCGAAACTAAAGCGTAATAAGTTTTCCAACAAAGCGCGCATGGCCTGCATGTCTTCTTCGTTCTGCTCTTCTTCCTTTTCTTTCTGTTGTTTCTTTATTTTTTCGCTGAGGTCTTTCATTTTCTCAGCTGCTTTTTTCTGACTTTGCTTAGCGCTCTTCTTTTTTCCGTCGGAAAGTTGTTTCTCGCTGTCTTGCATGTCCTCTTGGATGGACTCCTCTTCTTTGTCAAAATCCTTCAACTCTTGAGAATACTCCAGCTCTTCGTTTTTCTTTTCAATATCGTCAAGGCTCTTTTGGATGTCCTTAAAATCCTTATTTAACTCCTTTTGTTCTTCTTTCAATTTTTCGCTTTCCGCATCTTTCTGATCGTTTTTATCAGCGAGTTTTTCTTGTTCTTCGGCGAGCTTTTCAAGGTTCTCTGCCGTTTCCTTCATTTTCTGTTCGAGCTCGAGTTGTTTGAAAAGTTCAAGGGTGCGATCAAGTTGTTTTTCCAGGTCCTTGCTGTCGAGTTTCATTTTCTCTGTCATTTCCTGGAGTTTCTGTTTGTCGAGTTGTGCCATCATCTTCTCCAGCTCTTCCATCATCTTTTTCATTTCGGGCGACATCAATTTTTCAAAGAGCTCTTCTAGCTGTTTCTGCTTTTGGGCTAATTCAGGATCGGGCGCACGAAACTCATTTTGTTGCTTGGCATTTTCTTCTTGCTGCTTTTGGATCTCGGCAACTTTCTTCTCTAACTCTTTTTGTTGATTAAGAATGTCGCTTACCTTTTTACGATCCTCGTAGCTTAGATTCTTTTTATTCAGAAGATCTTTATTGAGATTGCTTAGGTCCTTTTGTAGATCCTTCGCTTTTTTAATGCTTTCGCTTAAATCCTCCTTCAAAGATTTGTTTCTCGATTCATTCTCTTTTGCCAGTTCTTGCAAGCTTGGTGCTTTAAAAATATTGGAAGTCGAGCGAGCGCTCTTGGGTCCATGAACCCCATCGTTGTCCCAAACCTCAAAATAATATTCAAGCTCATCGCCAGCGTTTAACTGTAGGGTGGCCAAATCCCAGAAATGATAAAACTGATCTTGAGCAACGCCTTTATTCATCCCTAGCGCGCTGGCTTTCGCTTCTTCTTGCACGTCTTGCCCTTCTTTCTTTAAAAAACGATATCTGAATTGAAGTTTACTTAAACCATAATCGTCCATTACCATTCCTCTGAAATAAATTCTTTGGTAGGAGTTAGAGTCTCTTTGTTCTTCTACTTCAATCTGCGGATACTGATCGGGTATTACGTTGATCACATAGGCTACCGAATCTTTCGACTGAATAAATTCGTTTTGTGTGCTGATAGTATATCCACTGCTAGAAAGTAATTTTCGCACCAATGAATAATTATTTTTTTCTCCTTCTTTCAACGTATATGTACTATCGGCAAAGCGTATACGAAGTTCTTTTGTATTCTGTGTTCCGATGTTCCACGTGGCACGAGTTCCGGCAGGAATTAAGAGGTCGCCTGTATTTTTTATCGTCTCATTTTTACGACCTAAATAGGCTGGGTAATCAAGTTGAACTGAAAAATCAACTAACACCGGATTCGGAACTGCTGCGAGTGTATATTCATCTGAATAAAATCCATCTGCCATCAAGCGAAAGTTCGTATTCCCTGAACGTTTCTAAAGGTATAATGAAGCTTCTCTAAATTCTCTTTCTCCAATTTAAAAGTATTGTCGCCCACCTCTACAAAAACATCTCTGGGAATTTCACTTCCACTCATTTTTACATCGATGGTAAAATCGTCGAATTGTATTACTTGAAGCTTATCGTTTGTCACGTGGAATTGAAAGGGTGCTGGCTTCGAAAATTTTTGAGTGTGATGTAATAATCTACTGGCAGGATCAGTAATTAAACTGGGCGCAGCAAACAAAATAATGATAAGTGCTAGAAGAGGGAATGCAGCATAGGGCAAATACTTTCTATTCTTTCTTAAGTCGATGGCTGATGAGAATGATATAGGTCGCAGCTCAGCACTTTTTTGGTTGATGGATGCATGAATCAACGACAAATGCTCGGGCTCCTGATTTACTTGGTCGTGGAGCTGGAGGGTATTTAACAGTTTATCACGGATGGGCTGAAAATGTTCTCCAATGATATTGGCAGCTTCCGTATGACTAATGGTTTTACCCAGCTTATAAAGTTTGAATAAAGGAGTTAGCACTAGTTTCCAGAGTACAATTCCTGTTGAAAGGAGATAAGAATAAAACAAAACGGATCTAACCGTCGGATTAAACCAAGCTAAAGATTCAAGAAGTGTAATCGAAATAAAAAACACCAACAAGAGCGTAAAAGCATAAATACCCCCTCGCATCAATTGATTGGTATAAAACTTCCGGATGAAAGCGTCCAGCTTTTCCAGCAACTCACGGTAATTATTCTCGGCGGTGGACATTCTACAAATGTAGGGGTGGCTAATTTAGATAACGGAAATGTACAATGAAATTTAGGTGATTGTCGATTTTTTTTAAATTATAAAGTTAGACTTCAAGTTAAAATAATGAAAAGCCGTTTTAGGTAAGCTTGATCTGGAAAAAACGTGTAATTTGTATTTATGGGTATTTTCTTCAGCCCTTTTAATAGACCCAAACGCAGACAAATTCTCGCCACCACTCCTAAAGGCAAAACAACACCACTTGTAGCTTGTAAATATATTTCTCCTATTTCAGCGGAAGATGCTCTCTTTTCAAAATGCTCTTCAATTAAATTCTTAATGATGAGTGAAGAAAATCCGAGGGAATATGTATTCAACACTAAGAATGAATTTTCGGGTTCTAATAATTCGGAAACACATTTCATCATTTCATTGATCATTTCTTCAAGCTTCCAGTTTTCACCATTGGGACCATGACCAAATGCGGGTGGATCTAAAATAATTCCATGGTATCTCTTTCCTCGTTTCACCTCGCGTTTCACGTAGGTCATCGCATCTTCCACCAACCAGCGAATATCATCCAAATTACTTAGCTCCATATTTTCTCTCGCCCAAGAAACCACTTGTTTAATAGAGTCGAGATGGGTAATGTCGGCACCTGCCGCTTTGGCTGCTAAGGAAGATCCACCAGTGTAAGCAAACAGATTTAAAACTTTTGGTTTTTCGACTTTCTTACTGATGCTTTTCACGTTTTCATAGATGTATTCCCAGTTTACCGCTTGTTCTGGAAAAACACCTACATGTTTAAAGGATGTGAGACCCAATCTAAAAACAATTTTTTCACTCTTATTAAAATCATATTGTATTCTCCACTGATCGGGCATCTCCTTTAACTTCTGCCAAGTTCCGGCCGAACTACTCTTGGGGACAAAACGAACATGGGCTTTTTATCCCATTCGTTATTAGACATTTTTTACTCCATACCGCTTGAGGTTCTGGTCGGATGGTAGTGTACTTACCAAAGCGTTCTAGTTTCTCAAAGTCACCACAGTCAATAAGTTCGTAGTCTTGAAATTTGGTTGGAGTCAATAAAATCATCGCCACAAAGTTAGTCTGTTTTTAGATGAGACTGGATGCTCGAAGCTCGATGCTGATGCTCGATCAAAATGTCCATAATCGAGTATCTATAATATCGAGTATCCCAACAATATTCGAAGCGAAAATTATAAGTTACCAAAAATATAAATGACAAATGAAATTGTTCATACCTGTGTTCATAACGCAAAAACCTGTGTATATCTATTCTATAAGATTATTTGGAAATGATAAACCTGTATGGCTTAATCATGGGTTATTCTAAACCAAAAATTAGCATCCTTTTTCCTAGTCTTTGTGAACTTTCTTATACACGGAAATGAACTTATTTCTATTCACAATTAGTTAACATCTACCTTTATTAACAACTGTTAGTAATTACAAGGTAAGTTTATTAATCAGCTATTTAACCTATGTATTCATCTTTCAAAATTGTGAATAAAGCCTAATAACTCAACTCCACAATGCTTTCAATAAAAAGGAATACACATTATGAACAGTACATTATTAACATATATTATTATTTAAATAAATATATTATAATATATACTGTTGATTAAAATGCTTGATGGTTTTTCGACAATTTTTAGAAGCCGTTTTTAAATAATAACAATCCCCTTTTTTCCGTTTTTACCCTGTACTTTTGCCAAAGTAATCCTGTAAATCTCATGTCGAATTTTAATACCGTTTCCGAAGTAAATACCCAAGGGTTTGTGAATGAACCGGTCGACCCACGCCTCGACCTTTTTGAAGCCATTAAATTACTGAAAAAGGAAAAGAATGCGGTGATTTTAGCGCACTACTACCAGGATTCTGATATTCAGGATATTGCGGATTATATTGGAGACAGTTTAGGTTTAGCTCAGGAAGCGGCTAAGACAGAGGCAGATATCATCGTTTTTGCAGGAGTTCATTTCATGGCCGAAACAGCCAAATTACTCAATCCTACCAAGAAAGTTTTAATGCCCGATTTTAGAGCGGGATGTTCATTATCAGACTCTTGTCCACCCGATGAGTTTAGAAAATTTAGAGAAGCCCATCCCGACCATTTGGTGATCAGTTACATCAATTGTTCGGCGGCCATTAAGGCACAAACCGATATTATTTGTACTTCCAGTAATGCCATAAAAGTGGTGGAGAGTGTTCCTAAAGATAAACCCATCCTCTTTGCTCCCGATAAAAATTTAGGAGCTTGGGTAGCAAAAAAAACGGGCCGTGATTTATTATTATGGGATGGAGCATGTATGGTGCATGAAATTTTTCACTGGAAAAAATTACGAAGCTAAAAGCATTGCATCCTCATGCACTTTTTATTGCGCATCCTGAGTGTGAAGAGTTAGTTCTTAAGCAAGCAGATTATATAGGATCTACAACAGGAATGTTAAATTTTACGAAGGAAAATCCAGCTACTACATTTATTGTTGCTACCGAGAGTGGAATTTTACATCAAATGGAAAAATCATCTCCAGGAAAAACATTTATTCCAGCTCCACCAAATAATAATTGCGCTTGCAATGATTGTCCACACATGAAATTAAATACGCTTGAAAAAGTGTATTTATGTTTAAAACATGAATTACCTGAAGTGCAAATTGATCCTTTATTGTTTGATGATGCACTTAAACCACTTCAACGCATGTTAGAAATTAGTGCGAAGCCTTAATTTATTACCGTAAGATTACATTAGCATCTAATTTTTGATTTGCTATCTAAACTGTAAAATCAAAATCATAATATATTTTACATTTTAGATAACATACATAAAGAGCGAAGCTGTATATTAGCATTCTCTATGAAAAGAATATTCATTTTACTCCTTCTTTTATCATCAGTAGTATTTGGACAAGTAGATGGTCCGATGAAATACTATTATGCCAGTGGAAAATTAAGTTCGGAAGGTAATTTTAAAAACGGACAGCCGGATGGTTATTGGAAATCGTATTATGAAAATGGAACATTAAAATCGGAAGGTAATCGTGTGAATGGACAACTCGATAGTTTATGGAGTTTTTATGATGAGGAGGGAAATAAAACTTCAGATATTAATTACCGTAATAATATAAAAAGTGGTTGGCAGTACGATTATTTTCCAACTGGTAATGTATACATCCAACGTTGGATGGTGAATGGTATCACCGATAGTATTGCACATTATTTTCATGAGAAAGGATACTTAGAAAAAACCATTTTACTAAGTGGAGGATTGGAAGATGGTATTGCAAAAGAATTTTCGGAAGAAGGTAGAATAATTACACTCACCACCTATAAAAACGGATTTTTTGTTAAGCAAGAAAAGATAAACAGATACGACAAGTTTGGTTTTAAGCAAGGTCCGTGGAAAGAATTTTATCCTTCCGGTGTTGTGAAGGAAGATGGTGTTTGGAAAGACGATATGAAGAACGGCGTATTTAGGTGGTTGAGTCCGGATGGAATTGTATTGCGCATGGAAGTATGGAAAAGAGGAGAATTAGTGCAAGATGAATTAGCGAATGTTAAATTAGATATTAAACGCGACTATCATAATAACGGTCGACCAAAAAGTTCGGTGAATATTATTAATGGAGTAAAAGAAGGTGTGTACAGAGAGTTTGATAAAGAAGGAAATATTACCATCAGTAAACTTTACGAAAAAGATAAAGTATATGCAGAAGGCGGAACGGTAGATGCGCAAGGGAGACAACAAGGAAAGTGGAAATATTTTTATAAAGACGGCACCATAAAATGGGAAGGAAGTTTTAAAGATGGATTACGTGAAGGTCAATGGATATTTTATTACCCGAATAAACAAATTCAACAGCAAGGAAACTATTCAAAGAATAAACCCGACGGAAACTGGAAGTGGTTTTACCCGGATGCTAAATTATTACGAGAAGAAAATTATTCGAGCGGTGTTGAAAATGGAATGTCTACAGAATACGATGAAGCAGGAACATTAATTGCTCAAGGAAATATGGTAGATGGAAAGCGCGAAGGAAGTTGGAAATATAAAAACGGGGAATACATTGCCGAAGGAAACTATGTGGAGGGAAATCAAGATGGCATGTGGGTTCAATTATATTCAGACGGTAAAAAGGCTTTTGAAGGCGAATATTTTGAAGGACTAGAAAATGGAATCCATAAATTTTATTTTAATAGCGGTAAACCAAAGGAAGAAAGGAATTATCGTTTAGGCTTGAAGGAAGGTGACTGGAAAGTTTGGGACGAAAGTGGCGAACTCCTTTTAACCACCACTTATGAGCGCGGCGAAGTAAAGAAGATGGAAGGGGTGAAGTTGAAGTAAAACGGGATTACGTGACCTTATAAACGCCGCGCTCGCAATTAGAAATGGTATTGTTGTTATTGCTTACCGGTAATACACTCAGGCTACCATAGAACCCAATCAGTGAAGTATCACCTTCACTTACGATAGCGGTACCTATCAATTTAGAGTTATAACCTGAAACAGTATAAATGCTTTGAAAGTCGCTATTTACTACTTCAATATGGCTTCTAAATCCTTTTATTCCAAAATTCATATTTGAAAAATGATTGGGAGTGCTACCTGGTTCACCTATGTTAACAACAACATCGGATAAATCAATTCCTGCAAATGGGCTAACTCCGTGCGTTGGTTGTCCGACAAAGTCGGGGAGGAAACTTCCACTAAAGCTGTATGTTGTACCTGTAACCTCCATTTTCAAATCTTCAAATTGATACATTTTCAAATCAGATAATCCTTTTTGAAACGTTAAAAATTATTTCATAATAAATATACTTTAAAACGACATCATTTCATAAACACCAATTTCTTCCCCACACGTTCATACCCACTCCTAATAACACAAGTATAAACCCCATTACTCAGCTCTGGTAATTTTACAAACTGAAGTGTACTCCATGGTGGTAAATTCATTTTGTAAACGAGTTGCCCGGTCATATTATACACCTCAAACACACCAGCTTTGTTTTGTGGCAATAGATAAACTAACTTAATGTATTCATCACTTGTTGGGTTGGGTGAAATGCTGAATAAGAAATCGTGTTTTATTTCTGCTATGCTTGTTATACTATCACAAACACTTCCCACAACTGGGCCTAAGTTGTAATTAGGATGATTAGGTACGGCTCTAAAGTGCCACACTCCTAAACTAACAGCATCTTGCTGTACATCACATGCCAAGCCTGCGCTATCCGGGTAATTTATTTCATGCAAGTGCTGAACTCCATTACCTGAAGTAAGATAAATTTTACCGTTTGCCGCAAGATACTCATCCATAAATGTTGTTGCTGCTGCTGGGATAGGAAATGAAAAGCCATCATAAATGGCGACAGTATTCACCTGTAAATTTAACGTGTTTATCTGGAAAATATACACAGAAGTATTTGTGTATAGATACTCTCCACTCGGAGAAAAGATAACCCCAAAGATATGCACCTGAATAAACGGAAATTACTCTTGTGTTTGAAAAATTTCCGGTACACCTGTCAAAATCACAAAGTATCACAAAACTATTTCGGTCAACTGGATTATCGTAGACATTAAATGCAAGCAAATTACCTTCATTATTAAAGCAAAGTTGAGGAATATTTTTATAGGCATGAGGATAAAAATTTAAAGATTGTGAATCTATCGATACAATCCCATTGTCTGTATAAAGTAATTTGTATATTTTATCACTACTATCTTTCGTAGCAATTATCCACCAATCCCGTCCATTTGCATGTTTGCATGCTGTTATCCCCCAACTTAATGAATCATTTATAAGTATATTGTTTTTTGAAAGCACTCCACCTAATCCAACATCCAAATTCATATCTATTGTAGAATAATAAAGGGCACAATTGGAAGATGTTGAATTAACCTCAGTCTGATGAAAAAGAGTATATCCAGAAGTATCACCCGGAGTAGGTATTAAAAAATTACCATTAGGGATTAATGATCCATTTGGATAAGAATTCACAAAATAACCTGGATTCAAACCGCTTCCATTAAGCAAGGTATCGTTATTGGCATTAGCTATCCAAACTCCATTACTACTTATTATAAAATCTCCGTTAGTATTGCATATATTTCCTTGTGTACCTTCAAATCCCATTTTTCTAACTTCCGTAGAATATGTATAACTTGTCGAATCAAATTCTATTCGACCACATAAAAATGGCGGTGGCCAATAACCAATCAACCATTGATGATTATAAAACTGTGCAAGCAGAAGTTGCGGCAACAGAATTAAAAATAATAACATCTTTAGTTTCTTCATCTCACGATAACAAGTTTACCTCTACAAACACTTTTTCCATCTGTTGTAGCTTCCAAATAATAAACACCCGGCATTAAAAATGACGTACTTATTTTATTTCCAGAAAGTGAATGTCTCAAATTTAATTCGCTCACTATTCTTCCATCCTGAGAAATAATTTTAAGCTGATACTGATCATAATCAATGCTCGTTAAAAACACCTCCGTTTCATTGTTTGCTGGATTGGGTTTAATCAACAAGCGAGGAGCTATATTATTTACTGAATGGCTTACTTTTAATATTCCTTGCGCCAAACATACACTCGCATCATCGTATTCAATGCTGTCATTGAACAAAGACAAGAAGAACCTTGCCCTGAACACACCCTGTCCTCCCTGATAAGGACATTGAAAAGCAATTTCGCTGATTTGTTCACGATAAGATTCAATCCCTTCCATTCTAACGATATTGCCTTCTGTATGCATTTTTAATTTACTGAACTATCACGAGTTTTTTCGCTGCTCTATCATACCCGCTTTTAACAACACAAGTATAAACACCATTACTTAACTCAGGCAGCTGAACAAACTGAAGTGTACTCCATGGTGGTAAATTCATTTTGTAAACGAGTTGCCCGGTCATATTATACACCTCAAACACACCAGCTTTGTTTTGTGGCAATAGATAAACTAACTTAATGTATTCATCACTTGTTGGGTTGGGTGAAATGCTGAATAAGAAATCGTGTTTTATTTCTGCTATGCTTGTTATACTATCACAAACACTTCCCACAACTGGGCCTAAGTTGTAATTAGGATGATTAGGTACGGCTCTAAAGTGCCACACTCCTAAACTAACAGCATGTTGCTGTACATCACATGCCAAACCTGCGCTGTCAGGAAAGTTCATTTCATGCAGGTGTTGAACACTATTGCCAGAAGTAAGGTAAATTTTACCGTTTGCCGCAAGATACTCACCCAAAAAAGTTGTTGCTGCGGCTGGGATAGGAAATGAAAAGCCATCATAAATGGCAACTGTATCCACCAGCAAATTTAACGTGTTTATCTGGAAAATATACACAGAAGTATTCGTGTATAAATACTCACCTGATGGAGAAAAAGATAACCCCCAAAGATATGCACCTGAATAAATGGGAATTGCTCGTGTGTTTGAAAAATTTCCGTTGCATCTATCAAAGTCACAAAGTATCACAAAACTATTTCGGTTAACAGGATTATCGTAGACATTAAATGCAAGCAAATTACCTTCATTATTAAAGCAAATTTGAGAAATATTTTTATATGCATGAGGATAGAAATTCAAAGATTGGGAATCTATAGAAACAATTCCTTTGTCTGTATAAAGCAATTTGTAAATTTTATCACTACTATCTTTCGAAGCAATTATCCACCAATCCCGTCCATTTGCGTGTTTGCATGACGTAATCCCCCAACTTAATGAATCGTTAATAAGAAGATTGTTTTTTGAAAGCACTCCTCCTAATCCATTATCCAAATTCATATCTATTGTAGAATAAAAAAGGGCACAATTGGACGATGTTGAATTGACCTCGGTCTGATGAAAAAGAGTATATCCAGAAGTATCGCCTGGAGTAGGAATGATAAAATTTCCATTCGGAATTAATAACCCATTCGGCCATGAATTTACAAAGTACCCTGGATTGAGTCCACTCCCATTGAACATGGTATCGTTATTAGCATTGGCGATCCAAACACCGTTGCTGCTCATCAAAAAATCACTGTTGGATTTGCAGATATTTCCCTGTGTTCCCCAAAACCCCATCTTTCTGACTTCGGTAGAGTAAGAATAACTCGTGGAATCAAATTCAATTCGACCACATAAGGATGGCGGTGGCCAATAACCAATCAACCATTGGTGATTATAAAACTGTGCCGGCAAAAGGTGCGGCGACAGAATAAAAAATAATATTATCTGAAGTATTCTCATCTCATAATTACTAACTTACCTCTGCAAACACTTTTACTATCAGTTATTACTTCTACGTAATAAACGCCAGGGACTAAAGTTGATGTATTTATTTTATTACCTGTAAGTGAATGTTTCAAAATCATTTCATTCACTATTCTTCCATCTTGAGAAATAATTTTAAGAAGGTATTTTTCAGAAGCTATGCCTGTTAATAACACCTCCGTTTCATTACTTGCCGGATTAGGTTTAATCAATAAGCTAGGTGCTATATTCTTTACTGAATGGATTACTTTTAATATTCCTTGCGCCAAACATACACTCGCATCATCGTATTCAATGCTGTCATTGAACAAAGACAAGAAGAACCTTGCCCTGAACACACCCTGTCCTCCCTGATAAGGACATTGAAAAGCAATTTCGCTGATTTGTTCACGATAAGATTCAATCCCTTCCATTCTAACGATATTGCCTTCTGTATGCATTTTTAATTTACTGAACTATCACGAGTTTTTTCGCTGCTCTATCATACCCGCTTTTAACAACACAAGTATAAACACCATTACTTAACTCAGGCAGCTGAACAAACTGAAGTGTACTCCATGGTGGTAAATTCATTTTGTAAACGAGTTGCCCGGTCATATTATACACCTCAAACACACCAGCTTTGTTTTGTGGCAATAGATAAACTAACTTAATGTATTCATCACTTGTTGGGTTGGGTGAAATGCTGAATAAGAAATCGTGTTTTATTTCTGCTATGCTTGTTATACTATCACAAACACTTCCCACAACTGGGCCTAAGTTGTAATTAGGATGATTAGGTACGGCTCTAAAGTGCCACACTCCTAAACTAACAGCATGTTGCTGTACATCACATGCCAAGCCTGCGCTGTCCGGGTAATTTATTTCATGCAAGTGCTGAACTCCATTACCTGAAGTAAGATCAATTTTACCGTTTGCCGCAAGATACTCATCCATAAATGTTGTTGCTGCTGCTGGGATAGGAAATGAAAAGCCATCATAAATGGCAACAGTATTCACCTGTAAATTTAACGTGTTTATCTGGAAAATATACACAGAAGTATTTGTGTATAGATACTCTCCACTCGGAGAAAAAGATAACCCCCAAAGATATGCACCTGAATAAACGGAAATTACTCTTGTGTTTGAAAAATTTCCGGTACACCTGTCAAAATCACAAAGTATCACAAAACTATTTCGGTCAACTGGATTATCGTAGACATTAAATGCAAGCAAATTACCTTCATTATTAAAGCAAAGTTGAGGAATATTTTTATAGGCATGAGGATAAAAATTTAAAGATTGTGAATCTATCGATACAATCCCATTGTCTGTATAAAGTAATTTGTATATTTTATCACTACTATCTTTCGCAGCAATTATCCACCAATCCCGTCCATTTGCATGTTTGCATGCTGTTATCCCCCAACTTAATGAATCATTTATAAGTATATTGTTTTTTGAAAGCACTCCACCTAATCCAACATCCAAATTCATATCTATTGTAGAATAATAAAGGGCACAATTGGAAGATGTTGAATTAACCTCAGTCTGATGAAAAAGAGTATATCCAGAAGTATCACCCGGAGTAGGTATTAAAAAATTACCATTAGGGATTAATGATCCATTTGGATAAGAATTCACAAAATAACCTGGATTCAAACCGCTTCCATTAAGCAAGGTATCGTTATTGGCATTAGCTATCCAAACTCCATTACTACTTATTATAAAATCTCCGTTAGTATTGCATATATTTCCTTGTGTACCTTCAAATCCCATTTTTCTAACTTCCGTAGAATATGTATAACTTGTCGAATCAAATTCTATTCGACCACATAAAAATGGCGGTGGCCAATAACCAATCAACCATTGATGATTATAAAACTGTGCAAGCAGAAGTTGCGGCAACAGAATTAAAAATAATAACATCTTTAGTTTCTTCATCTCACGATAACAAGTTTACCTCTACAAACACTTTTTCCATCTGTTGTAGCTTCCAAATAATAAACACCCGGCATTAAAAATGACGTACTTATTTTATTTCCAGAAAGTGAATGTCTCAAATTTAATTCGCTCACTATTCTTCCATCCTGAGAAATAATTTTAAGCTGATACTGATCATAATCAATGCTCGTTAAAAACACCTCCGTTTCATTGTTTGCTGGATTGGGTTTAATCAACAAGCGAGGAGCTATATTATTTACTGAATGGCTTACTTTTAATATTCCTTGCGCCAAACATACACTCGCATCATCGTATTCAATGCTGTCATTGAACAAAGACAAGAAGAACCTTGCCCTGAACACACCCTGTCCTCCCTGATAAGGACATTGAAAAGCAATTTCGCTGATTTGTTCACGATAAGATTCAATCCCTTCCATTCTAACGATATTGCCTTCTGTATGCATTTTTAATTTACTGAACTATCACGAGTTTTTTCGCTGCTCTATCATACCCGCTTTTAACAACACAAGTATAAACACCATTACTTAACTCAGGCAGCTGAACAAACTGAAGTGTACTCCATGGTGGTAAATTCATTTTATATACAAGTTGCCCAGTAATATTATAAACCTCAAACACTCCGGGCTGGTTTTGTGGCAAGAGATAAATTAATTTAATAGTACCATCAATTGTTGGGTTAGGCGAAATGCTGAATTTGAAATCGTGTTTTATTTCTTCTATTCCTATGGTTAAAGTGTCACAAGCACTACCTACAACAGGACCTAGATTATAGTTTGGATGGTTAGGCACCGATCTAAAATGCCATACGCCTAAATTAATAGCATGCTGTTGTACATCGCATGCTAAACCTGCGCTATCAGGATAGTTAATTTCATGTAAATGTTGTACACCATTGCCACTTGTTAAATATATTTTTCCATTACCTGCGAGGTACTCATGCATAAAAGTTGTACCACAGCAAGTTGGAGGCAATCCCGAAACAAAACCATCATAAGTAGCAACGGTATCTATAAGTAAAGAAATTGTATTAATTTGAAAAACATACATCGAAGTATTGACGAATAGAAACTGATTATTAGGAGAAAATGATGCTCCCCAAATATAGGCTCCAGATGAAACAGGAATAATTCTAGTATTGGAAAACACTCCATTGCACCTGTCAAAATCACAAAGTATTACTGAACTATTTCGATCAACTGGATTGTCATATGTGTTGTATGTAAATTGATTTCCTGATTTGTTAAATATCAATGGGGAGACATTTCCAACGGGAACAGGTACAAAACCTAAGGATTGAGTCGAAATTGACTCTACTCCATTGGCTGTAATTAAAATTTTATAAATAGTATCACTACTGTCTTTCATACATACAACCCACCAATCACGTCCATTAGCATGCTTACATGCGTTAATTCCCCAATTTAAAGTGTCATCTATTATTAGATTATTTTTTGAAACAACTCCTCCTAAGCCACTATCCAAATTAATATTAACATTCGAAAAATACACGCCGCAACGATCTGAGTTAGGGTCTAAACTTGTTTGATGAAAAAGTGTATATCCACTAGTATCACCAGGAGTTGGTATAAAGAAATTGCCATTCGGAATGTATAATCCATTGGGATAACTATTCACAAAATACCCAGGATTAAGCCCCGTACCATTCAATAACGTATCATTATTAGCGTTCGCAATCCAAACTCCGTTGCTACTCATTAAAAAATTTCCTTGAGCATCGCAGATATTTCCTTGTGTGCCATTGAATGCCATTTTACGATATTCTGTTTGATAAATGTAAGATGAGCTATCAAATGTCATTCTTCCTTTAGGAATTGTTTGTAACCACTGATCTCCAATAAGCCACTGATAGTTATGTCCCTGCCCATTGCATTCAACAAATGCAATTAACATCAATCCAAATAGAAGAAGCTTTTTCATCGCAAAATGATTAATTTTTTACTCAGTTGCAATCCATTTGAATCATCAACTAAAACAAAATAAATTCCAGGAGATAACTCATATGTATTGATAATTGTTTTTAATTCACTAGCTGCTTTATTAAAATGAAATTTAATGCGGCCTTCTAAATCAGTGATTCGTAAAACATAAGCTTTCTCTTTGTTGTTTTCTAGTATTATTTCAACCTGTTCATTTGCCGGATTTGGCTTTACAATTATTGCAGGTACGATGCTTGCATCTGCTAATGTGCCAGACATTTCTCTATAATACCCCTGAGCTAAACAGACTGAAAAATCATCATAAGTAAGGCTATCGTTAAATAGTGAAACAAAAAATCTTGCTCTATAAACGGCAGCGCCTCCTGACTTGGACATTGTTGAGCGATGTATAAAAAACTTGGGAACCAACTTGCAATACTATCCTTTCCAAATAGATCATACCTGATTTGGACACCGTTTATAGTTTCTTCGTTTTCTAATGGTAAACCCGTTGCATTTACTTGGGAATTATAAAATTCAGCATGGAGAAGTATTGCATTTTCTCTTAATTTAAATTGTTGCACAAGACCAGCATATGCTACCTTCATAATGTTTAAAGAAATGTTGGCTTGATTGATCTCAGCACTTAAATCAAGAGATGGATTATCTATGACAGCTTGATTATAATAGCGTAATGTATCAACCATTACTTTTATACTGCTATCTAATGTCAATAATAAAATAGCAGCAGAATCTTCGGCATTTCTTAAATCATGGTACTGTAGCTTTACTTCATACAGTGATTGCAATACAGGATTACTATTTATAAAAGATGTAAACGTGGATGAGCTGTTTCTTAAAGCAGAATCCGTCATTAAAAAATCAAATAAAATGGATTGTGCAATGTCTCTCGATTCATCTACATAACCCAATGTTAAAATGCTATCTAAAGCAATTAACTCCATTAAATTTACATCTCCACCATCGTATACAATTTGTACGGAGGAACAAGGATTAATATTTGAACATGCGTAATTACTAATACCTAATTGTGGTTGAAACCATCCCGTATTATCGGGCTGAAATGGAAGCACTGAAAATAGTGGTACCCGAGGTGAATAAGTTGAGTCAATTGGATTTACAATGAAAAGTGATTGATAAACATCATTTGGGTTTGCCGCATTCATATTCACTGCCCCAAACCAAGGCCAGTAATTTCCATACCACCGGTTGCCGGCAAAGGTTTGTGTGTCTATTACAGCAGTATTGGTAAGATGTAAACCTTCAAAGTGACTTCGCATTTTGTTTCCTCTAAAATTAGTATTTAGGTTATTGCTGGTAAAGTGAAAACCGAATCCGGTGCTATCAACCGAGTTGCAACTGATCAGGCTATTTATACTTTGGTCGGTATTTACTCCAATACGCGTCGTATTGCTTGTGGTATATCCCTTCACTAGATTTTGGCTCACTTGCGCATCAACGCAGCTTAATATAGATATACCAACGGTTGAAATAGCGTGCCCAGAAGCTATTTTTGCAATACATTATTACATCTTACTTGAGGCTTGAATACCGATGAAAGCTCAATCCCTGCATGAGCATCAATAATAGTGATGGGAGCATTGAAAGAAATATTGTAATTGGTTTGCGAAATATTATTCTTTTCCATTACAGAAATCGCAGTTCCTATTGTTGCACCATTAGTTGTATTACCGTGAATAGTAATGGAATTAAATATCGCGCTCATGTTTGCAGCTCCAGCATTATCGTATAAGCGAATACCGTATTTACGTGCAGTGATGGTGTTTTCTGTTATGAGTACATTTCGCTTTAATCTGCTTTGAGTACACTCCACGCCTGTATTCACATTATTGATAATGCAATTTGAAACCACCAAATCGCTATAGGATGCATAGACGCCTCGTTCACAATTTAACATGGTATTGGAATTAGTATTTACTGGAAAAACAGTTAAACTACCAGGTATGCCAGATAAGCCCAGTGTAGTATCTCCTTCACACATAACTGCTGTTCCAATTACTTTGGTTGGGTATCCACTAACAGTGAAGATATTTTGGAAGTCGTTATTGACTACTTCGATATTACTTCTAAATACTTTAATTCCAAAATTCATATTGAGAAAATGATTGGTGTTGCCGCCTATTTTGCCAATACTAACCACTACGTCCGAAAGATCAATACCGGCATATGGTTTACCGCCATGTGCAGGCTGCCCGTTATAATCAGGCAGGAAATTCCCAATCGAACTGAAAGTAGTTCCAGTAATTGAAAACGCTCCAAACCCATAAGTATCCCCATTATTAGGTTCTGAATATACTCCAATAATATTATTGTAAAAATGTGCATTATACAGATACAATTCGCATTCATTATCAATTTGAATGGCTCTATTCGCATCATTAATATTACTTCCATTTAATACCTCCAATTCAGCTCCTTGTTCCATGAGTATTCCTTGCCACATAGTGTCACATCCAATTATACTTGTCGCACTATCCAAGCTAAACATTATATTACTTGCAATAATAATTTGTGCCCCTGCTGCCATAAATACATCACAATTATTTAAAGTTAAATTTGAATTAACCGTAAACAAACCTTCTACATAAAAAAGAAGTATTGCTATACATTGCCGAAAGGCTACTGAGTAACTACTATCTTTTAATACAATTGTATTAGGATCAATACAAGCATTTGTCACAAGCACACAAACACTATCCATAAGACTGTCTGGTCCAAAATAAACATTGAGACTATCGAACCCAGCAAATTTTATTTGCACTAAATTTTCATTGCTATTGCAATCGCCGGACTGTGTAAAATAACCGTTTACCACCAACGTTGTACATCCCATTGCTGGTGTAATCACAAAAAAGGGAATAGAGTCTAAATTCACAAAATTAGCAGGCAAGTATTCATACAAATACACAAATCCTGAATCTTGATTAGTTGCGCATATTTTAATGGTAAAACTAATGGTGTCTAAGGCAGCAATAATGGAATCGCTTGCTGTTTTTTTAAGTGTAAAACAATCATGACATGCACTTGTTGTAGTATCTCGTTTCAATGTATTGTTAAAATCATAAGTGCTGCTCAGCGGATCATTGCAATAACTGTTGGCATTTAACACAACATCGGGAAGGGTGTCCTCAAAATGGCAATCGGGCATGTAGGCGATGCGTACGCTGATGCCTTCGGTAATTTTTAATACTGAATCTGCATAACCAATGGCGTCCATATCTAATGCAGAAATCGGCCAATTATTCTGGAGCGAATCATATAGAACCGAATGCCAAGGTTCGGTTGAATTGCTATCGCAATATCCTTTTCGAATACTTACATCAAGTACTCCCAAACTATCGGGGAAGTTAGGCAGCTCAATATTATTGAGTGTGACTTCACCGTTCTGTGTCGATTTAAAACAACATTCGTAAAATAAAGTATCGCATAACGTATAATAAACTTCGCTTAAAGGTCGGTTACGTACACCGCCGTCGGAGAGCCCGATGTTTGAGCTTTCTAATTCAATAATATAAGTAATTGTATCAAATTGACAAAGTGCCGTTGTATCAAATGGCTGCAAGAGTGAGTCAGAACAACTCCAGCCCGTGTAAAATTTTATTGTCTGGGACGCAGAGTCAGGGCAATATGAGAAACTGGCACAAATACTATCACCAATATGAGTCTCGTTAATTGCTAAGAGCGTGTCAGAAAGAAAAAATTGATTATTGATTGGATAGGAAATGCCATTGTTTGAATGATAGGTCCAGTTGCTTAGCCAATTTATGGTTGTTGTATCAGGAATCACTACAAAATAATTTGGGGCGAAAGTGCTAAAGGTATCTACGCCAAATGTTACAAATGGATTCTCGATTGAAAATATAAAACAAATTCGGTTGCTTTGTACATCGAAACTCGGGGTAAAACTTACCTTGTCGTTAGGGCGGATGTTATGTAGGACGGCTCCTTGCAAAGACTTAAGCGTATCCACAAAGCCTAGGGTTACCCCATTAACATCTACGCAGTGATCCACATCCCCTTCAAAACTAACCACGGCCGTTGTTGAATCAATCTTAAAGCCTGAGGTATCACAATTATTGGATGCTACCAAAATTTCAATCGATTTAAAAGTTTGTATATCGCCGAAATATAATTTAGTTCCAGTGGTGGTATCACCCTCGGCTAAGCATGGATCTATTTGAAATGAATTATCATAATAAGTAAAAGTGGGGTTCGTGTCAATAGTTAAAGAAGCTGTTTGATTTCTATAAGATACTCCGCCCCCATAAATTTCATTCGTTAACAATGCACCTACTGTGCTGTAACCTGTCGGCACAGTAAAAGTATATGACCTAGGTTGTATGTTGGATGGATGGTACTCGAAAGGATAAGGATCCAGAAAACGAGCTGCTACATTGGTAAAAATGGAAGTTTGAATTTTAAAAGTGCAATCATCCACATAACTCGCTTCCGATTTAACATCATAAATATGGGCGTAGAAATAATGAATTCCGTCCAGGTTTTCGCAGTTAAACATATATCGGTTTGCAAAATTCTGGTTTACCGCTGTGTCACCGATAGTAGTGTCAGGAGGAAAATACCATCCAGATGAATCAAGTTCAACAATATCTGCAGGATTTTTGACGGATTGGTTCCAAGCAAAAGAAGGTAAACTATCCCCGAAAGCCACATTCTATTTTCAATATCGCTTTGCTTTCTAATTAAATCTAGAGCAACAGCCCCGCTATAATTTCGGGGTAAATTAAAATTTCCTGTTACATTATAATCTACACTCAATCGATATTGCTGCCTCTCGAAAAAGCCAAGGTAAGGATAAGTTGTATTATTATAAATGATGTCGCTTCCATTTAAAACTCCTGTATGACCACTGGAATCAACAGAAGAAAACGAAAAGAAATAGCGATTATTGACGGCATCTAAAAAAAGAATTTTAGAGAGCGAGCTGCCAAAGAATTTTAACACACGTTGTGTAACGAATTTAGTGCTATCAACATTAAATACTCCACAATCAATACAAGAATCAGGAGCCCCAGAAACAGGTGTATCAATATAAAGCAAAACTGTATCAGGCAATACTTTCATGGTATCGAGGCCAGCACCAATGATTCTGTCTAGTTGCAAATGATTGAGGTAGGAATGCTGAAATTGCATCATGGGATAAGTATATCCACCACCTCCCGAATCTCCTGCACCAAATTCTGCTACTAAATAGTCGGTAAGTTGATCGCCAATTCCCGAATTATACCAACCGTAATCATTTCTGTTTGCTAAAAATGAGGGTGAGTTATACTCAATCGGCGTAAGCGGACTGTCGGCAAAACCATTGTCATTTGAATCTTTGTTTCCATAACTTGTCCTTTCCATTCTATAGGAACGAATAACAATGCCCGGAGTTATACAGCCGGGACAATGTACCACAATATCATCTTCGACAAAAGAAAGAGGAAGCCATTTACAATCGGTACCCGTGCAATTGGCAGGACTAGCATGATCTGCTGGAAAGGTTAAGGTATTACAACTTCCACTCGGATTTAAAAGCCAGTCGTAAAGCACTTTGTATTTTACCGCCCCATTTTGTCCGCCACAACAAGATCTCAATCTAAATTGAAAGAAACCTCCTTTAATCATTCGAAGAGCATTGGAGTCATTTAGATTAAAATAATAAACATAGGCGCCGCGGCGCATTGACCTAAAATGGAAGTATCCTGATAAAAATATTCCGGCACGTAGTAATTAATAAAACCCAATGAGTCCTTGTATTTTATACGCGTATAATTTTGTGCATTGGGTACTATGAGTCCTGGATCACACTCAATGGTGATTTTAAAATAACCGGTAGGAATACAATTTGTATTACTGGCATCGCAACCCAATAATTGTTGTACGATATCATACTCATCAATAAAAAGCCCATTCATTTTGATCTCAAAATCTGCCGAGTCTCCGAAATTGTTTGGGGGTGAAGACAAATCCGAAACGGTTGGCGTATAAATAAGAGATAGATCAGCAACAGCGGCAACTTGGTCCACAATTCCATTCGCCGTATAGACTGGATATAAAAAGTCTAAACTATCTTTTAATCCACATTTACTTACAGAGTAAGTGTTTCTAAAAGTCCAGTTGGTAAAACTTTTAGGGACATTATAAAGACGGGTATCTTCCTCGACACATCGAAATGACTGAAATCTGAATTTAATGGTATCTCCATCACCAAAATTAGTAATGACCATTGTCAAACTATCAATGGGATTGTTAACGGTGTTGGCGCAAAGAGAAAAAGCACGTTGGCCATATGTCATTTGAAAATTACAACTGGAACAAAGCGTATCAATTTGAAGCGTGTTTTCTGGAATCAACCCTAAACTAGAAATACTATCGGAATGATAATTTGTAAAATGAATTACGGCTGAATCTAATTTGCCAATATCTTCCGTTGTAATAAAATATTCCCATCGCCGCATACCTGTGAGTGAATTGGGACAACTCATATCAAAGTTAGTAACTTGATCCGAAACAGGAACAGCCCGGATTACTTTTAGCTGCGGCATAATTCTATTCTGAATTACATAATTGATCGTATCGGAGCCAAAGCAGGAGGAGCAAAAAGCTGTTCCTAAACTATCCCGATTGGCACATTGCCAACTAAAAATAGCATGATGAGTGCATGTGTCTAAACAATTTATGGCTCTTATGCTTCGATAAATAAAAAGAGTGTCGGAAACCGGCAATTGAATAAAGGCCTGATCGCCGCTTGTATAATTAACCGGAGTTCCATTCTCTTTAATTTTATAGAACAACGGATCAACATTTACAAAAGCACCACAATAATTAGTTGCGTCTTCCAAAAATCGAATTGAAATATTTGCTATGGTAAATCCCGAATTTAAAAACGTAAATTGAAGGATTCTAGATTCTAGGTAACCGATAGTATCTATCACCGTTGGAACATACACCAGTTTTGGATAAAGGATAGCTGCACTCTGCAAAGTATTGACCCCGGAAGCATTCAAATTATAATTTACACTGGAAATAGAATCCGTCCAAGTTTGTTTCACAAAAATGGGATCAACATTCGCGCCTGTAGGAATTGCGGAACAGTCGATATGGATTCTGTAAGTTAAAATTACGGTATCAATAGTATTAAAACTTATATAAACCTCCCCGTTTGCAGTATCCGTTACAGGAGGTGAGAAGGAAATTGGATTTAAATTGGCGCTATCTATTAAGCTCAGAATTTCAATAAGTACTCCGCTTGATTTTCCGCACGAGTCATGTGAATTACTACCAAAAATCAACTCCCCTTTTATTTTCAATTTATGTTGACCAATTCCAGTAAAAGTCGCCGTTACAATATTCGTGTCACAGGCTTTTAAGGTGCCGTTGATGATAGTGACGGGGACGGTTTGGGAGAATGAGTAGTGTTGGATAAAAACAATAAAAATTAAGCGCAGGAATCTTTTCATAGTGATGAATTATTAAAGAGTCAAATAAAACAAGATGAACTAATATACGAATGTAGAAAATTTTGAACTCAAAACCAATAAAACTTGATTTCGCAGACAGCCATTATGGGCAAAGAATACAAGAAAATAAATAGAGCTCAAACAAACCAGCCCGCCGCAACAATAACTGCCTTTATAAAAAGACACAATTTTTTTGCAATATGTAAATATACCCTCAATCTAAGCAACATGAATTAGAGATAAGAATTAAATTAACAGACAGGGTTAAACACTTGATTAAGAACAAGTTATAGTGAATAAAAGAACAAAGCCGTTCGGTGTTACCCATTAATGCACAAATAACAATTGTGAACACATACTATCTAGTCACAAACAAAAACAGTTTTCACAACAGATAAATCTAACGAGTTAATAGAAAAAAGCAACGCGCGAACTTAAAATTCGCAATAAAACATATGTTTGTAAGGAGAGTGAAGTTAACACTTACCGAGCAAGTGTAAGCATAGAAAATGGTGATTGAAATGTTGAAGAGAAGTTGAATACTGAATAAACGGAGACGGAAATTATTAATACGTCCACAGCTTTTAATAAAAATCAACGTGAATGTCGGCAACCCGACATTTTTTCAATGGATCCTACCGACCTTGCACCCGAATTTAAAGCCATGAAAAAGACAATTCTATTTATTTTACTCTCGATCGTGTACACAATGAGTACAGCTCAGACAGATCAAGAGCGTAAATCACATTTTAATATCGAAAATAATATAGCCATTCAAGGATACGATCCGGTTGCTTATATTAAATCCAATAAAGCTTTAGAGGGTAAAAAAGAATTAACGGCGAGTTATAAAGGAATCAACTACCGCTTTTCAACAAAAGAGAATCTGGAATTATTTAAACAATCACCAAACACGTATGAACCAGTTTATGGTGGGTGGTGTGCTTATGCCATGGGAAATACAGGTGAAAAGGTGGAGGTGGATCCAAAGACATTTAAAATTATAGATGGAAAAACGTATTTGTTCTACAATTTTTATTTCACCAATACCTTAAAGTCATGGAATAAAATGGAAGCGGAATTAAAAAGAATGCAGACAAAAATTGGAATAAAATAATTACGAAAAAATGAAAAACTATCTGAAGTATTTAGATGTTATTACCAAAGGTATAGCAGCCTTTCTCATGATACAAACACTCTTCTTTAAATTTACAGCGAGCCCGGAGTCCGTATATATTTTTTCTACACTCGGATTAGAGCCGCTCGGAAGAATTGGAACAGGTGTAGGCGAATTGATAGCCTCTATTTTAATACTAATACCAAGAACAACATGGTTGGGTGCTTTAGGTGCTATTGGATTAATGAGCGGCGCAATATTTTTTCATTTCACAAAACTGGGCATTGAAGTAATGAACGACGGCGGACAGTTGTTTATATATGCATGTTTAGTACTTTTATGTGCAGGATATTTATTAATTAGAAATAGGCAAGCTCCAATGGCGTTATTTAATAAAGGAAAATAAATTATGATGAAAAATACAACGATATTAACACTGGTAATTTTATCAGCCCTTTCCAATTCGAAGTTAAATGCGCAAGGCTGTAGCGATGCCGGAGTTTGCTCTGTGGGATCATCACACGTAGCTGGCTACGATAGCAGTGATGTAGAACGAGCAGCTTCGTCTGTTTCACTCACCACATCTTTCGGAATGGGCGAGCAAGGTACTACTGTATTACAAGTGATCCCTGAATTAAACATAGGGATCCTCAAAAATTTATCGTGGCAAGCACGAATTCCTTTTATGTCGATAAGCGGAAACCTGGGAGATGTATCGGGTATCGGCGACATCGTAACCGGACTAAATTTTGAATTAAACAAAAACGCAACTTCAAACACCTCACTTTATGCCGGCGTAAAAATTCCGCTGAGCGAATCAAACAAGCAAGATAAAAATAGGTCTTTGCCTATGCCTTATCAAGTAGGACTCGGAACATTCGATTTTCTTGGCGGAATAAGTCACCGAATGAATAATTTTCAAGCAACTATCGGTTATCAACATGTTCTTGACAATGGAAATAAAAATCGATTTACGAGAGCCATGTGGTCTGATAATGCAGATGCTCAAAAATATTTTGAATCGGATGGATTTATTCGCGGAAACGATGCCTCATTTAAATTGGAATATCATTTCGACATGAATAAAGTGAAAATAGCTCCGGGAGTGTTGGCGATCTACAGATTAAATAAAGATCAAGCGTTAGACGAAAATTTTGTTCATCAAGACATCAAAGGATCGGATGGCGTCACTTTAAATATCGTAGGAAATGCTAACTATGAAATCGGAAAAAAATCGTCGCTGCGCGCACAACTCGGTTTTCCAGTTGTTGTTCGCGAAGTAAGAGCAGATGGTCTTACCAGAAGTTTAGTTTTTAATCTAGGATATTATATAAATTTTAATTAACCCATGGAAATAAAAGATTCGTCTGCGCAAGTTTTACAGCAACTAGTAGCACTTATTGATATGCTGGACGACGAACATTATGCAAGACCGCTACCCATCTTATCTGGAAACACTATTGGTAAACACATTCGACACATCATCGAACTGTACGACCAACTTTTAAACGGGTATGAATCGGGAATTGTGAATTACGACGATCGCAAAAGAGACCAGCGAATAGAAACCGAGTCGAGTTATGCAATTAATAAGTTAATGCAAATCATGTCGGAGTGTGAAAGTAAATCCGACAAACCTATTCAGTTGATCGTTGACTATTCCGTGGACGATCACATGAACGAGAAAGTTAACTCATCTTACAAAAGAGAGTTAGCCTACAATATAGAGCACACTATTCATCACATGGCGATTATAAAAATGGCTGTAGAAAATGAATTCGAGGAAATACTATTGGACAAATCATTTGGAGTAGCCCCTTCCACTTTAAGATATAATGCCACATGTGCACAGTAACGTATTTGCCTTTAGAAGGTGGTGGATTCATTTTGACTTCAAACCGAGATGAAAAGACGGTTCGAAAATCAGCATTGCCACCGAGTAAGTATTTTTTAAATAATACTCCAGTATTTTTTCCAAAAGATCAGCAAGCCGGCGGAACATGGATAATTACATCCCACCATCAATTTACTTTATGCCTTTTAAACGGCGCCTATAAAAAGCACGATAGGAAGGAGAATTATAAATGGAGTAGAGGGCAAGTGCTACTTGATTTTTTTCATTTTAGTGATGTCCAAACTTTTTCCAAAGAGTATGATTTCAACAATATCGAACCGTTTACGTTGATAATCGTAGACGAAAAAGAAAAAATCGATTTATATCAACTAGTATGGGACGGAGATAAAATTCATCTGGAAAAGAAAGACGATTCCCAAGAAAATATTTGGTCGTCCGTAACGCTGTATGAACCGCAAGTAATTGAAGCTCGGAGAGAGTGGTTTGCAAAGTGGTTGCAAAATCATCCAATAGTTCAAAGAAATGAAATCACCGATTTTCATCGATTTGCAGGAGCAGGAGATCCTGCTACGAATGTGCTCATGAATAGAAACAATGTAGTAAGAACCGTAAGCATTACGTCTGTTTTTAAAAGTCAAAGAGAAACGACCATGCAATACGTTGACTTAATCAATGACCAGGAATATAAAATACGAATTCTCTAGATGAATGTTCAATCACCCGTTCTAGCAGAAGGAAAAAGAACTGCCATTTTTCCACAACATCCCTTATGGTTAGTTCGTGTTTTGAATTATGAATATTGGCCATTTCAGTTGCTTTTTTCCCCCAGTGTTTTTTATTGGTTGATACTTAGTATTCGCGCCCGCACACTTGTTTATTTTACAGCTACCAATCCTTCGATAGAATTAGGTGGATTTTTTGGTGAATCGAAAATGAATATTTTGAATATTGTAAGTAATCAGTACAAACCCCAATCAATCTTAGTAAATTCCACATTTTCCGGCGACGAAATCCTTCAAAAAATAGAAGCGGAGGGGATTTCTTTTCCTTTCATCTGTAAACCTGACAAAGGAGAGATGGGCTTTATGGTGAAGAAAATAAATAATCATCAAGAGTTAAATAAGTATTTAACGTTTTGTCCTGGTGAAATAGTAATTCAGGAGTTTGTAGATTATACCATTGAGTTGGGGATTTTATATTATCGCTACCCAAGCGGAAAATCCGGAATAACCTCCATCGTGGAAAAAGAATTTATGATTGTGGAAGGCGACGGACAATCTACTGTGGAAGAATTGATGAAACAAAAAGACCGCTATCGTTTTCAAATTAAACGATTCCGCAAAGAAAAATCAGCGTTATTAAGTATTGTTCCACTTTCAGGACAAAAATTATTGCTAGAACCTGTGGGCAATCATTGCAAAGGCACGCGATTCATCAATGGAGAAAATCTCATCAATGAAAAACTGGTAACGGTATTCGATGAAATTGCATCCACCATGAATGGATTTTATTTTGGAAGATTTGATTTAAAGGTAAAGTCGCTGGATGATTTGTATCAAGGAAAGAACATAAAAATTCTGGAAGTAAATGGAACTACCAGCGAACCGGCGCATATTTACGGAGAAGGAATGACGCTTTGGAAGGCTTACGCTGCTATTTTTCACAACATGAAAATTGTAAACGAAATCGCCATTGAAAATAATCGCAGAGGAGAAAAGTACATGGCCATTACTGATGTTGTAAAAACAATTTTACAACATTTTAAAATGAAACGTAAGTATGGAAAGTGAAATTTTCATCTCTTTTTTTCTTGCAACGCTCATAAGCTTCCTTGGATCTCTACAACCCGGTTTATTAAACATGGGCATACTTTATACAGGATACCATCGTTCAAAATCAGCAGCCATAAGAATGGCGATTGGTGGCGTTGTACCGGAATTAATTTATTCTTCAATAGCAATATTTTTATATTTAAAAGCTGCAGAATATATTTATATAAAAGAAGTTTTAAGCTTTCTTTTTATTCCATTGTTGTTCTTGGCGGGTGTCTATCTTTATAGAAAAAAGGCGAAAGAAGAAGCATCGCATTCATTGAAAAGTAATGATTTTAAAAATGGATTTATGATAGGATTAGTAAACCCATTACTCATTCCATTTTGGTTAATTTGGGTACAACAAGTGGTGCAGCGCGGATATATAAAATTAAAAAACCCAAGCGTTCAAATAGCTTTTGTAATAGGGACTGCTGTTGGAGCACTTTTACTGCTTTTAATGGTCGCATTTTTTACTGTTAAATACAAAGAACAACTCGAGAGAACCTTAAAAGGAAAAATAAATAAGCTTCTTGGAATAATTTGTATTATTTTAGCTTTTGTAGAATTAGTCCGTCTACTCATAGGATGAGTCAGGAAACACAATATTGGTATTTAAGAAATCACAAACTTTTTTCCGTTTTATCAAACGCACAGATTGATGATTTGTGCATCATGACTCGTTATAAAAGAGCGGAAAAGGGGGAGATCATTTACTTTGCTGACGAACCCGAAAAACGAATTTTTATTTTAAAAAAAGGAGCAATTAAAATTTGCGAGAACGACGGCAAAGGAAACGAAGTGGTAAAGGAGTTGTTAATGCAAGGCGATCTTTTTGGAGAGATCAGTTTGGATCAAGGTAAGGGTGGCTCCGAATACGCACAAGCACTTTCCAAAGACGTTATTATTTGTTCCTTCCGACTTGCAGATTTTGCATATGTACTTGAAAATAATCCGGACATTGCGCTTAAGTACACCAAGTTGGTCGGATTCAAGTTTAAAAAGCTGAAGAATAGTTATAACAATCTTTTTTTTAAAGATGTGAAAACACGACTTATCACCTTCTTAGTGGACTGGGCTGAACGAGAAGGTGAAAAAATTGGAAATGAAATTTTCCTAAAAAACTATTTAACCCATCAGGACATAGCAGGTGTAATTTGTTCAACACGACAAACGGTTACCCAGTTATTAAATGAGCTTGAAGAAGCAAAGTTGATAAGTTATGATAGAAAGGATGTTGTTTTTAAGGACATAGATAGGCTTAGCAATATCATTTGATGAGAAAAAATTTAGCTATTTAAGGGATAAAAACAGTTTCATAAACCCCTATTTTTAGGGATATCTGTCGCATCGCATTAATCTTTGGGAAAAGGGGGTAAAACTCGCCTTAAATTACTCATAAACAAAACCATAGGGAAAAATTTCAAAAATCTTTATAGGGATTATATCGTGTGTAATTAAAAAGAAACTTACAGCTATACAATTCGTTTCAATAGTTAATCAAGAAGATGAAATTGAAGCGTAAATGAGAAGTAAAATTTTAAAGGAACAGTGTGTTGTGGTCGGAGTAAAGAGCGAGGAAATAGAAGCTATTGATAAATTGTTATTATTAGTCGACAACACCTATTCTACTTTCGAAGAAAAGGCCCAACAACAGGAAATTGAATTGTTAAAATATAAAGCAATTGCAAAGGGCTTAAGCCGACTTGCCAGCGAAAACGATCAATACAAATTACTTTTTGATCAAATGGTGGACGGCATTTATAAAAGCACAGTAGAAGGTAAGTTTATAGATGTAAACCCGGGCTTGGTAAAGATGCTTGGGTATAACAGCAAAGAAGAACTTTTATCGATAGACATTAAAAAGGATTTATATTTTGATGAAAGTGAGCGTGACGTTGTCGATCAAGTAGGAGAAGACGGGACATCAATTTATCGCTTGAAGCGAAAAGATGGTTCTGAAATTTGGGTCGAAGATCGCGGGAAATATGTTACCGATGACAACGGAAAAATTCTATACAACGAAGGCAATTTGCGTGATGTAACTTCCAGAATTAAAATAGAACAACACTTACAGAAAAGTCAAAAAGAAACATCGGACTATAGAAAGGCGCTCGATCAATCCCTCATTGTTTCTATTACTAATTACGAAGGAATAATAACTTATGCCAACGAAAACCTTTGTCGGATTTCGAAATATTCACAGGAAGAGCTCATCGGAAAACATCATCGTTTTACTAATTTTAATGGTGAAAATGATGAAGATATTTCTCTACAAAATGAAGTAGTGGAAGCAGGAAAAGTTTGGCGCGGAGAAGTTCGAAAGCTAGCAAAGGATGGATCTGAATATTGGGTAGATCAAACCATAGTTCCTTTCATTAATGATAGTGGAGAAATTTATCAATACGTAACGATCAGAATTGACATCACCGAAAAAAAGAATTCAGAAATTAGAACTCGTGAAAGCGAGGAAAATTTTAGGGAAATAATCCAATCGAGTAATGACTTAATTCAAAGTTTAAATCTGGATGGCTCCTTTGATTTTGTAAATGCATCCTGGTTACGAACCATGGAGTATTCTGAGGATGAACTCAGCAAAATGAAAATATTTGATATTATTTGTGAAGATCATTTGGCGGATTGTGTGGGGACGTTTCAACGCGTTTTGAGCGGCGAAAAAATTAATAATGTGAAAACTATTTTTGTAACTAAATCAAATAAAAAAGTAATTTTAGAAGGGAATGTTGTTCCCAAAATAAAAAACAATACGGTGGTAGGCGTTCGAACTTTTTTACGCGATGTTACAGAACGAAATGTGGCAGAAGCACAAACAATTGTAGCAAATGAACAATTAGAAATTAAGATTGATCAATTACGTGAGTCGCAGGAAGTAGCTCAACTTGGTACCTGGATTTTAGATTTTAAAACCGGAAAAACAACGCATACAAACGAATTTTATAAAATTTTAGAGCGGGAAGAAAAAGATTTTAATATACCTGTTGGGGAACAATTATTGTATTTTCATCCAGAAGATCGAGCATTGGTGACCGAGGCCTTCATGAATGTGATCCAAGCCCAAAAAGGCTATCAGTTTGAAGCAAGATTGTTGATGCCGAATGGACGCGTAAAAAATATTCTGTCCGTAGGCCGATGTTCGGGAGATGAAAATGGATATCCTTTGAGACTTTTGGGAACAATACAAGATATTACAGAACGTAAGAAGGCCGAGCAAAAACTGGAGAAAAGCATCCAAGAATTAAAGAAAACGAATTCAGAGTTAGACAAATTTGTATACAGTGTTTCTCATGACCTACGCGCACCCTTAAGCTCTATGCTTGGTGTGATTGAAATTAGTGAAGACGATACTACCGATGAAATGATGTTGACACACCTGAATATGCTTAAGAATAATATTAAGAAACTGGACGGATTCATTTCAGACATCTTGGACTACTCCAGAAACGCTCGATTGGAAATAAAGAAAGAAGAGATTGACTTTAAGGAAATGCTTTCCGATATTACGCAAAATTTGAAATACATGGGGGCTCTAACCGGATAGTAGATATTAACATTCAGATAAATGATTCATTTAAAATGAAAAGCGACAAAAGTCGACTTAGCATTATTTTAAACAATTTAGTATCGAATGCGATTCGTTATCAGAACGCTCAATTGCCTAACCCCTTCGTTGATATAAAGATTGATACCTCCGATACTGAGACCGATATTGTAGTACGCGATAATGGAATTGGAATGAGCAAAGATGTACAACCAAAAGTTTTTGATATGTTTTACAGGGTTTCCAATGTTTCTGTAGGATCTGGTTTGGGTCTTTATATTGTTAAGGAAACGGTGGAAAAATTACATGGAAAAATTGCCGTAGACTCAGAACCCGGGCAAGGAAGTACATTTAAAATTAGGATACCCAATAATTAATATTCATGGAGACCTCTTCCGAAAATAGGATCTTTAAAAAAGTACTCGTCATTGATGATAGCGAGACCGATCGTTATGTCGCAAAAAGAATGATTGAGAAATATAAATTTTCACATGAAATTGTTGTTCAAGAGTCGGCAACAAATGCTTTATTATATCTTCAGTCTATAGAGAGCACGCCGGAGGAACTCCCGGAGTTTATTTTTCTAGATATTCGAATGCCCGAAATGGATGGCTTCGGTTTCTTAGAAGAATTTAAAAAATTAAGCCAAACAACTAAAGCGAAATGTACCATTGTTATGTTGTCTACTTCTCTTGATGCAGAAGACATCGAGAGAGCGAAAGCAAATCCATTTGTTAATCGTTTTGTTAATAAGCCCCTCGATAAAGAAAAGATGGAAACGCTCTGCCAAGAATTTCATCCCAAGTTCCCATAAAGTTTTAGTAGGGCTCAAAATAATAAGTATTATTTAAAGACGTAATTGTGACCGGTTTTTTACTCCATGTTTCAATGGCATTTCGATGTTTTACCACAATATAGTAGGAGTTACCCGAGTATAAATACGGCAAATTTAAATTTATTATTCCTCCAGTTGTAATGGTTGTTGATGTTGAATATAGGCCAGCATAAGGAGAAACTGTGCTGCGTAATTGAATCGTTACCGAATCAGCATTTGTATTACCTAGCGCAGAGCTCATCGTGTTATTGGTAAGATATAGTCCTTCTATGTACAGTCGCATCAGAAAATTGGAAGTTGCGGGGGCTGGATAAACGGTAACCGACTCTGTGATGCTTGTAACTTTTGTAGTTGTTTTGGTTCCATAAAAAGTAGGCCCTATCACGTAGGGATAAGCAGAGTTCCAATTGGAATCCACGGTGCAGAAATAGGCATAAACTCCTGCCGGATATTCTGGGGTAACACAAAATCGACCATTATGAATATCTAAACAATTCGGATCAGCAGATGCCACAAATTCATAGTCTTCTCGGAAATATCCTAGCGGGTATGTTATGCTTACATTCGGTCCGGCAGTAACAGAAGCGCCGGTGTAATATGTATTTCTGACCGAAATATTTCTTAAACGAAAGTTACTTTTCATACGACTAATTCCCCCAGTACCATTCGTATTATAATATCCGTAGGCTCCATAAATAGGAAATCCATCGTAGGCAAAACCCAGCAATGGAGAATGCTTCGTATCATCTATTACATAAAGCCCATCTGCATTGTAGAGATTACATATCGTGGATATTATTGTTTGATCTAGTTTGAATGCACTTGGATTTTGATGATGATGATAATTGCCCATGGCAGGATGTCCTTTAGAGCAATCAAAACCGCCCTTTTCTGCTACAATAGCATCGCGGTTCCAAACGCCATCGCCGGCACCTCCCAGTGGACCTCCCGCTAAAGAGCTTGTTGAATTTCTCCACGAAACCCCATCTCTATAATCGAAAAGCGCTATGCCATTTATAAAAACTCCAACATTTCCTGCAGTAGTTGCGGTTAATGTCCCCGTATTTTGAATGGGGTTTCTGGAAATTTTGAAGATAGCATTTTGGTTGCTTGCCAAAGATGGATTCCCATCTAAAAATGGACCTGTTGTATAGGATGGAATTCCTTTGGTGCGAATGTAAACCCAATTGTTAGAGTAATAAACAGTTTGCACATTGGCCGAATCATTATCTTGTACGGCAACAGAATTTCCAGAAACATAATGGCTTCCTTTTTTACCAGAGGTATTTTGCAACCACGAAGTAATAACAGGGGATTGTGCAATGACATGTTTAACAAAAAATAAAAAAACGAGGAGAAGAGTTGTTTTCAAGATCGAAGATTTTGGAATTAGAATTTATTAGACGTCGACCGGCACTCAATCCTTCGCCTTCCATTAAAATTATAACTTTGCAGAAGGCGTAGGTATAATGAGTAAATTAGAAAAGCAACATATTATAGAGTTTTCCCGCCATGTCATGGATGAGAGAATAGCAGAATTTGAAGCGCAAGGCAAAGCTCTTCAAGAGGGAGTTGCTAACGAATCCAAAAGCTCGGCAGGTGATAAGCACGAGACTTCAAGAGCAATGATGAACTTAGAACAAGAAAAATTAGGAAGACAACTTCAAGAGCTGACATTGATGAAAGAGCGCTTTGAAAAGATTGATTTTGGAAGCTCTTCTGGTATAGTGAAAATGGGTTCATTGATTGAAACCAACAAGGGCTTGTTTTTGCTGAGTGTGGGATTAGGAAAGATTTCTATAGATGGCCACGATGTTTTATTATTATCTAAACAATCACCTTTGGGAGGCGGGCTTATGGGGAAGTCTGTTGGAGATAAAATTAGCATAAATAAGATACAATATAGTATCGATGAAATTTTGTAACGTCTTATACTACTACTTATGAGATCCCATTCAAGTAATGGCGTAAAATAAAAACGCGTAGCGATTGTAAATTTTAAGTAAAACTATTTGAAGTGTGTCGAAAGAATAAATATTTCATGTTAATTTTATTCAATAAATAGTTACCCATGAGAAAGATTTTTTTATTGTTGTTAGTTGGCATGTTTTTTACGAACTCGTTGTATTCCCAATTAACATGGCTTCCAGTCAACAATGCCCCAACAGAATTGCGAATCGAAGATGTTTCATTTATAAATGACACCACCGGATTTCTAGAAGCAAATGATACTATTTATAAAACAACTAACGCTGGACTGACTTGGAACATGAGCGGCACCTTTCCTGCGGCCTATGTAAGAAGTATTGAGTTTATTAATGATAGCGTTGGATTTATAGGGACACTTCAACAAAACCCAACTCCAGCGGGCATCTTTAAGACAGAAGACGGTGGTGCGACATGGACGAATATAAATTCTTTGCTTACGTCGCGACCTGCGTGGGGAATTTGTGGGATCGCACATTATAATAATTCGATTGTTGCTGTAGGTTCAGTGATTACGGAAAGCAATTTATATTATTCGCATAACGCTGGTGCAAGTTGGACACACATCAATTTAAGCTCTTTAGCAAATGCGTTAATTGATGTATATATGTTTGATAGTTTAACGTGGTTGGTAACAGGGAAAAGTGATACAGGAACTGGACAGAAAGCAACCATTTTACGCACTACAGACGGAGGCGCAACATGGGCGCGAGTAGCTCTTGCAAGCGCACCCAATACGTATTGCTGGAAATTGTATTTTCAGCCTAACGGTATTGGATATGGGTCAATTGAAGATTTTACGAGCGCGGCGTTGTTTAAAACAGTCGACGACGGAATTACATGGCAAGAAATTATTGTAACGGGAATTACACAAAGTGATGTAGGCGCCGTTGCTGGAATCAACGATACCACAATTTGGCTCGGGATTCAACATAATGTGGGCTATCTTGAAAGTAATAATGGAGGAGCCTCTTGGATTTATATGAACTACGGATTGAATATGAATCGTATGTTTATTCCTCCAGGAGGAAGCCCCATTTGTGTAGGAAGCACTGTTTATAAGTATGGATTATTGTCTGGGTTTTTACCCGAAGCTACTTTTGGGGATGCGCATGAAATTTCTTTATATCCTAATCCATCGAAAGATGTAATTCACTTAAAAATAGATTTATCGACAGCGACCCCATTGTATATTATTATTACTGATTTGAAGGGAAAGTTAATTCATCTTTTAGATCATAGTTATCATCCTTCTGGTGAAATTGACTATAGGGTAGATGTAAATGATTATGCTACGGGAACCTATGTAGCAATAGTCATCAGCAATCAACAAAACTTTGGAAAGAAATTCGAGGTAATAAAATAAGGAAACGGGTGATTTTGCCTTTGATTATTTCTTCAACAGACTCTTTTTTGTAGACGCTAATCTTGTAGTTTTCCTGTCGTAGAGTAGATAAAGTTTATGTAATTTTGTCTTCTCATATTTTAAGCAATTCTAAAAAATGATCAGAACTCGTTTCGCTCCTTCACCTACAGGACCTCTCCACATGGGAGGTGTTCGCACTGCACTTTATGCTTATTTATTTGCTAAGCAACATAACGGTCAGTTCGTTTTGCGTATTGAAGACACCGACCAAAATCGTTTTGTTCCGGGAGCAGAAGAGTATATTCTGGAAGCATTGAAATGGTGTGGAATCATTCCGGATGAAGGTGTAAGTTATGGTGGACCCCATGAGCCTTACCGACAAAGCGAGCGAAAGCAGAAGGGCATTTATATGGATTATGCAAAGCGATTGTTGGAAAGTGGCAATGCCTATTACGCATTTGATAGTGCCGATGATTTGGACATTGCACGAAAGAACGCAGAGTCGGCAGGAGTACATGGATGGCAGTATGATGCCACAACAAGAATGAATTTAAGAAATTCATTGAGCTTAGCATCGCAGGAGACACAACATCTTTTAGAACAAGGAACACCATACGTTATTCGTCTCAAAATTCAGCCCGGTGAAACACTAACGTTTACGGATATGGTAAGAGGCGAAGTTTCTTTTGATAGTTCATTGGTAGATGATAAGGTTTTGATTAAAGCAGATGGAATGCCAACGTATCACTTAGCGCATATCGTGGATGATATACTGATGGAGATAACACATGCTATTCGTGGCGAGGAATGGTTGCCCTCCGCTCCTGCACATATTTATATTTATCGATCGCTCGGAATTCCGATGCCTCAATACGCCCATCTACCTTTACTATTGAAGCCCGAGGGAAATGGAAAATTAAGTAAGCGCGATGGCGATCGTTTAGGATTCCCCGTATTCCCTTTGCAATGGAAAGATCCCATCACAGGGGAAATTTCAAGCGGATATAGAGAGAAAGGATATTATGCCGATTCGTTTATTAATATGTTAGCATTACTTGGATGGAATCCAGGAACAGAGCAGGAAGTTTTTACTTTAGATGAATTAGTAAAAACATTTTCATTCGACCGTGTACATAAGTCTGGAGCTCGCTTTGATCCCGACAAAGCAAAATGGTTCAATGAGCAGCGATTAAGAAATACCGACAGCGCTATCTTAGGAGAACATTTCTATAAAGAATTGCAAACTGTTTTGGGAGCAAATCATCCATTAGCGACATTGCCTTATGCAACAGGAGCTGTGAAACTTTTAAAAGAAAGGGTGCAGTTTGAAAATGAATTCTATGAAACTGGGAAATATCTTTTTGAAGCACCAACATCGTATGATGATAAAATAATTTCGAAACGATGGAATGATTCAGCCAAAGTCTTTTTACAAAACCTTCCTGATGTACTTTCTTCAGTTCCCGAGTTTACTGCTGAATTAACCAAAGCCGCCTTCGAAAAACTAGCCATTGACCAAGGAATTAAGCCGGGCGAGGTCTTGCAATTATTTCGTGTGATCATGAGTGGACAAGGCAGCGGAGTTGATTTATTTGGGATGGTGGAATTGTTTGGGAAGCACGAAGTTTTCGAAAGAATTAATCGGTTTCAAAGTGCTTATTAGCTCCCTACTTGCGATCCATTTTACTTTATTACAACTTCCTTCTCGAGAAAATTTAGCGAAGAGAAAAGCAAGCGAAAGGCTTAGCTGCTCTGCGCCTTAGCGAGAAAATTTAGCGAAGAGAAAATCGTCCGAGAAACTTAGCGTCCGCGCCTTCTCGAGAAAATTTAGCGAAGAGAAAAGCAAGCGAATGGCTTAGCGCCTTAGCGCCTTTGCGAGAAAATTTAGCGAAGAGAAAATCGTCCGAGAATCTTAGCGTCCGCGCCTTCTCGAGAAAATTTAGCGAAGAGAAAATCGTCCGAGAAACTTAGCGTCCGCGCCTTCTCGAGAAAATTTAGCGAAGAGAAAAGCAAGCGAATGGCTTAGCGCCTTAGCGCCTTTGCGAGAAAATTTAGCGAAGAGAAAATCGTCCGAGAATCTTAGCGTCCACGCCTTCTCGAGAAAATTTAGCGAAGAGAAAAGCAAAGCGAATGGCTTAGCGTCCCGATAGCTATCGGGATTGCGAGAAAATTTAGCGAAGAGAAAATCGTCCGAGAATCTTAGCGTCCGCGCCTTCTCGAGAAAATTTAGCGAAGAGAAAAGCAAGCGAATGGCTTAGCGTCCCGAGAGCTATCGGGATTGCGAGAAAATTTAGCGAAGAGAAAATCGTCCGAGAAACTTAGCGTCCACGCCTTCTCGAGAAAATTTAGCGAAGAGAAAAGCAAGCGAATGGCTTAGCGTCCCGATAGCTATCGGGATTGCGAGAAAATTTAGCGAAGAGAAAATCGTCCGAGAAACTTAGCGTCCGCGCCTTCTCGAGAAAATTTAGCGAAGAGAAAAGCAAGCGAAGGCGAATGGCTTAGCGCCTTTGCGAGAAAATTTAGCGAAGAGAAAATCGTCCGAGAATCTTAGCGTCCGCGCCTTCTCGAGAAAATTTAGCGAAGAGAAAAGCAAAGCAAGCGAATGGCTTAGCGCCTTTGCGCCTTTGCGAGAAAATTTAGCGAAGAGAAAATCGTCCGAGAATCTTAGCGTCCGCGCCTTCTCGAGAAAATTTAGCGAAGAGAAAATCGTCCGAGAAACTTAGCGTCCGCGCCCTTCTCGAGAAAATTTAGCGAGAAGTAAGCTCCTAATCGTCGAGACGAATCACCTTGAACATGCCGATTCAGATACAAACCATAAAGTAATTTAGTATAGTTTGGGATTAGGAATAAAATATATTGTACTAGAAGATTATTCCATGCGCTATTATTGTAAATTTGTGCCATTATGAGTACAGAAAAAGGCCCCAATTTCTTAGCCGAGATAATAGCAGAGGACGTTAAAAATGGTAAACACGGAGGACGAGTACTGACTCGCTTCCCGCCGGAGCCCAATGGTTATTTGCATATTGGACACTCCAAGTCAATTTGTGTAAACTTTGGTCTCGCAAAACAATTTGGCGGAAAAACCAATTTGCGTTTTGATGATACTAATCCTGAAAAGGAAGAAACAGAATATGTAGATAGTATAAAGGCCGATATAAAATGGCTGGGCTTCGAATGGTCAAATGAATTTTATGCTTCCGATTATTTTCCCAAGCTATATGATTTTGCGGTTCGACTTATTGAGATGAATTTGGCATATGTAGACGATAGTAGTGCAGAAGAGATTGCGGCGACGAAAGGAACTCCCACAACACCGGGATCGGAAAGTCCTTTTCGCTTACGCAGTGTTGCCGAGAACTTAGATTTATTTACTCGTATGCGTCAGGGTGAATTTAAAGATGGAGAAAAAGTATTACGTGCCAGAATTGACATGGCATCTCCGAACATGCATTTCCGTGACCCCATTTTATATCGCATTAAACATACCGATCATCATCGCACTGGAAGCGAATGGTGCATTTATCCAATGTATGATTTTGCACACGGACAAAGTGATGCCATAGAAGAAATTACTCACTCTATCTGTACATTAGAATTTGAAGTGCATCGCCCACTGTATGATTGGTTCATCAGTAAACTCCAATTATTTCCAAGTCATCAGTATGAGTTTGCTCGCCTCAATTTGAATTACACGGTGATGAGTAAACGAAAGTTATTGCAATTGGTCAATGAAAAGCATGTCAGTGGTTGGGATGATCCACGTATGCCCACCATCAGCGCATTGCGAAGACGAGGATATACACCCGAGAGTATTCTCAATTTTGCAGAGCGAGTGGGAGTAGCGCGAAGAGAAAATATTATTGATGTAGGACTGTTGGAATTTTGTGTTCGCGAGGATCTCAACAAAAGAGCAACTCGTGTGATGGCTGTGCTTGATCCATTGAAGATGATTATCGAGAATTATCCGGATGGAAGAACGGAAATGCTAACTACCGATAATAATACCGAAGATGAAGATGCGGGCACTAGAGAAATTCCATTCAGCAAAGAATTATTTATCGAAGCCGATGATTTCATGGAAACGCCTGAGAAAAAATTTTTCAGATTAGCTCCTGGAAAGATGGTGAGATTGAAAAGTGCGTTCATTGTAGAGTGTACCGGATTTGAAAAAGATGAAAAGGGAAAAGTTTCGTTAATCCGTGCCCGTTATGTTCCAGAAAGCAAAAGTGGTCAAGATACCAGTGGACTTCAAGTAAAAGGTGTTATCCATTGGGTGAGCGCACTACACGCTGTTCCTGCGGAGATAAGATTGTATGAAAGATTATTTAATGTAGAAGATCCTTCAAGCGAAGAAGGAGATTTTAAAGAATACATCAATCCAGATAGTTTGACAATCGTTAAGAATGCAATGATGGAACCTTCTCTTAAGGAATCAAAGCCGGGCATGTTTTATCAATTTATGAGGAAAGGATATTTCACACCAGATACGGAAAGCTCAACAGAGAATTTAGTATTCAATAGAACGGTAACCTTGAAAGATAGTTGGGGTAAGGATAAAGGGAAATAGAAAGGCAGTTCTATCAGAGCTATAATTTTTTAGTAATAATTGTATTTTATGAATGATGTATAAAAGTTACAAGTAAAAATGAATCTCTTCCACCTCCTCTCTGTATTGATTGTTTTATCAGCAGGATTTGCCTATATTAACTTTCGGTATTTAAAATTACCAACAGCCATTGGGCTTATGTTAGTATCCATGTTATTTTCATTCATGATATTACTATTTGGAAAGTTTGTACCTAGTTTCACCGCAGCCGTTACGGGTCAGATTTCGAACATTGATTTTAGTGATTTATTATTGGAAGGAATGTTAAGTTTCATGCTTTTCGCAGGTGCCATCCACATTAAATATGAGGATTTAAAATCCGAGCGATTGAGTATTTTGCTTTACTCCACGATCAGTGTATTGTTGAGTACCTTTATAATTGGATATGCTAGTTTTTATTTATTAAACTATTTTGGCTTTCAAGTAGAAATTATCAATGCCTTATTATTCGGCGCACTCATATCACCTACTGATCCTATAGCTGTACTCGGAATTTTGAAGAGCGTAGGTACTACAAAATCATTAGAGACAAAGATAGCCGGAGAGTCACTATTTAATGATGGCGTCGCCGTAGTTGTGTTTATTACAATTTTACATTTAACAAAACCCGGAGTCAATTTTGAACCAAGTAATGTCGCTATCCTTTTTGGACAAGAAGCTTTAGGTGGATTGTTATTAGGATTTAGTATTGGATATATCGGCTATAAGCTCATTGCGAGCATTGACCATTATCATGTGGAGGTGTTGATCACATTAGCAATTGTAATGGGGGGATATACCATTGCACATTACATTCATGTTTCAGGTCCCTTAGCCATGGTTGTTGCGGGTTTAGTCACTGGAAATAAGAGTAAAGAGCTCGGTATGTCTTCGGTTACCGCAGAGTACGTTGATAAGTTTTGGGAATTGTTAGATGAAATACTTAATGCAATATTATTCGTGTTGATGGGTTTAGAATTATTAATCATTCAAACTAACCATGTGATGATATTAGTTTCATTTATACTTATTGGAATTGTTTTAATCACACGTTATATTTCAGTTTGGGTACCTTCTATGATAATTCGAATGAAAGAAGAAATAACAAGAAAGACCTTGTTGATTTTAACTTGGGGAGGACTGCGTGGAGGAATTTCCATTGCGCTGGCGCTCTCAATTCCGAATGACCCTAATAAAGATTTATTTGTGACCATCACCTACGTCATCGTATGCTTTTCCATATTAGTTCAGGGAATGACAATTGGCAAACTTGCGAATTCTCAACAAAAGATTTCCTAAACATCAGGGGAAGTGGTTCTCAAAAGAATTGAATGAATTCTAGCCCCTTGAATTAAATTTTCATGGAGATTTAGCTATTAAATTTTAAGAATTTTTTGTATCTTTGGTTGCATCATTATTTTTCTGTATAATAAATGAACATAATGAAACATTTAAAAAGTTTTTATGAGCCTTAAAATAGAAGACATTCAAAATATCAAGATCGACTTTTTGACGATCTCCGACTATCAGGAGCTGAAAGAGGCAATGATTAGTTCTTACAAAACAATGCCCAATTCGTATTGGAAGGAGCCACATATACTTTCGCTTATCGAGAAATTTCCCGAAGGGCAAGTTGTCATTAAAGTAAATGGAAAAATTTCAGGCTGTGCCCTCTCCCTCATTATTGACTATGATAAGTTTGAGATCAACCATACGTATCGAGATATAACAGGGAATTATACTTTTGATACACACACATACGATGGAGATATATTGTATGGAATTGATGTGTTTGTCCACCCGGATTTTAGGGGACTGAGGTTAGGTAGGCGTTTATATGATTATAGAAAGGAGCTTTGTGAAAAATTAAATTTGAAAGGGATTTTGTTTGGTGGAAGAATTCCAAACTATCATAAGTATGCAGATACCTTAAGTCCGAAGGAGTATATTAAAAAAGTTAAGCTTCGAGAAATTCATGATCAAGTATTGAATTTTCAATTGTCGAATGATTTCCAGCCCATGAAAATTTTGAAGGGCTATTTAGAAGGGGATACTGTTTCGAAAGAGTTCGCTGTTTTATTAAGATGGGATAATATTTATTACGAGAAGCCAAGTCGAAGAGCTGTCAGAACAAAGACGGTGATTCGTTTGGGATTGGTGCAATGGCAAATGAGACCCTACAAAAATATTGAAGAGTTGATGGAGCAAGTAACTTACTTTGTAGATTCTTTAAGCGGATATAAAAGTGATTTCGCACTCTTTCCCGAGTTTTTTAACGCGCCTTTGATGGCGGCATACAATCACCTTAGTGAGGCCGATGCAATTCGAAAGTTAGCCGAGCACACCAAAGAGATCGTTCAAGAATTTTCGAATTTATCGATTTCTTATAATATCAATATCATCACAGGAAGTATGCCCGAGTTGATTGATGAAAAACTTTATAATGTTGGCTATCTCTGTAGACGCGATGGCTCCACCGAACGTTTTGAAAAGATTCATGTTACGCCCGACGAAGAAAGAATTTGGGGATTGAAAGGTGGTAGTAATTTTAAAACCTTTAAAACAGATTGTGGAAAAATAGGCATTTTGATTTGCTATGATGTGGAGTTTCCAGAGTTGAGCCGATTATTGGCCGACGAAGGAATGGATATTTTATTTGTCCCCTTTTTAACAGATACTCAAAGTGGATTTTCTCGCGTACGTCATTGCGCTCAAGCACGCGCCATCGAGAACGAATGTTTTGTAGCCATCGCTGGAAGCGTAGGTAATTTACCGAATGTGCACAACATGGATATTCAGTATGCACAGTCGATGGTTTTAACCCCTTGTGATTTCCCTTTTCCTACCAACGGAATTAAATCCGAAGCCACTCCTAATACAGAAATGATTTTGATATCTGATGTGGATGTTGACTTACTCACAGAGTTACATAATCATGGAAGTGTGAAAAATTTGAAAGATAGAAGAAAGGATCTTTATCATTTACAAAAGGTAAGCGATAGCATAAAATAAAAGCCATTTGTTTATGATTTAGTTATTTGCACCACTCTTTGTGGAAAAGGAATAATAATTTTATTTTCTCTAAATAATTCAAATATTTTTATGCGTGTGTTGCTTAAAATATTTTCAACTCTGAAAACATTTTCAGTCCAGAAGTATACAGTAAAATTTATTCGCGATTCACCATATTCTTCAAAACGAACAAAGGGCTCTGGAATTTTTAATATGTTATCTTGAGCCACTGCCGCCTCTTTCATTAACTGCATGACCAACCTGATGTCCGAATTATAATCAACACCCACTGTAACATCGAATCGGGATGCTTTTTTGTTGTGCGTCCAATTGATGAGCTGTAGTCGCGTTAAATCGGAGTTCGGTAAGATGATGTATTTTTCGGATCGCGTAAAAACAGTGGTTGTCCTTAAATTAATTTCTTGAACTCGGCACACCAACCCATTTACTTCGATTACATCACCCACTTTAACGGACCCATCTACCAAAATAATTATTCCAGAAACAAAATCACTAAATAAATTTTGAAGCCCTAAGCCTATTCCAACTAAGAGCGCAGCTGATCCCGCGACCAAAACGGATAAACTGAATCCCATTAATTCCAGCCCTACGACAATGGCGATAACGAGTATGAAATATTTTAATAAACTATAGATGGCAAATTTCTTTGCTAAATCATTCGACTTCGTACTATAAATAAGTCGTTTGATAATTTGTAAAAAAACAAATACAGAGATTGCGTAAATAAAAATGTATAAAAGCGAAATTACTTTTATGGAATGATCCCCTAGTTGGAATAACGTAGAATTCAATAACTCGATCATTGTTTTTATGGTTTGTTTTCTTAAGGATGAAAGTAGTAATAATTATTTTATTTCAGCTCCAATTCTACTATAAACTTTGTTTTTCTCTGTTGGATAATGGGATCATGGAGCGGTCGCAGCCTTCGTATAATTAGAAAGCGCGACCAATGATATTTGGTCGCGCTTTCTATATTATTTGATCTGTCTAATATTACTTTATAATCGTTGCATCACTATAAAACTCCACTTCTCCGGAAGTAACATCATAGTTTCCGCCAACGATTCCGATCGAGCCATTGTCAATCATTTCTTTTAAGATAGGACTTCTTTCCATGATAGATCTCACGGTTCTTTTCACATTGATAGAAGCTACTTTTTCTACAAAATCACCATTGCTTGAGTTGCGATTCTCTTTTACAGTTGTTTCATCGTCCACTGCGGGACGAATCTTTGAGAGAAGTGCAGTAAGATTTCCCATTTCAACATGATCGCAAGCTCCTTTTACAGCACCACATTTAGTGTGTCCTAAAACAACAATTATTTTAGCTCCCGCTACTTTACAGGCGAATTCCATACTCCCCAAAATATCTTCATTGACAATATTCCCAGCAATACGGACACTAAATACATCTCCCAACCCTTGGTCAAAAATTAATTCCGCAGAGGTGCGAGAATCGATGCAACTCAAAATTACCGCAAATGGATGCTGGCCGTCTGACGTTTCGTTGGCTTGTTGTAATAAATTGCGATTTACTTTTAAGTTATTGGTGAATCGCTGATTTCCTGCTTTTAATAATTCAAGAGCCATGATCGGCGTGATCGAATCTTGGATTTCTTTTGTTAATGTTTTCATCTTTTTATTTATTTAAAGGATTGAGTTGGATCAATTATTTTTCAACGTGAATGTTTTTAGTCAACGCATTTTTTTCGAAGTCATTTATAAGTTCAATAACGTCGAAAGAAATGGATTTAGATTTTGTAAAGTCAATAATAACTTTAGAATTTTCTGGAATTGCATCTAATGCTTGCAGAATACTTGCCTTATTGAAAAAGGAAACTTCTTCAGCGAGCGAAATTCGGTGAACATCATTTCCATTCTCCTTGGTAATAACATCATGACGATGGGAATTACGATAACTCTCACGGAGCACATAGAAAATACCAAATAAAATTCCAATCGTTATTCCCTTTAATAAATCAGTAAAGATGATACCAACAATAGTTACTACAAACGGAATAAATTGCGTCCAACCTAAGGAATACATTTGCTTAAACAAGCTGGGCTTTGTTAGTTTGTAACCAACCATCAATAGGATCGCCGCTAAACTAGCAAGTGGTAAAAGATTTAAAATGGGAGTTAAAATCATGGCGCTAATCAAAAGAAATATGCCATGCAAAATCGTTGACATTTTTGTTTTACCACCAAAATTAATGTTGGCAGAACTTCGTACAATAACTTGAGTAACGGGAAGTCCACCTATTAATCCAGAAATAATATTTCCTAATCCTTGCGCTTTTAATTCTTGGTTGGTTGGGGTAACTCTTCTTGCCGGATCTAATTTATCAGTAGCCTCAACGCTCAATAAAGTTTCTATACTTGCAATGATGGCTAATACAATGGCAACTTCATAAACTTTATAAGAAGTCAGCGCCGAGAAATCTGGGAAAGTAAAAAGTCCGATAAACTCATTGAAATTTTTAGGTTCCGGTAAATTTACTACTTGATCGGCCGCTAAACTAAAGTTCAAAATATTATTTTGGTAGAGGTAATTCATCAGTATACCCAAGAAAACAACAACGATTGGGCCTTGTATCAATTGAAATATTTTATGTTTCTTCGTAAGAACAGTATCCCATAAAATCAAAATAGCTAAAGAGATAATTGCAATTAAGATAGCGCCAGGAGTAAAGAGTTCCATGGCATTGCTAATGGATGAAAAAGTATTTTCTCCATTATTTTGAAAAAAAGATTCGTCTCCTTCAGCATCTTTATCATATCCTAAAGCATGCGGAATTTGTTTTAAGATGATGAGCAATCCGATTCCACTGAGCATTCCTTTAATGACCGACGAAGGAAAGAAGTAAGCAACAAATCCAGCTTTCGCAAAGCCCAAAATTAATTGAATACATCCTGCAAGTACAACAGCCGTTAAAAATGCAGGCCATGTGCCTAATGTAGCTATGGCACTAAAGACGATAACAGCTAATCCTGCCGCTGGCCCACTTACACCTAAGGATGAACCACTCGCCATTCCAACTACAATACCACCAACAATTCCAGCTATGATTCCGGAAAATAATGGGGCCCCAGAGGCCAAAGCGATTCCTAAACATAAGGGAACAGCAACAAAAAACACAACTATACTTGCGGGCAAATCATTTTTAAGCTCTTTTAGTAATTTTTGTTTTTCCACGGCTTGTTTAAATTTTAAGCAAAGATAGTAATACTATCATAAATAATTGTAAAACTTTTATATCTTTGTCAAATAATTCTTGCTCGACGAATCAAATAATTGATATTCAATATATAAATTGTAAGATGGAATACTCTTTAAATATAAAAATGAATGAAAAATTGTTCTTGAGAAACCCAGAACAGACCGATTTAGGTAAAAAAATCATTCTTTTTAGTATTCAATTAATCCATGAAAAAGGGTTTGAGGATTTTACATTTAAAAAACTGGCTACTGCAATTGGAACTACGGAGGCTGGAATTTATCGATACTTTGAAAATAAACACAAGCTTCTAATTTACATAACGGCGTGGTATTGGAGTTGGTTGGAGTATCGAGTAATTACTTACACAGAAAATATTTTAGATCCTGTAGAGAAATTAAGAAAGGCCATCAAGTTTTTAGCAACTTCAGTGGAAGATGATATACGAACAAGTTATGTGAATGAAAGTATCTTGCATCAAATTATTATTTCGGAAGGAAGTAAAGCCTATTTAACCAAGCACGTCAACGAAGATAACCAGGACCAACTTTTTAAACCTTATAAAGATTTGTGCTCCGTTATTGGAAATTATATTTTGGAATGCAATCCTGATTATAAATATCCCCGCTCATTAGCAACCACCATTGTTGAAATGGCACACATTCAAAATTTCTTTATGCAACATTTACCTGCATTAACTGATTTTGGAAAAAGTAAAAGCGAATCCAATATTTTAGATTTCTTGGAAGACCTCGTTTTTCATGAGATAAAAAAATAGTTTCATTTTCAAAGGAATGAATATTGTAAGAAAAACATCTATTTATTTTTCACTGAACATACACCAATTTTAATGGACTTGTTATCGGTAGCTCTTTCATCAATTTCAAATTTCCCGATACTCTTTAGCAACAAAGCTAATTTCATATATCCAAAATTTCTAGGATCGAAGGACGGTTGCTTTTTCAAAATTAAATTACCTACATCACCCAAGAAAGCCCAACCGCTATCGTCTCCCAAAGAAGTAATGCTGGTAGAAATAAGTTGAATGGTATCGTGACCAATTTTTTGCAAGGCCTCTTTAGTTTCGCTTTTCTTTTTCTTTTGATTTTTTCCTCCATGTGAAGAAACTTCTATTATTTCTTCTGGAACTTTTAGAATTTCCAAGTAAATAAATTTATCGCAAGCTACAATAAATGGATTCGGTGTTTTCTTTTCTCCTAATCCAATCACGAGCATTCCGGCTTCACGTAGTCGAGTAGCTAATCGAGTAAAATCACTGTCGCTGGAAACAATACAAAAGCCATCTACCTTCTCGGAATAGAGAATGTCCATGGCATCAATGATCATATTAGAATCCGTAGAATTTTTTCCTTTCGTGTACCCATACTGTTGAATGGGTGTAATCGCATTTTCTAATAATACCCTTTTCCATCCACCTAAATTAGGCTGCGTCCAGTCACCATAAATTCTTTTAAAAGTAGGCGTACCATACTTTGCAATCTCCTCCATCATTTCTTTAATGTTGGTGGAAGGTATATTATCAGCATCGATTAAGACAGCAATGCGGACTTCTTTATTTTCTTTCATTTTTTTTATCTTTTAATAATAAATCAACCAAAATTAAGTGATCGCTTTATTTAATAGTCAATTTGTATCGTTGATTAGTAGGCATGCTTACCTATTGACCATCCTTTTTCTGTTAAGTATTTTTCGCCAGATTCAATAGCACCTACTTCCATTTGTGTACCCATGGAATCGTTCCAGCGATTTAGAAAACCGAAGAGAGCGATCACGCCTAAGATTTCTACAATCTCTCCTTCGTCCCAATGTTTGCGAAGCGCTTCTGCAAGTTCATCATTCACTGCATTCGGAATCACAGACGCTGCGAATGCGAAATCTAATGCGACTCTTTCTGCATCTGAAAAAGAAGGATGCGATTTATATTCCCAAATATTTTCAAGTTGTACACTCTCTGCACCATAACGCTCGGCTGCGCGAATCGTATGGGCTTGACAATAATTACAGCCTGCAGTATAACTACTGATGTATCCAATCAAGCGTTTCAATGCACTCGTCACACGACCTTTATTTTCCATTACGGCCTTATTCATTTCAATAAATGAAGTAGCGATGATGGGTCGGTGATGCATCGTCATTACACTGTTTGGACAAAAGCCTAGCGTTTCATTATAAAAGGCAACGAGCTTTTGAAGTTCAGGATCATTTACACTCGACTTCGGATTAACCAAAGGTTGTTTCATCTTATTTATTTGTAAATTTTAGTCTAAAGTAATTAATACTTCTGAATTGAAAAGCGACCCATAGATGAAATCGAGTATTGTTTCTTAAAAGAAAATTGAAATGAGTAAAAAGAAAAGTACGAGGAAAAAAATTAATTAACGTATAATTTTCACTTGCGTAGCAGCGGGTCCCTTTGGTCCCATCATCACTTCAAATGTAACCATGTTGTTTTCTTTAATGGCTTCTAACAAATTGTTCGCATGAACGAAAATGCTTTCTTGAGTTTCGCTGTCTTTAATAAAACCAAAACCTTTTGAATCGTTATAAAACAAAACGACACCCTTGCGAATAGGATCATCGGATATTGTATCGTCACGTTTTGGAATGCCAATTGTGATGGACTCTGCCGTAACAACCGTTTTCTTTGTAGGGTCCGGAGGTGTATCTGTAATCATACCGTTCTCATCCACATAAGCCATCATATCCTCTAGGCTACTTGACTTAGGGTTATCTTTTTTGGCTAATTTCTTCTGCTCTTTTTCTTTCCTCTTCTTGTCTTTCTTACTCTTTACTTCCTTCTTATGAAAGGATTCTTGTGATCTACCCATTTATCTTTTGAAATTTTGTTTTATATTGTTTAACAAAAAAGCCCATCACTTGTGACAGGCTTTTTTGTTAGAAAGTTAATTGTAAATATTAAACTACCTTTACATTTACCGCATTCAAGCCTTTTTTGCCTTCTTTCAAATCGAATTCTACTGCATCTCCTTCTCTGATTTCGTCAATCAAACCAGAAATGTGTACAAAGTGTTCTTTTGTTGTTTCCTTCTTCGCAGATGAATCCAAAGCCTTTAGCTTCATTGAAGAATTTTACTGTTCCTTTACTCATGTTAATTAATTTTTGTTTAAATATAGGTGGCAAAGCTAAGCATTAAAACAGTGCAATAGTAAAATATCTTTGTTTTCAACGTTTTTTAAGAAATTCTTTATTAGCAAAGACTCCTTTTGATTTGATATTCATTCAAACTCACAGTTTTGGACAGGTCATATCTTCAGAACACCTGCAATCTATTTATTCATAATATTATATAAGTCAATTACTTATATTATTAAAGTTGGATCCGTCCTGTGCTACTAGTTGAAGGCTTTTCTTTTTGATTTTTGTTTAAAGCCTAAAATTTGGTTTGAAAATAATTGTTCATAACCTTAAAAAAGGAAGATAATAATTGGATTTAATGGGAAATAGGTTCAACAATATCGGAAAGGAGGAGTATGAGTTTTGATTCCATAAGCTTACTTAGGTATAAAAAGACTAGTTTTCTTAATCCAACCTTGAGTTGTTGGTTTTGAATCGAAGTGTATAAAACACCAGTCGCCTTTTATTGCATCTACAAAAACAACAATTGGCTTTTTGATTTTTTGGATTGCCGTTTTCTTGTCTGATGGTTCATCATAGATAGTTGCATCCGGATGAATGATATAACTTATCCGCTTCCAATTTCTTTTTTCCACTATTTCAAATTCATTGGCTTGTTCTGCAAAATGTGAAACATTCCAACAGCCCCCATGTTCTTCTGCTAGTTTCATTTCAAATGTTTGCGCATTCTTTATTTTAATAGTTCCAACAATGGTATCTGTCTTTTCTTCGAATGGATAATAACTTTTAATGGAAACCAAACTATCGGAGTAATGTCCTTCAAAATAAAATAGACAAGAGAACAAAGGTTGTTGAGCTTGCTCATCGAAACCTCCATATCCTTCGAAATATCCTGTGAGGATTTGATGCGTTGAATCATAAGCAATACATAATCCATTGGAATAAATTCCGAAGATAGTTGTGCCCAACCTTGATAACTGAAGAAGAATAATAGATAGATAAAACGGCAATGAAGAGGTGATATTTTTTTCATGTTTAGCTATACTACATGGCAATTATATTAATTTTACTGAACAATTAAACTTATTTTGTCTTTAAAGGTCTTACTAAAACACTAAAATTTAACCTCATGAATAAATTTATTATTTTATGTTGTTGTTTATGTCTTGGCTTGTTAAGTAGTAGCGCACAGCTTTGCCTTCGATAGGATTAAACGCTTTACCTAATTCAGCCGATAGTATTTGTCCAATTGTCCCTACCAACGCGGGCGGAGCTATACCGGGTATTATGACAGGAGTTACAGTTCCAGATTTTAAATTGTATACTTTATCAGGGGACTCTGTAGACCTGTCGCAAGTCTTACAACAAGGGTTGCCGGTGCTTTTAATTTCATCGAGTTATACTTGCCCCGTTTTCAGAGGGAAAATTCCCAACATTAATACGGTTGACAGCATTTATCAGGGGCAATTGCTGGTTTATGTTGTTTATACTGTGGAAGCGCATCCTGATATAGATGTAAGTCCTTACAGTGGAAATGTATGGACTACGAGCGCTAATATTTCTGAAGGTGTTTTGTATCGTCAGCCAAAGACATACGGGGAAAGAATGGCAATTGCCGATTCTCTGTTGAGTCATTATTATATTCGTCCTGAAATTTTAATAGACGGGCCATGCAATGAATGGTGGTTGAATTACGGTACAGAACCCAATAGTGCCACTCTTATCAAAACAGACGGAAGTGTATTTGCATTTCAACAATGGTTTAACAAAGCTCCAGAAAATATTTTTTGTGAGATAGATAGTTTGCTGGGAACAAACAGTGGCTATTGTAATAGCTTTGCCAACAACGGAACTTTTTCTTTGTAACGGATACAATAGAATATGGTTTACCCAACGATGTTTAGCGATTCATGGAACACTCTTTAATTTATCTACTACAGCAAACGTAGTAATCGATGCAGAAAAAGGAACACCTCAAATGCCGATCACCTGGCAAACAGCATTGTGTTCTGATGTATGTTATTTGCCGAATGTAAATCTAATCCAGATTACAATTCCTCCAAATGGAACACAATCTTTTATTTTTATTTTTATACGGATGCACAACCATCAACGGGAAAGATTCCTGTACGATTTAGAAATGCTAATCAACCTTCCAATCAATTCATCGTCCGATATCATGGTAACACGATAAGTACGGGAATCGAAGATGAATTAAATCTAACCTCTTCCTATCATCTATTCCCAATCCAACAACATCTCATGTAACACTTCATCATACAGGACAATTCAATGAAGTTAAAATTATGGATGCAATGGGTAAATTTATTTTGCGACAATCAGTAGTGGATGAATCTCGAATATCGTTGGAAGAATTGCCGAATGGAATTTATCTTTTACAGTTTATCGGAAAAGAAAGTAAAATTCATCGCATCTTAAAACAATAAATTTTTCGCTTTTTCATTGTTTGATGAATCGTTGTGCGGATTGAAAATTCTCGCCTTGTAGTTCTATCAGATAAATTCCCGCAGGTAAAGACCAGATAGAAATTTGTTCTGTCGACCCTTGTGTGAACCATGTATTTTGTAAAAGGAGCTTCCCCAAAGAATTTCTAACATTAATTTTTAAACCACGAAGGTCAATTCCCTTTGATTGTATATTTAATACATGGTCGGAAGGGTTTGGATAGAGTAAAAACAATTCTTCTTTATGAAGATCTACTTCATTAATAAATGTGGACAAGAGCGAGGAATCCAATAGTATATTTTCGTCTCCTGTTTGATAATTTGAATAAATAAAATAGGTCATCAACATTTCATCTGTTGTCAATGGACCATTTTGTACCATGATAGGAGGGTTGTTTGGGTTATTCGGATTGTTAACAGTATTATCGAACGTCGCAATTGCTTTTAACCCTGCACCGGCAGGAATTTTTTGAATGTATTGGAAGGTATAATATTTCTGCCAATGAAAATCCCATGCAGGAATATCAATGAGTGGAACGGAATCTCCTGTTAATGCGACAAACCAAACTGTATACGAGGCGCCTAAATTGTGCATGTGGGACAGATAGCAATCAACGAACGAGACGAAGGCATCGGACTCGATTCCTGATCAAAAGTAGGAACTGTATTTGGTGGAATAATCAGTGGCCCTTGTGATGGAATCGGATTATTCAAAGCCAACCTACATTTACCTTACGTACATTTTGTGGTTGGGTAATAAAACGCAAATTCATTTTAGTAGTATCTACTTGTCCAACACCTCCAGGACCATAATGAATTTCAATAACAAAATCGGCACCCGGCGGAACCATGATTCCCCAGTTGTTAGGATAGGTTGCTATGCCTCCTCCGGGTTGCCAGGCGTTCATATAATAGTTCGAAATGAGTCCGCCAGAAAATCCTGGAGTCGGAGTAATAGAATCATTATAAAAAGAAGTGCCCGTCAAATCATAATGTAAATCTGCGTGATGTACCAGTTGAGGTAGTCCGGGGATCACTTCAATTTGATTCACGTAAACCGTATCTTGAAATCCGGAGTGAAACGCAAAATAATGATACACCTCTGCGTTTGTTGGAATGGTGTAAGGAGGTATTTTAATCGTGTGATGAATGGTATCCAACAAAGATTAGCCAATTGCATAACTAGGAATGGGAGGAGCAAGAGAAGTGTCTCCTAACGGCAAACCATTATCTATCCAAGCAAGGATAGCTATAATCTCAAGTGAATCAAGAAGAGCTTCATCTTTAAAATGTCGATATTCTGGATTAGCAGGCCAAGGTGGCATTTTTCTAAATTCTACTACATTGCGAATGGTGGGGGCATATAGTATCGCATTATTGTAAGTCAACAATGAAAAGTGTCCGATGCCATTTGGGTTATGGCAGGAGGTGCAGTTAGCATAGAACAACGGTGCAATTGAGGTACTCAATCGGGAATTTGCGCTTTTAAAAACCGCCTACAAGAAATAAATAGCAAAAGAGGAGTTCCTTTTTCATTGTTGTAATCTCAAAAGTACGAGAAAGAAATAAGAAGTGCAACCGGAATCGTTTACAAACTTATGATCCCTCGTCTGTTTTGGAGGAGTCAGAGACGAGGGATAAAAGTTCTTCCAATTCCGGCGCAGTGAGATCTCTCCACTTCCCAATAGACATATCCATTTTTATATTCATGATTCGGATTCTTTTTAACTTGGTCACTTCAAATCCTAAGTATTCACACATGCGTCGAATTTGTCGGTTGAGGCCTTGTGTTAAGATAATGCGAAATGTAAATCTTCCTGTTTGTTCAACAACACATTTTTTGGTGATGGTGTCGAGGATCGGAACACCACTCGACATTTTGAATGAATACGTCCGTGATGGCTCTGTCAACAGTAACTAAATATTCTTTCTCATGATTATTTTTGAACGTAAAATTTTATTTACAATATCTCCATCGCTGGTGAGAAAGATGAGTCCTTCGCTGGGTTTGTCCAATCGTCCAATAGGAATATACGCTGTGGATGAGCGATATAATCAATAATATTATCACGCTCCGATTTCATCGGTTGTACAAACAATACCAACGGGTTTATTGAATGCGATATAAACATGTTTTTCTAGTGGGGCACTTACTAGTTTTCCATCCACTCTAATTTCATCTCCAGGAATCATCTTTGTTCCCATCTCTGGGATCTTTCCATTCAGCGTAACCCTTCCTTGTTCAATTAAGGTATCTGCAGCTCTACGTGAGCAAAAACCAATTTCGCTCAGGTATTTGTTTATTCGGGTGGATGTTTTTTCCGACATAGAGAGGGAACTATTTTATTGAAAATGGTATTTTATAAAGCCTACTCAAGCCGTTGGAAAAAGAATTCAACGCACTCAATAATTGGGGTACAGATTGAAATTCTTTTTCTCTAATTCCCAATGAATTTCTTTTGCTAGTAAAATATAATTCTTGAGTATTAAAACTTACAAACGGACAATAGTCCATATGCTTCGAGTTGATTTCTGGCCCTAGGTTTTTGGCTTGCTCCCATTTCCCGTTCACCCTCTTTTTGCTGATGTACAAATCACCGCTTCCTGTCCACCAGTTCTGTTATATCCTGTGAAGAGGATCAATGATTCATCAGGAGAAACAAAAGCATTAAATTCATAGCCTTCGGAATTGATGGAGTATCTAAAGATTGTGGCGGAGTGAACATTCCATTTTTCCATTCGCTTAAAAAGATATCATCTTTCCCTTTTGTTCCAGAGCCGCCTCCCGTAAAGTATAGGTTTCCCGACAATGTGATACAAGGATAAAACTCATCTTGCAAAGTATTGATGGGTGCACCGATATTGATGGGCGCCGACCACGGTTCACGATTGGATTTTCTTTCCACATACCAAATATTATAATCAAGGATGGTATCGGTGGTTAGATCCAACGGACGATTGGATGCAAAATAAAGGCGTCGTTCATCGGGAGAAAGAAAGGGCTCAAGGTCGTCGTATCTTCCAGAGAAAGAGGCTATAGCAAGCGGACTCCATTTTCCATCAACGAAGTTAGATTGAATAATGGTAGAGAATTCTCCTTGTAACCTTGTACTGTAAAATAAATTTCATCTCCCGATTTATTCATTGCTAGATCGCGAACGGAAGGCAAATTTTGCAGTAAAGTTTCTTGGTACGGATGTACCGTAGATTTCGGTGTCTGCGCAGGTAGTGAAACAGAAAGACAGAAGCACATAAAGAATATTTTTCATCATAGAAATTATTTAAAGTCTGCTAAATTTCGTTCTGCAATTTTTTGATGATGTTGGACATGTAGAATATTAAAGTACATCATTTCTCTTAGAGTAACTTTCCCCAACAGTGGATGTGGAAGTATAAATTCATCCAGCTCTTCTTCCGTAAAGCCTTCTAGTGAATTGCAAATTTTGTTGAGGTTATTTTGAACTTTTGCAAAGATGATGGGTTTAATGGCAACGGTTATTTCCTTCGGAGTAAAAAACTTGGGGGAGTCCCCGTTCTGTTTTCCAACTTGTAATAATATTTAGCCACCAATTCATCATAACTTTTAGAGGGGCGATTGGCACTTCCCAAAAGCTGTTTGATGGTCCACTTCGGAAATTTGAGAATAAGATGAACCGGCATCAAAGAACGGTAAATATGATCGGCCTGTTGTCCTGCTGTCCATTTTTTCATTTTGAAAAGAATGCATAAAAGCGCGATCATCCAAGCTCGATAAATAGTCAATAAACTCCCGATGGCTATCCTGTAAATTAAATATGATATCTTGCTTGTTCATGTGGATCGGTATTTAAAGTTCACGAATAATCACCAATAACCTAGTCTAGTACAAAGTAACAGATAAATTGGAGAAAACTCAATCTTAAACTTAATATCCTCTATTCTTTTCATTTATAAAGAACGGAACCGACAAATACATTGTACATGGAACGGCTTTTCCATTCTTCATGGCGGGCATCCATCTTGGAATGGCTAACAATACTCTTTCCGTTTCTTTTGCAAAATTGGGGGCGTTCGCCACACCGTTTATTATTCTTGCGGAAACGACAACTCCGTCATCATCTATTTTTATTTCAGACAATACATTTCCTTCCTTATTTTTCTTAAGTTTCTCAATAGCAAAACGTATACTATCTTGAAAATATTTCATCATGTTCGCTGTCCCGCCTATGAATATTACCTAACTATGATATGCAGGTTCATGAGGAGTTTATGGCAACGGATGGTTTTCGTCTTGTACAAGGATAGGAAATTGAAAAGGATAAGAAGGATAGAGAAAATAGGGATTTAGAAAAGAGAGGAGCAAGCCAAAATGTAAAGAATTGCTATTTTAAATAAGAGTCCGCTATTAATACCTTCGTATAAATCGCAAATAGTTTACTTTCACAAATTTCTTTGAAATTTTCGCGAATCAATTTAAAGTCGAAATGGATAGGGCAAGGTCAGATGTAGAGCACTTTAAAAGACCTAAACCCACACCCTTCGAACACCTGCATACCATCTATAGCATGTACGATTTTTTTACTTAAAGTTTTTTTGCTTTGAAGTAATGAAGAAACCACCATGGGGTCCTTTTGCACTACTAATGATATTTTCCTTGGCTATTTTTGTAAGTTTTTGCAACGGTATGCTCGTTTTCATCAATAAAGTTGGCTATTTCTCCAATACTAAATCGCTGTTCCGAATCTATTTTTGATCCTAAAAAAACAGCTGCTTTTATGGATGCTTTACAACTTATACTTAACATGATAGTATCAACAATCGGACTAAATTAATAATTGAATAAAAAGGATGAAGCGGAAAAGTACCTACATTTAGAAGGCTAGTTCAAAGATATAGATTTTGTTCATCAATGCATTGAGATTAAACAAGCATTTAGTAGGTTTCACATAGAGGACAATTAGAATTTTGATTTTAATAATCTAAAAGGGTTTTAGATTTACTCTTTTATCCAGAAGTGATCATCCCATTTTTGATCGATTTCACATTCAGTTGCATTTTTGTTTTCCCACTTTTGGGAGAGAGTATCTAGTTCCACGACATCTTGTATATGAGGAAATAAAATCCGCTCTTCAAATCGAATATGAGCTTCTAGTAAGTTTGAGAATGTCTGAATAATTGATAAGTTATTCGAATCATTTTTTAATAATTGTAATGTTTCGCGAAGCTTATCATGTTCTTGAATCATCTGTAGCGCCAAAGAATCGGAAGGCGACAATTCTTTTATCAATATGGGATTCTTCTTTATGAAAATGAGGAAGAAGGTCTGGTTGCGAAAAATATTGAATATAAGTACTTATTCGATGGGATGAAACACCAAGCGCTATTCCCTGACGAATTTTCCAAACCAATAATAATCCTTGATGATGGTCGTGGGAAAGAGGGATGAGCGCAGGATGTCTTTTTAGCGGCTGGGAATTTGAAGTGTTCATTTCGTTTAATGGTTTTTATTTTCTAGCTCAATTGCCTTGGGGAAAAGGATGTTATTTTCTAGATGAATATGTAGATGCAAGTCGTCTTCAAAGGCCTTAAGTAAATTATATAGCAAATTGATAGCTTCCACATGCATTATTGGGTAGCGTATAGTTTTGGGTCAACACTCTAATTTCCCTTAAACATTCTCCTGCCGATTCATGCTCTGCTTCCATCATGGAAATCGGGTTTTTTACTGTTCCAAATGGAGCATTAGGGGAGAAGTTTTTTTCAAGGCTCGCTTCATATAACGTTTTTATGTACGGAAAAAGTATTTGCTCCTCTTTCATCATGTGTAAGGTTAGTTCTTCTTTGATGGAATTAACAAGCTCCTTTATTTTAAATAATTCTGGATGTTCTTTGCCGGCACATTGGTGACTTTTGCTGTGAAGAAATGCATTTCAGGTAATATTTCTTTTACATAAGCATGATGTGTATTTATTATGTAGACTGCTAGAAAGGAAGGGTTCCATTCGGTATACAAATGTGTGTTGTTACGACTTTCTTTAGCAATGTTTTCAAGTTCTGATTTAAGTATATTTATATCAATTCCCTTTTTTTCGGCTTCACCGATTGATTTTTTTCCCCCAGCAAAAGTCAATACCATATTTCTTAAAAGTATTGCATTTCGGTAATCTGTAGCAGCAACTTGTCCTACGGTGTTTGATTTTTTAGTGATTCGTTGTTGTTTGGGATTTCTAATTCTTGAATGTTTTCCATATTGTTAAATGTTTTGACAAAGGTACAAAGAAAGTAATAATAAAGGTAAATAAATCTTTTATTATTACACATAAATTACATTATATGTATATGATTGAAAACAGACCACAATAAGATGTAAAGTGAAGCTAAGTGATTAATCGTTGTATTTACCCAAAGTAAGGGCAAAACTGGAATAGTATTGGATGTGGAACTACATTTTCTCAAAATCTTTATGCTCCGCTAGCTCACAATTCACTTGCCAGTGAATGCCAAATTTGTCAGTAAACATACCAAAGAAAGCACCCCAAAAAGTTTTATTAAGAGGCATGGTAACATTTCCTCCAGCGGAAAGTCCTATGAAAAGACGAGTAGCTTCATCTACTGTTTTTGAATTGATGGAAATTGAAATATTATTTCCCACTATATGATTTACGCCGAAAGCAGTAGAGGTATCGCTTCCCAATAACTGGGTGTCGCCCCCGATTGGCAAAGAGACATGCATTACTTTTTCTTTGTCTTCATCCGAAATTGGAAACTCTGAACTGGGAGGCATATCTTTAAATTTACCGAGATATGTAAATTCACCACCAAATACAGATTTGTAAAATTCAAATGCTTGTTCGCAATTTCCATCGAAAGTTAAATAGGGATTGATTGTAGCCATAATATTTATTTTTTTCTGTAGATTCCAATAAATGCGACAGAAAGGAGATCTTCATTTTCATTCGTGATCTCCCAGCGTTGCGTTTACACTTCCATCTAAATTTAAAGTCCAGGTAATTCTGTTGCAATACATATTTCCGTTGGGTCCTTTTTGAAATTTGCTTTTTAAGATCATTTTGTTGGAGGAAGCTTTTCCTTTTAAAACTAAGTTCCCGCCTTGACTGTCAATCCACAATTGATTCCAGGTAGAGTCTGTGGCATCATAAAAATTGTAACTGCTACCTGTATTGCCTTTTCCTCCTATCCAATGTTCATTAAGTATACAATTTCCCTCTATTTTGTCTATTTTGTTTTCACCGATTTTATTTCCACTTGTGTCAAATACCGTCCAATCTCCCACCCAAAAGTCAAAAGCTTTATGGTTTTCTGTACAGCATGCGCAAGGACTTTGTGCCATCAATGACGGTGATAGGATTGTCAATCCAAAGTAGAAGAAGATACTTTTTAAAGCCGACATTTATTTCAAGAGGGGAGGAAACATTTGCATCACTTCGGCATTTTATCTTCCTGCCATTTTTTTAGAATAGCAATTTCTCTATCTGTAAGTGCGGGTTTTTTACTTTTAAAGGGCATGTATCCTTCATGATCAATAGGCAGTTGAACCCTTTCTAATATATCAACAATGTTTTTCGCCGTTGCTTCATAGGTGTCAAGTAGTTTCTTTTTTCCAGTTTCCGGAAAATGACATGGGGAGCAACTTGCCATCATGATGGGAGCTACATTTTTTTCGTAGGTAAAAGCTGGGTTTGCTACAGGCTCACTTGTTGAAGGTGATGTTGTTTTCTTTGAGGAAGTGCAATAGGAAAAAGTGAACAGCGACAGTATTGCAATGAAGAAGGTGTATTTAATTTTCATGTTTCTTATTTGACTTTAGTCCCATCTCATCAGGGTACGTAGTGTTTTGAAACATTAAAAATAATACTTTGAATCGACTTTACAAACTTCTTCCACATTCAGCGGAAACTATTCTCCTCCAATACGCTTTTGCTCAGATTCACTTCCTGTTGATCGTTGACGCGTGTTTTTCATTTGTTTGTTTCCAAACCGCCATGTGAAGGGCAGCTCTAAATTGTCGACTCTCCCAATTGCCATTTGCTCTACTTATAATTCCCGCATAGGTGTTCACGCTACTCCAAGGTGCTGTGAAAAGATATCAGTAACGGAGATTTTAAACGTAGCTTGATCTCCTAATAATTTTTTTTGCAAACCCAGATCTACCGATGCGGTTGGATCTGTTTTGTAGGAGCCACTCCATACACCACCACTATTAAACCAACCAGATAATTCAAAAGTGAATGCTTTGGGTAGCTTAAATGTATTTTGGACATACACATTTACAGAAACAAAGGAAGTATTAATGGTTCTTCCTTCACCAAAATCAGCATCATAAGCTTGGTTGATGACGCTTCCATTAAAGTATACCCCATACCATGGAGTAGGTTGTTGCGAGGTACTAATATTAATGCTTATCACCTCTTCAGTAGCTAAGTTTCTAGGTGTTAAAAAACTTTTTCCTCCCGGAATAGTATCTGCAATTTGCGCGAAAAAATCTTCTGTAATACTGTAACCAACGCTGAGAGTTGTGGCATATTTATAGGTATGTGAAAGTTCAATTTTGTTGGAGTATTGTGGGTTTAAGAATGGATTTCCCTTTCTGAAACTAAGTTCGTCTAATTTATTTTCGAAGGGGTTTAATTCTTGATAATTCGGGCGATCAATTCGAGAGCTAAATACAAGTGAGGTAGCGTGAGATGGATTCACGTTGAAAGTAACTCCAGCGCTAGGAAAGAAGTCTGTATAATCGCGCTTTACATTTTTATCATCTGCGCTTACTTCGCTTTTCAAATCACCTTCGCTTTGTGTGTTCTCAACACGTAATCCGATTTGAAATTCTAACTTTTTAATGGTGTATTGATAATTGGCGTAGGCTGCATTTACATTTTCGGTATATACAAAGTGGTTACTGCGAGAACTATCAAGTGATTGAATTCCATTTTCGATATTATAGAAATTAAATGTATTGTCTGTTTCAACAACGGCTACTTTAAATCCTACGCCCAGCTTTCCCTTTTTAAACTTTTTAGTATAATCCGATTTTATAGAGTAAATCGTAATGGTGGTGGGCATGAGAGAGCGAAAATAAGTGGAGGACAATGGAGTTTCCACTTCCGGTAATATATATTCATTGGGAATAAAATTATCGCGATCACTATCAAAATATCCGAAGTCGAAATCCGTCGACAAGTCATTTCCAAGCGTATCGGTGAAATGATGATTTAAATTTAAGTTGATATTGTTTCCCGACTGCTCTGCCGTTTGATTGGATTTGAGAATGCTATCGGCTTGTAGTGTTGTAAAATCACTGATGGTATTTCTGTTTTTTTGAGTCACATCCGATGTATTGTAATTTCCATTTGCCATAATACTAAAACTATGCTTTCTATTCAGCGTGTAGTCAATCCCGGCCTTATAATTGTGAGAAATAAATTCTCGTGTTGAAAGCGATGATTGATCAAAAATATAGGGACGTTGTTCTCGATAGAGAAAAAATTCATTGTATCTTTTTCCAAAGTTATTACTATAGTTGGTGTAAATATTGAACTTTCGAGTTCGTTTGTTTAAAGTAAAGGCTGTATTGTATTTTGGCTCTTCTCCATATGCATATCCTGCAGTTAAAGAACCGTTAGTTCCATAATTTTTATTTTTCTTTAGACGAATATTGATGATTCCTGCAGTTCCTTCAGCGTCATATTTTGAAGACGGATTTGAAATAAGTTCAATCGCTTCAACGTCGGTGCTCTGAACACTTTTTAAATAATCGGCAAGTTCAGTTTCAGATAAGCGCGAGGGCCGACCATCAATTTGGACCATTACACCGCCACGTCCTTTTAATGCGATATTATCGTTATTGTCAACAACAACACCAGGCGCTTTCTGCAATAGTTCATACGCATTACTGCCTGTGGAGTTGATGCTGTTTTCCACGTTGAAAACCGTCATATCAGCTTTCACTTCTACCAATGGTTTGATTCCAGTAATCTCTGCACTTTTTAATTGAATGGATGATTCCGTTAATTTAACGGTAGTAATGTTCTTTGAAGCTACACCATCGTAGGAGAAGCTTTCACCTTTGAATATATTGAAGCCAATGAAGCTCGCTTTAATGTAATAGGTTCCAGGTTTAATATTTTCAAGCACAAACTCACCGTTGACATCTGTCGCAGCAGCTTTTGATAAGGAAGAATCTTTTGCAATGCGCAATTCTGCAATTGCACCAATGAGGCCTTCGCCATTATTTCCTGTGATTTTACCTGTAATATTCCCGTTTTGCCCGAAGGAATGACTAGCTGATAGGCAAAGAAAAAGTAAAGAGAGAAGGAAGAGGCCGAAACGATACATGCTGATTTTTTTTGCAAAAGTAGAGCTTTTGCCTCTGTAAAATAATGTAATTGGAGAGTAAAACAATGGAGTTACTTTATTTTTCGACGAACAGTCGTTTTTGGCAGATGAAAATATTTTGAAATAAAGAGAAGATTGTAGAAAGGAGTTTTATTTATTGGAAGGGTAGTTAACGTTAGGTTCAATTAAATCCCATAGGTTACCATATTTATCTTTAAAAACGAGAACCGTTCCCCAAGGATCAACGGTTTTTTCTCGTACGATTTCAATTTTATTTTTTAATAAATTTTGATAATCTCTTTCTATATCATCGGTATGTAAAAACAAAAATACACGCCCTCCACTCTGGAATCCGATTTGTTTTTTCTGAGTTTCCGTACTAGCTTTTGCTAAAAGCAAAGCTGTGCCTTCTGAACCGGTGGGAGAAACAATAACCCATCTTTTATCGCTAGTTAATTTAGTATCTTCTTTTAATGTAAAGTGTAATTGATTAGTGTAATAGTGAATCGCTTCGTCGTAATCATTTACTAAAATAGAAATTAGAGCTAACTGTTGCTTCATGAATAATTTTTTTCAAAAGTATATTAATTCCCCTTGCGTGTTCGGATACCTTAAGATGGTTTTGTTTTTTTTAATAATCTATGGGCTTTTTAGAGACGCAGTAAACGTAACTGTTTGATAACTAAAAACGTATACAATAGAAATACAATAAAAAAATAAAGCCGAGAACCATTTTAGTAGGGAAACCTTATCTCAAAAATCTCGTTTAATCACGCAAACAACAATTTTATCTTCAGATGAAAAACGCTTTAAAAACCAAAGTCTCCATTGTCCAAAAGTTCAAGATTCTACCTATTCTAGGTGTAGTCGCTTTCGGAGTAATAATTGCTTTTGTTTTATTTTATCTTACCATTCCAAAAACGTCTATTGCAGGGAGCTCACATCAATACCCTAGCATGAGTTTTCATGATCCAGTTGTCATTAGCGGCATCGATGGACAAGTAAATGCAGTTTATAAATTTTCGGATGTATCCACAGGAATTGATGCACACATAAAGATAATAAGTTTTTATAACGGGGCCTCAGTAAGTACGATGGATAATTTTGCCGGGGGTTACTACGATGCTTGGCAACCATTCATCAATTCTCCGGGGAATAAAACTTCGTGGATCAATTGGAGAATAACTTTTAAAAAAGCAGGAACGAATACCGATACCATATTAACACGTTTGGCAGCTACAGCAATCGATGTAGATGGAGACGGAAGTACGCTAAAAGAAATAGTTGGAGCTCACAGAGTAAGTACTTATTCTGCGATGGCAGGAGCACAAGTGGTGGTTACTTTTAGAAATGATTCTTGCATTGCAACCAGTTCAACAAATAACGTAGCAAATATTGATACTAATCGCACACAAGCGATGTTCATGAAAATTTTTAATAACGTAAGTACCATTAATTATAGGACAGGAGCAGTTTATGGAAGTTCTGGTTCACAAATTCGACAGAATAGTATTTATTTTAAATACTTCGATATGATGCCTTCGCCTCTACCTGTAGAATTAATCTCATTTAAAGCTACTAAAATTAGTAATCAACAAGTGCAAGTGAGTTGGAGTACCGCCTCTGAAAAAAACAACGACTTTTTTACAATTGAGCGGTCGCTTGATGGAAATAGTTTTATTGAAGTACAAAGAGTAAAAGGAGCAGGGAACAGCTCTAGTACTAGAAATTATTCAATTATCGATCAGGAACCCACGGCAGGAGTTAATTACTATCGCTTAATACAAACGGACTTTGATGGTACTACAGAAATATTTAAACCCATAGTAGTAGACATTGGTAAAATCACTCCAGGTATTTCAAAAGCGAAAGTCATATCGAATCCATTTATTCGAAACTTCAGTGTTGTTTTTAATTCGGAAGAAACGACTCAGGCACAAGTAATTTTGTTAAGTTTAAATGGGCATGTGGTTTACAAAGAAAGTATTGATCTGAAAGCAGGTAAAAATGAATATCATTTTACAAATGGAGACGAATTGAAATCGGGAGCGTATATTTTAAAAATACAGACGGAGATCAAAATGATCGTTTCAGAGAAGGTTGTTAAAAACTAAAATGTATACTTGAGTAATCGGAGTTGAAAATAAACACTCGACTCAAATAGCATCTGAATTAGTTATTATTGATTGGCGATACCAAATAATAACTTGTAGTAATGAGAAAGTTTCTTAAGTAAGGTAGGGAGGAGATGAAACCAATTTGTTCTCTGGGCTTTAGTCCAAATTTTGCTTCGTAATTGGGATTAATAAAATAATAAAGTACTTTATCTTTTTTATAGCCTGTTCTCTTTAATATTTTTTCAAATCGCTCAATCGTAATTCCTGTGTCTTTAATTTCCATTAAAGCTTCAATCTTTGGATCTGTTTCGCCAAAAGTTTTTAAAATAAGTCCATAAATAGGTTTTGGAAAAATATGGAAAAAGGGAAGCTTTGAAAGCACTTTACTTTCGCACATCTGTTGGTGACCACCAAATGGATTATACCACGGGGGAAATCCTAAAAAGAATTTTCCTCCGGGTTTTAAAAACCTTTTTACGTATTCCATAAATCTTTCCTGGCCATGAATATGCTCGAGCACATCTCGGGTCATAATAATATCAAATTTGCCAATGTTATCTACATCATAAATATCGGAAGTGATAAATTCAATATTTGCTTTATTGGGATCGTTGGCAAAAAACAGCTTTGCATTGTTGATCTTATCTTCTGACATATCAACTCCTAAAATTCGTTTACATCCTAAATCTAAAAACGGTTTCAGATTTCCTCCTTCGCCACAGCCGATTTCAAGAATGGACGTGTTCTCATCGACCGTAATCATTTGATTTAGAAATGGAAATACGTGATTGCGAATCGTTGCTGATTGCTCTTGGAAGTACTTTTCTCGATTGATATGTCGCTCTTGCATGAAGGGGGGAATTACAATTTACCCAAATTTCTAAAGGTTTACGAAAATACAAAATTTACATGGACATATATTCCGTGTTTAAAGGTTTGATTAAATGACGTCTTTCACATTGGCCTTCACCCATATTAAGCATTCATCGTAGTTTTCAAAAATTTGATCACGCGGGATGATGTCTGGAATAATGTCCATTTTTTCCAATAAGTACAGGGGTTGTTTATGGATGTTCACCAAGAGTATTTTTTTCTTTTGGTTGATTAGCTTCAACAGCGTTTCTTCCATAACAAACAATCCTGATTGATCCATATACTCCATTCTTTTCATTCGTATTATAATCAAGAATGCTGTTGCAGGAATTTGATTGATTAATTGCTGAAAGTCGCTTGTAGATCCAAAAAATAAGGGCCCATTGATATGCTTAATAAAGACTTCTTCTCTTAAACTTTTTGGAAAAGTAGCTTCGTCGGGCCAGGGGATTTCTGGCTTTAAAGTTTCTATTTTACTATGTGTTGCCGTGAGATCACTGATTGTTTTCATGAAGAATAATGAAGCGAGAACGAGACCTATTCCTACTGCAAAAACTAAATTCCATATGGCAGAAAGCACGAGCACAGTAATTAAAATAAATACTTCACTATGTGGCATAAATGGAATTGCTTTTAGCCCTTTATAATCCATCACCCCTATTCCAACGGTTATTAATATCCCGGCCAAAACGGCGGCAGGGATAAGAGATGCTATTGGACTTAATACAAGTAAAATAATAAGTAATAACAATCCTGCAATCATTCCTGATAATCGAGTTTTCCCTCCTGAATTTATATTTACTACCGTACGAATCGTAGCACCGGCACCGGGGATTCCGCCAAAAAATGCAGCAATTGAGTTTCCAAGACCTTGCCCTATCAATTCTTTCTTCGGATTATGTTTCGTCTTCGTCATATTATCAGCTACCACTGAGGTGAGCAACGAATCAATAGAACCAAGCAGCGCTAATGTAAAAGCAGAAAGAAGATAGGGAGATATAGCCACAAAGTCAAATGATGTAAATAGCGAAAAGTAAGGCCGAGGAAATCCAGTTGGAATGGATTCGATAGTACGGTAATCCAAATTAAAACCAACAGCTACCCCCGTTACGACTAAGAGTGCAACGAGCGAACTAGGAATTGCTTTGGTTATTTTTTTAAACGTATAGATAATTACGATGGTCGAAAAAGCCAGAATAAATTCAAGCCAATTTATTCGTTGCAATGCAAGAGGCAGTACTCTGATAGAACCAATAACTCCAGAGGCATTATCTTTAGCAAGTGATTTGGATTCAAGTAAAATCTGATCTGGCGTAATTTCTGCAGCTTTTTCAACAGTAATTTTTAAGTCTTCTAAAACTAAAATTCCTTCTTTAGCTTCTTGTTCTAGAATCTTTTTAAGAATTACTTCTTCAGCATAGGGTTTGAATTTATTAACGAATTGAGCATCTTCACTTGGATAATATCCAACAGCAGGAATTATTTGTGTGGCTAAAATAATTACTCCAATAGCAGTCATAAATCCAGAAACAACGGGATATGGAATGTACTTGATGTATTTTCCAAAACCGATAAGTCCAAAGACGATCTGAAAAAGACCAGCCAATAAAAAAACGGATAAGATAATGGGTAGTGCCTTGCTTAAATCACCATTTGTATCTGCTATTACACCAGCAACAACAACCATGCTCACGGCAGTCATTGGAGCTGTAGGACCAGAAATTTGAGTGTTGGTACCGCCAAAGAAAGAAGCGAAGAAACTCACTAATATGGCTCCATACAATCCTGCTGTTGGACCCAAGCCAGAGCTTACGCCAAAGGCTAGTGATAAGGGAAGAGCAACGATACCCGCGGTTATTCCACCCATGAGATCACCCTTGAGATGACTAAAATTGAAATTGAATAAATTTTTCATGTAGCGTGCTTTATTAGGATACTCATTGAAAGGTGAATACAACAAAGTTAACATTTAACTCCAACCTTTATTTGGAGCATGTTTAATTAAAGTATTTGATGAAAAATTATTGGCGAAATGCCCTCTACGTCAAAGGGTATGACAAATAAGAATCTAGAGATATTCGACAACATTTTTATTCCTTTAATAAGGAAAGATTGTTGAATAGAATTATTTGAAATTGGCTTCTTTGCGAATTTTCTACCATCTGCGAGAGATAACCCAATTCCAATTTGAAATTTTTGTTAATGTGATAACCCAATCCTCCATACAGCCGATTTCGATCAAATGCAGGTGACTGACCATTGATGAATATTTCATTATAAGCAGAAAAGTAAATTGTATTATCTGTTATTGTCTTTTTATTTAGAGGAATATTTAGAGATAGAAAATAGCGAAATCGAAATTGTGTTTCGTCTTTTATGAATCGCTCTTCTATGCGATATCGATGCTGTGCATAGAAGCGTCCCAATTTTTGCTTTGTAATAAATTGTTGAAAGATGCGATGTTCTTTACTGTCAACTTTGTTGTCGATATTTTGAATGTAGCTTTCAGAAAGAATATATCCATACCCCATTAAAATATTATTATTTCCTTCCGAAAGATTGTATCCCAAGCCTGTTCTTAGTAAAAGCTGTTGTAGATCTCCTGCAAAGTTGTAATTCCTATATTGCACTTCATTGTGCCAGTTTATTTTTTTGCTGAGAGTTTGATTCCCAAAATAAATAAACCAATTTCCAATTTCAGATTGTTGAGCCGAGCAAAAAGTAGAAAGTTGAGCAATCAGTAGGCTTGAAAGAAGAAATTTGAAATATTTATTGGGCATTGGTTGTATAAGTATAGTTTAATTGGGACACAAAGATCGAAAAAACAAAGTAGATGTATTACAATTATGAATAACAACCGAATGAGTAAAAAGTTTATGATAATACGAATCTCACCATCGGTCGGTGTTTCGAAGTGCGATCTACGATTTTAAAACCCGCTCTTTCAAACGACTTGTAAAGTCCAATCCACGCAAATGAATCGGGTAACTTTTCTTGTGTTGGAATTGTTGGATATGCTTCGATGATTTTAATATTAACATTTTTAGCATACTCAATTAATCCTTTCAATAATGCTACAGAAACACCTTGCCGTCTAAAATCTTTATGGATAAATGTACAAGGTACCGACCACACCTTTTTTTCATCGATGGGCTTATGCACTCTCGATTTTTTAAGTTTCGCAAAATCTTCTCGTGGTGCAAAGGCACACCAAGCGATGGCTCGTCCATCATACAGTGCTAAGACTCCAGTAGGCTGATTTGAGAAAACCAATTCTTTCATTGCTTGTTTGTTTCCTTCATCAAACTTGCCTTCTTGGAAATCACTTTTGTTTAATCGGTAGTACATGCACCAACAGTTTCCACAGGCTCCTTTCTCTCCGAAAAGAGCAAGAAACTTTTCCCAGTTCTTTTTAGTGAGGGGTTCAATCGTAATGGGAGAAGCTGAATCCAATTGTTTTTTAGTAGTCATTATATCTAAATAGAGCAGTTAAATATAATTAAAAAAACAGCCGCATTCATCAAAAGTACAATTGATGAACACAGCTGTTAGAGAAATTGTTTTGGCTTTTCTCTTATTTCGTTACTACCACTTTTTTTGTAGTGATTCCTGTCGAGTTAGAAATCTTCAAGATATAATTCCCTGCATAATACGTTTTAGTATCAAAATATCCAATCGTTGCTCCTTGATACACTGTTGTTTTGTCAATGAGTTTCCCGCTGATACCATACAATGCTATTTCAGTGTCTTCGCGATTTAAATCCAAAAGTTGAATTACTAATAATTCACTGGTGGGATTTGGAAACACATTTACATTTAATTCGACATTCGAATGTTCAAATAGTCCAGATGTGCCTGGTGTATAAGTCGTAGTTCCACCTGGGACATTAGTCACTTTAGCAGCTACAAGAGTCCCATAAAATGTTGGACCTACAACATAAGGATAAGCAGAATTCCAATTTGCATCAACGGTAGCAAAGTAACAATAGATTCCGTTTGGATATTCTGGTGTTACACAAAATCGACCATTATGTTCATCTAAAAAATCAGGAGTAGAAACGGATGTTGGAATGTATTCATAGTCTTCTCTAAAATAGCCCAGCGGATAGGTGGTACTCACAACGGGTCCTGCAGTGACCGAAGCTCCTGTTGGACTTGTTGTACGAGTAGTAATATTTCTCAACTGATAACTTGATTTAATTCTTACAATCGGACCTGTACCATTTACATTTTGATAACCATAAGCTCCATAGATGGGAAATCCATCGTACGCAAATCCAATAAGAGGGGAATGAGTCGTACTGTCTATTACATAAAGACCATCTGCATTATATAAGTTACAAATTGAAGAGACGACTACTAAATCCAAATTAAATGCACTGGGGTTTTGGTGATGATGGTAATTTCCATTAGCAGGATGTGCTTTGCTACAATCAAAACCACCCCTTTCAGCAACAATGGCATCACGATTCCAAGCCTGCGTTGCTCCCATGCCGCCTGGACAAGGTGGATTTCCAGGTCCCCCACAAAGTGCATTCGTATTTGCATTCCACGCTACACCATCTCTATAATCAAACAATGCTACACCATTTATAAATACTCCAATATTTCCAGGAGTAGTAACAACAGCAGTTCCTGTATTTTGAACTGGACTTAAAGGAAAACGGAAAATCGCATTTTGATTGGTGGCAAGCGACGGATTTCCATCTAAGAATGGACCAGTTACATAACTAGGTAATCCTGTTGTGCTAATGTAAACATCGCTCGTGTTGTATTGCACGGTTTGTACATTCACTAAAGCGGCGTCATTAATAGGAGTGGAGTTTCCAGCAACATAATGTCGAGCAGTTACAGTGTTGTTTTGCAACCACGATAAAATCGCAGGATTGGTTTGAGCTTGCATGGAGCTACTGGTGATTAACAACAGAAGGAATACAACTATTTTTTTCATTTTATTTATTTTAGGGTATGTTGACTTTAGTCGTTATAATTATTATTAATCCTTCGCTACCGACGAAATAATTTCTATTGGGTAAGTATGTTTTGAGTTAAACACAAATTCTTTGTCACTTAATGTTAAGAGAAAGCTGATGAGATCTACTTTTTCATTCTCTGTGAGTTTGATTTTCTCTTTTAACTCAGGCGCTAATGTTTTTGATTGAATAATTCCAGAGGTATAATGATTCATTACTTCTGATAATTTCTTAAATCGCCCATCGTGCATGTATGGATAAGTATATTCAATATTTCTAAGTGTAGGAATTTTGAATTTGTAGGCATCAGTGGAGTCTAATGTAATGTGCATTCTCCCTTTATCTTTCAATGTTGGATTTTCAGGTAATCCATTATTTGCAAATTCATCATTGGTAAACAAAGGTTCTTTATGGCAAGACGAACAGTTTTTTTGAAAAAGCGCATATCCGTTTTTTTCTTGTGGAGAAAATTGTTCATCGCCTCTTATTACCTTATCGTATTTGGAATTCGCACTTACCAAGGTGAGCAAAAATTGACTGATGGCTTTTAATGTTTTTTCACCAGTTGGAATACTGTCTCCATAAGCTTGAAAATAGAGTTGACCATATTTTTTTGAAGCTTGAAGTTTGATCACCACTTTTTTTATGGAGCTTCCCATCTCCAAGGGATGAGTGATGGGCGCCAACGCTTGCATATCTAAATTGTTGATAGCACCATCCCACATAAAAGATTTTTTCCAAGCTAGGTTCATTAAGGCAGGAGAATTTCTAGTGCTGATGCTATCGTAAATTCCATGACTCAGCGCATGATCAATATGTGTAAATGCACTGTATGGCGAATGACAACTTTCACAGGAGATGGAATTGTTTTCAGACAAGATGGGATCATAAAACAAGACTCTGCCTAAGTTCACTTTGTTTTTTTCGATTGGATTTTTAGAAAAATCATAGTTGGGTTTTGGCCAGGATGTTGGGTATAAAAAATTGGATTCACGGGTAGTAAATGCCGTGATAAGTAGAAAGAGTAATATTGAAATATACTTAATCATTCTTTTTCACCTTAAAATTTTTAGCCAAGATCTCAGATAGTTCCACCGCTTTTTTAGAAGGCGACATGATATGATGAACATTGGAAAAGTCTATTGAATGGAGAAAGGGATCAAGATTTAGCTCTAAATTAATATTCTCATCATGGACATTTAGTTGCACTTCTTGCAAGGAATAAAAGGGTTGCTGATATCCGCCTAGGTGAATCTGAAATTCTTTTAATGGTTCTTTCCTTCTACTTACTTGGCCTTCCATCTTAAAATTAATATATCCACTTTGCCAAGTCCAGTACATACCATGGGTAGGATCTAATTCTCCACCCAGCGCTCCAGAAACATTCGTTAAGCTGTCGATGCCTAAATAAAATCGAATGGAATTGTAGGAAATCGATCGAAAAGTTTTGATGGAGAGGGAAGTAGATGCTGGCATTTCAAAATCGATAAGATGATAACTATTCAATTCCGTAAAAACAATGGAATCGTCTTTTAGAAATTGGATGTTCGAAATATAAAATTTTAATTGATTAATAAGGAGTGTGTCTTTTTCGCTATTTACCACTACGCGATCAAGCAAAAGTTCTTTTCCATCCAAAGAAGCATTTAGGGAAATATTTACGCGTTGCGCAACACTGAAGAAGTGCGATAATACCAAAACAAGGATGATGAAATGTTTTTTCATTTATGTGGAGGAGGTCTTCGGTGCATGGAAAAAGTTTTGCAATTTCTTTTACCAATTCAGCATAGTATTTTTCTTGCTCATCGTTACATAATTGATGAATATCTTCGAAATGACGATAATGTATGTTTTCGATTTCAGTTTGTACAAATCCAATTCTACTTTGTAGGGAATCAATTGTGGGTTGATTGTTTTCTTCTAAAAGTTGTAAGTAGAGTGAGTTTTTTTATTTCAACAATTTCCTTTTCTTTTTCTTAATTTTCGCTCTGTGGACAAAGATGAGTTTATCGTATTTAAGAATTTGGTTTCGATCAAAATGTAATCGTTCAATAATAATATTACGTGGTCCTTCACCAAGCGGAGGTTTCGGTCGACTCAAGAAGATAAAGCAAACTAAAGCAATATTCGTGAGCAAAAGCACAACTGCTAGAAAGCGGATCAGTTTGTTCTTGTTCATGGATAGAGGGAATTATTATTTTGTATTTGTAGTGATTGCAAAAGATTGTTTTTTTTCTTTGGACAACCATGACGATTGAGTTATGATAAATAAATTGAAAAGAACAATCAAGCTAACGGATGTTATCCAGGTCCACCCCATATTTTTAGAAATGGTATTTTCACGAATGAAGCTTATTTTTTGCTCTATTTTGGAAAAGAGAAATGGAGTTATCTCTACCTTTTCTACCGTATTTAGCGGATTTAAGAAATCGTATAATTTGTTTTGTGACATGTTACTTTGGGATTAGACGTCGTTAGATTTGTTTTCCTTCGCTTGATTTTATTTTTTTTTCGAGTCCGACCTTCGCCCTTTGGATGAGCGATTCCACCGCTTTTGGACTTAAATTCATGATTTCAGCAATTTCTTGTTGACTTTTATTTTCCAATTTGTTTAAGATGAGCGCTGTTTTCTGATTCGGAGGAAGTTCATTTATAAATTGATAGATGTGCTGGAGCTTTTCTTTTTGCTCCATTAACACGCCTGGGTGATTAAAATGACTTGTTTCAACATGAGCCTCATTCCCATCAGCAAAGAAAAGAGACGTCAAAACAGCAAAACGACGCTTTCTGTTTTTTGAACGAATAAAATCAAGCGATTTATTAATGGTAATGCGATAAATCCAAGTAGAAATTTTACTCTGTTCTTTAAAACCATCTATAGATAAATGAATAGCTACAAAAACATCTTGTGTAATTTCCTCAGCGTCTTCTCTGTTTTGAACATACTGGAGCGCAAGGTTATAAACCAGCTTTCCATACTTGGTATATAGTTCTTGTAGCGACATTAGAAATTCATGTCACGAATATATTTATAATTAACAATAAGAGTTGAGAAAAGCGTATTATAAAAGCACTATCCCAGATTTCCACCAATTCTATTATAAATGGATTCAGCGCTCCAGTTTCTCTTTTTGCCAAGTCGCATTCGTTTCGCCTTTCTATAAGGATCGAAATAATTACTTTTCATAAATTGAAATGCGTTCAAATTCTCTTGTGGAAAAAACACCTTATCACTTTTTGTAAAATGGAGTTGCAATAATGCAATTCCTGCAGATGGATTTTGTGCTAGGATTAAACCATCTCCAAAAGAGGGGAGATAAAATCCTGTTAATTTTTTATTCTCTAAATAGAGATAGCCGGCATTGCAATGGTTAAGCAAATGACCAATTCTATTTTCTGTAGAAAGAGTTTTATCGAGATCACATAGATCGTCGAAATATTTTCCTTCGGAAGGAATAATTTTATCTGTAGCGATGTATTCTATTTTCAACGAAACTTCTTTATAAAACAAATATTCTGTTTCAGTAATAAATCCTAATTTTGAATATACAGGAGATCCCAGATCGGTTGCAATTAAATAAATAGTATCCGCATTTTTCTCTTTTGCTTGTTCAATTAATTTCATTGTGATAGCGGTTCCAAAGCCCTGCTTCCGAAAATCAGGATGAACGATAATATGGGCGATCCATGCAACATCCTCGTGCATGATGGTACATCCCACTCCAACAATTTGATCGTTGTATAGAAGTTTTATTGGGAAACAAAATTCAGTAGTAAGATAGAATTGAAAAGGAATTTTAGTATCTGTCCAGTCTGGAGGACGCAACTCATCTAAAATGGAAATATCTAGATTCGTAAAAGGAGAGAAACGCATTATGAAAATTAATTGGTTTCGTAGTCGAGCGTAACGGTGATCGTTGCTGTTTTTCTTTTTGATGAAGTATTAAAGGAGCCGCCCCAACTGTATTCTTCAGAAGAATTTTGTGCTACGATTTGAAATACACCCATATCTGCATTTTTTAATTTTCCGACACGTGCACCCGCATTTTCTGCAATTTTAGAAGCGCGCACATTAGCGTCCTTGGTTGCTTCGGCAATCATCTCAATTTTTAATTCAGCCAATTTCGTATAATAGTATTGAGGATTGTTGGAGTAAAATTCAATGCCCGTATTGATGAGCTCGCTGACTTCTCGTGAAATATTTTCAACCTTATCCACTTCGTACGATTCAATTTGCACATCTTGTCGTAACCGATACCCAGTAAAAATGGAACTGATGCGATTCCCTCTATTGTCGAAGGACTCGTCAAACTCTTTTACAATATCTACTGCAGAAAAGATCATGTTTTCTGGTTTCAGCCCTTTTGAAATCATGTATTTTCGAATATTCTCACGGTCTTTGTCGAGTTGTGCATAGGCATCTTTTAGTTCTAAACTCTTTTTTCCAAAGGAGCCCGACCAAACAATCAGATCAGAAACAAAACTCTTGCTCCCCAATCCGGTTACCGAAATGTTGTTGCTGGATTTGTTTCTATTCATAAAGGCATTCGAAAAGAGAAATGCAGAAATAATAATTGCCAAAGCAATGATGATATTATTGATGGAAGATTTCATATTGAGGTTACAGGTTAAGTGTAAAATTAACGAAAATGCATAAGGTTTATTTTATAGTGAGTAAAAAAGAAATACTTGTTTTTTTTGAGCTAATTTAAAGTGTAAATCCATAGTCTCGCTCAACTTTGCAGATTCTAACCTTGTATTTGGAGTACCATTCGAATCTTCCTTTCTGTTGTGCCTCCAGATGTTCAGATTTTTGTTTCCATGCCCTAATACATTCTAAAGAACTCCAGTAGGAGACCGTTATTCCTACATCTTCTCTCGCCGATTCAATCCCGAGATATCCATCCATGGTTTTAGCTAAATCTTCCATCTTACTCGCAGTATCGTTATATCCGTTGTCATTCGGTGTTCGAAGAGAAGTGAAAATAACAGCATAGTAAGGTGTAGGTGGAGTTTCTGCAATCATATTTTTCTATTTATGGGCACTAAAGTAACTTATTTTTAGAGATCCCAATTTTTAAGTGGTATAAATGGATGAGAAAAGTAAGAACTGAAAATATTTTTAAAAATATTAAAAATTTTCTACCCCATCGAATACCTGCTTGACAAATGTTATTATATGATTAACCTATGCTATAAATTTATGTTGGGTAAATGTATGTTTTTCATACATGAATGAAAAATCAACTGGCATAATATTTCGGGTAGATAAATTACAACCCTAATTATTTTTTATGTATAACCTAAACCCGATTTTTTATGAGAAGCATCTACCCATTATTAATGCAAGGAGCAAACAACTCCTATGGTCAATGGTTTCGTGCCATTTTAAATTCTTTGATCTTTATCAGCATCATTAGTTGTCTTGATTCAACAAGCGCACATTCACAAGGAGTGATACCAACTAAAGGTGTTGATTTTTGGATTGGCGTTCCCTTTCATGAACCGTTTTCTACAAAGCGATGTGATGTGTTTATTACTTCGGATGTAAACACAAGCGGTATCATAAGTATTCCCGCTCAAGGGTGGTCACAAAATTTTGTAGTTACAGCAAATGTAACCACTACCCTAACTCTGCCCTTGGCTCAAGCGGAAAATGTGGGCTCAGAAATTATCCAAAACAGAGGAGTACAAATCCTTTCCAATGATACGGTAAATGTCTTTGCTGTTGTTATTCAACAGTACAGTGCCGATGCTTCTGTTGTTTACCCAAAGTCTACTTTGGGCACAGATTATCGTATTACCAGTTACAGAGGTCTTCAAAATAGTAATTACCCGAATCTCAAGTCACAGTTTCAAATTGTAGCTACTGAAGATGGAACACAAATTCAAATTACTCCTTCTGTTACTACTTTGTCGGGGCGTCTTGCGAATGTACCGTTTCAAGTTAATTTAAATAAAGGTCAATCATACCAAGTAATGGCCGCAGCTGCTACAGGTGACTTTACTGGAACAAAAATTATAGGAACAGATAGTAGCGGCTCGTGCCGACCATTTGCAGTTTTTAGTGGTACCAATTGTGCGAATGTTCCGAACGCATGTGGAGCTTGCGATATTTTATACGATCAAGCATTACCTGTAAAGGCATGGGGCAAAACATACCATGTAGTTCCGTTTGGGAATACACCGTATACTTTAAAAGTTCTTGCCGAGAAAAATGGTACTACTTTTACTATTGATGGTGTTACTAATATTTTGAATGCAGGACAATTTATTGAATTAAATCAGATTATAGGAACAAGGTGCATTCAGTCCAACAATCCAATCAGTGTGACCCAATTTATGCAAGGAAATAATTGTGGCGGATCCGGTGATCCCTCTATGATGTATTTAAATGCAGAAGAACAAAAAATAGATCAAGTTACTTTTAGTACGGTAACTTCCACCATCATCACAGTACATAAGGTGAATGTGATTATGAAATCAACACATATCAATCAATTAAAATTGGATGGTGTTAATGTCCCCTCCTCTTCATTTACCACCATGAATTATTGTAATTCGATTTCTTATGCAAGTTTAAATTTGACACCAGGATCTCATACTCTTTCTTCTGATAGTGGCTTTACAGGCTATGTTTATGGTACTGGAGGATATGAAAGCTATGCGTATTCAGTAGGATCATTTAGCAAAAGTCAACCTATTCAATTGGATTCAATATTGTGTACCACAGATACTGTTCAAATCGGAAGCCCATTGCCGATGTTCGGTCCTTGGTGGTCAACAGTAACAAATCCCAATGATACTATTCATGTAGGTCCAGTTTTGACGCTTGTTCCACCTATCGTACCTGATATTTATGTGTTGCACGGCAATGAATTTATTTCCGGATGTGTTTCTGAGTTTTATTTTGATGTTACCGTTCCTACACCTCCGCAAATTTGGACTGCACAAACTTCTACGACGGCTTGCATTGGGCAATTGGTGCAATTGAATGCCGGAACCACACCCGCATCTTCAAGTTTTCAGTATCAATGGTCGCCGGTTGTTGATTTAAGTAATGCATTTATTCCAAACCCTGTATTAACGGCATCTGTAAGCGGATGGTATGTGGTGAAGGTTACTTCAATTAATGGATGTACGCCTGCTGTTTTTGACAGTGTTTATGTTAATGTTTATAGCTCCCCGTTGCCCGTGGTAAGTGCAGGTCCCGATCGGCAAATTTGTTTTGGCGACTCTATCAATATTACAGCTACAGGTGGTGTTTCTTATGTCTGGAATTCTGGCGCAATGGGAGCTTCAGTCTATTTTGCTCCAACCATCACCTCCAATTTTATAGTTTTTGCTACGGACACAAATGGCTGTGGAAATAGTGATACAGTTACGATTAAAGTGAATACACTCCCTATTGCCAATGCGGGTCTTGATAGAAGTATTTGTCAAAAATCTACAACTACTCTTTTTGCAACCGGAGGAGTGAATTATAGTTGGATACCAGGAAATTTATTGGGAAATAATATAGTGGTAACTCCACTTTCTACAACAATGTATACGGTTGAAGTAACGGATATCAATGGATGTAAGAATAAGGATTCGGTATTGATAACTGTAAATTTAATTGCTCCAGCAAATGCAGGCCCCGATCAACATATTTGCCTCGGGGATACTGCCCTATTAAGTGCGAGTGGAGGAACCTCTTATCTCTGGCAACCTGGCGGAACAACAGTAAATCCCATTTTAGTATCACCCACGACAAGCACGAATTATGTGGTGATGGTAAACAATGCATCCAATTGTTTTACGCGGGATACGGTACGCGTATTTGTGCACGCGCTTCCCGCTGTTAATGCAGGATTAAATCAACAAATTTGCATAGGAGATTCCGCGCAACTATCGGTTATAGGAGGCCTCTCCTGCATGTGGTTCCCGGGTGGAGATTCTAGTCGTACGATTACGGTTTTTCCAACGGGTACAACGAACTACTTAGCTATTGTAACAGACACTTTAGGTTGTCAAAAAGCCGATAGTGTAACGGTGGTTGTAAATGCTTTGCCGAATGTGAACTTAGGAGCAGATGTTTCCCTTTGCTATAACGATAGTGTTTTATTGTCTTCACCAATAACAGGACAAAGTTATTTATGGTCCCCCACGGGCAGTGTTTCTAAAGACATCATGGTAGCACCATTAACAAATACAGCTTACGTACTCACGTTAACAGATTTTAATTCGTGTGTGAATCGTGATACTGTACAGGTGATCGTTCACCCAGAAGTAATAGCAGATGCCGGCCCATCTTCCTAAATTCATGCGTAAGTTTAAATACAACACTTACAGCAACGGGTGGTGTAAGTTATTTATGGTCGCCCAGTGGATTAACTACTGCTACTATCGTTGTTTCTCCTGGTGCTTCTACCAGCTACAACGTAATTGTTTCAGATGCGTTTGGATGTACAGGAGTGGATTCAGTTCAACTGATCATTAATCTACTCATAACAGGCTCAAGTTCGACATCTACTATTTGTTTAAACGATTCTATCATGTTTGCAAATAGCAATGCGGTAAGTTATTTATGGCTGCCAGGCGGAAGTACTGATTCTACCATTGCGGTTTCTCCTTCTCAACCGACAACGTATGTTGTTTATATGGAACTTAGTAATGGCTGCCTAGTTTACGATACCACTTACGTTAACGTTAATCCGTTACCGTTAGCAGATGCAGGCTTAGACCAAGAAACGTGTTTAGGAAAAAGTGCACTACTTAATGCATCTGGAGGAATATCTTATTGGTGGCCAAATACTGGAAGCACATCGGCATCAATCGTGTTGACACCATTCACATCAGATTATCATGTCGTCATCGTTACGGACGGGAATGGTTGTAGTCAGATAGATTCAGCATTCATAGAAGTACTACCACTTCCTATTGCAGATGCAGGTGAGGACGAAGTGATTTGTAAAGGAGACTCGGTATTGCTTCAAGCAACAGGCGGAATTTTGTATACCTGGTTCCCTGGTGGACTAACAGGTGCTACTAACTATTTTCAACCGCTATCTTTTGTAAATTATGTAGTCGTTGTGACAGATTCGAATGGGTGTGTCAACAAAGATTCTGTTGTTGTAATACCCATTGAAGATCCTGAAGTTAGTTTTAATGTGATTACACCCATCTGTGAAAAAGAAGAGCTCATCTTTAAAAACAATTCTTCCATTTCAATAGGAACCATTGTAAAAAGTGATTGGACTTTTGGAGATGGTGGTACTTCGTCATTATTAGATCCAAAGCATAGTTATGCAATTCCTGGAACGTATCCAATTACTTTAATTGTTGAAAGTGATAATGGATGTATAGATAGTTTGTTCACCAGCATATATATAAATGTGAAACCAATTATAGATTTTACGCTCAGTAATGAATGCATGAATAAAGAAGTGCAATTTGAAGATCATTCAACCATCGCTGCCGGCGTAATAAATACATGGAGCTGGAATTTTGGAGATGGAAACCAAGCATCGGAGCAACATCCATTGCATGCATATTCCACGGAAGGGTTTTATGCTATTCAGCTAACAGCTATTTCAGATAGTGGTTGTATTAATAGCAGAGCGAAAAATAATGCCATTCAAATATATCCGCTTCCTATTGCAAACTTCAGTGCAACACCTTTCGAAGCTTCCATCTATGCGCCCCAAATTCAATTCAATGATGAAAGTATTGGAAGTATAATTTGGAATTGGAATTTTGCAGATGGAACAGGAACATCGAATGATCCGAATCCAATGTATGTATATGCGGATACCGGTAAGTTTAATGTGGAGCTAATTGTTACTAGCGTTCATGGATGTTTAGACACCATGTACAAAGAAATATATATTAAGCCTGGCTTATCAGTTTATATCCCCAATGCCTTTACTCCTAACGACGATGGCTACAATGACTATTTCTATCCATCCGGAATAGGATATTCGGGGATGCAGTTGTTTATTTACAATCGATGGGGCGAACAAATATTTGCAACCAGCGATAAAACGAAGGGTTGGGATGGAAAATCGAAAAATGGAAATGATCCTTGTATCGATGGTGTTTATATATACATCGTGAAGGTAATTGACTTTGAAAACACCCCCCATGAGTACAACGGAACTGTATCCTTGTATCGATGAATAGCTACCAATAATAGAGCACACAAAAGCCAAATAAAAAGCCCGATAGAAGATTATCCTCTATCGGGCTTTTGTCTTTTATAGACAATCTATCTCCAGGCACTCAATATTCCACACATCACCATAGCCGTAAGACCCCAGTATCCGATATTAATTAATGCCCAAGCTCTGGATCTCATTTCGAAGATCGCCATCGATGCAAAGATGGGAACCAACACTGTTAACATAAATGCAAATCCATGAAATGCACAATGTGCAAATGTTACATAACTATGTCCGTCGGGTGCTGTAGTTTGAAATCCACCGTCTTGTCCCCCTGCTCCGGTCACCCATCCCCAGAAGAACATCGTTAATAAGAATGAAGTTACTAAAGTTAATACATAAAGAGCAGGATTTGGACCTTTGCCTATGCTTTCTTTTGTAAATTCATTCGCCTTCATCCATGCATTTCCCATTACGCTAGGATGGTAATAAATGAATCCCATAATCATCGGGATCAGCGTTGAAACGATTAGAGAAACGATGTTCATTTGTGGTTCCATGATATGATTTATTTTTAGGTTAGAGATCAAATGTACTAAAAGTTCTATTCTAACAAATATTATTCAAATAAGAAGGAATGGAATTTCCTATAATCATTTCAATGAAGCCGACAACTATGCTGATTTTAGTTTTAATTGCAATTTAATGGCGTGTTTTTTGAACATTTCTGTGTTTAGTGGCGCCTGCTCTTCTAAAGAAATTTGTAGTTCATTTTTTAAGTCAGGGAATTTTTTACATAGATTAAACAAAGCATACATTGAATAATACTTTGTAGCGACGGAAATACCATGCGTATTTAGCCAATAAAACAAACGATCAACAATTTCGCCTTCTATTTTTTAGGTAAATCGTTTCCGCATAACAAACATTGTTTAGCAAGTGTTCTATCAAAATTAAGAATTTTGATTCGATTGAAATTTTTGAAACCTTCAATTATTATTTCTCTTGACTTACTTGGATCGATGGCGCTAATGTCACCCAGTAACCAAGAGAAGCGTGTGGAGGTAGGGTGCTCTAAATACAGAATGGGAAACAATTCTTTGAGTGGAATTTTCTGCTTTAGAATTTTTTGTGCAAGCGTAATTCTGTATTCAGCGTAACTGCTACCAATATTCTTTATGATTTCATTTTTAATTGACGCAACACTCATTCTGTTTTTTTAGAAAATATTAAAATGTAGTTTCAAATTAGAGAAGTGTTTAATTGCAACAAGCGATAAATAAAATTCGATTAACTCCCAGCGAACGGAGTACCAAAGATCCCAACAGCAAGTTCGGCCCATATTACAAAAAGTGCAAGTATAATTCCTATGCACATGCCAATTTTCAAGGGGGATGTTTTCACTTTTCTTATAACAAAATCAAGTACTAATCCTGTTCCCAACAGTAAAGTACCAGCAATAAAAAAATCGCTTTTCGACCAATTTACTTCTGTTGTAAATTGCATGGCAATGGCAGGAATTAGCAAGAGAATTCCAACAATTGAAATGATGAGAAATATCCTTTTCATTTTTTTATTTATTATTTAATTACAACGAGGATCGAAAACTTTAAATTGTTCAACGTATCTAGTTTTTGTTTCATCAATGAACTTAACCGTTTCTAGTAGCAATTTTCCCGGCTATCCATCCCATCGGAATATAGGCTAAAGTTAAATCAACCACATTGTACCACATCGGAGCAGGAAGCATGTAGACGGCCATGATACCTCCTATCAGGAAAAGAAATCCGAAACTCATTGCAATTTTCATTTTATTATTCGCTGCAATCAATGCTGCAAGTAAAGCGCCAACAAATGTTCCAAGTGAATGTGCCAAGAAAGGCATGATAAAATTCTTTGGTGTAAATAAATGCATCGAGGCTTTAAGTCCTTCCATTGTTTTCAAATCCGCCCCTTCAGGTGGAGGAATGATAGATCCACTAATTTGAATGATACCACCATTGACAAACATGCCAGCAACAATACCTGCGATTACGGCAAGTACATTTCTTAAGATTGGATTCATAGAATTGTGTATTAAGATTAAATAATATTAATAAGCCGATTCAAAAATGAAAGGTAAACCCATGGAAGCTTTACCTATCTACATGTAAAAATACTAATATTATTAGTATCTCAAAACACCCTGCTATATTCCACTCAGCCTTCCTGAATGAACTCTATCCAACTCCTCGCGCTTCCATTTATTAATCATTTCCTGACTGATTTCAGCCTCGGCATCTTTGAAGCGACGGGTATAATTCTTTTTCTTTTCTATTTCTTGTTCCAGAATATAATTGCCTGTTTGTTTGGCGAGTTCTAATTTCTCGAAACTTGCCTGACTCCGTAATGTCATTTGTTCTACGCGAGTAACTTCAAAAATATGCTCGTCGTTTTCTAAAATATCATCATAAGGTCCGCGGGAAGAAAGGAGCTTTACTAACACGGGCGACAGCTCAATGGCTAAAAACAAAAGCATAATAAAAATGCTAGCCATGGAAATGGTTGCACTGTTTTTTGAAACGTTGCCCAAGGCATGGAGTCGTTTATCGAAACCATCATAAGCCCCTCTCACGATCGAAGATTTTAATCCTTCAATCGTTGTTGCTGTTTTGTCGAGTTCTGTTTGTTTGGCTTGAATAAGCGGAAGATTAATCACAGTTAAATCATTCAATTCTTTTTGTGCTTTCTCTGCATCTGCTTTCTTGAGTTTGTAGATGGTGGCTGCACCGCGTTTATTTGAACCTCCGCTTCCGTCTGCTTCTACTCTTGCAATTTCATCCAGTTGATCGCGTTTTGTAGTAGCTTGTGCTAGTTCTGCTTTCAACGTTTTTATTTGAGAAGCCAGCGTGCTCATCTCTGTTGTATAGCGACTTGTTAAAGTTGCTTCTTGAAGTTTTATATCGTTCTGCTTCATAACCTCCAATTCATATTCGATGGAAGTATGAAATATTTGTAGTTCCAAGGGTTTTGAAATGACGAATGCAATAATGGCTGCCAGTAGAATTCGCGGTGTGGCTATTTTAAATTCTTTCCAAAACCCGCCGCCTTTTTTCATGCTTGAGACGATGTATCGATCGAGATTAAAGATCATCGCACCCCAAATGCAACCAAAGATCATTGCAGCTAAAATTCTTCCATACAATGGCATATCATTAAAAATAAAAAAGAGTGCATATCCGCCAGAGATAGCAGCAAAGAGTCCAGTGAAAAATACGGTAGCTCCCATGCCTACATACTTCGAATGTTCGGTGGGTGTTTTTTGGAGGATTTCTTGGTTCACGCCGGAGCAAAACCAGAAGAATTTTTTCAATTTTTCCATGTTGGGTTGTTTAGGAAGGGGAGAATAGATTTTCCTACTGAAATTTAAAATACCTAACGCAATATGGATTGTAATTATTGATCTAAAGGGAAATATTCTTTCTCAAGCGGTTGATTTCAGTACTGAAAATTATGACATGGAGTGCAAAAATGATTGGGCTTCGGATTGTGGAGCTGCTAGCTTCTTGCTTCTGGCTGCTAGATTTCTAGAATCGAAATAATTTCACTTTGAAAAATATTATTTAAACCCCCGCGCCTCTTTGTGTCGTCGCGGTTAAACGGTAAGCTATATACGAAGCTAGTATTTCAGTATTTAATAAAATCGATTACTTCCTTTTTTTCTTCAAATTAATATTAGCCCCCAATTCAAAATTGAATTGAGTAAAGAAGAAATGCTGACTGGCTTGGTCTATTTTATTTTTTGTGGTGCGAATATCGGGCATATTGATATAGCCGCCCTTCAATTCTGATTGAATAAAAAACCAATTGTTGATGGTGAGATTTAATCCGATCAACGCACCAACACCATATCCTGCAAAATGAAATTGATCATAGCGCTCTTTGCTAAGTAGGGTGGTGTTGGTACGAGGCATTATTGTGCCCATGCCAAAACCTTCTGTAATATTCAATTTTAATTTTTTGTATTTTAAAATATTATCGAATCTTCTCAATTCAAAATTGAGGTAATTCAATCCATCGGTATGTTCAAATTGTAAAAAGTCGCTGGTAAGTGTAATGTCTTCATTGGAATAAAGTCCCTCATAATGCGCTACAGTGTCGGAAATGCCGCCATTGATTTTTACAGTTTGATTTTGTTGCATGACATATTTCATGTGGTCGTCGCCAAAGGAAATACTCCAGTGCTCACTGAAAAAATATCCAACCCTTAAATTATATTGTGGGATGGTGAAACGGGAAGGGTTTAGGTATGGATCTGCTGCTAATGGCGAAGGAAGATCTTTGGCTTCTACATTTTGCAAGGTAAAATCATAGTTGGCGCCATTAAAAGAAATATCGGAATTCGTATACCAGGCTCGATTCCATCCAAAGTAGATAAAGAATTTTCCTTTTTGATGGTAAGATTCTTTGGTTGGAAGATCTTGCGATAACACTTGGGTTGAATATGAAAGGAGACTAAAGATTAATACTTTTAACTTCATGTATAGGCCTGATTCAGAGCGAGATGAAAAAAGGAAGGCGAAGGTAATAAATACATTAGTGTTATTTTATGATTTTTATCCGCTTTTACGAATGTAGTCAATTAAAGCCAAGAGGACGGGCTTGCAGAAAAAGGTGCATGGAGCTAAGTGAAGTAGAAGTAAAATAAGCTAAACAAAAAAGGCCTGCAAAGCAAGCCCTTTTAACTATTTTATAGGTCTGAATTACTATTGTATCATTAGCTTTTGAATGGCAACACTGCCATTGTTTATTACTTCAACGAAGTAAAGTCCCGGATTCAATGCAGATGTATTTATATTTTCTGAGGTATTGAATGTTTTAGATTGAACGATTCTTCCTTGGAGATCATACAAGGTGTAGAGAGCATTTTTTCCTGTAGGTGCAGTGATTAAACAAGATGTAGTACTTGGATTTGGAGCTAAGGTGAATTGCGCATCCAAATTATTCTCGTGGATTCCAATGGTAGTAATGCTAAAGCAAGCTGTGGTATCCGTGCAGTTTCCTTTGGTAATGATGGCTGCGTAACTACCGTTCGCCATAGCTGTAAATGATCCTGATGTTTGTCCAGGCAAAGCTGCATAATTATTATTGCAATCGACCCATTGGTACGTAGCACTCAATTGTTGAGAAATAAGGGAGTTGCTACTTTGAAAAACGGTAGTATTGACACTATCCAAAGTGAGCGTAAGTTGTACGGTAGAGTCACACCCCAGTGTGGTGATGAAGGTTTCGAGGTACACTCCGCCTGTTGTTATTGTTTGAGTCCCGAAGATGAAGGGCGTTCCTTTACAAATGGTAGCCGATTGCGTAAACAAACTATTTATTCCTGTTACCCAATTCGAAGTAATTCCAGTTAATGCGAAACCATTTAATGTTCCGTTATTGGAAAGCGTAGATAAATCAGGAAGCGAAGTAATCCCAGCATTGTTTCCACCAGCGGCTCCTTCATTAAAGCGATAATAAGCTTCTAAGTTAGGAGCAGGCAAACAAAGTTCAACGTTTTTGTAATTGGCAATTTCGGTAGATGTTCTTTCATCACTCCAAATACGCACTTCATCGATGCTTCCTTGGAAATAATTGATGGAGTCATTTCTTCTTCCAATCATAATATTATTTAATGCGCTTGTAGCGACAGTAACAGTGGGTATTCCTGAGTTTGCCAATGATCCATTCACATACAATTTTAAAATATTTCCTGTGGATTCGTACACTCCAGCGATGTGATGCCATCCCCCTGCAGATAATGCGCTAGGAGCGCTCACCCCAAATCCTCCAACTTCAATTCTTGGAATTCCATTGATAATATTTAGTGTAAAGCGATTTCCAACAGCCATATCACCCCAATCCAGAATTACTTTTTGTGAAGAGCTAAGGGTAGTAAATTTTATCATCGCTTCTACCGTACGGGTGCTGTTACCGGTCGGTCCAGGAAAATTGGTCATTACGAAATCATTCGTGCCGTCGAAGTTTAATGCATTTTGTGCAGATAAATTAAAGGATATTAGTAGTAAGAAAAGAGTAGTGATAGGTTTCATTTGATGGTGATGTTTTTTAGAGTAGTTTTAATATAAGTAATTGACAAAGCAAAAGTAGAGGTTAATAAAGCGATAAACCTATTTTTTAATGAATGCCGGATAAATTATTCACTTGAAATTGGTTAAAATGGAGTAAAACCCCTAAGATTAGTTACAGTTTGTTAGAATAGAAACACGAGGGAACCTTCTTTCCAATTAAGGAATTAGAATTTTACCAGTGAGTATTTTATTTTGTAAAGTGCCTTGATAAAAGTAGATTCCCTTTGATAGACTCAAGGAAAGTGAAACATCATTCGATAAAATATTTTTATGAAAAACTACATTTCCCAATACATTTGAAATCTTGAAAGCAATTTCTCCAAAAGTAGAATGAATAAAGACATTTCCGTTAGATGGATTCGGATAAAGCGTGGATTGAGGTTTTACTTTCTTTAAAACGCGGATTGAACAAAAGAATTAACCTAGTTTCTGAAAATAGTGAAATAATTTAACAGCATCACTGATTAAAACGACCCAATATTGACATCATGAATAAATTGAATCACTCCTGACATAAATACTTGTTGATCGTCCCACATGGATAGGTGACTTCCATTGGGGCAATAGAGGAATCTTCCTTTTTGAACGAGTTGGCTTTGCTCCTCCATGGCTTTTGGATCCATGGTGTCGTACTTCGCACCAATCATGAGTGTAGGAATGTAAATTTCCTTTAGTCTGTTTTTTATGTCCCAGGTTGCCAAACGTCCACTGATACCAAATTCACTAGGACCTTGCATTAGCGTATACACTACTCCGTTGGCATGCTTCATGGCGCGATTAAATCCATCTGGCCATTCTTCAAGTCGACAAACATGTTTCTTATAAAAATTGGGAATCAAGAGTTCCATGTAGCGCGGATTGGAATAGTCTTCTTTCGCTTCAATTGTTTTTATTTCTGCCAATGCTGATGGATCCATTTGTTTGGAGAGAACTTCTTCTGCATATTTTCCATACTCCGGCGCACTGGCCATCATATTGGAAACGATTAAGCTTTTAAGATGGTTTTGATATTTGAGTGCGTATTCCATTCCGAGTATTCCACCCCAGGAATTTCCGACGATGTAAAAATTGCTGCTGTCTGCACCTATAGCTTTTCTTACTTGCTCCACCTCTTCTACAAATCGTTCTGTTGTCCACAAACTACTGTCAACAGGTTGATCACTGTAATAGGAACCCAGTTGATCGTATTCATAAAATTCAAATCCTTCTCGCTGAAAAAATGTTTCGAAGCATTCCATGTATTCATGTGTCATGGCCGGACCACCATGAAGCAAGAGAATTTTTATTTTCGGATTATTTCCAAATCGTTTGGTCCAAACATTGAATTCGCCAATCGGTGTTGAAATAGGAATCATTTTAACCCCTGCCGATTCTATAGAGTCTGAATAGTTATAATAAGAGGAAAGTGTAATTTTATCCTCACGGGAATTACTTGCAGATGGATGATCCTGCTTACAGGAGAAAAAGAGAAATGAAATAAGAAGGAGTGCAGAGTAACGCATGGGTTGATTTTTGCTTAAAGATAAATAAAGTCGATAAATGTACGACGTTGAACAAACGGACTAGTTGCAGCGTAGTTAACCAGAAAGGAATAAAAGCTAATCATGGAACACATTTATTTTCTTTGCCGTACTGGATTTTTCGCTATCAATGGTAATGAAGTAAATACCATTATTCCACCCACTCGCATCCACATTAATAAATTGATTGAAATAGGTTGCTTCTTGAATTAATTCTCCAAGAATATTTACTACCCTATAAGCACAATGATCTTTATGGGTGCGAATCGAAAAATGAGAAGCAGTAGGATTTGGAAAAATATCAATTGGAATTTCCGTTGATTGGACTTCATTAGTGAAAGTGGTAACAGAAAAAATATTTTCATAATTCGAAGCAAACTCATAAGCGCTTGCACAAGTAGAAACCGCATCCCAATTGATCGACCAGGTCATCATTCCTCTCAGTTGAGTATATCCATTCAATTGTTGTAATGTATAAAGTCCGGGTTTTGGTCCTGTTCCTCTTAAATAATCTATAGCAAGTTTTACGGAGGCTGTATCTGTATAACCGCCCCCAGCTGCACTGTTACAAGCGGGTAATCCTATCGCTACTTTCTCTTGTGGCAACCCAACAAACATTCCACCCGAAGTATTAAATCCTTGAATGACAGCCTCCGTCTGAGACACAATAAAATCCGAATTGCCTTGTGTGTAAATGTTACCATCAATCCCATACATACTGCCGCTATTGTATAATTGTACATGTAAAATATCCATAGAATCGCGTAGGGCTTGGATAAGCGGCAAATATGCGCCCCAAATACCACCATAAGCCGACATCCCTCCTTGTACAAATGCTGTTTCAGGAGCCATCGTGAGCATGAGTTTTTTATTATGAGTGGAATAGTAGTTTGCCATTATTTGTTTAATAGCATCAATCAAATGAATAATTTTTGCATCAATGGGTGATGAAATGGTCCCTCCTGTTACAGAAACAGAACTGCCTTCTAAGTCAATATCGATTCCATCAAATCCAAAGGTATCCAAGATATTCGCCATGGTAAGAATAAAAGTATCACGCTCGGCGATATTGTCTAATGATACATGCGTGGATGCTCCTCCTATACTGATGATTACTTTCTTGCCTTGATTTTGTAGTGCCTGTATATGCGAAATGAAGGTAGCATTGGAAAATTGGTCGGGGATAAACTCCATTTTGTAATCTGTACCTCCGGTGGGAATAGCAAAGGCAACATCGACAATAGTATATCTTGAATCTATTTGATTTAAAGGAAAAGAGGGCGCATTGGGATCATTCCAATTATGCCAATAGCCAATTAAATCTGGAGAGAAGGATTGAGCGAGTGAATGGATATTTATGCCAGTAAAGACAAGGAGCATGCAAAGAAGTGATTTCATGGTTTCTGTGTATGCCGGAAAGTTAATTAAAATTTATAAATGAAACTCAATGTAAATTTAGGGGTATGCAAATTACTTTTTAATTATTTTTCTTGAGTAAAATGTATCCTTCGAATAAATTCGTATCCAATAAATTCCACTTGATAAATTTGAAACTGAAAAAGAGGAAGAACCGTACTTTTCAATAAATTCCCCGAGGGAATTATAAAGTTCGATGAATTCGATATCTTGGTTTTTAATTTGAACATTCAACTCTTCAATAGCAGGATTTGGGAAAACGTTAATCTCTCCATCAGAAGCATTTATTGGATCAATTCCGGAAGGAGTTGAAATAGTTAAAGTAGTATCAAATTGTGCAATAGTGGCATCAAAATGACTAAATGGACAAACACTTCCTTGATGAAACTCAATGTTTATAACATAATTGTTTGCAGGATATGTTTCTAATTTTAAAGTATCAATACTCGTGCACAAGGTGCTATCGCCATAGCCACAATAAGTGGGTAAAACATGAATGGTTGAATCTTGAATGTAATAATAATATCCAACCAGGCTAAATGAACAGTTTCCAAAATAGGAGAAATCAGTAACGACATACAATGTATCTGTGCTCGTTGGATTTGCTGGAAGAATAGTAATTTGATTTACTACTTGCGCTTGCGCATGAAGAGAAAAAAGTAAAAGGAGGAGCAGGATTATTTTTTTCATGATGTTAAGGGTGAATAATACTACATGTATGAAGTCTACTGCAAAGACAGTAAGCGAATTTTTAAATAGTTCTTATATTTAGGACTATGGATTTCCGAAATTTTATCATTGTAAATTTAGTTACTTTTTTTGAGTAAAAAAATACTGAGAAGGGAGATCACACACATTACAAGAAAAGAAATAGCATAACCATGACAAACTGCTAATGACCCTGCAGAATAAACAACCCATGCTTCACAGCCATTAGTTGCAGCCATGAAGGTGCTGAATTGTGTAGCTCCTAATTTAGGGTCACTTGCATTCATGAATAATGAATAAGATGCGGCCGTGAACATTCCTGTGAATAAATACATTCCTGCGAATAAAGTGAGCCATAAATAGACGGTAGAAAATGGAGCTAATATATCGACAACGCTAATGGCTGCAATTATAAGGATTCCGCCAGCCAAAAAAAGTGAAACGGAATTTATTCTACTTAATCGGTCTGAAAGAACGCCTCCTATAAAGCCACCTATCAGCATTGACCCTACAACGGGAATGGCGAAGAAAATTCCGATGGTTTCCAACTCTAATTTTTTATCGGTTAAAAATGGACCACACATTCCCCCTGCGGTTTCAAATGAAGCGCCGGCGGTAAGAGCAAATAGGAGAAGATACCATGTTTTCCTCTTTCGAAAAACATTCAATAAATTATTTTTAAACGTATTATGTTTGGCGTTCTCGGCAACTATTTCTAGGGGTTCCTTAATAAAGAAAAGTAGACTCATCATTGCAATGATCGTAAGGATCATAATGCCTACCGTATAGTACAATCCAATCATGGGAATAAAGAAGAGTGCAGCTCCACCAAAAAGACTTCTTCCCAGCAACATCCCCGCTTGCATATATCCATTCAATAATCCTGTTTCCTTTTTAGAGACCACATTAATAACTAAAGCATCAACAGAAACATCTTGGGTGGCGGCACATAGTGAATGAAGAAGTAATAAGATCTCCCAGCAGATAAAATTCCCTTTCAGTGGAATAAATAGTAATGGAACCAATGTCAAGCACATTCCCAACTGCGACCAAGCAATCCATTTTTTATATCCAAAGTATTTTGTGCGAAAGAAATCTATCAATGGTGCCCACAAAAATTTAAAGACCCATGGCAATGTAAGTAACGCTGTAAATGAAGTGATGAGGTCAAGCTCAACCCCATTTTGTCTAAGTAAGGTAGGCATAGCCCACCATATAAAGCCAATAGGAGCGCCTTCAGTAAAGTAGAACGCAAAGGCGATGAGTGATCTGCCCGTTTTATGTTCGAGTAAATTCAATCCAATTAGAACGGTTAAGGTTTCGTGTCATAATAGGAATTATTCAAAATATATTTTTAATTTTTCAATTTTCATTCTAATCTTTATCCAAGATTCTATTTTTATTTTTTCAATTTCTTCCCAATCTCTGCTAGAGTTAATTACAGAAACCCAAGTTTCGAAAGCGGAGGAGTCGGTGTAATTTATAGCGGGTTGTAAAAGACAAGAGGTTAGATCGGGGTATTGAATTTTCAACTCTCTGTAAATTTGCATACTCAACGAATCTTCAAAACTGAGACTGTCCAATTGACTTTGAAGTGCTCTAATATTCAATTCTTTTTCATTTAAAGCAATTGTTAATAGATTTGTTTGTTCATCCCTCTTGTCGTCTTTCAAATATGCAAATCCTTGCCGAATAGTGAGTGTTGTCTTATTTAATTCATAGGATGTCAATTTATTTTTTAATTTTTCAATTTCTTGTATACTAATAATTTCACCGCCGTAAGTTAACGTAATGGTTTTGTTTTTTGCATCAATTGTTTTCTTGAGTAAATAATCATTTGGGAAATTAGCTTCCAGATCAATAAACTTTTCTGCTTTATTGATAAACTTTGCTTGTGCTATTTGATCATAACCAAAGTAAATACTGGGGATCACAGTAACAACAACAACCGCCCAAACAATACGTTTTGCTTTTATTTCATCTTCCTCCGTAGGCAAACTTTTCAAAGGGAATTTTAAGAAGCGAATAGTCACTATCGTCGCCAAAGCAATGAATACGGAGTTGATCACGAATAGATATAAAGCGCCAAAGAAGAAGGGGAACTGAAGTGTGGCTAATCCATACCCTGCAGTACATAGCGGAGGCATCAATGCAGTAGCGATTGCGACACCTGGAATTACGTTTCCTTTGAGTCTGCTCGACACTGCTAAGATCCCAGCAAGACCTCCAAATAAAGCAATGAAAACATCGTAAATATTGGGAGCCGTGCGCGCTAAGATTTCTGAATGGGCTTCATTGATGGGAGATAAGAAAAAGTAAATGGAAGATGTAACTAAACCGACTCCTGCAGCAAACAAATAAGAAATAAGTGATTTTTTTAATAAGGATAAATCATTAATCGCCATTCCAAATCCGAGTCCAATGATGGGTCCCATCAAAGGAGAAACTAACATGGCTCCAATGATTACCGCTGTGGAATTTACATTCAAACCCAGTGAAGCGATGAAAATGGCGAAGATTAAAATCCATAGATTGGTACCTTTGAATTCAACACCATGCTGTATATTTTGGTTGACTTGTTCAAAATCTTCTTTTTCATTGTTGAGCCTGAAATTATCTAATAAATTCATGTTTGATTATATTAATTTTCTCTTTTTGTAAGAAAAAATTTGATTATAGTTAATATCCCTAGTAAGGGATTGTACGATTCTTCTTCAACAGAAATTCACTAAAATCCTGCATTGATCCCAAGGTAGATTATCCAAAATAAAGAAAAGTTATTTCCTCCCACAACAGCAATATGGATAATTTTCAGATAAGTTGAAGCCGAATTTTCCATATTCGTTGACGCTGAATTCAAGAACTCAAATCTACTGATTATTGTCGTTTAATTCATTTCTAAGGCAATAGAAGGAAAATTATTTTGCACATTGGATATGCTGAATATAAAACTATTTCTATTATTGTTTGTTGTAAGTGAGTTCAAGGCTATATTTCATTAAATGGAGTTCTAAAAGATGTTTCTAAAGCGATGCTTATTCATTTGTCATCCTGTGACCACTTTCACCCAGGTTTTGTTGGTTTCTTTATTTATTGTACTTACTTCTATTGGGCAAATGCAAGCACAAAATGGGATACTTCAGGGTAATGTCATTGACAGAGATTCCAGAAATGCAATTCCTTTTGTAACTATTCAGTTGCAAGGGACGAATTTGGGTGCTACCACAGATATAGAAGGGAATTATAAATTAGAGAGAATCACACCAAAAGTGTACAACATTATCATTTCTAATTTTGGTTATAAGGAGCAAGTGATTCAAGAGGTAAATATATCGGGAACTAAGCCAACGGTTTTAAACATTGAAATGAATCCTTCTACTGTAAACTTGAGGGAACTAGAAGTAGGGGTGAGCCGTTTTGAAAAAATAGAGGAAGCTCCTCTTTCAAAGATTAATATTCGCGCAGCCGAAATTATGCGTAACCCAGGAGGGAATCGCGATATTTCAAAAGTGATACAATCGTTTCCGGGTGTAGCTTCTTCCGTATCTTTTAGAAATGACTTGATTATTCGTGGTGGCGCCCCCAATGAAAATCGTTTTTACCTGGATGGAATTGAGGTGCCTAATATCAATCATTTCGCTACACAAGGTTCTAGTGGCGGCCCCGTTGGATTGATCAACGTAAATTTCGTGAATGACGTTGATTTTTATTCGGGCGCATTTCCCGCTTCACGTGGAAATACGCTGAGTTCGGTGCTGGAATTTCGTCAGAAGAACGGAAATCCGGATCGATTAGCAAGCACCTTGATGGCTGGATCAAGCGACTTTGGATTAACGTTGGATGGTCCATTAACCAAGAATGGAGATTTTATTTTTTCGGTCAGACGATCCTATCTGCAACTTTTATTTTCCGCACTTAAGCTTCCTTTCTTACCTACTTACACCGATGCTCAGTTTAAGTTTAATTATCGATTTAATAAGAAAAATTCGATAACTGTTATTGGTTTAGGAGCATTGGATCAGTTTCGATTAAATACAAAAGTGAATGTTGGTGAAAAAGATGCAGAAGTTATAGAACGTAATAATTACATTCTTTGATTTCTTCCCGTGAATGAACAATGGAATTATACCGTAGGAGTGAAGTATTCTCATTTTGGAAAGCGAGGTTTACAACAAATTATCTTAAGCAGAAATACGTTGAATAATTCAGCACATAAATTTGAAAATAATGACGAATCAGATCCTTCTAAGCAATTGTTAAATTACAATTCAAGAGAAATTGAAAGTAAATTGAGGTTGGAAAACACTTCAAAATTTGGATGGTATAAAATATCTTATGGTTTGCAATATGAATATGTAGAATACACTAATTCGACGTTCACGCGCATGTATCTCCCTTCCGGAATTACTTCGATAAATTATTCGTCATCCTTGCCATTACAAAAAGCAGGTGGATACGTTCAGATCAGCAGAGCTTTATTGTCAGATCGATTGGTATTGTCTTCAGGACTGAGAACTGACATCAATGATTATTCTCCTAAAATGAATAATTCGTTGGACCAACTCTCACCACGATTTTCGGTATCTTATCAGTTTATTAAGAATTGGTTCCTAAATGCCAACGTAGGTCGCTATTTTCAATTGCCGCCTTATACAAGTTTAGGATATCGCGATAGTTCGAATGTATTAGTCAACAAGAAGAATAATTTGAAATACATTTCTTCCGACCATCTAGTTGTAGGCATTGAACATTTGCGATCGTCGAATACAAAAATTTCTTTGGAAGGATTTTATAAGAGTTATCGAAATTACCCTTTACTCATCGAAGAACAAATATCCTTAGCAAATTTAGGTTCTGATTTTGGAGTGATTGGAGATGAGCCTGTCAACTCCAACTCAACCGGAAGGAGTTATGGGGCAGAATTGTTGATTCAGCAATCTATTATGAATGGATACTATGGAATTGTAGCTTATACGTATGTTCGAAGTGAATTTACAAATGGTGGAAGTAATTATGTTCCTTCTTCCTGGGACAATCGCCATATCTTGTCGTTAACCGGTGGAAAACAGTTGAAGAAGAACTGGGAGGTTGGTGTTAAATTCAGGTATTTTAGTGGAGCACCCTTTACTCCTTTTGATCAACAGGCTTCTGCACGTAAAGATGTATGGGATGTCACCCGCACCGGTGTTCCAAATTACAATGCCATCAATACACAGCGCTTACCAGCCACCCATCAACTGGATATTCGCATTGATAAAAAGTATTTCTTGAAAAAGACTGTTTTAAATATTTACCTCGATATCCAAAATTTATACAATAACAAAACATTGCTTGCGCCCTATTTGACTGTTGTTACTGATCAGAATGGAACAGCTGTTGAAGACCCCAATAACTCAGGAAGTTATTTGTTAAAAGAATTGAAAAACGAGTCGGGAACTATTCTTCCCTCGATTGGAATGATGTGGGAATTTTAATTAATACTATTTAATTCTGATCACTTTGATCATAGAGGTAGTAACTTTGCAAGGTATTGCATAAAATGGAGGAATAATTAAACACGAAATTTTATGTGTAAATATCAAAATTTCATTTTCTAATTTTTTACCATGAACACAAAGAAGAAAAAGGTAGTAGTTATTGGCGGTGGATTTGCAGGAGTGCAATGCGTACGAAATTTGGATGAAAATTTGTTTGATGTGTGGTTGATCGATAAATTAAATCATCACCAGTTTCAACCACTCTTTTATCAAGTTGCTACCTCTCAAATAGAGCCCAGTAGTATTTCTTTTCCATTGAGAAATGTTTTTCGAAACAAGAAAAATGTTCATGTGCGCATGGCCGAGGTGTTGGAAATAGATCCGGCGCAAAAAATGATTATTACGGATATTGGCGACTTTACCTTCGATTATTTAATTATTGCCATTGGCTGTAAAACAAATTTTTTTGGAAATATGAACATCGAACAAAATGTGTTCACATTAAAAACCACTTACGATGCGATCAACATTCGCAATCACATTCTTCAAACTTTTGAAGATATTATTTCAGCAAAGAAAGACGAAAAGCAAGCATTGTTAAATTTGGTGATTGTAGGAGCAGGTCCTACTGGCGTAGAGTTGGCTGGTGCGTTTGCGGAAATAAAACAACATGTACTCCCGAAAGATTATCGGGAATTGATTTTTCTACTTTTGAAATCATGCTTATTGAGGGCAGTGCCAACACGCTAAATAACATGAGTGAAGAAGCAAAAAAGCTTCAAGAAATTACTTAGAAGAGATGGGTGTGAAATTATTGACTGAAACTTATGTAAAGGATTATGATGGTGAAAAACTCATATTGCAGAATGGAGATGTGATCAACAGCAGAACTGTGATTTGGGCTGCCGGAGTAATTGGCAACCGGATTCGAGGATTGGCTGAAGAGGTTATGGTAAGAGGAAATCGAATTAAGGTGGATCGTTTTAACAAAGTGGTAGGATGCGACTCCATTTTTGCTATTGGCGATGTCGCTTTTATGGAAACAATGGATTACCCTCAAGGACATCCGCAAGTAGCAAATGTTGCTATTAATCAAGCGAAACGATTAGTTAAAAATCTTAAATTGTTTGAGAGTAATAGAGCATTGGTCAAATTTGAATACCGTGATTTAGGATCAATGGCTACCATTGGTCGAAATAAAGCAGTAGTTGACCTCCCTTTTATTAAGTTTAAAGGATATCCTGCATGGTTGGTGTGGATGTTTTTGCATTTGATGTTAATTCTTAGTGTAAAGAATAAATTGATTATATTTATTAATTGGGCTTGGGCTTATTTAACAAAGGATTCTTCTTTGCGATTAATTTTAAAGGAAAGAAAATAGGAAGTATTTTTCCGATATAGGTGTTTAGTTATAAGAAACCAATTATCTAATAAAACAAACTATACTTTCATCGTTTTCCATCTACCTTTTTTGAAAATCCAAAGTGTGTATAGTCCCACCGATGTCTCCGAAAAGAACACCGCCCAAAACACGCCTGATTGCGCCCAGTCAAGATGAATAGCCAGGTAATAGGCCAGTGGAATTTGAATCAACCAAAAGAAAACAAGATTAATATACGTTGGAGTTTTAGTATCACCGGCACCGTTGAAGGCTTGTACAGAGACCATCCACCAAGCATAGACAAAGAATGAGTAAGAAAGAATTTCAAGCCACTCTGCACCAATAGCAATTACGTTTTGTTCAAGAGTGAAAATTTCAATCAATTCTTTATTAAAGAAATAGAATATGAACGAAACTAAAATCAGGAAAAGCATGTTGTAAAATCCAATTTTCCATACCGTTGATTCTGCACGTTCCGGTTGGTTAGCTCCTAAATTTTGTCCTACTAATGTGGCAGCCGCATTGGAGAGTCCCCAGGCTGGCATTATAGTAAACATCATGATTCGAATAGAAATAGTAGCTCCAGCAACAGCTTCACTTCCGATATCAGATAAAATTCGCATTAAGAAAATCCATGAAGTCATGGCAATTAACATTTGTGCAATTCCACCCAAGGAAGTTTTGATCATGTTCAACATTAATTTTATATCAAGTTGAACTTGTGACCAAGCAACACGAATATGTTTTCCTCCTTTCAACAAAATGGAAAGTTGCATTAACACTCCAACTCCCCGACCAATATTTGTTGCTATGGCCGCTCCTTCAATGCCCATGGAAGGAATGGGTCCCCAGCCAAAGATTAAAATCGGATCTAAGATGATATTGATGCCATTGGCAATCCATAATACACGCATCGCCACGGCAGCATCGCCTGCTCCTCTGAAAATGGCGTTGATGATAAATAAGAGTAGAATTACAAAATTGCCGCCCAACATCCATTGTGTATATCCATATCCTTCGTTCACGACCCAACCATCAGCACCCATCAATATCAATAAATCTTTTGCGAAAAATATTCCAGCAATGGAAAAGGGAATGGAAACGATTACGCCAAGTAGAATGGCTTGTACAGCCGATATAGCAGCTTCCGAATTATTTTTTTCTCCAACCCTTCTTGCAATAATTGCTGTAACCGCCATCGATAAACCCATGGCTACCGAGTAGAGCAAAAATAAATACGTTTCTGTGAGACCTACTGTGGCTACTGCTGATGAACCTAATTTACCAACAAAGAAAATATCAGCAACCGCAAACGTAGATTCCATCACTAATTCTAAAATCATAGGAACTGCCAAAAGAAAAATTGCTTTGTTTAAGCTTACTTGAGTATAATCCGTTTCTGTTCCGCGAATCGCATTTTTTAATTCTTGCCACATACTATTTTTAGTAGCATGTCCTTGTTTTAAATCCATAGAGAATTGTATTGAGCGAATTATGAAGTAAAGTTAATAGAAGAAAGGACATATCGAGGGATTGAAAAATAATTTTATTGCTCACGAAACTTCTTTCCCATTTCTATTTTTTGAATCGCTTGCGCCATTCTACTTACTTTTGTTTTGTCTGTTTTAGCTGAATAGATCCAGTCGATATATTCTTTTTGTTGACCATTCGTGAAGACTTTGAAATTTTTCAACGCTACAGGTTCATCGTTGAGACAATCGAGAAATTCGGGAGGTACTTCGGTTGGCGCATTATCTGCATAAAGAATCACATGTACCCAATCGCCAGCTTGTTTTCCAATCTTCTTTCTCACTTCCGCTTTCACGGGTAGAAAAAGTTGGCCATTTCCCATCGGCATAAGGGTGTAATTTTTAAACTCGTATTTGTCAATGCTCCCTTTTACCTTCACCCAACCAAAGGGCGCATTTTTATCTTGCAGCACTTCCGGAATAGCAGCATACGTCCATCCGCCTTTGCCGGGATACTTTTCGAGTAAGTACTCTTTATCGACTAAGATATTTTCTTTTTTCACGGTATGAATTTTAGATCATTTCATCGAAATTCGATTAACTACACGGCTGGATGTTTGTACAGTTTCGATGTTGTCTTGGTAAATCAATGAAGATTTAATTTTTTTGTTGGTTTTATTTTATCCAAAAGGATAGCGCTTCGTTCACCATATTGGATGTTGCCCTATCATGTATTTTGTTAGTTGATTATTAATTGAAAACTCTTTGTTTATAATGTTGCGAGTGTTCTTTAGATGAACCTATTCTTAGCTTTTTACAACCGAATAAAAGTAGTAATTTAGAGAATATCTTATCCTTTTATAATTCAATGCTTAAAAGTTAAGATCATTTATTCGTGAATTTCAATTAATAACAAAGATCATAAACTTTGTAGATCAGAAAATGTTTATCTTTATAAATTGTAAGTTAACAAAAATTTAATAAAAGAACACAACGTGAATACAGAAAGCAAATGTCCCTTTAGTAGCGGAGCGATGAAGCAATCCGCTGGAGCCGGCACAAGAAACCGTGACTGGTGGCCGAATCAGTTAAAACTAAATATTCTTCGTCAACATGCACCATTTTCCAATCCGATGGATGAATCTTTTGACTATGCGAAGGAATTCAAAAGTCTTGATTTAAAAGCATTGAAAAATGATATTTTTAAATTAATGACCGACTCACAAGATTGGTGGCCGGCCGACTATGGCCATTACGGTCCACTCTTCATACGCATGGCTTGGCATAGCGCAGGAACGTATCGAATTGCGGATGGTCGTGGCGGTGCTGGATTTGGAACGCAACGATTTACTCCATTAAATAGTTGGCCCGACAATGCAAATCTTGACAAAGCCCGTTTACTTTTATGGCCCATCAAACAGAAATACGGAAAAAAAATATCATGGGCTGATTTAATGATTCTTGCTGGGAATTGCGCGTTGGAATCGATGGGCTTCAAAACATTTGGTTTTGGAGGAGGGCGTGAAGATGTTTGGGAACCGGCAGAAGATATTTACTGGGGCTCTGAAGGAAAGTGGTTAGAGGATAAAAGATATAAAGGAGATCGTGAATTGGAAAACCCTTTGGCCGCAGTGCAAATGGGACTCATCTACGTAAATCCGGAAGGTCCTAACGGTAACCCAGATCCGTTATTGGCAGCACACGATATTCGTGAAACGTTTGGTCGTATGGCAATGAATGACGAAGAAACCGTTGCGTTGATTGCAGGCGGACATACTTTTGGTAAGACGCATGGTGCGGCGGATCCAGGTAAATTTGTAGGACCAGAACCCGCAGCTGCTGGAATTGAAGAACAAGGATTAGGATGGAAAAATTCTTTTAATAGCGGAAATGGTGTAAATACTATTACCAGTGGTCTAGAAGGAGCCTGGACAACAACTCCAACAAAGTGGAGTAATAATTTTTTCGAAAATCTTTTTGGCTTTGAGTGGGAATTAACAAAGAGCCCAGCAGGTGCACAACAGTGGACGCCTAAAAACGGAGCCGGTGCAGGCACTGTACCAGATGCTCACGATCCAACTAAAAAGCATGCACCGTTTATGTTAACTACAGATTTGTCTCTACGCATGGATCCTGCTTACGAAAAAATTTCACGTCGCTTTTATGAAAACCCTGATCAGTTTGCTGAAGCTTTTGCAAAGGCATGGTATAAATTAACGCATCGTGATATGGGTCCTGTTGCTCGTTATTTAGGAGATGAAGTACCCAAGGAGGTATTGATTTGGCAAGATCCAATTCCAACGGTTTCTCATAAGTTGATAGAAGAAAAAGACAATGCCGCGTTAAAAGCGAAAATTTTGAACAGTGGTTTATCGGTTTCTGAATTGGTTTCGACAGCATGGGCTTCGGCATCTACATTCCGTGGCTCTGATAAACGTGGAGGTGCTAACGGTGCGCGTATACGTCTTGCTCCACAGAGGAATTGGAAAGTAAATAATCCGACTCAGCTAGATAAAGTATTGAAAGTTTTGGAAGGAATACAATCTGCTTTTAATAAAGAGCAATCTGGAGGTAAGATGGTTTCGATGTCGGATCTAATAATCTTGGCAGGATGCGCAGGGATTGAGAAGGCAGCAAAGAATGCAGGACATGAGGTGAATGTTCCATTTACACCGGGTCGTGCAGACGCTACGCAAGAGCAAACCGATGTAGAATCTGTCGCCGTGTTGGAGCCCGGAGCAGATGGATTTAGAAATTACTATAACCCTCGTCATGTTTCATCCGCAGAAGAGATGTTAATCGACAAAGCGCAACTGATGACATTAACAGCACCGGAAATGACGGTTTTATTGGGTGGGATGCGTGTGTTGAATACGAACTATGATCAATCAAAGCATGGAGTATTCACGAATAAGCCAGAGGCCCTAACGAATGATTTCTTTGTGAATCTACTCGACTTAACTACAACATGGAGTTCGACGAATGATGCTCAGGATGTATTTGAAGGACGCGATCGTAAAACGGGTAAAGTAAAATGGACAGGAACAAGAGCGGATCTTATTTTCGGATCTAATTCGGAACTACGTGCCTTGGCAGAAGTATATGCCTGCGCAGACTCACAACAAAAATTCGTGAATGATTTTGTGGCTGCATGGACGAAGGTGATGAACTTAGATCGATTTGATTTGAAGTAGTCGAAAAATATTTTCCTCAAATTAAGAACGATTAGTAGAAAAGGATAGACATATTGGTCTATCCTTTTTTTGTGGTTGAAACTATATACTATCCAATTTTTCTCGAGTTAAATCTCCTTTAATATTGCCTGTGTTTAATGTTGTATTGGGTTCAAATAGCATAATGGTTACTTCTTTTTCAGCGATTGGTTTATGTTCAACACCTCGTGGTACAATGATAAATTCATTCGGATTTATTTCAACAGTCTTATCTCTAAATTCAATCTTCAACGTTCCGCTTATTACCAAAAACATTTCGTCCTCCACCTCGTGACTATGCCATACAAATTCGCCTTGTAGTTTAGCAAGCTTGATATGTTGTCCATTTAACTCACCGACAATTTTGGGATTCCAATGATCGTTAAAGAGAGATAGTTTTTGGGAAATATTAATTTTATCGATTACCATAAGATCGCATTATTATATTTTAGAGAGCGTCAATTTTTTTAGACAGCGTATAGTCTTTGTCCGTAATCTCTCCAACATCATGCGTCATCGTTTTTATGAGCACTTGATTGTAGCTATGTAAAAGGATATCAGGGTGATGATTCATTTCTTCAGCAATCCGTGCAATCTTATTGATAAAATCCATCGCCATACCGAAATTCTTAAATTTAAAATTTTTCTGTAAAAAATTATCCTCTTTTTCCCAGTTCATATTATTTTATTTAGTTGAATGAATAAAAATAGTTTACTTCAATTATAATTTATTTCAACACGAGTTCAACCCTTCTATTGAGCTTCCTTCCTTCTTCAGATTGATTTGTGGAAACGGGAGCCAGCGGACCTACTCCATCAGCCGATAATCGATTCGCTGAGATGGCATAATTTTTCACCAGCTCATTTACGATAGCCTTAGCGCGATTCTTTGAAAGAGTTAAATTGTATTCAAACGCACCTTTCATATCAGTATGCCCAACCACATAGATGTTTAAGCTTGAATTGCTCTTGAGTAGCTTCGAAATTTCATCAAGTGTGACTTTTGATTCTTCTTTTATTTCTGTTTTGTCAAAGTCAAAATAAATTCCATATAAAGTTGCTTTTCCAAATTCATTCAAATCTTTCAACATTTTCTCTGCATTAACTTGGATTAAATCATCTTCCATAATTGTTTCTTCAATGATATCAACAATAAATACTTTTTCGGAGGAGGTGTATTGACTTCCTCCAACAATGACATAGAAATTACTCCCTTGTTTTGTAAGTTTTGCAGCAATATAACAAGCACCCGCGGAGGATGAAGATCCCGTATTTATTTTTATTCCGGCATTGGTGGGGAAGGGGTTTTTAGAATAGAATGTATTTAAGAATCCTCTTCCTCCAACTTCTTTCGAAACACCACTCACAGGATTACTTCCCTCCGCAAGAAAATTAAACCCGCCCTTAGCAAGTGCTGATTTATAGTTTCTATATACTTCAGTAAGCGTGGTTTCGCCAGTTACTACATAATAGATTCTAGTGAATTTGCCTTCTACTTCAACCCATTTGTCTATTTGTTTATACCCAGTTTCTGGACCTGTAGCAATGTAATATTTTTGATACTTCTGTACTTCATAATATTTTATCTCAGAATTGGGATAGCGAGTGATTATTGGATGATCCGTGCTTCCTGCAATATCTTGTCCAAAAAGTAAACTTGAAGTGAACGATAAAAGAAATACTAGAATGATTGATGTTTGTGTTTTCATGATGATTGATTGATGTGGTTTTCCTCTTTTTACAAACGTATTATTTAAATTTGGGATTGTCAAGTCGAAAAGTTTGATAAAAATCTATTTTTTTTTGGATTATCTAGATCCATTGTTTTTTCCATGCGAGAAAGGCGTCATTGTCATTATATTTATAAGGACGTTGCCGTTACTTTTTAATTAACGGGTTAAAAGGGGTGTCAATAAATTTATTCTAAAAGAAACCTCATTAATCAATCTAAATTTATACTGAAGAAATATAGGTCAATGAGTATTTTTTAGATTGACTTTTATTTTATCCTTTTTTATTTTAAATTTCAGCAAAACAGCATTTAAGGAATGAATACAATTGAGATTCTTTCTTGCATTTTCTTGTTTTTTCAGCCTATTTTGATATTGTTTTTATTTCCAATGAGCCAATTGATACGAAGGGAATAGGTTTCAAAGTTTCTGAATGAAAAATTGTTTTGCGAATAGGGCGGTTGTGGCAAAGAGGTAAAATCAAAATTAATAAGGAGCGGTAATTTCGTTAATTTATGTATGGGGGCTTGTACTCCAAAACCGTACGTAAAGGAGCTGATTTGATCGTAATTTACTTCGGGAAAATCATAATCATAGACGAACTCCTTATAGTATCCCATTCTTAAGGAAAGTATTTCTAATAACTGTATTTCCATACCTGTTCTTAATGCAGATTCATACTTACTGTTTAATAAATCTTGAACCTCACCCTGTACCAGAATTTTAAACGTTGTCAAGGTGTCTATGAGCACTTTGTTTTCAAGAGACATCTGATAATTAAAGCCATAACGAGTAATGACGGGCAGACTGTTTTTATTTTTTATTTGTGATTCGTAATAGGTGATTCTTGCATTGTTTAAATTTACAACGCTGGCCCCAATGCTAAAGGAGCGATTAAATAAGTTTTTGCTGGGAAGTGAAAACTTTTTTATAATACCAAAATCATAAAACTGGGTGGTTAACTTTTTATCTGTAGGTTGCCAAATAAAATGATTTGCATTTAAGCCGATTAATAAATTCTTAATCGGTTCGGATGCTAATGAAAGGCAATAATTTTCATCGTATGGCTCATCGATATTTAATGGATTACCATTTTGATCAGTGAAAATATTATCTCCATAGATAAAATGATTTCTACTGAGGGCAACTGATAAATATTTATTTATATGATATCCCGCACTCAAATAAGTATATCTAGCTTTATTTGCTGAGTAGAACGGCGATGCCGAGGATCCGTTTAATTCGATTCCTTTTAAGGTCGCTATGCCGGCAGGATTAAAATAGGTGGAAGCCAAATCACCATCAATTGAAACGTATCCTTTCCCCATGGCTTCTGCACGGGCACTGTTTTGTCTTGAAAAAAAGTATTCCTTTAAAAAATAGTATCTGTACTGACCAAAACTAGAAAGTGGGAGCATAAGGATAATCAAAAGAAGCAACTTTTTCATGTGTAAAGATTTATTTGTTTTCAATTTTTGATGGACTAGTAGTTGATATAAACTGTAAAAGGTATTTAATTATTATGTTAAAGATTAATTTATTTTGATCTTTTTAATGTAATCACCAAAAATATCCTACATTAAAACCTAGTTCAATCGTCGGGAAAATACTTAATGTATTTTCTATGGTATTTTCTGGGTACTTCAAAGCTGTACCATTTCCAGTGCTGTCATATGTGTATTTATGAATACGTTTTGTCCCAATGGAAAATCCAGCTACCACGAAAAAATCAATAAATAGATGCTCGTCCATTTGCTCGGATTTTCCGAAGCCAAGTGCCATATTGACTAAATTTCTATCCCATGAAACTACTTCTCTTTTGATATTGAATGTACTATTGGATCCGCTCCTGGTGGTAAATTTTGGAGTATGTAAATTCCAATAGCTCATCCTTGCATAAAAATAGGGGGTAAAATTACTATAAACAGATTCAATTTCATGATATGATTTAAATCCGATGCGAACAATATCACTCGTCTGTTTCCACAGTTTGAATTCACCACCATCACCACCATTTTTGATAATTGTTAGATCACGGAATCGATGTGCATACGATAGTTCAACCAAAGAACTGGAAGTAATTTTTATATTATAGTATAACCCTGCTTCCTGAAAAAGAACACCTGAAATAATATTTGTGGTGACTGAATTACGAACAGAGTCTTGTTGGCTAAAAGATTGTAATGAACAAAAGCAGAGAAGGTATAACGAGAGAATGAGTTTTTTCATAAAGACTTTTATACACGCAGAGAACCTCTAAACCCACGAGCAGCATAATAAGATTCTGCTCCGTTGTGATAAACGAAAACTGTCCCGAATCGAAAATCTCCAAAGATAGCCCCACCTAGTTTTCTGATATTGTCTGGTGTTTTGAGCCAACTTGATGTTTTACTATCGAACGAACCCAGCTTTTGAAGATCTCTATATTCTTCTTCGGTTAACAATTGAATTCCCATATTGTCGGCTATCGTCATCGCACTGTTTTTAGGTTTGTTTTCCTTTCGAGAATCTAGTGCTTTTTTGTCGTAGCATAAGCTCCTTCGCTCTTTCGGGCTTTCTACTGCACAATCAACGAAAATAAACTCATTGGTTTTTTTATCATACCCAATTACATCGGGCTCACCGCCGGTTTTTTCCATTTCAAAAAGCGACCATAATTTTTCAGATTGTCGGCTAAGCTTGTCATTTACTTTTTTCCAATCAATTCCCGCATGTCGATTTTTATTGTTCTCGAATCGGGTTTTCAAAGTATCAAGCAATGCTTCGATTTGCTTGGATGATAATTTGTTTTTCATTTTATAGATTTCTTGAATTTGTTTTTTTAGAAAGGATAGAAATAAGGGATAATGAAAGAAGCAAGTATCCAGAGTATTATATTTAATGGAGTTCCTACACGTAGATAATCTTTGAATTTATATTTTCCGGGAGCAGAAATTATAGCATTTGTTTGATAACTCATGGGCGTCATAAGACTTAACGAAGAGGCAAAAGCTACCGCTAAAATTAAGGGTCTTGAGTCGACACCCATATTTTGTGCCGTTACAATCGCAATGGGTGTCAGTAATGCCGCAGTCGCATTGTTTGACATGATATTCGTCGCTAAGAAAGTAAGGCCAAAGAAAACAGAGAGAACCGCTTCGGGCCCCCATGAACCTACCGACTCTACAATACCTTGAGCCAGGAATGCAGCAGCTCCCGTTTTTTCAAGGGCAACACCTAACGATAATATTCCGGCAAGCATAAAGATTACTTTCCAGTCAATCGCTTTGTATGCCTCCTCTGTTTTTAAAAAGTTTAAAGCTACCATAGCGGCAACACCTACCGTAGCTGACAACATAATGGGAGCAATGTTTAATGCTGCCGTGATAACAATGCCTGCGACAATGGCAATTACTGCAACCATTTTTTTCCAATTGAATGGACGATGTTCAATTTCAGAAATTATTAGAAGATCGCTGTTGTTTTTAATGAGAGAAAGTTGTTCTTTTTTAGTTGAGATTAATAATACGTCTCCTGCCTTAAGAATTACCCGACCAAGTTTGTCATGTAAAATTTCTTCGCGTTGACGAATGGCGAGAACCGTAGCACCTTCGAATCGCATTCTGAAATTATAATCTCTAATGGAATTATTTTCAAGATCAGAATTGGGCGTCACCAGTGCTTCCAAAAGTATGATGTCAGAAGGCAAGGTATCTTTTTTCTCAAGGTTTTTTTCCGACTCAAAAACAATTCCAGCACGATCCATTAGTAATTTTAACTTGTCAATGTCACATACTACTTTAAGTACATCGTTTACTTCTAAAATAAAATCTGGGTAAGAAGAAAGCGTTTTCCCATTTCTTTTTATTTGGACGATTTGTATGTCTAGTATTTTTACGAGTGCCGAATTCTTGATGGAGGTACCAATGGATTTTGCATCCGACATCAGTATTATTTCTGTCAGATATTGGTTCATTCCATATTCTTCGGTAAGATCTTCTTTTTGTTTTCTGTCGGGAAGCAACCTACTACCAATAAATAGCATGTAAAGTATTCCAACAATCAGAAAGCAAATCCCCGCAGGTGCCATTTCAAACATACCGATGGGCGCGAGTCCTTCGCGTTCCGCAATTCCACTTACAAGTATATTGGTGGAAGTTCCAATAAGGGTACAAATACCACCTAGGAGGGCGCCAAATGAAAGTGGCATAAGCAATCGCGAAGGATTGATTTTTGATTTTCTAGCCACGCTCATTGTTACAGGAAATAAAATGGCTACAACAGCCGTATCGTTCATAAATGCTGAAAGCGTACTAGTGATCAACATGAGTGTAAGAACAGTGAGTAGATAACTTTTCTTCGAAATCGCATCTAAAATATCTCCTGCACCGCTTAAGGCTCCCGACTTATAAATTGCAGCACTCACAACAAACATACATGCTACTGTAATTGTTGCAGAATTGGTAAAACCAGCAAAGCCTTCGGTAGGAGTTAATATTCCTGTCACCATCAATAAAATCATTGCTATAATCGAAACTGTATCAATACCGAATTTCTCCGTGATGAACAGATACAAAGTCAAAAGAATGATGACTAAGACGATACCAATTTCAATTGTCATGTATAACCAATGGTTTTAGTAGAGGAACCCCGACTAAATTTTCATTAAAAATAATGATAAAGTGTTTAAAACTTAAGATTTAGAGGATTTAAGTAGATTTTTTTGCAAAACGGAGAAATAAAGGTGTAAATTATTTAAAAATTATGATCTTAATTGCAAAAAGCTAAACAAAAAAAAATCTTCAAGAAACTCGATGAGTTTTCTTGAAGATTTAAATGTGATTAATGGACGTAGTTAGAATGAGGCGCCTATACTTATAAATACTGTTCTTCCATTTCCAGGCATAATACCGGGGCCTGGATAACCACCAAGCTCTTCGCGTTGCGTATTTTTCATCTGCAATATTATTCACTCCAGCTTTTATATTATAGCGCTCAATAAAGTGATAAGATAAAGAGGCATCCATTACTTGATATCCGACAAGTTTGCCGGTTGTACCAGATGTGTTCGGTAATTCGGTATTTGCAGCATCTGTATAAACACTTCCTACTTGACTCAGTTGGAAGGTTGCAGAGAAATTATTTAAGAAATAAGTAATTCCAAAGCGATGAATGCTTGTCGGTGCATTTTCAACTCTTTTGTCTTTAATGGATTTTGTGGGATCGTTTTCAATGGCGGGATTATTCCACTTTGTATATTTCGCATCAATAAATGATAGAGATGCAAATAAACTTAGACTTCCAACTTTCGAATTTTCCACCAGCATTTTTATAGGATCGAATTCAATGTAAGATTCTACACCTTTGCTAATGGATGTGCCAATATTTGTTTTGAAGGGATTGTTGTTTTGAGAAATCGTTCCAATACGATTTTCATATTGTAAGAAAAATATACCCACATCAAAATTTAAATAGTCTTTCACAGAACCTCGATATCCGAAATCAAAATTGAAACCGCTAGCATCTTTAAGATTTGGATCAATTACTTCTGTAGTTGCAGATGGAGTGAGTTCGGAAAAAGTTACGGGGCGATATGCTTGCGAAAAATTACCATATACATTGGTTTTTTTCGTAACCATAAATTCACTACCCATTCCAAAGAGTAAAAATTGACGCGACCGTGTTTCCGTAGAAATGGATCCCGCGGAGGTCGTATTAATATATCCCTCAATACTATTTTCGATATATTCCATTCGTATACCCGGAATAACCTTTAATCGACTTCCAAGGTAAAAAATGTTTTCAGCGAAAGCGGCATAATTCGTAGTTTCGAATTTTAATTTTCGACCGTATTCCGGTGTGGTTAATGTTAAATCAAAATCATCGCCAGTAGTACCAACTCCTTGTTGGTTTCTTTTGGTGTTTCCTCTATAGACACGTATTCCGCCTGCAAAAACATGGTCTTTAGAAAATAATTTGTATCTAAAAGAGATGCGAGATTCTGCCCCGTAATTTTTATAAGCATCACGATCAACTTGACGAGAATTGTATTCAAGTGTATTCGGATTGATGCTATCCACAACTGTTATGGCTTTTGTGTAACCTACGCTATTTCTTTCGGCAACTGTTGTAAATGATTTTATGTTGAAACTTATCGCTGGAGAAATATCGTACTTTAGTGTAAAAGAAGCTACATTCCAAGGCGTGCTGAACCAGTTTCTTTCTCTGAATGATTGTCGATGATTTTCTTTGAATTGTGTGTCGGTAAGTCCACCCGGTTGCTGACTTTTATAATCCATCTTGGTGTATTCTGCAGCAATATTCATTTTTTTCGTGAGCTGATAGTTGGCAGAAAAGTATCCAGTATAAATTTTGTACTCACTATTTTCTCTCCAACCATCTGCATTTCTATGATGTAAAAATCCATAGTATGAAAACTTTTTATATGTACCTCCGATGGCATTGTATGTATTGAATAATCCATAAGACCCAACGGTTTGTTGTGTCTCAAAACTGATTGGCTTGTTTGGGTTTCCTTTTTTAATTTGATAATTTAACAAACCACCAAATTGGGGTCCGTATTGTAATGAAGCCGCACCTCGTATTACTTCAATTTTGCTTAACGCTTCCATGGGCGGACTATAATATGATTCTGGATAACCAAAAACTTCAGAACAAATATCATATCCGTTTTGTCGGACATTAAATTCCCAAGAACGGTTTGGACTTAACCCTCTTGTTGCTATGCCCACTTGAATTCCCGATCCGTCATTTTCCCACACACTCATTCCCGGAATTTTTCCAAAGACTTGTCGCGTATTATTGGTACTGAGATCAGCGTTAATCTTATCCAATTGAATTACTTCCGTTTTTTTGCCAGCATAAATTATGTTCTCATTAACGTCAGGCATTCTTTCGACTCCGCCGAGTTTTTGATAATCAGTTATTACTAATTCATAAAGCTTTATAACTTTCGATGTATCTATAGTTTGTCCGTATGTTGTTGAATACGAAGCTATAATAGAAATTAATATAAGCAAAATTCGGGTTTTCATGGGAATTGTATTCTAATTGAGTTCTTGAATTGAAGTCGGCAAAAGTATTATTTAGAATCATTCTAAACAAGCGTTTGTCTTCCAAATTGATTTAAATCATCTCCTCGGATAAGAATTTCCATAATTGAATTGATTTTCAACTATAAAGAACAAATAACTGTTGTTTTTTGAAAAAAAATTATAGGAGTTGAAGAATCTGCATAGAAGGAACTTACCCCCGTTAATTTTAGAAGTGCATGATTATAATTTTAATTTTTGATGGAATTAAAAAAGGATTCAATTATTCACTTACCCCATTATAATTCGCTGTATTCAAAAAACTATTCAAGAATAAAGGTTGAGATTTTTCTTTCTTGTCCGTTTATTATAATAGAGAGTTGGTGGATCCCATTGTAAAATTTGCGAGTAGTAATTATTTTAAAACTTTGTTTACGTTTCAGAACGATTTTTTCATTGGGCAATAACTGTCTTTCACTGATTTTAAAAACTTTTTTGAATAGGTATTGTTATTTCTTAAATAATGAATACCATATTCAATTCTTAAAGGCACTTTTTTGTTGCCATAATTCTTAAGTGAAAAAGTAAATTCCAAGAATTGTCCAATTGTAATACATGGTGTCAATATTTTAAAATCGCTTACTTCCACATGCGCTATTTTATTTAGACCATAAAACTTTAATATGGATGGATAACCTTGCTTTAATAAAGTTCGTGATGCATGTTTAATAATAGCATCTGTTTCTATGCTCCCACCTTTCCATTGATTAGCAACTTTAAGCAATAACTCAGGATGATCTTTAGAAATGTCGTTTAAACAATTGGCAACACTTCTTCTTACATATTCTGAAGGGTCGTTTTTCAATTCTTCTAAAATGGGAAGAAGTGGAGAAGGATTATTTTTTAAGGATGGAATGGCCATGGCCCATGGAAGTCGTGGTCGCGACCCCTCACTCGCGAGACGACGAACATGTACATTATTGTGTTTGCTCCACCGATACATTACTTTTATCATTTGCTGGTTGTATTTAATGATAAATGGTCGAACAGCAAATTCACAACTGGTAAATGAAGTGGTATGTTCAAAGGCCGTTATAGCGGTTTCAAAATGGTCGATTCCGTAGGTTTCAATGTAGTCTGGCAAAAACATATACGCTAAACTATTTTCACTTTGTCCTCTTTGACGCAAAAGCGTAATAATTTTTAGAATCAGTGCCGATGTTTTTTTAAAGTCTTTCGGAAAAAATTCTTGAAGCACTGAAGTGGTGTGTTTCATTCTCTCTTTTAATTCTTTTTGTTCCCAAGTAGCGACAAAAATCTTTTGAATAAATTTCTTTTTGTCAAAAGAAGGTATGAGTTGTTCGAGAATTAACGAGAAATTTTTATAAAAATCTTTCGAATATAAATCTTTTAATAATGTACTCAAATCTGTAATTTTATTAGATTATTTTTGAAGGGATAATTTTATCAATTGCATCAACACTTTTATGTCTACGTCTTCTAATTTATTGATGTGTAAACATCCGACACCAATTTTATGTTTACCTAATTTTTCTAACAAAGCGAATTGTGATGTTAGATTGATAGTAAGATGCAGCGATAAATTTGCTTTCCGTGGAGCAAATCCAATCAACAGCCAATCCACCTCTCGCCCCGTTGCCGAACTCTTGTATCGTTTATTTCCAAAGCCTATGATCGAATTACTCCAAAGAAGAGGATTTTCGCCGGTCGCTTTTTTCATCATATTTATCAACTCAAAACAATCATTTCTTTTTTGCTCGTCTTCTATTTTATTAATAAAATCAACAACACTTGCAACAGTAGGCTTTGTTTTAATTTCTACTAGTTTTGATTTTTTAGTTGTCATTTTTTAATATGAATTCGAATATTTTTTAATCTGATATTAAGGTTTCTTCATCTTAAGATCTTCCAGCAATACTAAATTCAATCGACTGTATTCTGCTTTTAATTCTGGATTCGCTTTTTGTGCAAAATCATAAGAAAGTTGAGCTTTTAGTATAGCTTCGTTTATATCACCCTTACTTTTTAGTATGAGGGCTTGTCGGTAAAGCATCCCAATATGCTCTGGATTTTTTTCAAGCGCTTTTGCCATCAACTCCGCGGCACGATTAACGTCAATATTGTTTTCATAGTAGAACATGGCTGCATGAAAATATGTGGGCTTTTCGGAGCTGAGTAGCAGTTTTCTAATTCGGGAATGACAGTGGACTTAAGATCTATTTTTAATTTTATTGGAACCCTTATGTTGTCCCAGGCTATATTTAGTATACCGCCATCTGCCGTTACTTGGTCGATGCTAATGGTAAACGTTTCTAATGACGTATTCAATAGTTGTGGAACTACTGAGAATCGAATCACATCGTTTTCTATATTGTAACGGTATGAACCCCATTGATTATTATTTTTTTGCAAAATTATCTCCCAACTGCTTTTATTAGGGATAGTAAATAATTCATATCGTCCTGAATCAATGGCTAAATCTTGCAACGTAATACGGGTGTTAAAATAAATTTCTGTAGCTTCATCAGCTCCTGTTCTCCAAATTTCTCCGTAGGGAATTAGTGATCCAAATATTTCTCTTCCGCGCTTATTGGGTCTGTTGTAAGTAATTTCAATTTGGGTAGATGCAATGGTTTGAGAAACGGTAGCGGATGAATTTGTTTTAGGTATTTTAAATTCCCTGATATTATTTTGAGCCGATGATTTTATGGTTCCAATTGTCACTATAATAAGGAGCAATTGGAGTTGGATGTAATAATTAATTTTTAAAGTCATTATAATATTTATTGAAGTTTAGCGTGTATAATGGACTGATTCTTCAAGGAAAGTTTATACAGGGATTTAGAATCTTTTAATAGGATCATCCCCGTAAGATCTTTTCCATCTTTCTTCCTTTGGCAAGTTCATCAACCAACTTGTCAAGGTACCTTGCTTGTTTCGTTATAGGGTTTTCAAGATCCTCTATTCTATATCCACAGATTACTCCTGTTATTAAATGTGCATTTGGATTTAGTGTAGCTTTTTTAAAAAAAGTTTCAAAGGTTACTTGTTCGTCTATTAACTCTTTTATTCTTTTTTTATTAAAGCTCGTTAACCATTCAATTACTTGATGTAATTCTTCAAGGGTTCGCCCTTTCCTTTCCACTTTTGTAACGTAGTGTGGATAAACGGACGCAAACGTCAATTTTGCAATTCGGTCGTTATGTTCTTTTGTTGCTTCCAATTTATTTTAATTTTTCTAGGACACCTTTTCTTTTGACAATGTTTTTATAATCCCATTGTATCTCTTTTGATTTTTTTAGCCAGCGGTTTAAGTCCGATGATTTAATTTCTGAATGATCATTATAGAAGATGGATGCATCTTTAAATTTTTTGCCCCTAAGGTTTAACCCCTCTTCTTCGAAGTCAGCCCCACTCCAAAACATCAGTCGAATACCCGCTTTTTGTTTGCTGTAACCTACGATGGGATTACCTTCTATGAACCAAACAGGATGGGCATGCCAAATTTTGCTTTCGGCTTCTTTGAGTTCTTTATCAATTAACTTTGCGAGCAGATTGCATATTTCCCTTTCGCCTTTTTCAAATTGTTCGTTGTATTTTTTTATCTCCGTATTCATCTTTGGCTAGCCATTTATGTTGAAATTTTATTGCAATATTAAAATAGACTGAATAAGTTCAAGATATTTTCAAGTCTGTTTAGTGTATGGAATCAGTTTCACGAATTATTCTCAAGGGCAGTAAAATTAATTATTACATCCGAGATTATCATGTAATAATGTGTTTCTTATTTTATTTATGGAATATTTAAAAGTAAATTATTTATGAATGTTTCGACACAGGATAGAAATTTATTTTAGCTGCGTTTGTCGATTGGATGTAAAGAATTTTGGAAGCTTAAACCATTATGCTCTTCTCCAAAACACTAAAATTGATAATTAAGAAAGAAATAATGAAATAGCAGTTTTTCCACTCACATTGAAAATTTACTTTTAATAATCAACGTGTTATACCGCCTCCCCCGAAAAGGGGATTGACCTTAAAAAATGTGATTTCTAGCTTTCACCCCTAATCAATAAACCCATTTAATATGAAAAAGCTACTATTAGTACTTATGACAGGAAGCCTTATGACGCTTTCGCTAAAAACCAATGCTCAAAGTTGGTCGCTAACAGGTAATGCAGGTACAAATCCTGCATCGGAATTTATCGGAACTACCGATGCTAAAGTCCTAAAAATTAAAACCAATAATCAAGTAAGAATGTATATCAAAACCAATGGTAACATTGGAGTTGGTACTTCAACACCAACATCTAAACTGCATGTTAATGGTGTTATTACTGCAACGGGTGGAACATCATCTGATTGGAACACCTCTTTTGCTTGGGGTAATCATGCCTTGGCAGGATACTTAACTTCCTTTACTGAAATTGATCCGCAAGTAGGAGCTAACGTTTCTAATTTTGTTTCTAAATGGGATGGTTCCGCTTTAGTGGGAAGTAACATCTTTAATTCAGGAAACAATTTTGGATTGAATACTTCGACAATGATTGGCGCAGCAAATTTTGTTGTTCAAAATCCAAACGCGAGTGGTTATGGAGGAATGTACATCAATCAAACAGGAGCATCACTAAAACCATTTTATGGTTATGCTGTTAATGGTACTGCTAGTTGCTGGACATCCTTCGACCAGACTAGCGGAAACTGGAGCGTTAACAATGGTGGAGACAGATTTGTTGTAGATAATGCAGGGCAAGTTGGTATTGGTACCACAACGCCAAATTATTTTCTGGACATTCAAGCCGGAACTGCATCGAGAGCATTAAATGCTGTGTCAAATGTAGTAGGAAGTTCAGGACAGATTATCAATTTTGAACGTACCAGTGCACCTGTATCTGCCAACGACATTGTTCAAATAACAGTTCCAGCTGGATCACCAAATGATTTTCAATTTATAGAGGCTGATAAAGGGGGATCAAACCGCTTTCAAGTGAATGGTGACGGTAGTGTTGGAATAGGATTTAGCACATTAAATACTGCTCGCTTGAATGTAGATGGAGCAAATCCAGATAATAAAAAATTATATGGAATTTATTCTTCTGTTGATAGTGCTTCACTTTCATCGGCTGCAATTTATGGAGAACATACTAGTACCACGAGTGATGGAAGAGGTGTTTATGGTAAGAGTTCAGGTGGACCTGGAGTTGGATATGGAGTTTATGGAGAATCGGGTTACATTGGTACTCGTGGTTTAGCTTCTGGTACAACATATACAGGCACTTCTTACGGTGTGTACGGATCCGCCTCAGGAAGTACTGCTGGAACTAGAATAGGTGTATATGGATCTGCTAGTGGAGCTGCTACAACAGAAGGCAATTGGGGTGGATATTTCCCAACAAAAACATATACTTCTGAAATACGTGTAGGAACTACTGGTGGTGCTACAGGATTTATTGCTTGCATAGGTGGTAAATTAATTGCAGAAGAAGTACGAGTGGAACTAGAAGGAACTTGGCCCGATTATGTTTTTGCTGATGGATATAATTTAATGCCACTCGAGCAATTAAAGAAGGAAATAAATCAACATAAACATTTGCCAGGCATTCCTTCTGCTGCTCAAATTGAAGAACAAGGTGGAGTGGATTTAGGTGCTATTCAAACTAAATTAGTAGAGAAAGTAGAAGAACTCACACTCTATATTATTCAGTTAAAAGAGCAAAATGATAAGCTACAAGCAACAAATGAAAAATTACAAGTGCGAATGACTGCTATTGAAAACAACAAGTAAACCAATTAACCCCAAAATTCTTATTCTATGAAAAATAAACAACAAATAGGAAAGAGGGTGTTTGGTAGATGTATGTTGTTGTTGCTACTAATTAATGGTTATTCCGTTACAGCGCAACAATTCATACGTTATCTTGACCATCCCTTCTTAACCCAAAAACAACAGCATCATGCGAATGTTCACATTTCAGATAAGACAACAGCAGGATACTGGTATATAGAAGCCGATGCTTCTTTGATAAAGAAGAAAAACACTTCTTTTGCATTAACACTTCCTAATCAATCTACGCTTATGATTGACCAGATGACCTATTCGCAGAGTTTCGCTTCTATGGTTTCTGGCTCGGGAAAATTTGAGCCTAATGGTGATTTTATTGTTACCGAACACAATGGAATGATTACGTCCCGTATTGGAAACAATCAATTCAGCTATATGATTTATCCATTGTCAGGCGATAAACATATTTTAATTCAATTAAACATAAATGCATTTCCACAGGATGAGTCAGATGAAGGCTATCAACACATGTTGAAAGAAGGCATGAAAAATAAAGAAGACGAACGTCGACGCATAGATCCAGAAACAGGAGAAGAAGTTATTGACGGTTCACCTGAAGCAGCTGGAAATTGTAAAGTACGTTGCCTCGTTGCTTATACCGATGATGTAGGTGTTGCACTTGCAGATCCACTTGCTTTTGCGGAATCTTGTATTCAAGCTAACAACACTTCTTTCACCAATAGTGCAATCAATTTTCAAGTGGAACTTGCCTGCGCATTTCAAACAACGTATGCAGAAAGTGGAAATTCAGGAACTGATAAAACACGATTTAGAAACAATGGTGACGGATTTATGGATGACGTATTTACATGGCGTAGCACTTACGATGCCGACCTTTGTCATTTACTCGTAAATAGTTTGTCGAATGGCTGTGGAGAAGCATGGTCTGTTTCTGTTTCTGTGTATGCAGATGCTTTCTGTGTTACCGATAGAACTTGTGCCGTAGGAAATCTAACTTTCCCTCATGAATATGGTCACCTTTATGGATGTCGACACGATGTTTTTGTTGATAATACCAACACTCCTTATGCTTATGGACATGGTAAAACTGTAAATGGCAATTATCGTACTGTAATGGCTTATTCTGATGCATGTGCTTCAGGTTGCACCCGAGTAGCGTATTTCTCTAACCCTGCGATTACGTTTAATGGAGTATCAACAGGGACTTCGGGTACCGCCGATAATGAAAGTGCAAGTGAAGCTTCACGTGTAGCAATCAGTGGGCTTGAGGTATCTGTAACGAATAAAGCATTTCCATCTTGGACACATAATGATGGGGAGTTCGGAGATGTATTGGGGATAAATACAGTGACAAACAATACTACTTATGTTATGAATAGTGGCTCTGAAGTAGTGTGGAGAGCAGGTGACTCTCATACATTGAAACCAGGATTTTGGGCCAAGAGTGGATCTAAGTTCGTTACGGTATTTGATTTCTGCAATGTTTTAACAGCAGCAGGTTCTTCGGCTTCGAAAATCAATCTTTCAGCGGAAGCAATTTCAACCGTTCGCGTGCAACCAAATCCTTTCAGTAGTCGTTTCGATGCATTCGTTGAAATGAAGGAGAAAGGCAGCATGAAGTTAGAGTTATTTGACGCAACCGGAAAAGTAATTCTGATTTTGGCGGAACAAAATGATGTAGAAGAAGGAAAATATCAATATTCGATTGATATGAGCGACAAGGCAGAAGGGATGTATTTTATATTGGCAAGGATGGGTACTGAAACTAAAACCTTGAAGCTGATAAAAACCGAATAAAATGAAGTAAAGGATTTTTCTATTGAGAAAAAATGTAGAAAAGGCAACCTTTTTATAAGGTTGCCTTTTTTTTGGATGGGTTAAAAAGAAATGTTTTGATTTTATTATAAATAGCGATTATCTACGAGCCATTTTGTAATGCGTTTTATCACTTCTAAGTTGCGGTCGCCCATCAACACCTTCACATTTCTTTCCTTTGATGGAGTAGGGACTGCTCTTTTTAAATTATCTTTCATAGTGGTTATTTCGCATATTTGCGAATCGTTCCCTTCTTTAAAATTAACTTTCGCAACGATCAATCCACTTGGCAATGAAAAGTCATAATAATCTACATTACTTCCATTAGGAGCTGCGTCACTATAATTACCAATCAATTTACTTTGTTCTTCAATAGTACCTGGTTCACGAAAATCGAGAGGCCATGATCGGTCGCGTTGTACCATTATGTATTCAACTTTTGCAGCAGGCGCGGCTTTACCATTTTTTGCTATGAACGTAAACAATGCATCATTATCTAACACATCGTTTTTTATGATTCCTCCATTCCCTATTAGCTTAGCCAAAGATTTTGCAGTACCTAGCTTTGATAGTTTGAAATAGCCATCCTTATCAAGACCAACAAACGAAAGCTTGTAATGATAACTCATATTGTCGTTTTTGTTTTCAGGATAATCACTATCATAGGCCGCCACAATCAATAATTGGTTCTGCATATTGTAAATTTCGAAGTCATTCACCATGCCCATGGTTCCCTTGCTGTCCATGCTTTTGATGGATGCAATGGGCTGATCATCGATTAATCTTTGGTCGTTTTTATACGATGCTTTTTGTGCTTGTAGCACGATGACCTGAAGTGCCAAGATCATTAATAATATGTATTTTTTCATGATGAAGTGTTTTATTGGAGTACAAGATATAAACTTTTTATAATTTCCAGTGGTCCAAATGAGTTATTTAATGTGGTTCGTTATACCTTTTTTGGGATTTATTGTTGTTATGTTTGGTTGTTTGGTGTATTAGGAATTCTAAATATTTATGAATCGATAAAAACTACATTTTCATTTTTCAATAAATACTGGTGAAAGTTGAGATTTATAAGTATTGTTGGTCAACTGCTTTTGCTCTTTCGTTTTCCAATTCATGAGCATAATATGGTATTGTGTTTCTTCGTTGTCAGATTGGTTGAATACGATCCATTTTCCATCTGAACTCCAATCATGATAACCATCGGAGGTTTCGTTGTTGATTAATTTCCAGTTTTTATTTCCATCTGGTGTAATGGCGAAGATGCTATGTCTACCGTCTTGCAGCGAAATATAGGAAATGAAATTTTCTGTTGGATGCCATTTGGTAGCTCCAGCACGATAGCCATATTCTTTTGCCGAAGGATTATTTTCCGGGTAATGTGTCAATTGTTGAACTTGCGTTCCATCGGCATTCATTATGAATAGTTCTTCATGACTATTCCGATCACGTTTGTTCTTTTTAAAATAAAAAGCAATCTTATTTCCATCGGGCGAAAAACAAGGGTCGCCATGTTTTGCGGCGGTGTCATTGGTCAAGGGATAATATGCGCCGGTTTTAGTGTTTATGATGAAGAGTTGATAGCGAATGTTTTTTCCTTGCCTTCCAGCCACAACTAATTCTTCTCCTTGATTCCTTCCGCTCATCCAACTGTCTTCTAACATCAGATCACTCACTTTTTTTGACGCATTACTATTTACATCGGTTTCGTAAAGAAAGAAGCATCTAAAACAGGTATCTCTATCGCTGATGAAGAATAAACGATTTTTGTATGTGTAGTAAGTCCATGCTACATCGGGGTGGTTGGTAATATTTTTTTTGTTTGAACCATCCATTTCCATGGTGATTATTTCATAATTGCTCTTGTGTATGGTATCATGCTCGTGAATATTATAAGCAATGGAATAGTTCCTTTCATTTTCTTGACTAGCAGATTGAGGATAAGCAGTGAAACTTATTTGTAACCCTGCAATTGTTGCGTAAAGAAATGTTCTCATCTTTTTAAGTACAGACTTTATAAGGTTTAGAGATTCGATAGGGAGTCGTTGTATCCTACCCATGAAGGAGAAACAACTACTCATTTCAATACTCAAATGTAATTAAAATTTGGTAATAACTTTTAAAAGCGATTTGCTTATTTACTGCGCAACTCTTTCATTAATTCAGAAATTACAACTATTTCTTCTTCGGTTTTGGGAGTAAGTTTTTCTCATAAATTTCAATCCACTCTTTGACACTCATTTTTTTCATTAATTCACCAATAAGCTTGTAAGGAATATCATCCATCTTCTTAAATCGCACACAACTTTTCCCCATATCCAGTTTTTGTTTACTGTGTTTAGGGTATTCATTCACAAACCAAGTCAGCAGTTTTGGATCGGAATAAATTCCCATGTGGTAAAAATTGATGGATCCTTTTTGTGATGCGATGCCAGCAAAAGGGAGTGGCTCGATAGGTTTGCAATGATACCCTGCCGGATAAATTTTATGCGGTACAACATATCCTAAGCCTCCGTAGCTAATTCCTGGCTCAAATCCCTTCGGTAAATTTTTTACAATAATGTCGTGAAGTTTATTAAAAGGGAGTGCTCTATCTTCAGGTAGATTTATTAAAATTTCATTTACGGTTTTACCTTGTGCTTTCATGGGGCAGGTGAGATGTGTATTTTATTATTTGAATAATTATTAAATGGTTTAAGTGTATTAGAACTCCTTGTTGCTTGGTATGAGCTTTAGCCGTTGTTGAATTGTAATGCATACTTTACGAGCGAACTCTCCAATTGAGAATGGCAGTAACAACTGCCGTTAAGAATAGATTATAAAAATATAAATTGTTTTCGAATTTAATATAATCTTTATGCGAAGTTTTAATTTATTGAAATATAATGAATTTTTAATAGGAATGTTGAAGTTACAACTTTATCGAATGTTATTTATTAGTATCTATTCAGGTAAATAATTGGATTACTTTGATGTTTATTCATGATGTCAAATTTTGAAAATTTCGTTTTTGAGTTTTATAGAAGCGTTCTCCTCGAACGATTTTATTGCGTCATCCGATCTCGTATGGCCTCTTCTAGAATGGAAATGTTTATATCATTGATCGTTTTGAATTTTATACAATATCCAGTTACGCTTGCTTTTCCGATTTTCCCCCCATAGGTGCTTTCTAAATATTTTTTATCTTTTATGCCTATTATATAAACCGAAATCCCAGTAGTGTTTGCACTGAGTCCAATTTGATAGAATTCTTTTGTTTTTCCTCTTGCATACTCAAGAGTTTGTTGCCCATATCCTATATTTGGATTAGAAACAATTTTACCTTTTTCATCTTTGCCATCTAAATACCATAATTTGCATTTGGGTAGTACACGAAGAATAAGTAGGTGTAACGTTTCAAGCTCACTACGCTTTGGCTCAGATTGACTGTTTATGTATTCTTTTATCTGTTCTTTCACGATCATTTTAAATTCTATTTTAGGTTTCGAATTATTATTTGAATCGGGTTGTATATAAGAAGCTAATAATGTTTCGAGGACTTTTGGCAAATACGTAACTCTTCACTGGAAAATGTCAATTGTTTGCACCTCACGACTACCTGCTATAATAATATTTGCAAATATCATCTTCGTTTTTTCTTTTTCTACCTACATAAAGTCTTTTTAGCGGAAGGACAGTTCAGGAATTTCACATTTATCTGCAGGCAAACATGCCAGCGTTGATAAATTATTTTAAAAGTACGGAAAGTTTTTTTGAATAATCGAGCGTTCTTGCACTTTATCCTTAAGCCCGTCATTTCTGCTTTCTTCCTACCTGTGATAAATTATTGAACAACAAATCGCTTTTCTATTATAGAAAAATCTTTACGTTTAGCGCGAAGGAAGTAAACTCCAGGTTTAAGGGATTTGATATTCATTTCTAAACGGGGAGTGCCAGCTTGTGGATATTCTGCTAATACCAAGGTGCCATAAATACTGAAGATCTCTGCGTGGATAATTGGAGTGGGATCAGGGAGTATCAATGAAATAAATTCAGTTGCAGGATTGGGATATAAAACACTTTGGTCAGACAGCGAGATGAATTCATCAATGCTAACAGTGGTTCCAATCGGGAAATTACCAGATAATATGACGATTTCTTTCATCTGACTGTTAACAGCTAAAATCTGTTCAAATTGAAAATTAGTATTTCCAGAAACATTGTTTTTCACTGTAAATTTAAGCCAAGCAATTCGTCCGCCACCTAACGCATCAACTCCATTAAAACGTGTCATTGCGAAGTCGATTTTACCAAGGGAAGAAAAATTTCTTTTGAAGTTAATAGATTGTCCAGGTAAAGCAAACCAAGATGAACCAAATTGAATATCCACAGTAGATGCATCAATGAAACTTGTATCGTATAATAAGCTAAAGGCAAGTCCATGCATTTCTAAATTATTCAAAACAGAATCTCCAATTACAATGGGAACGGTATAGGCAACACCTGGCGATAAGAGCCCTGGAAGATCTAGCGTAAGTTTAGTTCCTAAAAGTGCTAATGGTAATGGGGCGTTAATGGGAGCAACCGCAGGATGTGAAATACCATAATTTTGAACAATGGCTAATGTATCATCTGCATTGATGGTACTATCACCATTACAGTCAGCGTTATTGAAGTTAACAGCATTAGGAAAATTCGAACTCCAATTCACAGTATAGTTGGCAGCATAATAATTGGAAATGCTATCTCTTGGTGCACCGGTGGATGTGTTGCCCAAGCCTACAAAAAGAAAGTCATGATGATTTACAATTAAATCATCATTCGCATCCCCAGGCCACACATTATGGTATGTGGGAGCGCAACCAGACCAAATCCAGTTGAGACCGATACCGCTAGAATTTGCACCTGCATAATACAGCCCAGTTCCAATAATATTAACGTCTAAAATCGCAAGAAAATCAAGACAGGCTAAAGGCATATTCATATACAATGAAGCATATGCAATTGTTGAATACACTGTCATTAATATTTCTCCTCCCGGAACAGCATTCACTTCAAAATAATCATTTATTGTTAGCTCATCAAATACAAGTGCATAAGAAGTGCTTTGAGTTATATTAAAAATTAAGGTGTCTGTAACTAAAGTATAAAAATAAACCCCGTTGTTCATTATTAATTTATTAATAGTATCTTGTTTTGGACCAAAATCCTGGAGGTCAAGATACCCCGAACATGTCATTTCTCTTATATGCACGATATCAGAAAATCCAACATCAGATTGGTAATCTATAAATACTTTATTTGCACGAAAGTTACCATCAAAAATTACCGAACTCCCTAAAATGAAAAAATTTGTGTTTTGTAATGCCGATTGGTTATTATCGCTCCACGTCGCATTGCAATCTATAAAATAAACATTGGATGTGCCTAGATTCATTTGAGTGGCAAACCCCACATTGAAATCCGTTACATACAAATCATGATTATTGGAATTAAAATGAGAGTTGGTATAAATCATTTCAAAAGAATTTTTCAAACTTAGGGTGCTAAGCAGATTCAAAGTACAATTAGCGATGGGTACTTTTAATTGATAAAAGGATGTATAAGGAGCATAAATATTAGATGTTAATGATATGGGTACAAATTCTATTCGAGCATTTATAAAATCAACTGGTGAGGATATTGTAATATCACCATAAATAGTAAGGGAGGAACTAATCGAAGTTATTTTAAAATTAAAAGGTAGCGAATCGATTGTTAAGGAATGACAATCATTTTGAAACCAAAGGTTCAATGAATCTCCAGCACTAAATCCAGAGTTATTATCAATGAAAACATCATCATTTGGTGATGGAGGATTTGAGTAAGTTGCTATTCCACCTGAAGTAGAAGACCAATGAGGTAAATCATTCCAGTTTCCAGATCCTCCAATCCAATAGTAATTAGCAGCAGAAGAGGAGCCTACAATTAGTAGACAAATAATAGTCAAATGAAGACGTATGTAGCGATCCATAATTTTCTTAGTAAATTAGTAAATATTTAAAATTTAAGTATATTAATTTTGATTCGGGTAATACCTATTTTCAATTCAAAGCATGAGTCAATTTTCGACACACAAGTACTTGGTCGTCTTTTTGCATCTAGTTGTTAAAAGTATAAATAATTCCGATGAAAATTGTTTGTTATTAATGGTTTTTTTGCCAATTCAATTATTATTTCAGGTTTATTTTAGATGAAAGGCTGGCTGATTATAATGTTTTAAGTACAAATGATGTGAATATGATATAAATTGGGGTTATTATTGATGAAAAACAAGGAAAGGCACTTCTGATATAATTAAGAAATAGGAACATATTTCTTAATTATAGAGATAAATAGTACCCATTCCATGTAAATCAATCATCAACCCTCAGGAACAGGGAAAACACAATTGTTTAATTCATCAAATTAATAGAAAAACAGTCATTAAAAAAGACTAGGTAGTATTATATTATCTCGTTAAAAGTTAAAAAGAGTTGATTAATAAAATAATTATTGAAATTTATTACCCTTTAACATAAGCCAACTTTTCAGCTACTTTTCCATCAACGACTTTGAAGATATCCACGCCTCTCAAATGCCAAGGGTTACCCTCCTTCGTTTTATGATAGATCCACCGAACAACACATCGATTCCCGACAGCTAATATTTCCTCTGCTTCAAAATGGGCATCTGGGTTAGCTGTAAAGAACTTCTCCCAAAATTCCCTAACTACAGCCGCCCCTTCAAGTCGTATGCCATCTGGTGGAGGATTCGTATTCTCAAATATGCAATCTTCCGTCATCAGATTCATGACAGCATCTACATCATGGCGGTTAAATGCTAAATTGAAATTTTCTATTGTTGATTGTGTAAGTTTTACATCATTTTGCATATCAATTCTTTTTATAGCAATATTATTTGATTTTAAAATAAAGTGTACCTAGGTTATTTTTATTTGTAGAATCAGTTTATTCAGCTAGCTCATTCTCTATTAAATAAAAGTTTGTTTGAAATTGCAATATTTGTATATGTGTAAAGTCATGAATAGCCGTTCTTCTTGCCATTGTGTAAATGGTCTCTTCTCTTGCTTTACCTTCTTCTATCATTTGTCTATTCAAATTTTTTTTGTTTATCGACTGCAGAAAATTTAAATACTTCTTTCGTTCTAAACAGAAGGCATATAGTAATTCCTGCAATTGAAAGTTATGAAATAAATTTAGTCTATCAAAATCCCTTTCAGCGTGTATTAGATAAATTTGGGGTTTGTTTAAGAGATATGCTGGGTAGACAGTAGTATAATTAAGCCCTTCAAAGTTGAGTAAATGTATTAGCGTTTCTCTGAACGATCTTTTACCTTTAATTAATGGCTTTAATGAATTTTGTTGTCGAATTTCTCTGCTAAACTAGACAAGTATCGTGGAGTAAATTCAAGAGTACTGAAAATTGAAGCAAGGATTTCTTCAGAAAAAGTAGTTGACAATTCAAGTCTTTTCTTTTGAATTGATTTATTAAGCGCTACTTTATAGTCTGATTTCATGACAATAATTTTAACGCTATAATTCAATTGCCAGCTCTATCTACTTTCAATAATTTGCCTTTTTTAATACTTCTGCCACTTGAATTTCTAATTTCATAAAATACATTCCCCCAGACATAAAACGAACATCCAACACCATACTATTTACTGTTTTTTGTTTCAAACAGACATTACCGATAGCATTGTAAATTATTATTTCAGCATCTAAGTTCCATTTTGTTTCAAGATATAAAAAATCAACTACTGGATTAGGATTAATGGTTACAAGATTGTTTGTTGTAAAATCATTAATACCAGTTTGCTCAAAGCAGCCTAGGGAATCAGTGGTAACGCAAATTTCATCTATAAAATAATATGCATTAAAACCAAAGGTTACTGGGGCAACTGAAATTACTGTTGTAAGAGAATCGTTGAAGTGGTTGCCAATCGAAATATGTGTGTAATTACTGTCGGCAACAAATGAACCTTGTATCGTCGTCCAATTAAGTGTGTCGATAATAACGGTTGAAGAAAAGACATGAGCGGAATTTGAAATGGGAAGATTAGTAGTAGAAGAAGTGAGAAACTTTGCTCCAACATTATTCACAGCGTGTGAAGAAGCGTTCATACGCACTGCCCTTATATAAACAAAATATTTTGTGCCAATAGTAAGCGGTTGTGTTAAAGTACCCGTAGCATACTCTCTTTGATCTGGATTGTATCCACTGGCAAAGGAGCTGTAACAAAGCATTCCTGCATATCCATCGCCTCCGAAGGGTTGTTGGTAACCGCAGATATTCTGTGGTATTCCTGTAAGCGGCGATGTTACTGCACAAGTATGATAAAAATCGGGAGTTGCTAAAGATACAACCCATCCCGATGCTTGGTTGATTGCTCCTAAAGAAAAGGGACAAATCGTAAAAGATTCAAAACCCCCATTCGACACTAAATTTTGAGATTTTGAATGAGTGCAACATGAAATGATTAGTAGCAGTAAGATTAATTTGAATTTCATTTTGTCTTTTTCAAAGTTTTGTTAACAATTATTAATTTTTATTTAACCTAAAGTCTTATCATGATACTTCACAAGCATTTATTACAAGTTTCTAATTTTATTGATCTCAAGCCGCTCACGTACAAACTACATTTCTCAACTTTTCTATTCTATAACAAATATTAGCGAATATATGAATTAGTTAACATTGAATACAAATAAATTTTCAATGAATATTTCGGAGAATAATCAGGAAAGCCGCTCCTAAAAGAATAGTAAAATTGCAATCGTTAACTTTCCATATTTATCCCTTCCGATACAAAATTTGTTGTATCAATATTTTTCAACGAGTATTAGGTCGTTAGTACTGGCTACCTTCTCTAATAATTTCGCGTTGAAATTGCCTCCTGCTTCAAAACAGCATTTAATTTTGTTTAACAATTCTAAGGGCATTGTTTGTTGCATGGTGTTATAGATGACTTTTCCACCTACAGTTAAATGTTCCTTCAAACGATTTATAAATTCAGTGGTTGTAAATACAGTCGGAATAGTGTCAATAATAAAAAGATCGACAATAATTAAGTCAAAGCTCTTTGGGCAGTTAATTAAATATTCATTGGCGTCTGATTGTACTATGGTAACATTTTCAAATCTATTTATATTAAAATCGTTTAATGCTATCTCAATTATTTCTGCGTCGATATCAACAGCTTCTATAGGCGCATTGGAATTAAATTCTTCTCTTATCGTCTGAATTACGCTTCCACCACCCAATCCCAAAAGGAGTATGCTATTTATATTTCTATCGAAGTTGATTTCTTTTAAACCAACACGTAGAATTCTTTGAAGGGTACCATATGAATAATTGCTCCTTTCGGTATCTAGAATGAATTTCCCATTCACTAAGTTTAATTCAAGAGGGCCATTAATATCCGACTTGTAATTTTTCACCCGGAACGGGTAGATGTAGCTTAATAATCGTTTCATTCTTGAATGAAGGTTACAACGGAGATTCTAATTATTCCCAGACCCCAAACAAAAATGGACGAATAGGATCTCGTTTCGTGGTCACGTTTTTTATTTACTATTAAGTGTAATCCACAATGCTAGACTCCAATTTCCAATCTTCATGGATTTTACATAGATGGGTTTCGCTTTTTTTGGTAATATTTTCAAAAAAAATTAAAGACTCATAGGGACTTCCATCAATAGAACACGGGCATTGTCAAAGGCGGTTACTTTAATGGAATCAGTATCCCAAACACCCATTCCATCTCTCTTAGCAAGTTTTTCATTGTTTACTTCTACTTCACCATCCAATACAAATACATAAACACCATTCCCAGATTTTTTGATTTTGTATTCATCGGAATTTCCTTTGTCGAATTTCCCTAAATGGAACCAAGCATCTTGATTTATCCAAACACCTTGGTCATCTTTATTCGGCGAAAGCACTTGATAAAATTTGTTTTTTTTTGCAATATCTCTGATTGAAATTTGGTCGTAACGTGGGGTCACATTTTTTTTGTTAGGAAAAATCCATATCTGAAGAAACTTAACTTCTTTGTCTTTGTTTTTGTTGTATTCAGAATGTGTAATGCCAGTTCCGGCACTCATTATTTGAACGTCGCCTTCTTTTATTATGGCTATATTTCCCATGCTGTCTTTATGTTCTAAATCTCCTTCAAGTGGGATTGAAATTATTTCCATATTGTCATGAGGGTGCGTTCCGAAACCTTGACCAGCCATCACGCGGTCATCATTTAATACCCTTAATACGCCAAAGTGCATGCGCTCCGGATTATGATAATTAGCGAAACTAAACGTATGGTGAGAGTTTAACCAACCGTGATTGGCGTTTCCTCTTGTATCTGCTTTGTGAATGATTGAATTCATGGTTCCTATATTTTTATTGGGTAAATGATTAAATCCAACTTGCTGCATTAAGATATCGTAGGTGGATTTTATCGATTCGCTTTTTTTTGCATGGAGTAATTGCGAGCCTATAGCCCCCAAAGCACCAGTTAGTAATGCTGATTTAATGAATTTTTTCCGTTCCATATTATTTGTTTTAATGCATAGTACAAAGATTGGAATAATTCGGATGAAACGAAACCTAAAAAAGGAAGGAAAACGCTCAATAATTCAAATCTTGTAAAAAAGATCAACTAATTACATTAAAAATCCATTTTCTATTTCCATAGGAAGTGGGATGTTCGTGTCTTTAATCATTTCTCTTAAATCAATTTCTATTCCAATAGAAATTGATGTTATTGGTACATCATTGTAGGTGCCTTCAAAAGGATTCTCAGAGTAATCTCCAATTTTTTCCATGAGGAAAAATACCCAAATGATGAGCGCTGCTATAATAGGACAGAAAATCTGGACCCAAATACTTTCAGTAAACATATCCAGCAACCCAAAAGGTACAATTGTACAGAATACTAACGTTAACCAAAGTGCGGTGGAGGCATATTGTCGTGGGAACGGAAAGTTTTTGATCCTTTCAGCCTTACCTTGACCATCAAATAAATGAGTAATTTTAGTATGTAATTCCATGTGCCGAAAATCATCAAAATACCCTTTGTCTCTCAATTCTTGAAATCTTTCAGCCTGTTTCTTTAAGATTTGTGTAGCTCTATTTGTACTTGTGTTTAATTCATGGACTTCTTCTTCTGTAAGATAGTTTAATAACTCAGTATGGAGCTTGTTTTTATAATCTTCACAAACTACCGGAACATAGAGTCCATTTAATCTGTTTTCTAAATGTTCCCAGGGTTTACTTAATCTAAGCTGATGGCGGAGAGCGGTAAGCCATGCGATATGTCGGTAGATTAATTCTTTTTTAATAGCAGCTGCATTTTCCCCCTGCACAAAGGAAACGATGGCTACGCCAATGGACCTACTGTCGTTAACGATCCCGCCATAAATTTTTCTTGCCTCCCAAGTTCTGTCGTAAGAGCTGTTGTTTTTAAAACCTAAATAAAAGGCAACGGCAATACCAATTACTCCAATGGGTTGCCAAGGGAGATATAAATTTAGTTGGAAATAGTTAGTTAGAAAGCTAATGATACTAGCATAAAGTAGACCGATGATAAATGGTTTTTTAGACCAATTGAAGGTCATCCAAAAGCCATAATTTTTCTTAGTGTACATTTTCTTTTTGCGTAAGAATTGAAGGTAAATTTAAGTGTATTCTTGCAAAGACACGAAGTAGGACTTGTTTATTTTGACGTGATTCAATCCCAATTTTCAGTCAACAATAAGGATAAAAAATAGAAATTGTTTATCCTTACTTCAAACCGGTAAGTAAACATGAGCACGAGAAGTTTTTCAGGTGTTAATTTTATTTCATCGAATGCAAACCAATGGTATTTCCTTCTGTATCCATCACAATAGAGCAAAATCCATAGTCTCCAATTGACATTTTTGGTTGACAAATTTTACCACCTGCACTTTCAATCCGACTTTCCTCTACCGAACAGTCTTCACAACCAAAATAAACCAAGGTCCCGCCAGATCCTGGGAGCATATTTTCCATTTTTACTAATGCGCCGCTAATATTTCGTTCGTTTTCAGCCCAGGGAAAGCTAACCATCTGCATATTTCCCATCCCTTCCGGCATTGGAAGTGGAGACATTTGAATTCCTAAAATTGTTTCATAGAACTTTTGAGCTCTGCTCATGTTTTCTACATAAATTTCTACCCAAGCAAATGGGTTTTTTAATGTTTGTGTCATTGTTTTTTTTGTTTATCTATGTTGGTCAATTAAAATATTATTTCCGTCAGGATCTGTGAGTGTAATGTGTGCCGGACCACTTGTATTTGGATCAGCTTCTGAAGTTAATGTTACACACCCTTTTTTTAAGTGTTCTTGAATGACTCTTACATCATCATAGGGATCTAAATTAGTAGCGTTTTCATCCCAACCCGGATTAAAAATAAGAATATTATTTTCAAACATTCCTTAGATAAGTCCAATGATGGCGTTTCCATTTTTCAAGATAAGCCACTTTTGATAGATGTCTCCACCTAAAATTGAAAAACCTAAGTTTTCGTAAAACTCTTTCGATTTCTCAATGTCCTTTACGGCTAGACTAATTGAAAATGCACCTAGTTTCATGGTCTTTTATTTTAAATTAAAATTTAAATGTAGCATTTTATCTTACTAAACTATTTGTTGTTAGAAGCTAGTTTTGATAAATTTCTTTTTGATTTCAAGGATGGATGTTAAGTGATGGTCGTCATGTTCTCCAATAAAGAATAATAAGTCTACAGGTTTCATTTTTACATTTAATCTGGGGTGGTGGGAAGAATGATTTATGCTTTCTAAAGATAGCGAGAGATATTGATGAATCAATTTCTCTCTTTCAATAATCAATTCAGCGATCAAATCTTTCAGAGGCTTGTCATTATGGTTGGATGCCTTTGTTTTTTGATTTGACATATCTGCTGCAGTCAATTCCGTCTTTAAATCTTTGAACTGATCGATTCTTTGTAGATGCAATTCTTCCAAATCAATCAAATGTCCGATATGCTCTTTAATGCTCCACTCTTGATCATGACTTGTTGAGAGCATAATATCAGATAATTCTTCACAATGATATTGGCACCTCATTCCGATATCAGAAATCCTTGTAATAATATTCTGACTCCAACCCACATCAATACCAAGATTAAATTGGTGATGAACCCATTTCTGTCTAGAAAACTGCAATTCCACTTTTAATGAGATTTAATCATTTCTTAACCTATGGCTGACGTTGTAGGTATTGCCCGTGCCAGCTAGCAGTAAAGTCCGAAATTTTTGTTTGAGAAAATAAAAATACCAAATATTTTTAAGTAGCAAATAGAATTTAGCAAAAATTACTTTTATTAGACGAAACTCTTTTTTAACTGGGTTTTGGTAGATCAAAGAACTCATTTAGTTAAAAATAATTTCTAATTTACTGACTTAATATTTTAACAATTGTTTTTAAACGCAATACTTCTTGTTCATCATTACATTTGTCAAACGCAATTCTTTCTTGTACAATTTTCAATGAATTCATTGTCTTTTCGCAAACTGTTTGTTCTCGCTCATTTGAGTTCTGAGAGTATTATCTTTTTCTGTTTAAGTGTATTCTTCATCGCTTTTTCCCTGACTTGTGGGTCGTCACTGTTTATTAGGTCAAAATATTCAACAGGAACAACCTGCCACGATAAACCATATTTGTCTTTACACCATCCACAAGAACTTTCTTGGCCCCCGTTAGCGGTCAATGCACCCCAATAATAATCTACTTCTGCTTGGTCTTTGCAATTGATAACAAACGAAACGGATTCATTAAACTTGAAGAACGGTCCCGCCGCCAAAATATTAAATTCTACACCATTAATTTCCATAATTGCAGTTTCAAAGTCTCCGCCTCCTGCTTCTGGTGGATTTTTATATTGGTGATGCTCTTTAAGTTTGCCGTCTTTGAAAATAGACAAGTAATAATCTACAACTGCTTTTGCATCTTTCGTTTCAACCCAAAGTGAAGGTGTTATTTTTTGAGTTATCATATTTTTATTTTTAATAGTTTCGATAGTGTCATTCGTCACTGCGATTTGATGGGTTGAGAGTTCAGTGTTGTCCGTCTGATTTGAATTTGAACAAGAGGTTGTCAACCCAATAACAATCGTTCCAAGAAGTAATAATTTATTCATTTCAATTTTTTATTTGATAAAAGTATTAAATTTAATATTAAAATGTTTCTAGTTAGCGCTGTCGTCATATGATTGTAGAAAATGTTTTGGTGGTTTAAGAAGTTGGTGTTTTGGAGCCTTAAATTGTCAACTTACCGCTACACTTTATTAGATGCACAAATGTTTGATTTGTCATATCAACAGCCATTTCTTTTAAGCCCAATTGCTTGTTACACAACTAACAAATATAGTAAATAACTTATAATCTCAGGGGGATGATTCTTTCTAATCTCAAGTACATATTTCTCTTATGCAAGGAACTATAGCTAATTCTGCTTTTTGAGTCCAAACGTTGGTCGTGTTGTCATATTCCCACATTTCATTTGTTGTTACATTGGCAGAGTCAAAGCCTCCCCAAAAATAACCTTTGTTGTTTATTGAAAAAGAAGAAACACCCGCTGTACCTACACCGGGATAGTTCGTTTTTACTTTCCATGAATAAGTTTGCGAGAGCAATTGTTGTGATATTAACAGCAATGGCACTATTCGGATTAAGCATTTTGTAATGTTCATTTGCTTCAAAGTTTAGAATTGTACATACAATATTTAGAATTTAATAGATTCAGGAAGCAAAATGATGGTGAAAAATTCAATTTGGTTTTTCTTCCTGTCAGATGAGGTGTGTTCTCAAGTTATATATTGTCCCATTAACAGCTAAAGAAGTACAAAAGGAGGCTTTTAGCCAACCTTTAACCATTTTTTGACATCGTTTTACCATTGGTTATAATAGTGAGACTGGAATAATATATTAAATGTTGATTTTTCAGAACGATATATTAAATTAGCAAAATGTTTCTACTATCAACTATAATAACTATTCACATGAAGACTCCTATATTAAAATCGACTTTTAGGTTAACAACAATAATTAATGTCTCTTCTGTTTTTTTCTTGATGGTGTCTTTGATGTCTTTTTTTGTTTCGGGATGCAAGGATGATGATGACAACAATACGTTTCCTATTGCACCGGTTGCCGAAGTCACCACCCAAAATGTTATCGGCATCACTCAAACTGACGCGACGACAGGCGGAATCATCACTTCTGATGGCGGTTCAACCGTTTTGGCCAGAGGCGTATGTTGGGGAACAATTACTTCACCAACCGTTTCTGGACAGAAGACTATTGACGGAACAGGTACCGGTTCATTCACGAGCAATATCACTGGACTCAGCCCAAACACGTCCTATTTTGTTAGGGCTTACGCCACTAACGGAAACGGCACCGCTTATGGACAGCAAATCAGTTTTATGACTAACCAAGTTCCTGACTTGAATAATTCACTACAATCATATTGGAAACTTGATGAAATATCTGGCACAACGGCATCTGATGCTGTTGGTTCTTGGGATTTGTCATTCGTTGCTACTCCTGGCTGGTCTCTTGCCGGAAAAATTAATGGTTGCATCGACTTTGGAACTGTAAGCAATAGATATCTTGAAAGAACAGGTATCGGTAGTGGTGATACCAATACCTACACGCTCGCTGCTTGGATTAATTTAAAGGACAGCTCCGCCAACGCGAAAATGATAATGGGAATCAATAGTGGGATTTCAGTCAATAATGCAGGAGCAGCTGAAGTTAAAATTTATCTGAGTACCGACAATAAACTGGTAGCATCCTATCATACCCAGAATGGTCAATTAGCTCCAATGCTTAGAATAGGCACTATAAATATACCCATAAACAATTGGGTACATGTAGCAGGTGTAATCAACAATGGTAATGTAGAGCTTTATATCAACGGTCTACCAGACAACGGCAATGCTGTAACTAATATTGATTCATCCAATCTTGTATTCACTAACGGCAGAGTCACATTAGGTACGGCACGACTTTTTTCAGGAAGCTATAACACAGCTAGGTGGTTCAGAGGTGAAATCGATGAAGCAGGCATTTGGACACGTCCACTGCCAGCCGATGAAATCCAGACGCTTTACAACTCTGGCAACGGACTGCAGTATCCGTTTTGAAAAAACCTTTTACATATATTATATATTTTAATAAATAAGAAGGAAAATAATTTTATCCAATACTGCTTTATCAAATTCATAATGATGATCTAATAGCAGCCGATATTTTTTGTATTCCATTTTGAAATCCCATCAAAAGTAGGAAAGTAATGTTGCACACAATGTGTTTCCAATAGTGACTGCTGTCAAGCAAACCCAGCAGTCACTACCGAAGAGATGCAATTATTTTTACAATCTTTATTCTTTTATTACTTTCAAAATTGCAGACTTACTCTCTGCATATACGTGTACGAAATAAATTCCCTTTTCTCCATCTATGGTTAATTCAATCATGTTTCTGTTCATGTACATTTTTTTTAGCGTCTCTTGGCCAAGTTCGTTGTTAACGATTACCAAAATGGAAGGGTACAATCCGCCTAAATCAATACTAAGTTTTCCGATGGTAGGATTAGGATAAACTTTAATCGCATTTCCAAAACTGTTTTCGAGAATGCCTACAGAGGTGATTGCGATGCAAACAGAAGTGTCTACGCATCCATTTTCTGTTAATTCAACTGCATAATTACCATTAGCTGTTGCTGTGAAAGATTGACTTATTTCCCCGGTAATAATGGCGTTACTATTCGTACAATCTAACCATTGATAGGTGGCATTAGAGTTATTTGCTGTAATAGTAACTCCCGAAGTAGAAGTTGTTAAATCTGAAACGGTATTAATGGTTAAATTGAGTGTTACTAGCGAATCGCAACCATTTGCAGCTCCACCAACAATGTTAAATGTAGCCGAGTTATTACTCGTGGAATAGGTATTACCGTCAATCCAGGTGTATGAGTTACATTCGGTCCTCGTATCTGTTCCAGAAGTGGAATTGTTTATGGTTAAATCTAAGGTTACTAAACTATCACAACCATTTGCCGCACCACCAACAATATTAAAAGTAGCCGAGTTATTGTTCGCGGAATAGGTATTACCGTCAATCCAGGTGTATGAGTTACATTCGGTCCTCGTATCTGTTCCAGAAGTGGAATTGTTTATGGTTAAATCTAAGGTTACTAAACTATCACAACCATTTGCCGCACCACCAACAATATTAAAAGTAGCCGAGTTATTGTTCGCGGAATAGGTATTACCGTCAATCCAGGTGTATGAGTTACATTCGGTTCTCGTATCCGTTCCAGAAGTGGAATTGTTTATGGTTAAATCTAAGGTTACTAAACTATCACAACCATTTGCCGCACCACCAACGATATTAAAAATAGCGGAGTTATTGTTCGCGGAATAGGTATTACCGTCAATCCAGGTGTATGAGTTACATTCGGTTCTCGTGTCCGTTCCAGAAGTGGAATTGTTTATGGTTAAATCTAAGGTTACTAAACTATCACAACCATTTGCCGCACCACCAACGATATTAAAAGTTGCGGAGTTATTGTTCGCGGAATAGGTATTACCGTCAATCCAGGTGTATGAGTTACATTCGGTTCTTGTGTCAATACCAGTAAAAACACCATTCCCTTGATTTACTGAAGTAATATTAGCTCCAGATGATACCCAATTAGAAATATTACTGGTTAATCCAAAATTAATAAGTGAACCATTATAATTTGTTGTAAAATCGGGAAGTGAAGTAATTCCTATATTCGATCCTCCCGCTACACCTTGATTAAAATTGTAGTAGGCAACTAGGTTGGCTTGTGATACGGTAAACTCAGAGTTCATAGCAGCCGATATTTCACAAGAAGTTCGAATTCTATCCCAAATTCGCAATTCATCCAATTCTCCCATGAAATACTGAGCACCATTTGTTCTAGAACCAATCGTCATCACATTGTCGTTTCCTGTGGAAGAGCTGCCACCTGCAGAAGATGATTGTAAAACTCCATTAATATATATTTCAACGGATGAACTGCTCGCATCCCATGTACATGCTACATGCGACCATACACCAAATGGTAAAGACGAGGCGGAGACCACGCCGACAACATTACTTACATAAAAGTAAACAAAATTCGAAATATTAAGAGATATTGAAGCAAAGTTGGTACTATTTTGCTGTGCATAGACTACCCTTGAAAAAGCGTTTCCATTTGGTTTAATCCAAGCCTCTATCGTGAAATCGTTGTTGGGAATATCATTAAATACGGTCGGTAAAGAAGATGAAATGTAGTCATTACTCCCATCAAAATTAAGCGAGTTCAATGGCGATTGTGCCATTATTGAAGTTATTCCTAAGAATAAGCTAACAAGAATAGAATTAATTTTTTTCATAGTTTATTTTTAAAGATTGCTAACACTTGCAGGGTTTAAGATAGGTTGTAAAGCAACCCCCTTTCTTTTCCCATTGAACAAACCTAACCTATAATTATTTGCTGAAATGAGGTCAGGCAGAAAGAGATTAACAAATAAACATTGAAAACTTTTTGAATTGAATGCAGCTGCAAAGTAAGTGAGGTCTTCAACACCTAGATCATTTATGAGGATGCAATATCATGCACAACCACGTTTCATTTGTAATTTGTGTAGATAAGACGTCAAATCGCAATTTGCTTGGCTGTTTAGACCTACAAATTCAAGAATTATTTGAAGTTTACAAAGAAAAAAAGGATAGGTGCGTGCATGCCTCTCGAAAAAATGTGATATTTATCCTGATGTAGTCTCGTTTCGCGATTTCTACATTAGGATAAATATACAGAGAAATCCTTCAACATTTTTTGTGTGAAGGATATTCTAGAACGAAGTAAATGTCTATAATAATTTTACGATCTATATAGAACTATTCGAAATCACAAAAGGTAAACTAAGAATTATTTTTAAAAATATTTGGTTGTTCGACAGCAACAGATGTTAGCTGTTGTTAAGCTTATGTAATTTATCAATCAATTCATTTTTTAACCGTTCATTCATTCCGTATTTAGGTTCCTGCCAAGACAAAGATTCGTAATAATCTATCGTTGATGAAACAGAGTCCTTAAATTCAGTCATTTGAATTTTCAATTCATTCAATAGCTTTTTGTTATCATAAGTGAAATAATCACAATCAAGCCACAATGGTAAATCTGTCCATTGAGCAACGTCATGTTCATGTAGAAATTTTGAATCTGCAAATTGTAGCGTTGCCATTTTACCTAATACTTTGGATGCGATATTCACTAACTCCGAAATCGATAATTGAGGAAAAGTCGTTACGTTATAAATATTTGAATCAGAATTTATATTTAACAATTTTATTATTACTTGAACTAAATCCTTCACATAGGTTACGGAAAATTTACTTTTACCTCGATTTGGTATCAATAGTCTATTTCCGCTTTTTAATTGGTAAAGCCAATAATATAATCTATCTGTATTATCATATTGTCCATATACTAATGATGGTCGTAAAATACTATATCGCAAACCACTTTGCTTCAATATCCTCTCACATTCAGCTTTCCTCTTTCCGTATGAAAGGAATGATTCATCAGTACGTTCACTATCATTGCAACTAAGAATAGGAGGATCCTCATTGCGTAATATTGATTTATTCTTTTCATTGTCGTAAACAGAGCATGTTGAAATAAAAAGATATCTTTTAGGTGAACTACCAATATTTTTTAAAATATTATCAAGAGAATCAGGAAAATAACAAGATAAATCTATGATGTAATCCCACTTTTTATTAAAAATCTGATTTATATCGGATGTGTTTCTATCACCACTTATATTTTTAATTTCCTTATGTAATTCGGGGTTAGTTTGCCCACGATTAAAAAGAGTAATCTCAAAATTATCAAGTTGTTTTAAACTGTCCACCAAATTTCTTCCAATAAAATTTGTGCCTCCTAAAATCAATATTTTTTCCATGTTTATTGGTGTCTTGATTAATAACAGCTAACGATTAGGGTAAGGTTCGTGTCCCTAAGGTCATGCCCTTTACCCCGTGTTGTGGCTAGTTTTTTTTATTCTAAATACCTCTATCGATCCATGATTTGTAAATCCTAAGGATTCATATACACCCTTACCAATTTCTGTAGCTTGCAATTCGACATTTTCACACTTAAGTTCTTTTGCCATAAGTATGCAATGGTTTGTCATTTCTGTTCCAATTCCTTTTCTTCTCTGCGATTTTTTGTCGACACTAAGTACACTCCTGCAATTTTGTTATTTACAAACAAAAAGAAGTTGCTACTGGTTCATCTCTTTCTAATCCTAAGAAAAAGTAACAGTTGTTGTTTTCTAAAAGATTCGTAAACACAACCATATCCAAGGATTTACCATCCATTAACTCTTCTTCCACAATAGAAAGCCATTCTCTTAAGTCATTTTTGTTTTGAACTCGAAGCACTTTGAAATTAGGATTTGCATGTTTGAGAGAAACATCGTTTAAACTATGAGTCATTGCACACCATAAACCAGACTTATAAGCACGTTGTCTTAATTTATCACCTAATGAATTAAACTTGGTATTTGGGTTAAGCATTAAAAGATTTGGAATTTTTCCATCTTCGGATTTTTTTCAATTTCATCTAAGACTGTTTCAATCTCATTTTCAGAAGCCTTTAAATTCAATAACTGATTCGGCCAGATAGAATCGCTCGTGCGGATGTATTCATAATGATCTGCTTGAACATATTCCTGATTAGGAAAGCTTCCAATTAATTTAAATAATTCCTCGATATTGTTTTGTGAATATTTCATTCAAATTAGAATAATCTTTTGTCTACCCAGTAATATATCGTGTCTAATAATAGAAGGAAAATTAGTGTCGTTATGTTCAGTCTTTTATTTTTCTCGGCAGTCTTTTGAGATGCCCTTTAACATCTTGGGGCTTGCTCCCGACACTTTGGGATGGGCGGGGATTTCACAACAATTGTTAATTCGAAGATACAAACTTTATATAAATACAAACTAACTACAGCGTACGAAACCCCGCCTATTGCAAACCTGCCTACCTTAAGGGTAGGTGTGCTGTTAGGTGATGCTCTTGTGTTTGTTTATTTTGTTTTATTAAACATGTATCGAGCAATTTTCCATGCTCCATCTACCTTTTCAAATACAAAAAGTTCTCTATTTGCTTCTGGAGCTTCAACTCCATTTGCAAGTATTTTAACGGATCCTTGTGAACTGGTTACTGCAAAAGCCATGTTTCCTTCCACTTCAATTTCTTCGATGAAAAACTCAATGTTCAATTGAATTTGAGAAAATACAAATTCATAAGATTTTATTATTCCTTCTGAGCCTCTACCTGATGGAGCTTGTGTGGGCATGAATACCCCATCTTTAGTATAAAGAGATTGAGCTAGTTTTGCGTCTGATGTGTTCAGTGATTTTTTGTACACACCTAAAAGCGCCTCGATTTTTTGTTTTTCTTCTTTTATCATGATTTCTGTTTTTTCTTTAGTTAATTCAACTGTTTCTTTTTTTCATTGCAGGATGCTATGATAGCGGTCGCAAATAAGAATAATGCCCACTTTTTCATAAATAAATTAGTTGTTTTTAATCCACTCATTAAATGATGTGAAACTTTCCGTTGATATAGTATTTGCTTGCTGTATATTACTTTCCGAATTTGGTCCCATGTATGTGTGAGCTTCAAAATAGGCCATCATCTCGGAAATTTCCTTAGCGCCGTCAAAAAATGTTGAAAATAACTCTCCTGGCACTTGCGTAAAACTGTACTCTTTTCCGTTTGCTTTAAATGTGGCAAGTATATCGTTGAAACTATTTAGTTCTGTTGCAAGAGCGAGATAACTTCCTTGACCAACCTTTTCTGGATTTGAAAATGCTCCTGTAACCACTTTGCCCAAATCGTTAATATCGCTCATGTGAATTACTTTTTTGCTTGGATCGATGGGAAGTGTCCAACCTGTTGAACCATCTTGTTTGGGTTGTGCTCCAAGCATTCCTGAAAAATTTTGATAATAAAAAGGTGGCTGCACAAAAGTGTAATTTTTAAATCCTGCGTTTTTTACTAATTCATCAACCATTGCTTTACCAGTAAAATGTGGAACATCAAACTTGCCATTACTTATCTTTTCTACATTTGGGAGTGTTGACCAAATAAAATGATTTACCCCTGCATTTTTAGCCGCTTGTATTGCTGTTTTACCTTGTTCAATTTCATCAGCTCCTTCCCAAAAGTTAGTTACAACGAAAACGCCATATGCATTTTTAAATGCTTCTGTTAACGATGCTATGTCTGTAAGGTCACCTTTTACTACTTCGTCAGCCTTTCCACTGTACTTTTCTGGGTTTCTTGTTACAGCCCTTGCCTTGAAAGTACCATCTTTAAGAATTGAGTGAATAACCCCATTACCTTGTGAACCTGATGCGCCTATTACGGCAATAATTTTCTTTTCTATTTTTTTTTTGCTTTTAAATTGTTTGTCGTTATTTTTAAAACTAAGGTGCGATGAACTTACGTATCTTACCTATAATGTAGTTGAAGAAATGCTCTTAATGTATATTAAGATTTCGCGATTTTATTTTGAATAGTACTAAGAAACTCAGGCGTTACGCCAAGATAAGACGCTATTTGCACATTAGAGATGCGATTAAATAAATTAGGGTGTCTTTCAAGAAAATCTATATACCGTTCTTCAGCTGTTGAACTAATATTTTGTAATACTCTTCGCTGAAGACCCACCATTGCATTTTCTGCGAGCACTCGAAAAATTTGATTGAATTTAAGATAGTTTGTAAACAGTTGCAATTGATCTTCTTTCTTTACTTGAAGAATAATTGAGTTTTCAATAGCTTCAACATTTAGTCTACTTGGGATATTATTGTGAAAGCTTCCAATATCACCAATCCACCAATTTTCGATAGCGAATTGTAAGTTGTGTTCTTTTCCGTTATGGTCAACCAAGTACATTCTGAAACAACCTTCAAGAACGAAGGTATTGTGTTTGCAAATTTCTCCTTCTTGAAGAATAAATTGTCTTTTTTTACTCTTCTTTCTTTAAAGATTTCTTTAACAAAAGCAATTTCATTATCATCCAAAGGAAGAATGCGATTGAAATATTCTATTAGAGCTAGTGTGTTCATTTTAATTTGTTGTTAGCAGCGGTTCTGTCTATTGTCAGTTAGGGTTGCCACTAACGGTCGAGAGGCTTCACTCCCAACTCTTCGTGACGGAGCGCGATTTCTATTTAGTTGAGATATTAAAATTACCAATTAAATTCTATGTAGCAAAATGCCTGCCTCCCCGAGGTGTCGCATAGGCGTCAGGCTAATTTTAGGTTTAGAAATAATTTTGCAATTGGTTTAGTATGCTAATATCCAAATTGTAGAGACGCCATTAATGGCGTCTCTACAGGAATTCACCCCCCTTCATTGAACCCGCCTTCGATAAAATTGGATGAAATCCAATTTTATCGAAGGCGGGTTCATCAGTACCCATCAAGAAATTATTTTAGATGCTTGATAAGGCAAATATTTTTTAAAAAAAAACTATAATTTTTAAGAGTGAATACACCCTTAATTTTTCCTGAAAAATTACTTCTTAGCCTGACGCCTATGCGAGGTGTCGGGAGCAAAGTACCTGTTAGGTCGTTTATTTCGTTAAACTAATCTTGCCAGTAATTATTTTGCCATTTAACATTTCATATTGATAAAGGTAAATTCCTGAATTAAGGTTGTTGGCATTGATTGATAAATTGTCTTCTTCAATTATTTTAGAAAAAATTATTTTTCCTTCTAAATTTAGGATTTTAAATTCACCCTTTAATTCTAGATTTTTTGAATTTATTTTAATGTTTTGATATTCTTTTTCATAATACACAGTTAAATGGGGATCATTTGAATTTGTGTTAATTCCAACAGGCACATAGCAGATTCCTCCATCGTAATGCACAACACCATTTAATTTAACGCATCCAAGTGTTTCACCAGAACCACCACTAAAGGAGATTAATGGAGACATTAAGCCATTGCGACCACCTATTGATTCAATATAAAACGTACCTGAATTCAAGTAGAATATGTTTCTAATTTCTCCGTTTGATAATGAAGTGGAGCCCACACTATCTACTATTATTATGGAACCAGCGGTTAGTTGGTATTGAGCATTTAAAGTATCTCCTGCATTTAAGGAGAAGTCATATAGAATTTGCTCAATAGCACTTGAATTAAGATCTAGGATATATAGTTTTTTAGCAATGCTGTCTTCTCTCATAAAAATGTAGTTCAAAGTATTTAGATTTACAACTTCCAGTTGTATCTGCAACATAAGGACTGCAATAAAACGGACATTGACATAGACTTATCATATTGCAACTTGCTGTTTTTTTATAAGTCGTACCTTGAATAATTGTGTCACCTTGAAATTGGATTTGTTGTCCAGAAATATAATTGCAAAGTGAATTTAGTTGAACATCATATTGCATATTTACCCAAGATTTGTTAAGTTGAATTACTGGATGATATGACTGTGAATTACCGATTAAAAATGCGAACATATTAAGTAAAAGAAGAAAGGAATTTTTCATATTAAATATTTATTTAAATAGCTTATAACGGTTTTCAGCCTTGCGATGTGCTGGTTTGCTTGCTTTTTAACATCTGGTTACACAAATTTATATTAAAAGCACTGAACAAATTGCAAGTGCAAATAAACCTCTTACGAAACAACCAAATTAAATGCATTAGCAGCTTGCACCAATTCCAGCATATTCGCAAGACTGCTGATTGGCATAGTTAGTTATTTATATAGTAATTAAATAATTGTTTTGTGTTTACTGTTGAGTCACTAGAATTGTACAAATCTTCTCTAACTAATCCAATGTTTTTTGTATAATACCTTTTTGCTATCCAAATGTAATTTGGCGGCCCATAAGAGTAATATTCCTCAACAACAATTGTAGGGTAGTATGAATTAGATGATATTGTGATGGTCGTATCCTTCACAATAATTTTTCTGCTTACTTGTGTTCCTGACCAATTGTAAATAATCCAATTACTCCCAACAGGTAACGAATCCGACAATATTCTTGTCAGAGGATATGAGCCTGAATTCGATATCGGGCCTGTATGAGCTTCATAACCCCAAATGGGTATCTGATTATATATTGGAACAAAAAAAGTGTCAGATACATATGCAGCTGACCCTATTGTGTAATAATCTTTTTGGTATGAAGAATCAGTCTTGATTAGGGTCGTGTCGTTATTGGAGTCCACATACTTCCAATATGAACCAGGAAATGCAGGAAAATAGTCTAATGGAAAAATTGTGTCATACGATGTTGTATTTGGATTAGTAGGATTGTTGTCTGGTATGCTTTCAACTTTCTTGCAAGCAAACATGCAAGATATTACGAGTAGGGTTAATATTAAAACACGTATCTTCTGTTTTTTCATGTGTTCTGTTTTAAATTACGCCCAACGTTCCGGTGCTTTGCGATGGGCGGGAATTTAGTACAAACCTGCCTGCCGGCAGGCAGGTGTTTATTCGAAGATACAAACTTTATGTAACCACAAACTGTCTGCGGAGCACGAAACCTCGGGATGAATGTTAGAAAATCTGTTTTACCTTGTTGATGTTCTTTTAAATCAATTTTGAATTGATTTGTGTTTGAAGTTTCCGCAATTATCCGCTTGTCGTATTTGCCTGGAGCAGTCGTCTTGTAATTGTTTGCTCCAAAATAGTCAGTATGTCCATCTATTACATACGTTTCATAAAATGTGACACCTAATTTTTTGATGTCTTGAATGTATGCAGGAAAGTCTGCACCTGATTTTACTTTGCTGTGAGCTGCTTTGATTTGTTCTACTGTAAACATTGCTTTTAATTTTTAATTGTTAATGATTTGATTAATTACGATGCAAAGGTGCAGTGTTTAAAACCCCTGTAATTGTAAAAAATCGTTTTTCTATAAGAAGCGTTTAAAATTTTCGGGTGTCTGTCCTGTGAAGTGCTTGAAGTCTTTGATGAAATGGGCTTGGTCAAAGAAATTGTTTTCATAGCAAATTTCCATAAGTGATTTTGTTTCGTTTAAGTTTTCAAGAACGGCATTGAAACGAATAATTGATGTGAATTTTTTAGGTGTCGTTCCGACAACTTTTCTAAATCGTTTTTCAAACGGGCTTTGACTAATAAATAGTTTTTCGTTCAGTTCTTTTACTCTGATTGTTCCTTTACTCTTATAGATTAGTTTAACAGCTTCAATAACTAATTTGTCCGTTTGAATGTCTTTAAATTGTGTTAACAAAAACTGCTCAACAATTTTTATTCGTTTTTTGTCTGTGTCCGCTGCGGCTAATTTTTCTTCAACTTCGTTCACACTACTTTTTTCAAAAATGTCGTCAAGTGAAAGGCTTAAATTAAAAAGTTCGTTTGCTGGGTTAGAAGAAAAATGTGTAAAGCCAATTTCAGTAAAATAAACCAAGATTGTCCCGATGTCAGTCGTGTTTTTAAAGATTTTGTAGCTGTCGGAGATGCCTGTAATGCCTGCCGATGACAGTTTGTTTAAAGTGTTGTCTTTAATTGATGAAAGTTGTCCCTTATACTGAAACCCAATAACAAGTCCAGCAGATGGAAGAACTTTGTATTCGTTTTCCAAGTCGTTTTCCGATACCACATAATATTTTATGTAGTCCTTTAATTTTTCTATGGGGAAATGCTTGTCAAATTTCATTTTTGTCTGTCGGTGGAGCGGTTCGGTAAAATTGCTCCTAACGATTTGGCGGTTGCAGCAGTGCCGCTTTCTGGTCGTGATATTTATGTAAAGATAAAAAAACAAGCAAACCAGAAAACATTTCTTCCGTTAAAAGGGGTTTGCTTGTTTTTTCACTATTTCACTGGGAGTTATCTACGGAGAAGGGAAAATGCGGCATTGCTGCAAACGACTGTTAGTGGTTCGTGTGCTATCGTATTTTCTTGTTCGATCTGTTGTCAATTAAAGCAATGATTACGATGTTGCTTTTCCGCACCTCGTAGATTGCAGAAACATATCGATGTACTAAACCAATCCTATAACGCTTTCTTTTTTTACTCTGAACAAATGATTTGGGAAAATATGAAATGGTGAATTCAAACTCTTGAACTTGATCAAGGAATTTTTCAGCTTCCCTAAAAGTCCATTCAGCTAAAAGATATTGGTAAAAGGTATCTAAATGTTCTGTCGCTTTTTCAGACCATTCAATGTTTAATGGTTCTTCCATATTTTTGCCAAACTGATTTACTTGAGATAGTCTTTCCTTTCTTTACATCATCAATCCCCTTCTCAATTTCCTTAAGTTGATCGTCTGACAACGAATCCCACCAATCTGTATTTTCTTGTATATTCTTAAATCGAAAAAGTGATTGAAGAATTTGCTTGTCCTCAATGGAGGCTAACCATTGAATCAATTCGAGTTTTAATTGCTCTGATTTCATAGTGCTAAAGTAAGAAAAATCATTATAAAGGCAAAATTTAATGATCTTAGCACATGACCACTAACGTTCCGGGGCTTTGCTCCCGACACTTCGGGACGGGCGGTCGCGAGGCTTCGCTCCCGACACTTCGGGACGGAGCGTAATTTCTATTTATTTGAGATATTAAAATTGCCAATTAATTTATGTATCAAAATGCCCGCCTCCCGAAGTGTCGGGAGCAAAGGACCTGTGCATGTTGCACAACTAACAAATATAGTGAATAACTTATACGAGAGTATTGATCCTGTAGTTTTCTTTAAAATATGTTTGGTAGGTTATCTCAATAATATTAATAGCGATCGAAGACTGATTGAATATTGTAGCAATTGTTTGGACGTACGTCTTTATTTAAAGTATGATTTGGATGAGTCACTTCCATGGCATTCCACCATCAGCAGAACACGTCAGTTGTACGGAGAGGAAGTTTTTATGGAGTTGTTTAAAAAAGTATTATCGCTATGCGTATCAAAAGGCATGGTACGAGGAAAACGTCAAGCCATAGATAGCGCTTATGTAAAAGCCAATGCAAGTTTAGATAGCCTTCAAGAAAAAGAGATTACGGATGATTTGGAGGATTATGCTCAAGATCTCAATGAGAATAGTGAGTATAAAATTAAACCTACAAACATCACCCCGCAGGATAAAAGCATTTCTACTGTAACAAGACAAAAAAACAAATCGGTGGAACAACATCATGCTTGGAAAAAGGAAGAGTATAAGGATATGCCCGGACATCGTACCAGTGCCAAACATGATAAAGATGATCGCGATGAACACGATAATATAATTCGCCCGAAGTATTTAAGTAATCACACACATTATAGTCCTACCGATCCCGATGCAAGAGTGTCCGTAAAGCCAGGAAAAGCTCGTCAGTTAAATTATTTTGCACAGATAGCGGTAGATGATCACCATCATGTAATAACGGGCGCAGGTGCTGATTTTGCTGATAAACGCGACAGTGAGTGTTTGCCAAGAATACTGGATCAAACCATCACTAATTTACAAGAAAATGAAATCACGTTAGAACAAATTTTAGCAGATACAGCCTATTCCAGTGGAGAAGTATTAAAGTATTGCGAATCAAAAACATAGATGCATACATTCCCAACTTTGGTCAATACAAAAGTGAACGCGAAGGATTTGTTTATAATGAAGAGCTAGATCAATTTGAATGCACTCGTGGCAATAAAGCCATACTGCCTTTTCGATTAATAAAATGGAGTCACGATAAACACGGGATGCGAGTGTATAGAAGCAACAATAGTAAATGCAAAGATTGTCCGTTAAGAAGTACTTGCATTGGCAAGAGTGATTTTAAAAAGATCGAACATAGTATACACAAACCGCTATACGATGCCATGTATGAAAAGCTGCAAACGCCGTATGCAAAAAGAATTTTCAAGAAGCGTGGAAGCACAGTAGAACCAGTCTTAGGAACAATGCTAAATTTTTTAAATCTCAAACGCGTAAACACAAGAGGAATAAAACAGGCCAACAAACATGTGATGATGGCCGCACTCACCTATAACTTAAAGAAACTACTTAAGTTCACAAGCAAAAAAATAAAAGCTCAAGTAATAGAGTTGATAGCATCAACCCAAAAATCAATAAGAAATAATTTTTGTTACTTCATCCAATCGTTTATAGCGATGCCAGTTTTTTTATTAAAATGCGACCACAAAAAATCGCCTCTGTAATTGAAGCTAATGACCTTGTTTTTGGTTGGAGTAGGAAGAATTACTTTTTAGAATGAGGTTGTGCAACGGCTACTGCTGTTATGCGAATGCCCGATTTTATCCGTCAGTCTTTAATAATCGTTGTCCGATATATTCTTTTCTTATCTGTTACAATACTTAAAATATATGCGCCAGAAGACAGTGTTTGGGTTTCTAATTTGCTTGTCTGATTAATTACTTTGTCCATTACTTTTTTCCCTTCAATAGTATAAACCGTTACCCTCAAAGTTTCATTGTTATTGGGTTCAATAGTAATGTTGTCTGAAAAAGGATTCGGATAAACATTAATTCCCGTTTGATTTATAAATTCGCTAATAGCAGTAGCTGTTACAATAACTGAATCCACATAATTTGTATGACTCCATCTTCCTTTCGTGTCTTTGCTTCTTGCAAAAAGAATATGTGTTCCTAATCCTAAATTTATTGGCACATCGGCATACAATATTCCATTAGTAATATCTGCAATTGGATTTGCAAACAGTGTGTCAGAATGAGCATTAAAGCCCGAATCTACATCCCAAAAATATTCCACTTCTGCAATTTTTCTTTGCGTACTGTCAACTACGTACAAGGTAAGAAAATTGGTATGGCTCCAGACATTGTTTGCATCCTTGCTTCTGTAACCAAGGTAATTTATTCCGGGATTGAGACTTGGGGTTATGGAATTTATAAAATTATTAATATCTGGTTGCGAAGTGAAGCCTGTTATTTGCATTGCCGAACTAAACCCGGGGTCGGTTCCAATGAAGTATTCCATTTGGGTGATGTTGGGTTGCGCCTGTGCAATAGATACCAGCAGCAACAATATGAATGTTAGTTTTTTCATAGCCTTAGTCATTACTGCGTGTGCTGATGTTAACATTGATTGGCGCTCCCTGAATAATATTTAAAGGGCTTTGCAATTGATAAATGCTTGGAATATTGGGGATGCCACTTAGATTGTATGGGTCTGCACCACCAAACATACCGAAAGTTTCATTGCCAGGAAAGGCAATATAGCATTGCGGACAAATTCCAATTGGATTTACATTTAAAATGCTGTCTTGTGAACCTGTTGATGGAAATACTGTTGATAAAAGAGGTTCATTAACATTCGTGCCTCCTGTTAGAAAAGCAGGAACTGTGGGAACAAATAAATTGGTGTATATGTTTGCTGTTGTATTATTGTTTTGACTGAAATTTGTTGAATTAACAATTATATTATTAAAAAAATTGAATCCATTATTTATATTCACAAAATTGTTCAGTACACATTGGGTTATTGTTCCATAATTGGATGTAGAGCTGCTTGTTAACGAAATGTTTTCGTGAATGTAGGAATTTGAAACATTTATATCGTAAACAGATGAGTTATTTCCGCCTGTAATTATCCTTCCTCCAATGAAAGATTTTGTAACAATTATAAAAGTATTAATACTACCTGCTGCAAATGTAATATCATCACGAGTTTGTGTTCTATCAATATAGATATAATTCGCATTATTAATCTGAATACTGGAAGAATTCCCACTTTGCCCAACATATATTCCTGATATTAAACTGCTATCAGAACCTGTACTAAAAATTATTCTAAGCACACTTGCAGAATAAACATTTTTTTGAAAACCAGGATTTTGATTAAGAAAGTAACCTGGTCCTAATATTGTAATTTGTTTGTCAATTGTGGTAGCACTATAAGGTATTACAGAAGCTTCCAAATGAACAGTGTCACCAGCCATTACAATAGAAGTGTCATTAGCAGCCTGCAAGGTGCTAAAACAATGACTACACCCTTGAATGTAATTAGGGTTATTGTTTACTCGCCAAACGGTTGCATTGCAGGGCAGAGTATTTAATAACATTGCTGCAATTGCAACAAATGATGAAAGTAGAATTGTTTTTTTCATTTTGTTTTTATTTTAGTGATTAATTGTTGTTTTTTAATTTTTTGTTTTAGTTATTCTGTCAAAAGTCGTAAATGTAAATATTTTGCACACTCGCCAACGGGTTTCGCATTAACGTTTTGCAGCTAAAAGAAGTGGCGGATTAGATGCACTAAACTGTCTATACGCACAATGTTTATTAATTGCACAACTGTTTATATTCGCACTTCCCCCGCCATTTTTTTTAGGTGCTGTTAGCAGCTGGGTTTATTTTCTCAAATCATAACGGTCTGCATTCATAACTTTTGTCCAAGCTGTTACAAAGTCTTTTACAAATTTTTCTTTGTTGTCGTCTTGCGCATAAACCTCGGAATAAGAGCGTAAAACAGAATTTGAACCAAAAACTAAATCAACTCTTGTAGCAGTCCATTTTGTTGCTCCGCTTTTTCTGTCAATAATGTGATATAACTTATCAGATGCAGGTTTCCAAGAGTATTTCATGTCTGTTATATTTACAAAAAAGTCGTTGCTGAGAACACCCTCTCTGTCAGTCAAAACACCGTGTTTTGTTCCACTATGATTTGTTCCTAAAACACGCATGCCGCCAATCAAAGCGGTCATTTCAGGAGCGGTTAATCCCATAAGTTGTGTTCTGTCAAGAAGTAGTTCTTCTGGTTTTACTGCATAGTCTTTTTAAGCCAGTTTCTATAACCGTCATGAATGGGTTCAAGTACTTCGAATGATTCAACGTCAGTCATTTCTTGAGTTGCATCTCCACGTCCTGCGCTAAAAGGAACTTTAACATTTATTCCTGCATCTTGTGCAGCTTTTTCAATAGCCGCACTACCTCCTAAAACAATTAAATCAGCGATACTTACTTTCTTGTTAAACCCTGCTTGAATTTCTGTCAACTTATTTAGCACTTTCTCTAAACGTTTTGGTTCATTGCCTTCCCAGTCTTTTTGCGGAGTCAGTCGAATTCTTGAACCATTTGCGCCACCCCTGTAATCAGAGCAGCGGAATGTTCTTGCGCTGTCCCATGCGGTATTGATAAGTTCTGTTCTTGTCAAACCGCAAATCAGAATTTTTGCTTTTAATTCTTCAACTTCTGCATCAGTTAGTTTGTAATCAACTGTTGGAATTGGGTCTTGCCAAATTAAATCTACTTTCGGAGCATCAGCACCAAGGTAGCGGCTTTGAGGACCTAAATCACGATGAGTTAATTTAAACCACGCTCTTGCAAAAACTTCTTCAAAATATTTTGGGTCTTTATAAAACTTCTCAGATATTTTAAGGTATTCAGGGTCTATTTTCATTGCCATGTCCGCATCGGTCATTATAGGGTTTCTGCGAACCCCTGCAATATGCGCATCAAAAGGTTTATCTTCTTCTTTGATGTTGACAGGTTCCCATTGCGATGCACCAGCAGGGCTTTTTTTCAGTTCCCATTCATAATTCAATAATAAGTGGAAGTAGGTGTGGTTCCACTTATTCGGAGTTGTAGTCCAAGCGCCTTCCAATCCACTTGAAACTGTATCTTCTGCATTGCCTTTTCCTTTAGGATTAATCCATCCAAAACCTTGCGTTTCCACATCTGCACTTTCAGGGTTTGAACCTAAAATAGAAGCATCGCCATTTCCATGTGCTTTACCTACAGTGTGACCACCAGCTGTTAATGCAACTGTTTCTTCATCGTTCATAGCCATGCGTTTGAATGTAGTCCTCACATCCTTTGCTGTCTTCAAAGGGTCAGATTTACCGTCAACACCTTCCGGGTTAACATAAATTAGTCCCATTTGCACTGCTGCTAAAGGATTTTCAAGAGATTCACTGTCTGAATGATTTGAGTAACGAGATTTTGCAAGCCACTCTTTTTCTCCGCCCCAGTAAATGTCTTTTTCAGGATGCCAAATATCTTCTCGTCCTCCTGCAAATCCGAATGTTTTAAAGCCCATTGATTCATAAGCCATGTTACCTGCTAAGATGAATAAGTCAGCCCATGAAATTTTGTTGCCGTATTTTTTCTTGATAGGCCACAAAAGTCTGCGTGCCTTATCGAGGTTTACATTGTCTGGCCAACTGTTAAGTGGGGCGAATCGTTGGTTGCCTGTGTTACTTCCGCCACGACCGTCAGCCGTGCGATATGTTCCTGCGCTATGCCATGCCATACGAATCATTAGTCCACCGTAATGTCCCCAGTCGGCAGGCCACCAGTCTTGGCTTTCGGTCATTAGTTTTTTAAGATCGTTTTTTAATGCCTCAAGGTCAAGTTTTTTGAATTCTTCGGCATAGCTGAAATTCTGTCCTAATGGGTTTGTTTTAGTGTCGTGTTGATGCAAGATGTCTAAATTCAGTGCATTTGGCCACCAACTCATTACAGAATTATTTGTTTCCGTATTTGCTCCGTGCATTACGGGGCATTTTCCTTTTTTTGTTTCCATCTGATTTGTATTTTTTAGTTTTTAAATTCTCCTGTTATTTGAAGTGTTATGTCTTTTACTTTAAATCCTTTTATTTTTTCTGCTTGAAATATTCTGTAATTAACTTGTCTAAATCAGAGTCTTCAAAATCCTCAATTCTTTCTGTTTCGGTGCAGTATAAATGATGGTGTTGCTGCATTATTGCGTCATAACGCATAACATCTTTTTCGTTTTTTACTTTTTTTAGTAATTGGTTTTCCACTAACGAGTCCAATACTTTATAAACTGTTCCGACAGAAATATTTGGATGATTCTTTTTGATGTAATCTATTATTTTTTCAGCAGTAGGGTGGTTTTTTAGTTTTACAACCGCCTCGTAAATAGCAACACGTTGTGGTGTTACCTTCAATCCTTTTTGTTTCAGTTGCTCTCTTATATAATCCGCTGTCATTAGATAGTATTTATTCTGCAAAGATAATTATTCTTATTTAGAAATAAAGCGCTTTTGTAAAATTTTAATTAAATTTAGTATTAGGTATTTGTCTGGAAACCTTGCTGCTAACGTTCCGGGGCTTTGCGCTCGGGCGGGACACGGAGCGTGATTTCTATTTATTGAGATATTAAAATTACCAATTAATTTCTATGTATCAAAATGCCCGCCTGACGCAAAGGACCTGTTATGCGGGCGGCTTTTTTGGCTCTTTTGATTTGCGGTTTTCAAAGTCATTTAAAAGGATGTTTAGCATTTCTAGCTTCTCTTTGTAAACAGGAGCTGTCTGACAAATGTGGTCAGCCAATATGTTTATGTCGTAAAATTGATTGTCTGTTGTGATCTTTCCTTTGGCAATTATTTTGTCTACTCGTTGATAGTAATTTTTGAAAATATCAATTTTTGAATCGGTTTTGTCTTGAAGGTATTTGTTGAATTTAAAATCTCTTGTTTCAATTTGCATTTCTGTCAAATCGCGAAACCAATGTTTTAATATAGTTAAACGACCTTTTGAAAATGCTCTTCGGTTTGTTTTTTTAATTCATTAAAATGCACATCAGAGTTAAATTCAGTGGTTTTTATTTGAACCAATTTGTTGTCCAAATAATAATCAATTGTTGCTAATACCAAGTTTCGAAACTCAATTAATTCTGCTTGTTTATTAACTTTGTTACTTGTCATTTGCTATTAATTGATTAAAGCTGCCGCATAACGTTCCGGGGCTTTGCGTTGGGCGGGACACGGAGCGTGATTTCTATTTATTTGAGATATTAAAATTACCAATTAAGTTTTATGTAACCAAATGCCCGCCTGACGCAAAGGACCTGTGCATGTTGCACAACTAACAAATATAGTGAATAACTTATTAGTTCAAGGGGTTGATTTTTTCTAATGTCAAGAACATATTTGCGGTATGCAAGGAAGAAAGGAACTACAGCCAAAAATGCTTTATCAGGTTCACTTGGATGATCTGGTAGCAAGGGATAATTTTTATCGACGCTTAAGCGAAGTGTTAGATCTTCATTTTCTTTATGATGCTACCTCAAGTTATTATGGAGAGGAAGGTCAAGAGAGTATTGACCCAGTGGTTTTCTTTAAAATTTGTTTGGTGGGCTATCTCAATAATATAAATAGTGATCGAAGGTTAATCGAGTATTGCAGCAATTGCTTGGACGTGCGTCTTTATTTAAAATATGATTTGGATGAATCACTTCCCTGGCATTCTACTATCAGCAGAACACGTCAATTGTACGGAGAGGAAGTTTTTATGGAGTTGTTTAAAAAAGTATTGTCGCTATGTGTATCAAAAGGCATGGTACGAGGAAAACGTCAAGCCATAGATAGCGCTTATGTGAAAGCCAATGCAAGTTTAGATAGCCTTCAAGAGAAAGAAATCACGGATGATGTGGTAGAATATGCTCAGGAACTAAATGAAAATAGTGAGTATAAAATTAAACCTACAACCATCACCCCGCAGGATAAAAGCTCATCTACCGTAACCAAACAAAAGAATAAGTCAGTAGATCAACATCACAATTGGAAGAAGGAAGAGTATAAGGACATGCCGGGTCACAGAACAAGTGCTAAACATGATAAAGATGATCGCGATGAACACGATAATATAATTCGCCCGAAGTATTTAAGTAATCACACACATTATAGTCCTACCGATCCCGATGCAAGAGTGTCCGTAAAGCCAGGAAAAGTTCGTCAGTTAAATTATTTTGCACAGATAGCGGTAGATGATCACCATCATGTAATAACGGGCGCAGGTGCTGATTTTGCTGATAAACGCGACAGTGAGTGTTTGCCAAGAATACTGGATCAAACCATCACTAATTTACAAGAAAATGAAATCACGTTAGAACAAATTTTAGCAGATACAGCCTATTCCAGTGGAGAAGTATTAAAGTATTGCGAATCAAAAAACATAGATGCATACATTCCCAACTTTGGTCAATACAAAAGTGAACGCGAAGGATTTGTTTATAATGAAGAGCTAGATCAATTTGAATGCACTCGTGGCAATAAAGCCATACTGCCTTTTCGATTAATAAAATGGAGTCACGATAAACACGGGATGCGAGTGTATAGAAGCAACAATAGTAAATGCAAAGATTGTCCGTTAAGAAGTACTTGCATTGGCAAGAGTGATTTTAAAAAGATCGAACATAGTATACACAAACCGCTATACGATGCCATGTATGAAAAGCTGCAAACGCCGTATGCAAAAAGAATTTTCAAGAAGCGTGGAAGCACAGTAGAACCAGTCTTAGGAACAATGCTAAATTTTTTTAAATCTCAAACGCGTAAACACAAGAGGAATAAAACAGGCCAACAAACATGTGATGATGGCCGCACTCACCTATAACTTAAAGAAACTACTTAAGTTCACAAGCAAAAAAATAAAAGCTCAAGTAATAGAGTTGATAGCATCAACCCAAAAATCAATGAGAGATATTTTTTGTTACTTCGTCCAAAGGTTTATAGCGATGCCAGTTTTTTTTATTAAAATGCGACCACAAAAAATCGCCTCTCTGTAATTGAAGCTAATGACCTTGTTTTTGGTTGGAGTAGGAAGAATTACTTTTTAGAATGAGGTTGTGCAACGGCTACGTCTGTTAGCTGTAGCCATTTTATTATTTATTCGTTGTCATTTCAGTTACTTTTTCTCCGTCATATTTCCATATTCCTGTAACTCCACAAACCCAAATATTGTCTTCTAAATCGCCAAGAATGAATAGCACATCAGAGAAAAGCCTTTCCGTTGTAGTTAAATTCAGAAAACTTTTTGACCGTCAAAAATGCATAAGTCAACCAAGTGAGCACCAAGCCAAAGATTACCATTTTTATCTTCATAAATTGCACGAATTCGCTTATTGCAAAGGCCGTCTTCAACAGAATATGTTTTAAATGAGCTACCGTCATAAACAGTTAATCCACTATTTCTATTTCCGTTAAACCCAAACCATATCTTTCCAGTTTTGTCACAGTAAATAGTTCGTATTTGGTCTTCACTTAATCCATCTTTTATCAAATACTGTGTAAACTCTTTACCATCAAATTGACTGACTCCACCGTGAGTCATTGATGCAAACCATATATTTCCTTTGCTATCTTTCTTATAAAAGGAATCCAATTGTGATACAAACTATCTTCTTGTTTTTGTCCGATTTCAGCTAAATATGATTTGAAGCTGTTCCCATCATAGCAATAGGCTCCAGCACCACCAGTTCCAATCCATAAATTGTTGTTGTTATCCGTAGCTAAAGCATAAGCTGCATTTGGGCTTAGAGTGGGGTACACAGTGCGAATCCAACCTGTGGTGGTGTCTTGGTATGGTAGCGGTATTTGTTCAAACTTTTTCTGTCGTATTTGGTTAAACCATTTTGAGTTCCGAACCATAGATTATTTTTATGGTCAGAAGCAATTGAAAAGACTTGATTACTACTCAATCCGTCTTTCATAGTATAATTCTTATATGTTTTACCGTCAAAATGGTAAACACCACCACCATTACTTGTGAACCAAAGCGTACCGTCTATATCTACGTAACCATTTGAAAACCCGTTATTAGGAAGAGGAATTTTGATTACTTCTGTGACCTTCTCAGCTTCGAGTGATGAATTGTCATTTTTTACCTGTCCATTACAAGAAATAAATGAGGAAACTAAAATCAATAAAGAGATATTTCTAAGTGTGAATGTCATTTTTCGTCTTTTATGGTTACAGCTAACGGTTTACGGCTTTGTGCAGGTGGGGAATTAAAATTCCTTCAGTTCAAATTTAGTACAATGTTCAATAGAATTACAGATGTTCAGTTTATTCCTTCAGCCCCACTTGCACAAAACCGATGTTGGCAGTAGTTTTTATTCTTTTGCTTGTTTCATAAACTCAACAGGTTCGTCTTGCAAATTTACCTTTACACTTGAAATATTTCCTTCGTTGTCAAGAGAAAAGTTCAAGTAAAACTCGGGGTTCATACCTTGCGGTATTTCTTTAGTTGCCTTTAACACAAATATGTCATAATACTGATGTTCTAATCTGAATTTGTAGTCTGGAAATACTGCATACAAATTATTGTTTTCGTTTACAATTTCAAAAGTTCCAAACCCAAGATTAGTAAATTTACCACAATATTCTGTCAAAATATGAGTTGGCTTTTTCTCTGTATTGATGCTTTTTATTTCTTGGCTTACTAAATTTATTTCGCTAACTTTAACTGGATATTTGGTCCATTCTGTACGTTTTAATTTTAGCATTCGGTTAGTTATAATGTCTGTTATGATGTATGGCAAAATAGAACTGTTTTGATTTGTCAAAACTACAATTCCAAGGTTGTCTGTTGGGTACATTACTAATTGAGAACTAAATCCTGAAACATTTCCACCGTGATGTACTTTATAATGTCCATTGTTTGAGTTCACTTTCCAACCATAGCCATAGCCAAAAGTATAAACATTAGGGTCACTTATTTCAGGTGGTAAACCAATATCAATTGCTTTTATACTTGTAGCTTCCTGAATATAGTTTTTGGGCAAAATTTCTTTATTTTGAAATATTCCATTATTGAACTAAGTTGACATCCAAGTAGCCATATCATTTGTTGTGCTGTTTATTGAGCCACAAGGCTTGTCATTATCTAGTTCTTCAAACAACACTTTTTTAGTTTGCTTATTACTTAATCCATAGCCAAATGAAAAACTACTTGTTTTAGCCATTTCAGTAATTGAAGTACTGGAATTATTCATATTTAGGGGCTTAAATATTTTGTCTTGAATATTTTTTTCCCAACTTTCATTTGTTGTTTTTTCTATGATTGTTCCTGCAACAATATAACCCAAATTACTGTATATCCAACTGTCTTTTATTTCTCCGTTTGGTTTTAGATATTTAAAACGTGGCATTAAGTTTTCTCGTTTGTTGGCTGGGAACAAAATATAAGTTCCGTCAACACTTCCAATTCCACTCTTATGACTTACTAAATCTTCAATTGTAATGAGGTTGTCCATTTTGTCATTATAAAATTGAAGTTTTGGAATGTACAATGAAGGTTTGTCTTTTTAGATAGTTGATTTTGGTTTTCAAGTATTCCTAATAAAGATGCTGTAAATGATTTTGTGATTGAACCAATTGGAAAGATGGTACTAGTAGTAACAGGCAATTTATTTTCTAAATCTCTAAACCCAAAACCTTTTGAATAAATTGTTTTATTATTTTCTACGATTGCAACAGAAAGTCCAACTGCATTATAAGCTTTTAATAGATTTTCAATTTCTGTGTCTAAGCCACTTAATCTTGTGTCAATTTTCTGTCCAAAAGTTAGGTTGGTTGTCAGAAGAAGGAAAATAAATAATTTCAATTTTGTCATATTTTGTTTGAATTTGAAGAGTGTCTGCTAAAATTACTGCCAACGTTCCGGTGCTTGGAGCAGTGCCCGCCGTTAGAGATTATAAAGATAACGATGGCGCGCAACAAAACAAATTATTTCCTTAATCAAGATTGCGCGCCAATTGAAATCGAAGCATAAATTTCTATATCACTAAAAGCAATTTGGCGGGCAATTGCTGCAAGGACCTGTTATGCGTTCGTGCTGTCATGTCCACGAAGATGTATCGTCTCAATCATGCTCAATAATTATTTTCTTGCAGTAATTTTTTTCTCCATCAAAAACCTTAACCAAATAAACACCTGAGGAAACATTTTTCAATTCTATTGCCTTACTTGTCTCCATAACGATTTCTTCGGAATAAAATATTTGACCTATCATATTGTATATAGTGAGTATGCCTCTAATTATTGATTTATTAAAGGAAAGGTTAAAAACATCAGAAGTTGGATTTGGAAATATTTCAAAAGCACTATTACTGACAATGTCGTTTATACCAAGAGCTAAACATAGGGTTGTTACTGTACCACCGTTTTCAGTTATTGTATTTTGAGAGGATATACTACCAGCAGATGAAACAACTGTTGATGGGTTTGCAGTTTGCACAGGAAATGCACTTTCAGTAAAATTAAAAGAAGAATCATAGCAACCGCTGTTTCCAGTAATATCTGTTTTAATTAAATATGCCTGTTGCGTTCCAAATGAATTTTCCCCTATTGAAATATAACCTCCATCATTCGTCTGTCGAACTTGAGATAAAGATTCTTTACCACTACCATATATCCTTGCCCAACTTTGGTTTCCAATGCTGTCGGTTTTAATTAAAACCCCGAATTCTCCTGACGGGTCAAAATACGCAGCACCACAAAGTAATAACCCTCCATCGTTTGTTTGTATTACAGAACCACAACTTAGTTCATCATTGGTGCCTGCTCCAAATGTTTTTGTCCATAAGGTATCACCAGTGCTATTTGTTTTGATTAAAAATGTATTCGACAGACCTGTTCCAAAGTTTGAAGTTCCTCCTGCAATTATGTATCCTCCATCAGTGGTTTGCAATACCGAACTTCCTACGTCATCGTTTGCACCACCAATTATTTTAGTCCAAGCTGGATTACCGATGCTATCAGTTTTTGCTAAGTAAATTTCCTGATTGCCTGAAAGCATGGCTGAACCAGTAATAATATAACCTCCGTCTGCTGTTTGCTTTACTGATGCCCCAAATGCACCTGTGTCGAATATTCTTGTCCAAAGTGTATCACCATTATTATCAGTTTTGATTAAATAAATATTGAAAGGATTATTTACTGTACCTACAATGATGTAACACTCCATCATTTGTTTGCTGACCTATCTGATATCCACTAATATTATTAATCCAATTACCAAACGATTTTGTCCAAACAATATCTCCTATTGGGTCTGTTTTTATGAGTAAAGCATTATCAGTTGTTGCAAATCCTATGCTGTCATTATGGTAACCCATTAAAATATAACCTCCATCACTCGTTTGCTGTATAGTGAGCCCATTGCTTCCATCTTGTGTATGTGTTTCCATATACGCTTTAGTCCATAAGGTATCTCCATATGAATTTGTTTTTATTAAAAACAGATAACTGCTACTACCTAGAGTTTTTTGCCGTTGTTAAAAGAGCGTAACCGTTGTCGTTGGTTTGAATAACAGAATAACCTCTATTAGTAACTCCGCGACCAAATGACTTTTGAAATGTTATTTGTGCAGAGCAATAATTAAAGAAAGGAAATGAGTTAATTGCTAGTATTAAAATATATTTTTTCATATTATTTGTATTTAGTTGTTAAAGTTTATTTCTTGAA
>JADJPB010000009.1 GCA_016713445.1 Bacteroidota bacterium | reverse complement strand
TCCTTCGTTACAAATCGATTTGTTCCAAAATTGATTCAACGGTTCAATAATTAAAGCTGGTCAGGTCGATCTTGTTTCACATGTGCCAAAAGGAACATTATTCTTGATCATAAAAATACCCGTATGACCATATTTTTTTTCTGTGAGGGAACAGTTTTGAAACATCCTACTAATTAATCCGTGACCGTTACGAAACACCAAATCGCCAGTGGCCAATTCCATAGAAGGTAATTCTAATACATCCTTATGCTTTGAATTGACTCCTGATACATTGTAAATTAACAATGCATTCACTACAACCACTGCACTGACTACAATACTAATTCTAATTTTATTCCTCATAATTCTACATTCTATCGGGGACACCTATTCCCAATATTGACATTGTTCTTTTAATCGTTTTTGATGTTTGGTCACACAGTTGAAGACGGAACTTTGAAGTAGCAATTTGAGTTTCATCAACGATAGGATACTCATGATAAAATTGATTAAAGCATTTCGCTAGATCTTACGTAATTCGCCGCTATAACAGCAGGACTATATTACCTCTCCGGCTTCACTAAACCAAAGGAAACTTCAACATTTGCTTCACTGGTTCTTTCTCTTTATCATTCATTTCCAAACCATCCGCTGATGAATAAGATTCTTCCAATTTAATGGAGTTGTTTTATTTCCTTTCGCGAATCACCGAACGAGAATTCGCGCGTAAATTATGTCATATTGAATGAAAGGTCCGGTATTGCCATTAAAATCGATGGATTCTTCTGGATTAAACAACATTCGCTTTTCTGGATCTACTTTTAAGATGAAATATTTCAAAGCACCCATTCCAATCATTGCATACAAATTATTGGCTTCCTCCTCGGTAAAATCATCCACTTTCCCTAGCTCCTTCGTAATTCGTGTTGCCTCTTGAATCATGCTTTCCATCAATTCATCGGCATCCACTACAGTACCCTCGCGAGATTTCATTTTTCCGGAAGGAAGATCCACCATGTTGTATGATAAATGGTATAGAGAATCGGCCCAGTCGAATGACATTTTCTTCAAGATCAATTTCAACACTTTGAAATGATAATCTTGCTCATTGCCTACTACATAAATCAACCGAGAAATTTTTTGATCTTCATAACGCTTCATTGCAGTCCCTAAATCTTGTGTGATATACACACTCGTTCCATCGCTACGTAACAATAATTTATGGTCTAGACCATCTTCCGTTAAATCCACCCATACGGATCCATCTTCCTTCTTATAAAAAACACCACGATCCAAACCAAGCTGCACAATTTCCTTTCCTAACAAATACATCTCCGACTCATAATAGAACTTATCAAAATCGGCACCTAGCATTTTTAGCTTTTGTCAAATCCATCATACCCCCATGCATTCATTTCTTCCACAGCGCCACCGTTGCCGCATCGCCGGCCTCCCACTTACGCAGCATCTCTTGTGCTTCTAAAATGATGGGTGCTTTCTTCTTCGCATCTTCCTCTGGCACTCCACCTTTAATCAAGGAATCTATTTCAGCCTTATACAAAGCATCAAAAGCCACATAATATTTCCCAACTAAATGATCGCCCTTCATGCCAGAACTTTCTGGAGTTTCGCCATTTCCTTGCTTCATCCAAGCAAGCATCGACTTACAAATATGAATTCCCCTGTCATTAATTAGGTTTACTTTCTGCACTTTATTACCACTTGCCTGTAATAAATTGGCAACACTATAGCCTAACAAATTATTACGAACATGTCGAGATGCAAAGGTTTATTGGTATTAGGGGAACTATACTCCACCAATACGGGATGATTCGCCATCAAGGAATCTGATTTTCTTTCCCAATAATCTTCATCAATACATGCTTCGAGAATATTCGAATCCATGCCTCCTTTTGAATCACGATATTCAAAAACCCTTTCACCACATTAAACGACTCTGCTTCCCGTTCATTTCCAACTAACCAAGTACCTAATTCATTACCCAAAACTTCAGGATTTTTTCCCGCCAGTTTACTCAAATTAAAAACCACTACTGTTAAATCTCCGTGAAAATCTTTGCGCGTTGGTTGAATTGAAATTTCATCGGATGAAACATCAACTTTATACAATTGTACTAACGCATTCTTTACGGCACTGCGTAATTCTCTCTCGAATAACATCCTGCAAATTTAATAGCTTGTGTATGCTGAAAATCAAAACACAAAAAAGCCCTGTCTTTTCGACAAGGCTTTGTGTATTCTAAAGTATTACTTCGTGATTATGCAATTTGAGCAACAACTCGTTGCAAAATTTCAAAAGTATTCTCTGCCATCAGATTTTCTTTGTCGAGCGTAGGATTTACCTCTGCTATTTCAAAGCAACATACCTTCTCATTCTGAATTAGTCGAACACACAGTGAACCGGCTTCTTTCTCTGTAATTCCATTGCGAACAGGAGTTCCAGTTCCTTTTGAGATGGACGAATCCATGCTATCTACATCAAAAGAAACATAGATACTTTGGCAATTATTCAAATAAGCTAAAGCATCACGTGCGATCTTCTCCACGCCATGTCTTTTTACGTCACTGGTAGTGAATATTTTGATTTTATGCTTCTTAATTAAAAGCTTTCTTCGGGCTCTAAGTCACGAACGGAGATGAATACTAAGTCTGAATAATTGATCTTTGGCGTCATCCCTCTACTTTCTTCAGCTTATTCCACAAGTCTATAGCTTCTTTATCAGGCTTATTCATCTTGTTCGCAGCATTATCTTCACCCAAGGTTGCCGCCAACGGCATACCATGTACATTTCCTGTTGGGGAAGTAAATGGCGAATGCAAATCGGCATGCGCATCGATCCAAATCACTCCCAATCGTGCTTTCGGATTGGCCATCTTGATGCCTGCAATGGTACCACCAGCGGTACTATGATCACCAGCAAGTACGATAGGAAACTCCTTTGCTTTTAATACATCAGCCACTGTTTTACTCAACTTCTCGTAAATGCTAACAATTCCTTTAATCCGTTTTGCATATGGAGATCCCTGAGGTTCAAATAGTCGGAAGTTTTCCGTAGGAATATCAATAGAAGGAATCTTATAAAAAAGATTCGATCCGTAGTCAAGGGCAGCTACTTTAATTGCATCGGGACCCAGACTTGCGCCACGTGTACCAGCGCCTAATTCGGATTTTACTTCAATCAGTTTAATTTTCTTATGCATATATTTTGACTTCTATTTACTTCAACAACCCATCTTACTTAGATAAGTCAGATTAAATTCATTCATTTCTTCACTAATAAATAATCCAAGTTACTTACATTCGCATTCCCAATAACAAGTAACTCACTTACATTATGAAGAACAGGTACATTGACCTTATCCAACAAACCTTTGAATTCCCTCAAGAGAACTTCGAGGTAGTTGATAATCAGTTGAATTTTAATGAAATACCCCTAATGGACATCATTGATCAATACGGCACTCCCCTCAAAATTACCTATCTTCCTAAGATAAGCGCTCAAATCCAGAAGGCAAAACGATTATTTAACGTTGCCATGGCGAAAGCAGACTACGAAGGTAGTTATTTGTATTGCTATTGTACGAAGAGTTCCCATTTCGAGTTCGTTTTGAATGAAGCTTTGAAAAACGACATTCATTTAGAGACCAGTTCTGCCTTCGACATTTCCATCATTAAAGAGTTGGTGAAAGATGGAAAAATTGATCGCGAAAACTTTGTATTATGCAATGGATTCAAGCGTGAAAATTACATTGAAGGAGTTGCTGATTTACTGGAAGATGGTTTTACCAATTTAATTACAATTCTCGATAGCAAAGAGGAACTGGGTGCATTACAGCAAGCATGGTCCGGTAAGCATAAAATTGGAATTCGCATAGCTGCGGAAGAAGAGCCGAATGCAGAGTTTTACACTTCACGATTAGGAATTGATACAACGAGATCATTGATTTTATAAAAACGAAATCAAAACAATAAAAACTTCGAGTTGAAGATGCTCCATTTCTTTATTAATACAGGGATTACGGACACAGCATACTACTGGAGTGAATTGCAAAAAAAACATCAATCTATATTGTGAGTTAAAAAAAACTTTGTCCAGAGTTGGAGTATTTAGATATTGAGGTGGATTCTCCATTCGCACCAAACTCGATTTCAACTACGACTATCAATACATGGCGGATGAAATCATTCGTCAAATCAAATCAGCTTGTGTTCAAAGAGACGTCCCAGAGCCGCATATCATGACGGAGTTCGGCTCTTTTACAGTTGGAGAGAGTGGCGCCGTATTATATAGTGTGGCTGCACAAAAGAAACAAAACGACAATGAGCTTTGGAACATGATTGACAGTTCCTTTATTACTACCCTTCCCGATACTTGGGGTATTAAACAACGTTTTATCTTGCTAGCCATTAACCATTGGGATGGAGATTTTCATCGTGTTAACTTAGGAGGCATCACTTGTGACTCGGACGACTACTATATTATGGAGTCAGTGCGAAATCGAGTTTTCCTGCCCAAACTGCGCGAAGGTGAGACCCAATACCTGGGATTTTTCCATACAGGTGCATATCAAGAAAGTTTGGGTGGATATGGTGGAATTCAACATTGTTTGATCCCGGCTCCAAAGCATGTTATCATTGATCGGGATGAAGATGGGAAGGTCTCTACACGTCTCTTTGCTAAGGAACAAAGTGCTAAAAGTATGATGAAAATTTTAGGATATTAATTTTTTTTGTTGCTCAAAAACCTGATTTTTTTCGATATAATTAAACATAATGTGTTGAAATTAAGGTACTAGTAATATTTATTTAAACTTAAAATTTAAAGAATTGAAGTCAGAGTTATGCACATTCAATGTTAACAAATTTGGGTGAACATACAATATTTATAGGTGAAATTATGTTTATCTTTGACAAGCGAATAAAACTAAGCCTAATAACTAACATGAAAAATATCTTATTATTTACCGGCATTGCGATGCTGATGATCAGTTGTGGTCCTGACTACAAAACTGAAGTTGAACGAATGATGCGTGAGCGTGATAGTCTTATGGCTCAATACGATGCCAAAGATTCTGTCATCAATGGTTACATGCAAGACATTTCTGAAATCCAAACAAGCATTGAAGGCTTAACGGCACAAGAAGAAATGTTAAATAGAGAAGGTGCGAACAACTCTGAAATTTCTCAAGATGCAAAAACACGCATTATGGGCGATATTGAAGGAATTCGTCAGATGATTGATCAAAACAAAAAGAAATTATCAGAACTGCAAGCACGCGTTCGTAAGTCAAATGTGAAAGTAGCTGAATTAGAAAAGATGATTGGGTCTTTAAACAGTCAATTGGCCCTTCGAGATTCTAGTATCAATTCATTAAACGAAAACATATTTGCTTTGAATGGAAAGATTTCGACCATGCAAACTGAAATTGATACGATGGTAACAGACAATGCAAGAAAGACGGCTGAAATCAACGACAAAACTTCGAAATTACATACTGCTTATTATACAGTAGGTGATTACAAAACTCTTCGCGACAAGAAAGTGTTGGCAAAGCAAGGTGGATTCTTAGGTCTAGGAAAAGCTAAAACAGTGGTTCCTGACTTCAACCGTGAAGCATTTACTCAAATAGACTTCACCAATACGAAGACCATTCAACTTGATACAAAAACAGCAAAATTGTTAAGCACACATCCAAGTGATAGCTACAATTTGCGCTCTGAGAACAAGAAAGTAACTGCTATTGAAATTACAGATCCAGAGAAATTCTGGCAAGCATCGAAGTACTTGGTTGTAGTTACGGAGTAATTGATCTCATACTGCTTGTCCTCGCAGTCTCCATATAACATCAACCCTGACAGAAACTTAGTTTTTCGTCAGGGTTTTTTGTTGCGCTAAGTTTTTGAAGTTACTCGCTAGAAGGTTTCTGTTATTAGTTATTAAGCCATTAGGTTGCTTTTTTTTGTTAATTTTTCTTTCATATGTTAAGAAGGCCTTTGCTTTCAATTCACCGCTTCGCAAGATTATTCTATTAGGGAAAAATTATTCTCTGTGCACTTTGTGAAAAAACTTTGTGTCCTCTGTGGTAAAAGGAAATCATTAAAAGGACGAAGATTTGGTCTCTATAATTTGTAAGATCAATTTCAGATGAAAATTACTTTCTAGTACTAGATAAGTTTAAATTCTGATCCTCCCTTCTTTATAAAAAAGAATTAACTTTACCCTTCTATGAGGTTAATTTATCGTTTGATCTTTTATTTACGAGGATGGAAAATTGAAGGCGATGTACCTCGCAATATCAATAAGTTCATCATTGCCGTGGCACCACACTCCAGCAACTGGGATTTTCCCATAGGCGTGGCTGTTAGAAGCATCAAGCGGTTTAAATCAAATTTTCTGGGTAAGAAAGAGTTGTTTAAGCCTCCTTTTGGGTGGCTTTTTTATAAGTTAGGTGGTTTTCCAGTCGACAGACAACATAAATCGAACCTCGTAGAGCAAGTGATTGAGATTGCAAAGAACAACGAACATTTTGTAATTGCAATTGCTCCGGAAGGCACCCGCAAGTCGGTTTCAAAATGGAAAACTGGATTTTATCAAATTGCTCATGGCGCCGGAATACCTATTGTATTCTGTAGCATTGATTATAAAAGGAAATTGGTGTATTTTAATCCTCCCTTCTACCCTACGGGAGATTTTATTGCCGACGCACCGGCGATTGCTAATTTCTATGAAGGGGTTGAAGGAAAGACAAGAGGGATTACGCCAGTGGTGTAGAAGTTAGATTTTGGATTTCTTGGTTTCAAAATTCAACTTCTATTGACGATATTTAGTAACGAGCTTGAGGCAAATCAGTGGAAATCCGATTTATCCCATTCATCAGTGTTCAAGATAAAATTATTAGTTACAATGAACACTAAAAGTATACACTCGTAATTATATCCCTGCTATCAGCGGAATTAATGCTTTCGTGAGATTATTTTCGATGCGTTCGATAATGTTTGGGCTTTCAGTACGCTCGAATTTTAGTCCTGTGATTTGCTCGTAAAGCTCAATGTAGCGGTTGCTCACTTCTGTTACAAATTCATCGGTGAACTCAGGAATGGTTTGTCCTTCGAGTCCTTGGAAATTGTTTGCGATTAACCACTGACGTAAAAACTCTTTGCTTAACTGTCGCTGTGGTTCGTTGCGTTCTAGACGCTCTTCATATCCTTCCGCATAAAAATAACGCGAAGAATCGGGCGTGTGAATTTCATCGATTAAAAATATTTTGTCGTTAGCACATCCAAATTCATATTTGGTGTCGACTAATATCAATCCTTTATCATTCGCTAATTCAGCCCCGCGCATAAAAAGCTCGCGCGTATATTTTTCCATGAGGACGTACTCTGCCTCTGGAACAATTCCTTGAGCGATAATTTCCTCACGAGAAATATCTAAATCATGTCCAGCTGCACTTTTGGTAGTTGGCGTGATGATCGGCTCAGGAAACTCTTCGTTCTCGCGCATTCCATCAGGCATTGGCACACCACAAATCATTCGTTTCCCTAGGCTATACTCTCTCCATGCATGACCGGTAAGAAATCCACGAATCACCATCTCTACTTTATAGGGCTTGCAAAGAATACCTATGGAAGCGTTTGGATCGGGAACAGAGACAATCCAGTTTGGGCAAATATCTTTTGTTGCATTTAAAAAATAAGCTGCGAGTTGATTCAACACTTGTCCTTTAAAAGGAATAGGCCGGGGCATCACCACATCGAAAGCAGATACTCGATCAGAAACCACTAACACCATTAATTTATTATCGATAGTGTATACGTCTCTCACTTTGCCCTGATACAGAAGTGATTTCAGGAAGTTTCAATTGCGTATGAGTAATGCATTGAGAATCGGTCATAGTCTGTTCCATGGGATGGCTCTTTCTACAAAAGTAATTTTAGTTTCGATGAATCAATAATGCATAAACACCTTTCAACACAAAATTATTACTTAAATCGTATTTAAGTGTTTAATTTACAAGCCTTTATTAAAGTGTAAAACTTTTACTTAGACTCTTCCCTGTGGATGGGTTTATCGTAAGCATGGATGATATCTTTCACCAAACGATGTCGTACCACGTCATTTGCATCAAGATACACCAATCCAATACCATCAATATTCTTCAAAATTTTTGTGGCTTGGATCAATCCCGAAGGTTGATTGCGTGGCAAATCGACCTGCGACATATCACCCGTCACAATCATCTTCGCATTGGGTCCCATTCGAGTCAAAAACATCTTCAGTTGGCTCTCGGTAGCATTTTGGGCTTCATCTAAAATCACATAGGGATGATCGAGTGTACGACCGCGCATGAAGGCCAGAGGAGCAACTTCAATAACACCATTCTCCAAAAATGTTTTCAGTTTTTCTCCAGGAATCATATCAAACAATGCATCATAAAGTGGACGTAAATACGGGTCAATTTTTTCTTTCAGATCGCCAGGAAGGAATCCGAGATGCTCACCCGCTTCAACGGCAGGACGCGTTAAAATAATCCGGCGTATTTCACGATTTTTCAGAGCCCGAACGGCTAAAGCTACTGCAGTATAAGTTTTACCAGTTCCTGCAGGACCAATGGCAAAAACGATATCATTTTTCTCGCTTGACTCCACCATCTTTCGTTGATTAGGAGTACGAGCACGTACTAATAATCCACTTGGACCAAAAACCAAAACATCACGACCATCAGACGAACCATTAGCGGATGATTTACCATTACTTTCTAAAGTATTTGCTTTTTTATTGCCTAAAATAAAATCTACTTCTGTAGGTGTCAGCATACCATTTTCACGGTAGTAAGACATCAGTTTTAAAATCATTGCTTCGGCTTCGGCGACAATTTCCGGTTCACCAATAATTTTAATCTCGTGTCCACGCCCAACTACTTTAAGTGCGGGAAAACTACGACGGATCACTTCTAAATTGGCATCGTTTACTCCAAAAAAGTCAACGATATTTTCAAGTTCGATACTAAGATTTATTTCTTTCAAATGGTATTGTTCTTAATCTATTTTACGTTGTAAAGATAGAAACTGTTTCAGGGAAGATCAGCATTGTTCAGAAAATATGTTTTTAATAATCTAATTTCTAAATAATTTGTCAATAAATATGCATTTGCCATAAGTTCATTGGGAAATACTTTATTGACAGAAGTCTAGTATAAATTGTAGTTATTAAACCCGAATTCAACTAAAACAACATTTCAATAATTACGCATCTTTAATTACCGAATTATTACCAACTTTTTCCCTACTCTTTCATACCCGCTTCTTACAACACAAGTATAAACACCATTACTTAACTCAGGCAACTGAACAAACTGAAGCGTACTCCAAGGAGGTAAGTTCATTTCATAAACTCTTTGTCCTGTCATGTTATATACTTCAAACACTCCTTGCTTATTTTGAGGCAAGAGATAAACTAGTTTTATATATCCATCGCTTGTAGGGTTGGGCGAAATATTGAATTTGAAATCGTGTTTTAGCTCTTCAATTCCAATTATGGTTAAAGTATCGCAAGCACTTCCTACAACAGGGCCTAAGTTGTAATTGGGGTGATTAGGTACCGACCTAAAATGCCATACTCCTAAATTTATGGCGTGCTGTTGTACATCACATGCTAAACCTGTGCTATCAGGATTATTTATTTCATGAATATGTTGAGCACTCCCGTTAGCTGTAAGGTAAATTTTGCCGTTTGCAGCTAAATATTGACCTCCAAAGTTTGTAACTGCTGAAGGAATTGGAAAAGAGAATCCATCATAAATCGCAACTGTATCGATTATTAACGTATTTACATTGATTTGATACAATTCATTTATACTATTTGAATAAATAAAATCACCAGATGGAGAAAAAGTTAAATCGGACAAATACTGATTGCTTGTAATAGGGATAACTTGAGTGTTAAACATAACTCCATTACATCGATCAAAATTAGACAATACTATGGACGAATTTCTACTAGTATCATTATCATATATTGTGAATGCAAATTTATCCCCATTTTTAGAAAAAGCGGGGCTACAAACGTTACCTGGGCTTGTTATAAAAGTTCCAATGGTTTGGGTAGTATTTAGAATAATGCCTGAATTTGAAAACAAATTAATATGCACTACAGGATAACCATCTCTTAAAGTAATTATCCACCAATCTCTACCATTTGCATGCTTGCACATAGCTATTCCCCAACTAATAGTATCTTGAAAAATAGATACGTTTTTAAAATTTGAATCGACTGCACCTAATCCATTATCTCTAGTAATGTCTATAACAGAATAAAATAATTCAAGAGATGGAACATCAAATATATTAGGTGAGCCAGTATGGTGAATCAAAAAATATTTTAAACTATCGCCAGGATATGGAACAAATATATTATTATGATCAATATATAATCCATTGGGAAATGTGTTTACATAATTCCCTGGATTCAACCCTGCGCCATTTAACATGGTATCATTGTTGGCATTAGCTACCCAAACTCCATTGCTACTCATTAAAAAATTTCCGTTTGCATCACAAATATTACCTTGTGTGCCATTGAATTTCATTTTCCTTTGTTCAATTAAAATAGAGTAATTTGTGATGTCGAATACGATTCTTCCCTTGTTAGCCCAATTGCCATATCCTAATAACCATTGAAAATTATATCCTTGACCTTTACATTCAATAAAAGCAAGTAAAATTAAAATAATTAATTTATTTTTTTTCATCGTACAATTATTAATTTTTACTCAAGTGTAAACCACTAAAATTATTTACTAAAACAAAATAAATTCCTGGGGATAATGTTTCTGTATTAATGTTCGTTTTATAATCGCTAGTTGCTTTATTGAAATGAAATTTAATGCGTCCCTCTATATCAGTGATTCGCAAAATATAATCCTGAGCGTAGGTATTCTCTAATATTATTTCGACTTGTTCATTTGCCGGATTTGGTTTGATAATTAGATTAGTTTCAAAAGCAGGTTGATTTAAATATGGACTCATTTCTCTATAATATCCTTGTGCTAAGCAAACCGAAAAATCATCATAAGTTATGCTGTCGTTAAATAGGGCAACAAAAAATCTAGCTCTATATACTGCTGATCCACCTTGGCTAGGACATTGTTGAGCGATGTTTAAAAAAACTGGAAACTGACTTGCAATACTATCTTCTCCATATAAATCATAACTAATCTGAATACTATTTATAGTTTCTTCGTTTTCCAATGGAAGACCAGTAGCATTTATTTGTGTATTGTAAAATTCAGCATTGACAAGTATTGCATTTTCTCTTATTTTAAATTGCTGAACGAGGCTAGAATAAGCTGCCTTCATAATGTTTAAAGAAGCGTTGGCTTGATTTATTTCAGTACTTAAATCAAGAGATGGATTATCTATGATAGCTTGATTATAATGGCGTAAAGTATCTACCATTACTTTTATACTGTTATCTAATGTCAATAATAAAATGGCAGCAGAATCTTCAGCATTTCTTAAATCATGATATTGGAGCTTCACTTCATAAAGCGATTGTAATACAGGATTGTTATTAATAAAAGTTGTAAATATGGATGAGCTGTTTCTTAGTGCGGAATCTGTCATTAAAAAATCAAATAAAATGGATTGTGCAATATCTCTCGATTCATCTATATAACCAGAAGTTAAAATGCTATCCAAAGCAATTAATTCCATTAAATTAACATCACCACCATCATTTACAATTTGTACTGATGAACAAGGGTTTATGTTTGAACATACATAATTAGCGGCAGTATCAAATTGAAACCAAAAAGTATTATTAGCAGGTGTACCTGGCGAAAAAGTTGAATCTGTTGGATTGACTATAAATAGAGATTGACGTAAATTAAAAAAACCTAAATTTAAATTCACTGCCCCAAACCAAGGCCAGTAATTTCCATACCACCGGTTGCCGGCAAAGGTTTGTGTGTCTATTACAGCAGTATTGGTAAGATGTAAACCTTCAAAGTGACTTCGCATTTTGTTTCCTCTAAAATTAGTATTTAGGTTATTGCTGGTAAAGTGAAAACCGAATCCGGTGCTATCAACCGAGTTGCAACTGATCAGGCTATTTATACTTTGGTCGGTATTTACTCCAATACGCGTCGTATTGCTTGTGGTATATCCCTTCACTAGATTTTGGCTCACTTGCGCATCAACGCAGCTTAATATAGATATACCAACGGTTGAAATAGCGTGCCCAGAAGCTATTTTTTGCAATACATTATTACATCTTACTTGAGGCTTGAATACCGATGAAAGCTCAATCCCTGCATGAGCATCAATAATAGTGATGGGAGCATTGAAAGAAATATTGTAATTGGTTTGCGAAATATTATTCTTTTCCATTACAGAAATCGCAGTTCCTATTGTTGCACCATTAGTTGTATTACCGTGAATAGTAATGGAATTAAATATCGCGCTCATGTTTGCAGCTCCAGCATTATCGTATAAGCGAATACCGTATTTACGTGCAGTGATGGTGTTTTCTGTTATGAGTACATTTCGCTTTAATCTGCTTTGAGTACACTCCACGCCTGTATTCACATTATTGATAATGCAATTTGAAACCACCAAATCGCTATAGGATGCATAGACGCCTCGTTCACAATTTAACATGGTATTGGAATTAGTATTTACTGGAAAAACAGTTAAACTACCAGGTATGCCAGATAAGCCCAGTGTAGTATCTCCTTCACACATAACTGCTGTTCCAATTACTTTGGTTGGGTATCCACTAACAGTGAAGATATTTTGGAAGTCGTTATTGACTACTTCGATATTACTTCTAAATACTTTAATTCCAAAATTCATATTGAGAAAATGATTGGTGTTGCCGCCTATTTTGCCAATACTAACCACTACGTCCGAAAGATCAATACCGGCATATGGTTTACCGCCATGTGCAGGCTGCCCGTTATAATCAGGCAGGAAATTCCCAATCGAACTGAAAGTAGTTCCAGTAATTGAAAACGCTCCAAACCCATAAGTATCCCCATTATTAGGTTCTGAATATACTCCAATAATATTATTGTAAAAATGTGCATTATACAGATACAATTCGCATTCATTATCAATTTGAATGGCTCTATTCGCATCATTAATATTACTTCCATTTAATACCTCAATTCAGCTCCTTGTTCCATGAGTATTCCTTGCCACATAGTGTCACATCCAATTATACTTGTCGCACTATCCAAGCTAAACATTATATTACTTGCAATAATAATTTGTGCCCCTGCTGCCATAAATACATCACAATTATTTAAAGTTAAATTTGAATTAACCGTAAACAAACCTTCTACATAAAAAGAAGTATTGCTATACATTGCCGAAAGGCTACTGGAGTAACTACTATCTTTTAATACAATTGTATTAGGATCAATACAAGCATTTGTCACAAGCACACAAACACTATCCATAAGACTGTCTGGTCCAAAATAAACATTGAGACTATCGAACCCAGCAAATTTTATTTGCACTAAATTTTCATTGCTATTGCAATCGCCGGACTGTGTAAAATAACCGTTTACCACCAACGTTGTACATCCCATTGCTGGTGTAATCACAAAAAGGGAATAGAGTCTAAATTCACAAAATTAGCAGGCAAGTATTCATACAAATACACAAATCCTGAATCTTGATTAGTTGCGCATATTTTAATGGTAAAACTAATGGTGTCTAAGGCAGCAATAATGGAATCGCTTGCTGTTTTTTTAAGTGTAAAACAATCATGGCAAGCACTCGTACCATCCCAATATGCATCGTAGAAAGTAAGTACGTCTATACTTAAAGTATCACCACAATAACTTTCTCCACTTAGCTTAATGTTGGGAAGCTCTCCTCCGTTAGTATCACATTCCGATTGGAAAGTTATAGTGCCGCATAAGCAGTCTTGAAAGTGTAAAAGTGAATCTTGATAACCAAGTAATGCAAGTGCAGAATCGGGAATACTAAATTGGTAGGACCCTGGAGAAGTAGGTTGCAGTAAAACAGGTAAAGAATCATTGGGACAAGAATCACGACTTACATAGAAGGAGACAATATTAAGCCAAGCAGCAGCTGAATCTACTAAAAAAGCGATAGGAGATACTGCGCCGCGATCCACCGACTTAAAACATTTTGTATAGGTAAATGGTGCACATAATGAATAGAAAATAGAATCTCTAGTTGTTAATACTTTTCCCAGCTCATTAACTCTTGCCGAGTCCCTAAGTATACTAAATTGAATAAGTGTATCACCACAAATTATAGTGGTATCTGATTTGGATGGATACCCATCGCAGTGCCAACCAAATTGAAGGTTTAAGATATTCGTATCAATTTCGGGACAAGAGATGAAATTCGCACAAAGTTCGTAATATGATATGGGTTTATTCACTTCTAGTACGCTGTCTATTTGAAATACTGAATCTACCATTGGAACAGGAATACCAGTTGATGTATTAAGTAGTGTCCAACCTGAAAGGAAAGGCGCATCGTTTATGGAAGGCATAAATAGAAAATAATTTGGAGCATATGTACTTCCTGTTATTGATGGATTAGAAAGTGAAAAAGGAAAGCAAATTTTGTTTTCAATTCCTGTTATTAATGGAACTGAAAAAAATAAAATCATTGGGATTAATGGTGAAATCAACTGGAGAAAAGGGAAGAGTCCACACAGTATCTCTTAAAGATTTAGCACAACTGCTGATGCTAATACAAGTTTCTCGATTGCCCGTTATAATAACTTTAACAATAGAATCTGTCTCTTTTATCAAAAGACTATCAAGACAATTGAAAGGCTTGAGCTCTAAATATATATTACGGTTTGTATAACTGCTTCCAAAGTATAGTAGGTTAGTGTCGGTTACAGATGTATCAGTAAGGCAAGGGATACACGAGAATAAAGAATCATATATACTTATTGTTCCAGTTGTATCAGCGAGAGAAAAATAAATATTTTCGCTCGTCATTGAATCGTTGAGATTGATTGTATTGGTTACATAAGAGGAACTAATATAATAATTGGGTGGAATAATTACCCTGTATTCATTGGCTTGAAATGTAGCAGGTCGGTATTCATAGGGTACACTTTAAATAAATTTCCTCCCACTCTCGACTCTGATACAATATTTATTGTTTTAACACAATCAAATTGTTTATCTCCTACGAATGAATTATTTCGTACATCATGTGAAAAGAAATAAAGCTTACCTCCAAAATCTTCACAGATAAATAAATATTGTTCAGCAAAACTAGAATCTACTATCATTCCAATACTATCTGGTGGAAAAAAACCAGCCATCTACATTTAATAAAGAATCATTAGCAGGTTGCGCAACAAAAAACGAGTCAAGCGGGTTCGCAGGCTTTAGACTTCCTGAAAGCCACATCGTATTTTTTATTTCGGATTCTTTTCGCACGTCCTCTAAATCAGTAACAATATCATTATTTGCCATCATAAAGTTACCACAAACACTGTAATTTACCCTTATCCGATAACGTTGATTTTCAAAGAAACCTTGTAAAGGGTGATTAATGCTAGAATCTGAAGTAACCGAGGGGTCATGTAAGTTTCCAATCCAACTGCCGGCCGAATCCTTTGACGAAAATGTAAATAGATAATAGTCTCCCACAGTGTGCAAATAATTATTGATAGAAGGACCAGTTATAATGAGCTTCCTTTGAGTTGAATATCGAGTAGGACTTAGTCCATATTCTAAACATTCAATACATGGGTCATTTTGGGTAGTATCGGGAGTATCAATGTAAATCACAATAGTATCAACGGTAACGTCCATTAATGAGTTTCCAAGAGGGATTTTCCTCGAAAGCTGCAAATAGTTGAGATTTGCATTAAGATTCTGCATCATCGGGTAATTGTAACCTCCGGCACCTGGCTCACCAGCACCAAAATAAGCTAATAAACGATCTTCTAATTTGTCACCCAAACCTGCATATTTTGTTTTTAGCTTCGATTTGTTTTGATTAAACCAAGCGCTACTTTTTCAATTTGAGTCAGGCTTTTGTCTGCTTTACCATCATTATCGGAGTCCTGTAGTCCAAATGAGCTTCGTAAAATGGAATAATTGCTTACTACAATGCCTGGTGTAATACAGCCCGGACAATGCACTACAATATCATCTTCTATATTTGAAAGTGGGAGCCACACACAGCCATCTCCTCCATCACATACAGGAAGCGTATCATGCCCCGAAGCTGGGTAAGTCAAATTAATGCAATTTCCACCAGGATCTAATAAAAAATAAAAGTTAACTGAATAAGGCACGCCTCCATTTTGACCACCACAACATGATTTAAGCGTAAAATCAAAAAAACCGGTCTTTAGGGCTGTAATAACTCCAGGTGAGGAGAGTTTATAATACAAATTCGTTGTTCCTTCCGTGCATACTGAATCAGAAATATTGGTGTCATAATACTCAGGGGTAATTAACACCTCGCTTCCTAAACTATCAATGTAGCGCAATTGCACCATCGAATCGCGCATTGAGGGTGCAAGTCCTGTTTTTGTATCTATGGTAATACGCAAATAGCCTTCTGGAATGCAATTACTCAAAGAATCTAGAAAACAACCAAACAGCTGGTTGTCGATAGTTTCGTCCTTAGCCAAATATCCTTTGAGTTCTATTTCAAAATGAGCAGAATCTCCCCAAAGTGAATCAATGGGTAAAGCCTTTTCATTGGAGGCAGATAGATCAGTTATAGTAGGAGAGAACAATAAATTCTGAGAAACATACGATCCTACATGTTTGGTAATATTATTTGCGGCGTATGGAGGGTTATAAGTAGGAATAATAGTGTCAAGACATATACTTCTAGAAAAAGAGCCTTCAAACTTCCAATTGTTAAAGTACTTTGAAATATTAAATAAATTCACGTCTTCTTCAACACAACGATATGTCTTAAAGCTGAGGATAATGGAATCATTTTTTCCGAAATTGTGTGGCGTGAGATGAAGAAATCCCAAAGGATCAGGAATGTCTAAATTGCATAAGGCATTAGGGTTTATAAAATAGGCTGTATTTAAATAGCACCCACTCGAATTAAAAAAGTATCAATTTCAATGGAAGAATAAGGTATAAGACTTAGTATATTAAAACCATTAGGATCTCTATTATTAAGATTAATAAATGCCGATTCTAGTAATCCATCTCCTTTAACATAAATTTTAAACTTCCACTCTCGAAGAAGTGAAGTGTCCTGGTTAACACAAGAAGTATCAAAATTGGTTTCGTAGTCAGAAACAGGTAAAAGTCTGTCAATATGTAGTACAGGAAGAGGTGCATTTTGAATATAATAAGTCAACTCTTTTGAACCAAAACAAGAATCACAAAAAGAGGAATCATATCCAGTGTTTAGTGTACATCGCCACTTAAAGCTAGCATTTCCTACACATGTTTCCAAACAGGAGTCGCTTACCGAGCTGTGAAGAATAAACAAAGAGTCATTTGTTGGAATAGTTACTAAAAAAGAAACGGCTGGAGAAAATGCTGTCGGAGTACCCAAAAAATCCAACTTTATAATAATAATTAAAGTTGTTTATTGTAACACAATTCAGACTCGAATCAGGATTAAAAGTGACATTGATATTGGCAGCTGCTGTTCCGGAATTTGCAAAAATAAAGGAAAGCTCAGTAGTGTCTTTAAATCCTAATGAATAACTAGTCGGAGATAGATTTACTAGTAGAGGATATTTAATAGTATTAGAAGTGTCGGTCGAATATACAGTACCGTTTATAAAGAAAGTATTTGTAGAGTCTGACCAAGCTTGAACTAATTGCAAGGAAGGTATGACTGTACCGGTTGGAATAATAGAACAATCGATGAGGATATGGTAAAAGATAAAAACGGAATCAGTATTTGATACAGCGGGCAGAGTTGCTGACCAGCTACCAACTAATGAATCTATAGAAGTTTGAATGGGAGTAATGTTTGCACCACTTAGGTTCTTGATGCTATCTACAATCACCAAACTTCCGTTAGAAATACCGCACGTTAATGTAGCGGTATTGAAAATAGATGAGGCGATAGAAATTCCTTGAATAGAATCCTGTCCTTGATATTTGGCTACATAGGAGTTCAATTGACAAGCTCCTACATTAGGTGGAGAAGTCAAGTTTAATTGTATTTGAGCGAGGGATACTTTTGTGCAAAGAGAAGCAAGCAAAGAGAAGAGCAGTAGAAATTTTTTCATAGAGAATTACTGTTAAAGTGTGAATTAAAACTAGATGAATGATTGTACGAATTTATGATTTAATAGATTAGGTGAGTTATTGAAATTTTCAAAATCTAATTTTAAAAAATATATTTCACTTAAAAAAATATAAATACTTGTATGACAGATATTTACAAATTAAATTCCTAAAATAAATTCAGGCATAGCTATCGAAAATACTTCAATACTATGTCAATCAACATCCACACAAAAACTGGCTCGAAGTACGTAGCTTTTCCAAATATTAAATAACTCAACCACCTTTATTACTTTTGCTTTCTCGAATCTGTGAATACACCTCTCCTTCAACATAGCGACGAAGAATTAATTTCTCTTTACAAATCGGGTAAAGGGAATGAGGGTATGGGTATCCTTTTTAAACGATATACCCATCTCGTTTATGCGGTTTGTATGAAATACTTGAAGGATGAAGATGAGAGTAAGGACGCAGTGAGTCAAATCTTTGAAAAGTTATTGACCGATTTGAAAAAACATGAAATCCAATTTTTTAAGGCTTGGTTACACACGGTGGTTAAGAACCACTGTTATATGAAATTACGAACCAAGCCGAAGGAAATTAGTCGTGTAGATTCTTATGTTATGGAAACTGACATCGGATTGCATCATGGCGCCGCAAGTACAGAAGAAAAGCTAGAAGAGGAGTTGAAATTGCAACATATGGAAACCGCATTAAAGCAGCTCGATCCGCATCAACAACAATGCATTCAGCTTTTTTATTTAGAACAAAAGTGCTATCAAGAAGTAGCCAACATCACCGGTTTTACCATGAATCAGGTCAAGAGTTATATTCAGAATGGCAAACGGAATTTGAAATTAATTATGCTTAAAAATGGATAGCAATATGTCATACCATCCTCCCACTACTCCTTGTCTCAGCAGTCAGGAGATGCTGGATTACACCCAAGGCATATTGAGTACTCAAGAGCAACACCGTATTGAAATGCATTTGTTAGACTGTGAATTCTGTGCCGATGCGATTGAAGGTATCGTTATGATGAAAAATCCAAATGAACTTTTAGCTATTGAAGAAGATTTGAATTTTGAAATTGACGTTATGACTTCTCACGAAGAGAATGCAAGAAGCAAAGTTAAAGTTTTATTTCCATGGAGAATAGCAGCTGCTTTCGCCTTAATATTTGTGAGTACACTTACTTTGTGGATGGTTCTTCCTAAAAAAATGTACAAGAATTAGCTATAGAAAATTCGGAACCTTATCCAGCTCCAGCTGAAGTTGCATCAGCACCATTACAGGAGATGGAAGTTGCTAGCGAAGGAAAGGCAACAATCGCAAAAAGGGAAACACCCGTTGTAACGAAACAAGAATTGAAGACAGAGGAAGCCATAGATGAATCCACACGAGAAGAAAATGACATTAATTCGGATGATCTTTTCTCCAATCAAATACCTGCATCAGCAACACCTGCAAAAGAAGAAAGTGAGAAAATGATTTCTTCAGAATTAACTAAAGCCTCAAATACAGATCCAACCATCAACTCAAAATCAACTACTGAAACTATCATAAGTGAAGCTACTGTAGCTTCAAAAAAACCTACATCACGCTCTATATCCTCTTCAGTTGAACAACAGGATGCTGGAGTTGCTGTGGATTCTTATAAAGTAAATACAGACGATCTCTATAACAAAGGAATTAGAGCGTACAAAAACAAAAAGTATTTAACTGCAATTTCCTATTTAGAAAAGTGTATAGATAAACCAGAGGCTCAATTTTTATACGGGTGTTAGTTATTACTTATTAAAGAATCCACACCTTGCATTAACTAATTTAGAGAAATATATTCAATCAAATCAAACGACTTATCGAGAAGCCTCGTGTTGGTATTCAGGTTTAAGTTATCTAGAACTAGAGAATAAAACTGCGGCTAAGCTTGCATTTGAAAAAGTTCTACCTTTTAAGGGTGAATTTGAGAAACAAGCTGTAGAAATGTTAAAAAGTCTATAAATCTTATTACTTTTTAACCTTTATCTTTACACCATGAAAAGTATCGTATTCACTATAGCTTTTTTCCTTCCTACACTACTCTATTCCCAATATTCTACTAAGAAAGGAAATTCTTTTCCCAACGGAATCTATTTGAACATTGACGAATTAAAATCTCGTCAACCAGCCATTTTAGTTTCTCAAATATTAGTGGATGATGAAAAGTCTAATAATGTGAAAAAATGGTTTCGCGGGGATAGTTTGTTTTACAACAACAACCTAAAAATAAAAGTCAAATACCGTATGATAGTATTTTTGCATTCGTGGACGACGGAGTTCTATACATTCAACGAAAAGGATTTGACCATAAAGTGACGATACCCGGACAACTTTGTTACTTCGTAGAAAGTTATCCTATTCGAAGAGCAGGTTCAGCACCTGTAGCGATGGACAAAAGTAATGAGACCATTCCACGCATTCTAGATTTACAAGATGGAGAATTTTTTGAATATTCAGTAAAATCGTTAGAAGAAATATTGGCTTTGCGCGACGAAGAGTTATTTCAAGAATTTATTGGATTAAATAATCCAAAGAAGCAGCGTCAGCTCCTACTTCGCTTTGTTGAACGTTACAACGAAAGACATCCAATGTTTAAAACGAGTCTGTGAAAATATTAATTATACAAACGGCTTTTATTGGAGATGTGATACTAGCTACACCTCTTATCCAAGAGATGCATCGTTGTAATCCTGCAGCGCAGTTGGATGTACTTGTACGCAAAGGCAACGAAGGATTACTTCAAAATTTTCCAGGATTAAATCAAGTTCTCATTTGGGATAAGGGAAAATCAAAACACAAAAATTTAGTACGATTACTTGTTCAAATTCGAAAAAAAAAGTATGATATCGTTATCAACATTCAACGTTTTGCAGCGACTGGAATTTTAACAGGGCTAAGTGGTGCTAAAACTAGAATTGGGTTTGACAAGAATCCTTTCTCGTTTTTATTTACTCAGAAAATAGAACATTCTATTGATGGATCGAATGCTATTCACGAGACTCAACGCAACTTAAAGCTGATTGAATCCTTTGGGGCCAACTTGAATGCGAAACCTGTTTTGTTTCCGTCGACTGATGATTTTGAAGCTGTAAAGATCTATAAAACTAATTCCTATTATTGCATTGCTCCTACATCGGTATGGTTTACAAAACAAGTTCCAGCTGTAAAATGGGTTGAATTGATTAAGCAAATTCAATTTATCGATTCGAACGCTCACATCTATTTATTAGGAGGACCAGCAGACAAAGAGGAATGCTTCAAAATTGAAAAACAATCCAACCATCCAAAAGTTAAAACGTTAGCAGGACAATTATCTTTTTTGCAAACGGCGGCGCTGATGAAAGAGGCAACTCGTAATTTTGTGAATGATTCCGCTCCCATGCATATTGCATCTGCGATGAATGCGCCAATTACTGTGTATTACTGCAGTACAATTCCGGCCTTTGGATTTGGACCTTTATCTGACGATCGAAAAATAATAGAAGTACAAAATTTATATTGTAGGCCTTGTGGTTTGCATGGACATCGAGCTTGTCCAGAGGAACATTTTAAATGTGGCTTTGAATTAAAGATGGATTCAATCAATTAAAATGCTATTTAGTTCTCTTGCTGTTTTCAAGATAATTCAATAAAAGCCATCTTTTATTTGATGATAAATGTTCGCTTCAAAATTAAATAGCTATAATACAATATATTACAGTAAAGTTTTGAACATATGTTGCAACATCTAATGTGCATACACTATATTTGCAAAAAACGAAGAAACATGAAAAAGATTCTGTCAATAATTGCACTTGCAAGTTTAAGTCTAGGAGCTAATGCTCAAAACATTGTATGGAACGTAGATCCTACACATACCAATGTGAAATTTTCAGTAACCCATTTAATGGTATCTGAAGTAGAAGGAAATTTTAAAACCTACAGTGGAAAAGTAGAAAGCCCAAGTACAGATTTCAACAATGGAACGGTTGAATTTACCATTGACGTAAATAGCATCAACACAGAAAATACGGATCGTGACAAGCATTTGATGGGAGAAGAATTCTTCAATGCTTCAAAATATCCAAAAATTACATTTAAGAGTACTTCATTCAAAAAAGTTGCGGGGAATAAATACGAACTCATTGGAGATTTAACCATTCGTAATATCACTAAGAAGGTGACTTTTGATGTGAAGAATAATGGAATGATGAAAGATCCATGGGGAAACTACAAAGCTGGATTTAAAGCAACTTCAAAAATCAATCGCAAAGATTATGACCTTAAATGGAGCATGGTGACAGAAGCCGGAGGAATGGTTGTGAGTGATGAAGTAGATATTACGGTAAACATCGAGTTATCACAGGCAAAATAAAACAATTTATTTCCACAAGAGCCCTGGATAATTTTCTAGGGCTTTTTTATTTTAAATTAATTATCTTCGTAGGATGTCTCCTACAATCAAAGATGCAATACAGCAGAAGAAGTTTAGAAATGTGAACCATCAAACACAAGTAAATATTATTTACACTTCGAATTGGTTGCAAAGTCAAATTTCAAAGATTTTTAAGAAATATGGACTGAGCAGTCAGCAGTACAATGTCCTTCGCATTTTAAATGGCTCCTATCCTAATTCATTAAATTTAAGTCAGATTAAGTCGAGGATGTTAGATAAGATGAGTGACACCAGCAGAGTGGTTGAACGTTTACGATTGGCTGGGTACTTAACTCGAGCCGTATCAAAAGAAGATCGCAGAGAATCGATCATCTCCATTAGCAAAAAAGGGCTTAAACTTGTTGAAGAGATGAAAGCAGACGAACCTGCTATGGATCAAATATCAAATGGTTTAACGGCTTCTGAATCTGTTCAACTTTGCAAATTGCTCGATAAATTTCGAGTGAATGATACACTAGAATAACTTTTCAAAGTCCTTCAATTCTCTTTCCTGATTTATGAGCATCGAGCCCACCACCACAACACCCAATAAAAGTTGGGCAGTGATTCTCGGACCCTTGCTTTTCATTCTTTGTTGCTTCTTCCCTTCACCGCTCGCCGATTCCCCTATGATGATGGTCATGAGTGGCATTACTGGTTGGGTAGCATTATGGTGGTTAACCGAAGCCGTACATATTGCCGTTACCGCATTCATTCCTTTTATTCTTTTACCATCCAGTGGCATTGTCGATATTAAAGAGGTCTCCGCTCAGTACATGGACCCCATTTTATTTTTGTTTATTGGTGGATTTTTATTAGCCTTTTCCATTGAAAAATGGGGATTACATCGGCGCCTTGCCCTAGGAATTTTATCATCCACTGGACACAATGCTTCTCGTGTGTTGTTTGGAATTATGTTAAGCGGATTTCTTATGTCCATGTGGATTTCCAATACAGCCACTGTTATGATGTTACTCACTGCTGTACTTGCGGTTATTCAACAACTTAAAAAACATATTCCGGTTGAAGAAAATCATCGAAAATTATCATCCGCGTTATTGATTGGTCTTGCATATTCAGCGAGTATAGGAGGTTTAGCCACTTTAGTCGGCACTCCTACCAACATGATTTTTTACAGGGCTTATAATGAGCAATACGCATCTTCCGCTCCCATAACCTTTGCAGGCTGGATGATATTCGCTTTGCCTTTTTCTTTTCTTTTTATTACTGTGTGCTTGGTTCATTATTCGATTCTTTCTCCTTCGTAAATTAGAGATCAAGAACTTTGAAATGAGTGAATTCAAAGCTCAGTTTTCTCAACTTGGAAGTTGGAATAAAGATGAAAAAATTGTTGGTTTTGTATTCCTTACTACAGCCCTAATGTGGTTAACTCGAGCCGACCTAGATATTGGGAACTTTCATCTAACAGGATGGACACAGCTCTTTCCACATCCCGCTCAAATACAAGACAGCACTATTGCCATCAGCATGGCCTTGATGCTCTTCCTCATTCCATCTCAAACAGAGAAAGGAAGAGCTTTACTCACCTGGAAGGAAGCTTCAAAACTTCCTTATGAAATCATTTTACTATTCGGAAGTGGGTTCGCGCTGGCAAAAGGATTTTAACTTTCAGGTCTCAGCAAATGGTTAGCAAATCACTTGAATTCTGTGAATGATGTACCCATCTTATACACCATTTTAATTATTTGCGTAATCGTTACTGTTATTTCTGAGTTTGCATCTAACGTAGCTAGCATTCAATTGATGATGCCCATTTTGATTTCACTACAACTCGTTACTTCGCTTGACCCGAAACTCTTATTAATTCCGGCAGCACTCGCCGCTTCCTTAGGATTTATGCTTCCCATTGCAACAGCACCAAATACCATTGCTTTTTCAAGTGGGCATATCAAAGTAAAAGAAATGGTATTGGTAGGATTTTTTGTAGACATAGTCGGAATCCTTTTGATTTTATTTTTTTCGAATTGGATGTAGGAATTCGAAGTTCCATTTTATGATCCAAAATTTTTCATTGACCATTGTTGAATAACATGCGATTTCTTTAAAAACCTTACAAATCGTCTTTTCACCTCAACCGTGATGTAAACCCTCCGTTAAATGATGGTAAATTATTAATACTGTCCATGAGGAGATATCAGAAATTCGGAGTTGTTATTATTGCGCAAATATTGTGTACCACTCTGCTCGCACAATCCATGATGGCATTCGATATTCAGTTGGAGAAAAATCAGCAATCCTATTCTGCCGAGACAAATGAAAAACTTTCTTCTGATTTCCAAGAAGAAATCACTTCAATGGATCTTATCACGCCTCCAATTCAAATTATCGATTCAATTTCTCAATGTAAGAATTTTCCAAAAAGGCATCTGTTTCCTAGTTCAAGTATAGAAAGCGATCTCATGACTTTCACATACCTTACAAAGCCAAAATTCGATGTGGTGGCAATAAAAAAACTTGACGTTAATGAATCAAGTCTGTCGCCAAATACTAAACCTGAAGAAAAAGTACCAAATCCTTTTAATGCAGGTATACGAAGAGTTATCAATCCCAAATGTCATGGCACCGCTACTGGTTCGGTTAAAGCGAAAGCCAGTGGGGGCATGAAGCCCTATCATTTTTATGGTCAAACGGAAACACGAGCAGTGAACTTTTGAATATTCCCAAAGGAATTTATACGGTTACTATCAGTGATGCACTTGGGAACATCGCTACGGATATCGCAACGCTCACGGAACCTGCACCCTTTCAAGTAGAGGTAATCAGTAATTCACCGACTTGTGCTAGCGACTCTAATGGTGTGGCATTATTTCATGCTACAGGAGGGACACCTTACCCTTATAAAAAATCCTTGTATACTACACTCTGGTCTAACGCGATGAGTAATGGCATCATGTTCGACTTATCTACGAACACAAAAATTTCCTTATCAAGTATTTCAGTTCACCTCCCTGGAACTCATCTGCAGACCATCAGCATCTATTTAAAAACAGGAACTATGATCGGATCTGAATTTGATTCAACACAATGGCAACTCATCAGTAAAACGCAAATGTTTGGTGCAGGAATTGATGAAGAATCGCACATACAAATTTCAAACTCTCCAGAACTTAATCCCGGATTATATTCGCTATACATTTATAATCATCAAGGGGAGATCAACGGATTCCAAAGTTCATTAATAGGAGATGCATTTAATTATGATCATATTCTGAGTGTGTTTGAAGGAATAAGTCGCGACTCCAGTTCTCATCCTTTCTTATCCACCCTTGGAACGGGCATGAGCATGGCAGGAAAAATAAGTTATGTTGTGAATAATGACAATAACTTTACTTACGACAACAATTTTCTTGATGGGCAATGGTTTCAGAAACATTTTCCATCGGGCCCACAACAAATTACAATTAACGATGCCCTTGGATGCGCCTATATAAAATCATTTACTATCCCTGCAGCCGACAGCATTAAGATATCATCGGAGACAATTAAATCACCACGATGTTCCAATACAAATGATGGAGAAATTATCTTACAAGCACAACCTGCAAACTATGAGTATAAAAGTATGACCACCATTCCATTTGCTAATCCTGCATTTGGCAGTATGATACATATTCAATCATCAAAACCAATTTCGCTAAAAGGATTTGATTTATTCCTCAACCGAAGCGGGACCGTTTCTGTATTCGTAAAATCTGGCAGCTATGCAGGAAGTGAAAACAATACAATAGTGTGGTCTTCATTAGGAAGTTATTCATTAAACAAATCAATAAATTCCACAACAACGCATTTGCTACTCGCCAGTCCTTCCATTCTTGCTGCTGGAGATTGGAGTTTTTACATTTATTCAACCGACGATCTCTTCAATCAACTCGATTCTGTAGCTTTTTTCGATAACTATTCCATGAGTTATATTAATTCATCATCTCGATTAGGTAATTCGGGAGCCTTTACGACCACCCATAAATCTGGATCTTTTTGGTCGGGAAATATTATTTATACAGATGCAAATACGAACTTACAATACAACTGGTCGAATCATAGTATCCTACCACAGTTAACCAATCTGACTGGTGGAATCTACCAATGCACCATTCTTCAAGATAATGGTTGCAGCTTGACAAAAAACTTTTCCATTTCAGCACCTGCCCCAGTACTTGCAAAAGAAACCATTCAGCCAGAAGTTGACTACGATCAAAATGGATCGGCAAGTCTGCAAATATCAGGCGGGACACCACCCTATTATATTCAGTGGTTGAATACTGGACAAATCGGAAATCAATTAAACCAACTTTCGGAAGGCCCACAACCCTATTTTATTTCGGATGCAAAAGGGTGCATATTAAACGACACGCTTTACATATTACGAACTTTAAGTCCAACTATAGGGCATGGATCTTTATCCATTGCACCAAGTCCAGGTCATGGTCATGTCCGAATCACGAAAGAAGTACATGGGATGGAAGATTGCGAACTCATCATCATTGACTATGCAGGAAGATTAGTTTTCAAATCAGCAACCAAGATTTCTATACTTATGCAGAAGGGATTAGACATGACTCACTATGCAGATGGCAATTATATTATTGTGGTGAGAGATGAAGATCAAGTATTTCAGGCAAAAGCAAATGTAACGAGATAAAAAGAATCCTATCTCACCAAACTTTATTAATTTAGTGTCATCAAAAAATGATGACCAAGCTCTACTACACGCTGCTACTAATTCTAGGAATTAGTTTGCCCAATTTCGCTCAATCCAACCTTCTCGATGTTGTGCATTACGACATCAGTTTTGATTCCATCAATTATCCAAACAAGAGCATTCAAGCGCATACTCATCTTGAATTCAAATCGAATTCCACTCAGAGTATCGGGACCTTAGAAGTAGGACTACTATCACTGCTCATAGATTCGATTGTTGATCAAAACTCGAATGTATTAACATATACATACAACGACACCACACTCCAAATTACATTATTCAACCCTGTGAATAATGTGAATACAGAAATGGTAAGTATTTATTATCACGGAGCACCCCAAACAGACCCATCAGGCTGGGGAGGATTTTATTTTAGTTCAAATTATGCATTCAATTTAGGTGTAGGCTTTGGCTCAAATCCACATGTATTTGGCAGAGCATGGTTCCCTGCTCATGATGTTTTTACAGACCGAGCAACCTATTCTTTTCATATTACGACTAACAGCGGATACAAAGCGTTTTGCAATGGAATACTAACTGGTATTACCTTGCACGCGAATGGTAACAACACTTGGAATTGGAATTTAACGACACCTATTCCTACTTACCTTGCGAGCGTTGCTATAGCCCCCTATTATACCTGGACAAGAAACTTTCAAAATATCCCTGTAGAAATTGCTTGTATGCCCAATGATACCAACAAAGTAAACACAACATTTCAAAATTTAGACTCTGTTCTTTCAAATTTCATACAAGCTTATGGTCCTTATCGATTCCAAAAAGTGGGTTACTGTTTAGTTCCATTCAACTCAGGAGCGATGGAACATGCTAGCAGCATTCATATTGGAACGGCATATATTAACGGAACGCTTACCTATGAAACACTTTGGGCTCATGAATTGGCACATATGTGGTGGGGCGATTGGACTACTTGCGAAACAGAAGGTGATATGTGGTTAAACGAGGGATTTGCAAGTTTTAATGAGGCTTTTACCAATGAAAAGCTATATGGAGTTACATCATACCGCGATTGGATCAGAACCAATCACCGAAAAGTACTTCCATTCGCACACATCACTGATAATGGATATTTACCGTTAATCAATATACCGCATGATCACACTTATGGTCCAACGGTTTACAATAAAGGGGCGGATGTAGCTCATACTTTACGTTTTTATATGCAAGATTCTTTATTCTTCAAAGGATGTAGAGATTTTATGAATAATAAGGGGAACAGTGCTGTAAATAGTTATGACTTAAGAGATGAGCTTACGGCAAGCAGTGGTATAAACATGAATCGTTTTTTTGATGACTGGGTTTTCACTCCTGGATTCCCACATTTTGATATTGATTCATTAGAAGTAGTTAACCAATCAACACATCAGTTTATTTTGCATACCCGTCAAAAGAGCAAGGGAAATTCTGCGATTTATGAAATGAAAGTGGAAGTGAATTTTACAGATGGCATCAATGACACAACAATAATTTTATTAATGAATAGTATCACCAATACGTTTCCGATCACTCTCAATTTTAATCCTACTTGGTACTCCATCGACAGAAAATGATCATATGGTGATGCCATTCTGACTACGAAAAAAACTGTTTTACTACAGGTCCTCATTCCTTTTGAAACCTACAGCAATGCAAATGTTATAGCTACCGGAGGAGATACAAGTATTGTTCGAGTTGAATTACATTGGGTAAAACCGGATCCATTTAAAAATGCAAGTAGTGGAACTGGAATTCGATTAAGTGACAATCGCTATTGGAAGGTTGATGGAATTTTCAAGCCTGGCTTTTTAGCGAAGGCAACATTTAGCTATAATGGAACGACAAGCACATCTGCAGGTCATCTAGACATTAACTTAATTACAGGAACTGAAGACAGCTTAGTACTGTTTTACAGGATCAATACACAAGACGATTGGCAACTCGTAAATGGTTTTACATTATCTCCAGGAAACAAGTTTGACAAAATTGGGAGTATAACTCTTGACACACTCAAACGTGGTGAATATGTGATGGGCTATCGTGATTTCACCACAGGTTCGATCAGTCCATCCGCCCCCAGCCTACTTGACTTACAAATTTGGCCCAATCCAACTTCGGGAAATGTGAATTTTAAAACCGATGGCAAAGAAAATTTAAATTTCACTTTAGAAATTTATAATGCTGAAGGAAAAAACATCTTAAACACTCAAATCAAGAGTAATCAAGAATTTATTTGGACTCCATTAAAAAGTCAAACAGGGAATTTTATTGCAAGAATAATAAATGAAAAAAACATCACTGTTAGTAAATCATTCCAAATAATTGCTTTTTAGAAAATCCGTTTCTCACGTCCTAAAATATGTCACTTCCCTACCCTATTATCCAATTAAAAAAAGGCAAAGAAAGATCATTAATTCAGAAGCATCCATGGGTTTTCAGCGGTGCTATTGCTAAAGAACCAGCTACTTTATCCAATGGAGACATTGTCCAAGTACATTCTGAAAAAGGTGAATATTTGGCTACTGGACATTTTCAACGCGGTACCATTAGTGTACGTTGTTTAGACTTCCACGAAAACGTTTTAGATGATACGTTCTTTCGGAAAAAAATTCGTAAGAGTTTAAAACTTCGCGCTCACTTATCATTTCCGAGTAAGGAGACGAATTCCTTCCGTCTCATCCATGGTGAAGGAGATGGGATGCCTGGTCTAATTGCGGATGTTTATGGCAATACAGTAGTGCTTCAAAGCTACACCTTAGGCATGCAATCCATCAAAAGCTTTTTAGCTCAACTCATCCTTGAGGAGATGCCCTATGTGGATGCTGTTTTTGATAAAAGTGGTGAAACTATGGCCAAGCATGGACACGAAAAATCAGAAAATATATTTTTAGCAAAAAGAGAAAATTATATTCCGGATGATATAGTAGTAGAACATGGAATTAAACTTTCTGTAGATTTTATACATGGACAAAAAACGGGATTCTTCTTGGACCAGCGAGATAATCGCCAATTATTAAAGCAATATTCCAAAAACAAAACCGTGCTTAACACATTTTCTTATACAGGTGGTTTTTCATTGGCCTCCTTGCAAGGAGGAGCCACTGAAGTACATTCAGTTGACAGTTCAGCACGTGCCATTGAAGGCTTAGAATTCAATATTAAAGCGAATCAATTTCAAGGAAAGCATCAATCAAGCACCTCGGATGTTATGTCTTATTTACGTCAACTCAACATGCAATATGATATCATCATTCTGGATCCACCTGCCTTTGCAAAGCACTTAAATCAAGTCAGCAATGCCATGATTGGTTATCGCAATTTAAACACAGAAGGATTGAAACATGTTAAACCAGGAGGGCTATTGTTTACTTTTAGTTGTTCTCAAGCAGTTGACAAAGAATTGTTCAGAAAAATAATTTTCCAATCAGCTATACAAGCACAGCGTGAAGTAAAAATCATCCATCAACTCACCCAGCCTGCTGATCACCCCGTAAGTATATATCATCCTGAGGCAGAGTATTTAAAGGGTTTAGTACTCTTTGTAGAATAAAGAACATCAGTAAATTCATATTTAGTACGCATGAATTTCCAATAGAAGTTCTGCTACAACGTGGCTGGTTACCTCCCATCTTCCTAAATCCTTTATTATCTTTGCAAAAAAAAGATGTATCCTAATATCCCACATTTAAAGAATACCGACACAAAAAGTTTTTTCTTAATTGCAGGTACCTGTGTAGTTGAAAATGAGGAAATCACTTTTAAGACGGCGCATAAATTGCAACAAATTACCAATCGTCTTGGTATTCCATTTTGTTTTCAAAGCCTCCTTTAGAAAAGCGAATCGTACTCGAATAGATTCCTATACAGGCATGGGTGATGAATTAGCACTAGGCATTTTGAGCAAGGTAGGAAAAGAATTGAACTTACCTTTATTAACAGATATTCACGAAAGCCATGAAGCTGCAATTGCAGCAGAATACGTCGATATTTTACAAATACCAGCTTTCTTATGTCGTCAAACCGATTTATTAGTGGCTGCTGCGAAAACCCATAAAGTTGTAAATGTAAAAAAGGGACAATTTTCTTCACCCGAAGCCATGAAATTTGCAGTTGAAAAAATATTCAATTCTGGCAACAGTAAAATCATGTTGACGGAACGTGGGACATCTTTAGGTTATTCAGATTTGGTAGTGGATTACAGAGGGAATTCCTATTATGAAAAAATTTGGGTATCCTGTTGTCATGGATATAACACACAGTGTGCAGCAACCCAATCAAAGCTCTGGAGTTACAGGAGGACGACCTGAGCTTATTGCTACATTGCAAAAGCTGCTATCGCAACTGGTGCTGATGGTATATTCTTGGAGACACATCCTAATCCAGCTGAAGCGCTAAGTGATGGTGCCAATATGATTGCATTGGACCATGTTGAAGAACTTTTACAGTCTTTATTGAAGATTCGACATGCGATAATATAAAGTTTAACTATTGAATATCAATGTATTAATCTATATATTGACTAATTAATTTTCAATTACCGCCTTAATTTTTATACAAGAATTTTTACCTACTTCTTGTCATTATGAGTAACAATGCGTTTCTTTTTACGTAGAAAATGCAAGATCTATTTATCATGCATCCTTTACTCGAACGTCAACTTGCAAAGTACTTTGGTAATAATTTACCGAAGCATCCGGAAATGGAAAAATTTCTGGAAGCTATTTCTACTTCTTATGTAAAGGACGATATCAAAAATAAAACCATTGACAATATCTTTCAACTTTTCAAAGAAGAGTCAAGTGTAGAAAATGCCAATATAAAACATGCCATCAATGAATCTAGCTTATCAGCGATCCTCGATAAAAAGGGAAAGATAGTTTCCATCAACAAAAAGCTAGAGTTACTCCTAAACTTACGATCGCATGATGTGGCAAATTGCCATCCTTTAGAAATACTTTCAATGGATCAAAAATATACCATTGAATCCGCTAAATCGCTATTACATGAAGGGAAAACATGGCAAGGAGAAATTAAATTCGTTGACAACTTTAATAAAATTACATGGCTAGAGGGTACTGCAACGCCCATGATCAATCCGAATTCCAAGAAAACCGCTTACTTAGTTTTATTTAATGATATTACCACCCGAAAAAATTACGAGCAAGAAATTATCAAAAGTGAAAAAAGAAATCGTGATTTAATTAATTATAGTCAAGCGGTAATCTGTACCCATAACATGTCTGGGATTATTCTTTCTATGAATCCTGCAGGTTGTGACTTATTGGGTTATACTTATAAGGAGATTATTGGAAAATGCATTACTGATTTCATGCCATTAGAACTACGGTCAAAATTTTTAGAAGAATATTTATTGAGCTTACAAACTGTTCATATCCTTGAAGGGGTACTTAAAGTTCAAAGTAAATCGAACAAACTCATCTCTCTGCTATTCAAGAACTACAAAGTTATAGAGGAAGGGCAAGAAAATTACGTTATCGGATTTGCACAAGATATTACAGAACGTATTGCTGCAGAAAACGATTTAAAAAAAGCAAAGCAAGCAGCGGAAGAATCGAACCGTGTCAAGGAGTTGTTTCTATCAACATGAGTCATGAAATTAAGACCCCTATGAATGGAATTGTTGGGCTCACAAAATTACTTCTAAAATCACCACTAAGTGAACAGCAACAAAAGTATGCAGAATCGGTTAAACAAAATGCTGAAGAACTACTGGTCGTTTTTAATGACCTTTTCGACTTTAGTAAATTGAAAGAAGGTAGAAGTAAAGTAAAAAAATTGCCCTTTGATTTATCAAATTTATTCTACAACTTACATCATACTTACAAGCCAATTTCAATTAGAAAAAATATTGAATTGGTAAGTACTATAGACGATGAGATACATACTATACTCATTGGAGATGCTAATAAACTAAATCAGGTGCTTATGAATTTAATAAGCAATGCGTTTAAATTTACCGAATCTGGTAAAATCTGTTTCGCCGCTGATTTGGTAAATGAAAAGGCAACAGAATGTATAATTCGATTTTCAGTAACGGATACAGGACTAGGAATTCAATCAAGTAAACTTCAAAATATATTTGAATCCTTTACACAAGTAAATAGTGACTCAAGTCGCAAACATGGAGGGCTTGGCCTAGGCCTTTCCATCGTAAAAGATTTACTTGCGTTAATGAATAGCCAAATCCAACTTGAAAGTGTATATGAAAAAGGGAGTTCCTTTTCCTTTGAACTATCCTTTGAAAAAATCAAATTTAAAAACTTTGAAGGGCATTCAAAATAAGGAAAAGAGTCTGGAAGGCTCTATGAAAGGAATAAAGATCCTCCTGGCAGAAGATAATAGAGTCAATCAGCTCTTTGCTTCAGAATTAATTAGTGAATGGGGGGCAGAACTAGATATAGCTGATAACGGACGAATTGCCATTGAATTATATCAGAAAAATCATTATGACATTATATTAATGGATATTCAAATGCCAGTTTTAGATGGTATTGATGCCACACAATTTATACGTAATCAGTTTTCCGATGATAAGAAAAATATTCCAATCATTGCCATCACAGCGAATGCAAAAAATGGCGACGAATTAAAATTCAAAGAATTAGGAATGAACGAAGCAATTTTCAAACCTTACAGTTCAATTCAACTATTTAAACTCATAAAAAAATATCTTCACCCAAATAAAGTAGTTCAACCTCGAAAATCGATTGAAGTAAAAAACGAAATCAATCCTGAGGAACACCTGCTTTTGAAGCATGCTAGTTTACACGTATTAAAAAGTTTTTCAAGAGGAAAGGAAAGCTTCATCGTAAAAATGCTAGATGCCATAATTGATACAGTTCCTCCTACTATCAAGGAGCTCAACAACGCGATTCAAAATAGAGATTGGATTTCAGTAAACAAGTTTTCTCACAAACTGATTCCCAATATGAATATGTCAGGAAACTCTTATTTAGAAAGCGAGATGAAGTGGATAGAAAACCACGCTACATTAGCAGATAATCAACAGGAGATCTTGAAAAAATGGCCTGCAATCAAATTAGAGGTCGAAAAAACTATGAATGAATTAAAAAAGGCAGATACTTATTACAAAAGCAGAACCTTTGGGAAATAATTCACGTAAAAAAAACTTATTAGAAACATACCCCATGAAAAAGAGAATACTAGTAGTTGATGATGAATTAAGCATCAGAATGCTTCTGGATAATTTTTTATCTGACGATTATACCGTATTTACCAAAGACAATGGATATGAAGCCATGAGTTGGATTCATGAAGGTAATACTGCAGATCTAATTCTTGTAGATATTGACATGCCTATGATCAATGGATATGAGCTAACAGAGAGCATACGCAAACAACCAGGTTTGACCACCGTACCGATCATTATGTTGTCCTGCAAACAGAAAAGCGAAGACAGGATTAAATCATTTTCTGCAGGTGCAGACGACTACTTGCAAAAACCATTTAATCCAGAAGAATTATTAATTAGAATACAAGCAATATTTAGAAGAGCTCAAGCTGCATAGTAATTGAGAAGGCAATATGAAAGTAGTTTATATTCATCCATTAACCGAAGCACAAAATAAACTAACAGAAGCTTTTCCGAAACATCAAATAAAATGTTTTGGTGATTTAGAAGCTGCGTTTGATTATATGCGTCAGGATCACATTCCTGACATTATCGTTACTCCTGTTTATACTCCGATTGAAATATCGGGTGAAACGATGAAAATTATTCGTGCAAAACCTGCATTTCGTAAAACCATTATCATTGGATATTCGGATAAACCGGACCGTTCCAATATTAATCAATTTTTGAATGCTGGTTATTTAGATGTTGTTGCTACTGAAAAAGTAATTACTACCTTATTTCAAGTAATCCATTTATTTACGCACAAGCATGGTCGATATTCGTTACTGTCATTATATAGTCGAAGGAGTTTAATTGTAAAAAGGTTAATTGATATTAGTTTCTCATCTACCGTTTTACTCCTTGCTTCTCCCCTTTTATTGCTTACAGCATTAGCTATTCGCATCGAATCAAAAGGCCCCATCATGTATCGTTCAAAAAGAGTAGGGTCTAATTATAAAATATTTGATCTTTTAAAATTCAGAACCATGATACCCGGTGCAGATAAAAGTATCGGAAATATGACTCACCTTAATTTATATGCTGAAGGACCCGCTATAGAAATTCCGAAAACATGTCCTGATTGTGAACGACTGGGCAAAGCATGCTCTCCTATCATGTACACGGACAACCAGCAGTTTTGTGAAAACTTTTATTTCTTTCTCAAGGATATGGAGAAGCAAGGCATATTCTTCAAGGCGAAAAATGATCCACGGATTTCAAAAGTTGGAAAAATTTTTACGTAATTCTTCTATTGATGAACTTCCGCAGATGATCAATATCCTTAAAGGAGATATGTCATTGGTTGGAAATCGCCCTCTCCCACTTTATGAAGCAGAAAAACTTACTACCGATACTCGGGCATTTCGATTCTTAGCACCCGCCGGACTTACTGGATTGTGGCAAGTTACGAAACGTGGCAAAAAAGATATGTCTGAAGAAGAACGAATTGCACTTGACAATAATTATGCACTCAACCATTCCATCTTACTTGATTTAAAAATTATCATGAAGACCTTTCCAGCTATGCTCCAAAGTGAAAACGTATAACAATGTATCTCATAAAGGAAATATACCTTTCCATTTCATTTGTTTTATTCATAGGATTTCTCATCAACCCTACAAAAGGAATTGCTCAAACAGCAGAAAACGGTAGTCTTCAAGATCAAGGTTTAATAGAGGCAAATGGCGAGATTACCAATATAAAAACAATTGATCTTACCAAAGACATTCGCGAGCAACTAGTCTCCCTCGACAGTCTCATTTCCATTGCAGCTTTAAATAGTCCTACAATGAAAGCTCAAGATGCATTAATTGAAGCAGGCACAGATCAGATTAAATTCGCTCGCAGAGAGTGGCAAAATGGAGTGTTTGGAACTTTTACTCAATCAATGGGAAATCAAAATTCATTTTTCAATACGAATCAAGAACCTGAGGCCATTCAATCTGCAACCGTCCAAACCGGATTCAGGTTAGCCCTGAATGTGAATGTACCGCTATTCCTACTTTTTGGTAGAACAAGTAGAATCAACGTGTACAAACACGAATTAGAAGTTAGAAGGCAAACTTGGGAAAAAATCAGAATGGATGTATCTCGCCAGGTCGTTTATGAGTATAACAACATGCTTACAGCACATAAAATGATGATGATCGCTAGTGCCTCACGTGGGACAAGCAGATTATTATTAGACATGGCCGACAAACAATTCTCGCAGGGAGACATTTCCATTGCTGATTTCTCTTCTATATCGGCCATTGCCACCAAAGCTGAAACAGATTACGAAATCTCCAAAAAGATTTCTATACCAATTATCAGCAATTAGAAAAGTTATTGGGAAAGCGATTAGATACCTTAGTAAGATAAAGTGAACCTTCTTGAATTCATTCGGACCATATTTAGAAATTGGAAACTACTGATACTTTTTCCTCTTTTAACAGCGTGTGTTGTATTTTTCTCACTCGGAACACGAAAAAGAATACGTTTCAAATACGCAAGTCTATACAGGAATTGCAAGTGGCTATGGAATTACATCAGGAGAAAATGATCGAGTTGACTATTTTGCAGTAAATAATGCATTCGACAATTTGATGGCTACCATCAAGTCAAGAGAATCCATTGAAGAAGTAGGTATGCGTCTTCTTGCTAAACATCTATTAGTTAAGCAACCCAGTTACAAAGAACTTTCTGAAGAAAACTTTAACAAAATCCGAGAAAGTATTCCTGAAAAATTACGTCGACAATTAATTGTAAAAGGGTCGGAAGACCTGACCTTTTTCAAAATTGAAAGTTTCAAGAAAGCAAAGGAAAATAATGAAATCGTTCAACTGCTCACAGCCCCGGGCAGTATTTATAGTTTAGACGTAATCTCAGCCAATATGAGTGCGTTGAGAAAACAGTCGAGTGATATGATTGAAATTTCCTATAAAGCAATGATCCTGCGGTATGCCAGCAAACATTGCAATACATCGTGGATGTTGTTATTTCCAGGTACAAAGGCATCAAAGGACAAGAGACCAATAATGTAGTAAATTACTTTGAAGAACAGTTACGTCAGGCAGCCTTGCGTTTGCGTCAATCGGAAGATCGATTGAGAGATTACAGTTCACAAAATAAAATCATCAACTATTACGAACAAGCGAAGTTTGTGGCAGAGTCGAAAGAAAATGTAACTGCCGACCGGCAAAAACAAGAAGAATCATTAGATGCTTCGAGAGCAGCCTTAAAAAAAGTGGAACAGAAAATCGAGATGAAGAAAAACATTCTCGAAGTAAATGCGAAACTTTCGAAATTAAGAGAACAATTATCTGAACTAACTTATAAAATAGCCAACGCAGAATTGTACAATGAAGACCGTGCTTTGCTAAATCAATATCGGGCGGACTCAGAAAAAATTAAAAAATCCATAAAAGACGAAATAGAAAGTCAATATAAATGGAACAATACACCAGAAGGATTGCCAAGAGCTAATATGCTTAATGAGTGGCTAAGCAACTACCTGGCTGTAGATGAAAATGAAGCCAAATTAAAAGTCATTTTAAAAAGACTGGATAGTTTTGATGGGATTTATAAAGAACTAGCACCTATTGGTTCCAATCTTAAGCGTATCGAACGCGAAGTGGACATCAATGAAAAGGAATATTTAAGCGTATTACATGGTTTAAACATGGCTAAATTACGTCAACAAAGTTTGGAGATGTCAAACAATTTAAGCATCACGGATTTTCCATTTCTACCACTAAAACCACAACCCTCTAAAAGAATGATCTTAGTGATTATGGCATTTGTAGCCACATTTATTCTAACGTTAGCAATAATTCTTGCAAAATCCTTGTTAGGAAAAACAGTTCAAAGCACCAGCAGAGCAGAAAAATATACAGGATTAAAATTTTTAAGTGCTTTTCCAAATTACAGCAGTATCGATAAAATGGTTCTAATTGATGAATTAAATCAATCCATCCTATCACATTTCAAATCCAACTTTATTGTACAAAATAAAGAGGCTTTTCAACAGGAAAAGGAACCTGTTATCATTACCCTCTCCAGCATCAAAAAAGGAGAAGGAAAAACTTTTGCTGGAAAAAAAATAGCCGATAAATTTGCGGAGCATTTTAGTTCCATATTATATATTGGCACTGAAGAGCTCACATTCGACAATTCCATAAAAATAAAATCGATACGTTATCCTCAAGACGAAAATTTTCGAAGTGCAAAAAACATTTCAGACTGGCTTCTTCATTTAGGTGTTAAAAAATCGGATTATGCTATCATCATAATCGAATTGGAAGAATTGAGTAAATTCTCTGTTCCTAATACTCTCCTTAAAGGAGTTCAAACCAACTTACTTGTATTATCTGCAGAACGTGTATGGTCAGAATCAGATTCAAGGGCTTTGAACCTATTTACAAGCCTTACTGAAGTAAAACCCATGATTCTATTAAATATGGTTGAATTAGATCGATTAGAAGCCATAATAGGTGAAATTCCAAAAAGACGAAGCAATGTTAGAAGGATTGCTAAAAGAGTCGTAACATTTGACTTCAAAAAAGCGTAAAGGGAGGCAACCAACTAATTGCTGAAACGTGTCGAACCTTCTAGGAAAACTCATTAAAAATAAGCACACGCTATCCTTAGCGGGAAACGTAACCAATGCAATTTTAGGATTTGGAAGTTTGGCTTTAGTAGCTCGCTTGCTCTCAAAGGATGACATGGGAGCATGGTTCATGTTTCTGACGGCTTATATTTTTGCTGATTTACTTAGAGCTGGTATCATTCACACATCACTTGTACGCTTTGCGGCATCCTCAGAAAAAGAACAATTTGGAGAAGTAGCAGGTTCAGGTTGGCTCATAAGCATTATCACTACATTAATTTTATCCATTGTCACCATTTTTGCAGACATTTTCTTTTCACATTTAATCAGTAATGAAGGATTTAAATTATTTCTCTCTTGGTATTGGTTAGCAGCTATCACTACACTTCCATTTAACTATGCAGCGTGGTTATTACAAGCTCGATCCTCATTCGAAAAAGTACTTTACATACGATTACTAAATCAACTCAGTTTTGTTACCTGCATATTAATAGCATTAATCGTACAAAGCAGCAGTGTTGAAATCGTTTTAGCCGGATTTATTTTTTCTGGCTTACTGCCAAGTGCCATATCGCTGTGGGCTGGTTGGTCAATGATTGGAACAGTGCGATTAGCAACAAAAAAAATGATGCTGGATTTATTCAATTTTGGGAAGTTCAGTATGGGAACCATGATGGGTTCCAATTTACTCAGAAGTTCGGACACATTGATTATTGGATTTATGTTAAGTGCTCGTGACCTAGCATCCTACAGTATTCCACTAAAATTAGTAGAGGTAATAGAAATTATATTAAGAAGTTTTGCAGCTTCGGCAATGCCTGTTATGTCAAAATTCCGTTCACCAGAAAAGAAATTAGAACTTAAAGCAACATTTTACCGCTATACAGGTCTACTTAGCTTTGTTCTGCTTCCCTTCATAGTAGGAAGCATATTGTTTGCAGATTCATTGGTGGTACTTTTAGGAGGCGCTCAATATGCTGAATCTGCTCACGTATTGCGAATTTTGGCTGTATATGCAGCCTTCCTTCCGCTCGATAGATTTAGCGGAATCACATTAGATATCATTGGAAAGCCTTATCTTAATTTCTTAAAAGTAATTCTAATGCTTATTGTAAATGTTACTGGAGATTTCATTGCTATTCATTATTTTGGAAATATTGGAAGCATAGCTGCAGTATCCATTTTAACATTCCTTACCGGAGTGATATTTGGGAATTTCTTCTTGAAGAAATACTTAAACCATACCATCAAAGAAACGATAACTACAGGTTTCAATACCTTGTTAGACATGGCCCGAATTGTTAAAGATAGATTTAAATTAATGAGAGTTGGTAATTCCGCTTCATAATAACATCAAAGTAAAAGATGTATTAAAAGTAATAATCCTGGCGCTCCTAGCCATTGTACTTGGAATTACTTTTAGTAAGGGGGGAATTGTATCCATGATTGGATTAGCAGCTTTCCCTTTTGCACTAGGATTTGTAGGTCTCATTGTTGCTAAACCGCGATTTGGAATGTGGGCCATGTTTGTTTTTTGCTTTTTTGCGAATGGAATCACAAGATATATTGATGGACCATTTGGCTTAGGTGTAGATATTATTTTATTACTCACCGCTCTTGGCGTACTATTTAGAACAAAAGAAGATCTTGAATCGCCAGGTGTAAAAAGTCCATTGATGACTGCAGTTTTGATTTGGTTTGCTTATACGGTCTTCGAAATTGTAAACCCCGAAGCACGAAGTTTTGAAGCTTGGTTTTATGCTGTAAGAGGAGTTTCACTCTATTTCGTAGCAACTATCCCATTAGCGTTAATTCTATTATATCGCGAAGAAGATCTAAATAAATTCATACAAATATGGTTTGGGTTATCGTTGTTCGCCACTTTTTGGGGAATGAAACAAATGATTATTGGAGTTGATGCAGCAGAACAATTATGGCTCGACTCAGGTGCAAAAGCCACACACGTACTTTTTGGAAAATTGAGAGTTTTTTCTTTTTACTCTGATGCAGGACAATTTGGAGCTGCGCAAGCACACACAGGAGTGGTTGCTGGAATTTTAGCGATGGGTCCCTGCAAAACAAAGCGAAAAAAATATTTCTACATCTTCACCAGTCTAATCAGTTTATATGGAATGGCTATTTCTGGAACAAGAGGGGCTTTATTTGTTGCCATTACTGGATTTGCAATTTACTTTTTAGTTAGTAATAATATGAAAATTATTATTCCAGGACTTATCATGGGCATTCTTGCATTTGGAATCTTAAAATTCACAAACATTGGTCAGAATAATGATCAAGTGCGAAGAATGCGTACTGCTTTAGATCCTAATGATGCTTCACTTATGGCTCGTTTGGAAAATCAGCAAAAGCTTAAATTGTATTTAGCTTCACGACCCATTGGAGGTGGAATTGGATCAGCGGGATCTTGGGGACAGCGATTTAGTCCGGGCTCATTTCTAGCAACTACACCACTCGATAGTTGGTATGTAAAAATATGGGCGGAAAGTGGAATTGTTGGACTAACCATCTATCTTTGTATGTTACTCTATCTTATTGGCAATCGTTTTATTTTTCTCTTTAAAATGAAAGATTCAGAGCTTAAATTCAAGCTAGGCGCCCTTTTTGGTGGTTTTTTCGGCGTATGTTTTGCTAGTTATGGCAATCAAATTTTTGGACAATTTCCAACAGGATCTGTCATTTACCTTTCACTTGTATTCATGTTTCTTGGAGAAACTTTTGTAAAGAAAGCTTCGTTAAAACAAGAAGATGAAATCAGTAATATATCCTAAAGTATCTATAATTAGCATTAATTATAATGGTGCGGCTGTCACGTGCGAATTATTAGAATCGCTAAAAAATATTACTTACCCCAATTTTGAGGTAATCATAGTCGACAATGCATCCAAAGAAGATGCAAGTTGCATTTTGCAAAATCATCCTTGGATAAAATTTATCAGCAGTTCAGAAAATTTGGGCTTTGCCGGGGGAAATAACTTAGGATTAAATGCCGCAACAGGTGATTATTTTCTTCTTTTAAATAATGACACGGAAGTAGATCCAGGGTTTTTACAACCGATTATTGAACTCATGGAGAATGATAAGTCCATAGGTGTTGCTTCTCCAAAAATTATTTTCCATCATAGTCCAGGAGTAATTCAATTTGCAGGTTTCAATCCCATTAACCCATATACCGGTAGAGGAACATCAATTGGTTTCGGCCAAAAGGATATTGGACAATACAGTAAATCCCATGAAACGAGCAGAGCGCATGGTGCCGCCATGATGATTTCTCGTAAGGCAGTAGAAAAAGTGGGTTTGATGGCCGACCTATTCTTCTTGTATTATGAAGAAATGGACTATTGCGAAAGAATAAAAAAAGCTGGATTCTCCATTTGGTATGAAGCAGGATCCACAATCTATCATAAGGAATCCATGTCGACCGGAAAAGGAAGTACATTAAAGACCTATTACCTTACTCGCAATCGACTACTTTATCAACGCAGAAACGTACAAGGTTTTCAACTCCTCTTTAGCATTCTATTCTTTACGTTAATCTCTATTCCAAAAAACTCAATACAATATCTTCTTAAAGGAAAATTGGACATGCTCAAAGCATTTTGGAAAGGTGTTCTTTGGAACATTACAGCAAAAGACATCCACAGAAATGAATCATTAACTTAAATGCATATGGTACTACTCAACTTCATCGCTATACTACTCTTTGTGACTTGCATGGTCACTGTACTCTATTCGCTTTTCTTTTCTATTGCAGGACATTTTTATCGACCTAGAGTATACGACAATAAAAATCAATATAAAAAAATTGCAGTCTTCATGCCCGCTTATAAAGAAGATGAAGTCATTCTCAATACAGCCAAACATGCCCTTTTACAAAACTACCCATCGCATCGTTATGATGTATATGTTATTGCAGATTCATTGAAGGATGAGACATTACAAGAGTTAAAAAAACTACCCTTACAATTATTTCCGGTCACCTTTGAAAAGAGTACAAAGTCAAAAGCCATCAACGCTGCATTTAGTCAAATTGAGAAGCACTATGACTTAGTTGTGATTTTGGATGCAGATAACATCATGCACATCGATTTTCTTGATAAAGTGAATGCTGCAGCTGTTTCTGGTTGTTATGCTATTCAGGGGCATCGCATGGAGAAAAACAAAAACACAAACTACGCCATTATGGATGCAATTTCGGAAGAAGTAAACAATCATATCATGCGCAAACGACAAATTGCAGTTGGTCTTTCTTCCTCTGTTATTGGCTCCGGAATGGCTTTTTCTTACTTATACTTGAAGCAGGTAATGTCAGAAATAGATGCTGTAGGTGGATTTGATAAAGAATTAGAAATGACATTAATCGATGATAACCATCAAATCGTTTACTTGGAAGATGCAATTGTATTAGATGAGAAAGTACAAAAATCCGATGTTTTTGTAAACCAAAGATCGCGATGGGTAGCTGCCCAATTTGTTTACTTAAAAAAATATTGGATGCGAGGAATCTACAATCTGCTTAGAGGAAGAATAGACTATGCCAACAAGGTGACCCACTATGCATTGGTACCAAAAGTGATTCTTTTAGGAATCCTCTTTTCCATGTTTACAATCAATTTATTTTTACCATCAATTCAACCGGGAGCCTTTCTTTGGGCTCTACTGGTAGTTTCATATGCATTAGCATATGCTATTGCTATTCCGCGCGTTTATTGGAATAAAGATATGCTTCATGCCATGATGAGTTTACCAAAAACAATTTGGGTCATGTGCAAAGCCATGTTAAATATTAAAGGAGCCAACAAGCAATTTATTCACACTCCTCATTCTGCTCAATTCGAAAAAACTACAATTTAAACTACCAACATTCATGACACAACAAAAAATTAAGGTATTAGAAACAATTCGTCAAGGTCAAATTGGAGGTGGTGAATCCCATGTTCTTGATTTAGTCAAAGGATTAAATAAAGATATTTTCGAACCCATAGTCCTTTCATTTACCTATGGACCAATGGTTGACCAATTCAAAAAACTTGGAATCAAGACACATGTTATCGAGACCTTGAAGCCTTTCAATCTATCGACCTACAATTCAGTCAAGAAAATATTAGCTGAAGAAGAAATAGACATACTTCATGCGCATGGAACTAGGGCCTTAAGTAATACTCTTTTCCCTGCAAAATCATTAGGTCTACCTGTTGTTTACACGGTTCATGGATGGAGTTTTCATCAAGACCAAAGTTATCCTATTCGTAGGACACGTGAATTTTCTGAAAAGTTTTTAACCAACCAGGTTGATCGTACCATCAGTGTTTCTAACTCAAACCAAAGAGATGGATTGGAACGTTTCAGCATGAAACGTAGCCAGGTGATCAACTATGGGATTGATTTAGATCGATTCAATGCGAACAACAATTTGAGAGATCTACGTTCAGAATTAGGCATTCAGGAAGGAAAAACAGTGGTTGGATTCTTGGTACGTATGACTATCCAGAAAGACCCATTTACACTGGTAAAAGCCATCGCTGAAGTGGCAAAAGTGACACGTGATGTACAATTTCTCTTCATCGGAGATGGAGACCTCAAACAACAAAGCATCGATCTTGCGGCTAAACTAGGTGTGAGTGACATGGTCACTTTTCATCCCTTTAGAACAGATATTCCAGAAGTATTAAATGCATTCGATATCTACACGCTTCCATCGCTTTGGGAAGGACTTCCCATTGGAATGTTAGAAGCTATGGCCATGAGTAAAGCGATTGTCGCAACTCCTGTAGATGGTAGTAAGGAGGCCATAGTAAGCGGTGAAAACGGACTGCTTGTTCCTTGCAAAGACCACAAAGCCTTAGCAGAAGCGATTTTAAAACTACATCAAGATAAATCATTACGAATAGGATTTGGTAAAGCAGCTCGCAAAACAGTAGAAGAGCGATTTGACTTAAAGATGATGATCCAAAACAATGAAGACTTGTATCATTCACTTCTTCTAAGAATGCAAATGGCTGCATAAAAATAAAAGCATGAGGATAGGGATTGAGGCGTTTAAAATATTCAGAAAAAATAAGCATGGGATGGATATTGTAGCACTTGAGCAAATCAAGCGCATCCAGTATCTTGACAGGAAAAACTTATACTTTATTTTTTGTTTTCAGGATACTGATATTTTTGTATTGGAGAGCACTTCGAATGTGAAGATCGTCAAACTTCCAAGAATCCCAAGTCCAATTGCTGAACAATTTCTACTGCCATTCCTTGCAATTAAATATCAACTTGACATTCTTCATTCTACAGGGAATACCTCTCCCCTATTTTTGCATTGTAAAAGAATCATCACTTTACACGACATTATTTACCTACGAGAGGATCTTCAACTCAAAGGTGGATCAACATATCAGAGAATTGGCAATGCCTATCGAAAATTTATTGTTCCATTAGTTTTACCAAAGGCAACATCTATCTTTACGGTCTCGGAATCAGAAAAGTCTGAAATTTCAAGCACGCTCCCGCAACTCAAGGACCGAATTGCAATAATAAATAATGCTAGTTCGAGTAATTTCACCCCCAAGCCGGAACAAAGCACACTTGCGAGCAAACTGAAATACAACTTACCCAACGAACCGTTTTATTTGGTGCATGGCAATACAGATCCTAAAAATAATACAACTAATACCTTGATCGCTTTTCATCACCTATTAATGGAAGGTAAATTAAAGCGAAAAATTGTTATAACCGACCTCAAGTTATCTGAGGTAAGCAAAATCATTAAAAAATATAATTTGGTTGGATTAAAAGATCACATCCATTTAACCAACTATGTGAATCATGAATACATGCCAGATTTATATAATCGAGCTTTTGTATTTCTTTATCCTTCCATTCGAGAAAGTTTTGGATTACCCATCTTAGAATCTATGTCGTGTGGAACACCAGTGATTACTTCCAACTGCTCATGCATGCCAGAAATTGCAAATGAAGCTGCTTTACTTGTGGATCCATTTGATCCAAAAGGCATGGCAAAAGGAATTGAAAAAATTGACAATGATGAGAACCTACGATTAGAACTAATCAAAAAAGGTTTTAATAGATGCAAAGATTTCAGCTGGTCAGAATCCACGAAAAAATTAATTGAATTATACAAGAACACTTTTCAACCACCTTTGCGGGTTATTTCAAAAGCCATCGACGCATCAGAAAAAAATGCATTTAAACAGCGTAAAGCGTCTTAGTTGATCTTCACCTTTAATTGAAAGCGGTCGGTTTGAAAATTCAAACCGACCGCTTTCAATATCACCTTTTTCCTATAAGTTATTTCCTTCTCCAAGCAGTGTTAAATCCACTTGCCAACTGTGATGGGAGGAAGTCTACCATTTTATTATCGAGTATTGAGAGCGCTTTGATGTGACGCGTAAGCATTGAATAAGGAAACACCTTTTCAATGAAGTTTGAATGTTTAAATTGTAACAAGTCGAAGCCATGTGAAGAGATAAGTTCAGTAATTGCATTCTTAGTAAAGAATTGCACGTGAGTCAAATCTTCCGATTGACTTTGCACCGTACTGTTGCTATAACCCATCATCTTTTTCGAACCGTTGATTACATTTCCCATCCAAGAGTTGGTCATTTGTTGAACCGGACGTGTAACAAGCAATTCACGAGGTCCCATACCGTTTGGAACAGTAGCAATAAATATGGCATTTGGACGAAGCATTTTTGCCAATGTAGTCATCAGTGTTGATGGATTATTCAAGTGCTCCAATACTTCACTACAAATCACAGCATCAAACTGATCACCATCGGTCACTTCTTCAGCGCTACAGACTTGAAACTTAACGTTTGGAAGTGTATTTTTAGATTTTGCATAGCGAATAGCATTCTCGCTAAAATCAATGCCAAGCACTTCATAGCCTAAGCTACCAATACCTTTGGCTATATTACCATTACCACATCCTACATCCAAAATACGCGCTCCAGGAACACAATACGTTTGAATAATATCAGCAATAAAATTTAATCTTTTAATGTCAACGGTTTCTGTGAATTCAGTGTACCGGCCAATGTTAATTTGAGTTTTTTTCATGATGTATGTGTTCAACTTAGTTTTTGTACGTTAGTTAACAAGAAGGGTTCTATCAATTCTGAAATTGCCTTAACATTTTCTGCCCAAGTATGAGTTAATGCATAATTCCGTCGGGCAATTTCCTTTTCGGCATCATTTTCAGCGATTGCTTTCGCAATCTTTTGTTCATAGTCTTCCAAATTTTTCGCCAAATAAGTATATTCTTTGAAGTAATCCATAAAAGGAGTATGCGTGGCCACAACTGGTTTACCCAACGCTAAATATTCATCAATTTTTCTTGGATAATTCCCCATCGTCACTTCATTCATCACTTGTGGATTAATTGCGACATCAAAACCTTTTATGTAAGAAGGTAATGATTCAGGAGATTTATTTCCCAAGAAATGCACATTTGACATTTGATGCAATTTGCTTTCCTTAAAAGAATCATCTTCTGGTCCTACTAGTACTAAACTCAATTGGTCGTTTTTGAAAGCAAATTCTTCCAGCAATTGTATATCCAAACGCACTGAAGTTAAAAATCCAGTATAACCAATGATTGGGCCTTTTATAGAACTCAATTCTTCCGCAACATCAATATTCTCCGGCTCGCAGTACATCGAGAAATCACATCCTTGTCCAACCATTCGTGCATTCGGATTGAATTCACGTGCATACGTTGCTAAAAACTCAGAATTAGTAGCTACCACATCAGCTTCTTTTATCAACTCTGCTTCCATCTGCATGGCGTGCTTCTGAAAATAAGGAATTGTACTTAAATTATCACGGATATAATAAACGAATACATCAGGGTTCAAATACTCCTTCATATGAAAACACCTGACCATGTTTTGATCGTTAAACAAGGTAATTCTGCGCATCCCAATACGATTCATAGCGCCACGAATATCACTTGCGATCAATCTATTGTTTCGTCTATTCAATAAATCATGAATTCCCTTGAATTGAATCCAATTGATAGATTCAATCATGTTCTTCGGGTAAAGGCACCAGAGATTTTCGGTAATTCTTACCAATCCATCTTTCCGGCCTTTCATCACATCTATTCTAAACTGCACTTTCTTGTCATTTCTGCCTTTGAAAAAGGTACTTCGATCGAGCGAAGGATTCACGTAGAGTACACGATTGTTCTTAGCCAACTCCATTGCAATATTCTTGCAATTGCTGCCAATACTAATGTCCCAAGGTTGCAACCCAACGACTACGATATCTTGTCCAGTAATCATAGATCGCTTGTACGATTCAAAGTTTGAATCAGTTACAAGGGTTTTACTTAAAGATCATTTCACGATAACTATTTTAGAAAACCAACGTAAAATATCGTCTGTAACAACCATTACTATGATTGAAAGCATCAAGAAAAATCCTGCAATAAAGAAGATTTTGCTATATCTTCTCATGCCTAAAAATCAAGCCCGTCCCCGACTTTGGGTAAGACTATTTATAAATCCACTTAAGCATAAAAAGGGAAAAGGATCGAGAATTTGCTGGAACACCCGAATGGATGTTCTTCCATTCAACAATTTTTCAATCGGAAAAAATTCGACAATCGAAGATTTCTCAGTAGTTAATAATGGAATGGGACATGTTCAAATTGGTGACCATACACGGGTTGGAATTAGCAATGTTCTGATTGGTCCAGTTGAAATTGGAAATCATGTCATCATTGCACAAAACGTGGTTATGTCAGGATTGAATCATGGATACGAAGATATTCATACCCCCATTCGACTTCAACCTTGTACCACTTCACCCATTTGCATAGGAAACGACAGTTGGATCGGTGCTAATGCCGTCATTACGGCAGGTGTCCAAATTGGAAAACACGTTATCGTTGCCGCCGGAAGTATCGTCACTAAGAGTGTTCCGGATTATTCAATTGTGGCAGGAAATCCTGCACGTATCATCAAACAATATAATTCAACCACCCAAATCTGGGAAAAGGTTTCACCAAATTATTCACCACTAAGAGACGCAGCATGAACGCAATCGAAATCCTATTCTGGTTATTCATTACTATCATCTTCTATGCCTACTTTGGCTATGGCATACTACTGTATGGACTCGTTCGCATCAAAGAGATAGTTACCAAATCTTACACGGTCATTAATCCTAGTTTTGAACCTACTGTTACATTCATTGTACCATGTTATAATGAAATAGATATTTTAGAAAACAAAGTTCATAACACACTACAGTTAGATTATCCAACAGAAAAACTTCAAATTTTATTTATTACCGATGGAAGTACTGATGGATCACAAATAAAATTGGAAAATTATTCCAACATTGAAGTTTTACATGATCCTATTCGAAGAGGTAAATCAGCTGCTGAAAACAGATCTGTAGCTCAAGCGGAGGGTGAGATCATCATTTTCTCAGATGCGAATACGGTACTACCATCCAACACAATCAAAAACATGGTGCGTCATTACATAAATCCAGAAATTGGTGCAGTAAGTGGAGAAAAAAGAATCAGTCAATCTGAAAAAGAAAATGCTGCAGGAGCTGGTGAAGGATTCTATTGGAAGTACGAATCCATGTTGAAAAGATTCGATGCACGTTTACACACAGTAGTAGGTGCAGCTGGTGAATTATTTTCCTTTCGAAAACATTTATTTCGTCCTTTGGAAGAAGACACCATACTTGATGACTTTGTTTTATCATTAAGAATAACTCAAGCGGGATATCGAGTAATGTACGATCCAACGGCAACAGCTACTGAAACCGCATCAGCCAATAGTCATGAAGAATTAAAGAGAAAAATTAGAATTTGTGCAGGCGGGTGGCAAGCTATGAGCCGCTTGGGAAGTTTATTTAATTTCTTCAATCATCCCATTCTCACTTTCCAATATGTGTCGCATAGAGTATTGAGATGGACATTGGCTCCACTCTTTTTACTCTGCCTCCTACCTATGAATATTTATTTAGCATCACAAAATTCGACCTACTTTACAATATTGTATGCACATATAACTTTTTATTTGTTAGCATGGATTGGATTTTATCTCGAAAAAAAGGAAGTAAAAATAAAGGCATTCTTTATACCCTATTATTTAACCATGATGAATTATGCAGCCATTGCAGGGTTTCTTCGTTTCTCTAAAGGCAAACAATCCTCCATTTGGGAAAGATCGGAAAGAAAGGTCTCCACAACAATTTAAAATTGAATTAAAACATTAAATTTTTTTAGTGCTTATTTACTTTTCATTACACAAAATATTACAAAGATTGATTTTTAGCAGTAATTCAAACTGTAAGAATATAGCATTTGTAATTCAACTTCCACATGTTGAATCGCGTATTATTGTACATAATTTGAACAAAGTGAGAAAAAAAGTGTTAGGTAGATATCATTGGGTTGCACTAATTTGCATTTTAGGGATTCAATCGTGCGTTAAAGATATTGATGAATACAAAGCACCAGATGGAACTGCTGTCGTTACTGATATGCAGCAGCTGCAAATTCCTGCTACTTTCAATTACGATTTAACAAAAAATCTAACGTTAACGATCAATATTTTAACAAGTAACGACCAGCCCATTCCTGGAGTAAAAGTTAGAATCATGACAGATACTCCAGAAAATAATGGAGAAGTATTATTTGTAGGCTCTTCGAATTCAAGTGGTATATTGAATCAAACTTTTAAAATATCCAAAACTATTCATCATGTGATTGTCAATACCGATTTTATTGGAATTCCCAATAATTCCGTTGTAGACATACAGGGCAATTATCTAAACTTAACAATTGGTAGCAGCAATCCACAACGCGTCATTTCTACTGACATCAACAAAAGAAATTTTATTGGGAATAGCATCGGCAACAAATTGAGTTTTGTTCCAAACAAAATTTACATGGGTCCATGGAATGCACAAGGTGTTCCAAATTACTTGGTAAATCCACGTGATGTAGTAAGTAGTTCTTTTTTAAATCGAATTAACCAATCTCTACCAGAACGCAGATCTGTTCCAACCTTCTCACCACAATATATTTCGTCCAATGTTAGCTCGAGCCTGTCTGTGAATCAAAATGCAGATTTATGGATGACTTTTGTACATGAAGGAGCTGGATTCAGAAACACCATTGGCTATTACAAATACCACAAAAATAATCCTCCGCAATCTACAAACGATATTGTTAACTTGAATGTGGTATTTCCCAATTTTTCATTTACAAATTCAGGAGGCGATTTGCTCACCGGCGACAAAATACATATTGGATCTTGCGGTATTGATACTATTATTGGATTCGTACTTTTAGCGAATTCTTATAATATTTCAACAGCACAAGTAGGGAATGGGCATGCTCAATTCTATTCAGACAATCAACTTAATCCTGAGCCAAACACAAGCGACAAAGCACATAATGTTCTTCTCTGGGATTCGTTAGAACAAAAAATGATTATTGGCTTTGAAGATTTAAATCGAGCCACAGGAAGTGATAATGATTTTAATGATGCTGTTTTCTACATGACATCATATCCAGCAAACGCAATTTATTCAAACCTTGTGAATAACGTAAATACCGGAATTGATACTGACAACGATGGTGTTCCGGATTTACAAGATGATTATCCTTCTGACCCCACCTTAGCATACAATACCTTTTATCCAGCTGAAAATACATTTGGGCATCTTGCATTTGAAGATTTATGGCCTTACCGAGGTGATTACGACATGAACGATATGATTGTCGGTTATCGTTTTAACTCCATTCAAAATGCGAGTAATCATGTAAAAAAGATAAAAGCTAAAATATATATTAAAGCAGCGGGAGGATCATTCAAACACGGGTTTGGAATTGAACTTCCTTTCCCACCCTCTTTCATTCAAAGTATAACAGGAACATTATTATCCGAGAATTATATTTCTTTAAATCCTAATGGAACAGAGTCCGGACAAACTAATGCTGTCGTTATTGCTTTTGACAATTCAAACTCCATAGCCCCTCGCCCCATTGGTTACTATGTAAATACTGAACCTGGATCACCTGTTGTTGTAAGCGACACTTTAAATCTAGAAATCACCCTTATCTCCCCAATTCCAATTGCCAACTTAGGTAGTGGGCCATTTAACCCATTTTTGATTAGTAATATGACTCGAGGGACAGAGGTACATTTGGCAGACAAAACACCTACAAGTTTAGCTGATCCAACATTATTCGGAACCGGTCAAGACAGAACAAATCCTGCCTTAGGACGCTTTTATAAATCCGATGTTAATTTACCTTGGTGCCTTAATATTCCTGATAATTTCGGTATTGTAACCGAGAAAAATAAAATTATTCAAGCCTACTTAAAGTTTTCAAGTTGGGTTCAGTCAGGAGGTATATTGTATCCTGATTGGTATCAAGATAAACCCGGATATCGCGATCAAAGTAAAATATTAAACCGATAATAGACTATTGATAAAAAACGCATTTTCAGTTTTGTTTATTTGCAGCTTTTTTTTCGTGATGAATACTCACGCTCAAAAAAGCATGGTAGCCGACTCGTCTGTATGGGTGATTGATGGGCAATTGAATCCTTATATAAGTTTACAACCCGGGGATACACTTTTACTAAAGAAAGGCACACGTCCTTTCATCATCTTCAAGAATATCAAAGGAACTAAGGATCTACCTATAGTCATCATGAATTCAGAGGGTGTCGTTGAAATCAACAGCGATCACTATTTTGGAATTTCTATAAGGCAATCTAAGTTTATAAAACTCTCCGGAAATGGAGATGCGAATTCAACCTACGGAATTCGCATCTTTAACCGCATTGGTAGCGGCTTAAGCATTGGAGATTTTAGTAGCGATTTTGAAATAGAAAATGTCGAGATCGGCTTTTCACAACATTCAGGTATCACTGCCAAAACTGAACCTTTTTGTGGATTCGACAGAAATACATTTATTCAAGAAAATACCAATATTCATCACTGTTATATTCATGATACTGGAACAGAAGGAATGTATATTGGAAGTACTTTTTATCAAGGACAAACCATTAATTGCAATGGAATTTCTTCGGTGGTACTACCAGCATTATTAAGAAATGTGAATATTCACCATAATCGAGTTGAAAACACTGGGTGGGATGGAATTCAAGTTGCGTCTGCCATCAATACAAAAATCCACCACAATCAGATTCGGCACGACAGTCAGCAGATGGCCGACTGGCAAATGACAGGTATTACGCTGGGTGAAGGAAGTACAGGAGAAATATACAATAACAAAATACTCGATGGCGAAGGAATGGGAATTTACTCAAAGGGTTTAGGGGATGTATTTATTTACAACAATCAGATCATTCGTCCTGGTTACAGAAACAATTTACCCAGTGGAAAGTATGGGATATATATTGATGGAATTGCCTCCTTGCCTGGGATGTATTTTCAAATTTTCAATAATTTAATACTACATCCAAAATTTGAGGGTATTCGCTTCCTCAATGCTAAAGGAGCTCCAAAGAATAATATATTAAATAATGTAATAGTTCAGGACGGCCATTTAACGAGTAACGAAGAAGACGGATTAATAAATACAATGTCTCAGCAAATATTTGTAAGTAATAATTATACCACCAAAGATGCATCAAGCGTTCGTTTTAAGAATTCCCTTATGGATGATTATAGTGTAGAAGAGGGATCGGTATTGATTGACGGTGGATTTAATTTGGGCACATTACATGTTGATTTTGATTTTAATGATTCCACCCGGATTTTAGGGAACAGCGTTGACATTGGACCTTTCGAATCCGAGTTTCGTCGAAATAACAGCCACGATAATAGTACCTTTGAGACCGTTATTCCCAACCCCGTAAGTACACTAAATAAGACAACAGTGCATTTTAACAATCCAGATGCAGGATGGATTGAATTTGTTTTAGTCAATCAAAGCGGTGGCGAAATAAAAACATTAGATAGAGTTTATTTTGACAAAGGTCCACAAATCAAAACTATTGCAGGGAGCGAACTACAGCATGGAATGAATTATCTAGTTATTCGAAAACGCATGACAAGCTCACTAGTAAAAATCTCGGTTTTTACTCCTTAAGAATTTCGCCAATTTTATTATCTTTGCCACGCTTTCAAAAAAAGAATTATGGCTCGAAAAATAGTTGCTGGCAACTGGAAAATGAACTTAAACAGGGACGAAGCTTTTGCTTTGGTTTCGGAAATCACAGGAATGTTAAAGGATGAAGAAAGCAGAAATCTCAAAGTGATCCTTTTTCCTTCTTTTGTTCACCTTGGAGCGGTTGTGCAACTTTGCTTAGGTGATGCAAGAATTCATGTGGGTGCGCAAAATTGCAACGATCATGTTGCAGGTGCTTATACCGGTGAAATTTCTGCCAGTATGATCCAATCCTACGGAGCTAATCATGTTTTAATTGGACATTCGGAAAGAAGGTTGTATTTTAAGGAATCAGGTGATTTACTTTCTCATAAAATAAATATGGCTCTTCAACAATCCTTAACTCCCGTGTTTTGTATTGGAGAGTCGTTAGAAGAACGAAATTCCTCTATTCATTTTAATAGAATAGAACAACAGTTGTCGACAGAAATATTTCATCTTTCCGGTGATGATTTCAAAAAATGTATTATTGCCTATGAACCTGTTTGGGCAATTGGAACCGGATTAACAGCTAGTCCAGAGCAAGCACAAGAAATGCATGCATTCATTCGTGCTATCATCCGTAAAAAATACTCAATTGAAGTTGCGGAAGAAACTTCCATTTTATATGGTGGGAGTTGTAATGATCAAAATGCCGCCCAAATTTTTTCGCTTCCTGATGTTGACGGAGGATTAATTGGCGGTGCTTCTTTGAAATCGAGAAGCTTTGTAAATATTATTAAATCGCTACCTTAATTTAAGCGCTTTGTTTTGATGGTATAAAGTAAAAATGAACTCTAGAGATTTCTTTTTTTACTCGCTTTCCAATCAACTTAAAAAAAACTTCCGTCTCTATCCAATGTTCTTGCTGTTGTCCAAATTCTAGAACCACTTGTTTTTACCATTTTCACTTTGCCAAAACGTTTCATCGCTAAAACCATTTGACCATCTTCTCCTCGAGCCACGTCTGTTCTCCAACCTATTTGTTTTCCCATCCGAGTAAAAAAAGCCAAGCTTGCTCCGCCAGCTACTAATTCGGGACGTTTGATGGCACGAAGTCCAATTGCAATGTCTTTAAAAATTTCATAGATACTTAACGCAAACCTAGACTTATTCCCATCAGGCAAAAAAGCTACTCGACCATAAGTACAAATTGCTTCTCCAGTCTCTAAAGGCGAAATCATTTCGTCGATATAATTTGGAGGATAAATAGTATCTGCATCTGCACACAAATGATATTTACCACGAGCTATCTGTAAGCCCGCATCACGAGCATTCCCCACACCTTGCAACGGTTGAAAAACTGATTTTACGCCGCATTTATCCAATACTTCTTGAGTTCGATCTGATGAATTATTATTGGATACAATTACTTCGAAAGAATATTTAGATTTGAGAGAAGACAATGAAGACAACGACTTTATAATTGTTTTTTCCTCATTATACGCAATAACCACGATGCTAATCAATGGATTTTCAGAATTTTGTTCAGCGAAACCTTTTTTAATTCGGTCAAATGTTTCTTGCGGAATATCATCGACTGAATTAAATTGAAGAAAATGTTGTTTAATCGTTGAAGGTAGAAATGGCTGGAACATATGCTTTTTTTAAGTAATTTAATTCTTTTTACGCCAATCAATTAGCTATGTTTCAACAAATCTTACAAAAAGAAAGATTTGCCTGAGTATCTTTGCAAATGCACCGTTATTTCGCGAGTTTAGCTTACGATGGAACTTCTTATTTTGGGTGGCAAATTCAACCCAATGATATTTCCATTCAGCATCACATAAATCACGTATTCACTACCGTATTCCGTACTACGATCGAAACTACAGGATGCGGCCGAACAGACAAAGGTGTTCATGCTACGCAGTTTTATGCTCACTTTGATCTTGAAACTGAAGTAGACAATATCGAAAAGGCACTCTTTCAAATTAACTCCTTACTACCGCGCGACATTCGTGTTTATGATTTAATTCCTGTATCTTCAGATGCTCACGCTCGTTTTGATGGCATTCAAAGATCCTACAGTTATTACATCAAAAGGAAACCAAGTCCTTTCAACAATAATTACTTTTGGTTCAATCGTCAAAAAGTGAACCTAGATGCGATGAATGAAGCCGCTGCATTATGCTTGCCACAACTCGACTTTTCCTGCTTTGCTAAAAAAGGAGGCAATCAATTAACCAAGAACTGCATCGTGAGTGAATGCAAATGGATTGAGAAAAATGATGATCTCCAGTTTACAGTGTCTGCCAACCGCTTTTTACGTGGCATGGTCAGAGCTATGGTAGGAACTTTATACGAAGTTGGAACAGGGAAAATATCGCTGGATGAGTTTAAAGCAATTCTCGTCAGTAAAGACCGTACTGAAGCAGGAAAAACAGTTCCTGCCCAAGGTTTGTTTTTAGAAGAGGTAAAGTACAATTATCTTCAAGTGGATCGTCAATACTTCTTTCAAAGATGAGCGTATCGGGAAAAGCTTTTGACTCAAATTTACTGAGGAGAATATTTGTATTCTCAAAACCATATCGCAAAATCTTTTATTTGTCGATTGGGTTAACCTTAACTTTAGCCTTACTTGGACCTTTGCGTCCATTGATGACTCAATACATCCTTGATCATTATTTATCGCCAGGGGACGCCATTGGATTATTGTGGATGAGTGTAGCGATGTTGTTCGTATTAGTGTTGCAATCGGTGTTGCAATACTTTCATGCATGGTACACCAATCTCCTCGGACAAAATGTTATTCGTGACATGCGTGAAGTGCTTTTCAAAAGAATGAGTCAATTCAAACTTCAGTATTTCGACAAAACACCTGTTGGAGCTTCTGTAACCAGAAGCGTTTCAGATATGGAAACCATAGCTGATATTTTTTCAGAAGGATTAATTATCATCATTGGAGACATTCTACAACTAGTAGTTATTGTAACGGTTATGTTTATAGTTGACTGGCGACTTGCTCTTATCAGCTTAAGTACGATTCCACTCCTACTCCTTGCCACCAATATCTTCAAAAACAAAATAAAATCTGCCTTTTCAGGTGTGCGTACTCAAGTATCTGCATTAAACACTTTCGTCCAAGAACATCTTACGGGCATGCGAATTGTACAAATTTTTAGCCGACAAGATGAAGAATACCAAAAATTCAAGGACATCAATAAAAAACATCGCGACGAAAATATTCGTTCGGTTTGGTACTATTCCATTTTTTTTCCAGTAGTCGAAATCCTATCAGCTATTTCCATAGGACTCATCGTTTGGTATGGAGCAGGAGGAGTTATACGAGATGAAGTCACTTTTGGAAACCTAGTAGCTTTCATAATGTACATAAATTTGTTATTCCGTCCAATTCGAGAGTTAGCGGATAAGTTCAACACATTACAGATGGGAATGGTAAGTTCGGAGCGAATTTTCAAAGTCATGGATGAAGACCAAATCAATGTCAACAAAGGCACATTACATCCTGAGAAAATTATGGGAGTTATTGAATTTAGAAATGTTTGGTTTACCTATGATGAATCATCCATTAATACAGAATCTCCCAACTGGATTCTAAAAGGTATCAACTTCAAAATTCAACCACACGAAATGGTTGCTTTCATCGGGGCTACGGGTGCTGGAAAATCGACCATCATCAATTTATTAAATCGATTCTATACCACCCACAAAGGAGAAATATTAATTGATGAAATAAACATTAACGATTTTGACTTACATTATTTAAGAGGAAAAATTGGTGTTGTACTGCAAGATGTATTTTTATTTTCTGACTCCATCATTAACAACATCACACTGAGGTACGATCAGATAACCATGGACACTGTTCAAGCCGCAGCAAAAGATTTGGGTGCTGATGAATTCATAAACACACTTCCTGGGAAATATAATTTCATCGTTCAAGAGCGAGGCGGAGTATTATCGACGGGTCAAAGACAACTTATTTCCTTTGTGCGTGCCTATGCTTATAATCCTGACATTTTAGTTTTAGACGAAGCTACATCTAGCATCGACACTGACACCGAGGAAATCATCACGCGAGCCACCGAAAGTTTAACTTCAAAAGAACATCCATTGTCATTGCCCATCGACTGGCTACTATTCATAAAGCTGATCGAATAATCGTTATGGAAAAAGGAGAAATTGTTGAAAGTGGAAATCACAATGAGCTCCTAGAGAAAGGCGGGCATTACAAGAACTTATTTGAAATTCAATTTAAAGGTTTGATAGCCAATTAACAACCTAACGTTTTGACAATTAAAGATTTACATTACATAGATATTGTTTTTCCATATCTTTGCACCAACCCATGAATAAGAAAGGAAGAGTTTTAATGGCTATGAGTGGCGGTATCGATAGTTCGGTAGCTGCAATTATGCTCCATCAACAAGGATATGAAGTGATTGGACTGACCATGAAAACATGGGATTACGCATCCTCTGGGTCTACTTCTAAAGAAACAGGGTGTTGTAGTTTAGATTCCATCAATGATGCCAGAAGCATTGCTGTAGAGTACGGTTTTCCGCATTACATTTTAGACATAAGAGGTGAGTTTGGTGAATCGGTGATCGACAATTTTGTAGATGAGTATTTAGCAGGTAGAACACCGAATCCTTGTGTTATGTGCAATACACATATTAAGTGGGAAGCATTGCTCAAGCGTGCAGACATGTTAAATTGCGAATTCATTGCCACCGGACATTATGCAAAAGTAAGAGAAGAAAATGGTCGACATGTTATTTCTCGAGGGCATGATCCTTCTAAAGATCAAAGTTATGTTTTGTGGGGCGTAACGCAAGAGTGTTTATCAAGAACTATGTTTCCTGTTGGTGGTATGGAGAAAAGTGCGATACGACAGATGGCGCGTGATATGGGCTTACACGAACTAGCCAATAAAAGTGAGAGTTATGAGATTTGCTTCATTCCAGATAATGACTATCGTGCCTTTTTAAAAAATCGCGTACCTGAATTAGAAACAAGTTTAGAAGGAGGAGATTTCAGAGATAAAAACGGAAAAGTCTTAGGGAAACACAGAGGTTACCCTTTCTATACTATTGGCCAACGAAAAGGTTTAGAAATTGCTGTAGGGGAAGCTTTGTATGTAACCGAAATTCAACCCGACACCAACACCGTTATCTTAGGAGAAATTGAAGATTTGAATAAAGAAGAGATGTTGGTAAGAAATATCAATTTAGTAAAGTATGCTGCTATCCCAGAGCGATTAGAAGTGCTTTCGAAGGTGAGGTACAAAGATCCAGGAACCATGAGTACAATTGAACAACACGGTAATGAAATGAGGGTTCAGTTTCTTGCGCCTGTAAAGTCAGTAGCGCCAGGACAAAGTGCTGTGTTTTATGAGGGAGATGATGTAGTTGCCGGTGGATTCATTCAAAAATCAATAAATAGTTAAACCATTTGTCCGCGCTTACGTAAAAAAAATGTTAAATCAATAGCATGAAAAATCTCATACTTTCTGGATTAGGATTCACCCTTCTTTTATTTATTTCTTCTTGTAAAAAAGACGACGAAACATTCGTTAGTCCAATTGACATTACTTTACTCTATTTCCCCATCGACTCAGGCCTCACCCGCTATTACAATGTTGACTCTGTGTATTGGGATTCATTTACCAATACACGAGATACCGTAAGTTACCCACTTAAAGAAACTATAGCTGGCACTTTTATAGATAATCAAGGTCGATTGGCGCAACGAATCGAAAGATTTAAGCTTGACATTGGCGGCAACTGGATCATTTACAAAGTATGGTCTTCCCATAGAAATGCGCAGCGTGCAGAAAAAGTAGAAGACAATATTCGATTTGTAAAACTCGTATTTTCAATTACCAATGGCATTACCTGGAATGGAAACGCCTACAATACACTTACACCAAGAACCTATGAGCATGCTTCGGTAGGAATTCCGGATACATTCAACGGCTTAACATTTAGTGAAACTGTTCTTGTGAAGGAAGACGATGAACCTGCTAACTTACTCAACGATTACTACGCTGAAGAAAAATATGCTAAGAATATTGGTTGCTACTTTCGATATATTTCCGATCTGGAATTCAATTTCATATCCGGGGATACCGTCTCGGGCTTTATCTATACTGAAAAGCTTACCTCCTACACTCCTTAGTTTCATTTGACTTTCAGTCTTTTTCAAGAAGAAAAACATTTTTCCTGCTAACTCTTCCTTCTTTTTGTCATCAGTTAATAATATTCTAGATTTTATTGAAGGTTTTCTAGGAAAAAAAGCTTGTTTGAGTTATCTTCGATAAGTCAAATTACCAATTCAGAGAAGATAATAAATCGGTTAAAAAACACCTGCTTCTCATTAAAGGACTCCTCTTCATTTGTTAAATCTCAGGATATATTTACAAAGAAAAACTAATTGCTTACTCCTTATGAAATTAAAACTGCTAGTTGTTATCCTTCTTGCTTCATGCGTTCACCAGGCTATTGCTCAGGATCGCTATGTTGTTTTTTTTAGTGATAAAAACAATTCTCCCTTTACTACTTCTTCTCCGTTAGATTTTCTTTCTCAGCGAGCAATCGACAGAAGGAACAATCAAAACATAACAATTGATCAAAGTGATCTTCCTGTAAATCCACAATATCTCTCTGGAGTTGCCGGTACTGGTGCAACTGTAAAACGAGCGAGCAAATGGTTCAACGCTGCCATTATCGAAACAACAAATCCATCTGTACTAGCAGCCATTAGTCAATTGCCATACGTGTTAAATGTTCAAAACGTAAGTAAGCCACAGCCGAATCCTGATCGCACAAATAAGTTCGACAACTTAGTTTCGACTGTAAAACCATCTAAACAAGCATTGCGCCTTCAAGGCAACCAATCATTGAATTATGGAAATAGTTTTGATCAGACGAATATGTTGGGACTCGTGTCATTGCATAACCAAGGTTATACAGGAGCCGGTAAATTGATTGCTGTTTTAGATGCAGGATTTTTAGATGCCAACTTAATGTCTTGCTTTGACAGTATTAGAACACACAATCAAATCAAGTACACTTGGGACTTTGTAGATAACGAAGTAAACGTGTACAACGATCACAACCATGGATCGTCCGTCCTTTCTTGTATGGCTGCTAATGTGCCTGACACATTGATAGGCACTGCACCACATGCCGATTACATCTTATTGAGAACAGAAGATGCAAACTCTGAATATATTATTGAGGAATACAATTGGGCGATCGGAGCTGAATTCGCAGACTCTGCCGGTGCCGACATGATCAATTCTTCCTTAGGTTATACCGAATTTAATGATCCTTCACAGAATCATTTTTACGCTGACATGAATGGAGATAGTAACCCAGTAACGATTGCGGCTGATTGGGCAGCACAAAAAGGAATTTTAGTAATTAACAGCGCAGGAAATGAAGGCGGTAGTCCTTGGAACTATATCAGCGCTCCTGCAGACGCAGACTCCATTCTTGCTGTTGGGGCAGTTGATTTCAGTGGTGCCTATGCCGGATTTAGTGGCAATGGTCCGTCTTATGACAACCGAATAAAACCTGATGTAGCTGCTCAAGGACAAAATACCTGGTTATATTCTCCATTTAGTGGCAATCAACCTACGCAGGGTAATGGCACTTCTTTTTCAGGTCCGGTAATGTGTGGTGCAGTTGCTTGTTTATGGCAAGCATGGTCACAAAAATCTAACATGGATATAATTCAAGTAGTGAAACGAAGTGCTCATCAATATTCGATACCCGACACACTCCTAGGTTATGGGATTCCAAACTTTGCACTCGCCAATAGTTTATTAGGGTTGGGCGATATCAATGTTCCACAAAATTCTTTGTTGCATGTTTTTCCAAATCCTGTCGCCAGCGGAGAGATCATTCAATTAATTTATTTTGCTCAGAACAGCTCCCAAGCATCCTTATCCATACATGATGTTTGCGGCAAGATCGTACTCAAGCAAGAATTAAATACAATATTAGGTACACTTAACAAAATCAATTTGACAGTTAACCTTTCAAAAGGTTGTTACATTATTGTAATTAATGACGGAAAGGAAATCGCTTTCAAAAAATTAATTGCCCAATAAATTGAATTGATAGGTTAACGAGAATAATCCAATCAAGCTTACAATAAAATAAGGAACAAGGGTTGCAGAACCACTGTAGTCTTTTGTAATTCTTAATCCAAAGATCAGCATGAGTAATGTCATCGAAGAACACCATGCACCAAGTTGAGCAATATAAGGTCCTTTACTTGTCAAGAGATGAATCATCCCTCCAAAAGACAGGATTCCACTAATTAATTCTGAAAAAGTAAGAACATAAAATAAAACTCCAACATAATTATACAGTGCATTTTTTGCAAACTTCTGTTGAATCCACCCCAACTCTTTTTTATGGTTTACAATTTTATCAATTCCAGATTGGAGAAATACGATGGCAAGGAAGGATGAGCAGAAAAATCCAGCCCAATTAATATCAGTCAAATTCATATCGCTTTTTTAGATGTGTAAATGTACAAAATTTCGCTTAATTCCATATTATTTTGGGGAAAACAATATCTTATCATGCACTTTCCTTTGAATTCATTCGTAAAAAATAGTAAAATATCAAACAAATAAATACACCTTAGGTCGATTAAAAAAAATCGACCTAAGGATCTTCAAAGTGATTTAAAGAGAGATTAAATATATTTGGCTATGAAGTCAATCAATTCTGCTCTTAGCTCATTGATTATTTTTTCAAACATTTCTACCTTTCCTCTTAAATCGGAGTGATCGTCCCACCTTAACTTATCCGCTGCAGTATCGCTCTTTTCCAAATGAAACTCAATGGTATTCTCATACTGCTTGATCGTATGCTTCAAAATATCGGCCTGCTCATTTTGAACGATTAGCTGATTCTGAAAATGTTCTACCATTGCCTGAACCTCTTGATTGGTATTTTTACCTGCAACTTCTGACAATCTGTTTTGCATCACCTTCATTTCGTCTTTATAAAAGAGCATTTTATTAATCCATTGAATATGCTCAGTGTGCATATCGTAAACAAGTTTCTTTTCCATAGTATCTATTATTAAGTTATATCCAATTACAAAACTCGAAAATACAGCCTATCAAATGGGTGATCCCTATCATGAATCGGCTGATTAAAATCACCCTTAAAAGTTTCCTAAAGTTAAATAAAATTTTCCATTTTCTCTAAAATCGAACACACATTTTTAATAACCTCTATCATCCAAGGTCTTTTGACTAAATTTGCATGCCATGCCAGTATATCCAAATTTTGCGAACATTTCAAAGACAAATCCTGTTTTTGAAACGATTGCACATGCTCTTCAATCCAATGAAATTCAAGGTTTTCTCATTGGTGGATTTGTGCGAGACCTGCTCTTAAACAGACCTTGCAAGGACATCGACATCAGTGTTTTAGGTGATGGAATTAAAGCAGCAGAGATCACTGCAAGAGCCTTAGGAATTCCGAATCAAGTAAATGTTTTCGAGACCTTCGGAACAGCCACGATCAAATAGCTCGAGGATGATATTGAATTTGTAGGAGCCAGAAAGGAATCTTACTCCTTTGATTCAAGAAAGCCGAATGTCAGCAGTGGAACTTTAGAGGATGATCAAAAACGAAGAGATTTTACCATCAACGCTCTTGCAATTAGTTTAAACAAAGAAGATTATGGGAGTCTACTTGACCCCTTCAATGGAATTGCAGATTTAGAAGCTGGAATTTTAAGAACACCCTTAGATCCTGCAATCACCTATTCCGATGATCCGCTTCGCATGTTACGCGCGATTCGATTTGCCACTCAACTTAATTTCACGATTGAAGAAAGTTCTTTGAAAGCGATTCACGAACAAAGAGAGAGAATAAAAATAATAAGTGGTGAACGCATCGCTGATGAACTCAATAAAATTATTTGTACAAATCAACCTTCCCAAGGATTTTTACTCTTGCACAAAACTGAATTATTACCCCTCATCTTCCCTCAATTATCGGCATTGGTAGGTGTAGAAACTGTAAAAGGGAAGAGCCATAAAGACAATTTTTATCACACATTAGAAGTGTTGGATAATCTCGCAAAATTATCCGGAGATTTATGGTTGCGTTGGGCTGCCCTACTCCATGATATCGCGAAACCAGCGACTAAACGATTTGATCCAGAACATGGCTGGACATTTCATGGTCACGAAGACAAGGGAGCACGCATGGTACCGGGTATTTTTCGACAACTCAAACTTCCTCTTCATGAAACGATGAAATATGTTCAAAAGCTCGTTTTATTACACCTAAGACCTATTGTACTTGCCAAAAGCGAAGTTACTTGATTCAGCAGTTCGAAGACTACTTTTTGAAGCAGGTAATGATATTGACGACTTAATGAAATTATGTTATTCTGATGTCACCACCAAAAATGAGTTTAAGCAGAAAAAAATACCGCAATAATTTTGAGCTTGTCCAACAAAAATTAATAGAAGTTGACGAAAAGATAAAGTTCGAAATTGGCAGCCACCTATCTCTGGAGAGATGATCATGGAAATTTTTCAATTAAAGCCAGGACGTGAAATTGGCATCCTTAAAAACACCATTCGTGAAGCTATTTTAGATGGAATCATTCCAAATGAATACGATGCCGCCTACCAATATCTAATCGAGAAAGCAAGCGAGATGAATTTGACACCTGTTAACAAAAAATAAAATAAGGTTAAAATTAATACTTGTTAAATAATTTGACGGTTTTATATTTGCAGTAAGAAGAAAGAATATGCCTACTGTATACCGATTCCGAGTAACCTTTGAGGACTATGACGAAGTCTCCAGAGACATTGAGATAAAAAGCACTCAATACTTTAGTGATTTCCATACCTGCATTCAAACCGCCATTGGATTTGATAATTTAAAGCCAAGCTCTTTTTACATGAGCAATGATAATTGGATTAAAGGCCAAGAAATCTCAACACTCATCCGGAAGAACAAAGCAGGTGATGAATCTGTTCTAATGGAAAAATCACGTCTCTGTGATTTTATTGCGGATCCTCATCAGAAGATATACTACTTGAGCGATCATGATTCCAATTGGACATTTATGATTGAGCTTATGAAGATTTTACCTACAGATGATAGCTCAAAATCTTACCCTATTTGCATCAAAAGCACTGGTGTGGCACCACGTCAGTACATCCTAACTACCCCTGTGAAAACATCACAAATGATGATGGTTCTGAAGAAATCATAGAGGAAGATGAGCTAGATGATGAAGTAGAAAAAGCAGAAAGTATATTGGGCGAAGTTGAAACAGGTGTAGATATCGATGAAATGGACGGGATGGGAGAAGAAGGAGAGGATGATGCGGAAACAGACGAGGCTGAAGACGCTGAAATGAATTTCGATGATGCTGATGAAGATCAAAAAGAGGACTATTAATGATTTTAAATTTTAATTGACCTATTAACAGGGGCGGAAATACTTCTGCCCCTGTTTGGTTTCAAAAACATTGATTGGTTACTAACGCTACTATTATTTGCAATTATGAAATCTACACTCATCGTCATTGGAGGACCTACCGCTTCAGGAAAATCTACCCTCGCGATGAGTTTTGCTCGACATTTAAAAACAGAAATTATTTCTGCAGATTCTAGGCAATGTTTTAAAGAAATGTCCATAGGAACCGCCAAGCCGCCTGCGAAAGATCTTCATGAAATCAAACATCATTTTATCAACTCGCATTCAATTCATGAGCACTTTAGTGCGGGCATCTTTGCCATGGATTCACAAAGAATTTTAAACCAGCTTTTCAAAGAAAAAGAATATGTAGTAGTTGCTGGAGGAACGGGTCTTTACATTCGTGCTCTAACCGACGGGTTAGACGAAATTCCATCCGTGGATACGAGCACTCGTGAACAAGTAAAATCTATCTATCGGGAAAATGGAATTGAAGCATTAGTAGAAATTATTCGAGAAAGAGATCCAGAATATTTGAAGATGGTTGACCCACAAAATCCGTCACGTCTAATGCGCGCCGTGGAAATACTTTTGCAAACCGATGCAAAATATTCTGTGTACTTAGGAAAAGCCAAGAAAGAACTTCCTTATAAAGTTTTGAAAATCGTCATTTCACCTGACCGCGACATACTTTACAAAAACATCAATCAACGCGTTGATCAAATGATGACGATGGGTTTATTGGACGAGGTAAAATCACTTATTCCCTATAAAAAATTAACCACATTACATACGGTAGGATACACTGAATTGTTTGAATACCTAGAAGGCAAAACAACATTGGAATATGCCGTCGAAAAAATAAAGCAACATAGCCGCAACTATGCAAAGCGCCAAATCACATGGTTCAAAAATCAGGGCGAGTACCATTTTCTAAATCCTGACATGGATTCACTTGCACCGACTGAAATTCTTCAAAAATTCAATTGAAATTAAACCACCTTCATCGCAAAATGATGACTAGTGATATTAAATCCATACTTCAAATACAAACGATGAGCATCGTATCGCTGTGCTCCGCAGCCTGAATCTAAGTGTAATTCATTACAATGAGCTTCTTTAGCAATCGTCATAACTTCATCCAACAATTTACGTGCATACCCCTTCTTTCTTTCTCCTGGAAGTGTACTGAGGTCGTCTACATAAATCGATTTCCCCCACATAAGATGCTCAGTGAAGCGAAACCCAAGTGCCGCTTTTACCTCATTTCCATCCACCAAATACAATAAACGGTATCCTCGTTGCATCATGCCACCAATGATGGTTTCAATATTACCTGTATTCAACTGAGGACGCAAAGCTGCCATTACGTCGGTTACTTTGCTTAGTTCATCTATCGCTTTTATTTCAAATATATGCATCTCTATTTTTTTATTTTGACATCACTAAACTACTATAATTTATCGTAAATGCTAATTATTTTCTTATATTTGATCTGCCATTCCCATCCATTTTAATATAATTTTAAAATGTATGCTCATGAAAAATCTAGTTTTAATGATGGTGGTTGTTGTGACAACCTTATCTTCAATATCGAAATCACTTGCTCAAGAAGCCCAAATAAATTGGCAGCAGCTTCTTTCCAGTGACGAGTTGTCTTATACATCGGGAGAGATAAAAATACTCGCCGATGGTGATGTGATTATGGTAGGTACCGTTTATAATACGGAAGAGGAGCAAAGCGATATTTTATTGGCGCGTTTAATGGTTTATAACACAAGAACCTACACGATTTATGACAGGATGGTCTGATTTAGCAGAACTTGCCGAGCGCATTTACCATTATGGAAACAATACCACCATGAGTAATATTTGGCCCATGTTTTCGGCGGAGGATTCTTTTAGATGTAAACGATACTACCATTTATTTAGGTAGATGGTTACAAGGTACTGGAACTTGGCCTCAACAACATTATATAACCGAAGCTCAGAATATTTTTAGGGATCAGTTGCTGGTTTACAATATTATTACAGCAAATGATTTCCTGGATGGCATAACAGTAATATAATCGAAGGCTATGCTTTTTAAATATGGACTAGCCACATTAGACACGTTAAGAATCCAAGATCGAGCTCCTAATTTTTATACCCGCCCTGCTTGTTTTTCGGCTCGATATGCAAACCCTAATTTACTAAATGAAGCAGAAACAGCTACCTCATACTAATCATGCAACAACATTCTTAGAACCAGATGAAATTTATTTTGTTTACTCCTACTTAGGGCAAGACATTGGCAAATTAAATTATAACCAAATATTGGCTTTGCCTAAAGGAAGTTATATTTTAAAAAAGCGAAACTAGTTTTAGGAGAATTATTTTTAATAACTTTCAGAGGCGATGAAAATCATAATAAATTTAATTGGTTTAATCTTGTTGTTTTGCACCAACCTTTTGGTCAGCAACTTCTTCAAAGAATTTATCAAGCTTGCAGGACCTTCAATTGGCAATTGCCGTAAAAGAATTACCAAATCAAAATTATATAGTTGGATTGCATTATTCATCAATTGCATCATTACCTAATCGTATGACACTTATTTGAAAATAAACGAATCATGGTGACTCTTTGAATGCGATAGTACTTTTGCGCGTAACAGGAGACATTGCAGCAGAGGAATTTTAATGTGCAATAATAGAACTGCATCTTCCCGCATTCCCAACGTGCAAACTGACATTGTCTTATACTTAATGGACACAACTTAATATGTTAGATACTGCACTATTTGGCGATGCGAATTTGGACAAAGGAAAGCGAATTATAAATAATTCAGATGGCAGCTACATCATTGCCTGCTACAACAATTCCTACCCTGATCTTTTAAAAGTAGACAGCTCTGGAAACATCATTTGGAGTCGAAGTTATGGTTTGAGCGGATTGTATTCGGTGAAGCACAGTTTAGATGGCGGGTATTTTATTTGTGGAAATGCCGGTAGCGGATTTGTTGATCCAATGTATGTAGCTAAATTGGATTCTATGGGTTTTGTAATTTGGTATAAAACATTTTATAATAGTGGCATGTTTATTTTTACAGATATAGAACCAACTCCAGATGGAGGTGTGGTTGCATTGTGCGATGACTTTAACTTATTTAAAATTTCTGCAACAGGAGATAGTATTTGGAAAAAAAGTGTTGCTCCTGCATATTCTCGTATTACCACCACTTCAGATGGCAATTTAATTATGTCTGGAGCTGGAATGACCTTAACAAAAGCAGATACAGCAGGGAATATACTTTGGGCACATTATTTCCCATATTACACACCTGCTTTTGGAGTTAGCTATACAAGCAACGACGTGATCCAAACCAGCGACGGGGGCTACATGCTTTGCGGATTAATTGATTCTTTCGGTGTTCAAAATTTATATGTAGTAAAAACAGACTCGCTGGGTTTGGAACTACAGGTTTGTTCGAAGTAGAAAATCAACTTTTAAAAGCTATTGTTACCCCAATCCCATGCTACAAACAACACAAATTACTTTTTCGGATATTAATTTGCCTGGAATTAAAAACAATAATATTCGATTGTATGATAGCCGGGGTGTATTAATGCGGGAAGAAGATATTACCTCCTGGCCGCATGCAATTCATCGAAACAATGCACCTCCCGGATTTTACTTTTATACCATCTCCAATGAAAAGCAGATTATTAGTACGGGGAAGTTGGTGATGGAGTAAGTTAAATTTACTCAGAATTTTAATTAAATAAATGCCAAGAGATTACAACTTGTATTTCTTATGAGAATAACTATTCGTAAGTACCCATTTCCCTTTGTAATTTGGAGCCGTAATTATTCGGTTATGAAAACATTGTCACTCCTCCTTGTTTTGGTGGGATTCCAACTCCAAGCTCAAAATAAATTCATAAAAGAGTACCACTACGATCAAAAAATAACAATTTCAGATGTTGCAGGTTCGAATGCGACAAAGATAATAAAGATCTTAGCTGAGGGAAATGGAAAGTCTCCACGTTCCACATTTTATTATATATCCTTCGGACAAGTATTAAACGTAATCACGCGTGAACCGAAATTTGTTTACAATATCGAATCTGAATCAATGCTTTTAAGTGGAGATATAAATTATAAAGGATTTGATGTAAGCGATTATCTACTACCTACTGAAGCAAAATTTTCGCTTCGGCAAAAGCAAAAAATGGTTTGTTTTGGGATCGGCCTCTCAGTGTAAAAGTGGATACAGGAATCATGGCAATGGCTTCTTACAACGACAACGATTCGAGTAGCAACCAGTTTACAGCATACGATATCATTAACTTTGAATTTAAATTTGGCAACTCCGCAGAGTTGGAAAAAAAAAAGTAAGCACAGATCAACAGCTATTACACATCCATCTCCGAACTCGACCGAGCGTTTGGCTTGACGCAAGGAGGGAATCCCTTCGCTTTCGAGAACTTTAGAAACAACCAGAGAAATCTAGTAGAATCAGAGAACATACTTCGAGAAGTTTTTGCTGCAAAGCATGAGAATCAACTTCCATTAAATGCCCACGACCCTGGAAAATTAATAGAAAAAAGAACCATCCTTAGCAATCTCCTTGCATCCAAAAGAGTTGAGTTCAATCAAGTATTAAGTACATTACATCTCACTTTTTTTGACAAAGGTTTAGGATTTTTACGAAATAATAATTACAATAAAGCTCAAGAATATTTTCTTTGGGCTTTAGAAGTAAATCCGATGTTTACTCCTGCCCTTTTCCAACTCGCCGTCATCGATTTTAAACAAGGTGATTTACACGAAGCCGTTTGCAAGTCAGACGATATTTTATACAATATGCCGGTAGATTCTGATACAAAATCTAATACTGTTGATTTGCTGAAGGAAATTTATTGGGTATACATTCAACGCGGAAATCAGCATTACACAAAGAACAAATTCAGGAAAGCCATTGATGAATACGAAACGGCAAGAAGCATTTGTGAAAAGTACAATGGTGTACCATGCGATGAAGAATTAAATCGAGGCTTCTCATTGGCGAAAGTAGGAATTTACAAAGAATATCTGACTGAAGCACGCGAGTTAATTGTTGTCAATGAATTTAGTCAAGCAGAAATTATTACCCAAACTGCAATCTTATTTCAAAATAAAAATCAAAAGTACGTCCAAGATGGATCGGAAGCGGTTCAATTAATGCAGGCCATTCATCAGAAAAAATACGATTTTACGATCTCGCAGGCATTGCGTCTCACTGATCAAAAAAATGTACGATGCCGCGCTGGAAAAACTGGAAGAAGCGAATCACCTTGCCGAACTTTATCACCTAAAACCAAATAAAGAATTTAGAACATTTATCTTTAATGCTGCTCGTCCACGAACATTTGAATTTATTTTCGAAGGAACTTCTTATGTAAGAAGCAATAATCTTACCGCTGCTCGTGATAAGTTCAATATGGCGACTGAATCACAACAGAAATATTTTTTAATGGAGGATGTTGAGATCAACAAGCAATTGGAAACTTTGCGAAAAGGTATTTTCACACAACAATGCATCAACGCTCAAAACTCCGTCGACTCTGCTTACAACAAGGGTCAAGAAGTAGAAGCTGAAATGCAATACTTACATGCAAATTCATGTTATGAATACGGATTAGAAATAGCCAATCTGAATCTCAACTGTAATATCAGTATCGATAGTTTGGAGTCGGCCATCTTCAATATTCGTCCTGCCGTAACCTATTTGCAATTGATGAAAGAAGTCAAAAATGATGAAACAAAGGGTCGCTTTCAATTGTCGATGGATAATTATGAGAAAGCAACTAAATATTTCCTCGAATTCAAAATCAATAGCTTTGGACTTGACCATGACCCTAACCTCTTTGCTTTCATTACAAACAAAGGTTCCAATGGTATGATTAATTATGCGGCTAGCCGATACCGTGAGCAAAATGAATTGGATCATTCCCTGACCTTATACAAAATACTAATTGACCGAAACTATGATCTCGAAATGATTGAAGGTTCGCTCTATAAACTTGGATTTCAGCTCGGACAAACCGATAAAAAACTCAACCCCGGATCTTCGTGGCGCGAACTCGTAAAAGTTTATACCAACGATAACAAAAAATTGAAAAGACTTCGTAAAGGGTATAAAAGAGGTTTTAAGAGTAAATAATTTTCGAAAAACAATAAGTAATTTCAACATTAGAATTAGAAAATTAAACCTGCCTGCAGCAGGCAGGTTGAAAAAACTGATTAAATAACGATAATCTATTTCGTTTTCGACGCGTCTGATAAAAACTTCGCTAAACCAGAATCTGTCAATGGATGTTTTAATAAATCCAAAATCGGTTGCAGCGGACACGTTGCGACATCAGCACCTGCTTCGGCGCATTTCACAATATGCATGGTATGACGAATGCTTGCTGCTAACACTTGTGTTTCGTAGCCATAAACACCATAAATATGTACGAGTTGCTCAATTAATTCCAATCCATCGAAAGAAATATCATCCAAACGACCAATGAAAGGAGATACATAAGTAGCGCCTGCTTTTGCTGCCAACAATCCTTGTCCAGCTGAAAAAACTAAAGTGCAGTTGGTCTTAATTCCTTTTGCGAAAAATAACGGATCGCTTTAATTCCATCTTTTAATCATCGGAATTTTCACAACAATTTGAGGATGCAAGTCGGCCAATTCTTCTCCTTCTCTCACCATTCCATCAAAATCCGTTGCTATTACTTCAGCACTCACATCACCACCTTTTGCAATTTCGCAAATATCTACGTAGTGTTTTAGAATGTTATTTTTCCCTTTAATGCCCTCTTTTGCCATCAAAGACGGATTTGTAGTTACTCCATCTAAAACGCCAAGGTCGTAAGCTTCACGGATTTGATCAAGATTTGCGGTGTCTATAAAGAATTTCATGGTAGATTATTTAGTATTTCGCAAAACTAATATTCTAATCCTTGCAAAATTTCATTTGTTAAAAAACAGTAGTAAGATTAGATTTTGTACTTTTGTCCCGGGTAAGTCTTATACGATCAGCTCCTACAAACCTCCCCAGGACCGGAAGGTAGCAAGGATAAGTGGTTGAGCGGTGCGATATAAGTAGCTTACCCATTCTTTTTTTCTTCTATTTTGGGATTGTTGAAAATCAATTTTTTCTGAAAAGTTTTTTGAGTTAAATTTGCGCAAATGCAAAGTCCACCTGTCTTAAAAACAGCCTTAAACTACGGAGCCCTCAGTGGTTTAGTATCCTTCATTGTTTTCCTGCTTTTATATTGGATGAACTTCAATCCTCTTGGACCAGCTTCGTGGCTAGGCTCCTGGGTACCAATACTTTTCATGGTTTTAGCAACTCGTCATTACCGCAAATTCGAAAACGGGGGCTATTTATTATATTGGAACGGATTCCGCGTTAGTTTCCTTACCGCATGTTCGTCGGCATTTGTTTTTGGTGCATTATCTTGGTTTTTTGTATCCTATGTTGACGGCGAACTGCTCGATCGCTTCAAACAAGAAAGCCTTGAGGCCATGGAATTGAGCGAAGGTCTTATGAAAAACATAGTTGGCGAATCAGGTTTTGACTTAGCCGTTCAAAGTATTACTAACAAAGAGATGATTGAAGTAACAGTAGAAGATATCTTCAACAAAATGATTGGCGGAATTATTTGTGCATTTATCATAGCTGCTTTTTATAGAAGAGAACCTAACTTTCAAGACGAAGAATGAACTTAGCCCAATTTGATATTTCAGTGGTGGTTCCACTGTATAATGAAGATGAGTCTCTCCCTGAATTAAGTCAGTGGATAGATCGAGTGATGAAGCAGCATGGCTATTCGTATGAAGCTATTTTGGTGGATGATGGAAGCAAAGACCAATCGTGGAAAGTAGTTCAGGAAATTTGTTCGAAGAATAATTCTTTTAAAGGAATTAAATTTCGCCGTAACTACGGAAAGTCCGCTGCCTTGCAAAAAGGATTTGAAATGGCGTCGGGAAAAGTGGTAATTACGATGGATGCCGATATGCAGGATAGTCCAGATGAAATTCCAGGGTTGTATAAAATGATTGTGGAAGATGGATTTGATTTGGTATCGGGATGGAAGCAAAAACGATATGATCCTATCAGCAAAACAATTCCCAGTAAATTTTTTTAATTGGGCCACTAGAAAAATGTCGGGCATTTATAATTTGCACGACTTTAACTGTGGATTAAAATCTTACCGCCTCGATGTAGTAAAAAGCATTGAAGTTTATGGAGAGATGCACCGTTATATTCCTGTAATTGCTAAGTGGGCTGGATTCTCAAAAATTACCGAGAAAGCAGTGGAGCACCGAGCAAGAAAATATGGAACAACCAAGTTTGGGTTGGAAAGGTTTGTGAATGGTTTTTTAGATTTACTTTCCATATCATTTGTTTCACGATTCGGTAAACGACCCATGCATTTGTTTGGCACGCTGGGTTCATTGATGTTTCTTCTTGGATTTATTTTAGCCGGTTATTTAGGAGTTAGTAAATTATGGTCGGTATAATAACGAATACGCACGTCTCATCACAAATCGTCCTTCGTTTTATATTGCTTTGACGTGCATGATTCTTGGAACGCAATTATTCTTAGCTGGATTTATTTCTGAATTGGTAGGGCGTTCCAGTATAGACCGAAATCATTACTTGATTGAATCTACCGAAAATTGTTAATTTTCAGTCGTGAAATCCATCACTGAAATAGAAAAAGCGAATGAAACACTCATCTGCTAAGCATATCATTATTGTTGGACCTGCACATCCATTACGTGGTGGTATTGCCGCATTCAATGAACGTTTAGCTATGGCGTTGCAGGAAGATGGACACAAAGTTTCGATTTATACTTTTAGTTATCAATATCCGAACTTTCTTTTCCCTGGTAAAACGCAATACAGCACCGATCCTGCACCTGAAAATTTAGATATTCAGGTAAAAGTTCATTCTGTAAATCCATTTAATTGGTGGAAGATTGGATCTGAAATAAAAGATTTGGCTCCTGATCAATTGATCTTGCGCTTTTGGATCCCTTTTATGGCGCCTTGTTTGGGAAAGATAGGTCGCATCGTAAAGAAAAATAAGAAGACAAGAGTAACTGGTTTGCTCGACAATATTATTCCACATGAAAAAAGATTGGGTGATGTACCTTTAACGAAATACTTTACTTCAGCTTGCGATGATTTTATGTCGATGTCGCACCAAGTAACTCAAGACCTAAAGCAATTTTCGGATACCCCTTGCCGTTATAGTCCGCATCCGGTTTATGATCACTATGGAAATGGAGTTACCAAGGAAGAAGCAGCAAAAAAATTGGGATTAGATCCCAACGGAAAGTATCTGCTCTTCTTTGGACTTATCCGCAAATACAAAGGCTTAGATTTACTTCTTGAGAGCTTTGCTAAATCGGTAAAAGCTACACAAGAATATCAACTCATCATTGCTGGAGAATTTTACGATGATCCGACTTCCTACCTCGAACAAGTAAAAAACTTAGGTATTCAAGAGCAAGTCATCATCCGTAACCAATACATTCCCGACGATCAAATCAAATATTACTTCTCCATCGCTGATCTCATTACACAAACCTACCGCACAGCAACGCAAAGTGGAATCTCTCAATTAGGGTTTCACTTTGAAAAACCCATGCTTGTGACCAATGTAGGCGGACTTGGCGAAATTGTCATAGATGGGAAAACAGGATATGTTGCTGAAGCAACTGTTGATTCCATTACGACACAACTCAACCGATTCTTAGTAGAAAAAGACACAATCAATTACCTCCCTGCTATTCAGGAAGAAAAGAAAAAATACACTTGGAAAGCGTTCATCGAAACACTCCTAGCACCTTAGAAACAGTATTTATTAAAAGCGTTTATTAAATTTGTAACATCATGAATTCCATCCACGATATCATCAAAGCATCTATTGAAGTCAAGCAACGATTATTGCAAGACTCAGCCATGCAACTCAACCTCCAATTAGTAGCTAACACCTGCGCCAATGTATTTCGTGATGGTGGTAAAGTTCTCTTTTGCGGAAATGGAGGAAGTGCTGCCGATGCCCAACACATCTCTGCTGAATTATCAGGAAGATTTTATACCGATCGTGACCCTCTTTACGCTGAAGCACTGCACGTAAACAGTTCCTACATGACAGCTGTAGCCAACGATTATTCCTTTGATGTGGTTTATAGTCGTATGGTAAAAGCATGTGGGAGAAAAGGAGATGTACTCGTAGGAATATCCACTTCAGGCAATTCAAAGAACATCATTAACGCTTTACAACAAGCACGTGATTTAGGCATGATCACCGTTGGAATGACAGGTGAAGGTGGCGGAAAAATGAAAGATCTATGCGATCATTTGCTAATGTCGCCCAGCAAAGACACCCCCGCATACAAGAAACCCATATCCTGATGGGGCATATCATTTGTCAACTCATCGAAGAACAATTATTCAAATTCAACGCGTGAGTAGCTTCACCCTCTTCCTCGATCGTGACGGAGTAATAAACACGGAAATTCCGAATGATTATGTCAAAGCATGGGATCAATTCTTTTTCGAGCACAATGTTTTTGAAGCATTACTCATACTCAAAGAAAAATTTAATCGCATCATCGTCGTCACCAATCAGCGTGGTGTTGGAGCGGGTCTAATGACACAAGAAGCCTTAGATGTTATACACAACAAAATGATAGCTGAATTCAAACTCCGTGATATCATTATCGATAAAATTTATGCGGCTACTGACGAAGATCGTAGTAGTTCAAAGCGTAAACCTTCTCCCTACTTGGGGCTTTGTGCACAGGAAGATTTTCCAGAAATTGATTTCCACAACAGTTTGATGGTTGGCAATTCGCCTTCTGATATGGACTTTGGAAAAGCCTTGAAGGCGCGAACTTTGTTCGTTGATGATAAAAGAAAATTTACAGATGTATCCCAAATTAAAAACGCCGATTTTGAAGCCGATTCTTTGTTTGAATTTGCAATAAAAGTTCAAAATAGAACCATCGAGATATTTTGAAAATTGGCAAGTTGGTAAATTGGTAAATTGGCAAATTCATTTGAAAATACAAACTCAATTTTCCATTTTTAAATTCCAAACTAAGACTGTGACCTCGGTGAAAACCTCTGTGACCCTTTAGTTTGCAAAATTAAATTTTGGAAACATTACAGGACCAAAAAAAAGAATTTAAACAAATTGAAAATTTGGTAACCAGAAATCTCCGTGTTAAATGGTTATCTTTAATAAAAGCAAATTTATTAAACCAAAACAATTAATTTTTCTCATTTAGAATGGCACAATCATTTCCTAAAAAAAATCTCTGCATTTTCAAATCGACAAATTTTCAAATTTTCAAATTAAGTATCCATCAAACCAATCCGCTCTCTGATTTCCTCAAAATCCGGATCATCTTCAAAATCAGTGTTGAGTTGTTGTAATAAAGTTTGAGCGATCAACAATTCCGTACTTCTTACTTCATTGTATTTTTGTTCAGAAATTTGATTCACTTTCATCGCAATCAACTTATAATCGTCGCCCACGTCGTGCAAGAAACTACGGCAAACCATCTCCATCATGGTATAAAGCAAATAAATCTCATCTTTCGACAATTCCATCTTTTCCTTGGCTCTTTGAGCAGCAAATCGTTGAGCAAGTTGCGCTACGCCACTAAGATCCACCAAATCAATTTGCATGGCTCTTTGAACAAAATCATACTTTTCCTGTTGAAATACGAAATGATAGGAAGAAGCCATTGAACGAATAAACAGTTTTAGCTCCTCAGACACTGTAATTTCTATAGAATCTTTGAAAATCTTACCTTCCATTTCTTTGCGTAATTTACTGCAAAATTAATCTTTACTTGTTAGAATTCCGAATTATTGGGGATTAAGTCACATTGCTATGGAGTGTACCCAAGTCTTTCCACAGGAAGACGTTGAAAAGATAATAAATCTTGCATATTTACAGTTTACCTAATAATTAGCTTTGAAAACATTGAAAAAAAATGTAAATTAGTAGACTATATTGAATAGAAACCTCCCTTGTACTCTTTCGTATTACTCATAAAAATGTAAAATGATCACTCATCATAAGTTGAAATATATTCTCTCCATAGCTTTACTACCCTTGCTCTTGTCTTGCAATCAGGTACAGAAAGCAGAAGCTCAAAATCCAAGTCCAATTCAAAAAAAGCAGGAATTATTAATTCGCAAAACATTAATCAATAGCACTGACACCCTTCAAGTAGAATTAGTAAATAACTATCAACTTTTTTCGGAGGCATGGGATACCTTAGCACAACCTATTTTTTGGAAGCAAATCATTTGTCTTTCGCCCGATTCGTGCATCATCAATATTGCGAAAACACGGACCCCATTGGTGGTATCAAATTATAAAGATTGGTTAAGTCAATCAGAAAACGAAAAATCCATCTACAAAAATCAATTAAAAGAAGATTTCTGCGTGGACTACAGCTCTGAACTTTATGTGACAAGTGGAAAAAGTGAATTCTATGAACATCGTAAAAGCATTCCCACCATTAGCAAAGCAGTTTCTTATTTCAAAGAATACGGTGTTGATCCTTGGTATGCACAAACCATTTTATTGATTGAGAGTCCAGGAAAGCATTTAGCTAAGTCCTACGTGGGTGCCGCAGGTCCCTTTCAAATCATGCGTAGTGTGGCACTTAAATATGGATTGAAAGTAAATAAATATGTGGATGAACGTAGCGACTTAAAGCGAGCTGCCTTTGGCGCTTCTCGACTTCTGTCTACTATTTGTATTCCAAAAGTAAAATCCATGTTAGACAGCAGGAATATTTCTTACAAAGAAACAGATTTATGGTTTCGACTATTAGTATTACATGCATACCATGCCGGTGCTGGTAATTTGGCCTGTGCCATCAATAAGATAGATCCTACTGAAGGCGGGCAATCCTTATTGAAAACTTTATGGAAAACTGAATGTGGTGGATTCAAAAATGAAAGTCAAAACTATTCACAGATTGCATTGGCTGCACTTATGAATTTTGAAAACATAACTCGTATTGACGGTGATAGTATCTTTTTAATTCAAGGCGACAAAGCATTAGCCAATACACGCCGCTTTGCGAATGCCTCAGAAAAAGAAAGTGGATTAACACCTGGCCTTATTGATGTATGAACGTGATTTAGCTGACGGCACAATTTCATATTCCTACTTTGCAGAAAAAGTAGAAACTCTAAAAATGGAATTAGCTCAAATTAATCCAGCAAACAATCAACTTTATCCAAGTAATGAAGAGCAATTGGTTCGCTTGGCCAATGAATTAATGAAGAAACGCAAGATGGATGATGTCATTCAAGTGCTTCGCCTAAACATGGATTATTTTCCGAATTCTTTTATGACGGCAGAGAGCTTAAGTAAAGCCTATAAAATTTCAGGAAACGCGGGAATGGCTCAAAAATACATGACTAAATCAAATGAGCTTTCAAGACAAAATGGGAATTAATCTCTAGAAATCGGTTTTCTTGGTGGCCGGAAAGAGTTCTTTTTTTCAACTTCTTTTTTCACTTCTGTCTTCAACTCAGGCTTGGATACTTTTATGATTGATCCTATTTCTTGCTTATTTTCAGTATGTCTATTTGTTGATTTTTTAGGTTTCTTTTCTTCAATAATCAAATTCTTCAACTCTGCTGTAGTCTTTACATTCCCAAAAATAACAATCACTTTATCGTCTTTCACGCTCTCGACTTTACCAACTACAGCTCCGTTTTTCAATTTGACCAATACCCCTTTCTTCAAATGAATTCGATTATAAGCGATTAATTCTTATTGCTTGAACAAATCTTTTTGACTTAATTCATTACTGCGCGCTTGTAATTTGGTATTGTATTTATCTAAAACTGCTTTCTTGTTTTTAGCTTCTTTCCAATCTTTAACGAATCGAGTGAATTTATCTTCTAGTTGCTTGGATATTCGCAATTCCTTTTGACGAATGCGCTCCTCGTTCTGCTCAATCTTATGCTCTCACTTCTGCCTTTTCGTGTTCTACTTTGTTGAGTAGTTCCTCTAGCAACAAGTTATTTTTCTGAACCTTCTTTCTTGCTCGATGGATGACCGATTGAGGTAATCCACTGCGTTCCGCGACTACAAAAGTGTACGAACTCCCTGGTTTTCCCACCTCCAACCGAAAAAGCGGAATCAATTTTTTCGAATCGAACGCCATAGAACCATTGATAATACCTTTGGTTTTATCGGCAAGCACTTTCAGATTCATGTAATGCGTGGTGATGATTCCTACCGACTTTTTATAATTCAAATCTTCTAGAATCGATTCAGCCAACGCTCCACCCAGTGAAGGATCAGTTCCTGTTCCAAATTCATCAATGAGAAAAAGAGAATCGGATGATGACTTTTCTAAAAACACTTTCATGTGCTTGAGTCGAGAACTGTACGTGCTCAACTCAAATTCCAAGGATTGTGAATCGCCAATATCAACCAATACATTCTTAAAAATTCCAAATCGACTATTTCCATCAACGGTGACTAAAAATCCAGCTTGTAACATCAATTGAAGAAGTCCAACCGTTTTCCTACAAACTGTTTTCCCTCCTGCGTTGGGACCACTAATCACCAAGATCCGCTCATCTCCCTGCAACTTCAAATTGAATGGAATCGTTTTCTTTCCTGCTGCTGCGTTGTACAAATACAACAAAGGATGTCGGGCGTCCAGCAAATCAATTTTGGGTTTGGGATCAACATACGGCAATTGTGCATTCATCTTCACAGCCAACTTCGCCTTTGCACGCACTGCATCATACGTCACAATCAGCGAAAAATATTTACTCATAGCAGGATGAAACTTCCGAAGCAGTTCACTTAAGGCGCGCATGATCTTTTTATTTCTTCACGCTCATCTTCCTCCAACGACAAAATCAAATTATTAATTCCAATCGCTTCCTCTGGCTCCAGAAAACAGGTTTTTCCAGTAGCTGAAATATCATGAATAATGCCCTTCGTACTTCGCTTATACTCTGCCAAAATGGAAACTACTCTCCTACCCGCTCTCCAACTTTCTTCCGAATCGCTCAACCAACCACTTTTCTGTACTTCTGAATGACAGATAAATACAAATGGTCGCACTCGATTCTTTTACGTGCTAAATTTTTACGAATATGGTTAAGTTCAGTCGAGGCAGATGACAACACGTGTCCGCTTTCATCCATCACATTTGAAATGGCTGTTTGAATTTCCTTTTCAAAAATCACATCTTTCAGCAACGAAGAAAGCAAAGGAAACTTCGCTTCCTTGTCTTTCAAAAAGCAAAAATTAATGCCATTTGACCCACAATTCTATTCAACTGCAAAATTTGCAAGGGCATCAATACCGAATTCTGCACAAAACAAAATTTTGAGATCCTGACGAACATCTGGGTAGGCATCAGATGGAAAAGGTTCCCCATCGGAAAGTATTCGCCGCATCTCTTCCGTTTCTTCTAAACGCCTAAGCACCACGGCATAGTCCGACGCAAACGAAATCTTTAGCACCTCTTCCTTGCCTGCAAGTCCACTACATTCCTCGGAGGTAATTTGACGTAATTTCTCAAACTCCTCTATCAGTAAAGAATGCTGTGGAAAGATATTCATGGGCTGCAAAAATACGGTGAGTTTGCTATTATTCTGTCGATTTTGCTGAACATTTAAAATAAAAGCCGAAAATAGGTGCTAATTATCCACAATCTCACTTTGATTGTTGAAAACCATTCTGCTACTTTCTTAGGCTCATTACTTTTGCAGACATGACTGAAATTAGCACATTGAATGATTTCGCGGTACAAGTGCGAAGAGATATTGTAAGAATGGTGCATGCCGTACAAAGTGGCCACCCTGGGGCTCATTAGGCTGTACAGAGTTTGCAACCGTTTTGTATAATGACATTCTACAGCATAACCCCAAAACATGGGATATGAATGGAAAGATCAAGATCTTTTCTTTTGTCGAATGGACATATCTCTCCCCTTTGGTACAGTGTTTTAGCACGATCGGGCTACTTTCCCATTTCTGAGCTTGGCACTTTCCGTAAAATCAATACTCGTCTTCAAGGTCATCCCACCACACATGAAGGATTGCCTGGTGTTCGGATCGCTTCGGGCTCATTGGGTCAAGGACTTTCTGCAGCTATTGGGGCTGCACTTTCCAAGAAACTAAACAATGAGGATCGTTTAGTTTTCGTTCTAATGGGAGATGGAGAACTACAAGAAGGTCAAGTATGGGAAGCAGCTATGTTTTCTGCTGCAAAAAAAGTAGATAATTTGATTGCCACCATTGATGTTAATGGTCAACAAATTGATGGATCTACCAACGATGTTTTAAATATGGGCGACTTAAAAGCGAAGTGGGAAGCCTTTGGATGGCAAGTACTGAGCATGCAAGGAAATGACTTGGAAAATGTACGTGCAACGATGTTGAAAGCTAAAACACTTACAGGATTAGGAAAGCCAACATTGATTTTGATGGAAACCATCATGGGTCATGGTGTAGACTTTATGATGGCCGGACATAAATGGCATGGAATCGCTCCAAATGATGAACAATTGGCTGAGGCGTTAAAACAAAATCCAAGTACACTTGGAGATTATTAATCTTGAAGAAAATAAATACAAGTAAAATTGTTTTCTCTCTGCTTGCATTCTTTATGCTTAGCACGAGCATACTCATGGCGCAGAAGAAATCGCCTGAACAGCCAACGGGCATCTTATTTCTTTTTGATGCATCTCAAAGTATGTATGCGCGATGGGAAACCAATACTAAGTATGAGGTAGCAAAGAAAATGCTCGGAGAGATGGTTGACAGTTTACAGGGAATGCAAAATTTGGAATTGGCGATGCGCGTGTATGGTCATACCAAAAAATATCCGCCTCAAGATTGTGATGATACTCGATTGGAAGTTCCATTCGGAAAAGACAATGGTTTTTCGATTAAGAAAAGATTAGAAGAGATCAGTCCGTCAGGTACCACGCCCATCGCTCGTTCACTGGAAGAATGTGGTGGCGACTTTCCGAAGTCACCAGCAAGAAATATCATTATCCTAATTACGGATGGAATCGAAGAATGCAATGGAGATCCTTGCGCTGTATCTGCAATGTTGCAGAAAAAAGGAATTGCATTAAAACCTTTCGTCATCGGACTAGGATTGAATAAAGATTTCATAAAGCAATTTGAATGTGTTGGAAATTATTTTGATGCGACAGACGAAGTACAATTCAAGAACGCCTTCAATATCGTGATTACTCAAGCTTTAAATAATACAACAGCTCAGGTAAATTTACTCGACATTCATTCACACCCTGTTGAAACGAATACAAGCATTACTTTTTATGATCAACGTAGCGGAGCCGTACTTTATAATTTCATGCATACTATCAACTCGAAAGGAGTTCCCGATACGGTTCAAATTGATCCGCTTGGAATGTATCGCGTTACAGCGCATACTTTACCTTCTGTGAGTAAAGACAGTGTGACGCTGACAGCAGGTAAGCATAACCTCATTGCTTTGGATGCGCCGCAAGGAGATTTGCAATTGAGGATTGATGGAGCCAACGAGTCTAACCAATTATTCGCCATCGTTCGCAAGGAAGGCGAATCCGTTACGTTGAACGTGCAGGAGTTTACAGATATCACCCGTTATATTGTAGGTGATTATGATTTGGAAGTACTTACCACGCCTCGTATTTATATCGATAACGTTAACATCGCTCAAAGTAAAACTACATCTGTACAAATTCCTACACCAGGTATTGCAACCATCATTTGCAATGCGCCCGGCTATGGCGATATCTTGGTGGAAAAAGATAATAAGTTAGAATGGGTAGATCGTCTCTCTATAAACAGTGTAAAAGAGAGCATCGTTTTACAACCTGGTCTGTATCGCATCGTGTTTCGACCGAAGAATTCACAGTCCGTAATTTATACCATCGAAAAAACATTCCGCATCGCTTCCGGAATTAGCATCAGTGTCAACATCAATTAAATCATACCACCCTTATCCCATGAAAAAATATACATTTAGTGAAAAGAAAGATACTCGTTCAGGTTTTGGCGCCGGATTGCTCGAGGCAGGAAGAAAAAATGAAAATATTGTAGCACTCTGTGCAGACTTAACTGGATCATTGAAGATGGATGCTTTTGCAAAAGAATTTCCAACACGTTTCATTCAAGTTGGGATTGCAGAAGCGAATATGATGGGCATTGCAGCCGGACTTACCATTGGCGGAAAAATTCCATTCACCGGTACGTTTGCAAATTTTAGTACAGGTCGCGTATACGATCAAATTCGTCAATCGATTGCTTATTCGGATAAGAACGTAAAATTTGCGCTTCTCATGCGGGATTAACTTTAGGAGAAGATGGAGCAACGCATCAAATTTTAGAAGATATAGGCTTGATGAAAATGTTACCTGGAATGACCGTGATCAATCCGAGCGATTTCAATCAAACCAAAGCAGCTACCTTAGCAATTGCCGAATATCATGGACCCGTTTACTTGCGATTTGGCAGACCCGCGGTTCCCAATTTTACTCCAGCCGACCAAAAATTTGAAATCGGAAAAGCCGTTATGTTAAATGAGGGGACAGATGTAACCATCATTGCTACCGGACATTTAGTTTGGAAAGCCATTGAAGCCGGTGAACAATTGGAAGCAATGGGTATTTCAGCAGAGATTATCAATATCCATACGATTAAACCTATCGATGAAAAAGCCATTTTAGATTCATTGAAAAAAACAGGGTGTGTCGTAACTGCTGAAGAGCATAATCGTATTGGTGGATTGGGCGATGCAGTAGCTCAAGTTTTAGCAGTTCATTTACCAAGTCCACAAGAATATGTAGCCGTAAACGATTCATTTGGAGAAAGTGGAACTCCTGAGCAGCTTATGAAAAAATACGGATTAGAAGCAAGCAATATTGTGGAAGCCGTACAAAAAGTGATGGCTCGTAAGCGAGTATTGGCTTAATAATATTCTTTTTTAGAGTACGATTAAACCATTTGGGGAGTAGTGTGTCGAACTTACTTATCCGAATTATTTATTGGTGTTTATGGCTGAATACAGCGATCAGGAATTATTGGCAATGTTTAGAGATTCGCAAGCGAATGCTCATTATGCCTTTAATTTGATTGTAAAAAGTACCAGCAAAGAGTGTATCTCCATGTACGAAGAATGGTTATTGTACACGATGATGCCAACGACTTAGTTCAAAATACTTTTATAAAAGTGTGGAATCACTTAGAAGGATTTAGGGAAGACAGTCAGCTTTTCACCTGGATTTATCGTATTGCCACAAATGAGTGTTTAGGCCATCTAAAACAGAAGCGAAAACGCTTTTTTCTACCCATTCATGATGTAGAGCATGAATTAAAAAACCATGTTAACAGCATGATTCCCTTCGATTCCAACAAGCTAGAATTGAAATTACAACAGGCTATTTTGAGCTTGCCGGAGAAACAGAGACTCGTCTTCAACCTAAGGTATTACGATAACATGAAATACGAGGAAATGTCGCAAGTATTAGGAACATCGGTAGGTGCGCTCAAGGCATCTTATCATCATGCGGTGAGTAAAGTGGAAAAATTTATTCTAATCGATTAAACCAAAAAGACCTAAACACCTCTTAACAACAAATCATGACACAGCATATAAACGATATGGAAAGAGAAAAGGAGTTGAAAGATGCCTCTACTTTAAGGAATCTTCCTACCTCTGATTTCTTTAATGCACCTGAAGGGTATTTCGACAATTTGAGTTCTAAGATCCAAGATCGAATCCAAGAAAATAAAAGCAAGACGTATATCATCCCTATTTTTCGTCCTGCTTTTGTGGGAATAAGTTTTACGTGGATGATTATTTGCATCAGTCTGCTTTATTTCAATTCCATCAACAGCAAAACTGATAATCAGGCCCAACAAGATTCACCTAGCCTTGACGAAATTATTGATAGCGGTTATTATCTCGATTTTGAAGAGGCAGTGCTTGCAGAAACTTTATGCGATATGCCTAGCAAGGGCGACACGACCCAACAAAACACTCAAGATATTGAATTAGAAAACTACCTCATTCAATCTATGAATGAAACCACATTATTAAACGAATTATAATGAGCACCATGAAAAAACTGATCTACACCCTACTCTTTGCTTTTCTATGCCTATTCAGTTATGAATCTGTAATCGCTCAACCCGGAGGAGGTCGAGGCGAAAGAATGAAAGACATTGAATCCATGAAAATCGCTTTCATCACCAAACGTCTTAGTTTAACTCCTGAAGAAGCAAAGGTTTTTTGGCCGGTTTATGATGAATATTCAGCCGAGATGAAATCAGTGCGAGAAAATAGAGTAACTAATCTGAAAGAAGCCAAGGGTGAAATAGACAATTTAACGGACAAAGAAGTTGACAATATTATCGCTGATGACATTGCACTTCGACAACAAGAAGTCGATATTTTAAAAAAGTATCATCCTCGATTTAAGCAAGTCCTACCCATCAAGAAAGTGGCGAAATTATTTAAATCGGAAGAGGAATTTAAGCGTGAATTGTTGGAGAAAATTCGTGAACGCAAGGCGCAAGGTAAGGGCGGGATGCGGAAATAAGGATATTTATCAAATGCAATAAGCAGGTACAATGTTCCGAGGTTTTTCTCCCGAAACCTTCCATAGGCATCAGGCTAAGCTAACGGTTAAACAAAAATTCGCAGATAGTTTGGTTGCTAATCGCTAAGCCTCGCGACCAAAATGTAGAGACGCCATTAATGGCGTCTCTACAAAAATTTACCCCTTAAAAAGAGCCCGCCTTCAATAAAATTGGATGTCATCCAATTTTATTGAAGGCGGGCTTTAGGATTTAGTTGAATTCTTGTATTGGCACAGAATTATGCGCCACTAACAATAAATTTTTAATTCATAAAATTCTTAAAACGTTACTTGGAATCACAATTTAGTCTCCTTGACCGTGCGGCGGTTCATGAACAAATGACCTATTATAAAAAGTTTTGTTTTAGGGTTTTTAAAATTTGATTGAAAGTTGTAGATGACCTCCCAATCCTAATTCAACAATTTTTTGAAGTGTAGAAATTCGAACTTCCTTGATGTTGTTCTCGATCTTAGAAATGTAACCTTTGTTAGTTCCGCATTTCTCTGCAAGTTCTTCCTGAGTCATTCCTTTTTCTAAGCGAGCTTGTTTAATCAGAACTCCAAGTTTAAAAGATTCATATCGGTTATGAAGCTTTTCACGTTTGGGAGCTCCTTTTTTTCCGTATTGCTCATGGATAAACTGATCGAGAGACTTAATGTTTTTCTTCTGTTTCATATTCCTGTTTTATTTTAAGTGCTTTTTCAATTTCAGATTTTGGTGTCTTCTGTGTCTTTTTCTGAAATCCATTAGCTAATACAATAATTTTTCCGTGATCAAAAAAGCAAAAAATTCTAAATATGTCGCTTCCTTGCGATACTCGCATTTCATAAAGTCCATCTGTTCCTTCAATATGCTTGAAGTATTCTACTGGAATCTGTTGAGTGATTTCTATCACTTTGAATGTCCAGAGGATTTTGTCTTTTACTTTCTGTCGTTGTTTATTATAGAACTCAGTAAAATAATCCTTATAGAGTGTAACTGTTCTAAGTTTGTCCATACTAGTACGATGCAAAAGTAAACTAAGTTGTCCGATTGTACAACATTATTTTATAACATATTGAAAATGAACTTTAAAAATTGATCTGTTTGTCAATGATTATATAAATCAAAATCGTTTTTAGCCAGGATTGCAGCTACAGATTTATTTTATTTCACAAATTTCTTCGCGAGCATTTCATCTCCCGAAACCCATCGAACCAAATAAACACCCGAAGCAAATCCTCTACATTAAAACTGGTTTTTCCGATACCCTTTGATTCCATCAATAATAGCCCATTGATATTATAAAGTTGGAATATTGAATTTTTAGCATTTAAATTTTTCACTTCTATATTCACTATTCCACTAAATGAATTATAAAAAACCAATAATTCACTTTTCTCTGGTTGCATTTCCTCCACACCTACAGAAAACGGACATACTTTACTGATCCAAATATCGCCGCCACCATTGTTATTGAAAGTTCGATAACCTCCTGTATCGGAGAGGGGAGAATTGATGATGGTGTAACATCCCTGGAAATCCGATATCACTTGACCATATTCATCGTGCCCTGTCGTAAAAAAAGTTTTATCTAGAATTTTATTTCCAGAGGTATCACAAAGCACCATCCACGTTTGTTCTGCTCCTAAATTCAATTCCGTTTTGTCGCCACTCAACGTTGAATAGGAAGTTCCGCTTAATAAAATTTCGTTTTGTCGAGAGATCATTACCCTTGCTAATTCATCTTCCAAATCTCCACCAAAAGTTTTATCCCACACGATATTTCCTAGGGTAGAAATTCGAATTGCCCAAAAATCGTCTTGACCACGGTTGGCTTCCGATTTATTTCCACTGATACCCGAAAAAGAAAATCCACCAACAACATATCCATTATTGAGTCCGGGCATGGAGCAGACAGAATACGCATAATCGTCGCCTTGTCCACCGATGGTTTTATCCCAAATTTTACGACCAATGCTATCTACCTTCAGCACCCAATAATCATATAATCCTTGTGAGGGTTGAGTTTTAGTAAATGAAATGGGCGAATTGCTATACCCCGCCATAATAACACCATTATCGGTGGTGGGTGTCATCCCAAAACAGTTATCACCTAGTAATCCGCCGAGCGTTTTTTCCAAAATAAAATTACCCGATGTATCGAGTTTCACCCACCAAAAATCAAAGTCGCCAAAGGGAGCACTGGTTTTATCAGCTCCAATAGCACTGAGTGTCCAGCCGCCCAACACTAAATGCTGATCGGTTGTGTAAGCCATGCAGGTAAGTTCATCATTACTGAGTCCACCCACAGTCCGATCCCATAAAACATTCCCTAGCAAATCGGTTTTTACAATCCAAAAATCATCTCCGCCCCGCACTGTATCCGTTTTCTAACAACTAATTCCTGAAGAAGATGTTCCACTCAAAACATACCCATCTGCCAACACAAGGAGAGCAGCAGGACGATCCGAAGAAGAGCCACCGATGGTTTTATCCCAGAGTTTATTTCCATTTTTATCCAAACGAATCAACCAAAAATCGGAGCTCAATCCAGAAGGATCTCGATTATTTTGACTCTTGTCAAATCCCATATTTGAACTTGAAGAAGCTAAAATGATGTAGCCACTATCGGGCAATTGCTCAAAGCCTGTAGGGACATCGGACTGAGTCCCGCCTAAATTTTTGTTAGAGAAAGGAAATAGGGTTTGGGCATGGAGATGGGTTCCAAAAAATGAAAATAAAAACAAGTAAAAGAGTGGTTTCATTTTTCTATCTATGAATGAAGACGCAAGTTAAGCTTTCCACATCAGATATTCAGGAATCAAATTTCGATATAAAATCACTATGAACATTAAGGATGCTTAAATGAAAATTCCTTCAGTTATAGTGAAGGAGTTTGCCCCCTGAGCTTGTCGATGGTAGCATTTGGTTGGCCTCGAGAGCCCCAGGTTACAGATTGAGTCCCGATAGCTATCGGGAGAGTGTGAGAGCGAAGACCAAAATTAAATCAATTGCCAAGGTAACTCGCGGGCAGCAATTGGTTGGCCTCGAGAGCCCCAGATTATAGAGTGAGAATCAGGATGAGAGCGAAGACCAAAAATAAATCAATAGCTAAGTTGCTTGTGCTCCTTTTAGACCTTGTGCTCCCTGAGCTTGCCGAGGGGAGCTTGCCGATGGCAGCCTGTCGAAGGGGAACTAAGCCTTCATATACATCACTTCCTTTACCGCCTTAATCACTCTAGCTGGGTTTGGAAGATAAGCTTCAATTAATGTTGGAGCATACGGCAATGGAACGTCGCCGCCCATCACTCGTAAAATGGGAGCATCTAGATGATCGAAAGCACGCTTTTGTACCATAAAGGATATTTCTGAAGCAATGGATGCTAAAGGCCAACTTTCTTCAACAATCACTAAGCGATTTGTTTTCTTCACCGACTCCACAATCATATTATAGTCGATAGGTCGCACCGAACGTAAATCGATAACTTCAGCACTGATTTGCTCGGCTTCCAATTCTTCAGCAGCTTTCAAAGCGATTTTCATCATTTTACCGAAAGACACAATGGTAACATCGGTACCTGCTCTCTTGATATCAGGCAACACCAATGGGCATTACGTATTCGCCTTCGGGCACCATGCCTTTGTCGCCGTACATCTGCTCCGACTCCATAAAAATAACAGGATCATTATCGCGAATGGCCGCTTTCAGTAAACCTTTTGCATCGGCTGGATTAGATGGAACTACTACTTTCAATCCCGGACAGTTCGCATACCAGTTCTCAAAAGCCTGGCTATGCTGCGAACTCAACATTCCAGCTGAACCCGTAGGTCCACGGAAAACGATGGGAACGGTAAAATTACCACCACTCATACTCATCATCTTCGCCGCCGAATTGATCACCTGATCGATGGCTACCAAGGAGAAATTGAAAGTCATGAATTCGATGATAGGACGTAAACCATTCATGGCAGCTCCTACTCCTATTCCAGCAAATCCAAGTTCGGCAATAGGCGTATCAATAACGCGCTTGGGTCCGAATTCATCCAACATTCCTTGACTTACTTTATAAGCTCCGTTATATTGAGCTACCTCAGTATTAAATTCATTATTAATTATATATAATTTATTCAATATCATCCAACAGAAACTCCAACTCGGAATAGGTATGAGCGTTTCCTTGCTGCTTCGCCAGACTCAATCCTTCCATCAACACTTCTTTAGCCTCATTCATTTGTTGTTCCTGATAGTACAAGAGTCCTAGCTGATAATACAACGCTAGATAATTTGGATCATTTTTCTTTAATAGCTCAAGCTCTTCAATGGCTTGTTTTCTGGAAGATGGGTCACTCGCATACTCTAGTGCTAGGGCATATCTACAAAAAGAATCGGCTGGATCATCAACTAATATTTCCTTCAATTGCTGGATACGTGCTGGATTCATTGTTGACAAAAATACAATTAACCTTGGATTCTATTTTTATCTTAAGTGTAAGGATAAACACAAATCTAATTGGCTATTTGTTGAGTATAGAGTAGATTTGCACTTTGAAAAAAAGATAAGAAATGAAAGTACTCGTTTGCATCAGCAATGTGCCCGACACGACCACCAAAATTAACTTTAACGACGACAAAAATGCGTTTAATGCTACTGGTGTTCAGTTTATTATAAATCCATACGATGAAATTGCCTTAACCAGAGCCTTGGAATTAACCGAAACACAGGGTGGATCAGTAACCATAATCAATATTGGTGATCCAAGTACTGATGCAACGATTCGTAAAGCATTAGCCATTGGAGCAACGGATGCAGTACGAATCAACAGTGTTCCTCGTGATGCTTTTTTTGTTGCTACACAAATTTCAGCTTATGCTAAAGATCAAGGTTATGATTTGATTTTAACGGGGCGTGAATCCATCGATTATAACGGCGCTCAAGTAGCTTCTTTACTCGGTGAAATGCTTGATTTACCTAGTATTTCCATTGTGAAATCGTTACAAGTGGATGGTGGAACAGCTACTTTGGAAAGAGAGATTGAAGGCGGAAAAGAGGTAATTACTTGTCCTTTACCCTTGGTTGCAAGTGCATCAGAAGGAATGGCTGAGCCTAGAATTCCAAACATGAGAGGAATTATGAGTGCTCGTACCAAACCATTAACAGTAGTGGAAGCCGTGGAAGTTCCAAATTTGCAAAACATCATCAAGTTCGAAAAGCCAGAAGCTCGTGGACAAGTGAAATTGGTGAGTGCCGATGAGGTGAACAAACTCGTCGATTTACTCCATTCAGAAGCAAAGGCCATTTAATTTAAAACCAGAAAACACAAAGACATGTCAGTACTTATATACGCCGAAAACAGTAAAGGGAAATTAAAGAAATCGAGTTTTGAAGCCGCTTCATATGCATACGCTGTAGCAACTATGTTGAATACGGATGCTTATGCTATTTCGATTGGAGAAGTATCGAACGACGAATTAGAAAAGCTAGCCAAATACGGGATCAAAAAAATCTTGACGGTCAATACGGCACAAATGAAAAGTTTCGTGAACCAAGCATATGCCTCTGTGATCGCAGAAGCTACTAAATCTCTTTCTTCGGATGTAGTGGTTTTATCGGCTACCTTTTCTGGAAAAGCTTTAGCACCTCGTTTAGCTGTTAAAATGCAAGCCGCTTATATTGATGGCGCCATCAGTTTTACCTACGAACGACGGCGCTTTCACGGTTCGTAAAGGTGCTTTCTCAGGAAAGGCTTTTGCAGATGTGAGCATGAGTGCTGCGAATAAAATTATCGCTATCAATCCCAACTCTTTCCCGATTGCTGAAAATGTGTAGCCTGCAGTGGTGGAAGCCTTTGCTCCTACTATCAAAGACACCGACTTCCGCACCATCGTGAAAGAAATCATTCAAGCTGCCGATAAAGTTTCCTTGCCTGAAGCAGAGATTGTAGTTTCAGCAGGTCGCGGCTTAAAAGGTCCCGAGAACTGGGGAATGATTGAAGAATTAGCCGATTTGTTAGGCGCCGCTACGGCCTGCTCAAAACCTGTGAGTGATGCGCATTGGCGTCCACATTCTGAACACGTTGGGCAAACTGGAATTGCGGTGAGTCCCAATTTATATATCGCTATTGGTATTTCTGGAGCTATCCAACATTTAGCGGGTGTAAGCTCATCAAAGGTAATTGTGGTAATTAATAAAGATCCGGAAGCACCTTTCTTTAAAGCAGCCGATTACGGTATTGTTGGAGATGCTTTTGAGGTAGTTCCTAAATTAATCGAGGCCGTAAAAGAGTTCAAATCTACCCACGCTTAATTTTTTTTATTACCTTCACATAGCTGAATATGAAAAAGATTAAATTGGAGATTATTGGACTTTCATATAGTCAAACGCAGAGTGGCGCTTACGCATTAATACTCGGGGAGACAGACGGAAAGCGAAGATTGCCCATCATTATAGGTGGCTATGAGGCACAAGCCATCGCGGTGGAATTGGAAAATATGCAGCCTTCGCGTCCACTTACTCATGATCTTTTCAAGAACTTTTCAGATGAATATGGAATCAAAATCGATGAAGTGATTGTCTATAATTTGAAGGAAGGCATCTTTTACGCAAAGCTCATCTGCAACAACGAAAATGGCGATGTTCGAGAAATTGATGCTCGCACCTCCGACGCTATAGCTATGGCAGTAAGATTTAATTGTCCAATTTATACCTATGAATTTATTCTTGCCTCAGCAGGTGTGGTGCTTGACGAAAGCGAGAACGCAGAAGAAATAAAACCTAAGAGTATTCCAAAGAAAAGCAGCTCAAAGAAAGCAGTTAGTACTGAGGGAGGCTATGGGAATTTAAGTACTGAAGAATTGAAAGAATCCTTGATGAAAGCTATTGACGAAGAAGCTTATGAAACCGCTTCAAAAATCAGAGATGAACTCAATAAGAGGTCAAGGTCGGCAGAGCAGTAGTTGTACTTTTTTCAGATGGAGCCATCTACTTAAAACTATTGAGTAGGTTTTCTATTGCTGAGTTTATAGGTATAATATCCTCAACAAATGGATTCATTTAGAATATTTCCGTTTTATATCAACGAACTTTTTCCCTCTTATTCCGTTTAATAATTATGAAATTAACATACATGAAATCATTCTCTCTCTCCCTTATCTCTTTTATATTATTATTGAGTCTTTCTACATCGGCTCAATGGTCGTGGCAACACCCTATTCCACAAGGAAATAACTTCTTAAAATTGCGCTTTCTCAACGCATCTACAGGATGGGCCGCAGGCGATAAAGGGCCGTAATAAAAACAACTGACGGGGGAAGCACATGGACATCTCAATATGTAAACACCTCTTTAAACATTAACGAAATTCACTTTCCAGATAGCTTATACGGTTATTGCGGTGCAGGAAGTGATATGTTTACAACTTCGAACAGCGGTCTTACCTGGACAATAAAATATCGTTTCCCCAACAATATTATTTCCGCGTTACACATGTACGATAGAGACAGTGGTCTCATAGCAGTCACCAACGGAACCAATTCGTCCAAGCTTTACAAAACCACAAATCAAGGTACCTTGTGGACCATCGTTTTAAACAGTACTGCGGGCGACATTAACGATCTTCAATTAATGCAAAACGGAAATGGAATACTCGCGGGCACAAATGGCTTAGTGATGAAAACTACCGATTACGGAAATTCTTGGTCGCCGTTAAGTATTGGAACGGGAGATGATATTGTTGATGTGAGTATGCCTACTACCAACGATATTTTTCTCGCTTCAACGAGTTCCATTTACATCAGCACTAACGGCGGATCCAATTTTTCATCTATTACAAATCCCGGACAATTAAATGGTGCCAACTTACTTTCACTAGATTTTGGAAACGGATTAAAAGGAGTTGCAGGATGCGAATATGGCAATGTTTATATTACGGATGATGGTGGTATGACATGGTCCACCTACACTAGTTTTCCATGGTTCAATGTAAATACCGTTTTTGCCAACAGTGGCTCCAATTATATTATTGGAGGTTCTTACGGCGCGCTGGAAAAAACAAACAACTCGGGAACAAATTGGACGGATTTATGCAGTCGTATTTCTGAAAATGCTTTACAGGCTGTAAAAACTGTAAATAGCACCACAGCATTTGCAGCAGGTTTTGGTGGAACGATCTTAACCACATCAAATGCAGGTGCTTCTTGGACTACACAGAATAGCAATGCAGGCGGTGAAGATCTTTACGACATTCATTTTGTTAATACAACCACAGGTTTAGCTATTGGAACGAATGGAACAATTGTAAAAACTACTGATGGCGGTGTAAACTGGAATTTTATTTTCAGTGGTATTAGTGAACATCTATATGGAATCGCGCCTGATGCTAGTGGAAAAATATATGTTTGTGGTGCAGATGGGAAACTCGCATATTCGACGAATAACGGAGATACTTGGACCGACTTCCCTACTTCCTTCACTGGGCAAGGATACAATTTTAAAGAAATTCAATGTTTCGGAACAGATTCCATTGTCATCGCTACGGATCAACCTTATCTTATCAATACTTACGATAATGGTCTTTCATGGAACTTAGTAAATAATGGAAGTGCTTTTGAATGTACTGCTATGTTCTTTAGAAATGCGATGAATGGTTGGGTAGGAACCTATATTGGTGAAATTTATTCAACCACGGATGGAGGTACTTCTTGGAATTTAGATGTGCAGCCTACCAGCAACGAATTCGTTGGATGTATCAAATTTGCAGATCCACAAAATGGATGGTTTGTTTCAGGGAATGAAATTTACCGTACTGCTAGTGGAGGTGCTGCATGGAGTCGTGAAATCAATCCGAATCAAGATCCTATTCAAGACATCGATATTTTATCGGGAACAAAAGCACTCGCCGTTGGAAATGGACTCGCTAATATTCTTGCAAGAAACAATGATATGCAATTAAGTTTACCTTCGTATACATTGTGCACTGACAATAGCTACACGCTTGCTATAAATGCTATCGGTACCTGGAATTTAGGGAATCAATTCCGAATTGAACTTTCGGATGAGTTTGGAGATTTTTCTTTTCCAACTACCCTTGGAACAGTATCTGCTACAGGAACAACTCCTGTTCAAATTACAGTTCCAAATGGATTAACGGATGGAAGTGATTACTTAATACGTGTCTTTTCAAGTCGACCACCCATGTGGAGTCCAGTGAATTCGTTACCACTTACTGTTCGAACTTCGCCAGATGCCTATATTGCTCCAGGAGGCCCCACTTCATTTTGTATTGGATCGTCGGTTACTTTATATGCTTTTACAGGCAGCAACTGGACCTACCAATGGTACAAAGATGGCGTATTGCTTTCCGGTGCTACTGCTGATTCATTAGTGGTAGACAGTACCGGTGACTATACCGTTCAAACCAGTGATGGATTTTGCAGTTTAACATCACCAATAACTGATGTCTTGGTTGTAAATTGTAGTGGTATTGCTGAAAACGGAAATCAGTTATTCTACAAAGTCTACCCTAATCCATCTCGCGATGTTATCACTTTAGAGAATATGGAGTATCAAAAAATTGATCGTATTCAGATTTCAGACATTATGGGTCGCATAGTTAAAACCATCAGCAATATCAACGCACAGCAAATGGAAATATCCGTTTCCGATTTATCGAATGGCATTTACCATATTACCATTTTAGGTGAGCGTCCGGCACTCGTGAAATTTATTAAGATGTAATCAAAAGAAATATTATTATTTGAAAGAGCTGAAGAAGAAATTCTTTGGCTCTTTTTTAAATGGATTTATTGTTTTTTTATTGTTTTGAACGAATCTTCTTCCTCCTACTATTGCTGGAAATTAATAGAAGTTAAAACTTGAGGTCACTTTAGAATGATCAACTAGCATTCAACACTTATATTCCGATTTATTAAAAATGTTTTTGCTTAATTAGAGCTTATAAAATTGCTCGCAAATGCGCAAAGTCGCAAAGAATTATCTTTAATGATAATCTATTTATTATTCTATGATAACACTACAAATGCTAATAAAAGCTGTGGAAAACTTCGCTTTCTCTTTGCGCCTTTGCGTGAAAAATTAGTAAAGCGCAGCCGCTGAGAGAACACATGACAAAGCGCAGCCCTCGTGAATTGAAAATACTTTTCTCCCCTTTTTAGATGGATGGATGTTTTATTTTTCCGATATTTATCAGATGAAATCATTTCACCTCCGACTTCCTTTATTTATTACTCTCTGTTCATTTTCATTTTCGGCAGTTTCTCAAGTCATGGTTGAATTCAAAGATAATAAGAGTAAAGTCTACGATTATTCTTGGGCAGATGAGTTTGATGCAACCACTCTAAATACCGATAAATGGATGAACTCCTATCCTTGGGGTCGGCATTTGAGATGTAATCCGGAAGTGAACTATTACTCGGATGGCAAGGACTTAATTTTAGAAAATGGATTCTTGCAAATTCAAGCTCGTAAAGCACCTATCACCACCCGAGCGATTCCGTACGAGAACGATGATTTTATTATCTCCTGCAAAAACAAACCCGACACTAAAAATTTAATGAATTTCGAATATCAAAGTGGACTAATTTATTCGAAGGAAAAATTCAAATATGGACATTTCGAAATCCGTTTTAAAACAGATGCTTCATCCGGCCATTGGCCTGCATTCTGGCTCTTTGGTGGAGATGGCCAAGAGATCGATATTTTTGAAATCGGTGCCGGAAAATTAAATGAAGTACACGTTGATGTTCACTGTAAAAGCGGATGTAAAAACTATCCTGTATTTCTGGGAATCTTCAAGAAAAACTGGGGTGGGTACCTAAAAACCAACGCTACCTGGCCTAATGAATTTCACACCATGGCAGCAACTTGGGAGCCCGGAGGAGTAACTTGGTATCTTGACGATATGCCCATCGCTTGGTGGAAAGGTGATTTTCATGAGCCATTAGCACTCATCGCGAATATGGCAGTAGCTGACTTTGAAGGATCGTTAGGTGGGGAAATTTTACCTACCACAAAGTTTCCAGCTCTAATGCAAGTTGACTATATCCGTGTTTGGCAAGAATCATCCACCCAAAAATTGAGATTGAAGATGAACAAACACTATGACAGATTAGGGGAAAATAAAGAAGCAAAAATTCTTAAGAAGAATAGACCCATGTATAAAAGGTCTAAAATCAAAGAAGATTTTGAAAGATGCTACCTCTCTTTAAAAGTGGATCGAAATCTTTCTATTCAACGAAACGGAACAGCGATGATGAAACGAACGATGCGTATTTTAAAAGATAAAAAAGTAGTTTACCAAAAACAACTCGACTTTAAAAACGAAGTAATTTCCCTTCAATCACTTTCAAGCGGAGTCTATGAACTTCAGATTGGTTCTGGCAGTCAATTTGCTAGCATGGAACTCGAACTACCCTAGAAGCTTGCTGAATCGCTAATTTTGGCTACTTGAATTCTTAATTTCAAGACTATCTTTGTAGTCTACACCCATAAAAATTACTATGAAACAATTCTTTAAAATGCTCTTTGCTTCCATGTTTGGATTCATTATTGGCACCTTCGTTTTGTTTTTCGTTTTGCTCTTTATTTTATCGATGATGGTTTCTTCCATGAGTACAGAAACCGTAACTTTAAAGGATAACAGCATTTTACATTTAGAATTGGATCATGTGATCAAAGAACGGACTTCAAAAAATCCATTCGAAGATTTTAAGTTTTCGAATTTCTCCTCAAAACAACAATTAGGACTTAACGATATACTAAAAAACATCGAAAAAGCTAGCAAAGATGAAAAGATAAAAGGCATCTATATAGATATCCCAAGTTTTCAAGCTGGACTAGCAACTGTTGAAGAAATCAGAAATGCTTTATTTGCGTTTAAAAAGTCAGGGAAATTTATTTATGCTTATGGTGATAATTATACACAAGGCTCTTACTATTTGGCCAGTGCAGCGGATAAAATATTTTTAAATCCTGAAGGACAAGTGTCATTGAATGGAATTGCTTCTCAATCTATGTTTTTCAAAGGAACATTAGAAAAACTAGAAATCGAGCCCCAAGTAATTCGTCATGGGAAATTCAAAAGTGCGATAGAACCTTTCATTCTCGACAAAATGAGTCCAGAAAACAGAGAGCAAGTGGCCGCATTTGTTGATCCAATATGGGAATCATATCTCACAGGAAATTTGTTCAGCCAGAAAAATCGAAAATGCATTTTTCAAGAACATAGTCGACAGCATGCTCTTACAAAATGCAACAGATGCAAAACGCCTAAAGATAGTAGATGAAATAAAATACTTTGACGAATTTTCTTTGTTCATGGCACAGAAAATTGGAAAGAAAGATGCGAATACCCTTCCGCTCATCTCTTTAAATAAATACAGCAAGACTCCAGATAAATCTGGTGTTAAATTAGGGATGGACAAAATTGCAATTATCTATGCCGTAGGAGATATCGGAAACGGTGAAGGTGATGATGAGACCATCGGATCCGACAAGCTCTCTGCTACTATTCGCAAAGCACGTTTAGATGAAAAGATAAAAGCCATCGTTCTTCGTGTAAATTCACCAGGAGGAGATGCACTTGCCTCTGAAGAAATTTGGAGAGAGGTGAGTTTAGCTAAAAAAGCAAAACCTGTAATTGTATCCATGGGTGACTTGGCTGCTTCTGGCGGATATTATATCAGTTGTGCTGCCGATAAAATCGTTGCGCAACCCAACACGCTCACTGGTTCTATTGGTGTATTCGGACTTTTATTCAACGCCGAAAAAATGTTTAAGAATAAATTAGGAATCACCACCGATATTTACAAAACCAATCCATACACCGACATGGGAACCATTTCGCGTCCATTAACAAGTTCAGAAACACAAATTCTTCAAAAGGAAGTTGATCGTATTTACGAGGTTTTCACTCGTCGTGTTGCAGAAGGAAGAGGATTGACACAAGCGAATGTGGATAGCATTGGACAAGGTAGAGTTTGGAGTGGAATTAACGCATTGCAAAATGGTTTGGCTGATACATTGGGTGGAATTGAAACTGCCATTGCTATCGCCGCTAAGCATGCAAAATTGACAGAGTACAGAATCATACAACTTCCAGAACAAAAAGATCCCGTTCAAGAATTAGTAGAAGATTTTTCAACCAAAATGAAAACAAAGTACATGAAAGAAGACTTAGGCCCTCCCGGGCCCCCTTTGGGGCCCCCCCCCCGCAGGTCACTAAGTTTTTATCAAACTATATTTAAAAGCGCCAATAATATCTCTGTTAACTCTGTGAAATCTTAGTGATCTCCGTGGTAAAAGTGATGACACTAAATGAGAAAAGTTAAACTAATTTTCTCGATTCTCCTTTTCTGCTTTTAGCAACTCGTAATTCACAAACAACATTTGTGCTCTTTTCTTTTCGGCATCAATTGTTTGTTTCAGTTCTGCTTTGGCACCAAAGAATATAAAAATGCCAATAAGAATTAACATGGGATTGTACAACCATCCTAGAATAACAAATCCAACGGAGATCAACTGCCCAATGAGTACTGCAATTTTAGTGGCTTTCACTTTACTTAATTTCATTGCTAAAAGTGATCTTAGTATTCTACCTCCATCCATAGGGAAAGCAGGAATCATATTAAACACCACTAAAGAAATATTTACAAGCAGCAGATTCACTAGAAAAGAATTCGAATCCACACTAAAAACATCCATTCCAAGCGGCAACCCTTTTCCAAAATACATCACCACCGCTAAAACAATGATGATTCCAACATTCACTGTAGGACCTGCAATAGCAACCACCAATTCATGCCAAGGTTTTCTCTGGTATTTTTCGAGTCGGGCTAACCCACCAATGGGTAAAAGAGTGATATCCTTCGTAGGGATGCCATAACGCGCAGCCGAAAGAGCATGTCCAAATTCATGAAGTAATACGCAAAAGAATACCATCAACAGAAATCCAATTTCTTCTACAATAGCATTCAACGTACTCCCATCAAAAAAGAATTTCCTCCTACCCATAAGAGTAAGAGAAGAAATGTCCAATGAATATAAACTCCAATATTCCTATAGGATCCAATACGAAATGCTCCTTTCATAAATTATACCTTGCTGCAAAGATACCATACCTTTTAAGGAATCCTCCATCATCAGATAGATTTATAAAGACCAATTTCTTAAAAACTAATTCATTTTAATTATTTTAGCCACAACAGATCACCTCAAATGGACAATCAAAAAATTGCAGATATATTAGAATCCACCGCTAAGCTCCTTGAACTCCATGGAGATAATCCTTTTAAGATTAAATCTTACTTGAATGCCGTAAATAAAATTGAGCGTCAAGATGAGAAACTGGAAGGAAAATCGAAGGAAGAATTGGAAAAAATGGATGGAATTGGAAAAAGCTTAAGTCAGAAGATTTTTCAATTACTACAAGAGCAAACTTTTCCGGAGTTAGATGAACTCATCTCGAAAACGCCTACTGGAGTCATCGAAATGATGAAAATAAAAGGCATCGGTCCCAAAAAAGTAGCCGCCTTGTGGAAGGAACTTGAAATAGAATCGCCCGGCGAACTTTTATATGCTTGCAATGAAAACCGATTGCTAACGTTGAAAGGCTTCGGACAAAAGACGCAAGAGCAAATTAAAAAATCCATTGAATTTAACATTTCTCAGAAAGGATTATTTCATTATGCTCTTGCTGAATTAACAGCGAATCTATTCCTTGAATTCATACAAAGGGAAAATAAAGAGATTCATTTATTGCTTACTAGCGAAGTAAGAAGAAAATGCGAAATTGTTTCGAATATACAATTTATAGCAGCTTTAGAAAGTCAATTACAAATTGAAGAAGCTCTAACAAAAATTTCTTCCGATTATTTTTCCATTGAATTGAACGAATCCAAATCTTGCATTGTAAACTCTTCCGCAGGCATTCAAATTCAAATTCAATATTTCCCAAGCAACGAACTCTTCTACCGACAATGGAAAGAGACTGGGACAGCCTCTCACATTTCCCAATGCCTTGAGTTAAATAATATAGCTGAATCTGAATTAATACTATGTACTTCCGAGACGGATATCTATCAAAAATTCAGTCTTCCTTACATCGAACCTGAATTGAGAGAAGGTCGTAGTGAAATTTCAAGAGCGAAAATTGGAACGATCCCTAAAGCATTGATCGAGCTTAAAGATTTAAGAGGAATACTTCATAACCACAGCACCTACAGTGACGGTAAAAATACATTGAAAGAAATGGCGCTGGCTTGTAAAAATTCGGGGTATGAATATTTGGGAATTTGTGACCATAGTAAATCTGCTTTTTATGCCGGCGGATTGAGTATTGAAAGAGTAGCCGAACAGCAGGAAGAAATAAAAAAGTTAAATGAAGAACTTGCTCCGTTTGTCATATTTTCTGGAATAGAATCTGACATTCTCACTGATGGAAGCTTAGATTATCCAGAAGATGTTTTAAAATCTTTTGATTTTATAGTGGCATCCGTTCATTCAGGATTGAGAATGGATATTGAAAAAGCTACTACTCGATTAATCACTGCCATTCGAAACCCATATACTACGATTTTAGGACATCCAACAGGTCGCTTACTCTTATCGAGAGCCGCCTACCCGATCGATTACGAAAAAGTAATTGATGCTTGTGCTGAAAATGACGTCGTGATTGAGCTCAATGCACATCCTTACCGACTTGATCTAGATTGGCGCTGGATTGAATATGCCATCAACAAGGGAGTAAAGATCTCCATCAATCCGGATGCCCATTCCACCGAAGGCTATAAAGACATGTATTACGGCGTTTGTGTTGGTAGAAAGGGATTTTTGAGCGCCAATGAAACATTTAATGCACAAAATCGAGAAGATATCAACAAATATTTTCTAGATCGCAAAAACGCGATTGCTAGTAATAAATAATTTACCTAATTTTATACTTAGCGTTTAAGTTTACTCCTTATGGCCATCATCAGCTCGGTACTTTCTTGGATTATGAAGCAGCGATTGCATCAAATCGAGCTCTTCATGAAATTCCCGAATGAAGTCCAACAGGAATTATTAAAACGACTAATTGTTTCAGCACGCTATACTGAATTTGGTCGACGTTACGACTTTTCTTCTATTTCCAGCTCCAGAGAATTTAGAAATAGAATTCCGCTTCAGGATTACGAAAGTTTGAAGCCGTATATCATACGGTTAAAAGCTGGAGAACAACAATTACTTTGGTCCAGCGATGTACGTTGGTTTGCAAAATCTAGCGGAACTACGAACGACAAGTCTAAATTCATACCAGTAACGAATGAAGCCCTGGAAGAATGTCATTACAAAGGCGGAAAAGATTTGCTTTGCCTATACTTCTGCAATAATCCTGAAACACAACTTTTCAACGGCAAACTGCTTACATTGGGCGGAAGTCATCAGTTAAATTCAAATGCTAGTGATTCTTTTTATGGGGATTTAAGTGCCATCCTTATTCAAAATCTTCCGTTTTGGATACAATTGTTTCGTACTCCCGAACGTTCCATTGCACTGATGGATGAGTGGGAAGAAAAAATTGAACGTATTGCTCGTACTACCATGAACGAGAATGTCACCAACATTGCAGGTGTACCTTCCTGGACGCTCGTCCTCTTGAAAAGAATTTTGGAACTGAGCGGTAAAAAGATTTGACTGAAGTTTGGCCTAACCTCGAATTATTTGTTCATGGTGCTGTAAATTTTGGTCCTTATAGAGAACAATTCCGGCAATTGATTCCGAGTGTTCAGATGAATTACTTGGAAACTTACAACGCATCTGAGGGATTCTTTGGAATTCAAGATCAACCCAACTCTGAAGAAATGCTGTTGATGCTTGACTACGGGATTTACTATGAGTTTTTACCGATGAGTGAATGGGACAAAGACCATCCAGAAACGTTAACCCTCGACCAAGTGAAAACCGGCGAGAACTATGCAATCATTATCACTACCAATGCGGGATTATGGAGATATAAAATTGGTGATACCGTAACTTTTACCTCGTTGAATCCTTTCCGGATTCGAATTACCGGAAGAACCATGCACTTCATCAACGCATTTGGCGAAGAAGTCATCATTGACAATGCAGAGAAAGCTTTAGCGATCGCTTGTAAATCAAGTGGGGCCATCATAAAGGACTATACAGCAGCACCGGTTTATTTTAGCGAAGATCGAGGTGGAGCGCATGAATGGCTCATAGAATTTGAAACATCACCAGTAGACTTAAACGACTTCACTGTTTACCTCGACAATGCTTTAAAAGAAATTAATTCTGACTATGAAGCCAAACGGTATAAAGACAAAGTTTTGAGTTTACCAATCGTTAGGAGTCTGCCCATTAATACTTTTTACAACTGGATGAAATCTCGAGAAAAATTAGGTGGACAACATAAAGTACCACGATTAGCCAATCACCGAAATTACGTAGATGAAATTTTGAATAACTTTATTCTGAATGCTTAGATCGATTCTACACACTTCTTTTCGTTTTATTTTCTTGCGTTTTTTCACATGCACAATCTCCGTCTAAGAAAATTGAAAATGTTTCAAATTTCGAGATAGATCCTCTAGGGAATTGTTATTATTTAAAGAGCGATGATCTCGTCAAGGTCAATACAAATGGAAAGAGCTCGTTCGTTATAGCATGAAAAATTTAGGTGCACCGAGTGCTATCGACGTCAGTAATCCGCTTCGTATCCTAGTTTTCTATGCATCACAAGCGGTGATCCGAGTCTTAGACAATAACCTCATCGACCAAAGTGAATTGGATTTACGAAGCATGGGAATCATCCAACCGAAAGTAATGGCCGGAACTCCAGACCAAGGAATTTGGATCTTTGATGAGATTAGTGCATCCTTAATCAAAATCGACACAAAGCTTAAGTCTTCAGCTCTATCTGTTGACTTAAACCAGTTAATCGGTCGCCGCCCAAATCCTTTACGACTCATCGCTAATCAAAACTGGGTAATCATGCAGGATCAACAAGGGATTATCATCTTTGATCAATTCGGCTCAAAACTAAAATCGATTCCATTGGAAAGCACAACAAATGTACTTCAGCTCAATGAAAACAGCCTTTTGTATTCCGAAAATGGGCAATTAATGAGTTATCAAATGACCATAAACACCTTTCAAAAAGAAAATAATTTATGCCCTGAAAACGCTGTAAAGGTCTATTTTTCAGAGGTGAAATGCTGGTATTTAGATCAGGGAACCCTCTATTTGCCCTAATGAACTTTTCAACACATTTTGGAAGGCTTGATTACAGCAGTTATTTTTGATGCATTCGGGAAAAAGCTCTCCGATTTCTCAGTATAAAAAACAGATACATTGGCTACAAGTCCTAATACAAAAAACATGCATATCGTAGTGGTCGGAAATATTGGTTCCGGTAAAACTACGCTGACAAGTCTACTTGCCAAAAATTTAAAGTGGGAACCACATTATGAAGACGTGGATGATAACCCATACTTAAATGATTTTTACGAAGACATGCAACGATGGTCTTTTAACTTACAGATTTATTTCTTGAACAGTCGATTCAATCAAATCATTAAAATCAGAAAAGCAAGTAAAACAGTTATTCAAGATAGAACCATCTACGAAGACTCCTATATTTTCGCGCCGAATTTGCACGCCATGGGATTAATGACAACTCGTGATTTTAATAATTATTTGGAGTTATTTAATTTGATGAGCAACTTCGTTCAACCACCCGATTTATTAATTTACTTAAGAGGTACTGTTCCTGCCTTAGTTCGTCAAATTGAAAAGCGAGGAAGAACGTATGAAAATTCCATTCGAATCGATTATCTAAAAAGATTAAATGAAAGATACGAAGCATGGATTTCACAATATGAATTAGGCAAGCTTTTGATTATTGACATTGATGATATCAACTTCGCTGAAAACCCAGAGCATTTGGGAATGGTAATCAATAAAATTAACGGAGAGATTCACGGGTTTTTTCAAACATAAATCTTCTGTAAATATCCACATTAAAAAACCTCGTCATAGCGAGGTTTTTTTATCGTATTAATCGATTTATTAAAAGCAAGGGCAAAATTATTTTTTATTCAACCCTTCCACTACTTGCTTGGTCACATCCAAAGAGTCGTTGGCAAATAAAATTCCACCACCACGAGAGTAACCAAGAATAAAATCAAATTGTTAGTTCTTATTATATGTTTTCAAATAACGCATCAAATCAGCATGAATACTATCCGTTAAATCCACTTCTTCCGATTTCAATTTATCCAAAAGATTATCTCAATCAGCCATTAAAGCTTGTTGCTTACGCATCAACGATTCTTCACGTAATTGTCTTTCTCCGTCGCTCATACCTGCAGCAGTTTCTTGGTACTTTTAATTTCATCCTCCAGGCTATTTCCCCGAGCAGTAAGGAGTCGATCGAGGCTATCGCGTTTCTTTTCCATTGCATCCGACATCTCTTTAAAAGTGAATAGCTATCCATCAAGGAATCGGAATTCACAAAAACGATTTTAGATTGGCTCGCTTGTACGGATAAAGGAGTTTCAGGAGTTTCGGGGCTGCTAAACTGCTTATAATATAGAAAGGCTACTGCTAATACAAGTATACCATTGAGAATCAGAGAGGCTTGTTTCAAGATTTTGCGTTTTTGCAAAGATAGAAAAGCCCTAGAAATACAAATAAATGGATTTGCCTACGTACCTTTGCAGTCCAATTGCAGTATATGAGTATTAATCAGGAAATTAAAAAAAGAAGGACATTTGCCATCATCTCCCATCCCGATGCCGGAAAAACGACATTGACGGAGAAGTTTCTTCTTTTTGGAGGGGCGATTCAAACAGCCGGAGCAGTAAAGTCGAACAAAATCAAGAAAAGCGCTACCTCCGATTTCATGGAGATTGAAAGACAACGTGGAATCTCGGTGGCCACATCTGTAATGAACTTTGAATATAACGACACCCTCATCACACTTTTGGATACTCCCGGTCACAAAGACTTTGCGGAAGATACTTACAGAACGTTAACGGCGGTGGATAGTGTTATTTTAGTAATCGATTGTCAAAAAGGAGTTGAGGAACAAACTTACAAGTTGATGGAAGTTTGTCGCATGAGAGATACTCCCGTGATCATTTTCGTGAATAAGATGGATCGCGAAGGAAAGTATCCCTTTGATTTATTAGATGAGTTAGAAGAAAAATTAAAAATAAAAGTACGACCATTAAGTTGGCCTATCAGTGTTGGACAAACTTTTAAAGGAGTTTATAATCTTTTTGATAAAAGTCTTTATGCGTTTACGCCTGGAAGCGAGAAAAAACCAGTGGGCGTTGCTATCACCGATTTGGCTGATCCGGCTGTCGATAAATTAGCGGGACAATATGCGTCACAAATTCGTGAAGACGTTGAATTGATTGAAGGTGTTTACGAGACTTTCGATACCAAGGATTATTTAAGTGGGAAGTTAGCTCCTGTTTTCTTTGGATCCGCCATCAATAATTTCGGAGTAAAAGAAATGCTGGACACTTTTATCAAAATTTCTCCGGTACCGGGAAGCCGCCCCACTGACAAGAGAGAAATTCATCCCGACGATAAAAACTTTACGGGTTTCATCTTTAAAATTCACGCCAACTTAGATCCACGTCACCGAGATCGAATCGCTTTTTTAAGAGTATGCAGTGGGAAATTTGAGCGCGGAAAATTTTATCATCATGTGCGCTTGGATAAAGACATGCGCTTTAATAATCCTGCCACTTTCCTCGGACAAAGTAAGAACATCATTGATGAAGCTTACCCGGGAGATGTAATTGGATTGTACGACAGTGGGAACTTTAAAATTGGAGATACCTTATCACAAGGTGAAAACTTAAACTTTCAAGGAATTCCGAGTTTCTCACCTGAGATTTTCAAAGAATTGGTGAACACCGATCCGATGAAATCCAAGCAACTTGAAAAAGGAATTACGCAATTGACAGATGAAGGGGTTGCACAGTTATTCATTCAGTTTGGGGGTAATCGTAAAATTGTAGGCACCGTTGGAGAATTACAATTTGAAGTTATTCAGTATCGCTTAGAACATGAATATGGATCAGCTTGTAGATTCAATATGATTAATGTTTATAAAGCTTGCTGGATCACTTCTGATGATAAGAACAAGCTGGATGAATTCGTACGTTTCCGTCAACATCAGGTAGCTACCGACAAAGACAATAACCTGGTTTATTTAGCCGATTCACAATGGATGCTCGATCAGATGATCAAGAATTATCCAGAAGTGCAATTCCATTTTACCTCTGAGTTTAAGCGGAAGGCGATGATGGAATCATAGGAGATAGATCCTATTTAATCCATGAGTTTTGCAATTTTTCTTTAATAATTACGCCATATTCAAAAAACTTAGTACCTTTAGTTATTAATTATGCTATACTTCATAATATAGGTAAATTGGTAAATCAAATAAAGTTCGAAAATAGAAGAAATAATATTCAATTATAGTTCTAGCCTCTCCCCTCGCGAGGCTTCGCGACCTCTCGATCCTCTCCAAAAGGTGAGGATAAAAAAGGAGAGGGAGTATTTAAAATAAAATTTGTCTCAAGTGACCTCTTGTGCCCTTTTGTGTCTCTTGTGCCTGCCTGCTGCAGCTACTGTTTGGACACAAATCCATTAATTTAGTAGCATGGAAACCCCTAAACAACTCATTAATTTCGAAGGAGAACTTCGGGATAAACGCTTAGTAACCAGAGCGGACAAATTAGTTTCATCTTTAGTTATATCTCGAACAAGTTCTGTTCATGGTAGCACTAACTCCGAAGCCACTCAGAAAGGATTTTACAGATTTTTAGAGAATGAAAATGTCAGCGAACAAGAGTTGATAAGTGCTTTGACAAATAGATGTTTAAAAAACGTACAAGGAAGAGATGTTATAATACTACAAGATACTACTTCTAATGGTATAAATCATTTAAAAGGCAGCATAGAGGAAAATAGCGGCTTAGGTCTAGTGGGCAACAAGACAGGGCTGGGATTTTTATCTCATGTTAGCGTGGTTCTAGATGCTAATACAGAAGATATGTTGGGATATTCTGATGTTCAATTATGGCATCGAAAAGAAGATAAATCAAATAATGCTACACGAATTTATAAGCAACAATCGATTCAAGAGAAAGAATCCTATAAATGGATAAAGGCGAGTGAAAACGCAAAAGCGCTACTATCGGAAGCCTCATCTATTACAATAATAGAAGATCGTGAAGGAGACATTTACGATCAATTTTGTATTGTGCCAGATGAACGTACCCACCTAATAATAAGAAGCAGAAGCGAAAGGAATTTGGCTAATGGTAGTACAATGGATGCTGCCATAAAAGAATCAAAGTTGCTGAGCAACGCATCCATTCCGATAATAAAAGATTTAAGAAAACAGAAAATTGCAAGAATAGCACAGGTAGAAATTAAAGCATGCAAAGTGTCTTTAAAGCGACCACAAGGAAAATATATTAACAAGGAATTGCCTGAGCACAAAGAACTATTTGTAGTGAATGTTCAAGAGAAAAGTGATGTAAAAATAAAGGATCCGATACACTGGCGCATTCTAACTACAATTGAAGTTCTAACAGTTGAAGATGCAGAAAAAATCATTGAACGTTATAAACAAAGATGGTATATTGAACAATTGTTTCGCTTGACAAAGAAGCAAGGTTTTAAAATAGAGCAAACACAACTTGAAAATGGCTGGGCAATTAGAAAACTTTATCTGTTGGTATTAGCAGCTGCGATAAAAGTAATGCAGCTCTACCTTGCATATGGAGTAGAAAAAGTCAGCCCATCACAAATGTATTCGACAAAGAAGAAATAAAATGCTTGGAGAAAATTGAACAAAAATTAATAAAGACCGAAGCAACAACAAACCCAAATTCTCCTCAAGTATTAGCGTGGGCATCATGGATAATCGGAAGATTAGGTGGTTGGAAAGGAAATCCAAAACAAAGACCACCTGGTCCAATTATTTTACTAAAAGGCATAGAGAAATTCGAAAATATATATGAAGGATGGAAATTAGCATCAAATTATACTTAAAGTTGTGTCCAAACAGTAGCTACAGCAGGCAGAAAAAAATGCTCAAGTTTGGGATGTTATTTATATGTCAAAAAATATAGAAGCTAGTCGCTATACTATTTAAGGTTAATCAAAGAATACATATTGCTCGATACCAAAACAGATTATTGCTTCAATACTATTCTGAGCCTCTCCCCTGCCCTCTCCATCCTCTCCAAAAGGCGAGGATAAAAGGAGAGCGAGTATAAAAAAATGTAATCTCGAGTTTACTTAATTTAGCATTTATACTGCAATTCAAAATAGAGTCATGATAGAAAAGTACGAGTTGAATTTTATTTATAACGCTTAGCTGTTTTCGAATGAAAAAATTTAGTCTGCTTTTTGTTTTCACTTTATTGTCATTGCAGCTTTACGCTCAAAACGAAGGCAAGAATTGGTATTTCGGAGGATCGGGAGCTGGTTTAGATTTTTATTCATGTTCAGATTCAGCATTCATCAATGGGAATGGATTGCATTTTTTTGAAGGGAGTGTAAGTATGTCGGATGAGCAGACGGGACAATTATTATTTTATTCGAACGGGAAACATATTTTCAATGCCAACCATGATACTATGATTAATGGTTACGAAGCAGGTCTTTCTAATAGTATCACCCAAAACATCGCACTCAAAAAGCCTGGGAGTACTCATCTTTATTATTTATTCACGGCCGATGTACAAGGTGGAATCACATCGAACCCGGCGTATCCTAATGCTTTTGGTATTAACTACGCAGAAATTGATATGTCTTTAGCCGGAGGATTGGGCGCTGTGACTTCAAAATTCAATTCATTAAAAGATACGAGCAACTGCGAAAAGCTCACTGCTGTTCAACATGCAAACGGGCAAGACATTTGGCTTATCGGACATGAATATGGATATAATAATTTCTTTGTATATAGCATTACAGCTAACGCAATTGATACGACTCCACTAATTTTCTCTACAGGACCTGTAATTTATACGCCACAACCAGGAATTCAGCGAATAGCAAATTATGATGCTGTCGGAGAACTAAAAGCATCGCCAGATGGAAGCAAATTAGCTTTTACTACTTATTATAATGGAATAACTGCGCTCTTTGATTTTGACAATGCTACCGGTTCCATCTCCAACCCCATTCCCCTCAACATTAACGACGGTGGCTATGGCGTTTCCTTCTCACCCAACGGCACGAAATTATACATAGGTGCTATTGATACCGCAGCGAATTTTATTCCTGCTCATGGAAAAATTCTACAATTTGATTTAAGCTCTGGAAATCCTACAATAATTCAAAGTTCGAAATTCGTTGTTTTCAATTTAGTGAATTGCGGATTTAGCAGCATGAAACTTTCAATAAATGGAACCATAATCGTGTCCCATTACGGAAACTCAGGACAACCTGTAGGCGATGGACATCTAGGGAAAATAAGATACCCTGATAGCCTTGGAAATGCTTGTGGTTATTTACACAATGCTATTCACTTAAAAGGAAGACTTTCCAGCTGGGGATTAAACAACCAAATGGAAAATCCGAATTATTGTATTCCGACTGCTACTATTGAAAATGCAACTCTTCATAATTCGATTTCTGTTTTTCCTAATCCAACTACGGGAGAATTCATGGTCACTTACCCTTTTCTGGAAGGAGAAAAGCTCTAATTGAACTTTATGATAACTTAGGGAAAATTATATCTACGAAAATGGTAAATTCAAATTCAACATACATTAACTTTAACATGTCACATCATTTGGCGGGAATTTATTATTTAAGGATGAAAACTAGTTCTGGTATTATTACCAATAAGAAATTCGTATTAATAAAATAAAATTGAAAATTAGAATAGCATATCTAGTATCGTTGTTTGCAATTCTAAATTGTCTTTCATCAAATGCCCAATTCACAGATCGTTATTGGGCATTCGGTGATAGTGCAGCTATTGATTTTAAGAATTCAAGTAATCCACAACCGGCCTATAGTGTTTTGCAATCAAGAGGCACTTGTGCAAGTATATGTGATAGTAGCGGAGATTTATTGTTTTATTGTGGAACACCCTATGTTTACCAATGGAGATTACCTACTTTTAATTACACATATGGATACATTGTAAACAAAGCTCATCAGTTAATGGAAAGAGGCGATTCTATTGTTGGAACTACTTGGTATCAAGAAATGGTAATTGTACCAGATCCAAGTAATATAAATCGCTTTTATATTTTCTGTGCTGGTGTAACTAATGTTAAACATGGGTTGTTTTATTCTATTTTGGACTTATCATATAATGGTGGACTTGGCAAGGTGGTGCAAAAGAATGTACAATTAAGAAACGATACTATTTGTGATGGTATAACTGCGGTGAAGCATGGAAATGGAAGAGACTGGTGGGTGATTGCACAAAGTTGGAAAACAGTACATACAAATGATATTACTGCTTATCTAATAAATCCAAACGGCGTTTTTGTCAATACTACACAATTTATTGGCACATTAACTTCTTTTGATACTGCTAAAAAATTAAAATTTAATATTGATGGTAATCATATTTACAATGTTTCAGCAAATGGATTAATAAATCGTTTTGATTTTGACAGGTGCACCGGTGTTTTTTCAAATCCGATTATATATGCAGGAATTAATAGTCCCCATGATGATTATATTGGCTTTGAAGTATCTCCTGATGAGAGCAAATTGTACGCATCACAAATTTACCAGACCTTTAATGGAGATACAAGTTATATTATTCAGTTTGATTTGAATTCGTCCAATTTTTTAGCAAGTGCTGATACATTGGGGACTTATCAATCACCAGACACTCCTGGATTATTGGAATTGGGACCTGATGGAAAATATATTTAAGTATTTTTTGGGCGGGTCCAGATACTTGCTATGCTTATTTGTTTTGCTATGGAACTGTGAATACAACTAACTCCAATTTGTCAGTAATAAACTATCCCTGACAGTGCGGGAGCAGCATGTGATTATCAACCTTTCAGCTTTTACTTGGGTGGGCATAAGGCTTATACTGGTTTACCAAACAATCACAACTACGAACTTGATACATTACATGGTAGTCCTTGCGATACGCTTACGGCCGTAGGATTAAATGACTTATTTCCAAAAAACAAAGAGTTAAAACTCTATTATGACAACAACTGGCAAACGGTTTTTGTGAATGCCGAAGAGCTAAAGGGAAGAAACGCAATTTTGGAATTTTACAATATCAATGGACAATTAATGGATAGAATTTCATCTGAAACGGACGGAAGTTATTTTTCGAACAGTAGTTCTTTTTCTTCGCAAGCAGATGGAGTTTATATTGTGAGACTAAGTACGGAGAAGGAGGTACTGGTAGGGAGGTTTGTGAAGTGGTAATGTTATTCGCAGGATTTTTTTGGTGAACAATGTTTTTAGTACGTAATTGTGATGGGCTTCTAGCTGCTAGATGTCGTGGTACAGAAATTACAACATTGGTAAAAGTTTTTTTTAAACCTGCCTGCTTTGCTCCGCTGAAGCTACAGCAAAAGCGATGCAGCAGGCAGGCACTATAGGCACAAGGGAACACAATATTGCACAAAAGAAAATTTATAATACTAAATTACAAAGTCTAGCTACAAAGTGTCAGACAGAAGCTCACAAAAGTCAAGTGCGAAAAACTATATGCATAGAAATTTCATTTTAAACCCATTTTTTTTGTTAATGGAGGCGATGAAATCAATTAAAATAATTTGTACATTTACAGTATGGATCTGCTCAGAATAGAAATTCTCAACCCAAAAGCCAGCCAACTATTGAATGATTTGGCGGACTTGAAACTCATTTCAATTAAAAAAGAAAAGTCAACTGATTTTTACAAGTTCTTGAATAAGTTAAGAACTAAATCAAAAGGAAAAATCTCATTAGAGGATATTTCAAAAGAAGTTGATATGGTTAGAAAAAAAAGATATGCCGGCAAGTCAACAAAGAATCGTAATTGATACTAATATTTTTATTAGTTTTCTGATCAATAGTGATTTTCTAAACTCGACAAAATCATCATTGAAGGGAATGCTACCTTGCTTTTAAGTGCGGAATTAATAGCAGAACTAATTAGTGTTTTTGAGAGACCAAAATTTAAAAAACTAATTACCAACAAGGATAAAGAAGTGCTCATGTCATTTCTTGATGAATTTGGTGAATTAGTAAAAGTTAAAAGCAATGTTAAATTGTCAAGGGATCATATGGATGATTTTTTATTGTCCTTATCAATCGACGGAAAAGCCACACATTTAATTACAGGTGATGCAGATTTGCTGGTTTTGAAAAAGGTAAAAAAAACAAAAATTCTAACTATAAAAAGTTTTCTGAGTAAGAAAAAGTAAAAATTTATTTTTAGAAATCTAGTCGCGAGGCTTCGCGACTTGCAGCAAACAAGAAGTAAGGAACTTGATTACAGAAAAATTGAACCTGCTTGCTTCAGGCAGGCACGGATAACAAGGATAAATCGGATTGGCGCGGATTTATTTATAACAAAATAATATACTTCGTGCTCTCCAGTGACCTCTAGTGCCTAGAGTGCCTGCCTGCTGCAGGCAGGTTGAAAAAAGCGAAAATTCAAGGACGTCATTTTATAAATCTAAAAAATTTAAATGGTGGAAGATTTCCCAAACGCCCATCTTAAAAAATCAGGAAAAACTTGAGCCCAGGTTTCTTCGTTGTGCTGCCCTCCTGCTACTTCAACGTGTTCAATGTCTTTTCCATTATCAAAACCCAACAATTCTAATTCGCTGATGACATCCAATGTATCGTGAATGGAATCAATAACGCCCGAATTATTTCTATCCGACAACTCATCATCGGTTCCGGTTTGAAACCAAAACTGCTGATTGCTTTTTGAATCTGTTGTGCGAATTAATTTATGGAGGATGCGGTCGGTGTTATCTTCGTAGCCATCCTTGTAATCTTTGCTTCGCCACCAAAAAGATCCCGAGAAAACTCCTGCTTTTCGAAAAACCTGCGGATAATTCCAAACAATATCGAAAGCCGATAATCCCCCTAATGAAAATCCCGCAAATACATTTCCCTCTTGCTCGGCGTGGACTCTAAAATTTTTGCGAATCAATGGCAATAACTCGTTTATGACAAAGCGAGAATAATTAGACGCTTTATCACCCCTATTTTTATAATCAGGATGACCTGCAACTCCGTATTCATTCAACCTATTCTTCGCATGAATTCCAACAACGATGATGGGCGGAATGGAATTGGATAAATATAAATCGGTGAGTGCTTCTTTTACTTTAATCTGTTTTAAACTTTGCCCATCGTTCATCAACAGTAAGGGAAAAGTATGATTGGGTGTTTCCTTGTACCATGGAGGTAGAACCACTTCCACTTTGATGTATCTTTTTAATGCTGCCGAATAAAAATCGTCGATAAAAACAGAAGAAACACCTTGCTTGTCCTCTTCAACTTTCTTCTTCACTTTATGTTTTGGATCTTTCGACAAGAGTAGTAAGTGTGTTAGCACATGACAAAATTAGCATTCTTACTCAGTTAAATCTTGACTCATTAAAAATTTAGAAATATTTTGCAACAATGAATTGTGGAAAGCTATGAACCTATCGATTCACCATCTGAAACTGCAACTCCCCTCTTTCAATTTGCTGAACAATAGATTCGATCAAAGCATCTTCACCCTGAGCATCGTATTCTGATTTTAGATTCGATCCAAAAAGTCGGGAAAGTCCTTGCCAGAAAAATGCTTGTAATGAACCGCGCAGCTCTTTTACTAAAGAATATGAGGTAGAACCGGTCTCACGGTCGATGAGTTTAATCAAAATCCGACCTTGTGTGACTGTTAGTTTTTTCAAATCTTTTTCAAACTGGTTTTTCAACTCTTTTTCCAACTTTTTAATGAATTTCTTCTTTTGTCTTTCTCCGGAAATATGTGCAACGCTATCATTGATAAATTTAAGTTGCGTGGCTGCCAATCGAGCGTAGGGATAAGCTCTTAAAACATCGCGTCTCAATTTTAAATAAGCTTTCATGTTTGCCGCTGCCATGGGCGATAAACTAGCAAAAACTTCAGCAGGAGCTAAATTGATGAGCGGGATGGTATCGCCATTCACTACGTTTGCCAACACCTTATATCGTCCATCGGGTGTTTTTATTTGCGCTTCGCTTTGAATCGAGATCAGGAAAAAAAGAATTAGAAATAAGGTATATTTCATGGTTTTTCGTCCATCCTAATTACGTGCCAAACTACGACCTGTTCAATTTCCAGGCAGAAGCCACTTTTTTATTTGTTGATTCAACGTTAGCCTGAGCAGAGTTATTGGCTTGATTTTGTAAAAAGTAAGCGACAACCCCTGCTGCCTCCGCTTCTGCATCATTGATAACTGCTTTTAATTTGTCAGGAGAATAAAAATGCTTCACGAAATGCGTATCGAAGTTTCCATTCACAAAGGCTTCATGTTGCATCACAAATTTTCCGAAAGGCAAGGTGGTTTCACATCCAACAATGATGTACTCATCGATGGCACGAATCATTCTTTGAATACTCTGCTCCCGATTTTCACCCCAAGTAATTAATTTGGCAATCATGGGATCATAATAAATGGGAATATCCATTCCTTCTTCAAACCCATCATCCACACGCACGCCAGGACCTTGTGGTCGGACATAACGAACCAAATTACCAATATCTGGTAAAAAATCATTCAAGGGATCTTCGGCATACACGCGAACTTCCATGGCATGACCGTTAATTTTTAAATCTTCTTGTTTAAAGGAAAGTGATTTTCCTTCGGCTATCAGGATTTGCTCTTTTACTAAATCAACACCGGTGATCGTTTCAGTAACTGGATGTTCAACTTGTAAACGTGTGTTCATCTCCAAGAAATAAAAATTTAATTTCTCGTCCATCAAAAATTCTACGGTTCCAGCCCCTGTATAATTACATGCTTTTGCTACACGAACCGCACATTCGCCCATTTCCTTTCGCAACTCAGGCGTTAATAATGAACTCGGTGCTTCTTCCACTACTTTTTGATGACGACGTTGTACTGAACATTCCCTCTCAAAAAGGTAAACGATATTTCCATGTTGGTCGCCCAATACTTGCACTTCAATATGTCGAGGCGAACCTACATATCGCTCAATGAAAACAGCTGAATCACCAAATGCCGATTGTGCTTCACCCACGGCGCGATTCAACATCTCCTCGAACTGACTTTCCTCTTCCACAATGCGCATTCCTTTACCACCACCACCTGCAGCGGCTTTGATTAAGATGGGAAAGCCTACTTCTTTAGCTACTTTCTTTGCTGCTTTAATATCGGTAAGAGCATAATCGGTACCGGGCACCATGGGAATATTATATTCTTTAGCGGCTGCTTTTGCGGTGAGTTTATTCCCCATCAAATCCATGGCTTCAGGAGATGGACCAATCAAAATGAGTCCGGCCGCTTTTACGGCACGAGCGAAAGAAGCATTCTCTGATAAAAAACCGTAGCCAGGATGAATAGCTTGCGCTCCTGTTTTTAAAGCAGCATCAATAATTTTATCGATGATCAAATAACTTTGAGAAGAAGGGGCCGGACCAATACAAACGGCCTCATCCGCATAACGTACTTGTAAAGACTCTCGATCAGCATCAGAATACACAGCTACCGTTTTAATTCCCATTTCACGGGCGGTACGCATGATTCGCAAAGCAATTTCACCTCGATTAGCAATTAAGATCTTCGTAAATTTCATGGCTTAAAATTACGAATTGATTCTTCATTAGCCGGCTTAAGCAGGTCTAATATTGAACATTTTGTAGCTAATAAATTGAAATTTTGAAAAGATCTCTACATTTTCCGCTTTGTAGATGGTAAAGTCTTGAATAAATAATCCCAAAAAGGAAAAGAAACAGCAAAGGCAGCATCTTCCGATTTATAATGATGTAGGGCATGATGGGTCCACAACACTTTAAAAATATTATTTGGTGGATGAAATCGGTGAACAGCGTAATGAATAATTAGATAAGTAGAATAACCGGCTAAAAATCCTGGGAAAAAGAAAAGAATTTTCAAACCCATCAACCAAGAAAACAATCCATAAAAAAGCAAGGCAATTAAAACAGAAAGTACTGGAGGCATTACCAATCGATCTTTGTCCTTTGGAAATTGGTGATGCACACCATGAATTTTATACTTAATTTCATTTTGTTTTTCAGAATGTGGGGTGAAATGAAACACCCAACGATGAATTGAATATTCCACTAAAGTAAACGTAATAAATCCAAGCGGAAACAAATAGAAAAAAGAAATCCAATCCAGCTTGTGATTTAGAAAAGCGTAAATTAAAATTGAAATCGAAATTACATAATACAGTGCGACAGGAAATGCAAAATGCGTCCGGGTGAGTGATTCCAGGAATCGGTTCTTAAAAAGAGAGGTGGTCCCGCTATTGTCAATTTTATAGGATCTCATAGAATGAAAATTTGATATACAAAGATATAGTCAAAAAACAGAAACTCTCCTACGTTTCGTCGTTAAAATTCGAAGGTTGAGATCACTTATTAGATCCTTTTATTCTTATCCTATTCAAGAATCATAGAAAAGTAAAATAGTCTGGCAAAAAAAAGACCCGAATTTCTTCGGGTCGTTTCTACAATTTTTATATTAATTATTTCAAAGCTTTTTGAACTAAATCAGCCGCTTCTTTTAATTCAATCGCTGAAGATACTTCCAATCCGCTTTCGTCAATTAACTTTTTGGCTTGATCGGCATTAGTACCTTGCAAACGAACGATGATCGGAACAGGAATTTTTCCAATGTTCTTATAAGCATCCACAATTCCTTGCGCTACGCGATCACATCTAACAATACCTCCAAAGATGTTCACGAAAATTGCTTTCACATTTGGATCTTTTAAGATGATACGGAAAGCTTGCTCTACCCTCGCTGCATTTGCAGTACCACCCACATCTAGGAAATTTGCGGGTTCTCCACCAGCTAACTTAATCATGTCCATAGTGGCCATAGCTAATCCTGCGCCATTCACCATACAACCCACATTTCCATCTAACTTCACATAATTCAAATTATGCTCACCTGCTTCCACTTCGGTAGCATCTTCCTCCATCACATCACGCATCGCATGATAATCAGGATGACGGAACAAACCATTTTCATCTAAATCCACCTTCGCATCTACTGCAATGATTTTATCATCTGAAGTTTTTAAAACAGGATTGATTTCAAACATAGTTGCATCAATTGTATCATATGCTGTATAAAGACTTTGAACAAAACGCACCATTTCTTTAAATGCATTTCCACTGAGTCCTAAGTTGAAAGCAATTTTACGTGCTTGAAAAGGTTGTAAACCTACTTTTGGATCTATTTCCTCCTTGAAGATTAACTCTGGAGTTTTCTCCGCTACTTCTTCAATATCCATTCCCCCTTCGGTAGAATACATAATGATATTTCTTCCAGTTTGACGATTTAATAAGACGCCCATATAAAACTCAGAAGTTTTGGAAGGTCCTGGATAATAAACATCCTGTGCAATCAACACTTTATTTACTTTCTTTCCTTGAGGACCGGTTTGAGGAGTCACTAAGTTCATCCCTAAAATTGAACCAGCACGTTCCTTTAGTTCATCCATGTTCTTCGCTAACTTTACTCCACCACCTTTTCCGCGGCCGCCGGCATGAATTTGAGCCTTCACCACCCACCATTGAGTTCCCGTTTGCTTCGTTAATTCTTCAGCAGCTACAACAGCATTGCTCACTGTGTCGGCCACAATTCCTTCTTGAATGGCAACTCCAAAACTTTTTAATATTTGCTTTCCTTGATATTCGTGTAAATTCATGATTTTTTAATTGTCCTGCAAAACTAAAAAATTCCACAAGGCAAACTGCTTTGGGAACGTAGCAATTTCAATTAAATGTGAACATTTATCCGTAAAGCTAATTTAAATTTTCAGGTCAATTACACTTGGATGATCTTAGCATCCAAATAATTAGAGCTTCACCCCACTCACAAATCGATCGTTAGCCGAAAAATCTCGATAGATACGAATATCATCAAAACCAACTTTCTCCATGTTATTGGCCACATCAACTGCATATTTTCTATTCACTTCAAACCAGAGTCGACCTTCGTTCGCAAGCCTCATCTTAGCGAATTTACTAATAATTGTATAAAAAATTAATGGATCAGAATCTGGGACAAATAAGGCAAGATGAGGTTCGAAGTCAGTAACATTTCTATGCATTTCATCGTACTCACTCATAGCAATATATGGTGGATTGGATACAATGAGTTCAGGAGCTGTGTCAAAAGTTTGAGGGCAATTTTCATTGATTACATCCCACTGCTTCCAACTCACGTTTATATTTAGTGCTTTCGAATTTTGGTCGGCAATCTTTAATGCTTCAAGACTCACATCAAACCCAAAAACTGAAGCAGTAGGAAATGCTGATTTCAATGAAAGAGCAATACATCCGCTTCCCGAGCACAAATCGAGCATCAAGGCTTTAGGCGAAAATTGCTGATCCAAAATAAAACTGACTAACTCCTCTGTTTCAGGTCGGGGTATGAGCACATTTTTATCGACCAAAATTTTCATTTCATTGAACCAAGTATAGCCTAAAATATACTGTAAGGGCTCTCCTGATTTCAAGCGATTAAGGTCCGATAATAACTGAACTTCTTGTCCTACACTTAATACATTATTTTCGATGTTAGAAAGTTCAAAGAAGGACATCGACATTCTTTCTTGCAATAAATTCTTCAGGAGGGCATTAGCTTCCCCCTTGTCATAAAGCCCTGACAACGATTGTTTCACAAATGCAGAAAATTCGAAAATAGTCATACATCAATATTACCATATTTTCTAATTCATTTAAAAATATTTTATGCAATTTACTACCTATTTTCGCACAGCCGATATGAACACAGAAGAACTATATATGCAACGCTGCTTACAATTGGCCCAGCTAGGACTAGGAAAAGTGGGCAGCAATCCCATGGTGGGAAGCGTAATAGTACATGATGGAAAAATCATTGGAGAAGGCTATCATCAATTTTTTGGAGGTCCTCATGCGGAAGTAATGGCGGTTAACAGCGTTATTGATAAGAGTTTACTTTCTCAAAGCACACTCTATGTCAACTTAGAACCCTGCTCTCATACGGGTAAAACACCGCCATGTAGCACATTCATCATTGAGAAAAAAATACCGAATGTTATTATCGGAATGCAAGATCCTTTTTCAAAAGTAAATGGTGCTGGGATCATGGCATTGGAAAAGGCAGGAGTAAAAGTGAAAGTTGGAATTTTGGAGAAGGAATGTATTGAACTCAACAAACGTTTTATTTGTGCTCACACTAAAAACAGACCTTATATCATTTTGAAATGGGCGCAAAGTGCAGATGGGAAGACCGGAAAAATAAATGAAAGGGTTCAAATCAGCAACCCAGCCTCAAAAGTTCTCACGCACAAATGGCGTAGTGAAGAAATGGCTATTATGGTTGGCGCCAACACAGCACTTGTTGACAATCCATCGTTAGATGTACGAGAATGGAATGGAAAAAATCCTCTTAAAGTAATCATTGATCGCGAAGGAGATTTAAAAGACCATCATCACTTAAACTTATTTAAAGGTGAAGATTCTACGCTCGTTTTCTCAACGCAAGATTTCAAATTAAATCCACCCCATAAAACTTTCATCATTGATGAACAAAGTCATTTCATGAATATTGTTTTTCAAAAATTATTGGAATTTGGCATTACATCTTGTTTTGTAGAGGGCGGTTCCAGGTTACATCAAAGCTTAATAAATGAAAACTTGTGGGATGAAATAAGATTATTTCAATCACCTCAAAAACTATTTGAAGGAATTCAAGCACCTACTCTCCCTACCCTGCCATCTTCATCTGTTTTCATTGAAGACAATACTTTAACTACTATCAGAAATAGAAATATATGAATGCAGAAATGATTTTAAATTTAGTGGTAGCATCCTTTCTATCTGCAATACTTTATGTCATCTTAAAGTATTTTCAAGTATTTAAAATAAACAACCTACAGGGGCTTACTTTTAATTATATGACGGCGTCCAGTTTCGCTTTCTTTTCCAACTTCGAAAAAAACATTGATTGTTTTAACCATTGTGAATCATTCCTAATTTATGGATTGGGGATAGGATTATTATTTATTTCTGTCTTTTACACGGCTGCATTAACCGCACAACATGCGGGCATTACAGCCACTTCTATTGCAGGCAAGATGTCGATGGTTATTCCTATTATATTTGGCCTTTGGTATTTTGGCGATCAACTTACTCCCATCCGAACCCTTGGTATTTTTACTGCATTGGCTGCTGTTTTACTTAGCACCATCAAGAAGAAGAAAATGGCCGAAGAAGAGCATCATGGGAAACTCATTCTTTTGCTTCCTTTACTTTTATTTATAGGTAGCGGACTGGTCGATACTAGTATTAAATTATCGGAGCATTATATTATAAAACCGGATAATCAGGATTTATTTTTGACCTATTTATTTGGATCAGCTGGAATATTAGGTGGCATAGGATCACTTTATAATCGCTTCTACAAAAAGAATAAATTTGAATGGAAAAATATTTTGGCAGGGATAATTTTGGGTATTACTAATTATTATTCGCTTGTTTTTCTTATTCAATTTTTGGCAAGTCCGGGGCTCGAAAGCTCTATCGGTTTTGCCATGACCAATGTACTCGTTGTTATTTTTTCCACCTTGATGGGCATCTTTTTATTCAAGGAAAAATTGAGTCCGATGAACCAAGCTGGAATTGCACTAGCTATTTCCAGCATTATAATATTAGGATATTAATGCTATTTGACGATCACTATACTACCATCGAAAAAATTTCCATTGCGGAATTAAAAGATCGTGGAAGTAAATTTATTGGCATTGCCTATCCCATCAAGGAAGAAAGAGACGTCAAGGAAATCTTACAAAAAGTTAAAAAGGAACATCCACAAGCTAATCACCATTGCTATGCTTTTCGCATTGGGCCTGATCCTACGGCATTTCGATTCAGTGACGATCGGGAACCGTCCGGGTCAGCAGGAAAACCTATTTTAGGCGCTATTCAATCGCATCAACTTAGCGATGTACTGGTTGTGGTTGTTCGTTATTTTGGCGGAACATTATTGGGAGTTCCCGGGCTTATAAATGCTTATCGTGGAGCTGCACAAGCTACTTTAGAAGCTGCAACCACACGCGAAAAAACCATCAACGAAAAATATAAAATTGCATTTCCTTTCGAAATTACCAACGATGTTTATCAGTTTTTACGTAGCTTTCCCACCGAAATTAAATCCCAAGAATTTGAGACTCCATGTAAAATAATTTTTGAACTTCTCAAAAGTTTGACTCCTCAATTAGAAAAAACATAAAAGAACATCCTACCTTAAGTCATTTAGCAACTCTATCTCCTCTTTAATATGCAATTACTACGTCGACTTTGCAGCATTCAAGCTCCTGCAGGAAATGAAGCTAAGATTCAAGAATTTCTTATAGATTATATAAACACCGAAAAAAAAAACTGGAAAGTACAACCGGAAATAATTCATGGTGATTTGTTTCAACACTGCATCCTATTAGTTTTTGGCGAACCTAGAACTGCGGTATATGCACATATCGACAATATCGGATTTCAAGTTCGTTATGAAAATGAATTGGTAAAAATTGGAGGTCCGAGGGCTGTGAGTGGGTATAAATTAGTAGGAAAAGATTCTATTGGAAATATTGAATGTGAATTAAAAGTCGATGATGAAAACAATTCTCTATCCTATGTTTTTAATCGAATCATTGATCGCGGCACTCCTTTAAATTTCAAACCCAATTTTCGTGAGGATAGTCAATATGTTCAAAGTTGTTATTTAGATAACCGACTTGGGATGTACAACGTTTTGAGGCTTGCAGAGACTTTAGAAAATGGAGTCATTGTTTTTTCCTGTTGGGAAGAACATGGAGGCGGCTCCGTACCTTACATCGCAAAATATTTATGGGAGCGATTTGAATTGAAGCAAGCGCTTATCAGCGATATTACTTGGGTGACGGAAGGAGTTCATCACGGTAAAGGAGTAGCAGTTTCCATTCGTGATTCAGGAATTCCGCGAAGAATCTATGTAGATAAAATCGCAAGCATTTTGAAAGAACATGAAATACCATTTCAGTTAGAAGTGGAATCGTCGGGCGGTTCAGATGGAAATGAATTACAGAAACAGCCCTACCCTATCGATTGGTGTTTTGTTGGAGCACCCGAAGACCTGGTACATTCACCTGATGAAAAAGTACATAAATCAGATATTGATTCCATGTTAAAAGCCTATCGGGTCCTTTTGGATGTACTTTAAGGAAAAAAAGGTTTTAACTTCTCCAGCAACTCTTGAGGAGCCTTGCAAGGTTTCCCTGACACCTTATTAATAAACACTAACGTTGTTTCGGCAACGTTCAATTTTTGTCCGTCTTCCCCAAACACTTCATAAGAAAAAATGATTTTAACAGAGGGAAGTTGGGATATGGAAGTTTTTATTATCAGCAAATCGTCATAATAAGCTGGTTTTAAATAGCGAACTTTATAATCCAGAACAGGCAATAAATATCCTTCATCTTCCATTCTAAGATAAGGCATTCCGATATCACGCAAAGCTTCCACACGTGCCACTTCAAAATAGGAAGCATAATTCCCATAGTAAACATAACCCATTCGATCGGTTTCAGAATACCGAACTCTCACTTTTACTTCCGAAGTATACATCACTGACTTTTTAGCTGCGACACAAAATAACAAATATCATTTCAAATCAACACGACAAAATTAGAAAACTTATTACCTTTGTTACATGCTGAAGGCACCATCTCATTATTTACTACTTTTCTTATTGCTTATATACTCATGCAAATCAAAAGAAACAGTTTATCAAGTAAAGACATCGCAATATACTTTTTCTTATGACTCAACCAACAGCCCTTCTTCTCCAACATTATCTTTTCTAGAAGTATTCAGAGACAGTTTGAACAAGAACATGAATTCTGTGCTTGTTTATTCCGCTCAATCATTAACCAAAGAACTCCCGGAGGGTAATTTAGGAAATTATTGTGCAGATGCCAGCTTACGTCAGGCATTCGTAAAATGCACAGAAATGAAATTAAATGCTCCAGACTTTTGTTTTCTCAATCATGGTGGCTTGAGGGCTTCCTTACCAAAAGGAAAGATCACCATAGGAAATATTTTTGAACTCATGCCTTTCGAGAATGAATTAGTTTATATGGAAGTAAGTAGCTCTACTGTTGATTCCATTTTAAATTGGATTGCAATAAAAGGAGGTGCACCCATCTCTGGAATTAAATTTCAATTAAATAATAAAAAGGTCGAACAAATAAAAATTCAAAATCAACCCATCGAAAAAGAAAAAAAATATAAAATAATCACATCGGACTATTTGGCCCATGGAGGTGACGGACTCTTCTTTTTAAAACAAGAATCACCAATTGCATTAGGTATAAAAGTGAGAGATGCATTCATTAATGACTTACAACAAATGGGAAGTCGAAACGACACCTTAACCATACACAAAGATGGAAGACTTATTAAAATTCAATAGAAGAGAATTTTTAGGCAGCTCCCTAAAAATTGCTACAGCGATTGGTATTTGCGGAATCCCCTTAGATGTTTTTGCTGAAAGGGAAATTCACACACTTACTATATTACATACGAACGATACACATAGCCGTATAGATCCATTCCCTTTTAATGATCCAAAGTTTCCAGGTATGGGCGGGATAGCGCAACGATTAAGTGTCATTGAAAAAATCAGAGCTGAGCAACAACATGTACTCTTACTTGATAGTGGTGACTTTTTTCAGGGGACTCCCTACTTCAATATTTTTGGCGGTGAGGTTGAATTAAAAGCCATGAGCACACTTCGCTATGATGCTGCCACCTTAGGCAACCATGATTTCGATAATGGCGCAGAGGGCTTATCCAGGCAACTTATCCACGCACAGTTTCCCATTCTTAATGCCAACTACCGCTTTGTCGACTCAGGACTATCAGGAAAAATTGAACGGTACAAAATTTTCCAAAAAGGAGAAATCAAAGTTGGCATATTTGGAATTGGCATAGAATTAAAAGGTTTGGTCGATGAGCGACTTATTAAAAATATTTCGTATCTTAACCCCGTTCAAAGTGCAAACGACACTGCTAGACACCTAAAAATGGAAGAGAATTGCGATCTGGTAATTTGCCTTTCCCATTTAGGATTAAAATACGAAGATTCCAAAATTTCAGACCTGAAATTAGCAGAACAAAGTAAGAATATTGATTTAATCCTTGGTGGCCACACTCATACCTTTTTAGACGAACCCTTAATAGTAAAAAATTCAATACAAAAAAACATGATTATAGCGCAAGTTGGTTGGGGAGGAATCAAACTGGGAAGGATTGATTTTCTCTTTGAAAAAAAGTCACGGAGAATCAGGCATTCTGCCTCTACAGTAAAAATTTCTACAAAGTCAAGCTAAATAAATTTTTTTTTAAAATGTTTTTAAACAATATTTGCCGAATAGTAGAACAGTAAAACTTTTATTCACCAATTCGAACACGAATTTCAAATGCCTTCAGCAGGTATGCAAAAAGAAAAAGATTCAGTATCCAAGGATAAAACAAGCGAACAAGTTTGGGAAAATTGTTTGAAGCTCATCCGGGACAACGTCAACCCACAAAATTTCAAAACTTGGTTTGAGCCCATTAGAGCAGTAAAACTCGACGGGAGCACACTAACTATTGAAGTACCAAGTCAATTCGTTTACGAATGGCTTGAAGAGCATTATATTGGTTTGTTACGTAAAACCATCAAAAGAGAATTAGGAACTGAAGGTAGATTAGAGTACTCTATTTTAATGGAGAATGCAACACAAACTACCAAGGCTTATACGGTTAAATTGCCAGCTAAAAGTAACAATGGATTAAAGAATTCATCGGTTACTATGCCTCAACAAATTAGCGGCGGAATTAGAAATCCGTTTATCATTCCGGGATTAAAAAAAATAGACATTGATCCTCAATTAAATTCAAACTATTCATTTGACAATTTAGTGGAAGGTGATTGCAATCGTCTTGCTCGTTCAGCGGGTTATGCTGTTGCACAAAAGCCCGGTGGAACATCTTTTAATCCTCTCCTAATTTACGGCAACGTAGGATTAGGGAAAACACATTTAGCGCATTCCATTGGAATTGAGATAAAAAATAATTTCCCTGAGAAAACTGTTTTATACGTTCCCAGTGAAAAGTTCATGCTTCAATTCGTTGATTCTGTGAGGAACAATAGTCAAAATGATTTCGTGCATTTTTATCAAATGATGGATGTGCTTATCATTGATGACATACAATTTTTTGCGGGAAAAGAAAAAACACAAGATGTATTCTTCCATATTTTCAACCATTTACATCAAAACAACAAGCAAATTATTTTGACATGTGATAAGGCACCTGTTGATTTACAAGGGATGGAGCAGCGTTTATTGTCTCGCTTTAAATGGGGCTTAGCGGCAGATTTACAAGTTCCGGATTTAGAAACGCGTATCACCATTCTAAAGAAGAAAATGTATATCGATGGTATTGAACTTCCAAATGAAATCAGCGAGTATATCGCATTGAGCATCACGAATAATATACGTGAGCTTGAAGGCGCTTTAATCTCCATCATTGCACAATCTTCATTAAATAAAAAACCGATTACTCTAGAGTTGGCAAAACAAATGATAGATAAATTTGTGAAAAATACGGTTCACGAAATTTCTATCGATTACATTCAAAAAATAGTTTGTGATTATTTTGAGTTAGCATTGGAAGTTTTAAAATCTAAAACACGTAAGAGAGAAGTAGTTCAGGCACGTCAATTAGCAATGTACTTTAGTAAACAGTTTACTAAATCGTCATTATCAAATATCGGAATGCATTGTGGTGGAAAAGACCACGCTACCGTTTTACATGCTTGCCGTACAGTAAACAACTTAATGGATACGGATAAAAAATTCAAAGCACAAGTTGTTGATTTGCAAAAGCGCATTAACCTATCTAGGTAATAATTAAAATAGAAATAGATAAGAAGTCTCGGTCATTGATCGGGACTTCTTTGCTTCAACGCTACGCTCATGAAAATACTAATGGTTTGCTTAGGTAATATTTGCCGATCTCCTTTAGCGGAGGGTATCTTAACAAAACACTTAAAATCATTGCATCTACCTCACGAAATCGATTCTGCAGGCACTATAAATTACCACCAGGGTTCAGCACCCGATCCAAGATCCATTCAAGTTGCTTCCGACCATGGAATTGATATTAGTAAGTTATCGGCTCGTCAAGTATCAAAAAATGATTTTGAGAAATTCGATTTTATCTTTGCTATGGATCAAAACAACTATAAAGATCTTCTAGCAATTTCAACTAAAGAGCAGCAAAACGTATTCATTTATTCCTAGAATTTGCTGGATTAGGTAAACAAGATGTGCCTGATCCCTACTATGGTGATAAGAAGCATTTTGAGGAAGTATTTGACTTGCTAAACAAAGCTTCCATTAATGTATCAGCGAAACTATTGAAAAACAGCGATATATAAGAAGTCCATTCCTTTGAATTCACTTTTTACCGATCAATAAATCTATTATCTTTGCCGTTCCGAAAAAAATTAATTCTTTAAAGGAAATGTCTGCAGACAAAAAAGATGGCTTTGAGATCGCCGAAAGTATCGACAAAGTTGAACATTACGTTCACCAAAATAAAAAGAGCTTAAGCATAATTGGTGGTACCATTGTACTTGTTGTACTTGCTTACTTTGGTTATAATCAATTTATAGTAAAACCTCAAGAAGAAGCAGCACGTGAAGACATGTTCATGGCGGAGCAATATTTTGGACAAGACAGTATTAAATTAGCCATAGCTGGTGATGGTTCTTATCCTGGATTTGAAGAAATCGTTGAAAATTACGGTTCATCTCCTTCAGGTAATTTAGCGAACTATTATTTAGGAATGAGCTATCTTAAAAAAGGTGAATATGAAAAAGCCATTGAAGCACTAAAAAATTATGATGCTGAAGATGATATTACAGGTGCATTAGCACTCGGTGCTATTGGTGGCGCTTACATGGAATTGGGAAATTTGGATGAATCGATTAGTTTTTACAAAAAAGCAATGGATTGGGATGAAAACAATTTCACTTGTCCACTATTCATGAAAAAAAACTGCTTTCGCTTATGAGCAAAAGAAAGACTACAGTGCTGCTCTCGCCATCTATAAAGAAATTAAAAATGATTTTCCCATGAGTACGGAAGCAAGAGATATTGATCAGTATATAGGTCGTGCAGAATCGGCCCTTGCAAATAATTAATAATTCATGTCATCAGCACATCAATCATTATCTACACTTCCTAAAGATTTACCCAATGCCGAACCCTTTCAGTTCGGCATTGTTGTTTCAGAATGGAATGAAAAAATCACTGGAGCCTTATTGAGTGGTGCACTAGAAGCACTTGACTTAGCGGGTGCAAAAAAAGAAAATATCACCATTAAATATGTACCAGGAAGTTTTGAATTGACTGCTGGAGCATCCTTACTTTTGAATGAAAAAAAATGGGATTCCATTATTTGTTTAGGATGTGTAATACAAGGAGAGACTCGACATTTTGATTTTATCTGTGATGCAGTCGCTCATGGAATAACACAGTTAAGTATTCAGCACAACAAACCCGTAATCTTTGGAGTACTAACACCGAACACTATGCAACAAGCTAGTGATCGGGCAGGTGGAAAATATGGAAACAAAGGCTTTGAGGCGGGAATCACTGCAATAAAAATGGCACACTTATTTAGAATCGGATAATTAATGATTGAATTGCTTTTCGAAAACAAACCGTGAAATCACCTCATATAATTCTTTTGAAGTAAAAGGTTTTCCAATATGAGCATTCATTCCAACGAATAAACTCTTTTCAATATCTTCTTTAAAAACATTTGCTGAAACTCCAATCACTGGAATTGCTTCACTAATTTTTTGTCGAATAATCATTGTAGCTTGATGCCCATCCATAATAGGCATTTGAATATCCATTAAAACAGCATCGAACTTATCATCTTCTAAAGCATCGATTGCCATTTTACCGTTATCCACTAATTTAACTTCACAATTCATGGCATCTAATACCTTCTTAATTAGTATCTGATTAATTTGATTATCCTCGGCTACTAATATTTTAAGTCTGGTCTCAAACACATAATTCTCCGTTATAACTGTATTTAACGACGAGGGCAATTTCTTTCCACGTTTTACTTTAATTGTGAACCAAAAATCAGAACCCGGACAGTTAAAAGAAGCCAATGTACCTGGGCTTACAATTCCAGAAGCACCACCCATCAACTTTGCTAGTTGAGAATTGATTGCAAGGCCTAGGCCGGTACCACCATAGTTTCGAGTCGTGGAACTATCTGCTTGAGTAAATACCTCAAAAATGCTACCCTGTTTATCTTTTGGTACACCCACACCAGAATCCGAAATAACAAACTTTAACGTAAGATCGTTTCCTTCCGGAATACTCATTTCTTCCACTGAAATAGCAACCACGATAGAACCTGACCGTGTAAATTTAATGGCGTTTGAAATAAAATTAATAATCACTTGACGCGTACGATGTGGGTCACCAACCACAAACTCTGGCACTTCCGCGGAACAAACTACGTTAAGCATTAATGCCTTTTCTCTGGCTTGAAACATATAAGGTGCAAGTGCTTCATCCACCATTTCTCGCAAAGAGAAATTCGTCTCTTCAATCACTAGCTTTCCAACTTCAATTTTATTGAAGTCTAAAATATCGTTTAAAATCACTAATAGATTATCACTTGAATTTCTAATGTGGTTCAAATATTCCAAATGAACACCTTCAGAATCTTTTCGTAAAATATCCGTAAAACCAATAATTCCATTCAATGGAGTTCTGATCTCATGGCTCATATTTGCTAAAAAGGCACTCTTCGAATGATTCGCCATTTCTGCATGCTCTTTAGCTTCCTGCAAACCAATTTCAATCTTCTTTTGAGTTGTAGTATCTAACAAAGTACCTGCAATCAACATTATTTCACCTTGCTCTGTACACATTGGAACAGCTCGAGCTTGTAAGTATCTTATTTCACCTTGACGATTTACTATTCTAAAAGCTAAATTTTCTTCATGTCCCAGAACCATTACACGACGCAATGCTTGAAACACCATTTTCATGTCATCATAAAATACAATAGAAAGAAACATTTTTAAGGTAAAGTCAGATGTATTTATTTGCTGACCAAAAAACATTTTTACCAAATACTCTGAACATGTAAATCTTTTCTCTTCCTTTCTAAATTCCCAACTTCCCAGACCTGCTATTCGCTGAGCTTCTTTCAGTTGAAATTCATTTCTATTTAGTGATGCATTAATTTCAAGCAACGCTGCATTGATTGCCTCAATTTCCACATTTTTTGATTCAATTTCATCATTCTTCAAGCGAACTTCTTTAAACTTTTGCATCAATTCACGATTTACTCTTCGTTTATCACGATATGCCTTATAAATGATAGCGCCCAAAATCAGAGAAAATGAAAGTGAAAGCACCAACCCATTTCTCATACTAATTAAACGTGAATTGTAATACACCATGTTATCATGGTTTCTTTCTAACATGCCTACTTCTTTCTCCGAATTGGCATGATCGAAATTATACAGTTTAACGCCATTTGCTAAACCAACATTATTTCTCGATAATTTCGTTGTATAAATATTAAAAGTATCTATATAGGCTAATGCAATTGAGTATTCACCATTTGTTCGATACAATTCTGCCAGTTGCTTTACACAGGATCTGGACAAAGAATAATCAGAAACCTTTTTAGCACTATCAAGCGCTCTACGTTGAAAGGCAATTGCGGCTTTAATATCATTTTGCTGATAACTAATTTTTCCTAAAATTTGGTTTATCCAAATCCCTGCAACTACATTGTCTGCTGATATCCTTTTTTGAAGATTAAGTAAAATACTTTTTGAAATTTGATATTCCCCTTTTCGAAAATAAACTAAGGCAATATCTACGACGCATTCAATCTCTCCAATACTATTTCCAATCTCTGTGTTTATTCTGGATGCATTTTCCAAATAATATTGAGCTGAATCAAATTCATTGTATTCCAGTTTAATTTTTCCCAGATTTCCTTGCTCTCGGGCAATGCCCCTTTTATTACCTATGTTTTCGTCAATGATTAGTGCTTTCCTGAAAAAATACTCCGCATGTTGGTTATCATTCAACTCAAAATAAACCATTCCTAAATTATTGATAGAAAGAGTAACGGCTCGTAGAATCACCTCGTCATTAAAATCATTCTCTCGATTCAACACTTTTAAATATTGCTCGATTGCTTTTTTATATTGGCCTTGTGCTAAATAGCAACTTCCAATATGATTTAAACTGAACACTACACCGAATGAATAATTCAAACTATCTGAAATTTCATAAGCTTCAGATGCATATTTCAACGCCTTGTTGGTATCCTTATATCTTTCAAAAAAAGTTAAATGCTCCAAAATTTTAACCCTGCCTGTGTCTTTAACCGGATGATCGGCTAATGCTTTGGTTAAATTGCAAATATTTTCATGTGCATAAAGAGGACTACAAATAGAGCAACAAAAAGCCAATAAAAACATTATTAATGTATTGAATTTCATACTTTTACGCAAAGTTAATATGTGTTGAGAATTAGGCACAGTGTGTTATTACGCATCCTTGACTAAAAATGTTTCCGAAATTCATCCTTTGCTTACACTTAATTTCTAAATTTAGGTTCTTCAAAATACATAAATTATGTTGCAAAAAACTAAAAATCAATTCGCTCTCTTATCACTTGTGTTTTTTCCATTTTTTATGCTTGCACAATCGCCTAAAACGGCAAAAAATTCAAAACCAAAAACGCCAAGTTTGAAAATTTGTCATGTACCGAGTGATTCTAGTACATCTTCAAAGATTACACTAGCAGATGCGCAATTTTGGGCCGACAGTTTACCACTTACTGTAATTTGTAATGACGGCAAACCTTATTCACTCAGTCAATTCATTTTTACCACAATTATCATGAATCCACTTCAAACAAAAGAATATGGGCTTGCTAACAATGGAATTCCAATTTTAGCTAAAAAAGCAATCAATCAATTAAAGCCCGGCGACACGATATTTTTGAAAGAAGTGGTTGGCAAAGATATGGATGGAGTAGAATTAAAATTGCCCAATATTGTATTTGTGATAAAAGAGTAAAATCACTCAATGATCACTCCAGGTGGCAAAGGAAGAAGGAGTTTCTTGTAAACGTACTTCACAAAGTTGAATGGAAGCAGGAATGCCTTTTTTCAGTCTAGCTACAATATCTAGCAACATGTTTTCACAAGTCGGTGTATAAGAAGTTAAATAAATCCTTCCTTTTTCTGGAAAATCTAGTTTTGCTGCTTTTGAACTCTTGTTTAAGAGCAATGCATGATCAAAAAATTGAAGAACTGATTCCTGAACCCATAATTTCATTTCTGAAAAATCAATGATCATCCCATTATAAGGATGATCTACTTTATTTATTATTTCACCGGATATAGTGACATGGAGGTGATATGTATGTCCGTGGATATATTTGCATTTTCCAGGATAATTTTCCAATGCATGTGCAGCATCAAAAGAGAACAATTTGGTAAGCGTAATTTTTTCCTTTTTCATTCTTTAAAAAGTTATTCCTTAGACTGCAACTTGCTCTATTATTATTTTCTGAAGCGGTTCAAAATGAGCAGTGAAATGTCTTAAAAATTTAGTCTCTTTAGTGATCTTATACCCTCTTACGGATTCCTTGTTTCTCGCAAGCTTTTCAAACACTTCTACCACGTAATCCAAATGACTCTGCGTATACACACGACGGGGTAATGCCAAACGAACTAATTCACGAGCGGCGGGAATTAGTTCTCCGAATTCATTGTATTTTCCAAACATCACCGAGCCAACTTCCACAGAACGCACACCTCCTACTCTATACATTTCAGTCACTAAAGCTTGTCCAGGATATTCATTAATTGGAATATGTGGATACATTTTCGCAGCATCAATGTAAACCGCATGTCCGCCCACTGGAAGAATAACCGGTACACCTAATTCATGTAGATGTTGGCCTAAATACGTTGTACTCACTATCCGATAATGCAAATAATCAGGATGAAAAACTTCAACCAATCCAATTGCCAAAGCTTCCATATCTCTTCCTGACAATCCACCATAGGTAGTAAAACCCTCTGTGATGATCAACAAGTTCTTGCAATCGTCGGCCAATTTTTGATTTCGCAGTGCAAGAAATCCACCCATATTTACCATTCCATCTTTTTTTGCACTCATTACAAATCCATCCGCCAAAGCGCAAAGTTCTTTAGCAATATCCCGATAAGAATAATTATGGTAAGCTGGTTCATAATGTTTCACGGAGTATGAATTTTCAGCAATTCTACATCCATCCAAAATCAATAAAATTTGATTGGCTTTACAAATGTCACTGATCTCCCTCGCATTTTTCATGGAGACGGGTTGACCACCGCCACTGTTATTCGTCACTGTTAAAATGACTGCTGCAATGTTTTCAGCTCCTTTTCTTTGATTAACTCTTTCAACTGAAATACATCCAAATCACCTCTGAAATGCTCATTGCTGTCTTCGATTTTAATAGGAATATCGATGGCTTCCGCTCCTGTAAATTCAATATTCGCTCTCGTAGTATCAAAATGGGTATTGCTGATAAATATTTTTCCTTTTTGACCAATTGTTCCATATAAAATTCTTTCAGCTGCACGTCCTTGATGGGTAGGTAAAATATAGGGCATACCCGTCAACTCAAAAATCACTTTCTCTAATTTATACCAACTCGTTGCACCGGCATAAGACTCATCACCCATCATCATACCACTCCATTGTGTATTGCTCATGGCAGATGTCCCACTATCGGTAAGTAAATCGATGATTACTTGATCAGAAGAAAGTAAAAAAGTATTGTAATGAGCATCTTTCAAAAATTGAATTCGCATTTCCTCTGTACTCATCAGGATGGGTTCCACCATTTTAATCTTAAATGGTTCTATAATCGTTTTAAACTTCATGATCCTCTTGATTTTTTAATATAAAATATGTGTGCGTCTATCTTAATTGAAGCGCCACAAAAATGGAAAAATCAGTCTTAAAATTCACTGATAAATCAAAGTTCAAAAAATGACAAATCTCAGCTTATTTCTTGTCAAATTGAAAAAGTCTGAGTCGATCTGAGAGCGAAAACATAGCATAAATTAACATACTCAACCAAATTCCTGGGAAGACAATCATCCACCAAGCCTCAAAATTATTCTTCCCTTCGGCAATTAAGCCACCTAACGATTTAACCGTTGCCGGCAATCCAAATCCCAGAAAACTAAGTCCAGCCTCGATTGAAATATTTCCTGCAAATGTATACAACATATATACAATAACAGTTGGCCAAATATTAGGTAACATTTGTAAAAAAAGAAGCCGCATACCAACAACACCTGACATCACCGCAGCGTCTATATAGTTTTTTGATTTAATGCTATGGAGCTCGGATCGTACCATCCTGGCTAAATCAACCCATGCAGAAAGTGCAAGCATGAAAATCATTGAAGTGATTGAACTTGAAAAGAACTGTACAAATGCCAAAACTAAAATCACTCTTGGAATTGTGCTAAACAATTCAGAAACTCGAATGAACAACACATCAACTGGAAGAAAAATTTTCCACTTCGTTAAAAACAAAGCTGGCTTCTTTAATAAGAACTTCAATACTAAGATAAAAACAAATACTGATACACCCCATCCGATACACCGATCGCTTATTTCTTTAATATTTATAAGTAGGTGGATCCAAAAAATAAGTACTCCAAAAAACAGAACTGTTTTCAGCAGCGAAACTTTTATGGATCCGGGCCCCAACCATCCCGCAAAAAAACCCAAAGTCAATGCTATCAAACTTGCTATCAACGTAGCACAAAAAGAAATAAACACAGATATTCTGGTTCCATATATAATGTCTGCCCATAAATCGCTTCCCAATAAATTAGTTCCCAACCAATGCCTATCACCCAGAGGAATTTCAATTAAATTTCCGTTTGAATCAAAAGCAGATTGTTTATCAAATGGTCCACGAAAGCTCATGTTGAGAGGATCACTTTTCCCAGATGAATATCGAAACAACGCGTTAATCTCAAAGGCTCCTTCCAATTTATCATTTGAAAAATTATATGCTTTTCCAGGATGTAAAAATGGAAACGTCCACTCTCCCTTATAAATTCTTAACAAGGGCAGGTCGTTTGAAATTAAAGGCGCAAACAATGAAATTAATACATAAAAAGTGATCACTTTCACGGACCAATGATTCCATTTATTTTTAGTCAGTCGTTTATCCATACTTATTCTTATTTGAATAACGAATAAGCGGGTTTACATAAGCGGTAAGAAAATCAGTTAGAGCAAACGAAAGGATAGTCACTAAACCTGAGAAAAACAAAACTCCACTAACTACTGGAAAATCTTTTTGATCACATGCTTGTAAAAGCAATGTGCCTAATCCAGGCATAGAAAAAAGAAAATCAATGATCACACTTCCCCCCAGCAACAAAGGAAAGACACTCATTCCTGAAACAATAACCGGCGCCAAAATACTTTTCATCGCATGATAAAAAATGATTCTGCGTTCAGAACAACCAATTGCTCTTAACGTCATCACATAGGGTTTTTGCAATTCCTCTCTTAGTAATTCCAACACCAGTTGAGACAAATATATAACTGTACTATATCCTAATGCTACTAGTGGAATAATCAAATATTCTCCTTGTGAAATAAGCGAATACATCCAATTCAACCCTCCAGCACTCGTTTTCAAAACAGGTGCGGCAGTAGGTAACCAATCCAACATTCTTGGATTAGCAAAAATCCAAAGTAAAGCTGTACCCATCCAAAATGTTGGAATTGAATAAATAAAAATTTGAAGTGGTTTTTGAAAACGAGCATACCATCTTCCATGATTCAAAGACAACCATCCTCCTAACAATAAAGCTACAGGAAACGTAACCAACAAAATAAAAGCAGAAAGAAGTAAAGTCAATAAGAATGGATACTTCAACATTGTCAACACATGATCACCACGTATCCATGAAATTCCAAAATCACCATTTACAATTCCCTTTCCAGCCAACCCACTACTATTATTTGATTCTCCAAAGAACCAAAAATGAAATTGGTTTGTAGGGTTCCAATGAAATTGTGGGATCCATCTTTTCCAATAATTCTTGTTGTGATTCAACTTTAATAATGTCAAATCACTTGCTAACGTTTTAGTATGATCTCTTAGCTGATCATTCAATAAAAATTCATCGATTGCATTCGAAACTTCAGAACTTTGAAATTTCGAATACAATACAGTTTTATCTTTAATTGTAAATAGACTTTTAGTCACATGTAAAGACAATCTAGGATTGCCCGAATAATAAGACAATGAACACAAGAGAAATTTAAAATCATTATCAGGAAGATGGATAAATGAATCCGGCAACAATCTACTTTCCATCGAAACATAGAAATAAGGTTGATGCAATCCCATCTTCCGATATTGCCGCTCGTAACTTCTAGCTCTTCCTTCCGGGGTAGAGACAACTTGAGAATTATTGAATGATAAAATATATTTTGCAGGATCACCGGGCAATACTCTACTAACTAAAAAAGAAAACAATACCAACAAGAGCAAAGCCACCATCGATTGCATTAATCTCTTGATTAGGATTGCTTTCATCCAAATAATTTTTATGGATTCACATTTGTCTTCACCCCTACTGAATTTAACTGAAAGGTATTATACAATACACCGGGACGTTCTCCGTACAATTCGGCGCCTGAAAATCTTCTATGAATAGCTGTACGGCGCACCAATCCATAAAGAAAAATATAAGCGTATTCATTATAAATTGCGGATTGAATCCTTTTTTCCATTCCCAGCCTTTCATTTTCATCCAAGGTAACAGATAAACTATCAATAATCGCATCCGTTTTTTCATTGCCAAATCCAGAAAAATTGAGTCCGTTTTCTTTCCAGCTAGATGTTGCCCAAAGTTGTGCATAATCTTCAGGCAACGCAGAAGAATTCCATGAACCCATGATCATATCAAAATGGTGAGACGTTCCGTTATCAAGCCAAGTTTGCAGATCTGCCATCTTCAAATTCATCTTCACGCCAGCCTCCTTCATTGTAGATTCAATCATCAATGCCATTTCTCTCCATTCAGGTGTAGTTGAAAGAAAAGTTAATTCTAACTCCAATCGTACTTTTTTACCATTTAACATTTTTGTTCTTACACCATCATTATCCCTAACATTCCATTTTGCTGCATCTAACATTTCATTCGCTTTTTTCACATCAAGTGGAATTAATTTCAGTTCGGCATTATAACTAGTTTTCATTGGCGCTACAGGACCTACAACCCGTTTATTCACGCCTTTACAAACGACATCAATCATGGATTGAACAGGTGTTAGATAAGCCAGTGCATTTCGCACTTCTAATTCAGAAAGTGCTAATGCATTGTTCGACAATTCAGGTTTAGTATTGAGTGCGATGAAAGTATATCCATACACATCTACAAAACGTCCATGATAATTTTGATTAAAAAGTGAATCACTTTTTAAATCTATCAACCCACGTGAAGAAAGTGAAGTAGAAACATCAAACTCTTGCTTCAAAAAAGCAAGTTGCGTAGAAACAACATCTTTATTCACTTTAAAAATTAATTGATGAGGATACGCCTTTTCGGCATAAACAGTCGAATTGTCGGTCCAATGATTTTTTTTCTTTTCAAGAATGAGCAATTGTCCCTGTTGCCATTCTTTTAGTTGATATGCTCCCAATCCCGATATTAATTTTGGATCAAATCCATAAGGCGCCGAATTAAAATTAGTTGACCAATCATTTAAGTCTTTAAAATTCTCGACAACAAAACTTGTGTCATTAAACTGATCGAAAGTAAAATTATCTAATACTTTTTTAGGATCATAAAAACTTTTTTGAATAATAGGATAGTCGGCCCACAGTGCGACATTTTGCTCGTAAACTTTCTTCATACGAATCAACACTTTTGAAGCTGAATTTGGAACACGTTCAGCTTTCTCTACTAAATCAAAATAGGGTTTAAAAGCCGCGTTATTCGTACCAGGTTTTTTGCAACTTTAATGGTAAAATTACATCATCTGGTGTAAGCGAAGTGTTATCATCCCATTTAATATCTTCACGTAAATCAAAAATTAAATCAAGTTGGTTTTCAGAAATCACCGGCATTGATTTACAAATTCCGGGTTGTACAGTTCCTGTTCTCAGATCAGTACGTAACAAGGCTCCATGCAGATACAAAAACATTTCGGAGCGCACTTGAGAAGTCCCATTGCTTGGATGGAGGTTATCGGGTTCATTCAATTCATGAATTACCACTTCATTCTTCTTTGACCAAGTATCCAGAAAAGAAGCTGGGGCACCTAAATCAATATAGTTTCCCGATTCAACAGTCACTTCAACTTGCTTTTTTGAGTTACAAGAAAGTGCCAAGAAGAGAGATAAATATGTAAGATTTATTAAATATATTTTTTTCATTGTTTTAAGCCTTGGGAATCAGACAAAGATAAAAGCAACTTCGTGCAATCAAAATTAAAATAAGATTTGGAACAAGCCTTCCTTTCACTAAATTTGCACGCGCTGGTGAGATGCCTGAGTGGCCGAAAGGAACAGTTTGCTAAACTGTCGTACGGGTAACTGTACCGAGGGTTCGAATCCCTCTCTCACCGCAAGTACCTCAAAATCCCTGTCTTCGACAGGGATTTTTTTAAGCAGAGCAACAACTCGCTTGTGAATGCTTGGAAAATAAAAATCACAAGGGCAAAGCCCTTGGGGATTTTGATGTCCTTGCAAGGCTCCTCCCTTTGGGATCAACGCAGTTAATCCCTTTTGAGACGTCACAAGCTTGCTTGTGAAAGGAAAGAAAATAAAAAATCACAAGGGCAAAGCCCTTGGGGATTTGAGTTCCTTGCAAGGCTCCCCATTAGGGATCAACGCAGTTAATCCCTTTTGAGACGTCACAAGCTTGCTTGTGAAAGGAAAGAAAATAAAAAAATACAAGGGCAAAGCCCTTGGGGATTTGTGGTCCTTGCAAGGCTCCCCCATTAGGGATCAACTCAGTTAATCCCATTTCATCAATCAAAAGCTCGCTTTTGTAAGTCTTAAAACAAAAAATCCCAAGGGCAAAGCCCTTGGGGATTTGTGGTCCTTGCAAGGCTCCTCCCTTTGGGATCAACGCAGTTTTTAGCAATCAGGATTTGCAAGTTTGAAAATCAATAGATACAAGGGCAAAGCCTGCGGGTTTTTTTAATAATTGCTCTCCTCCTTGGATCCAAACGCGAGTTAATCCTTTTCACCCGCAAAAAAGATTGCTTATAAGTTTAAATAAAAAATCACAAGGCAAGAAGCCCTTTGGGATTAAACTTACTTTTTGATAGGCTACACCCTAAGGGATTAACGTAGTTATTCCATTTTTCAGCCGTCAAAAGCAAACATTGACTAATGATTTCTTCAATCAAAAGGAAATAAAGCTAGTTAAAAATGTTGAATATTTGATTATTACATTACTTATAGTGAAACCCCTGCTTCGAACGCCACCTTCATCATGGGTTGAAGCGCTTTTTCTCTTTCATCGGGAGAAATTAAGGCTCCAGTTGGAATAACATCAGAAATAGTAAAAGAGTTCCGGCTTTCTTCTTTAAGAATTTTGCGGTCGAAAAAAGTGCAAATGCTTCCATTTCAACAGCCAGGCAATTATTATTGGCTGCCATTGAGGGAGTTCCTGGATTTGCTCTATAAAAAGACGTCACTGGAGTGAATATTAGTAGTCCGCAGCTTAACATTTAGATTCAGGGCGGCATCATTAATTTTTTCAACACAATTTCCCTGAAACGAAAAATGGTTTTCCGGAAAACCAAAAGCTTCTGAAGCGAATGTAGATTCACTAAATGCCTTATCAACATTCACTAAATCATATACGTTTAAATCTGTTGAATATGCACCGGCTGTTCCAATGCGGATGATAGCTTCTACTTTATAAAAATCGTATAACTCATAAGCATAAATGCCAATTGAAGGACAACCCATTCCGCTTGCACCAATACTTATTCGCTTTCCTTTATACAACCCTGTAAAGTAAAAAGCATTTCTGGTTTGACTCACTAATTTAATATCTGTCAAAAAACTTTCAGCCATATGCTTGGCTCTTAGTGGATCTCCTGCAATTAAAACTACTGGAGCAATTTCTCCGACTTTAGCGCTGATGTGTAAACTCATTAAGTTCTATTTTGGCTGATGAAGATAGGGAAAATTGGTAAATTGGTAAATTGGTGAGTTGGTGAGTTGGTGTATCGGTGTATCGGTGTATCGGAGGATAAATATTAGATAAAACAAATAAATATATTTCTCTCCATAGCTACTTGAGGCTCTCGAGGACAGCAAGTAAAGTCGAAATCTTTTGGTGGTGAGACTATAAAAAAACCAACAAAAAGAGCCTTCGGCTTTTGTTTTTTGCAAGTCTTTTAAAGCGATCTTGAAAGACTTGCTATTAAAGGATTAGCACTGACCGCGTGGCGTCAGTGCTGATCCTGTGGTGTTAGGACTAAAACAAATAAATTCAACTGAACCATAAATGGTTCTTTTTTGTTTTCCCCACACATTTACAAGTAAACTTGCTATGTGTGGTATAAAACAAAAAAACCCTGCAAAAGCAGGGTTCAGTTGAATAGGGTTTGTTTTGTCGGGGTGGCAGGATTCGAACCTACGACCTCCTGCTCCCAAAGCAGAATATTATGGTATTTGTTTGTTATCGTATTAATGGGCTAATACTATGTAAACGTATAGAATAGTTAGTAAATAAACAAGGTTTGTTTTGTTTTATTATTGGTTTATTTTGTGCAAATTTGTGCAAATCCTGTGCAAATGGAAACCAATTACTCAATTTCAATATACTTAGATACACGTAGGGCGAAGGCTAAAGGGCTATTTCCTGTAAAAGTAAGAGTGTATTCACCAGCCTATTCAAAAACTAAATTTTACCCCACTATTTTCAATTTGACCGAAAAAGATTTTCACAGCACTTGGGAAACCACCAAGCCACGAAAAGAATACCACGAATTGAAACTTAAAATCCAATCGGTTGAAACAAAAGCCAACGATGCTGCCAAAGAACTTTCGATATTTTCATTTGAGCAGTTCGAAAAAAAGTTTCTTGGAAAAACTGGAAAAAGCGAAGATGTCTTTTACCATTACGATCAAATGATTGAAGCCCTAAAATCAAATAACCAGTTTGGGACAGCAAGCAATTATTTACTTAGCAAAAAGTCCTTAAAGCAATACTTAAAAATAAAGACTGGTAAAGAACCAAAAAAATTGCTTTTATTGAAATCACAAAAGACTGGCTACAAAAAATATGAAAACCACATGGTAGATACTTTGTTCCGTTCCCGTACTACTGTTTCAATGTATTTAAGAGCATTAAGAACCATTTTTAATAACGCAAAGAAAAGTAATATAATTAACGTGGAGGCTTACCCATTTGGCGAAGACAAATACGAAATACCAAATGGTGACGCAGTGAAAAAAAGCATTAAGTAACGTACAACTTAAAACACTTTTTGAGACTTCAACCTCCACGCCCGAACAAGAAAAGGCAAAAGATTTTTGGTATTTTTCATTTGCTTGCAATGGAATGAACATTAAAGATATTGCCTTACTAAAGTGGGAAAATTTCAAAGACGACAAACTCGTATTTTACAGAGCAAAAACTATTCGAACAACCAAGAAAAAACCAAAACTTACAACAGTCTATTTAACAGATTTTGCATTGAATATAATTGAAAAGTACTGCAATGAAGTAAGGAAACCAAAGGGGCTAATTTTTAAAATTGTTTCAGATGAAATGAGCAAAGCACAACAGTATTCAACCATTAAAAATTTTACTCGTTTTATAAATCAAAACTTTAAAACATTCGCTATAAGTGCTGGCATAAACGAAAATGTTTCTACTTATTGGGCGAGGCATAGCTTTGCTACTAATGCTTTAAGAAATGGGGCAAGTATGGAGTTTGTAAGTGAAGCATTAAGCCACAATAACATTGAAACCACTCAGGGCTATTTCGCAGGATTTGAAGATGAAAGCAAAAGGGAGTTTATGAATAAAAACAATGAGTTTTTAAACGTGAAGCAGCCGAAAAAATAAAAATGGATATGAAAATATGATATTCTGATACTATGAAAATAGAACATTTAAAGTATAATTCATCAACATTACCCAAAAGCATTTACAAATATTTCTGTTCGTTGGGCAATCAAAGAAGTTTTAGTGTTGTAAATGGAAAAACAACTTATTACGACTTGTTGCCACCATTTAATAGAAGTTTTTTATTCATAGAAAATGGAACTGAATACAGTTGTTTTATATTGGAAAAATATTATGAGTTATTTAAAATTTACCTTTCGAGAGGCGAAATTAAAGATGAAAAAGGAAATGTATTAAATGAAAAAACCATTTATGAATTTTTGGTTGATTATGCAAAGGGATTTAATAAAGGATACAATGATTTTAAGGATACAATTTCAAAAACAGATTTGTTTGAAAAATCAAATACTGATTTAGCTTATAAAATATTTGAGAGGGTTTACCCTTCATTTACAAGAGCTAAAGACGGTAATATTACAGTAACCAAAGGTGATTTTCATAATAAGAAATTAAAACAATACATCACTAAAGAGTTGTTTTATGAAGCAGGGTATGAAGGGGGCGAATTTTTTAAGGCTTGGGAATTAATATTAAAAAGCCCTCTGTTATTTAAATCGTTTTTTGATGAAATTACCACTTTGCGGAAAGCCTTAACACCTCAAACAGACACAAAGAGAAAACCTAAATCGAACGTAAAACTAATTACATTCAAAAATAGCGAAACAATTGAAAAAATACATACCGAACTAAAGGGCTTTTTTCCGAAAAAGGAAGATGAATTATTGAAAGCTTTACAGGGCGAAGAATTAACGGAAATACTTTTATTTCCTCACAATCAAAACAAGTTTGTTGAGGTTTTTAGAAGGCTTAAATACAACGGTTTTTTATTAAATACTGATACGGAAACAAAGAACTGGATATGTTCAACTTTTCAGTTTATTAAAAATGGATTTACAGAACCTCAACCGTTTAATGAAAGGTCGGTTTGGGATAATCTTAACAAAGGCAAAGGCGAACCAACTAGAAAAGAACGTATTTGTATTACAGATTGGTTGCAGTACAAAAGCCTTTCGCAATTAAGACGAGAAACAGAAAACGAAAAACTATTATAATACTATACCCCATACACCCCCCATAGTTTAAATGGGTATTGATAGGGGTATTCTTTGCTTTGTTTTTTTGCCAACAGTTAACAATTAAAAACCTGTTGCCAAATGATAATAGTACAACTCGACAGCGAACAACTAAACAGCCTAATACAAAATGCTGTTCGCAAAGTAATTTCAGAAACACCAAAGGCTATACAACCAACCGATACCGATCATTGGTTAGACCTCACAGAACTTTGTAATTACCACCCTGACAAGCCCAGTAAGCCCACAGTTTACGGCTGGGTGAACGCTGGTACTATTCCCGTACACAAAGGCTGTAAAAAATTGAGGTTTCTAAAATCGGAAATTGATGATTTTTTAAGACAAGGCAGGAAAAGAACGAGGGCTGAAATTGAAAGCAATGCCCACACCTACCTAGCTAAAAAGAATGGAGGGCAAGCGTTATGAAAACACCCACCCACCACCGTAATAGACAGCATAAAGATAAGCAATTCGAAGGGCAAATGAAACGTGTTTTTGCAGCCTTTTACAGTCAACCAAAAACTATGCTCATGGTTGAGCGTGAAACGGGAATATCGAGATCAAACATTTGCCGCTATGTATCAAAATGGAAAAAAACGGATTCCATCAAAATAATAAAATTATGTGTTTGCCCCATTTCTAAGCGTGGAGGGGTGCAGCGTCTTTCGACGAATCCTGAATTATTCCCAACGTCTAACCAAATAAAACTGTTTTGATATGAAACCAAATTTTGAATTTGAAAACCACATTGATTTAACGCCACAGGATTTTATCAATGAAGCCGACCAGCTAATAAAGCAAGGTTTTGAAGCTAAAGAAAGCAAAGGACTATTTACCGTAAAAACTGCAAGTCGATGGATAGAGCAAGCCAAAACCCGACCTATTCCAAAGATGCTATTTGGTGAATTTTGGTTTGAAAGTGAAATATGCATTTTATTTGCCGACACTAATTTAGGTAAGTCGATTTTAGCCGTTCAAATAGGTAATAGCATTAGTAAGGGCGAACAAATACGAGGTTTTAGACTAGAAGCCCCAAAGCAACCAATATTGTATTTTGATTTTGAATTAAGCGATAAACAATTTGAAGGCAGGTATTCAGTAAAAAATGAAGTGGAGAAATTATACGAAAATCATTACGATTTCGACTTGAATAATTTTATAAGGGTTGAAATAGACTCCGATGCAATTATACCCGAAAACCAAACCTTTGAGAATTACCTCAACTATTCATTAGAACGTAGCATTATAGAAACTGGGGCTAAAGTATTAATCATTGACAATCTTACCTACCTAAAAACAGAAACAGAAAAAGCCAAAGATGCATTGCCACTTATGAAGCATTTAAAGGCATTGAAAAAAAAAAATACGGGCTTTCTATTCTATGCCTTGCACATACCCCAAAAAGGGACTTATCAAAGCCTATTACCCGAAATGATCTACAAGGTAGTAAGATGCTAATTAACTTTTGCGATAGTTCATTTTCGATTGGCGAAAGCCACAGCGATAAAAATTTACGATACCTAAAACAAATTAAGCAACGGAACACCGTACAGATTTACGATGCTGAAAACGTTTGTGTTTGTCAAATTGATAAGCCCCTAAATTTCTTATTGTTTGAATTTTTGAATTTCGGTAAGGAATGGGAACACCTGAAGCAGCACACCGATAAAGACAAAGACACCCTTAACGAAAAGGTAATTGAATTATCGAAGCAAGGACGAAGCCTCAGGGAAATTGGGACTGAACTAAGTATTTCACACATGAAAGTTAGTAGGATTTTAAAGGACTGTTACACCCTGTAACAACTGTAACACCCTGTTACAACTGTTACACCTGTTACACTAAAACAGCAACCAATGAATGAATACAGATACACATTAGAACCATACAAGGGAATGAGTACCCGTTACCATTGCCCCGACTGCCAAGAACCCGAAAAAACCTTTTCACGGTACATTGATACTGAAACGGGCGAACACATACACCCCACCGTTGGAAAGTGCAACCGTGAAAGTAATTGTGGCTACCATTTCAAGCCAAAGCAATATTTTCAGAATAATAATATTTCATTTGATGCTACACAGCCCAAAGCCTTGAAGCCGAAATTTGTTACACCTCCACAAAAGCCAGTATCTTATATTCCCGTTGACGTATTTAAAGCCAGCCTAAGCCCCACAGCATACGAAACTAACCACTTTGTAAAATACCTTATTACTCTGTTTGGCGTGGAGGTTGCCAGCGAATTGGTAAGCCGTTATTTTTTAGCTACGTCAAAACATTGGAACGGTGCAACGGTTTACTGGCAAATTGATACATACGGCAAAATAAGAACGGGCAAAATTATGCTATACAGCCCCACCACTGGCAAAAGAATAAAGAACCACACAACCATATTCATTGGGTGCATTCATTGCTTAAACAACCCGAATTTGAGTTAAGGCAATGTTTGTTTGGTGAACATTTGATAACATTAGATTTATTCAAACCCATTGCGATAGTAGAAAGCGAAAAAACGGCAATTATTGCAAGCGTCTATTTGCCCCAATTTATTTGGGTTGCCGTTGGAAGCCTTACAAACCTGAGTGCAGAAAAGTGTAGCGTATTGAAGGGGCGAAATGTTACCTTGTTTCCCGACCTCAATGCATTTGAGAAATGGAGCATAAAGGCAAAGGAACTTTCACACCTCGCAACTTTTACTGTTTCCAATCTACTGGAGCGCAACGCCACAGATGCCGAAAAAAAACAAGGCTTAGATTTAGCCGACTACTTAATAAGGTTTGATTATCGTAAATTTTCTACGCCACAGCCTAAAGCAATTACTACCACCATAGAACCACCCCCAACCGTTCAGCAAAAAGTGGAGGTGAAACCATTTGAACAGCCCGAACCTGTTTACTATTTCAGCAAGCCCGAACAACCAAAGCCCGAAAGCTGGGAACAGGAAATCACTGAACTTGAAAAACACCTTACTGGAATTTCAGCACCCACCCAACCTATAAAGCTGAATGAGTGCAGCACAATAACCAACTGCGCCCTTTTCATTGAAAGCAACCTTGCCACCGTGAAAGCTAACAACGGCAAGCGTACTTTTTTGCCATACCTCCACAGGCTTAAAGAACTTAGCAACGTATTAAAATCAAATAGAACATGAAAAACGACAAACAAGGTTTACAAAAGTTGACAAATACAGCTACCAAAATCAAAAAAATAATGTCACTTGACAAAGTAACGAATGAAGACATAAAGCAGCTTAGCGAAAAGGAAAAGGGCAAATTAAACATAGCCCTAACCAAAAAATTCAATACTCTAAAAGGTGTAGATATGGACAAATTCAACAAACAATTCGATGCTGTTCTTACCACCGAAACAAAAATGAACTTTGGGAAAACAACCATAGCAAAATAACCATTGCCATTTCAACCCTTTTACAGGATTACGGGAGAATGCCAAGCAAAGCAGAAATTGCAGCAAAAACAGAGTTGAGTCGTCAAACTGTACATAAACATATTAAAGAATATTCAGTCCACCCACTCTATTTGGTGCAATTGGAACGATACCGATTTTTAACTGGCAAGGTGCTGGCAAGGGTTTTCTATTTTGCCGTTAATGGTGACCTAGGAGCAGCAAAACTATACCTAACTGCAATGGGCTGTTTGAATAATGTACAACCCTCAGCAAGTACAAGCATTCAAAATCAAAATAATTTTATTCAGATCAATAACACAATACTAAGTCAGGAAACAATTAAGAATTTAAGTCCCGAACAATTGCAAAATATTGAATCAATTATTAAAGCTTCAATGCCACAAATGGAACAAGCCAACAATTAAAAATTTAGGAAACATTCAACTGTTATTCAACTGTTATTGGTTGAAATTTCAAATTTGCTTAATTAGATTTATCTTGAAAATTCCATTCGGACTGGTTAATATTTTACTTACCAAGTAAAACAATCCAGCTAAACATTACCAAAATCAAACCAACGCCCATACCCCAAATAGCTGCTTTAAGGGCTTTGTTTGCTTTGTATGGTCGTTCGCTGGAATTGACACCGTAAATAATAAACCCTACTAAAGGAATGAGAAAAGAAACAATTTTTTCACCTTCACTAATATCCCCACCTTGCTTATTTATTTCTTCTATTTCAGCTTCGCTTTTCTGTTTAGGTTTAGTTGGAATGAAATACCAAATTATTAGCACCGCTAAAATCAGGAATAGGGCATAATCTAATGAATCCATAATTTATAAAATTTGAGTTATAATAATATTATAAAGATTTCAAATAATCAATTGCAATGTATTCTAATCTTGGCATAAGCCGCAGAAAAACCCATTTCTCCAGCTTTAGATAAATCTAAACACCCACTATCCTTTTGATTTAAAGTTATTTTTACAAGTCCTCGGTTATAATAAGCATCTGAATTATCAGGCATTAAATCTATAACTTTAGTATAATCAGCAATTGCTCCCTTATAGTCGTTCAGCATAATTTTATTATATCCTCTGTTTAAATAAGCATCTGCATAATCAGGCTGCAATTCTATTGCTTTTGAATAGTCAGCAATAGCTCCTCTATGGTCATTGAGTTTGCTTTTAGTAAATCCTCTACCAAGATAAGCTTCTGTGTAATCAGGATAAAATTCTATTGCTTTATTATAGTCAGCTATAGCTCTACTAAAATCATTCAACGCACCATAAGAATTTCCTCTATAAAAATAGGACTCTGCATAATCATACTGCAATTCTATTGCTTTCGAATAGTCAGCAATAGCTCCTCTATGGTTATTGATTAACCCTTTAATAAATCCTATGTTATAATAAGCAAATGCATAATCAGGCTGCAATTCAATTGCCTTTTTACAGTCAACTAATGCTCCTTTATAGTCTTCAAGCATCGACTTGGCATATCCTCTTGTTAAATACACATGTGCGTATTCAGGATATAATTCTATGACCTTAGTATAGTCAGCAATTGCTCCCTTATAGTCGTTCAGCATCATTTTTGTATCTCCTCTGTTTAAATAAGCATCGATGTAATCAGGCTGCAATTCTATTGCTTTAGTATAATCTTCGATTGCACCTTGATAATCCTTCGAATCGTATTTCCCTTTACCACTTTCGTAATAAGAAAAAGCAAGTTCGTACGATTGATTAAAACCTTGAATACTTAGAAAAGTTAGTAAAATTGTGAATAGCGCAACCTTCATTAGAACGTTTTTAAAATTAGAATACATAGATAGATAAAAAAAATAAATAAAAAATCAACGAACTATAATTTATTGTAAAATAAAGTAACAAACACAATATCAAGAAAAATTTCAACAAGAAATAATTCTATAACTCATTGAATATAAAATCAATAAATAGATATTTCACAATGATTTATATTTTTTTGCATTTCTATGAAAACCGAGAAAAAATTTGTCCTCATTGTAAAAAAACAAATACATTACCATGCCCAGTATTAAGTAAGGGTTGCATGGGTGTATTTGCTACTTTGCTCATGGTTGGGTTCAGTACTTTATATTTCTTTTTTACCTTCTTAATTCAGTTTTAAATTAAAGGCTATCCAAACAAATTCAATTTTAAAAATAAAATACTTAATTGCAAAATTTCTTAATTGCTTCGTACGCCTTTTCGCTTCCCAATTCACCTGCTTTGCTTAAATCTAAACAACCGCTTTCCTTTTGGTTTAAAACTAACTTAACAATTCCTCGCTTAAGATAAGCTCTTGCAACGTTAGGCTCCAATTCAATTGCTTTAGTTAAGTCTGCTATAGAGCCTCTATAGTCTTCTAAACCAGATTTAGCAAACCCTCTGTTTTGATAAGCATTTGCGTAATCAGGCTTCAATTCTATTGCCTTATTATAGTCAGCAATTGAGCCCCTGTAGTCTACTAATTGATATTTAGCAAGCCCTCTATTAAAATATAGTACTGCAACACTAGGGTCAAGTTCTATTGCATTAGTATAGTCAGCTATTGCGCCTCTGAAGTCTTCTATATCGAATTTAGCATTTCCTTTATTAAAATAATCTTCTGCTGTTTGAGAGAAGGAACAAGAAGTAAATGAAATTAATATCAATAATAATATTGTCTTTTTCATTATGGTTTATTTATGGGTTGTAAACACTCTTTTAAAATCCTACAGATAACTTTACTTCTGTAATGTTATCTTTTGAGAAAGTTCATTGGTTAGTTACAAAATTCTCTAATTATATCGTAGGCTTCAGCATTACCTAACTCTCCAGCTTTCGATAAATCTAAGCATCCTATATCCTTTTGACTTAACATTAATTTAGCAATCCCTCTATTAAGATAAGCATCTGAATAATCAGGATTCAATTCTATTGCTTTGGTATAGTCGGCTATAGCGGCTCTATATTCTTTGAGTTTCCTATTAGCATTTCCTCTGTTATAATAATAAGGAAAATTATCTTGCTTTAAATCTATTGACTTAGTATAGTCGGCTATAGCGCTTATGTAGTCCTCTAAATCAGATTTAGCATTTCCTCTAATAAAATAGGATTCTGCATCATCAGGATTTAATTCTATTGCTTTGGTATAATCAACTATTGCTCCTCTATAATCCTTAAGTTTCATTTTAATATTTCCTCTGTTACAATAAGCGGCTGCATCATCAGGCTTTAATTCTAGTCCCTTAGTAAGGTCAGCTATAGCGCCTCCGTAATCTTTGAGTTTAAATTTATTCCCTCCTCTATTAAGATACGCATCTGCATTATCTGGCTTCAATTCTATTGCCTTAGTGTAATCAACTATAGCACCTCTATAATCCTCGAGTCTCCTTTTAACAAGTCCTCTGTTACAATAAGCGGCTGCATCATCAGGCTTTAATTCTATTACTTTATTAAAGTCAGTTATTGCTCCTCTATAATCTTCGAGATTGCTTTTAGTAAATCCTCTGTTTAAATATGCATTTGAGTAATCAGGATGCAATTCTATGACTTTAGTATAATCAGCTAGTGCTCCTCTAAAGTCATTCAGCATCGATTTAATAACTCCTCTGTTAAAATAAACTTCTGTGTAATCAGGCTCCAATTCTATCGCTTTGGTATAGTCAGCTATAGCGCCTCTGTAATCTTTGAGTTCAAATTTAGTACCTCCTCTATTAAAATAATCCTCTGCTGTTTGAGAGAAGCAACAAGAAGCAGATAAAATTAAAATTAATAAAATTATTATCTTTTTCATTTTAGGTTATTTATGTATTGTAAACACTCTTTTAAAATCCTTTAGATTCCTAATCAAAATTATAAACCAACCCAAAGCCATTTTCATTGATAACTGCACCAACAGTTTTTTGCGAATCTTTTTTAATTTTAATTCGGGCTATCTTCATTCCTGTAAAAAACAAAGCGACTCCACCAACCCCAATAAAAATTGAACTTACCGTTCTCGAAGTCTTTTGTCTTTTAATAAAATCATCTAAATCTGATTCATAAAGTTTAACATCAGTATAGTCGGCTAAATTTGGTTCACTTTTATTGTTAGAAATAATACTTACAACTGAACCAGTTGCAATGCAAAAGCCACCCATTAGCATACCTGAGGAAATTTTAGAGTTTTGCTTATTAATTTCTTTAAGCAGCATTTTGTTGTAAGTGGTATCAATAACTTGTCCTTTTGCTGAAAAGCAGACTAACATTGAAACTGTTAAAGCTGCTAAAATGGTAATGAGTTTCATAAATGTGTTTTTAAAAGTACAATGCATAGTTAGTAAAAAAAAATTGACAACTAAAATTCAAAGAACAATGATTAGCAATATACACAATGATAAGCACGAAGCAATTGCGACTAAATTAACTAATAAATTGAATATCAAATAATTATAGTGAAATCTCGCAGTGATTTATGATACTTGCATTTCTATGAAAACCGAGAAAATATAAGCGTTCGGCAAAAACAAATTCGATTTGATCATAATTAACTGCTTTAAATTCATAACCTCCACAGCGTTCTGAATTAGGTTTAAACTTGTAAAGTTGTATCAAGTGTTCTCGATACATTAAACCTTTCTTAAAGGCATTTCCATCAAAAGAGTATCAAGCGACTTTACGTTTTCTGACGATAGACAATAGACATTTGCATGATCATTTTTATCTGCAACAAGAATTGCCCCCATTGGAATTTCAAATACTTTTTCATTTTATTTTTCTTTCAAAAGTACTTTCGAATTGAAGGTAATTTACAAAGAATGAAAAATAAATTTTAAAGAGCTATACAATTAATATACAAATTAAACAATCAAATCATTTACCAGCAACCTTCTTAGGAGGTCTTTTTTTTTAATGACGCTCTGTTTTGTGCTTCTTCCTTGATTATTGGTGAAGATTGGTCAATACCTAAAAAGGGAATTAAGACACTGTTTAGGTAGTTTGTCTTATTCGTCAAATAAATAATTCCTCTAGAATTTCCGAGCGAATTAGCATACAAATCATTCATTAACTCTTTGGGCATATTAAAATTATCCCCATTTATTAATATTAATTTACTCATATTTGTAATATGAAAAATAGATTCTGTTTGAAATCCAAATATTTGAATAATCTCACCTTTTTCAGAATAATGGTACTCAAAAGTAAGAATCAATTTAAAAAGTTCTTTGTCAATTTCCCATCCAAAATGTGTATTAATTAATATCCTGACATTATTAACATCGAATGCTGAACGTATCGGTTCATCTAACTCTCGATATAATTTTTGGTAATGTTTTAATTCAACAATCTCTATATTGTGAATTGTTTCAGAATCCAATATTTTTTTCTTAGCAGTCTCCATGTACAGTTAAGTATTTTGTATCCTTGTCCTTAGAGAATTTATAATTATCATTTTGCTTTGTCGCCTTTATTGTTCGACTGAAATCTTGTCTTACAGAGTTTTTTTCTAAAACAAAAACAACTGTTTGTTGTGCTACTTGTTTCACACGATTATCCACCACATTTAAATCAACAAATTTGATAACTGGTGCCTTTTTTATAGCTAAAGACAATTCAACAAGTTTACTGATTTTGTGGTCAAAATCACCATTTAATATTTGTGAAACATAGCTTTTTGTAACACCTAATTCTTCTGCAAATTTTGCCTTAGTCCATTTATTTTCTTTAAGAAACTTAGTTAGTTCATTAAAGAGGTCTATTTGAATTTTTGTAATCCAATATTCCTTTCTCCTTATTAATTCTTCTCTTTTCATTTTTATCAACTCAATAAACTTTCTAAATATCTTTTTTTTATTGCTCTAAATTTATTAATATCTCTTGACTGTGAATTTTTAAAACCACAAAAACAAATTAATTTCCCATCAATAGTTTTAATTGCATACACTCTTAGATGCTTAGTTTTAAATTCATATTCCTTACAATTATCTTTTGATTTAAGAATTTTAAATTTAGTAGCAGGTAATAATTTTCGGTCTAAAGATGATTCAATAAATCCTAAAATTTTGGCAAACTCTGACTTATAACACTCTTCAAGCTCACTTTCAAATTCACTTAACTGCCCTATTCCATCGATAATTAACTCAAGCCCTCTTTCTTTAGACTGGATACCTTCAATGTCTCTTACTGCAAATTTAGGCATAAGGTTTAGTTTAAGCTACACATTTATTCAAAAATCATAATAAATTAATAAATTAAAAATAGTGGGAAAATTGAAACTAACGAAATTTCAAACCATAATAATCCATATTCTGTGCAAATCCTGTGCAAATTAAAATAGGTTACCAGTTTTTAAGCTAGTAACCTATTGATTTTCAAGTCGGGGTGGCAGGATTCGAACCTACGACCTCCTGCTCCCAAAGCAGGCGCGATACCGGGCTACGCTACACCCCGAAAAATTGAAATTAAAAGGCCGAAATTGATCTAGGATTTTTTTCCGGAGGTGCAAAGATATATTAATTTCGAACTAAATCGGCCTTAAACTGAAAAATTCCAATAAATTTGCAGTCCCAATTAAAAAGGATCCCGTAGCTCAGCTGGATAGAGCATCTGCCTTCTAAGCAGACGGTCACACGTTCGAATCGTGTCGGGATCACGTAAAATCGGTCTGGGTTCGTCGCGATGCTTCGCGACGCCTCGGGATCACGTAAAATCGGTCTGGGTTCGTCGCGATGCTTCGCGACGCCTCGGGATCACGTAAAATCGGTCTGGGTTCGTCGCGATGCTTCGCGACGCCTCGGGATCACGTAAAATCGGTCTGGGTTCGTCGCGATGCTTCGCGACGCCTCGGGATCACGTAAAATCGGTCTGGGTTCGTCGCGATGCTTCGCGACGCCTCGGGATCACGTAAAATCGGTCTGGGTTCGTCGCGATGCTTCGCGACGCCTCGGATCACGTAAAATCGGTCTGGGTTCGTCGCGATACTTCGCGACGCCTCGGGATCACGTAAAATCGGTCTGGGTTCGTCGCGATGCTTCGCGACGCCTCGGGATCACGTAAAATCGGTCTGGGTTCGTCGCGATGCTTCGCGACGCCCTCGAATCACGTACAATCGGCCTGGGTTCGTCGCGATGCTTCGCGACGCCTCGGGATCACGTAAAATCGGTCTGGGTTCGTCGCGATGCTTCGCGACGCCTCGGGATCACGTAAAATCGGTCTGGGTTCGTCGCGATGCTTCGCGACGCCTCGGGATCACGTAAAATCGGTCTGGGTTCGTCGCGATGCTTCGCGACGCCTCGGGATCACATTAAAACGATCAGCTTTCGTCCAGTAGCACGTGCTACCGGACGCCTCGGGATCACATTAAAACGATCAGCTCTCGTCGCGAGGCTTCGCGACGCCTCGGGATCACGTAAAATCGGTCTGGGTTCGTCGCGATGCTTCGCGACGCCTCGGGATCACGTAAAATCGGTCTGGGTTCGTCGCGATGCTTCGCGACGCCTCGGGATCACGTAAAATCGGTCTGGGTTCGTCGCGAAGCTTCGTGACGCCTCGGGATCACACTAATGAGGAAGGTAGCTCAAAGAGTTACCTTTTTTTATTTTTCATTCTTCTTAAAAGCATATAGGTCTGGGCTTGCCCAGTAGTGAATACTACTGGGTTCGTCGCGATGCTTCGCGACGCCTCGGGATCACGTAAAATCGGTCTGGGTTCGTCGCGATGCTTCGCGACGCCTCGGGATCACGTAAAATCGGTCTGGGTTCGTCGCGATGCTTCGCGACGCCTCGGGATCACGTAAAATCGGTCTGGGTTCGTCGCGATGCTTCGCGACGCCTCGGATCACGTAAAATCGGTCTGGGTTCGTCGCGATGCTTCGCGACGCCTCGGGATCACGTAAAATCGGTCTGGGTTCGTCGCGATGCTTCGCGACGCCTCGGGATCACATTAAAACGATCAGCTCTCGTCGCGAGGCTTCGCATCGCCTCGGGATCACGTAAAATCGGCCTGGGTTCGTCCAGTAGCACGTGCTACCGGACGCCTCGGGATCACATTAATGGTGAAGGTAACTCAAAGAGTTACCTTTTTGTTCTTCAAATCAGAAGTGGAAATTTAAAATGTCGGTCAGGCAATCGTTGCGAAGCCTCGCGACGCCTCGGGATCACATTAAAACGATCAGCTCTCGTCCAGTAGCACGTGCTACCGGACGCCTCGGGATCACAATAAAACAGTAAGCGCCTGCCCAGTAGTGTCTACTACTGGTTTCGTCGCGACGATTCGAGATTATTAAAATGAAAAGGGGAGTATTTAGCTCCCCTTTCATCTAAGAATAAATAAACAATTACAAATACGACCTAAGTAATTTATTTCTGGAATTATGCTTAAGTCGACGCAAACCACTCTCTTTTATTTGTCGAACTCGTTCACGGGTTAATCCAAGTTCTAATCCAATTTCATCCAATGACATCGACACCCTGAATCCAATACCAAAAAACAATCTTAAAACTTCCGATTCGCGTTTAGATAATGTATTTAATGAACGATTAATGTCTGCACTTAATGACTCATCGATCAATAAAGAATCGGTACTGGGAATTCCATCATTCACCATCACATCTAATAGCGTGTTACTTTCATCACTGTTATCGAAAGGTGCATCCATGGAAATGGGTCGCACAGAACCGCGAATGGCATCTCTTATTTGGTTGTAACTGATGTCAACTGCATCCGAAATTTCTTCTGCGCTAGGATCTCGTCCATAGATCTGTTCTAATTTGGCTAGTGCTTTTTTGACTTTGTTCATGGCTCCTATTTGATTAAGAGGGAGCCGAACCATTCTACTCTGCTCGGCAATAGCCTGCAAAATGCTCTGACGAATCCACCAAACTGCGTAGGAGATGAATTTAAATCCCTTTGTTTCATCGAATCGCTGAGCTGCTTTAATGAGTCCTAAGTTTCCTTCATTTATCAAATCAGGCAAACTCATACCTTGATTCTGGTATTGTTTGGCTACAGATACAACAAATCTTAAATTTGCTCGGGTTAATTTATCGAGTGCATCGTGATCGCCCTGCCTTATTTTCTGTGCTAAAATCACTTCTTCTTGAGGAGTGACCATGCTTTCTTTACCTATATCTTGCAAGTACTTTTCTAAAGATGCACTTTCTCGATTGGTAATGCTTTGGGTAATTTTTAGTTGTCTCATACTGTTTTGGGTTGGTGTGTGACTCCTACTTAACAAATTTTGTGCCATGTAATACTAGAACGACTGTGATTTTCAGTATATTAACCCATCATTTTGAAACGTTCACAAAATGATTGACCTCCAATACATGTTGAAACACCTAACCTGCGTTTTTAGCAGTCTATATTCATGACTCCTGAATAGATAACGATTCAAAAACTGAAATCTTTTACTTTTCCGAATGAAAAAATAAATTTAATGACAATCCCGTTACATATGCCAAAGGAAGAATGATAGAATGTTGACTTGGATTTAATTAATTACCCCGCTTTAATTGAACTAAAGCCTGGATTCGTTCTATTATTTTGGATTCTTTTCAATAATTTAATTAAAATGACGTTAGAAGTACTTAAAAAATTATTTTTGCAAAGGTTATGAAACGGAATATCTATTTATTCATATTATCTGTGCTTATCGTAATTTTTACGCCAGCAGTAAGTAAAGGTCAAGGAAATGCGGTTAGAGATAAATCTTTGATTCAGTTCTCTGGCGTGGTGGTTAGTGCAGATTCTTTGCAACCTATTCCTTTTACGAATGTAATTATTCGTAATGCACGCAGAGGAACCATCACCGACTTTTACGGATTCTTCTCCTTTGTAGCTATGAAAGGCGACACCCTCGATTTTCAATATTTAGGATTTAAAACGAATTCTTTTATCATTCCCGATTCGTTGATAGAACAACATTATTCGATTATTCAAGTTTTGGTTCGCGACACGATCAATTTAAAAGAAGCTATTGTATACCCTTGGCCTACGAAAGATGAATTTAAAAGAGCTTTTGTAGAACTTAAATTATCGGATGATGATCTTAAACGTGCACAACGTAATTTTGAATTAGCTGCTATGAAAGAAATACAGTCTCAAGTAATTTATGACGGAGGACTTAATTATCAGATGGCCGTCCAGCAAAGACAGACACAATTATATTCTCAAGGACAATTTCGTTCTATAAGTTTGCTCAATCCTCTAGCCTGGGCAGCTTTTATTCAATCGTGGAAGGATGGAGCCTACAAGAAAAAAGAAAAACAATAATTGTGAAAAGATTCTCTCACCTACTCTTCTTATCTTTTATTTTTCTGATAAGTTCATCTTCTCTTTTCGCCCAAGACGCCACCGTACATGGAGTCGTACGTGATTCACTAGGTAAAGCACTTGAAGCCGTTTCTATTTCTATCAACGGCGAACCTGGAGGTACCATTAGTGATCAACGCGGCAAGTATGAAATTAAAATACCTCCCTACCGAGATATAACGCTTATCTTTTCTTTTTTGGGGTTTGCGCCTGAAAAAAAAATTCTAAGACTTAATCCAGGTGAAGACAAAACACTTGACATTCGCTTAATCAGTACAGCAATCGACTTTAAAAGCATAACCGTGGAAGCGGTTCGTCCCGGCGATTTAACCATTACTAGAATTGAACCTCGCACAATTGAGCAACTTCCAAATGTCTCTGGTAATTTTGAAAGTTTTTTAAAAACGATGCCCGGCGTTGTTTCCAACAATGAGCTTTCGTCCAACTATTCTGTTCGAGGAGGTAGTTTTGACGAAAATTTGGTATATGTAAATGATGTTGAAATTTATCGCCCTTTTTTAGTACGTTCTGGGCAACAAGAAGGCTTGAGTTTTATTAATCCTGATTTAGTATCCGAAATCAGTTTTAGTTCTGGAGGTTTCAGCGCCCAATATGGAGATAAGATGAGCTATGTACTAGATATTAAATACCGGACTCCAAAAAAGTTTGCAGGTTCAGCAAATGCGAATTTGATGGGCGGATCTTTGCATTTAGAAGGTGCAAGCAAGAACGATAAATTCACTTGGCTTGCTGGAGTTCGACATCGTTCCAATCAATTTTTATTGAAATCTTTGGATACTCAAGGCGAATACAAACCTCGATTTACGGATGTACAAACTTTAATAAATATAAAAATTTCCAAGAAGACCGATATTTCTTTCCTTGGAAATTACTCATCGAATCAATTCAAAGTCATTCCCAATTCACGGCAAACGGAATTTGGGAGTATTAATGAGGCATTGCGCTTCACCGTCTTTTTCGATGGACAAGAAATTGATCAATTCAATACAGGTACCGGAGCTATTACTTTAACTCATCAGATAAACGATAGCGTCAAATTAAAATTCATTGGATCGGCATTTTATTCTAGAGAAAAAGAATTCTTTGATGTTTTGGGTCAGTATTTTTTTAGACGAGCTTGAGCGAGATCTAGGTTCGTCGGAATTTGGAAATGTAGCATTCAATCGTGGTGTGGGTGGCTTTTTAGATCATGCAAGAAATGAATTAGAAGCATTTGTAAGAACCGCATCGCATATTGGTACATACCGATCTAAAAATCACACCTGGCAATGGGGATTGAAAGCCCAAATTGAATCCATTAAAGATGAATTGGATGAATGGCAGTATCGTGATTCTGCAGATTATTCTGTTCCTCATCCAAATGATAACCCTGGGCAAAATGGAGATCCTAATCAACAAATTATTTTAAATAATGTTGTAAAGAGTAAAATTGATTTGAATTCAAATCGATTCAATGCATATATTCAAAATACTTGGAACCTCGATCGCGTCTCCTTTACCCTTGGGGTTCGTGGAGCTTATTGGGACTTCAACGAAGAATTGAATATTAGTCCGAGAGCAAGTGTTTCCTGGAAACCAAAATGGAACAAACGTCTATCGTTACGAGCGGCAACAGGACTTTATTACCAACCTCCTTTTTACCGTGAGATGAGAAACCTAGAAGGACGGATTAATACGAATATTGAATCGCAAAAGACTATTCATTTCGTTATTGGTAGCGACTATCAATTCCTCGCTTGGGGAAGAGAATTTAAGTTAACCAGTGAAGCATATTATAAGAAGATGGATAATTTGATTCCATACAAACTCGACAATACCCGTATTCGATATCTGGCAAAAAATAATGCAAGTGGATATGCTACTGGTCTCGATTTTCGCATCAATGGTGAATTTGTAAGTGGAATTGAATCATGGGTATCTATGGGAATTTTGAAAACAGTTGAAGATCTTAATGACGATGATTATTTTCGCTATTTTAACGCAAGCGGAGAAGAGATTATCAAAGGATACTCATTTGACCAAGTTGCCACAGATAGTTTAAAAGTTTCTCCTGGCGATATTCCTCGACCAACGGATCAACGCTTAACTTTTAGTATGTTCTTCCAGGATTATCTCCCAAAAAATCCAACTGTCCGAATGCATTTAAATTTGGTATTTGGCACTGGATTACCTTTTGGTCCTCCAGGACCTGATCGCTATAAAGATATTTTACGAGGGCCTTCTTATCGTCGAGTGGATATTGGATTTTCTAAGATTGCTATCGATGAAGATGGAGAAAACAAAAGTCGACTTCCCATTATTCGCAATCTAAAATCATTAATCTTTAGTATTGAAGTTTTCAACTTATTACAAGTGAGTAATACGATTTCTTACACCTGGATCACGGATGTTTCGGGACGACAATATGGTGTTCCAAATTATTTAACGAGTAGAATATTAAATTTCAAAGTGCAGACTAAGTTTTAGTATGAGTAAGAAAAAATCAAACGAAGGTGGATTGGTTTATTCTACAAATCCAAATTTTAAACTACAGGAAGATGTAGAAGAAGCTAAAACTCCTGGCGCTTCACAACAAGATTTAAGAGTTTGGCTAGAGCGTAAAGGTGGCGGAAAGATGGTTACCTTGGTAAAAGGATTTCGAGGGAAGCTCAGCGATTTTGATGATTTAGCCAAAGCTTTAAAATCCAAATGCGGCGTTGGAGGTGGAGCCAAAGATGGAGAAATATTTATTCAAGGTGACCAACGCGACAAAGTGATTGCCTACTTAGTACAGAAAGGTTATAAGGTAAAAAAAGCGGGCGGATAATTTCACCCTCCGTAAAAATTATCTCGTCATCGCCATAGAGGCTTCAATCACTTTTGCATAATATTGTTCGTACATAGGGGTGATTACGTGCGTATCAAATTCCTTCGCTCTACTCAAAGCTTGAGCCTTAAATTTCTTTAATGATTCATCAGAACTCAAAATCGTTAGTGCATTTTTTGCCATATCATCCACATCACCCACGTTGCTCATAAATCCAGTGACGCCGTTTATATTCAATTCAGGAATTCCGCCTGCATTGGAAGTAATAACGGGAACCTGACATGCCATTGCTTCTAATGCAGCCAACCCAAAGCTTTCGGTCTCGGAAGGCATCACAAATAAATCACAAATTGATAAAATCTCTTCGATCATATCTTGCTTTCCTAAAAAGCGAATATCATCACACAAATCCAATTCACGACAAAGTTGTTCGATATTATGACGCTCGGGACCATCTCCAATCAGCAAAAGTTTAGAAGGAATTTCTTTTCGAATGCGATTAAAAACATGAACTACATCCTGCACACGCTTTACTTTTCTAAAGTTGGAAGTGTGTACTACTAATCGCTCCCCATTTGGAGCAACGGCTTTTCTAAAATGATCCTTTGCTTTTTTAGAAAATCGTTCTAAGTCGATGAAGTTTGGAATCACTTCAATATCCTTGTCAATTTTGAAATTAGCATAGGTATCTCTTTTTAAACTATCGGAAACTGCAGTTACTCCATCCGATTGATTAATGGCGAATGTTACTACAGGTTCATAGCTTGAGTCTTTCCCCACGAGTGTAATATCCGTCCCATGCAACGTAGTTACGATGGGTAAATTAATTCCATGCGCTGCTAATATTTGTTTGGCCATATAGGCTACCGATGCATGCGGAATGGCATAATGCACATGCAAAACATCCAAGCCCTTCAAAACGAGCTACATCAACGAGCTTACTCGCTAATGCTGTTTCATAAGGGATATAATCGAACAAGGGATACTTAGCAATCGTCACCTCGTGGTAACTAATATTCTGCGAAAAAAAATCGAGTCGAACAGGCTGACTATAGGTAATAAAATGAATGCGATGACCACGTTCTGCTAAAGCTTTTCCCAATTCTGTGGCCACTACTCCACTTCCACCAAATGTGGGGTAACATACTATTCCTATTCTCATACTTCAAAGTTAACGAATTCAATAGACGTATCAAGTAGGATTGTATTGTAATAGTTAAAAATAAATTCAATCTATTTCACCTCAATGGCTTCTATGGCCATTTGCATGATGTTCGTTCTCAAATTTGATTTTGCCAATTTGGAATTTGAGGCAGATGGGTATACTCGATTTGACAAGAAAATATATTGTAGACCTGTTTGCGGATCAACCCAAGAATACGTTCCAGTAAATCCACTATGACCGAATGAACTTAACGAGACACCGATTGCTGAAGGTCCATTTTCACCTGCTCTAATCGGGCTTATCGAAAAATAAAGCTCGACGATTATGCCCATCTACAAAAGCTTGGCTGGTAAACAACGAAACAGTTTCTGGTTTCAAATATCTTTACCACCGTACTCACCACCGTTCAATAACATTTGCATGATGACCGCCAATGATTCAGCATTTGAAAACACACCTGCATGGCCACCCACTCGTCCCATCATAGCCGCTGCGGGATCATGCACAAATCCATGAATCAATTGATGACGAAACACAGAATCCACTTCTGTGGGGACAATCTGCGATTTATCTGTCCATGTCAATGGATGGTATCCAATTTTCCATAACCCTAAAGGTTGGTAGAAAATTTCACTTACCAATTCATCCAAATCATCACCGCTAATTTTTTCAATTACTTTTTGCAAAATGATAATCCCTAAATCAGAATACACATACTTTCCAGGATTCTCCAAAGGGCGTTCCACAATTTTATCCCACATCACTTCTTCGTAATCATCCGAAATAAATAGACTGTCTGCCACTTGATGTTTAAAATTTCTTTGATAAGTAGTACTGTAAATAGCTGGATCCAAAACCGAATCCTTCAACGTTTCTTTCCAGAAAGGAACCTAAGCTTTCAAACCTGCTTCATGCGCCATCAGTTGACGGATGGTCATATCTTTCTTATCACTCTTTCGTAATGAAGAGAGATAGTGAGAAGCTTTTTCATCAACATCCAACTTCTTTTTATCTACCAAATACATTGCAGCAAGGGCAGTGGAATATATTTTTGTTAATGAAGCAATATCATAAACATCTGAATTCTTTACAGGAAAAATTGATCATACGTATGCCAACCAAAAGACTTATCATAAATCACTTTTCCATCTTTAGCAATTACAATTTGTGCTCCGGGAAATACTGAATCACGAATAGCTTGCATCATCGCAGAATCAATTTTTTCCAATTTTACAGAGGAAATTCCTACTTCTTCAGGCAAGGTATATTTCAATCGAATAACATCCCTCGTCAATATACCTTGATCCAAATTAAATTCGGGCAAAATTGAAACAGGCAATTGTCCTTAAAAAGTTGTCCGCCATAAATTTTTTGTGCTGTTTGCTGCAAGGGGAGATTCGTATCCTCATACCCTTCAATAATCGCATCATAATTCTTCATTCCTTCGAGCCGACTCAAGACATACGCATTTCCAAAAACACAGAGAATACTTCCTTTTAACTTTCCTACCTTCTCCGTAAACTCAATGGTTGAAGGAGAAAGTCCAAAATTTTTCTGTGCATTAATTGTCGTATTGTGAATACTCACAATCACATGATCACATCCTTTTAATAGAGCATAAACGCTATCCCTGTATTTCTCGGAAGCCTCTTTGGGAACATTAAAAGTTTTAATAGGACCATAAAGTGACAATTGCATTTGAAAAGGATTATTGAGCGTATCATTCAACACTACTGATGCGATACAATCTTTGTGTGATGGATGCAAAGGCAACAATTCACCTTCATTCTTCAGTAATGTAGGAGCGTTCTCGTACAAACGATTATTGAGTGCTAAAGAATTTGGTGTATTTAAATCTTGAAATAAATTTTCCGTTTTGATGGACTGGTACTGATTTAAACCTGTCCAATATTTCGCACTTAATATCTTCAATACTTTTGATCGATTGCCTCCTGTTCAATTTCACAATTCTGAATAGCAAAATGAATTCTATTCATCGCTTTAGCAACATCTTGAGGATATAATAACACATCATTACCCGATAATAAAGCTTTCAACTCAATTTCTCCAGGAGCAACGTAAGCTGCAACACCTTTCATGTTGAGCGCATCGGTAAAACCAATCCTTCAAATCCTAATTTCGTTTTCAAAAGATCTTTCACAATTTTGTTGACAAAGAACTGGGTTGATCTAAGGTAGAATCTAATTCTGGAATAAATAGATGGGCCACCATAACGGAAGCCAATCCTTGTGGAATTAATTTTTTGAAAGGAAACAACTCCAATGAATCCAAACGATCGACAGTGGCATTTACGATTGGCAATGCCAAGTGCGAATCCGTATCCGTATCACCATGTCCAGGGAAATGTTTTGCACAAGCTAACACTTGATGATCTTGCATCCCCTTCATATAACTCAAGCCATACAACGCAACTTTCTCTTTACTCTCACCAAATGCTCGACTATTGATGATGGGATTATTTGGATTATTATTAATATCTACATCGGGCGCAAAATTGATATGAATTCCCATGCGCTTGCATTGTGTTGCAATATCAACACCCATTTCATAGACATCATGAGCTGATGCGCCTGCTGCTAATGTCATTTGTCGAGGAAAGCGAATCGTAGAATCCAATCGCATACTCAATCCCCATTCTCCATCAATTCCTATCATCAATGGAATCTTCGAACGTGACTGATAAAAATTTGTCAAGTTCGCTTGACGCAAGGGTCCACCTTGAAAAAAGATGAGGCCGCCAATCTTAAATGAGTCGATGAGTTGAGTGATTTGTGCGACATGCGCAGCGTCCTTATTCGAAAATGCATCCACCATAAAAAGCTGACCCATCTTTTCATAATACGACATCGCCTTAAAAACGCTATCGGCCCAAACACGAGCTTCCACCGACTCATAACAAGGGATGTTTCTTTGAGCTTGGGATGAATGAGATAAGAGGATGAAAAATGAAAAATTGATAATTATTTTTTTCCAAGGGTGCATGTGCAATTATAAGAAGGATACATGCATCAAACTCAAAAGATGGGAAGTTATTACAATTTGGGTGTGGATAACGGGATTTTTTACGCACAATGATTCTTTAGCAGGACAATGATTCTAGCACGCAACTAATTTTAAGCTGCTGGCTTCTAGCTGCAAGCTTCAAGCTTCTATGAAAGCCTAAAATACATTGACCGGTAAATAACCAACAGGAACTAATTGATTGCATAAATACTTCTAAGCACAAAACAATGAAATAACATTCTGAATTCTGAATTCTTAATTCTGCATTCTGAATTAAACAGCGACTTGATACTCTCTTAGAGCATCGTTTAGCGAGGTTTTTTGGTCGGTGCTTTGTTTTCTTTTGCCGATGATGAGGGCGCAGGGAACTTGGAAATCGCCGGCCGGGAATTTCTTGGTGTAGGAGCCAGGGATGACGACTGATCTTGATGGAACTTTTCCACGGTATTCGATGGGTTCGGGTCCGGAAACATCGATGATTTTTGTGCTTTGGGTTAGGACTACATTGGCACCTAATACGGCTTCTGATTCAACGTGTACTCCTTCCACTACAATGCATCTAGAGCCGATGAAACAATTATCTTCAATGATGACGGGAGCGGCTTGAACGGGTTCTAAAACCCCACCAATTCCTACTCCACCGCTGAGATGAACATGCTTTCCAATTTGTGCGCAAGATCCAACCGTTGCCCATGTATCCACCATGGTACCTTCATCTACATAAGCACCGATGTTCACATACGAAGGCATCAAAATAACTCCCTTGGCTAAAAACGATCCGTGGCGTGCTAATCCGTGGGGAACCACACGAACACCTTGCTTTTCGAAATTCTTTTTTAAGGGAATTTTATCATGAAATTCGAAGGGACCCACTTCGATGGTTTCCATTTTCGAATCGGAAAATAGAGGATCACGGCCTTTTTCACCCAATCGTTCACGATCCAAACGCCATTTACTTGTTCGGCAACACGTAATTCTCCGGTATCTAAAAGGGCTACCACTTGTCTATAGTAGCACGAACTTCGCTATCCTGCAATAAGTTCCGATCGTCCCAAGCCTTTTCAATGATCTCTTTCATTTTATAAATTGTTATAATTAACGGCTCAAAATTACTAAACTTAGCAGAAGCACTGTATTTTTGCAGGATGGGACGAATAATGGCCATCGATTATGGCAAAAAAAGATGCGGCATTGCCGTTACCGATCCCAGCCAAACCATTGCCTCCGCTTTGGAAACAGTACCCGCCCATTTGTTGTTTGATTATCTCCGAAAATATTTTGCAAGAGAATTAGTAGATCAATTAGTGGTGGGCGAACCCAAGCGATTGAACAATTCCGATTCAGAAACCACACTCCTCGTTCATCAGTTCGTAAAAAGTTTGAATAAGCAATTTCCAGAGATGAGCATCGTCCTCTATGATGAACGGTTCACTTCTAAAATTGCGACGCGCAGTTTAATCGACAGTGGACAAAGCAGAAAAACAAGACAAGACAAATCGGTATTGGACCGTGTGAGTGCGACCATCCTATTACAAGATTACCTAACCAGCCTTCAATTTAAGAAATGATATATCCCATAGTAGCGTACGGCGATCCCGTTCTCCGAAAAAAAGCAGAGTCTATCCTAACGACTATCCGAAATTAATGACCATCATCGATAATATGTTTAAAACGATGTACCATAGTCAGGGTGTGGGATTAGCCGCTCCGCAAGTGGGTATTTCTATTCGATTGTTTGTGATTGACTCTACTCCTTTCAAAGAAGATGATGAAAGTGCAGATGGATTCAAGCGCGTTTTTATTAATCCCGAATTAATTAACGAAGAAGGCGACAAATGGAAATTCAACGAAGGATGCTTAAGCATTCCAGGCATCAGAGAAGATATTGAACGCAAACCTAACTTGACGATTCGTTATCAAGATATGAATTTCGAGACACATATTGAAGAATTTTCGGGGATCAAAGCGAGAATCATACAACATGAATATGACCATTTAGAAGGTGTACTCTTTACCGACAAACTAACTCCGCTCAAGAAAACATTATTGAAAGGTCGTTTGATGGACATCTCCAAAGGCAAGGTGGATGTAGACTACAAAATGCGTTTCAATCAAAAGCGCTAGTGTATGTCGGCCGACACTAAAATTTTTCTGATTGGTTTCATGGGTGCGGGTAAGAGCAGTGTTGGAAAAAAACTAGCTCAATCGTTACATTATCGTTTTATTGATTTAGATGTGCTCATCGAAAAGCAACAAAAAAAATCCATTCCTTCTATTTTTGAATTAGTGGGCGAAGATGGTTTTCGAAAAATCGAACAACAAGCTTTGCACAGCTTAAAAGACGAATCCAATATCGTTATTGCTACAGGAGGTGGTTGTCCGACTTTTGAAAAAAACATGCAATGGATGAATGCGCATGGAAAAACCATTTATCTAAAATGCAGCATCGGCGTCTTATTTCATCGCATAGCACCCCAGAAAAAACAGCGACCACTTATTGCGAACATGGATGATGTAGATATTATGGATTTTATGGTGACGATGTTGAAGGAGAGAAGCAAGTTTTATGAGAAAGCGAGTTTTACGGTGGATGGAGATGGGAAGGTTGAGATGGTTTGTAAGAGGATATTAGATGTTATGTAGAAAGATAAAGTTCAAGGAAAATATTGAAATACTAGCTTCGCATATTACTTATTGTTTAAACCTGCCTGCAGCAGGCAGGCGCAACGGACGCAGCGTCCCGAAGCATCGGGATCGCAACGTTCGCAGCGAAAAAAGGAATTTCCGGAGTAAGAAATAAGTTGTTACGAAACTAGCTTGAAGCTTGTAGCTAGCAGCTTTACTAATTATATCAATAAATCGTTAAGCTTATAAACTTTTTCACCCTACCCCTTGCTTTTCCAAAAATCTTTTTTACATTCGTTGAACCAAATCTAATTTTTATGGATAAATATCTGATTGTTTTACGAAGAAAGACACTCCTCTTACTCTTTATTCTTTTTTCAGGAATACCCCTGAAAGCTCAATCCAATTTTGATGCTTTTGTTACCACTTCCGCCCCTATCAATGATGTTGTGGAAGGAACCATGTTTATTACGTTGACCGACACCAATCAAATCGACTTGGTTGAAGTAAAGGTAGGGAGTAAGGAAGGACAAGCCGACTTAGCGAACCAACAGTTTACCTATGATCAAACGTCGGGTTTACCTGCAGGCATGTCATGGCAACGATTAGGATACCGAGTTACAATTTCTTTAGGCAGCTTTGCTTATAGTGATCTTCAGTTTGGGTATGTGAGGTTGAAGAATAATAGCGGTGTGTGGAGTGACATATTTGCTTTTGTGACGAATTAAAAAAATTTGATCGCGATGCTTCGCGATTGGACGATTTGAAAATTTGAAAATTAGATTAATTGATCTTGCTAAACAAAGCTATTGCGAAGCATCGCGATGAAAAAAACCCCAAAGTCGACTTTTTCTTAGTAAATATTTAGTACCAATAATTAGGTTATAATTTCTTAAATTTAATTCCTGATTTTATGAAAAACTCAACTCAACTCAACTCAACTCAACTCAACTCAACTCAACTCAACTCAACTCAACTCAGAAGTACTTCGCTTCGCTTCGACTTCTGGGCGAAGCTTTCTTAATAAATTATTTACATTAGTACTCCTTTTAATGACTTCCATTGCTAACGCTGGCAATTATACTTGGAACGGTGCTACCAATACCGACTGGTCAAATTCGAGCAATTGGAGTCCGGCGGGAGTGCCAAGCACTAATGATACAGTTACGTTGAGCAATGGCGGAGTAAATTCTATTTTACTGGATGGAAATAGAATTATTACAAGACTCGTAATTTCTGCTAACATCATTGATTTAAATACGTACGAATTACATGTTTCCGGCAGAAGCTCCCTAAACGGAGGCGCCATCAATAATGGAATCCTTAAAATTAGAGGAACCTATGCCTATTTCCAAGGAACCAATTTTAATTGTACCTTAGATGTTATTGCCGGACAAATCAAATTCAGTGGCGGAACTTTTGATCAAACCGGAAGTTTTGAGCAGAATGGATCGGCGAGTGGATATGGATTAGGTGGGTGCGTTTTTAATAAAGACATAACCATCAAAAACACAGGAACGGTTTACTTACGCATGGGACAAGACGATGGAGATACCTTTAATGGGAAACTGTATTTGTATAGCAGCGGTGGCTATGCTGTTCAAATGGCTTATGGCGACACGAGTTATTTTAACGACACCATCTATATAAATAGCACGGGGAGTGGCGGAATCAATTTTGCAAATGGAACGTATGGAGCAGCCCAACTCGGCGATAACGCCTGTTTAATTACGGGAAGCAGTGGAATCACTGCAGGAACTATTCAATTTAAAAATATTGTGCAATCTGCTACTTCATCCAATTCAATTACGGCAAGCGGGAGTGTGCTTTTTAATGTGTACTCAAATTCTTTTTTAGGAAAAGTAAATTTTACCGCACCAAACCTAGTTGTTAAATCAACAACCTTTGGTGATAGTACTTCACTCACCAAAACTGGTCATACACTAAACAATACCTGGGATGGGGCAAATGTTTACAATGGTGTTGTGACCATCACCAATGGAAATACTTCAACCGCTTACGTTAAATTGGCTAGCCAAAATGCCGACACCTACAATAAAGATGTTTATTTCAATGCGGGCTCAGGAGCCATACAAGCTGCCAATGCGGGAACCAATATTTACAATGGAAATGTACTAGTAAATGGTAACAATGTTACTTTTAATAATAGTGGTGGAACACTAAAATTCGCAGGCGACCAAAACCAAGAATTTGGTGGCGGGACGAATACCCTAACCTTTAATAAACTAATTGTAGACAAAGCGGGTGGCAGTGTAACTTTAAACCAACCCATCACTATCGATAGTTTACTGGAGCTTACCAATGGAATCATTTATACCGATACCATTATTACATTAAAAGCAACGGCGACCACCACAGGAGCGAGTAACACAAGCTTTGTGGATGGAGCGGTGAAGAAAATTGGGAATACGGCTTTTGTTTTTCCGGTGGGGGATGAAGGATTTTATTACCCTTTAGAAATATCTGCTCCAACTTCCAGCACTGATGCGTTTTCTGTTATTTACATAAACGAATTTCATAATGAAAATGATAGTGCGGATACAACATTAACATATATTTCAACCTGCCAATATTGGGATATAAAAAGAGTAACAGGTACTTCTAATGTTAGCGTAAGATTATATTGGGATAGTTTAGGTTGTGGTGTTTTTGATACAGTTGGTCTAGTAGTTGCTTCTTGGAATGGTACAAAATGGGTTGATTATGGTAGAGATTCGATTTATGGAACTGCATATTTTGGCTCTATTTGGAGCCAATCAACACTTTCAAATTATTCGAAAGTCACTTTAGCAAAGGATCAACCAATTATTACGTTGGTTCCAGTGTTAATTACTGCAAAAGAAAGAGCAATTCCGGAAGACATTTTCGGGTTTAACGGGAATAATAATTTTACATCTGATGTAAATGGTATTCCCTTGCAATCTTGGGAAATTTTAAATGACTGGGATAATACTGCTAACACTAATAAATTTTTCAGTGATAAACAGGTTACTTTAATGCGAATTCCAGCAGGAACACTTTCCAATTTTTCTGACTGGAGAACTAATTATCCTTTAATTGAACGTGATTTACCTTTCAATTGGTTTTACGACAAAAACAATTATAAACTTCCAATGAATCGATTAGGAAACAGCTATGATAACCTAAAAATAAATTTGGAAAAAGTAGCCTGCCGCCCTATTCTTGCTATGAATATGCTTACTTCAACTTACTTTCATGAACTTGCAGCTTTTTATAGTCTTCATGAAAATAACCTGCCTTTAAGATACATTGAACTTGGAAATGAATTTTATTTAAATGACGAGTTTTACAAGGAAATTTTTCCTTCTGTAAATGATTATATGGATAAAGCTCTACAATGGGCAAGTGACATAAATGATATTCCAAATTTTCAAAATGCAGAAATTTCAATTGTTGGTGCAATTTCAGATGAGAATAGTTTCGGAAGGGTGCGAGGTTGGTTGGATCAAGTTTTAGAAAGACTAAAAGTTGCCAATGATGTAGATGCAATCACACTGCATGATTATATCAATCAGGGAAAAGCAAACGATCCTTGCGCAGGAAGTTTAAATTCCTCTGGAATCGAACTTTTTTTACTTCAGTCTTTTGTTCATATTACTAATTTACAATCGAAAGAATTGTTGCAAATACAAAATTTTAATGACCGCTATGACCCAAAAGATATTTGGATCACCGAATTAAATTTGGATGACGATAATGATAAGAGAACGGGAACTTGGGCTCACGGTTTATTAGGGGCTACCCTTGCTCTAAAATATTTAGAAACGCCTGAGATCACGAAAATTATTTCTCATACAATGCTTTCTGGTGCGAAGTTTGGCAATATATTCGAATCAAATGATGCTTTTAGTGAACTTTCATGTCATGGAAATTATTCAGGGAAGCCTACTAGAAAGGCTGAGAAGTCAGCTTTAGGAACTGCATTGGATGGTGTTGCGACGGTACTACGTCATGCTATAAAAGGAACTCCTATCGACTTTTCTGGAGCACGTGCTTTAGGTTGGAATAATAATTATGATGCAGTTTATGGATGGACTTTTGAAGATGCACATGGTTATTTAAAAACAATCGTTTTAAACTTGTCTGGATCTACTTATCATATGGTGACCGAAGGTATTTATCCTAATGAAACATCGTTCAATTTAAATGCAAATGTGGTAAGTGCTGTTGACCAATCAAGAATAATTCGTGGTGATGGAGTAGTAGGTTCTGGTTTTGGCTCATATGAAGATTTAGAAATTAATGATAATCCATGGATTGGTTTTCCATCGACAACTATAAGTATGCCTCCATTTTCATTACTCATTATTGATCAAGATGCAAGTAATGATCCTGTGAGAAGTTCAAGATTAACGGACAATGAAATTTGCAGTGGAAGTTCTACGACACTCGTAATAGAAAGTAATAATTCTTTGACGAATGATCTTCCAAATTGCAATGGCCCAATAACTTTTGGTACACCAAATGTTATTGGAAATCGGTGGATATATTCAGTTGAGGCAGGAAGTGTATGTGCTACTCAAACCTACACAATAAATCCTTGCGCAGATTGTGATCCAATCGACATTACAATTCATCAAAATTTATCAAACTTACAAATAGTTCCTCCGTCTACTAATATTTTTTGCAAAGGTCAATCACCGATAACACTTGAAGCAAATTTTACTCCAGGAGATGATGGGCAAAATACCTTGCTTTACTCATTTCTTTGGGCACCCGATTCAGGAATAGTATTTTCTTTTTGCTCCAATTCGCCAATGTGTTCGAGCATTGATGTTGAACCAGAACGTACAACAACTTATCAGGTGTATGTTACTGATGGGCAATGTTGGAGTCATGCAGATGTAGAAATTATGGTGCCTGTAGCAAATCTAAATTTAGGCGAGGATATTACTATTTGTGATGGAACAAGTGTAAATATAATTCCTAATTTTGATGTTACTGGTACACCAAATATTGTCCCAATTTGGACATGGGGAAATGGCACTGGAAGTTCAACGCAGCTAAACTTAGTAACAACTCCCTCGTTAGGCTCTACCACTTATCAATTAAATTTGGATGTAAATGGTTGTATTGTCACGGATGAAATAATTGTAAAAGCAATTTCATGTTGTGACCCGGGCACAAGTGCCTCTATAAGGCCGATCGAAATGTTTATTCCAAACACCAATCAAATTCATAATGAATATTACAATCATGTTGGTAATTTAGCCGCGGCTATTAATACTACAAATTGCCTCACTTGTTCGGTTTCGTATACTGGTTTCCCTAACAATATTACGGCAGTAGAGATTAATGGGAACTCAGGTGCTCCAACATTATTTATCGACGGGGAGTTTAGAATACCTAATGATGTTGAAACAGATAATATGAATCCGGGACCTGAGTTTGATGGAATGGACTTAACGTTAAAGAATTTAACATTAAGTTTGGGCGAAAATGCCTGGATAAATGTGATGAGTGGACGAAAACTAGTTTTGCAAAATTGTACATTAACATCTTGTGGAACTAATATGTGGTTGGGAATTGTTTTAGATAAAAAAGGAGAACGAAATGCTCCGGAAATTGAATTTCTTGGAACTAATAGAATTGAGAATGCTCAAAAAGGTGTGTATTTAACACGTGAAGCGATTTATCATATTGATGGTGTTGTATTCGATAATTGCTTTATTGATATTGATGTAACTAATCATAAAGGTCCTGCGGGTTCCAATTCAATTACCAGTTGTACCTTTCAAAGCAGTGGGGCAGGACTTCTTGCACCTCATCTAGGCGAAAGGAAATTTGCTGGGATTGTATTGGACGATGTGAGTTTAATTAATATTGGATAAAATAGTGGCACCGAGAATATTTTTACAGGTTCACGATATGGAATTTTAAGTAATAATAGTAGCGTGAAATTATTAAACAGTGATTTTAGTGATATTTGGGATGATCCATCAAACCCATTAGATGGAGGTTGTTTTGTATCCACATCCGATTTCGATTTTACAGATCGTAGTATTCAAGTTGGAAATGGTGCCGCTAGTGGAAGTTGCAATTTTAATAATTCAATTTCAGGAATCATTGGAAACGGTGAAATGAATTATAAGATAGAAAAAAACATATTTGGAATAGGAGACGGCACTAATAAAATTCTGAATTACTGTATTAAAATTTCTAACAATGGCGAGAAAGAAATATTAATAGAAAATGTAAACAAGTTCTATGATTATAAACATGGTATAGATATTTCAGCACCTGAAGGGAAAATATATGTCCGTGAAAATACTTTTTATAATACTTTTTTTAATGGATCTACTAATTTTGAAGGGACCGCTATTAATGTGTATAGCCCATATCCAATAAAGCTTTATGGTTCTGAAATTAGTGATAATTTAATTGGCAATTCAAGTCAACAAGCACGAATTGGCATTCATATGTCAAACATTGAAAAGATTGGAATATCAGGGAATGAAATTTATTTTAACCATAGCTCTGCACCAACGGATATGTTTAGTGGTATTTATCTCCAAAATTGTAATAATGCCAGACTAGAAAAAAATAAAGTTGAGAATGTAAATGCTACCCACCCTGTGGGTAGCCATACATTTTTAACTGGGTTAAGAATTCACAGTAGTAATAACACCTGTATTGAAAATAGTGAACTAAAGAACTTAGGACACAGCATGGAATTTGAAGGTGAAAGTGTTGTGAACTCTTTGTTTCAAAACATCATTACCAATTTCGATACGGCCATTTTTTAATTAATTCAAATATTGGATCAGAACAAGGTTTATTATCTCCTCCAACAGTGCTAAATAATCAATGGTATAGAACCAATATGACCAATAATGCCACTAACAGGGTAATAGGGTCAATTCAAGGCATACCTCAAATTGACTGGTACCATCAACCTTCTACGAATACGCCGAATGAATTCGAGCCGAATGCAAGTGGTATAGTAACAACAACTCAATTTACTCCCCCATATTCTATTACTAGTCTATGTCCAACATTGTTTGCATTCAACGTTGAAGATTCTCCCCCCTATTCAGCTACTAACAGAAATAACAATTACGGTTATATAGTTGGTGATTCGGGGAGGTTTGAAACAGAGAATTACATTGCCTTTAAATATTTGACACGAGGTGAACTTTACCTAACGTTGAAAAATAACCCCGAACTGCTTTCTATGAGTGATGAGGCCGATGATTCATTTGTTGAATTCTACGAAGACATGAGAAGCAGCAATTATCAAAATTTGATTCTGCATATTCACTTATAGAAACGGGTGATTTAATGGCTGCAAATAGCCTTGTATTGAGCGTTGATGATACAAATGATATAGAATATAATCTTAAAACAGCTCTAAAAATTTATTTACAAAGTTTACTCGTTGATTCTGCTATTAGTGCAGTTGATAGCTCTTTACTTATAGAAATAGCCTATCGAAATCCATCAATAGCTGGTAATGGAGTATTTATTGCCAGAAATTTATTAAATTTAGAAATATATAACGAAGAAGAAAGTGGTTCGAGGGTTGGTTCATATAATCAAAGAAATACTGTTGAAAAATCAATCAAAGTATTTCCAGTACCCACAAAGGATGCAGTGCATATTATTCCAGAAGGAGATTTTAGTCCTGAAGGCATGGAACTAAGAAGTATAAAAGGGGAATTGGTCTATGTTGGAGAATTTAAGAATTATTTCAATATTGAATTCCTAAAATCAGGTATTTACATTTTAAAAGTATATTCAGGAAATAACTCCCTCCACACTAAAATTGTAAAACTGCCATGAAGTATTTTCTAAATAATAAAAGGTTTAATTGGAACACAGGGTCTACGAATCTTGCAATACTTTTATTTTTTTTATGGCTATTAAACATTCAGCAACTATCGGCTCAGTTTAACAATAATTATTGGGTCTTTGGGGATAGTGCCGGCATTAATTGGCAAAATCCTCAGAGTCCTATACTTTTTAAGAGTTTGATGATAGATAGAGGATGTTCTGCAAGTTTATCGGATAGTAGCGGCTTAATATGCTATTAATTTGATTATGGAAGCACCTTTCCTCCTACATGTGTAATTTATAATAAATATGACTCTTTGATGTTAAACGGTGACTTCTTGTATGGAACCGGATGGTATCATGATCGGCTAATTTTAACTGACCCTAGTAATGATTCTATGTTATATATTTTCACAGCAGGTGTAACACAAAGTGGACCTTTTGGATTATATTATTCAACTGCTAATTATAAAGCCAATAACGATAGTGGAATTGTTATCCAAAAAATGTTATGCTCAATAATTTTCCTGCATTTGATGGATTAATGGCTGTAAGGCATGGAAATGGAAGAGATTGGTGGCTTATTTTTCAACGTGGGTTTGCGCCTAATGCATCAGCACCCACCAATGGATGCTTCGTTTATTTAATAAATCCAGATGGAATTTTAGGCCCTACTAATCAAAATGTTGGTTTGAGTCATACAACCAATGGTTGCCACCTTATTTTTAATAATGACGGAAGTAAATTTGCTATGGTGTCTTGGCGGGCTTAATTCAGATAAGTGATTTCAATAGATGCGATGGGCAAATTACTTCAATTGATTCAATTCAGTCAGAGAGTCAAGGCCCTTATCCACTTGTATTAACAAGCTGTGCTTTTTCACCTAATGAAAGATTTCTATATGTTTGTGAAGCATCGCTTACAAGTCTGCCCTCCACCATTTGGCAATATGATTTAAGTGCAACTAATATTGCTACATCTAAATTATCTATCGGGACTTTTAATGATCCGGATATGGGTGTTTGGTCAATGCTACGAGCTCCCGATGGGAAAATTTATATTTCAACTACCGATGAAGTTCTAAATATACCATATCCCGATACCTTCTTTTCAAATGTAAACTCCAACCTCAGCGTCATCAACAAACCCGATTCACTCGGCGTTGCCTGCGATTTTCAACCGTTTAGTTTTTACTTAGGTGGAGCTAGAACGTATTACGGTTTGCCCAATAATCCAGATTACGAACTCGGCGCATGGGTGGGCTCGGCCTGCGATACACTAACGGTGAGCCTAGCCGAAAACAACCAAAAAGAGGATGTGTTCTTCCAAGCCTGGTACAATCCCGAGTGGAATATGATTCATGTGAATGCGTCGAAGTTGAAAGGGAAGAGTGGGGTGTTGAGGTTGTTTGATGTGGAGGGGAGAGTGGTGTTTGAGAGGAAAGTGGATGTTATAGCGGGTGGATATTTTACAACTGAAATTGGGATGCAAGGGATAGCAAAAGGGATGTATATTGTTTCTTTGTTAACAGAAAAAGATTACCTTTCAGGTAAAATTATGAAATAATGAATCAGGTATTTTTCGCAAAAACGGTTCGGAAAAATTGTTTCAAAATAAATTCATGAGTCAAAATAGTTACTTACCACAAACTCTTCACATCCGAAATGAATTGTTCGGATGTGTGGTCACTTCTTGTGACAACACCAATATGTGGGATGGAATATATGTGGATATTGAAAATCAAGCCGTAGCTGAACCCGAATTAGAAATTACAAAATATATTACTTCGCCAACGGATATTCGGTCGCAGCTAATGAATGCAAAAAATGCCGTAGTAGCCAGACGAGAATCTCATTTCTTAATTGAAGATTGCGATTTTAATAATAATTACAAAGATATATTACTTGAAAAGTACCTAAAAAATGGTACCGCTGAAAGTGCCACAGTGATCAAAGGTTGTACTTTTTCGTCTACAACTCCATTACTAGAACCTTTTGATACAGCTATAAAATTTACCGCCCTTGAACTCAACGATATTGAGGGAAGAACGATTGGCGACGTAACAAACGCAAACGCAATTTCAAATTCTCTTTACGGTATTTATAGCCACAATGCCAGTTTTACATTGTTAAATTCCAATTTTAATGATCTGGAAGAAGATGCTGCATTTCCCAACTCGGGCACAGGTATCTATGCCACTTCCGACTATGATTATACTAACAGAAAAATAACTTTAGGCAATGGAAACTCAAACGGTTCAAATTCTTTTAAAAATTCAATGAATGGATTAATCGGCGTTGGTGAGATGAATTATTATATTTACAATAACACATTTGGCTCGAGTTCAAATGAACCAATAACAGAGTTTTGTATAAAAATTGAAAATAGTGGCGGAAAGGAAATATTGATACAAGATCAAAACGAATTTTACGATTACAGGCACGGGATAGATATTTCATCACCTAGAGGTAAATTATATATACACGAAAATATTTTTCATAATGCTTTGTTTTCAAACTCTACTAATTTTCAAGGGACGGCTATTAATGTGTTTAATGCAAATTCAGTAAAATTATATGGTTCTGAAATTAGTAATAATATAATTGGAAGTGATTTAACTAATGAGCAACCACGAATCGGGATTCATTTATCCCGCATTAGTAATGTAAATATAAAAACCAATTCCATTTTTTTTCATCTCGATGCGTCCCCTACTGACCCACATTTGGGAATCTGGTTAGAGAATTGTAGTGAAGTAAAAATTTCAGATGTAAATAACATACAAAACTTTACTAATTTTCAACAATCAAATTTTGTAACAGGTCCTACTGGGCTTAGATTAAATGATTCTCCAATGTCATGTATAGAAAATAACACATTCACACAACTTGGAATTGGTATGCATGTTACAGGACAATCAATTATCAATTCTTTATACGAAAATATTTTTAATGAGTTTAATGAAGGTATATTTCTTGATAATAACCCTTATATAGGGTCAAAGCGTTGGAACGGAGGATCCTCCTGGATCAGGAAATGGTAATGTGATGGGAAATACCTGGGTTTGTAGTACTTGTGTAAGTACGACAAATAGGATAACTGGATCAATTTCAAGTCCATTAGATTGGTACTATACAGGAAGTACAACAAATAATCCTGAGTATCCTGATAATTCGGTAACGGGTGGATTCTTCACACCATATCCATTAAATGGATCAGTTTCCACCGATAGTGAATGCTTGTTATCATCTTTATCATCAGAAGAAGAAGATACTGGCTTACCATTGAGTTTACGCCTACGAAACGAAACTTTCGGTGGAATTGTAACAGATTCAACACGATATCCTGACAGCTACTATGATGAATTCCGATACAATGCAAGACAAATGACATTTATACTATTGAAGAAGGATCCCGATTTGATTGTAATGGATGATGACAGCGATACATCCTTTGTAAGTTTCTACAACGAAACATTGGAAAGTAATATCAACAAAATTGATTCTCTAGAAACTTTGTTGTCTAAAAGACAATTCGTTGAAGCAGATACCCTCTTAAATCATTTTACGGACACGAACAACATTGAACACAATTACAAACGGGTTTACAAGTTGTACATAAAACAACAAGTTTATGGAGATACAAGTCTTTCAAGTACTGATAGGGATGAATTAAATGCGATTGCCTATGAACATCCATTAACTGGAGGACTTGCGGTATTTGTTGCACGTAATATTATAAAGCTTGAAGCAACTTTTGTAATATCACGTTAAGATGAAGAATCTACAATTTGCCTTAATTTCTTTATTGATTTTAATTTCTTTCACAAAAGTAAAAGGTCAGTTCAATAGTAATCATTGGGCTTTTGGTGATAGTGCACTTATTTTATTGGGATCAACTGGACTTCAACCCTGTACTTGGGAGTGCTGCATTTTATTATAGAAATGGAAGTGCATCAATAGGAGATAGCAGTGGTTTATTGCTTTATGCAGGTTTAATAAACAATATATCACCTTTGGATTGTTATGTCTGGAATAAATATCATCAGAGAATTGGTGATGCAACAAGAATCTATGGCGGCTTATGGTACCATTCTTCTTTGTATATCCCTGACCCTGGTAATGATTCTAACATCTATTTATTTACAATAGGAGTTACTCCAGCATCAGTATATGGATTTTATTCTTCTATTATAAATTATAAAGCGAACAATGATTCGGGTACAGTTTTGCAAAAAAACTATCAATGGAATAATTTCCCAGCTTTTGATGGTTTAATGGGTGTAAAGCATGGTAATGGAAGAGACTGGTGGGTGGTTTCTCAAATATATTCAACTAGCTTTACCCCTTTTAACTCTTTTATTTTTCAAATTACACCTCAAGGCATTGCACTTCCAGTTATTCAAAACGCAGGCTCATTTCGAAAACAGGTGGTGGGCAATTAGTATTTAATAATTCAGGTACTCAGTTTGCTCAAGTAACCTGGATGGGAATGATTGAACTATATAATTTTGACCGGTGTAACGGAACAATAACTTCAACAATTCCGATAGAACAAGAACCTGCGACTGGTCCATATCCTAATACTTTTGTTAGCTGTGCATATTCTAAAGATGATACTAAATTGTATGTTGTTGAGTATTCGCAAAACAATGATCCATCCTATTTATGGCAATTCGATTTGATGTCGAGTAATATTATAACAAGTAAATTACTAATTGATTCTTTCATTGATCCAAATATGGGAGTTGCATCAATTGAAATTAGCTCCAAACAGCAAAATATATTTATCTGCAATTGATGAAGGTTTTCCTTGGCCGTATCCCGACACAATTACAGCTTATACTACCATCAACTCATAACTTAAGTGTCATCAACCAACCCGATTCACTCGGAGCAGCTTGCGCTTTTCAACCGTTTAGTTTTTATTTAGGTGGTGCTAGAACGTATTACGGCCTTCCCAACAATCCCGATTATGAACTCGGCGCATGGGTGGGTAGTTCGTGCGATACATTGAGCGTAGGCCTCTCCCCCAACCCCTCTCCAGAGGAGAGGGGAGCTTGGATGCAAGCTTGGTTTAATCCCGAGTGGAATATGATTCATGTGAATGCGTCGAAGTTGAAAGGGAAGAGCGGGGTGTTGAGGTTGTTTGATGTGGAGGGGAGAGTTGTTTATGAAAGGAAAGTGATGTGATAGCTGGAGGATATGTGACCACAGAAATTAGCATGCAAGGGATAGCAAAAGGGATGTATATTGTTTCTTTATTAACAGAAAAAGATTATCTTTCAGGTAAAATTATGAAATGATGAATAAGGTGTTTTTCGCAAATTTGGTTCTGAAGAATTGTTTCAAAATAAACTCATGATACAAGATATCGGCTTCCCAATTAACCCTTCGCATGCGTAATGAAACCTTCGGAGGTATAGTGACGGATTCCAGTCGCTATCCTGACGGTTATTATAATGAATTCCGATACAATGCAAGACAAATGACATTTAGACTATTGAAGAAGGATCCCGATTTGATTGTAATGGAGGATGACAGTGATACTTCTTTTGTAAGTTTCTACAACGAAACATTGTAAAGTAATATCAACAGAATTGATTCTCTAGAAACTTTGTTGTCTAAAAGACTATTCGTTGAAGCAGATACCCTTTTAAATCATTTTAATGACACGAACCACATTGAATACAATTACAAACGGGTTTACAAGTTGTACATAAAACAACAAGTTTATGGAGATACAAGTCTTTCAAGTACTGATAGGGATGAATTAAATGCGATTGCCCTATGAACATCCATTAACTGGAGGACTTGCGGTATTTGTTGCACGTAATATTCTAAAGCTTGAAGTTCATGATGGTGAACTTTCTTCTGCTAGAATGATGCAACCTCGCAAAGAAGCTAATAATGAAAAGTTGATTATCTATCCAAATCCAGCAAATCAGTTCATTAGATTAAAGTATACTGGTATAGAAAGTATTTACAAAGTAAGTATTTTGGATATTGCTGGTCGTGAAATTTTTACGGTTCTCAATTCTGATTTAATTGATACTTCAATTTTGTCTCCAGGTTTATACTATGTTAAAGCCAATGTTGAAGGGAAGTGGTTTAATGGAACTTTTGTAATATCCCGATAATTATGATAAGAGCAAAATTAACTATAGTAACTTTATTGATTTTGATTTCTTTTACAAAAGTAAAAGCTCAGTTCAATAATAACTATTGGGCTTTTGGTGATAGTGCACTTATTTTATGGGGATCAACTGGACTTCCAACAGTTGGTACATCAGCACATACTTTTAGAAACGGCTCCGCTAGTATTTCTGATGCAAATGGAATATTACTATATACAGGATATAATTATTACCTTAGTCCTGTAAGACCATCTATATGGAATAAATATCATTTAGATATAACTGATACCGGAAGAATATACGGGGGCTTATGGTACCACTCAAGTTTGTTTATACCACATCCTGGTAATGATTCAATAATTTATTTATTTACAATAGGAGTTACTCCAGCATCAGTATATGGATTTTATTCTTCTATTATAAATTATAAAGCGAATAATGATTCGGGGGTTGTATTACAAAAAAATTTCCAATGGAATAACTTTCCTGCTTTTGATGGATTAATGGGTGTAAGGCATGGTAATGGAAGAGACTGGTGGGTGATTTCTCAAATATATTCAACTAGCTTCACCCCTTTTAACTCTTTTTACCTTTTTCAAATTACACCTCAAGGAATTGCACTTCCAGTTATTCAAAACGCAGGCTCATTTAGAAAAACAGGTGGTGGGCAATTAGTATTTAATTATTCAGGTACTCAGTTTGCTCAAGTAACGTGGATGGGAATGATTGAACTTTACAATTTTGACCGTTGTAACGGAACAATAACTTCAACAATTCCGATAGAGCAGGAGCCTGTTACGTCACCATATCCCAATACTTATGTAAGTTGTGCATATTCTAATGATAATTCGATATTATATGTTATAGAGGTAAATCAATCTACTTCCACTTATTATATTTTGCAATATAATTTATTGGCAGCAAATATTTCAGCAAGCAAATTTATAGTTGACTCACTCCAGGCTCCAATAGCCCTTGGCAATTGAAATTGGCACCAGACAATAAAATATATATATCATCATTTGATGAAAATTTTCCTTGGCCATACCCCGATACCAGCACAGCCTACACAATTATTAATAACAACTTAAGTGTAATTAATTATCCCGATTCATTAGGTGCAGCTTGCGATTTTCAACCGTTCAGTTTTAATTTAGGTGCAGGGCGTTCGTATTATGGCCTCCCTAACAATCCCGATTATGAGCTCGGCGCATGGGTGGGCTCGCCTTGCGATACACTAACAGTAGGCCTAACCGAAAACAACCAAAAAGAGGATGTATTCTTCCAAGCCTGGTACAATCCCGAGTGGAATATGATTCACGTGAATGCGTCGAAGTTGAAAGGGAAGAGCGGGGTGTTGAGGTTGTTTGATATGGAAGGGAGATTGGTGTTCGAGCGAAAAATGGATGTGATAGCGGGAGGGTATTTTACGGGGGAGATTGGGATGAATGGAATTGCGAATGGGGTTTATATAGTTTCGTTGGTTACAGAGAAAGATAAAGCACAAGGGAAAATATTAAAATACTAGTACATATATTACTGACCGTTTAAACGCGGGGAAAGCGGCGGAGGCGCGGCGGTCGCGAGGAAAAAATTGAAGCTTGAAGCATAGAAGAAAACTACCAGTTTTTTCTATAGAATTTGAGTTGACTTGATACTTCTTGGCTTTCTCTTTTTGCAGATCTTTCTCGTCGTTCTTTAGGGCTTTGAGCATGCGTTCGGCTTCCTCTTTGGAAAGTTTGGGTTGCTTGGGCTGTTGTTTTTTTTGCTCTTCCTTTTTTTGATCTTGCTTGGCTTGGTCTTGTTGATCTTGCTTTTGTTGATCTTGTTTCTCTTGATCTTTTTTATCTTGTTGATCTTTTTTCTGCTGATCTTTTTTGTCTTTGTTGTCCTTGTTGTCTTTATTATCCTTATTGTCTTTGTTTTGCTGCTGTTGTTGTTGCTGCAATTTCTTTTGGGCGTAGGATAAATTATATCGGGCGTCTTCGTCTTTGGGATTTAAGCGCAACGACTTTTTGTAGGCTTCTATGCTCTCGGCATATTTTTCATTTTTAAGCAAAGCGTTGCCCATGTTATACATGGCTTTCGATTGTAATTCGTCGACATTGTTAGTAGCAGCGGCATTCAAGTATTGCTGCGATGCTTCTTCAAATTTATTTTGGCGATAAAGCGCATTCCCTAAATTATAACTTCCGGTGAATTGTTGCGGTGCTTTCTCTACCGATTTTTTATAAGCGGTTTCGGCATTATGATAACGACCACCTTCGTATTCTGTATTTCCCTCAACAATTTCTTTGCGTTGTGCTTGAGTCCATGTTGATGCGCACAAACAAATGAGTAACATCCCTCCTATCTTCATCCTTTTCATTGCTCCTCCTTTTGGTTTATGTTAAACAAATTTAATTTGGCAATCCATATACTTTTTCTTTCTCCTAATAAAACTCGACTAACATCAACAACAATCCTAATCCAATAAAATATTGAAATTGGTTTTCATAATCGGTGTACATCTTCGCTTTGAATTCTTTTTGTCGAGTGCGTTCAGTTCTTTCAAGACGAGTTCAATTCCATCGTCGGAATTGGTCGCTCGAATAAATCGCCCGTTCCCCGCGCTGGCTACTTCGTTGACCATATCGGGATCTAGTTTGGTGACGATGGTATTTCCAGCGTTGTCTTGTTTGAATCCGACTACCGCACCATTGCTGTAAATAGGAATGGGTCCGCCTTCGGGTGATCCCATGCCGATGGTAAATACTTTAATGCCTGCATCCGCTGCTTCCTTCGCCGATTTGATCGCGTCATCTTCGTGATTTTCCCCGTCGGTGATGATCACGATGGCCGAATGTTTCTTGGTGGTATCCGTAAACGATTCTCGAGCTAAATCTATTGCAGCACCAATCGCAGTTCCTTGCGTAGGCAACATTTGTGTGTTGATGGTAGAGATGAACATTTTGGCTGCTCCATAATCGGTGGTGATGGGCAATTGCACATACGCTTCACCTGCGAAAACTACAATTCCAATTCGATCGCCTTCTAAACGATCTATCAATCGTGAAATGGCTTGCTTCGATCTTTCTAAACGACTTGGTTTAATATCGGAAGCGAGCATGCTATTAGAAACATCCAAAGCAATGATGATATCACTTCCTTTTCTCTTTACTTCTTCTAATCTTGATCCGATTAAAGGACCGCAAATTCCAGCGATGAGTAAAATCATAGCCATAAATACCAAGGAGAATTTCATTCCCGGACGAGAGATGGATGTTTGTGGATTGAGTCGGCGGATGAGCGCAGTATCTCCAAACGCTTTCATCGCTTTCTTCTTCCACTTCTTCATCGCATAGTATAGAAAAATCAACACCGGCAAAACGGCGAAGAGGTATATCATTTGTGGATGTTCGAATCTAAACATTTCAATTTGGTTATGGTAGACTACGCAGCCAGGCGTAACGTAATATTAATTCAAGTATAAAGAGGATTCCAGCCACTAATGCAAACGGGAAATATTCTTCGGTATAACGTTTGAATTCGGTGATTTCAATTTTCGATTTTTCTAATTTATCAATCTCTGCGAAGATAGCCTCCAAACGTCTGTTGTTTACCGCACGATAATAGCGTCCATCGGTAGCTTCTGCTACTGAAGTCAAAAGATCCTCGTCAATTTGCACTTCCATATTTTGGTATTGAACACCAAACAATGTTTGAACGGGATACGGCGCCATTCCTCTCGTTCCTACTCCAACCGAATACACACGAACACCAAATGTTAAGGCAATCTCCCCTGCAGTTTGTGGGGCGATGGAACCGGAATTATTAACTCCATCGGTAATTAATACGACAACTTTACTTTTCGTGGGCGCTTCTTTCAAGCTACTCACCGAAGTCGCTAAACCTTCTCCAATGGCAGTACCATCTTTCAACGCTCCTGATTTAATATCCTTCAATAAATTTTTAAGCACGGCATGGTCAGATGTGAGTGGACACTGCGTAAAACTTTGTCCGCTAAAAATGACCAAGCCAATCAAATCATTGGGTCGACCATCAATAAAATCCAAGGCTACTTTTTTGGCAGCTTCAATTCGATTGGGCTTGAAATCCTCTGCCAACATACTCGACGAAATATCCCATGCGATCACGACTGAAATTCCTTCTGTCTTTACATTCGATGCACGCGAAGAAGATTGAGGTCGGGCTAAGGCTACTACCAACAATGACATGGCAAGGACACGCAACACGAATGGCAAATTAACCAGCCTTTGTTTTAGCGAAGGGCGATAATTTTTAAAGGCTTCGGTGCTGCTAATTCGAATTTGCGTACGCGTTTTTCTTTTGATTCTCCAGAAATAAACGATAATCACGGGTACCAACACCAACAGCCATAATAGCTCAGGATTCTTAAAATGCATAGAAGCGAAATCAGGCCACATCATACTTCACCTCCCCTTTCTGCTTCCAGTTTAATTTGAGTTGCGCTAGTTTCGTTCACAAATTTTACTGCTAATAACATACTCATTTCACATTCGCTGGGGATGGCCTCCCATTTTGCGAACTTTACTAAATCGGCTAATCGCAATAATTTTTCTAAATCTTCTTTTACTCGGAGGATCAATCAATCTCAAAAAACCATGATTCAAAATTTCATCCGTTGTCAACTCTTGTGCTCCCACCATCCATCTTTCTTCAATATAAATTCGCACGATGTCGGTGAGTCGAGTAAAATACAATTTCATCTTCCCTTCCTGCCAAACTTTTTCTGCTTCTAAAACTTTAAGCGATTCCAAAGCTGTAACATGAGCAGGAATTAAAATGACAGGTGCTTTAATTTCTTCTGGCTCTTTCTTTCTGTTCTTATTCAACTTCCAAATCACCAACCACATCAACAACAACAAAACATGATAACCAATCAACACCCAAAGCAACCAAGTTAAATCCGTTGGAGCGGGCATGATGGGCTGAATATCTTTAATCGCCAACGTCGTATCAACAGGTACTGTAAACACTTCAATAAAGATGGGATCTGTATAGGTACTAAAGGTTTTATCTCCGCCAAGAGCATAATCAAAATACACTTCTGGAATTTTATAGACGCCAGAATCAAAGGATGTAATGGAGAAAGTTTGAGAACGCAACAACACGTTTGCATCCTCAACAGGAATGGTATCGATGGGAAGAATTTCTAAGATCTCCATCTTGCCCATCGAATCGACAAACAAAGGCCAATTGATCGATACACTTTTAGGCTGACTCACTTGCAAAATAACTCGAACCGGTTCTCCAATTAAAATTTTATTGGTGTCGACCGTCATTTTAGCCACTACATCTTGTTGCGCATTTGCATTCGTAAAAGAAAGCAACAACACGAGCAAACCATAGAAATAATTATTCAACTTCATCTTTTGCGCTCTCTTTTCTTAAACAAATTAATTAATGGCTGCACATAAGGAAGATCGGTTCGAAAGGTTGCGTGATCAATTCCGCATTTATTAAGCAATTCAGAGGTTCGTCCTTGAGTTTGCTTCCACCAGAGCTGATAATCGCGACGCACATTATCTTGAGATGAATCCAACAAACTGGTTTCCCCCGTTTCTGCATCAACAAATCGAACTAAACCTATATTCGGCATCTCCGCTTCTCTCGGATCAAATACTCGGATGGCAGCAAGGTCGTGTTTCTTAGAAGCCACTTTAATTGCATCTTCATAACCACTCGCCATAAAATCGGAAATCACGAAGGCGATACAACGTTTCTTAATCATATTATTAAAATAACGCAAGGCCAAATTAATATCGGTTCCTGTTCCTTTGGGTTCTGTATTAATTAACTCACGAATGATTCTTAAGATATGTGTCTTTCCTTTTTTGGGCGGAATAAACAATTCAATTTTATCAGAAAATAAAATTACACCAGCCTTATCATTATTTTCAATCGCCGAAAATGCAAGCACAGCCGACAACTCTGTAATCAAATCCCTTTTAAACTGAACATTGGTTCCGAAATTTCCTGAGCCAGACACATCAATCAACAACATCACGGTTAGCTCGCGTTCTTCTTCAAATATTTTAACGTAAGGATGATTGAATCGAGCCGTCACATTCCAGTCGATACTACGAATATCATCACCTGGATTATATTCACGCACTTCTGAGAAAGCCATTCCAAGCGACCTTTAAAGGCAGAATGGTACTCTCCTGAAAAAACCTGAGCCGAAAGTCCTCGGGTTTTAATTTCAATTTTACGTACTCGTTTTTAAAAGTTCTGACGACTCCATATTCACTTATTCCTTTACAACGGCTTAAGGAACTTCTACAATATTTAACACTTCGTTAATTACATCATCGGTAGAAATATTTTCTGCTTCTGCTTCATACGTCAAACCGATACGATGACGCATTACATCATGTGCAATCGCGCGTACATCTTCTGGAATCACATACCCTCGACGTTTAATAAATGCATACGCTTTTGCTGCCAAAGCCAAATTGATACTTGCACGAGGCGATCCACCATAGCTAATTAAATTCTCCAACTTGCGCAAATTATTTTCTTTAGGGAAACGAGTCGCGAAAACAATATCTAGAATATACTTTTCAATTTTTTCATCCATGTACACATCACGAACAGCAGTACGTGCTTTCACGATCGTATCTTTATGAATTACTTCCTTAATTTTTGGAAACTCTTGTGCTAAATTCTGACGAACAATCAATCGCTCTTCTTCCTTCGTTGGATACCCAATAGTTACCTTCAACATAAAACGATCGAGTTGAGCTTCAGGCAATGGATACGTTCCTTCTTGTTCGATGGGATTTTGCGTTGCCAGTACCAAGAAAGGTTCTTCCAACTTAAAAGTTTCTTCGCCGATGGTCACCTGACGTTCTTGCATGGCTTCCAATAATGCACTTTGCACTTTTGCGGGAGCACGGTTGATCTCATCTGCCAAAATAAAATTCGCAAACAAAGGACCCTTCCGAACCGTGAATTGCTCTTGCTTTTGACTGTAAATCATTGTACCGACTAAATCGGCAGGAAGTAAGTCGGGGAGTGAATTGCAAACGACTAAACTTTGCCTGAATTGCCGACGATAGAGACTTAATCGCTAATGTCTTAGCCAATCCAGGTACCCCTTCTAACAATAAATGTCCATTGGATAAAAGACCAATAAGAAGTCGGTCGAGCATGTACTTTTGACCAACTATTACTTTTCCGAGTTCGAGATTCAGCAATTCTATGAATGCTGATTCCTGCTGAATTTTCTCGTTAATTTCACGAATATCTACCATAGTTTAATTACAATTTTGAAACGTTGCAAGTATATAATATTTAACGTGAAAAGAATCTGAATAGATGGGCAAGTTTTCGTTAAAGTCTTGTTAATAACCAATTGGTGGATTGGTGGTTTGGTGGATTGGTGGATTGGTGGTTTGGTGTCGCGAGGCTTCGCGATGGTGGATTGGTGGATTGGTATATGAAAAATTATCGAATGGATTAATATTAAATGGGCCGCAGATCTATTAAGATGGTTATGATTTATTATGATTTAGATTAACGCTGCGTCCGTAGCAAAACACTGCTGACGTTGCGTTTAAAATGAACAACTTATTGCATACGAACTCGTGGATCGAGGCGGGCGTAGAGGATGTCGACTAAAATATTGATGACCACGAAGAAAAACGATACCATCAACACCGAACCCATCACCACCGGAAAATCATAATGCTCGAGGGCATCGACGGTTACTTTTCCGACGCCCTTCCATCCAAAAATATACTCGATAAAAACGGCACCTGCCAGTAAAGAACCGAGCCAACCAGAAATCGCAGTGATAACTGGATTCAATGCATTGCGAAGTGCATGACGAACTATGACAATGAATGGAGATAATCCTTTTGCTTTAGCAGTGCGCACATAATCCATCTCTAACACTTCCAACATGGAAGAACGCGTGAGTTGTACAATGACGGCAAGTGGTCGAATACCTAAGGTGAATGCGGGTAAAATTAAATTCTTCCACTTCAATTCCATTCCCGTGAAAGGATCTACTTCGTATAAACTTCCTGTCATTTCGAGTCCGGTGTAATCACGCCAAACAAAGCCGAATAGCCATGCGATTACAATTCCTGCAAAAAAAGATGGGACCGACATCCCCAACACACTTACAATCATGGTGAGGTGATCGTCCCATTTTTGGTATCGCAGCGCCGACCAAACGCCTAAAATAATTCCGAAGAATGCAGCAAATAGCAATGCAGCAATGGCAAGTATGGTTGTTCCAGGAAGTGCATCTAGCAAAATAGCCGAAACCGATTCACGCGACTGATACGATCGACGCAAATACGGTGCTTTTAAGATTAAGGCTCGTTGAGAAAATTGGATAAGCTCTACTCCTCTCCCATACTTTTCCTTATCAAAATAAATTCTTGAATCGGGATTTTTTACATCCAATACAGAAAGCGGTGATAAATCATTCGCATACATTAAAAACTGTTTGAATATGGGTTGATCTCGTCCTAACTCACGATTGATCACTTCTACAGAGGCTAAATCGGCGCGTTGCCCCAACATCATTCGGGCGGGATCGCCGGGTAAAACCGTGAACAAGAAAAACACAACAATCACTACTCCCAGTGTTACAAGGAAGCCATAGAAAATTTTATTTACTAATAGCTTTAACAAATCTAGTTTGATGATTTACAAATTACCATTCAACTTAATTTTTATGAAGATACTTTTCATTTAACTCCTCATAGGTTGGAAAATCGTTATGATGCCACATATCGATTACCGTTCCTTGTTTTAATAATACCAAACCTGGATTTGAACGAATGATCGTCTTCAACGCGGTACCATCGCAGAAATAATAAGGGAAAGAATTTTGATGTTCGTGACGGAATTTATCGGTTTCTGTAGCGATGGTAGAAGTGATTCCAAAAAATTCAAAATCATTTTTCTGGCATGCAGCTGCCAACGTATTTACTTTTTCCTGAATCGCATTATTAGATTTCGTAAGATCATAAGCTACTAACATAAATACATAATCGGGTCGGCTCAAAAGATCGGCGGTATAGTCATTATCTTCCGCATCTTTAATGGCGAAATCATGAATCGCCGCCTTGTCTCCTTCACGCACAACCTTATCAATTCGATCAACAAATTCATATTTTTCATTGCCTGAATAATTCGAAACTTGATCCATTCCCGCTTCTACATTTGCGCCAGTAGTTTTATCTTTATAAATAAATACCATCACAACACTATCCGTGATCGCTCCGGGAGGCAAGGTCATTCCCTCTGTGATATTCTTTCCAATCGCATAAGGACGAAAATCTTTAACGGGAAGATGTGCGTAACAATGCCAAGTGAACCAAGTTGTTAAAAGGAGTCCGCCAGCAGACATAATCATCGCGAATTTCTCGCCAAACAACGGCTTAATACTTTTTCTCTTCGCAAAGATGATTAAGATAAACGCAAGCAGCGCTACATCCTTAAAAAGACTCCCAAGGTTTCAATTTTAATGCATCTCCAAAACATCCACAATCCTTCACCACATCAAAATAGGCACTGTAAAAAGTTAAGAAAGTAAAAAATAAAATCATCAACAACATCAGCCAACTCACCATCACCATTCGGTATCCTACGAGCAAGGCTACACCCAAGGCGACTTCAAAAATACAGATAAACATTGCCAACGCCACGGATACACTGCTCAAGAATTCCATGTGAAAAACCACGAAATACTCATCCAGCTTATAGGAAAATCCAAGGGCGTCGTTCGCTTTAATCAATCCAGAAATAATAAATAAAACACCGACTAAGATTCGGGAAATATTGACGAATAGTTTCATATTCTTTTTTATTTAATTAATTTTTTTCTCTTCTAATTTAATCAATGCAAAAACGGCATAATTAATTATATCCGCATAATTCGCATCAACGCCTTCGCTAATTAATGTTGATCCACTATTATCCTCAATTTGTTTGATGCGCAATAATTTCATTAAGATTAAATCCGTCATTGAACTCACACGCATCTCCCTCCATGCTTCACCATAATCGTGATTTTTATCCATCATTAATGCTTTACTTGCGCGATATTCGATTCAAAATGCTTTACCCCTTCATCATGCCCCAACTCAAGTGGAGAATCAGAATGCAAACCGATTTGAATCAAGGCCATTACCGCATAATTCACAATACCAATAAACTCACCTTCGATGGCATCAACTACTTTTTGACTACCTTTCTCTTCGATACTTCGAATCCGCTGAGCTTTAATAAATATCTGATCGGTCAAGGAAGATGGGCGCAAAATTCGCCATGCGGACCCATAGTCCTTCATTTTCTTAAGGTAGATATCTTTGCAAAGCGCAATCGCTTTATCGTACTGAGTGGAAGTCGTTGAAGACATGGTGCAAGGTCGTATTTATAAAATGAAAAAAGTATGAGTCAATATTTAAGTTTACAATGATCTACCAACCAAGGAATTACAGCATCAACTGCAAGGGCCGCCTCATCGATCTTCGCCACGCCAAGGTGATGGGCATACTCAATATCACACCGGATTCCTTTTTTGATGGTGGCAAATTTACCGAAGAAAATTCCATCCTCGAAAGAGTTCGCCAATTAGTTACTGACGGGGCAGAAATCATAGACATTGGCGGGGCATCTTCGCGTCAGGGAGCGAGTTTAGTCACTGAATCAGAGGAAGAAGCGCGATTAATTCCAACAATTGAATTGTTAGCAAAAGCATTTCCAAACCTCCTACTCTCTGTGGATACCTGGAGATCGACTTTAGCAGAAAAAGCCATTCAGAAAGGCGCGCATATCATCAATGATATTTCGGCTGGTCAATTTGACGATAACATGTTTGAAACCGTTGCCCGATTGCAAGTGCCCTACATCATGATGCATTTGAAAGGCAATGTACAAACCATGCATCAGAAATTCGAATATTCAGACTTACTGGTTGAAGTCATTCAATTTTTTCAGGAAAGAATAATTGAGTTAAGGAAGATGGGCATAAAGGATATAATTATTGATCCCGGATTTGGATTTAGCAAAGCAATAGCAGACAATTTTCTGCTCCTTAAAAATCTAAATACATTGCAGATATTAGATGTTCCTCTCGTTGTGGGCATCAGTAGAAAATCGATGATCAATAAAACATTAAACATTTCGGCAGCAGAAGCACTCAACGGCACAACTGCATTAAATACAGTTGGGTTGATGGGTGGAGCTAATATTTTAAGAGTACATGATCCTAAAGAAGCTTCAGAGTGTATTAAATTGGTTCAAGCATTAACGGCAACTTCATGAGTTTGAAAAAAGCAGTCTTTTCCAAAACTGGATACATCAAAGGGAAGCAATGTTTAAAAGCGCTCTATCTTTACAAACATCACTATTCTCTTCGAGATCCTATTCCTACTGAGCGACTCAAGCGATTTAGTTTAGGAAGTGATTTTGGAATATTAGCGAGAGAACTTTTTCCTTTTGGTCGCGACGCTTCGCCGACACATGTTCATCGGTATGCTGAAAGTGTAACATTCACAAAAAAACTAATTCAAGAGGGTATAACTACTATTTATGAAGCTGCATTTCTGTTTGATGGAATTATAGTATATGCCGATATTTTAACCAAACTTCCAAGCGGATGGGCACTCTATGAAGTAAAAAGCAGTGCTAAAGTTTCACTGGTTTACCAACAAGACTTAGCCTTGCAATATTATGTGATTAAAGGCAGTGGATTAGATCTACAACATGCTTCCATCATCCATTTAAAAGAACCACTGGCTGAAGATTATCAGGATCAGGAAATAGATTCACTTTGTCTAGTTGCCGATTACACGGAGTATTGTCATGAAAATTACGTAGCCATAGAAAAAGATATTAAAGAAATGAAAAACCTTTTAGCAAGACCACGTATTCCGGCTATTGAAATGGGCGATCACTGCATCACTCCCTACCCTTGTGACTTCATTGGATTTTGCACGAAGCAATGCAATCCACCTGCAGAAGGCTTGTTCAAAGAATAAATTAAATCATTTCCATTAACTTTGTCCTCTGTTATGCGGTCCAACACCTGGTTTCTCTTTAAGCTTCTTTTTTTCTGGATGCTCATATTTATCATGGCACGTATCCTATTTTTAATTTTCTTATTCACGACAACAATTCAATACGATTTAGCACAATGGCCTTTGAGTTTTTTTTATGGGTTACGCCTAGACTTATCCACTACAGGATATTTAATGGCTCTACCCGTTTTGCTATGGACGATTTATCTCTTCACAAAAAAGCAATTACTACTTCGAAGTATACTTTTATTGCAATGGATTTTTATTTTTCTAATTATTGGGATTGTTATTGGAAATCTCGGAATTTACGCTGCTTGGGGAACGATGATCAATGCCCGCGCATTAGCTTTTTTACAGGATCCCTCTGGAATCATTGCTTCACAAACCACCTTTGAATTAGTTAGTCGATTATTAATTTGGCTGCTTATAACTTTCAGCTTACACACTTTCTTCAAAAGAAAAATTTTGCTTTTGAAGAAAAACATGACAAAAGAAAAGCGATTCTTTCATCTGTACTTTTTTTAATACTTATTCCAATTTGCATTCGTGGTGGACTGCAGGAAATTCCTATTAATGAAAGTGCCGCTTCCTATTCTGAAGTGCTTCCATTGAATCATGCTGCAACAAATCCAGCTTGGTATCTGCTAAACAACATCAGCAAAAGCGGACTCAATAAAAAAAATCCATATGTTTTCTTCCCAGATTCAATCGCAACACAACACTTTAATCAACTTATTATACGTGATTCATCCTTCCTACATATTCTCCAAACAAATCGCCCCAACATTATTTTTATCACATTAGAAAGCTGGACCGCCGATGTCATTGCCCCTTTAAACCCATCTACAAAAGAAAATATAACACCCTTCTTTACATCACTCTGTGACTCAGGATTATTATTTAGCAATATTTATTCAAGCGGAAGAAGAACTGATCAAATGTTACCTTCCATTTTATGTGGATTTCCTGCACCTCCCAATCATAGTGTATCACGTTTTTCAGATAAACTACAAAGGCTACCGTATCTCAGTAAAGACTTAGAGAAATCAGGATATCAATCCTCATTTTTTTACGGCGGGGAATTGGGATTTGCCAACATGAACACCTTTTAACTCAAGCAGGATTTAAATCCATTAGCGGAAAAGACGACTATTTACCTGAACAAATTTACAGCAAATGGGGAGCACACGACGAACATCTTTTCAATAAAGTATTGAGCGCGCTTGAGAATAAAAAAGATCCTTTCTTCACCATGATGCTTACTCTGAGTACGCATGAACCCTTTGATGTTCCAGGAAAAAAAATATTTGGTGAAAAAACAGAGTCTGATAAATTTAAAAACTCAGCTTATTATACTGATCAATGTCTGAAAAAATTCTTTGCATTGGCAAGAAAAACAAAATGGTATTCCAACACACTTTTTATTTTAGTCGCAGATCATGGACATATTCTTCCGAAGAAAAGAGATTATTATGATCCGGCCGCTTATCGGATTCCCCTCCTTTGGTATGGCAATCCTATTAAAAGTGAATTTAGAGGTACTCAACGCAATCGCCTAGGCGGACAACATGAAATTGCCTACTCTCTACTTCAACAACTTGGAATAAAGGCTTCTGATTATGAATTCAGCAACAATTTATTTTCAGAGCAGAAGCACAAAGGCGTATATCTAAATTATGACAATGGCTATGGCTGGAAAGAGGGTGATGATCAAATTGTCTATCTTTTTTCAGAAAAAAAACACTTACCTTATTCGCAAATCACTCCCGACAGTCTTTCAATGAAACATGGACAAGCTTTTCTTCAAAAGCTATATCAACAATTCCTAGACTTATAGTTCACCCTTACAATCATCCACACTATCTTTTGCAACCTATGATCCAAGACATCAACTATAAAAAATACTCTGTCAGATTCGTTGCTTTGTATTTGACGTCGACGGCGTCATGACGGATGGAAGCTTACTCATCCAGCCTGATGGGACCATGTATCGAACCATGAATATCAAGGATGGGTACGCCATGCAGTTAGCCATCAAAAAAGGATATCAAATCTTCGTTATCAGTGGAAGTACACCTGAGGGCGTAAAAAAAGACTCGAAAGATTAGGTTTGTCAGAAATTCATATTGGCATCGAAAACAAGCTTGAAAAACTTGGAGAATTATTAGCAAAACACAAAATCGATTATTCCAATTTACTTTATATGGGCGATGACATGCCAGATTTAGAAGTATTGAAGAAATGTGCTTTACGAACTTGTCCAAGTGATGCGGTATATCAAATTAAAAATGAATGCCACTATATTTCTACTTATGCGGGAGGAAAAGGATGTGTACGTGATATTATTGAGCAGGTTTTGCAATTAAACGGGCATTGGGAATAAAAAAACCATTCATTAAAAATGTATAAGTACCTACAACTGGTTCGCTGGCCCAATTTAATCATGATCATTGTACTTCAATATTTATTGAGGTATGCCTTGGTAGAACCCATTTTACTCTATGAAGACAAAGCACTTCTTATTACCCCATTTGAATTCTTTATTCTCGTTTTTTCTTGTGTACTTATTGCAGGAGGTGGATACGTCATCAATGATATAGAAGATCTAGAAATTGATAAAGTCAACAAGCCTGAAAAAAAAATAGTTGAAAATCAGATCTCTAAAGAAAATGCGATGAATTTATACACTGCATTAACTTTTATTGGAGTTTTAGGAGGATTCTTTTTAAGCTATATTAAAGGATATTCATACATTGGAATAATAAATTTAATAACTGCAGGTATGTTATATTTCTACGCTACCTCCTACAAGTGCATACCAGTTTTAGGAAATGTAATAATCTCGTTACTATCGTCTTTAGTGGTTTTTATTGTCATTGTACCCGAACCATTTGCGAAAGACCATCCTGGAGTGATGCTTATGATTGCTGTTTATGGATTCTTTTCCTTTATCACCACATTAATTCGAGAAATCATCAAAGACATAGAAGATTTAGAAGGCGATCAACGATTTGACTGTGCTACACTGGCCACTGTCCTAGGTATAACCAAGGCAAAATGGACATGCATAATCTTAACATTTTCTGTTCTCAGCCTTTTGATTTACGCACAAATATTTAGTCGACAATGGGAAAGCATCTTACCTTTTTTATACATCTGCATATTTATTGAACTTCCTTTCTTCGTCTTGCTTAGGAAGTTATATTATGCTGAAAAAAAATCTGACTTTTACAAGGCTAGTTTATGGTTAAAATTGATTATGTTTACAGGAATTATTTCACTCGCTATATTTAAATTTAGCTTCTAATTTAGTTGATTTATGAATCCCTTACTAAGCAAATTCGAAGGCACGAGAATTATTCTCGGAACCAATTCTCCAAGAAGAATTGAATTGTTCAAACAACTTGGCTTACCGTATGAAGTCATTAAAAAAGAAATTGACGAAAGTTATCCTGAGCAATTCAGAAGAGAAGACATTGCCATGTTCTTAGCACGCAAGAAATCGCTGGCATTTAAAAATGATGTTGCAGATGGTGGTATTGTAATTACTGCAGATACCATTGTTGCATTGGATGAACTCATCATTGGTAAACCCAAAGATTTAAGCGAAGCAGAGCATACACTACGTTTAATGTCAGGAAGAAAACATTCTGTCATTACAGGAGTAGCTATAATGTCGGCAAAAAAATCGGAATCATTTTTTGTGAAAACTGAAGTCTCTTTCAAAACGCTACGAGATAATGAGATTGCTTATTACCTTGAAACTGCAAGTCCACTTGATAAAGCGGGAGCCTATGGCATTCAAGATTGGATTGGATTAATCGGAATTGAATACATCTTAGGATCTTATTACAACGTTGTAGGATTGCCCACCAAGGAGCTATACGAAAACATGCTTCGTTTCTAAACTATGCGTAAAGCATTTCTTCAAATGCACATTGCCATTGTGCTTTGGGGATTTACTGCAATCCTAGGGAAAGCTATTCAACTGGACGAGGGATTACTCGTTTGGTATAGGATGTTCATCAGTGCAGCTGCGATTGGAATCTATTTAGTAGCCAAAAATCGTTTTGAAAAAATTTCATGGAAGCAATTAGGGCATTTAAGTCTCATTGGATTCATCATCACTTTACATTGGATCACATTTTACGGAGCTATTAAAGCTTCTAATGTTTCTGTGGCCATTGTTTGTTTCTCCAGTTTGTCCTTGTTTACATCTATACTAGAACCGCTCAGCAAAAAAAAGCGTCCGAAAAGGACTGAGTTACTTCTGAGTTTGATTGCTATGTTAGGCATCTATTATATTTTCTCCGTCCAGCAGTTGTACTACAAAGGCATCCTACTCTCTCTGGTGAGTGCATTATTGGCAGCCATTTTTTCCATCATGAACAAAAACATTAGTAATAAAGTAAATCCGGGTACTATAACATTCTATGAACTGGGCACAGGATTTTTATTGTTGACCCTTTTACTGCCATTATGGTTCACTATTCATCAAAGCAGTTTTCAACTTCCATCCACGATGGACCTCATTTATTTACTTATTCTTGGAATTCTATGCACGACAGTAGCCTTTACTTTATCACTCTATGCTTTACAAAAGATAGATACATTTACAATGAACCTAAGTTTAAATTTGGAGCCTATCTACAGCATTGTGTTAGCAATTATCATTTTTAAAGAGCATGAGCTATTGGGAATACAATTTTACATCGGAAGTTTAATTATTTTTTCTTCCATTGTTGTGCATGGATTGTTACTGATGAAAGAGCGACTGAGAAGAGTTGGAGTGATGTTAGTTGTTAGATGTTAGATGTTAGTTGTTAGTTGCTAGTTGTTAGGTTGACCGCAGGTGTTTTTAGGATCAGGAATTAGCAATATCTAAAATCTAACATCTCAATTCACTTTCCGTCCCTTCGCTACTTTTTCGTTTACGCGGAGTTTACGAATACTTTTCATTTTAAAAAGGAGGATAGATTGTTCACTACCTTGGTTTGAGTAAAAAGTTTGTCCACCATAGTTCACTTCGCCCTTTCCATTCTTCCAATTCAACGCTTTCAGTGAGTAATATCCATTTCGATTGTTGTTGCTGCTGAACACTAGGCTTTTTTCTGCACCCTCTTCAAAAGCGACTTTTATCGTTTTAATATCCGCCACTACATCTATGGCTCCTGGGGTATTCGCTTTGATTGTAACTTGATCGATGGTACGTCCGCTTTGCACAATTAACTTACCGTCATCGGTGCTTTTTTGATTTTCGTTTGACTCACCTCTGCGTAACGCTAATGGATCCGACAAATAAAACTGAATGCCTTTTTAATTCTTCAGGAGAAAGTTGATATTGATCACGAATAGCTTGAGTAAAGGGGATTTTAGGCGAACAAGATCCAAGAAAGAACATAATAATGGCAGAGATGATGAGGTGATTTCGATTCATAAAGATGGTTTTATTGCTTGCGATTCAAAGATTGTTCCAATTCCAGCGCACGAGTACAAATATCTTTGAATAAGATGATCATTACATGAATGAAAAAAGGGTTACTCATAGAGTAACCCTTTCCTTTCAATAAATTTGGACTTATTGAACTATCAAACGTTGCATTCCAAGAGATTTACCATCTTGATTTAAGCGAACGATATAAATTCCTTTTGCAAGGTGCAGATTATTTACTTGGATTACATTCAATCCAGATGCGATTTGTGTATTCACAAATTGTGCAGCACTTTTTCCATCTACTGTCATAACTTCTACGGCAACATCACTCGATGTTTAGAAACAAACTGAATATTGAATTGATCAGCAGTTGGGTTAGGAGATAACGTTAATTGGGCATCTCCAGAATTTTCATTGATACCTGTAACTCCCAAACCTACTTTTAATGAAACTGAAACATCACTTTGGAAAACTAAATTTCCGTATTGTTCAGAAACACGTAATCCTAGAACATATGGAGCGGTACGGGCTTGAGAAGAATTTGGTGTCCATGCAACTGTAGCAGTAGCTGAACTTGTTCCATTCACTACATTTAATGTAGCTGGGTTAGATGCTAATCCAAATGGCTCACCTCTTCCAGCTAATGTTAACCCTTGATTGTCCTGATCAAAAATGGTAATATTCATAGAGAAGGCTGCACCAGGAGCAATGGTATAAGATTTTCCATTGAATGGAGCAGAATTTGAAGTAATCATCAAGACAGCAGGCACATTCAAACTCTGCACAACTATCAACTGCATATCACGAGTAATCTCACCAATTTGCATTCCATTACGATATTCCTTTACACGAACTGAAACTTGGAAATTTCCAAGCATATTTGGCAAGAAAGTGATTTCACCAGTGATTGGATCCATATTAAATGGAACTAAAGAATCAGAAGAAGGCAATACATATCCAGCAACTGGAACTCCATTATTTGACAATGGAACGTCCAAAGACCAAGCAATAGAATCACCATCAATATCAAAAGGAAGTGGATTGTAATAAAAAGGAACATTTTCTTGAGCCATAACAATTGGTGGGTTCAAGAACACGGGTGTAGAATTCGAAGAATCGATTTGAACTATGCTATAGAAATGATGCGACTCTGCTCCAGGCATGGTCATATTTAAGATGGCTGCATTTCGGCAACACTCCTGATAAGAAACATACCATGATCCAAAGTTTGGGAAAGTTATTATAGTATCATAAACATATTCTTCAACTCCTGGAACTAAAACAGTAACAGAACTATCGTATGGGATTGGTACGATAAAACTATTTCCAGATAAAGAATCCATAAAACTGATTGAAGCAACTTGTGCAATAGGAATGCCTGTCATATCGCGATAAGCCGTGTAGACGACACGATAGTCCATTCCGCTTACATGTTGAACGGTGATCTGGCCTCCCATCATATGAGAAGCACTGGCGTAATTCGTAAGACCTAGTCCAAGAATTAGGGTGAGTAATAATTTTTTCATTGCGCGTGGTTAAAGTGAGTACCAAAGTAAGTAAAATAATAACATAGTAACAAGGAATCTATTAGTAAAATCCAAGAATTTATTAAAATAGTAGCTTTCTTTGCGCTTGACTCAAGATTTCTATTATAAATTTACTGAGCCTAAACGCATTAAACGGAAAAGTTTCCGGATGATATCAATCAAAAGTAAAATGAAAATCAAAAAAACTACTTCTGTCAGAAAATTTATTGATAATTTTATAAACTATTACCACGCTATCCATTCTTTATGAAACATCCCAAATTCTTAATTTACTTATTTCTTCTGATTTGTTCCAATTCAGTTAAAGCACAAATATCAACCTTTCCCTATCTTGAATATTTCATCTCCAGTGCAAATGGATGGACCACTACCACTGTTAGCGGCTCATCCTGGGAGTTAGGAGTACCTACTGCTTCCGGATCCTTTGGATCCTATAGCCAGCCCATTTGTTGGGGAACCGATTTAGATTCGGGTTATAGAGCCAACAGTTGGGCGCATTTAACTTCACCTAAATTTTATGTAAGCTCTTTGACTAATCCTTATTTTTCATTTTACCAATTTCGGCACATGGCATCTGGTTTAGATGGACTGCATGTTGAGTATTCTACTGATGATATTGCATGGAACTTACTTGGTGCATTCAATTCACCATTTGCAAGTAATTGGTATAATGCGAGTAGTATATTCTCTACTGGACTTCCTGCTTTTACTGGAAATTCTACTACTTGGGTAAAATCCAGCATAGATCTCTCCTATTTAGGCAGCCTCGATAGTATAAGATTTCGATTTGTTTTTCGAAGCAATATCAATTTTGGAAGTGCACAAGCTGGAATTTTCTTAGATGATTTTAATGTGCAAGAATTACCCACCCCGCCTATTGATGTAGGAATATGGGGAATTGTTTCACCAAAACAAGTAGTGAATAGTAATGTATCTTATCCAATTACATTTAATGTAGCAAATAATTCAAGCGTTACCATAGACACGATCTATTGTCATTACAGTGTTAACGGAGTTCAAGCACCGACAGTTGCTCTTCCTGCATCGATACTCCCATTCCAAAGCGGATCCTATACCATAGGAAATTATTCATTCCCAACTGGAACTTACAATTTGTGTGGGTATGTAACAGCAACAAACGATGCAAACCCTAACAACGAATCATTTTGCATGGATGTATCCGCAATACCCATTGAAACGATACCCTACTCTCAAGATTTCGAAAATGGAAATGGTAATTGGGCGCAATCGTCGTGGGATACACTTACGCGTTGGCAATACGGAACACCCAACTTTGGTCTAACAGTTGGCGCACACTCCGGCAACAATTGCTGGGACGTTAATTTAAATTCAGGCTATTTTAGTTCTGCGAATTCTGTTTTATATTCTCCCATGTTCACCTTAACAGGTACTACAATAAATAAACTTTCATTTTGGTTAAATCATAATTCAGAAGCTACCTGGGATGGAACTCGACTAGAATATTCAGTTGACAATGATTCTTCATGGTTTTTACTTGGCATTCTAAATGATCCCAATGTGCAGAATTGGTACAACGTCTCTTTTTTAAATTCTTCTAGTTTACCGGGATGGGCGAGCACTTCAAATGAGTGGCAAAAATCTACTTATAAACTTTACCCATTACAAGGCTATTCCAGTGTGCGTTTTCGTTTTATTTTCACAAGTGATCCAGCTGTAAATACTGATGGAATCAGTATGGATGATTTTACGATAGAACCTATTCCTGATTACGAGGCGGAATTAGTTTCGATTTCGACACCTTCAAATGCTTACATGTTTGGTGCAGTTACCGACCCGATCACCTTTTTGGTGAAAAATAATGGTTCATTAAATCTCACCAACTTTACCTATCAATATTCGGTAAACGGCGTATTACAATCTAGCTCCACAAATTTCGGATCTCTTGCTCCTGGAGGAACGGTACAAATTACTTTACCTGGGTTTACAATGACACAATTAAATTCAATTGTTTGCGGTAAAGTTATTTTATTAAACGATGCCGACACAACAAATAACAATGCTTGTATGAATTTAATTGGCATCACTACTTATACACCTTCCTGGACCGACAATTTTGACAATGGGAACACGGGATGGCATATTGAAAATGTTTCCGGAACAGCTACTAATTGGGAACTTGGCGCTCCAAATTTTGGTCAAACAAATTCTGCTTTAAGTGCACCGTTTGCGTGGGACATAAATTTAAATACTGCTTATACGAACAATGCACACTGTAGACTATATTCTCCATTCTTTGACTTTAGCGCTGCTGTTCATCCCAAAATTGAATTTTGGCAAAATTTAAATAGTGAAAACAATTGGGATGGATTTAGATTAGAGTATAAAAGCGGCATCGATACCAATTGGTATGTTCTCGGGACTGTAAATGATTCAAATGCCCTTAATTGGTATACAGATGCAGCACTCAATTCATCCAACCTACCTGCTTGGGAAGGTAGCTCACTCGGATGGCAACAAAGTATTTACAATCTCGATTTTATTAATTTAAGCAATGTTGCTCAATTTAGATTTGTGTTTACATCCGATAAATCAGCTATAACAGATGGCGTTTCCATTGATAATTTTTCGGTATCGACTATATATACCAATGATGCTTTGCTTAATTCATTTGTGAGCCCAGGTCCTTTTGTCATCCAAGGTTCATCCACACCAATTGAAGTTTCACTGAAGAACAATGGCTCTCTACCAATTACAAGTCTCACAATAAAATATGTTTTAAATGGAGGAGCACCAGTAACCTATTCTTGGTCTGGAAATTTACTTACTGACTCAGTAACTATAGTTTCCTTGTCGCCCATTTTCCCAGCCGCAGGTAATAATACATTGACAGCTTACATTGAATGGGCTTCAGATTTATACAATGGGAATGATACCATCTCCACCGCGATGTTTGGGTTAGTCTCTTCGGGACTCCCTTATTTTAATGATTTTGAAAATGGTCCGGGAGGGTGGCTTCCAAATCAGAGCAGCTTAACGAATTGGGAGTATGGAATGCCTTCTTTTGCTCCTTTAAACACGAGCTATTCAGGTAACGCTTGTTGGGATATTAATTTAAATTCACCCTATTTCAATTTGTCAAATGCAATTCTTACATCTCCAATTTTTGATATCTTTCCTTACAACATTATCACCATACAATTTTGGTTAAATTACTCTTCTGAAAGTGGAGCAGATGGGATGTATATAGAATATTCGAACAATGGAACTCTTTGGCAACGACTCGGCAGTGTAAGTGATCCAGCAGGTACAAATTGGTACAACGGCATATTATCATCTGGCAATCAAGGCTGGAGCGGAATCAGCAACGGCTGGCAATCTTGTTCTTATGTTTATAATAGCCCTCCCGGCAACAGTTATTTGCAACTTCGATACAGATTCATTAGCGACTTTAACGTGGTAGATGCGGGATGTTCAATTGACGATATTTCCATCACAGGAGTAACTTCAGTTAATGAACTTGACGACAATTCTAACGTCATCGTCTATCCGAATCCGGCAAATGATGAACTCTTTATTCTTCTGGTAGATAATGCATCTCCGCTTGAAAAAATTGAACTACGAAGTATAGATGGAAAAATTGTTTACTCGCAAGAAAGTCTATCTTCTAAACAAGTAAAACTTTCTACGGCTTCCTATGAAGCAGGAATTTATTTATTGGGGCTAATGAATAAAAACGGAGAGAGCAGATTCAAACGAATAGTAATACAGCATTGATTCGAAAAGTTTAGTTGAAGCGATCGAATCATTTAACCTGGATCGTTGTTATTATCGCGAAATTTAACTTGTAATCCGTGAATGAAATTTCGCAAATATTGATCGTTGCAAGGACGATATTGCTTTTGCTCTGGACTTCTTAGAAATGCACTTAATTCGTGCGGACTAATTTTTTTGTCGACTAAATTGAAAAGTTCAATAATTTCATCGGTTTTGAGATCGAATGCTATTTTTAGTTTTCTTAAAATTAGATTATTGCTGAGTTCATTCTCAGCGATCATCTGTACTCCGTCCCTTTTGCCTCTCTTATGTATGATGAGTCCGTTTAAAAAGGTAGCCAACATTTGATCATTGAGTTCTATATACAAGGGATCTTCTTCCTTTTTAAGCCAATCACTCACATCCGATCTTTTAGCAATAAAATCTCCAAGCCCAAAAATTTCGATCATGGAGGCATCGTTTAAGTCGAGTGTATATCGTATTTTTCTAAGTATGTCGTTGTTAGTCATTGAATCATAGTATTTATTTCCATCTTTTAAATCGCGAGGCTTCGCATTCAAATTAATCAAATCGAAAATTAGTTAAAAAATGAATTGCAGACCTATTATCGTTAAAAAACTCATCTTTAATTAGGGCTTACTGAATAATTAATCCATCATAAGGGATCGCAATTTGTTTGCAATTGATCTTGTTGAGACAAGGCATGCCTTGTCTCAACAAGATTTCTCTAAAATTTAAATGTTCGATTCAATATATCCTTGCAAAAAATAAATCTTTGTTCAAGGAATAATTTTAAACTCGAATATCTTGATTGCACGTGTATACCTAAAATAATATTTTAGGTATAATAAATCAAACTCATATTACTTATTCCGTAAATCAAAATTAACCAAAATTTAATTGGATACTCCCACACTTTTCTAAAATTCCAAGCGTTCACTTATTAGCTCAACGAACATTTATTATGCGATCCTTCCATCAAAAACAAGTAGCACTGCATTTATTATGCTTATTAAGTTTAGGGTTACTGATTTTTAGAATTAGTGTAACCGGGCAATTACATTTCATTTTCTTAGTTTGGAATTTATTTCTAGCCTACATACCTTTTGGCATCAGCACCTTGATGGAATTAAAAAAGAAAGACATTGATCATTGGCAATTTTGGGTGATAGCTCCATTGTGGCTTTTATTTTTTCCGAATGCTTTATATATCCTTACCGACCTTTTCCATCTTCATAAAATAGTTGGAATGCCTGAGTGGTTTGATTTACTTCTCATCTTATCTTTTGCAATTTCTGGATTACTATTGGGACTTTTTTCATTGCGAAGCATGCACAAAATAGTAGAAAAGTTACATTCAAATTGGGTAGGAATTACCTTTGTTCTCGGCTCAATTTTATTAGGAAGTTTTGGTGTTTACTTAGGTCGGTTTGAACGATACAACAGTTGGGATATATTCAGAATGCCTTTAGAAATAACAAAAGACATTGCTAATCGAATTTTACATCCAACAGATTATCCGAGTACATGGGGATTAACAATTGGCTTAAGCTGCTTATTAGCGATTCTTTATTTATTTACTGGGAGTAATTCCGTTGAGAAAAATAGAAAATAATATTATCCTTCTTCAACTTATATTTTACTAATCAAACTTTAATTTTTTTACCCTGCTTGCTGCAGGCAGGCACGGAGGAGCGGAGGCACGGAGAATTCACGGAGAAATGATAAAAAAATATATTTTATTGAAAAAAGAAAAGGAGCTGACATTTTACAGCTCAATAGTGCCCAAGACGAGAGTCGAACTCGCACACCGTTACCGGCGCCACCCCCTCAAAGTGGCGCGTCTGCCAATTTCGCCACCTGGGCAGGTGAATGAAAAATTGTAAACTAAATTAGAGGGATGCAAATATACTCCTTCCTTTTGAAAAGAGAAACAATGAGTTTCACTTTCCAAAAAAGCTAATTTTGAACGATTAATTTAATTGAACTAGATGATGATGAATTACTTATAATTACTACATAGCTTCCAGCCAACAATTCTAAATCGCCATTACCCAATTGAGTTTTTTGCTTTTCTGGTGAAATAGTCAAGCGTTGGTTATGAACCAATCGACCATCTAATGAATAAATAGCGCAATTCAATTCTTCACCTTTTGCCGAAACCGAATTCAAATAAATCTCTTTTCCGTTTGATGGATTCGGACTTAAAGAAAGCTGTAGATCCTCAACACGAATTTCTTGAAGTGCTGTAGGAATGCGCAAACTATCACGATACTTTATCAACGTTACTGTTTCATTTCCGAGAAATTCAGAAGTATTAATTTGCAAAATAGGGATATCCTGACCTGCAGCCAACCACTTATACTCGCGCGTTAGTTGACGAGGTGCACTGAAACCAAAACCAAGTGTATCTAAATAAACAGAATCTTCTCCAGTTAAAGTGGACACAATACGTAGTGCGCTAAACGTACCATAGGGAGTTGTAATATTTCCCCAACCATCCACAATATTTACGCGATGTTGACTTCCGATAGCAGTAGCAAGTCCAGGAATAATAATAGAATAATCACTATCCGAAGAATCTATATTTCCAAAATTTACAGGGAAATCATAGATGATATCGTGATTATTGAAAGAAATAGGAGTTGTAATTCCGCTGATACTTGCACCATATCCTGTTTGCTTATAATTGCTAGAGCTCTTATTAAAAAAACCATACACATCTGAGATAGGCACTTGCGGTACGGCTGACAAATCCACTCCGCGCATAGCTTGATTCGAGTTAAATCCAAACACGAATGCATACACTAAAGGCGTAGAAAGTACTGTCAAAAAAGTGTCAACGTCCTGTGAGGTATGTTGCAACATTGAAAAGTCCCACGAATAATTCGCACCTGTAAGTGTAACGTCTACAGGAGTAGTAATTGCAGCTTGACTAAACTGAATTTGATCTCCTGAGCTTGGTAAATCGGCACTGGTAATGGTGATTTGAGCAGAAACTAACAAAGGAAATAGCAAGCTCAATAGAATTGTAAAGACTTTTTCATATTTTTTATTTATTGATCAAAGATATTTGTTTAGGAGCGATTTATGAAGAAATTGTACGAATTTTCATTTTCCTAAATTAATTTTGTGCTTAACTCTTCTAATTTTTGATTTATTAAGTTGAAATTGGGTATATGGGATGCATTTTCCAAAACTTCAATATATTGAATGATACCTTTTTCATCGATGATGATTGCCGATCGTTTAGAAACGCCTTTCATGTTATACTTAAATACTTCGTATAACGAATCGAAAGCTCTGCTTACATCTTTGTTAAAATCAGAAAGCAATTCAAAGTTCAATTGTTCTTCCTCCTTGTACTTTTTCAACGTAAAAAGTGCATCCGTAGAAATTCCAAAAACCTGCATATTTATATTTTGGTATCGAGAAATATCATCTCTCACAGAGCAGAGCTCAGCTGTACATGTGCTCGTAAAAGCGGCAGGAAAAAATAAAAACAAAGTGATTTTACCGTCAATACTCGCGTTTGTACACTCACTTCGCTCCGTATCCATCAAGGAAACCACCGGCACTTTATCAGCTACTTTTAACATTTTACAAATCTACTTTTAATTAATTCAATTTTCTATTTTTCTAGATGGCCTTTTTCGAACCGTCCAATTTCTGGTTTGCAAACGGTAACTCAGTTTACCAAAGGCATAGCCCATCGCGGCACCCGCCACTACATCACTTGCCCAATGCTCGCCTTGATAAACACGAGAAATTCCTACTAGTGAAGCCAAGGTATAGAGTCCAACCACGAGTAATTTATTTTCCTTACAAGCACTTGCTGTTACACTCGCCCAAGAAAAAGCGATGAATGAATGTCCACTCGTAAATGAATAATTTCCTGAAAAACCATTTAATGGCCCCTCCCAATTCCATGCGTTAATGACTTTCGATTCTAAATTAGGACGATGACGTTGAGCAATATATTTTGGCACACGACTAAATCCAGCGGCGAGACCTACAGTTTTTAGTTGAAGCATCGAAAGCCAAACCCAATATTCATTTTCTCTTTGTTTACCGACAAGATAAAGCGTGGCAGCAGCGGCAAGCGGATAAATTCCGTTTCCTACAGCGCCCAATGTATAATCAATTGGAAGATGATTTTTGGTCCTAAAATTACTTTCACGAAATACATTTTCAATTTCTTCATCAAAATAAAAAGAAAGACCAGTAGCTATAATAGACGTTGAAATAAAAACCCAATCTTGTTTTTTAATTTCACGTGGAAACAAAATAAATCGCGTGTATCTTTTAAATAGGATTTAAAATACCCTTTATTCAATGATGGCAGACTATCGGTTTGAGCGTAAGAATTTAACGAATACCAGACCAACAGCATACATACAATAAAACTCTTTCCAGTCCACTTCATCTTTAAAGTCCCAATCCTTTAGCTTCATTCCAATACACGTCCATCTCGGCCAAATTCAAATCTTCCAACTTTTTCCCTGCCTCTTTTACCTTTCCCTCCATGTATTGAAAACGACGAATGAATTTTTTATTTGTTCGTTCCAGCGCTTCGTCGGGATTTAATTTTAAGAAACGCGCATAATTGACGAGTGAAAACAAAAGATCACCCAGTTCTTGCTCCATTTTTTGTTGATTTCCATTTTTCACTTCTTCGTAAAATTCGTCCATCTCCTCCTTCACTTTATCCCAAACTTGATGGGGTTCCTCCCAATCGAATCCAGCGGCTCGTGCTTTTTCCTGAATCCGCATCGACTTTACCAAAGCAGGTAGTGAGACAGGAACACCACTCAACACAGAATCATTTCCTTCCTTTAACTTTAGCTTTTCCCAGTTCTGACTTACCTCCTCTTCGCTTCCAACCACGACATCTCCATAAATATGCGGATGACGATGGATGAGCTTTTCACAAAGAGAATTAATTACACTGGTGATATCGTAATCACTCGACTCGCTGCCCATCTTACAGTAAAAAACTATATGCAATAAAATATCTCCTAATTCCTTCTTCACTTCTCCCTGATCATTCTCTAAAATGGCGTCTGCTAATTCATAAACCTCCTCAATGGTGAGATGACGAAGGGTTTGCATCGTTTGCTTTTTATCCCAAGGACATTTAGCCCTTAACTCATCCATAATCCTCAATAAACGCTCGAAAGCCTGTAATTTCTCCTGCATTGATGTCATCCACCAAAAATAGAGAAGAATAGGACTCCTCTATTCCTGTTTGTTCGATGAGTCTTTCACAAGCTGAAAGTTATTTCAGACAAATTATGGGTTCATTTTTTAACTTTGCACCTCTAATGAAAATCCTATCGTTCACTTTACGGATTTGTATCTGTTGTTTATGCTTCCTAGCTTTTCACCAAGAAGCTAATTCACAAACAGATACACAAATAGCACCTGGCCATTGGTCGATTGGTGTGAACATACATAGGGGTTTCATCATCGCTCATCGTCCTGCAATGATCCACTTGCAAAGGCACTTTTCAACAGAAGTAGAACTCAGTTTTTTGAAAACTGTAGATGGATCAAAATCATGGCACAGCGATTACAACTACCCACAATATGGAATAGGTTATAAGTATTTTGATTTTGGCAACCAAGAAGAACTCGGACAAGGTCAATCACTCTTTGGACAAGTAATTTATCCATTAATTCGAAAAAACAGACTACGAATGGGAGTCAAAGTAGGTATTGGAATTGGATTTGTTGAAAAGCCCTTCCATGTTTCTGACAACTACAAAACCTAGCTATTGGTACTCATCTAAATGGAGTTGTAAATACAGGTATACGCTTCCAATTTTTGACAAGCAAAAACTTCCAATTCAATACAGGTATCGATTTCGCACATTTCTCCAATGGTTCCTTTCGTAAACCCAACCTTGGCATCAATTTACCTTCTTTAAATATTGGAGCTATCTATTATATCGGAGAACCTGTTGTTGGCAAAGTTCCACAGGATGAAATTCAAAAAAGAAAACGTGAGTTCACAGCTACTTTGGCCATTGCTGTAAAAGAAGTTTATCCACCTAATGGCGACAAATATTCTGTAAATATTCTTCACATCCAGTACCATCATCCTTTACATCGAAAAGGATTTATTGGCGGCGGGATTGAAGGTACGATTGATCGATCGTTACCCTTCCAGTTAGAGGAAAAAGCGGAGGGGCATTCATATTTTGCGAACACCATTCGATCAGGAATTTTTGGATCAGCAGGAATAAGGATGGGGAACTGGGATGGATATTTTCAGATGGGAATGTACACCTACAATCGTTACAAAGAAGATGGAAATATTTACAACCGACTTTTACTTCGTTATGCTATTGCCAAAAAAGCATTTGTGAGTTTTGGGCTCAAATCACATTTTGGCAAAGCAGATTATTTTGAATGGGGACTTGGACTTAAATTCTAACATGAAAAAGATACATCTACTCACCATCTTGTTCATCGCATTGCTGTTTAGCAGTTGTTCTGATTTTTGTGATTGCTTTCATGGAACTGGTGATGTAGTTACTGAAGAGCGAGCATTGGGAACTATTTCTGGTATCCATTTAACGAATGATATAGATGTAATACTTTACGAAAGCAACTTCCCAAAAATGCGTGTTACAGCCGGTGACAAACTCATCAAAGATGTTCGAACTCGAGAAGAAAACGGTTTGCTATATATCTACAACGACAACAAATGCAATTGGGTTCGCAAATTTAATCCAACACTAACAGTAGAGATTTGGACCAACCACCTACGAACGATTTACGCTGACAATTCAAGTGGAAACATAACGTGCATAGACACTATTCATGTTGACAATTTCAGAATTGATGCTTTCAACAGTTTGGGTACATTTCGAATAAAGCTAGATGCGAACGTTACCACTTTAGCTATCAACAAGGGTCCATGTGACCTGTATGCAGAAGGACAAGCCGGAACGCAATACAATTACAATGCAGGTTTTGGCGTATTAAATTGCGAAAAACTACTTGGAGTAAATAATTACGTGCACAACAAAGGCACTAATCAAATCTATGTAAATTCAAGTACCATACTTGAAGTCAACATCGACTATTCGGGAAATGTATATTACAAAGGAAATCCCAATACCATCAAACAATCAATTACAGGAAGCGGAAAGCTCATTAAATTATAAATCGTGTTCGTACTACAGCAAATAGCATTAGAGTTTGGATCCAGAGTTTTATTTGAAGACATCAGTTGGCACATCAAGCCCAATGAAAAAATTGGATTGATTGGAGCGAATGGAACTGGGAAATCAACATTACTCCGAGTAATCAGTGGAGAATACACTCCAAGCCGTGGAGATATTTCAAAACGCAACGACTTAATCATTGGTTTCTTAAATCAAGATTTGTTGAGTTACCTATCTGACAACTCCATTTTAGATGTAGCGATGGAAGCTTTTGAGCGAGCCAATATTGTTCATGCTGAAATTGAAAAAATCTTAGTGCAATTAGAGCACGATCACAGTGAAGAAATACTCAACAAGCTCCACAAGCTCCAGACAGAATATGAATCGTTAGACGGCTATCAATTACAATCCAAAGCAGAAGCCATTCTTGAGGGGCTAGGATTTACCACTGAAGATTTAAAACGACCTTTAAAAGAATTTTCCGGAGGCTGGCGGATGCGAGTTATGCTTGCTAAAACACTTTTACAAAAACCCACTTTATTACTGTTAGATGAGCCAACCAACCACCTTGACTTACCATCGATTCAATGGTTGGAAAGTTATTTACACGACTACGAAGGCGCTGTCATCATCGTATCTCACGATCGTTATTTCCTTGATAAAATCGTCAACAAAATAGCAGAATTAGAATACGAAAAGCTCACCATCTACACAGGCAACTACAGCGACTATCTCATCGAAAAAGAAGAAAGAAAAGAGCTTCAGATGAACGCATTTAAAAACCAAGAGCGTTACATCAAGGAGCAAGAAAAATTTATTGAACGATTTAGAGCCAAAGCATCCAAGGCTACAGCTGTTCAATCCCGGGTAAAAGCCTTAGAGAAATTGGAAAAAGTGGATGAAGTTGCTGGACCTTTAGCCGCGATTAAAATTCGCTTTGCCGTTGACAAACAACCTGGGAAAATCATCAGCAAATTAAATATTCGCAGTAAAGCTTATGGTGACAATGTATTGTTAAAAAATACGACAGCAGAAATAACCCGAGGTGATAAAATTGCATTTATAGGAGCCAACGGAAAAGGAAAATCGACCTTACTTCGACTCCTTTCTGGACAGGAAGATTTTGATGGCGATCGTGAAGAGACCTACAACGTTGTTGAGACCTTCTATGCACAACATCAATTGGAAAGCCTCAACAAAGAAAATCATCCTTTAGAAGAATTACAAGTAACTGCTCCGGATGAAACTGACACCTATTTGCGATCTTTATTAGGAGCTTTCTTATTTAAAGGCGATGACGTATTCAAAAAGATAAAAGTACTTTCAGGAGGCGAAAGAGCGAGAGTAGCATTGGCTAAAGTCATCTTGGACAAAGCCAACTTTTTATTATTAGATGAGCCTACAAATCACCTTGACATTCAAAGTGTGAATGTTTTGGTAGAAGTATTAAATAAGTACGAAGGCACCTACATTGTGGTATCCCATGACCGTTATTTCCTCTCGAGAATTGCCAATAAAATTTGGTATATTGACAACAAAGAATTAAAAGAGTACCCGGGTACCTACCATGAATTTGAAGTTTGGCAAGCGGAACAAAAAATAAACAAAGCCATTAAAGATATCCCAGTAAAAAAACTGGCAAAAGCAGACAAGTTAGAAAAAGCCACTCAGATTTATCCTGACAAAAAAAACGACGAACAAGCAAAAAAGAAAGAGAGGCAGCGATTAGAATCCTTGTCGAAAAAACATGAAGAGCAAGTTTCATTGCTTAAAAAAGAACACGAGCGGCTGAGCATACAGATGAGTGATCCAGCTATTTTTCAAGACAAAGAAAAATACAAAAAATTACAATTGGATTTCGAGAAATGCGTGCACGAGCTAAAGCATCATGAAATTGAATGGGAAGCTTATTACCTGAAACTGCTAGAGCTCGACGAATGAGATTACTTTACCTCCTCATCCTTCTTTTGGTAAACGCTGTTACTTTTTCCCAAACGGACGCGGATTACTATTCAGCCCGATTTTTGAAATACGAAGACTATACCTATGATTCTAATATAAAAACGGTGATTCTGGAACGAAATGGAGAACCTTTAAGTGACCCAGTACTTACGTTAAAAAGTGAAGAAACTTTACTACTTCAATTTGATCTATTAGACAATGAAATTGAAGATTATAGTTATCGCATCATCCATTGCGATCCCGATTGGAAATCGAGTGAATTGTCAGAAAATGAATTCATCGATGGGTTCAACACGGATCAAATCAGCGACTACAAGCATTCACTTAATACCTTAGAAGATTATTGGCATTACCAACTCATCTTTCCGAACGCACAAATGAAACCTATAATTTCGGGAAATTATTTAATGGTAGTATTTCCAACGAATGATCCAGATTCCATCATTATCACTAGAAGATTTTTGGTAGTAGAATCCAAGATTCAAATTTCGGGAAATGCACATCGAGCAACAGTCATCGAGTATCGAAACACACATCAGGAAATAGATTTCAAAATCAATACAACAGGAATCGCCCTTTCAAATCCTTATGGGGATTTGAAAGTTACCATTCTTCAAAATTTTAACTTTTCCACATCACTAACAAATATCCAACCCTTATTTGCGAGCAATGAAGAATTAGATTACAATCTAGAACAAGGTAATATAATGGAAGCTGGCAGTGAATACAGGATCTTGGATTTACGCACTAACAAATTTCTCACACAGTCCATTGAACGCATTGAGAGAGACAGCATCCATGGAAAGATGACCACTGTTTTAAAGCCCGATTTGCGTCTTGGAACTCAAAGATATAGTACAAACGAAGATATCAACGGCAAATTCCTCATTAAGATCTATGAAGGAAGAGATGCTCATTTAGAAGGTGATTATATACACGTAAAATTTCGTTTAAAAGCGATAGAAGATGATTCAAACCTTTCCTATTTTATTGACGGTAAGTTCACCGACTATCAACCCTCAAAAAAATATAGACTTGAATATAATGAGGTTTCAGGATTTTATGAGAAGACGCTATACATCAAACAAGGTTATTATAACTACCGATACATCACCTTCGACAGTAAAAGTCAATATTCAGTTATAGAGACTGAAGGAAGTCATTATGAAACCAGAAACGTTTATGATATTTTGGTTTATTGGAAAGCGAACGGTACGCGATATTTTCAATTAATTGGAGACCAGAAAATTCAAGCTGGGGCTTTTGATTCCTCCATACAAAAGAAGCATTGACCACTACATAGATACGATTGGTCAAAATCTCTTGTTATTCTCAGCTGAGCTACTTATTTTTGATCATTATCAATTCAATTATGGCCATATTTACAGAGGTAACAGCAGGAATTAGAGTTAGTGTTGAGACATTTTATCAACCAACTCATAGTAATCCTACGCAGTCTCATTATGTTTTTGCCTACCGCATCACCATCAAAAATGATAGTGAGCAGGCCATTCGTTTAAAGCGAAGACATTGGTATATTGTTGATTCTGACAATACAAGACGCGAAGTTGAAGGAGAAGGCGTAGTTGGTGAACAGCCATTTATTGCCCCTGGTGAGACCTACCGATATGTATCAGGATGCAATTTAAACACTGAATTAGGGAAAATGTTTGGTACCTATTTAATGGAGCGCCAATACGACAAAAAGCTATTCTTTGTAAAAATCCCTGTTTTCAAGATGGTTGTTCCATCCAAATTGAACTAATAAACCTTCCTGTTTTTTTATTTAACCCTCGCCCATTCCGAGCAAATAATTGCTGCGGCAATCGCAACATTTAGAGACTCAGCTGTAGGTTTAGATGATTTTCCTGAAGGAATATGTATCTTATTAGTAATAAACTGATTAAGATCATGATTTACACCATTACTTTCATTACCCATCAGTAGAAAAGCCTTTCGATCAATGGTAGATTTATAAATATTATCACCTTCGAGCATCGCTGCAAACACAGGCAAGTTTGATGTTTTTAGATTCTTTTCCAAGACCACTGAAAGATCCTCATAAAAGATAGGAACCCTAAAGATACTACCCATGCTGGACTGAATAACCTTTTGGGTTATAAAAGTCGGCTGTATCCGAGGAGCAAATAATACCATCTACCCCAAACCAATCAGCAATTCTGATAATCGTTCCAAGATTTCCAGGGTCTTGAATTTTATCTAAGAGAAGATAAAATCCTGAAATGCCAGCCTCACTTCTCTCTTGCGAATCGCTATATTTTACTGTTGCCAACACTTTATTGGGAGTAGAAAGAGCGGAAATCTGCTTCAATTCTTTATCGTTGATAATAGAATAGGGAGAAGACATATTCAATGAAGAAATCAATTGTTCGTCAGTAGAATAAATATGATCAATCTTCCAAGCGGGAGAATTCACCAACTCATCCAACAACTTTGGGCCTTCCACCACAAATAGCTGCTCTACATCGCGAAACTTCTTTACTTGTAATGAACGAAGTTGTTTGATAAGTGCTTTTGATAACATGTCCAAATATACGTTTCTAATTGTATTTTTACATCCGTCACATTATGACGAAAGGAATACTCCACTTTACAACCCTAGCAACACTCTTGTTGTTTGCAATGCTACTTTCGAGCAGTTGTAATGTATTTAAGACGATTCCAGAAGGACGACATCTTCTTGACAAAAATATTATTAAAAACAATCGTTCAGAATACAATGAAAGTGTAGTGGCTATTTTCAAGCAAAAGCCCAACCGCAAAATTCTTGGTGTTTTTCGGTTTCATTTGGGTGTTTATAATTTAGCGACGCTTGGGAAAGAGACAAAATTTAAAAAATGGATTAAAGAAGCCATTGGTGAAGAACCCATTTTACTTGACACCAACCTAACCTATAAATCGCAAGAACAAATAGAAATTTTATTTCAAAATAACGGATATTTTAATGCTACTGTCATTGACAGCACCGTTTATAAAAGAAAAAAAGCCCGGGTATATTATAAAATAAAATCCGGTGAACCCTATAAAATACGCAATATAAAGTACGAAATAAAAGATTCGACCATTCGCGAATTAATTCTTAACGATCCAACACCATCACTCCTTTCATCCGGCAAAAAATTTTCCAATGCTTTATTACAAAATGAACTCAATCGAGTGTCTATTCGACTTCGCAACCTTGGTTACTTTAATTTTAGCACCCAATACATTTACTTCGACATTGATTCTTCCTTAAAAAGCAATCAAGTTGACATATGGATGGTTGTAACTAATCCACAAACAAGAGTAAAAGATTCTGCACAAACAGTAGAAAGTGAATTTCACCAAAAAAGTTATATAAAAGAGATTTTTATTGAAGTAGACTATGACCCGATTTTAACAACCACCAGCGTTGAAAAGGATACCACTTACATTGAAAACATGGTATTCATTTCTAGAGGTCAATTACAGTACAGTCAAAATGCCAAGCATTTAGTAGAGCATGTTTTTATAAAAAAAGACTCTCTCTATGCACAAGAAAATTTCGATTTAACCTATCGTCGACTTTCAGATCTTGGAATTTTCAGATTCATAAATATTCGATCAGAAATATTAGATCACTCACCTACTGACTCAATAATACCTTTACGCTGTTTTATCTTATTATCTCCACAGCCCAGACAAGAATTCAAGGCGGAAGCAGAAGGCACAAACAACGGTGGTAACTTTGGAATTGCAGGGAACCTTGTTTATAGAAATAAAAACATATTCAAAGGTGCTGAAACATTTACATTCAAAATAAAAGGAGGGCTTGAAATTCAGCAAAACTTTGGGGATACCACCTATGAAACCACCAGTCAACTTGCTTTATTCAACGCCTATGAAATTGACCGGAATTTACATTAACCTTTCCTAGAGGTCTTTGGCCTTTCAACATCAGACATCCAAAAAAGTAAGTAATCCCAGTACCTCTATTTCAGCAAGCTTCAACACGCAAAATCGCCCGGAATACTACCGACAGTTAGTCAATTTGGGTTATTTCTATACAAAGAAAACAACCCTTTTAATCGATTTTACTTTTATCCAGCTGAGATCAACTATCTAAATGTAAAACTCGATCCAGCATTTCAGATGCAGTTGGAAGAGCTACAGGATCCTACCATCATATTAGGATATTCCAATCAATTCATTGCCGATGGACGTATCAGTTACTTATTCAACAACCAAGATTTGGGGAATCGAAATAAGTATTTCTTCTTTCGTGCCAATCTAGAATTGGCGGGAAACAGTATTTACTTAGCCAAGAGAATTGGAGGTGAAAATATTGTTGACACCCTTCCTTCTGAATTATTCAATCTAAAATTTGCACAATATTTTCGTCCAGATTTTGATTTGAGGTTTTATAAACCCGTAAATTTCTCCAATGCACTGGCTGTATTTCGAATTGCCATGGGCTTTGGTTTAGCGTATGGAAATTCGATTAAGCTACCCTTCGAAAAAAGTTTTTACGCAGGTGGTCCTAATGATATTAGAGCTTGGAGGACACGAAACTTAGGTCCGGGAAGTAATACAAAGGAAGATTATTTTGAACGATTTGGAGACATAAAAATAACCACTAACCTCGAATATCGTTTCGATATTTACCGAAAACTTAAAGGCGCAACTTTTATTGACGCAGGAAATATATGGCTATTGAAATCTTTTAACAACAGTACAATTGGTGTATTCAACACTAATACTTTTTTAGATCAAATTGCAATTGGAGCTGGGCTTGGAATACGATTTGATTTCACCTTCTTCATCCTAAGATTAGATGGTGCAATACAAGTAAGAGACCCCAAACAAAATTTGGATGAAAGATGGGTTTTACCATCAAAAAATCTAGGTGACATCACTTACAATTTTGGTATAGGGTATCCTTTTTAGTATCTCATTTTCTACTCATTTGTTTTACAAAAACGGATCCTTCACGATCGCAAAACTGTGTAAAAAAGTTCCATAAACTTACATCAATTTACATTTCAGAGAAGCTTCTTTGTATCATTCAAAATGCTAAAGCGATATCCATTATTCTTTATCCTGCTAAAAGCTATTATTTTATTTAGTTGTTTATCAATGTATTAAATTGAATTCTCAGAAAAATTTCGATAAATAGAATTTCAGATAACTACGTCGATTGACGAATTATTTGGCATTTGTGATTCACTAACAAAACAAAATAATCTAAGAACTTACATCACAGAAGATAGCGATGAAAACTTAACGATATAAAAGGCGTAAACACCCTACTAATAAAAATGCCTTTGTACTATGTGGAAAAACACCTTTAACTTCATTGCTTACCCTCCGTTGAATTCCGGCTATTCGGAAGAGGAAAAAAGAAGACTAAATCTTTTATACAGAATACATCTTGCTACACTAGCCATATCACTAATTTACATTGTATCAAGTTATATAACGAATTACAGTCAAGGTGTAAATAACAACATAATCTCCACTTTCTTTATGTTAGGATGTATACTTCTCTTTAGGAGAGAATATTACACATTGAGCAGAAATATATTTTTAATTGGAGGCGGATTATACCTATACTACCTACATCTCACTAACCACACAGACACCGGAGTATTTTACTTTTTCTTTCCGTTAGCTGCCAGTACAATGCTTTTTTTCAGTGAAAAGAAAAAACTGCAAATGTCATTACTAATGGCATTGCCAACATTCCTTCTAGTCGTATGCACAAATGAATCCATCAATATCATCCCGGAATTACATCGTGATAGACGTATCAATGAAGTAAACTATTCATTATCGATGACGATCAGTTTATTCATGACGATGTACTTAGTACACTACTTTTACAAACTCTACAATTATTCCAATAAAAAAACAGTAGAAAACATTGCGAGTTTACGATCATTGATTTCGAATTTAAAAGATCCCATTTGGCAGATCGATCGGAATTTTAGAATTACCCAATTTAATGAGGCGTTTAAAACCTTCTTCTTCGATATTTACGGATTCGAAGTTGAAATTGGCATGCATTTAATTCTAATGGATAAGCAAGGTAAAAATACAGGGGAACCTATTCCTTGGAGTTTATACTATAAGAGAGTATTAGAAAACGAGAACTTAAATTTTAGCAAAAGTATAATTTTACAAAAAACCACATATTATTATGATATAAAATTCAACCCCATCATATCAAATGGTAAAGTGACCGGTGCGGTAATGTCAGCTACAAATAATACAGAGAAGAAGCACAACGAATTTGAATTAAAAAGAAACCCCTTTCGAGTTATTAGAAGGCGTTTTAACCGATAAATCGAATTTTAAAAAAGCGGAAACAATGATGGCAAAAGGGAAGGTAACTTCTTTTGAAACCATACTCTATAGCAAAACGAAAGAACCGATTTGGACACTAGTAAGTACTTCTCCGGTTCATGATGAAAACGGTGAAATCATACGTCACATTCTAATTTGCCTTGATATAACAGAAAGGAAAAGATCAGAAGATCAGCTTCAGCTCTTGCTCGATCATTCTCAAAAATTAAACAAACAACTCGAACTTCGAGATCAAGAGCTACAAAGTAGTATTCGAAAACTAAGTAAACAGAGTTGGGAAATTCAAATATCAAAACAGCATTTGCAAAAAAATCGAATGAGCTCCTAAATAAAAACGAAGAGCTCATCCACAAAGCCTCCCAACTGGAAAAACAATTTAAAGAACTACAAAGTAAGAACAAAGAGCTAGAAACGACTAAAATTGATCTCAGCACCAAAGCCGAATTACTGAAACGAGCGAGTCAATACAAATCAGAATTTTTAGCGAATATGAGTCATGAGTTAAGGACACCGCTCAATAGTATTATCATTCTTTCCAAGTTACTTTCTGAAAACAAAGATGATAATATGAATAAAAAGCAAATTGAATTTGCCAGTGTGGTTCATAAATCGGGAACCGATTTACTTCACCTCATCAATGATATACTAGACCTATCCAAAATTGAAGCGGGAAAAATTGAAATTGAAAAAGAGGAATTCTCAATTCATTCTTTCATTCAAACATTAATGAATGAGATTAGACAAATCTCGACGCATAAAGGAATCTCATTAGAAGTAATCAATGAGACTCCGTATCTCTTAAAAATGAATTCAGATCAAATGCGGGTTGCTCAAATTTTAAAAAATTTACTTTCCAATGCAATCAAATTTACCAATAAAGGAGGACTTGTCCAATTTAAAATTACTGAGAAATCGGGGAACATTCAATTTACAGTAAGCGATAATGGAATTGGTATTCCTCTTGAAAAAATTGAAAATATCTTCGAATCATTCAAACAAGTAGATAGTTCCACAAGTCGGAAATTTGGAGGAACCGGATTAGGACTCAGCATAAGCAAAGAATTCGCTACACTTTTAGGCGGTGGAATAGCGGTTGAAAGTGAGCTTGGAAAAGGAAGTACCTTCACAGTAGAACTTCCTACGGGAGTTACACTTCAATCCAATATTTATTCTGAAGCTAAAACCATTCTCATTATTGAAGATGATACTGATTATGCACTCGCATTAGAAAAAATGGCACTGGCAGAAGGCTTCAAAACTGAAGTTTGTCATAGAGGAGACACTGGATACATTCGAATTTGTAATACAAAACCGGATGCAATAATCCTAGACATGAATCTACCTGGAATTGATGGATGGAGTATATTAAACAGAATCCGAGAAAACAAAAACATCTCGCATATTCCTGTACATGTTGTTACCAGCATTAAAGCAGAAAACGAAAATGAAAATGATCTTTCCTTCCCATTAGTATCCTGGGTCGATAAGCCCAACAGCAAGGCAGAAATCTCACAACTATTTGGCAAATTAAAAGAATCACTCGATAACAGTAGCAAAGTATTGGTCATTGAAGATTCACCAACACAAAGCTTAATCATCAGGCAGATGCTAAAAAAACAGGGAGTCTCATGCGAAATAGCTGAAACTGGAAAAGAAGGCGTCGATCACTTGGCAAAAGGCAAATATGACTGCATCATATTAGACTTAAACTTACCAGACTCAGACGGTTTACAATTACTCAAAAAATTCAAAGAAGAACCAACCTTAAGTTCAATACCTGTAATTGTATATAGTTCTCGAATACTGAACAACAACGAGAAAACAATATTGAGAAATTATGCAAGCAGCTACATCAACAAAAACTCGCAGAATGAATCTTCCTTGATGGAAGAAACAGCGCTTTTTCTTCAATCTGTAAAGGAGCAAAAACTTAGAAATACTCTTTCCTCAACGCCAATCATAACAAATTCATACAAAGGAAAAAAAATCCTTATTGTAGATGACGACCATAGAAATATATTCGCTTTAACATCACTCCTTGAAATGCATGAAATGGACATTCAAGCCGTTTCCAGCGGCGAAAAAGCCATTGAGTATCTACAAAACAATCCAAAGACCGACATGGTATTAATGGACATCATGATGCCCGACATGGACGGATATGAAACCACAAAAAAGATTCGTAGCATGAATTCACTTTCGAATATTCCAATCATTGCTTTAACTGCTAAGGCCATGAAAGGAGATCGAGAAATAAGTTTATTTAATGGCCTGAACGATCATATAACAAAGCCCATACAAGGAAACTCACTTTATCAAATGCTTAACAATTTCTTCCAATGATAGCTCCCTTCGAGTTCACAAAATCAGGTCTTGAAATCAAGAAAATCGTAAGAGAACTTTACGATGTTAATTTAGATGGATATCACGAACTATATTTAGAAAGAAGGCTTGCTTATTATTTCCAAAAACATGGAATTGATAAAGCAAGTATGATACGTGATATAATAATTAATAAACCAAAAATAGCACAAGAATTACAAAAAGAACTACAAATTACGTATACACGATTATTTAGAGAGCCTGCATTCTTTCGACAAGTGGTTAAACTTATTAAAACTATTCAGCAGAAAAAAGGAAGCGTTAGAATTTGGCATACAGGGTGTTCAAATGGTTCAGAAGCTTACTCATTGGCAATCCTGCTAAAAGAAAGTAACTTACTTGGCAAATGCACCATCTATGCAACAGACATTAATGAGAAAGCTTTGAGTGACGCAAAAAAAGGTGTCCTCTCTTTAAAAGATGTACAAAACACACTCAATGATTATCATGAAGCAGGTGGAGTCCAACACCTTTCAGAATACTTCACTTATACAAGAGAGAGCTCTATACTCAAATCTTCCATTCTCAATCAAATTCAATTTGCAAAACACGAACTAGGTCATGATCATCCATTCAATGAATTTGATATTATAATTTGCAGGAACATGCTTATTTATTATCAAAATTTCCATCAACAAAAATTAGTAGATGCCATGTTAAACTCCTTAATCAACGGGGGATATATTGGTCTCTCCAATTGCGAATCCCTTATTGGAATAGCTGAAACAAAACTAAAATTAGTGGACAGCGGTCAAAATATATATCAATATTTCGCTCACAATTAAATTATCACAAGTAAAAAAATGAAACACAAAATACTTATTGTTGACGACAGACCAGAAAACCTATATTCGCTGGATTGCATCCTTGCTCAAGATGATCGGGAAATTTTTCAAGCCAACTCGGGAGAAGAAGCTTTAAAAATAGCTTTTGAAGAAGACTTATCTTTAATTCTTTTAGATGTCCAAATGCCGGAGATGGATGGCTTCGAAGTGGCAAATATACTTAAGTCAACAAAACGCACACGAAAAACACCCATCGTATTCGTTACTGCTATCAGCAAAGAGAAAAAATACATGTTAAAAGGGTTAGAAGAAGGTGCAATTGATTACCTTTTCAAGCCACTAGACACTGATATTACATGTGCAAAAGTAAATATGCTTCTGCAACTCTACTCACAGCAAATTGAAATCGAGCAAAAGAACGCGGAACTCAGCAAATTAAACGAAGAGAAAAATTATTTTCTAGGAATGGCATCACATGATCTTAGAAATCCATTAGGGAATATAATTACCTTCTCAACATTTTTGGAAGATGAAGCAGATATTTCTTTAAGCACAGAACATAAAAACTACTTAAAGATCATCATTAACACATCACGAGGAATGATGGATTTACTTGATAATTTATTGGATGTTTCAAGAATTGAATCCGGAGAGTTGATCGGAAAACTTTCTGATTTTAATGTAAAGGATTTTGTTATTTCCTGTATAAATCAGGTGAAAAACAATGCGGACAAAAAGAACATTCACTTAGGTTTCAGTATTGGCGACACAGTAAATATGATACATGGGAATCAAGAGCAATTGGGGCAAGTATTGATTAATTTAATTACCAATGCCATCAAATTTTCACATTCGGAAACTTCCATTGAAATTACTGCTGATGTAATAGAAGACCAAGTTGTCATTAAAGTCGCAGACCAAGGACAAGGAATTCCAGAGTCGGAACAATCCAAAGTTTTTGAACCTTTTACCAAAACGAGTGTACGAAGTACTGCAGGAGAATCAAGCACCGGGCTTGGACTTAGTATCGCAAAAAAACTAATCGAAAATCATGGTGGTAAAATTTGGGTTACGAGTAAGAAAGGAGAAGGATCCACTTTTGGATTTTCCATTCCTCTTGTCCCATCAAAATCCGTGGAGAAAATTTAGCATCTCTCAACTACCATTGCATACCCTTGCCCTACTCCCACACACATAGTGACTAAGGCATACTTTTTTGCTGAAGTTGCAATTCAAGAGCGGCAGAAAGTAAAATTCGTGCACCACTCATTCCCAATGGATGTCCTAATGCAATTGCACCTCCGTTAGGATTGATGCGATTATCATTGTCAGCGATATTCCAGGCGCGAATGCATGCGAGACTTTGAGCAGCGAAAGCTTCGTTCAGTTCAATAATATCAATATCATTCCAAGTGATACCAGCCAAACGAATGGCTTTATTCGCTGCTTCTACCGGACCAATTCCCATGATACCGGGTTCAACACCATGAGCAGCGGATGCTAAAATTCGAGCTAATGGTTTTAGTTGATACTTTTTCAAACCTGCTTCAGATGCAAACAATAAAGCTGCTGCTCCATCATTCAATCCACTTGCGTTACCTGCAGTTACAGTTCCTTGTTTATTAAATGCTGGACGTAATTTTGCCAATCCTTCTATCGTTGTATTTGGTTTTGCAAATTCATCATTTGAAAAAATAAGCGGCTCACCTTTCCTAACGGGGATGGATATGGGAATAATTTCTTTTTCAAAGCGTCCACTTTCATTAGCTTTCTTTGCTTTTTGTTGTGACCACCATGCAAATTGATCTTGATCTTCTCTTGAGATGGTATCACGAACCGCTAAATTTTCAGCCGTTTCACCCATCGCTTCTACACCAAACTTTTCTTTCATCAATGGATTTACAAATCGCCATCCAAAACTCGAATCGAATAATTGTGCATCGCGACCATAAGGTGTACTTGTTTTCGACATCACCCACGGTCCACGGGTCATGTTTTCTACTCCACCTGCAACGATGATATCGGCTTCACCTGATTTAATAATTCTTGATGCCGATGCTGACGCTGAAAGTCCGGAAGCGCACAATCGATTAATTGTTTCACCCGGAACTGAAATAGGATACCCTGCCAAAAGCACCGCCATACGTGCAACATTGCGATTATCTTCACCGGCTTGATTTGCACAACCGAGGAGAACATCTTCAATAGCGGCGGGATCTAAGGATGGATTTTTTTCCAACAACCCTTTCAACACATGCGCAGCTAAATCATCGGCACGGACTGGTGCCAATGTTCCCGCAAAATTTCCAATCGCTGTTCTTACTCCTGATACTAAATATGCATCTTTCATTTATTCGATTTTCTTTAAGACTATTTTATGCTTCCTCGGGGAACCATTGTTTAGATGTTCTGTATACCGTGCCTTTAAAAAGCGCAACGGTTTCGTTTTGTTGATTGGTAACTGCAATAGAATACACAGCAATTTTATTCGATCGATTCAACTCGGTTGCAGTGGCTATTATTTCATCACCTTCTAGCAATGATTTTGTATGACTGATGGAAGTTTCAATCGACACGGATTTTTGTCCGTGACTATTTGAAGCGAAAGCTAGGGCACTATCAGCAAAAGAAAAAGAAATTCCGCCATGAGCAATTCCAAAACCGTTAAGCATTTCTTTTCTGATCTTCATTTTCAAAATAGATTGTCCTGGTGCTGCTAAAATCACTTCGATGCCTAGCCACTGACTAAAGTAGTCTTTGCTCATCATCATATCGACAACTCGTTTGGGAAGACTATTTTGATCGGACATAGAGGTTAAATTTCGACAAAAATAAGGAAATAAGGGAAACCAAACTATGCAGATTGAAATAATTACGTTGAATAGTAGGACATGATGCATTCTAAATTAACTATACAATTCCTCTCGATAACTTTCTGAACTTACACCGCTAGTATCACTATTCGAGCTGAGGCTTGCGCTATGTCATTATTTCTCGCAGAGGCGCAAAGTCGCAAAGTTTTAAGAAGCCAAGTCGCAAAATGCTTATGATGATTATTCAATTTCAATGACAAGTAGGCCGTGATAATCCGCAGAATCCGATTCATCCGCGTTCCCTCTAAATCGTATGTTTGATACAGTTTTTATTTGACCTTATCTCTAAACATACGAGTCGCATAGATTTTCTTCGTAGCGGATCTTCACAAAAAATATAGCAGAGTTTCGTGCGCAAAATTTTGTATAGAATATATTATATTAAAAAAGCTTCAACTGCTCTCTATTTTGTTCGTGTTGCAAGAGCCAATCTTTGCGATCTAGGCCCCAAGCGTAGCCGGTAAGTTGTCCGTTACCAGCAATCACGCGATGGCATGGAATTACAATAGCAATGGGATTCGCCGCATTGGCACCTGCTACGGCACGTACTTTATTTTCATCACCCAATGACTTAGCTAATTTAAGGTAAGTAGTAGTTTGTCCATAAGGGAGATTATTCAACTCCTCCCAAACCTGACGTTGGAATGCTGTACCGGGAGGATCGAGAGGCAATTTAAATTCTTTACTCGATCCATCAAAATAAGATTGCAATTGAAATTTCGCTTCCAAAATAAGTGGATGATCACTTTGTTCTTCATGCGGTTTCGTGGTAAAATACAAAGCGATGATGGACCAATCTGTTGCTTCGATGTTGAGCCAACCGATAGGAGAGGAAATGGAAGCGCTTAACATCTACAAGTGATTTCTGTCAAATAAAAACTAAAACTTATTTTTTAACTTTCGTATCAACTATAAAACTTCAAATTATCAATCGCCATTTTTCGCATGAAGATGGAAGCACGGTAACGATCTTCGCCATACTCTTTATGCAATCCATCTAAAGTAGATAAAATTACTTTAATTCCAATTTCATCGGCCCACTTCAATAATCCTTTTGGATAATTTACGCCTTTTGTCATGGCTAAATCTAATTCATCGCGGGAAGCAATTTTTAAATACAATGCATCAGTAGCTTCGTTGATGAGCATGCTGATGACACGTGTAAAAATGTATTCACCTAAAACTGGATTATCATTTGGTGTTGGTATTACAGCAGATTCACCATATTCATAATATCCTCTTCCGGATTTTCTACCTAATCTGCCAGCTTCCTTCATCTTTTTCTGAATGAGCGAAGGACGATAACGCGGATCAAAATATAGTTGTGTCCAAACAGTTTCCGTTACTGTATAATTGATATCGTTACCAATTAAATCCATCAACTCAAAAGGACCCATCTTAAAACCTCCAATGGATTTCAATGCCCAGTCTATAGTTGCTACATCAGCAATTCCTTCTTCTAAAATACGTAATGATTCACCGTAGAATGGACGAGCAACACGATTCACGATAAAACCAGGAGTATCTTTGCAACAACCGGAACTTTTCCCCATTGAGTCATTAAGTTTACACAATCGCTAACTAATTTCCCATTGGTTTGGATTGCTGGAATTACTTCCACCAAAGGCATCAATGTAGCCGGATTAAAAAAATGAAGTCCGATGACGCGCTCTTGATTTTTACACGCTGCGGCAATGGCAGTAACAGAAAGCGATGAAGTATTGGTAGCAATGATTGCATTTTCAGCAAGCAAAGGTTCTACATTCTTTAATAACGAAGCTTTTATTTCTAAATTTTCAATGATGACTTCAATAAATAAATCGCAACCTTTCAATGTTTCCACTTCGTATGCAGGATTTACTCTTGTTTTAATATCTTCTACCTGCTCACGACTTAATTTTCCTTTTGCAACTAATTTTTCACAGAGATCATTGATTCCTTTGATGGATTTATCAATAGCTTCCTTGTTTGTGTCAAATAGAAAAACTTCACAACCTGCTGTTGCAGCAACCTGAGCAATTCCGGTACCCATCGATCCTGCACCTGCTACTCCTACTTTTTGAACTGAAATCATATATTCAACTTTACCTATCAATAAATATTATTTTCCTGTGAAGATGGGTTTTCTTTTTCCAAGAATGAATCTACCCCTTCTTTATAATCTGCCGTTTCTCCGGCTGCAGTTTGCATCACTCCTTCCATCAACAATTGTTCTTCAAATTGATGATGCATGGATGCATTCAATAATCTTTTCGTATAGCCGATGGCTTTAGTAGGCATTGCACTTAACGTTGTTGCTATTTTTTCTGCTTCGATCATCAATTGATCGTCGGCAACTACTTTGTACAACATGCCCATCTGCAAAGCGTCAACAGCACTTACTTTATCCCCTAACATCATCAAAGCAGATGCACGTTGGAAACCGATGAGTCGGGGCAAGAAAAAAGTTCCACCGCTATCGGGCACTAAACCAATTTTACTAAATGCTTGAAGAAACGAAGCGGAATTGGCAGCGATAACTACATCACATGCTAATGCAATGTTTGCGCCCGCACCAGCAGCTACGCCATTCACAGCGCAAATGATCGGCTTTTCAATATTTCTAATTTTTGTTAAAATCGGATTGTAATGATCAGTAACGATAGCTGAAATTCCAGGGACCGTTGGGATCGATGGCTTCTGAAAGATCTTGTCCAGCACAAAACGCTTTTCCTTCACCGCTGATTAAAATAGCGCGAATATTTTCATCATTACCAGCTCTATCCAGCTCATTCTGAAAACGGATAGCCATTTCACGATTAAAACTATTAAACTTATCGGGGCGATTAAGAGTTAAAATGCGCAAGTTATGCGTGGTCTTTACAAGGATACTTTCCATTATTACTCGATTGATTTTGGCAAAAGTAATGAATCAAAATGGGTTATAGCAGCAATAAATTTCAATACATTTCACTGATAATCAAGAAAGACAGTTAGTTAGGGTGTCAATAACACCTTTTGACCAAATCGTGTTTTGCTTTGGATTGAACCTTAGGCTTATTACCTTCGCCAACTTAGATTCAATGTTTTCACCATTAAATTCAATCTTAATCATTCTATATCAATTATGACAGGTTCAAAAATTACAATTAAAAACGGAAAGTTAAGAGTTCCTACAGATCCCATTATCCCATTCATTGAAGGCGATGGAATTGGCGCTGATATTTGGGCAGCTTCCGTAAGAGTATTAGATGCAGCAGTCGAAAAAGCATTTAAAGGAAAAAGAAAAATCATCTGGAAAGAAGTTTTAGCTGGTGAAAAAGCATTTAACAAGACTGGCAATTGGCTTCCTAACGAGACTTTGGAAATCATCAACGAATACAAGGTGGCCATCAAAGGTCCGTTGACTACTCCGGTTGGCGGAGGAATACGTTCCTTGAATGTGGCTTTGCGTCAACAATTGGATTTATATGCTTGCATTCGCCCTGTACGTTGGTTCAAAGGTGTTCCGAGTCCCGTGAAAGAGCCAGGCTTAGTGAACATGACTATCTTCAGAGAAAACACGGAAGATATTTATGCAGGAATTGAATATTTATCGGGCACACCAGAAGCGGATCGCGTGATTTCATTTTTGACAAATGAGATGGGTGCAAAAAATATTCGTTTCCCAGGATCATCTTCTATTGGAATTAAGCCTGTATCGAAAGAAGGTACAGAGCGTTTAGTTCGCGCTGCATTGAATCACTGTTTCAAATACAAGCATACCTCTTTAACCTTAGTTCACAAAGGTAACATCATGAAATTTACAGAAGGTAAATTCAAAGATTGGGGTTATGAATTAGCAGAAAGAGAATTTGGTGACCAAGTATTTACATGGGTTCAGTACGATAAAATCAAAGCCAGCATGGGCGAAGAAGCGGCCAATGCTGCTCAATCGGCTGCTGTTGCTGCTGGAAAATTAATTGTGAAAGATGTGATTGCTGATGCGTTCCTTCAACAAATTTTGCTACGCCCTTCCGAGTATGATGTTATTGCTACACTCAATTTAAATGGAGATTATGTTTCGGATGCCTTAGCTGCACAAGTTGGTGGAATTGGTATTGCTCCAGGAGCGAATATCAATTACCTTTCTGGTCATGCTATCTTTGAAGCAACACATGGAACAGCACCAAAATATGCTGGTAAAGACATGGTGAATCCGAGTTCGGTTATTTTATCGGGTGTAATGATGTTAGAGTATATGGGATGGGATCGCGCTGCCAAATTAATTGTAAAAGGATTAGAAAGAAGCATAAAAAAGAAACGTGTGACTTATGATTTTGAACGTCAGATGAAAGGTGCAACTAAATTAAAATGCTCTGAGTTTGGCGATGAAATTATCACTCATATGTAAAATAAAGGGATTACTTAAAACCCCATAATTAATTATACGTAGAGGCTATTTCATTGGAATAGCCTCTCTTTTTTGTTTCATTCCTAAGAATACAATAAAATACCTTAGAAAATCTCCTTGCATTTCGTATATTTGATTAATATTCAGCCTAATGTTTGAAAAAGATCAACACATCGTTGCAAAATTCAACCCCATCATCAAATCTTATATTTTATTCTATGTAGGTTTGATACTTATTATTTCCATCATTGGTATCCCTTTAGCCATAATTTGGTTCTTGGGACTTGGACAATGGTACAGCAAACACTATTTCGAGAAATTGAGCTGTGAACTTACGGATAAAAATTTGCGATTTAAGAAAGGAATCATTGTTCAAGTAGAAAAACGATCCCTTTGGAAAATATTCAGGACATGACTTTCGTTGAAGGACCGTTACTAAGAGCATTTAATCTTACTATAATAAAAGTGGAAACGGCCGGACAAACGCAACATCATGGAAATGCGATGTCGTTGATTGGGGTTTACAATTCTGATCTCTTCAGAGACCAAGTACTAGAACGAAGGCAAAAAATTGTGAGTCAACGAAACGGAAATACACAACAAGATTCAATTGAAACCATTTCTAAAACTTTAGTTTCCATCGAAAAAATACTATTGCAATCTAACAACAATTGAAAACAAAAATACAATACTTCCTCTTTTCAATACTGCTATTATGTTGTCGATTTAGCTATGGGCAGCAGGATAGCCTATTTAGTTTTTTCAATGTACAGCAAGATGGAAATAAAGTCATTGTTTTTCTTACGATCAGAGGAGGAATTCAATGCAGCGGATTACAAGTACAACGGGGAACTGACAGTATTAATTACACCCTTGTTCATGAGTTTCCGGGTGTGTGTGGAAGTCCGAGTGCGGATGAAAGCTATGTTTGGGTGGATGATTCGCCTTCAAGAAACACAGTGAATTATTACCGACTCGAGATTGGAAATCTGGGAATTGTTTCTGAGCACAAATTTGTATTCTTTCAATATTTTGAGGGCGATAAATTATTAATCACTCCTAATCCATGTGAGGATTGCACCATTCGTTTTCCGAATGATAAAAGAGAAAAAGTAAGAGTACAACTTTTCAGTATTGATGGTAAATTTTTGTTAGAAGAAGAATCGACCAATAATTTTTATTCCTTGAAGGATTTTGATTTGCAAGGATCTACTTTCTTGGTAAGTATTATTTATGAGAATGGGAAGAAGATTACAGGAAGGGTATTAAAATTTTGATAGAAAATATTCTAGTACAAATAAGAATATTCAATTTTCTCGCTAAGGCGCAGAGCCGCAAAGGCTGCGCAACGATAAATTTTCTCGCTAAGGCGCAGAGCCGCAAAGGCTGCGCAACGATAAATTTTCTCGCTAAGGCGCAGAGCCGCAAAGGCTGCGCAAGGATAAATTTTCTCGCTAAGGCGCAGGTCGCTAAGGCTGCGCAACGATAAATTTTCTCGCTAAGGCGCAGAGCCGCAAAGGCTGCGCAACGATAAATTTTCTCGCTAAGGCGCAGAGCCGCAAAGGCTGCGCAACGATAAATTTTCTCGCTAAGGCGCAGAGCCAGGCTGCGCAACGATAAATTTTCTGCCAGGCGCAGAGCCGCTAAGGCTGCGCAACGATAAATTTCTCGCTAAGGCGCAGAGCCGCAAAGGCTGCGCAACGATAAATTTCTCGCTAAGGCGCAGGTCGCTAAGGCTGCGCAACGATAAATTTTCTCGCTAAGGCGCAGAGCCGCTAAGGCTGCGCAACGATAAATTTTCTCGCTAAGGCGCAGAGCCGCAAAGGCTGCGCAACGATAAATTTTCTCGCTAAGGCGCAGGTCGCTAAGGCTGCGCAACGATAAATTTTCTCGCTAAGGCGCAGAGTCGCTAAGGCTGCGCAAGGATAAATTTTCTCGCTAAGGCGCAGAGCCGCAAAGGCTGCGCAACGATAAATTTTCTCGCTAAGGCGCAGAGCCGCTAAGGCTGCGCAAGGATAAATTTTCTCGCTAATGCGCAGAGCCGCAAAGGCTGCGCAACGATAAATTTTCTCGCTAAGGCGCAGAGCCGCTAAGGCTGCGCAAGGATAAATTTTCTCGCTAAGGCGCAGAGTCGCTAAGGCTGCGTAACGATAAATTTTCTCGCTAAGGCGCAGAGCCGCAAAGGCTGCGCAACGATAAATTTTCTCGCTAAGGCGCAGAGCCGCAAAGGCTGCGCAAGGATAAATTTTCTCGCTAAGGCGCAGGTCGCTAAGGCTGCGCAACGATAAATTTTCTCGCAAAGGCGCAGGTCGCTAAGGCTGCGCAACGATAAATTTTCTCGCTAAGGCGCAGAGCCGCAAAGGCTGCGCAACGATAAATTTTCTCGCTAAGGCGCAGAGCCGCAAAGGCTGCGCAACGATAAATTTTCTCGCTAAGGCTGCGCAACGATAAATTTTCTCGCTAAGGCGCAGGTCGCTAAGGATGCACTTCGATAAATTATATTTCAAAGGAGCTAAGGTCTGACGGCAGGCAGATAGGCTGCGCTATGCTAAGCTTTCGTTCAAGAAACTTTGCGGCCGAGAAATTTAAAGTCCTAGGCAATAAGGTTACACTATACTATAGTTTCTCATCAAAGCGAAAGACTCAAAGTTCTTAGTTTTCTAAGTTTTACTGTCTCTAAATTTAATGACACTTAAACAACTCGAAAGGCTGATAACAATGATTGCAATAATGCAAGGCTTTGCAGGCGGTAGAACCAAACTGACTCGTTAGCGTTGTGTTTTTTGAATCGCAAAATGGACAGATTACTTCTGCATTTTTTACAGTGGATAATGGATGTAAGTGTTCGAAGGTAAGCTTGGACGGAGGAGAAATTCCGTAGGCTTTCAATTTGGCTTTGGTTTCATCACTCATCCAGTCTGTTGTCCAGGCGGGTTTGTAAATGATTTTTATTTTTACTTCCAAGCCTTCAGCACTTAGCTTTTCTTTCACGTCATCTTCCATCACCTTCATGGCAGGACAACCACTATAGGTAGGAGTCATCACCACTTCTACTCCACTTCCATCTTGCGAAAAAATCACATCTCTCACCACACCCAATTCAACAATGTTGATAGCAGGAACTTCGGGATCGGGAATTTGTTTTAGCAAATTCCAAATGGCATCGGTAGTTATGGGAGTAGATGCGCCCATCTTACCAAATGGCGTCGGGATATGCTCGAGGTAAATATTGCATTTCGGATAATAGATGTCCGAGGTGTTCGGTATGCACGCCTTTCATTCCACCATTAGCTTGATAACCACCGGCGGCAGGGCGTTATAACTTGGCTTTTGCCAATACTTCATTCACCATCTGGTCCCATTCGGCACGTTTTTAATTAATGATTGATCAACTTGATCCATTTCAAAAAGTTCATCGGTAAACTCCCAAAGATTCTCTAAGGCCGCTTTTATTTTTTCATGACTGACTTCTGTTCCATCTCCCAACCGAATAATCCATTCGCTCGCATGACGCACATGATAAGTCATTTCTTTCAACGCTTTTTCAGAAAGTCCGGCAATCGTTTCATCTTTACTATTCACAAGTGCTCTGAATTGCAAATACGACAAACAACCATGCAAAAAGGAACGCATCATGGTATACCCAAAATCCGTGTTCGGTTGCTCGGCGATGCAACGATTCGTGAACTCACGTTCATTTCTGAAATAGGCGATATCGTCTTCTGTTCTTCCTTTTCCTTCGACGGATGCTGCGTATGTATAAAATCCACGAGCTTGACCAATGAGATCGAGTCCCATATTACTCATGGCAATATCTTCTTCCAATACAGGACCGTGTCCGCACCATTCGCACATTCGCTGCGCCAGAATTAAACTTGTATCGGCGATACGCACACAATATTTATAAAGGGCAATATTCGTATCCATTAAATCTGCTTAATGCCTTCCGGCGTTTTATAATAATTTGGCCAGCGATACATTTTATCATTTCCTGGATCGAAAAACGGACCCATATCTTCGGGGGTGGATGCCGTTATGGCGACACTTGGTACCACCCAAATATTGATAGCTTCTTGTCGGCGCCCGTACACATCACGCGCATTGAGCAAGGCCATGCTTGCATCGGGTGCATGTACATTTCCTGCGTGCTCATGCGGAGCACCATCTTTTCTGCGTAAATACTTCCCACGCGGGCCAATTATCTTTTGCTGACATATGATTTAAATCTTGAATAATCTAATTTGAATACTAAACATTTAACCTAGGCATTCGCTCGTTTTACAGCATACGCATTCGCTGCTTCTCGCACCCATGCCCCTTTATCGTGGGCCTCGTTTCTTTGTTTCATGCGCAACTTATTACAAGGACCATTTCCAGTGATCACACTTTTCAATTCATCGAAATTAATTTGACCAAATTCATAGTGACGTGTTTTCGGATTCCATTTTAATTTATCATCCGGAATTTTGATTCCAATTGCTTCCGCTTGTGGAATGGTGCGATCGATAAAACGTTGTCGCAAATCATCGTTTGAATACAACTTCACCTTCCACTTCATTAAATCATCGGAGTTAGGAGAATCAGCATCAGAAGGGCCAAACATCATCAACACAGGCCACCAAAATCGGTTTACCGCATCTTGAGCCATTTCTTGTTGCTCTTTCGTACCGCGCATCATATGCGCCATGATTTGATATCCTTGTTTGCTATGAAAATTTTCCTCCTTGCAAATTCGAATCATTGCACGAGAATATGGACCATAAGAACATTTCGCCAAAGCCGTTTGATTTACAATGGCGGCTCCATCTACGAGCCAACCCACAGCACCCATATCGGCCCAATTTAAAGTAGGATAATTGAAAATACTGGCATATTTTGCCTTTCCCGTCAAAAGTTGGTCGATCATTTCGGCCCGGTCTGTCCCCAAAGTTTCTGCTCCAGAATAAATATAAAGACCGTGACCAGCCTCGTCCTGCACCTTCGCCAACAAAACCGCTTTTCGCATTAAACTCGGGGCTCTGGTTAACCAATTTCCTTCAGGCAACATTCCAACAACTTCTGAATGAGCGTGTTGAGACATCATTCTCAACAATTGCTTTCGGTATTTTTCAGGCATCCAATCTTTGGGTTCGATGGTTTTACCAGCAGCGATACTGGCATTAAAATCGTCTAAACGCTTTTGTTCATCTACTTGGATTTGGGGCTGATTCATGATTCTACTTCGATTTATGGTGTGAAATTATGATAATAAGAGAAGGCTGGCAAATGAGATTTGTCAACCCTTTGTTTCAGAGACAACAAAATCTACCTACAAAATGTTAAATACTCCTCGCATTTCTTCTAAAATACCATGTAACAAGTAAAGGCCTTTTCCGTAAACAAGAAGCTAATATTTAGACAGAATCCTTAAACAACGTGATATACTTATATTTGTGGCCATGAGATCCTTAAAAATCACCTTCATTTTCCTAACCATACTTAGTCTGGTTTCATGCAGAAACGTAAAAGATGTAGCCTATTTCCAAAAAAACAGTCAAACTCAACAAGATAAAAAAGTAGTTTACCCAAACTTCAATCTTGACCGAAACAAGGAAATTCCCAACTATGAAAACATCATTCAAATAAGTGACATCTTAAGTATTTATGTTTCCAGCTTAAGTCCTGAAGCCAGTAGTTTTTTCAACTCTATTGCACCGGGAGAGCGAAATGAACAAACCACGAATAGTTCATTTTCTACAAGAACTGACATAGGTTACCTCGTAGATGCACAAGGAATGATAGAACTACCTTTAATCGGGAAAGTCAAAGTAATGGGATTATCGACTTCGATAGCAAGAGACACCTTAACTGCACGACTCGAAAAATACCTTCAGTATCCGTCGGTAAGAATATACATTGAAAACTTCAGAGTGACTATTTTAGGAGAAGTAAATCGTCCGGGTGTTTACAACGTAACTAATGAGAAAATCACCATTCCTGAAGCATTAGGATTGGCTGGAGATTTAAACATTTTTGCAGATCGAAAAAACATCACCCTCATTCGAGATGAAAATGGAGAAAAGAAATACACGGAAATTGATGTTACATCACGTGAATTATTCGAAGCACCATATTACTACTTGCGATCTGGAGACATACTTTATATTTCACCCGTAAAAGGCAGGGTAGCTCAAAGTGATAACTTCTACCGTGTCCTCCCTATTGTAATGAGTAGTTTAACTTTGATCGCGGTCGTTGTAGCGCGAATCATTAACTAATTTATCAAGAAGCAACCCAGTTATGAGTGAACATAAGCCACAGCAGCCACAATCATTTTCATATCCAAACCAGCAGCAAGCTATTGGTGGTAGTGAGCCGCATTCACAAATAAATTTAAAATTTTTATTCAACAAATTTTTTCTTCGTCATTGGTATTTGTACGTTTATACATTAACACTTGGAATCATAACCGCTTATTTTTACAATTGGTATTCCACCCCAATTTACTTTACAAGTTGCACTGTTTTGGTAAAGGACGACAAGCAGAAATACAATGGCAACGATTTATTTTCTCAATTAAATAATTTCAATACCGAAGGGGGAATTGAAACGGAGATTGGAATTATTCGTTCTCGCCAATTGATCTACAAAACGCTTGAAGACTTAGGTTATAATAAGAGTTATTTTTTAAAAGGCGAAATAAAAACATCAGAAATATACAAGGATTCACCAATACAATTAGTAGAAGACACTATGTATTCCATGGCTCCTACTACTTCGATAAATATTGAAATACTGGATGCAAAAAAATACAAAATCATCTATAATCATCCAAGTGGTCCGCAAATCGGGTACTATCTTTTTGGAAAAAATGTCAACACAAAAATCGGTCGATTTAAGATCGAAAAAACAGATAAATTTAAAGATGAGGCATATTCTCGACCGGAATACAATAAAAGAAAAATCATTATTCGATTCAACTCCATTGAGAACTTAACCGTCATCTACCAAACTGCTCTTAAAGTTGAAAAAGTAAGCAAGCTTTCGACCATACTTCAAGCCTCCATTCAGGGTCCTGTTCCCAATAAGAACGAAGATTTCCTTAACAAACTCTTTGAGTTCTACATTGCCAAAGGAATTGAGTTCAAAAATGAATATGCCGTTAACACCCTTCAATTTATTGACGAGCAAGTTGAATTGCTCACGCAGCAAATTGACGTTAACGAAGCAAGTGTTGAACAATTTCGTGTAAAGAAAGGAATTACAGACTTAAGTGTTGAAGCCTCTTCCTATTTGGAAAGTGTAAAAAACTTTGATGGTAAAATCTCAGAGTTACAAGTTCAAATTTCCTTTTTAGATTATCTACAACGTTATGTAAGTCAAGGCAAGGAACTTTCCGGAAACATTTCTCCAGGAAGTATCCTTGTGAATGATCCTCTACTCACTAATCTTATTTTAAAGATGAACGAGCTAGAAAACAAAAGAAAGTCACAATTATCGTTAGCAAAGCAAGAGAATCCGCTTTTAGTAGGATTAAACATCGAGATTCAAAATACGAAAGCGGCGCTCATCGAAAATATCAAAAGCTTAAGCAATGGTTTAAAATCATCGTTGAATGAAGCCATGTCGCAAAAAGGACAAGTTCAAGGAAAGCTTCGTTTATTGCCGGGTGCGCAACGAGAATTGCAAACATTAATGCGAGGATCGAATATCAAAGAAACGCTCTACTCCTACTTATTACAAAAGCGAGCTGAGACAGCCATTATCCTTGCTTCTACTACTGCCGATAATCGAGTGGTGGATAGTGCAAGAACATTCTTTAAACCATTAAAACCGGTGAAAAGCTTGAGTTATTCCATTGCGATTGTTTTAGGATTACTAATTCCAGGAATATTAATTTACACTCGCGACTTGCTCAACGACAAAATTGTTGATCGTTACGATTTAGAGAGACAAACAAACATTCCTATTCTGGGCATGATTGGTTTGAGTGCTTCGAAGGCAAACTTAGTAGTTACTGAAAAGCCAAAGTCACATATATCAGAAGCGTTTCGTTCTATACGTACCAACTTACAATACTTCAATCCAAACAAAGAACAAAACATCATCATGATCACTTCCTCCATTAGTTCGGAAGGAAAGAGTTTCTGTTCATTAAATTTAGCAGTAATGTTAGCTATGTCGGGGCGAAGAACCATACTAGTGGGTTGTGACTTACGCAAGCCAAAAATTACGGTAGGTTTTGATTTCGTGAGTGAAATCGGATTGAGTAATTATTTAATTGGATTAAATAATGAAAAAGAAGTTATACAAAATTCTGGAAGTATTCCAAATCTTGACATCATTCTATCAGGACCTAAGCCACCCAATCCATCCGAATTAATTATATCGCCAAGGATGGATGATTTATTCGGTTATTTGAAGGCCAACTACGACAACATTATATTAGATACTCCTCCTGTTGGACTCATTACAGATGCAACTGTATTATCGAAATACACGGACATCAACATATATGTGGTTCGTCAAGGTGTAACTCGTCGACACCATTTAAGTTTCGTAAACAAACTATACAATGAAGGAAAACTTAAAAACCTATGCATTATTTTAAATGCCATGAAAGCGAATAATCGCAGCTATGGTTACGGATATGAATACTCATATGGATATGGTTACGGATACGGATATGGTTATGGATACTACGAAGAGGACAACAAAGAAAGTAGCATCAAATCTACATTTAAATCCATCTTTGGTAAAAAAAGAAAAAAGGGCTCTGGCTCTTAAATGACAACGCCGTGAATGGCTAAAATAATCGATTCAGTAAAAAAAGTTTTTCAAGGATTTGATCCGGAGTCGAAAAACCTGATCAAGAATAGTTCCTGGGTGACGATAGCCAATACACTCGGAACTATTTTTGCGTTTATTAAAACTATTGCCATTACAAGAATTTTAGGCGTCGAATTATTTGGAACCTATGCTTTGGCGATCGCCTTCATCATTACTACTCAGGAATTTTTACGTCTCAATATTTCAATGGGACTTATTCGTTTTGGTGCTATCTTTTCAAGTGAAGAAAGACCAGATAAGATAGTAGCTATCCTCAAATTTAGCTTGGCACTAAGCATCATTTCGGCTTTTATTTCAATTCTTGTTTTGAGCATCATAACTGTTTTCTCCTACTCTACTTTTATTAAAGCGCCTGACTTAACAGGCTATATCATTGCATTTGCCATTGCCAACAGCTTAAATTTTATTGATGCTATTTCGAAAGCTAGCTTAAAGTTATTCTACAAGTGCAAAATTAATTCCATCATACAAATGATAATGGACACTGTTGAGACGGGTGTTGTTATTGGAACTCTTATCATTTATGGAGCTAATTTAGAAGCTTTTTTTACTGCCGTCATCACTGCTCGAATACTTAATAGTTTAACTTGTAACTTCGCTGCTTATCGTGAGCTGAGCACAGAATTAAAGCCTCATTTGAAAAGCAAAATCAATCTTATTAAAGATCAAAAAAAAGACTTCTTTACCTACATCTTTGGAAACTCGTTGAGTAGTTCATTAAAAGTATTTATGAACCAAGGAGATGTTTTATTACTTGGAAATATGAGTAATATATCATCGGTTGGAATTTATTCCTCTGCAAAAAAACTGGCTTACGCTGTTTTGACGCTAACCGATCCATTGGCCAGTTCCATATTCCCGCAGTTATCACATTTAATTGCATCCAAAGATCATTCGAAAATCAAGGTGATGATTAAAAAAATAACAGGAATTATGTTAATTCCATCACTAATCGTATTAGTTATTTGCTTTTTTATCAAATCATTCCTCATAGAACTTTTATTTGGAACTGCATTTTTAGAAGGAGCAAATCCATTTATCATACTTCTGATTTGCGCATTACAGGGATCTGTCTTCTTTTGGGCCTTACCGCTTATTCAGAGTATGGGACTTATTAAAAAAAGATTTCTTGTCTATCTTTCTGCCATCATTATCGGTGGAATCACGAGTATACTTCTCATTCCCAGCATGCATGCATCTGGAGCGGCAATTGGATTACTTGTAGCCAATATATTTATAACGATCAGATTTATCCAAGCTGGATTTCAAGAGTTAAATTGCAACCCTTCGAACTAAACAAAACCAATTACAAATCGTATACGAATCAACAAATTAGAGTCATGAGTATATTAGAAGCCAGCAGAAAATCAGTCGCCTTAAAGCATCCATTGGCTGCGCTTTCATTTTATATGGGTAATAAAAAGGCCATGCATGAAGCCATTATTCTTGATGCAGCAAAATACATTTTTGGAGCTAACACTGATCTTCGTCCTTGGAAAGAAGCTCTTTTGGAAATTACTTCCTATGATTTAATTCCAGCGAACAAAAACACTTATGATGTTGTAGTCGGCAATAATTTAAATACCACTTTTGGGAAATGGATATGGTGTTGCGTGCGCGTATTACAGCCGGATGCTATGATAGAAACCGGGGTAGCACATGGGTCTTCTTCCTGGATCATTTTAAATGCTATGCATAAAAATGGAAAAGGTAAATTATTTTCCATCGACCTGCCGAATCACGACACCAACAAAGATTACAACTTCAACATGTCTCATCCTGAAACGGGTTGGATGGTACCTGACGTACTAAAGAAACAATGGGAATTACATCTTGGCTATGCGCAGGAAATACTTCCTAAGTTATTAAATCAGCTCGGCAAAATTGATATATTCTTTCATGATAGTGACCATAGTTACGAGCATATGAAATTTGAGTTTGAAACCTCTTCACCTTTTATTCGAAAAGGAGGATTGATGTTAAGTGATGATGTACATAAAAACAAAGCCTTTTCTGAGTATGTTGAAAGAAACCACTTGAAAGCATTACAATTTAACAAAGGAGGATGTGCTCTAGCACAATAAAAAAATGCCAAAACCATATATTATATATTTATCGCCATATGATATACTGAGACCTCGAACGAATCAATTGAGTGACGTTCGATTCACTGAAGGTTTTGCGCAAAACAATTGCCACACTCATTTAATTGTACCTTTTGTAGAGCGAGCCGATAATATTTCACGAATAGACGTAAAAGATACATACGGTCTCAAAAGCCACTTACATATTCATTATTTGCCCACTCAGTTTAAGGAAGATGTTCATGGAGCCTGGCAATTAGCACAAGTAGCATGGCATGGAATCAGAAAAACATTTTCAATTTTAAAGCAGAGATCCCAGAAAAACAAAACTTACATTATAAGTAGGAGCACACATTTACTCCGCCCCTATTTTACGTTAAGAAAATTATTTCCTTCTCGATTCAAAAATGTAATTCTCATCCATTGGGCTCACGATTTTCATACGAGTGAGAATCATCAACGCATTTATCGAAACTCTGACTTCCTGCTTGCTACCAACAGTTCAATATTAAATGCTATTTTAAAATCAGCTAATATTAAATCACCCATTGGAGGAGTAACTTTAAATCCTATTACTGAATCTCAATCCCAGGAAGTTATCACAAAAGAAGATGCCAGAAGAGAGGTTAATCTCACACAACTAAATACGCCACTCGTAGTTTACACTGGTAAAATAGGAAAAAATTATGATAAAGAATTAAAATTTATTCTCGGAGCCGCAAAACAACTACCTGATATCACCTTCTTATTCACAGGAGGAAAGCCTGAATCAATTGCTTTTTGGAAGGACTACTGCTCGGGACAAAATCTGCACAATATTCAGTTCACAGGATACCTTTCTGATTACCGAAAAATAAAATATTATCAATATGCTGCTGACATCTTAGTTTCCTATTACACCCATCAAGGTCATGATGTACGCTACAATTTTCCTAATAAAATTTGTGAATACATGTTGACAAGCAATCTTATCGTGAGTCCCAATTATCTTGCTACACAAGATCTGCTCAACGAAAAAAATTGTACATTTACCGAACCCGAGAATAGCGAAGCTCTTGCTGCTACCATAAAGGGCATTATCAATTCACCGTTTGAGTCACAACAAAAAGCAATACAAGCTGCAAAAGATGTTAGAGAAATCACTTTCAATAAAGTTGCTGCTCGATTACTAAAGCAATTTCCATCATGAATGGAGACAACCCACTTAAACATTTTCTTTCCAAAGGATACGTCACAAAAAGAGATCGTATTCTCATTCATCTAATTCCATTTTATGGGATTATCATTGCAAACAGAGTTTTTTCTACTATCGAGAAGCGTCATAATGAAAGTCCGACTTCGTTAGTAAGCTCAACGATCTCCATATATCAAGGAAAAACACAGCCGCCAAAAAAATTCAATCTCAACTTCAAGCCACTCACAATGCTGCCATCATTGCGGCATTAGTTCACGGAAGCATTGGTGATTTAAACGAAATTGATTACAGCGATTTTGACGGTATTCTTTTAATCGACAATAAAAGCATTTCAAACGCAACTCAACTACTTGAATTACGACAACTCATACAAAAAACCGAGCTGATCTTTTTAGAGCAGGATGCATTACAGCACCATGGTTGGGCAATATTTACCGATTCAGACCTTCTACAATTTAACGATCATCTATTCCCATTTGACCTTATCCGAAAGAGCAGCTGTTTATATCCACAAAAAGAGCTTGTAATCGAAACAAACATCAATTCGGAACGCGACCAGTATAAAATATTATTAAAACGTTTATGTGCATCAATACTTCACAAAACTAATCATCCATCAACTTTAAAAAACCAATACACTTTTAAAAATCTCTTGAGCGAAATCATGTTATTGCCTTCCGCTTTTTTACAAGCCAAATTTCATAAGACGATTCAGAAACAAGATAGTTATGTCATCTTCCAAAACGAATTTCCAAACATTGATGCCACTATTCTAAATTGGTCGAGCGAAATACGATTGAAATGGAAACAGGATAAAATAACCTTCAAAACCAAACTCTTTCATCGATTCAAAGATAGTGGAATTCCACTTTCATTTTTAGCTCCTAAAACACCTCTTTCTGTGTATGAACAACTGAACGAAAACTGGAGGCAACAAGTTCATAAACTTTGTGATACACTCTTGAAAAACGTTGGTTAGAGCAAGCGATAATTCAACCTTAGCATCACATCACCAGCTATTTCATTGATGATTTTTACTTGATGTTCATCAAGACGCGAAATAGAATCTTGGTTCATATCAGTTATTTCTGCATCCACCTTATGAATTTGAAAACTTTTTCTGAAAACAGAATCATCAAGCTCCTTTACTCCTAAAAACGAAGTAACTTTTTTCATTGTCGAAGCAGGATTTTCGACCAATTCTTCATACTTAATTTGCAGATGGTGATTCAGTAAAGCAACATCATCTAAAAGTATTTTATTAGAAACTGCCCATTGAGTTGCCGCTTGTTCCATCGTATGCTTCTCTTTTCGATGAATTCCTTCAGAAACGGCATAGCCATTTCGAAACAAAGAAATAAAATAAGCATTCTTGAAATTTTTCTGCAGCCACCTAGTACGGGCAGCATTTAGAATTGTTTTTTCTATTAAAATTTTTCTATTAGGATGATTATAAAAAAAAGCCCACTCTCTTCTGAGTTTAGTTGTGTCAATAGGACTAAAAGCATTTTCATCTAAATAAAATAATTCCGGCTGAAGCGCCCACAAACGCGGCAAATTATAATCTGCTCCTCTCGGAAGTTGAGTACTATAGAATTGTCCTTCATTCGGCATACTACCAATTTCGGGATGTTCACCAAGTAAATTATGAAGTAAGGTAGTACCTGAATTATAACAGCCGACGATGAAAACCCATTTTTGAGGTAATGGTTCTTTCATCATCAAATACCCCACAGACTTAGTTTTTAACTTCGTCCATCGCTTCAATTTTGCTAAAAACCCGTTCATAGCCACAAATTTACATTAGTCCAATCAAAGTTCTACTCGATATTGCATTAAAAGTTACTTTTGCTCTTGATTCAATGAACTCATATATCCTAATTCTATTAAATGAAAGAAGTCGGACCGACTTTCTGGACCAATTTCATAGGCTGATTCAACCTTTTTCGAATCATACTTTTTTACTTTATTTCACACCATCGCTACCTGAAATCGAAGCAGGAATTCCATTTCCATTTAAGCAATTCCAAAGTAAATACACTGGAAAACTTAAATCTATCAATTATGAAACATCATTCAATGAACATCAGATCGATTTGATCATTAACCTAAGCGGGCTGGATATTTTAGACGAAAATCTTCAAAATATTCCAGAAATAAAATCTGATTTTTTCAGTCAACTTTATATGCAATTTTGCCCTGCTATAATCAACGGAATTATCAATCGAAGAGACACATGTAATTTTCAGGTGACTTTACGAACAGCAGATGGAATGGTCAGTCAACTCATTCAAGGAAATTTCAAGCTACTTAACTACGACTACAAAAAATCATTGGAACTAATTTTTCTCGGAAACTTACACTTACTCGCAGATGGTGTTAAGCGTTACATGAATCGACAGTTTGGTCCAACAATTCAAGATAAATTACATTTCGAAATTGTCAATCCGGCAAAACTGCAAGTTTTAAAACGAAGATTGAATCAAAATAAATTCAAACATCGTATTCGTCAACTCTTTTATTTTGATAAATGGAATATTGGAATTATAGATGCACCCATCGAAGAAGTAGCACTTCAAACAGGGAAGATTTGGGAGGTAAAATGGAAGAAAGAACTTGAAAAAGATGATTTCATTGCAGACCCGTTTGGGCTTGACCATAAAGAAAACAATTCAATCTATGTTGAACAGTACATCAACAAAAAAGGAAATATCAGCACTATACAGAACAGCAATACACTAGAAACTAAACTAGAATCAAATGTACATCTAAGTTACCCATATACCTTTTCACACGAAGGTAAATGGTATTGTTTGCCCGAGCAAAGTGCAGCGAACAAGATTGAATTATTTCAAATTAATCCTATCTCCTTTATACTTGAAAGTCCAAAAGAAATAATTTCAAATTTCCAAGCAGTAGATTCAAGCATCCTTTTTAAAGATGAGCAATGGTTTCTATTCTGTACCGATGCATCAGATAAAGGAGCAGATATTCGTTTACATATTTTCATTGCTGATACATTGGAAGGACCCTATCGACCTCATCAAAAAAATCCGGTAAAAAGCGATATTCAGTCATCCCGATGCGCAGGTAAAATCTTTTCAAAAAACGGAATCTTCTACAGACCCTCACAAAATAGCAGCAAAACTTATGGGGGAGAAATTATCATACAACGAATCGAAATTCTCACGGAAAGTGATTATTTGGAAATTGAAATTAATCGCATATCACCTTCCCATTTGAAGGGAAATTACGATCAAGGTTGCCATACACTTTCATCTCTAGGAAACCGCACCCTTATAGACGGAAAAAGGAATGTTTTCAGCCTACGCAACTTTTTCCAGAAACTACGTAAAAAACAGAATGCCTAAGATGCGATTTACTGATTACCCAACACCTGCTCCGAGAACTCTTTACGACGAGGCAGTACAGGGTATTATCAATCGCAATAAGGGTCTATCTGGCTTAAAATCAATCGTTCAATTTGGCAATATAACAACTCCAGGAATTTCAGATCTGGACCTGCTATTTGTGTTCAAGAGTGGGAAAGCTTGTTTAGCGACAGGCCTTGAAAACTTACCAGCAGCTCACAAAAATCTATTCACACATGGTATAATGGCCATATCTGAAGATCAATATGCTGACAATGAATACTATACAATTTGGAGTGAACACCATCTAGTGTGGGGAGAAAATCCATCTGAAAATGAGCTACAAAGGACGACTGAAGAAGATACGATCTTGAAAATTCAAACTGCTATCGAATTTCTTATCGCAAACTTTATAGATATAAAAATTCAAAAAGAGTATAAGATCATCAAACTTCGTGCATTACTTCAACACATGAAAGGAATTTTGTACGATCTTGATTATTTAAACGATTCTCAGAGTGTACTTCACACGCCTTTGATGGAGTTAAAAGACATGATCAAGAATTGGTTTATTCATACTCCCTCTGAAAAAAAACTGACAGATTGGTTTTTAACTTTTGAAGAGCTTTACGACAAATATGTACATCAAGTGTTATCAGAACATCCCATGTACCTTCCATCAAGAGATACTTTTCCAATTTCAAAAAATATGAAGCTGCAAAATTCAGCAACAGTAAATTTTGAAAGGAAAGGAATCATGCTTCCAAGTATTCTCAGCACAGCAGGAAGAAATTATGTAAAACTTCAACATCGATTTAATCAATTTACTATTTCGTGTCCCATTACACATGATGCGCCAACAATTATAAAAGAGCGATTTGATTTTTTAGTTCGCATGAAGCAATACAACCGTCAATATTTACCTAATTTTATGACGATAACCACTAGCATTACAGCAAAACTTATTTGATATGAAGTGGACAAATTTAGGTGCAATCATTGAAGATTCCATTCGCTCACGGCTACTTAAGTCATTTTTTAAGAGTTTAGGGAAAAAGGAATGTTTGCTTGATTTAGGATGTGGTCCTCGCCCCTATTTTTCCATTTATCAGCCTTATTTCTCCAAAACTATTGGCGCCGACTTAGCAGACTCTCCATTTCCTAAAAAAGAAATTGATATTTACTGCAGTGCAACTGAAGTTCCTCTTCCAGATGAAAGTGTTGACGTTATTCTATGCACCGAAGTCATACATGATCTTCCTGAGCCTGATTTGTTTTTCACTGAAGTGAAAAGGCTTCTTAAAAAAGAAGGGATACTCGTGATGACAAGTCCTTTTGTAGTACCTATCGTGGATGGTACTTACGACCATTATCGATACACGAAGCATGGACTTACCTACCGCATTCAAAAATCAGGTCTTGAAGTTAGGTCCATTGAGGAGGTAGGAGATTTATTCGGAACCATCATCACGTTAAGTATAAAACCTATATTAAAGTTCTTCAATGTTTGCTCAAAAACATTTCGACTCAAGGTGATTTATTCTATTTACAATCCATTAATATTCTTGCTTGCGATATTACCCCAATTGCTTTATTTGTTATCCACTAAAATTCCAATTATAAATTTAATTCTGAAGAAGTTTCGTTATGGGGCGATCGGATATGTCTCTATCGTCCAAAAACCAAAGTAACATATCAAATGCAACCACTTAAAATACTACACATTATTTGGTCTACCGAAATGGGCGGTATAAGTAAAGTTGTATTACATCTTTGTCAAGAGCAACAAAAAGATGAATCGCTACAAGTAAGTGTATTTTGTGCAAAGGGCAAATCGGCCTTGTTTGAAACATTTGAAAAATGCGGTATTTCCATAGTCGCAGGAAAGTTCACAAATGCCTTAAATATAGATTCCACTTCGAAAATGGAATATAAAAAAATGATGTCGAACGTTGACATCATCCATTTCCATTCCTATAATCCTCTCCTTGCTTCTTTCGCAAAAAAAAAGCGGGAAAAAATTGTTTATTCGGAACATGGTAATTTTGGATTTGGAAGAAAAGTAAGAATAAATGATCTTGTAGTAAGATGGATGCAAAAAAAATTCTTAAATAAATACATCCATGCCATTACGTTTAATTCAAATTTCACCAAGGAAAAATCTATTTCGAGATTTGATTTACACCATTCAACGAAAGAAGTAATATACAATGGAGTTCCGGAAAACGCAACATCCCATAACGCTCAAAACTTTTTTAGAAAAAACAATCATGAGTTCTTGATCGCTACTATTGGAAGATTAGCAAGTGTAAAACGATTTGATCGGCTCCTACTAGCGCTTTCAAAAACAGAAAACTCGAACTTCAAATTGCTGATCATGGGCACTGGTCCGGAAGAAAGTGAATTAAGAAATTTAGTTGCAGAATTCAATCTATCTACAAAAGTATTTTTTGTAGGACAAGGGGATTCAATTCAACTTTTGAAGGAATCAAACATATGCATCATCTCTAGTCAAGGAGAAGCCTTTGGATTAGTAGCCATCGAAGCTTACCAACAAGGAAAGCAAGTACTCGTGTTTGAAGATGGTGGCGGCGTCACTGAAATTGTAAGGCAATTGGATCCTTTATCAGTTGTAAAGAACGAACACGAAATGGCTAAACTCATTACCCATTTGATTCAGCATCCAATCGATGACGAAGCGAATATTGTCGCAAGAAAGAACTATTCAGCACAATATTCAATGTCTATTATGGCAAGTAAAATAAAAAAACTATATTTATCCATCTAGGTTATGTGCGGTATTAACGGAATCTTATACATGAAAGGCAATTCTTCAGCGAATAGCAAGGAATTGGTTCATGCAATGAATTCCCGCATAGCACATCGCGGCCCTGATGATGAAGGAGTATGGTCTTCCATAGACAATCAATTACATTTCGGTCATCGACGTTTAAGCATTATTGATCTCTCGCCTTCTGGACATCAGCCTATGATAGACGAACAGGGCAATGCTATTGTTTTTAATGGAGAGATCTACAACTACAAAGAATTAAAATCCGAATTAAAACCGAGTTCATATTTCAAAACGGAAAGTGACACAGAAGTAATATTAGAACTTTATAAAAAAATATGGTCACGCTGCTTTAAAAAAGTTGAATGGCATGTTTGCTTTTGCCTACTGGAACCAACAAAATGAAACTTTATTCATTGCTCGAGATCGTGTAGGAAAAAAACCATTATACTATACGATGCACGATGGGAAATTTGCGTTTTCTTCAGAAATTAAAGCGCTACTCACATTACCTTGGGTTAAAGCGATACAAGACCAAGAAGCACTTTATCATTTCCTCACCTACAATCAACTTCCTGCACCTTTAACCATGTTTGAAGGAATTCACAAGCTGGATGCGGGTGAATGCATGACCATACATAAAGGTCACATCAAAATTGAAACACACTGGAGAATAGAACCTCAAAATTTTGAAAACAAATCTGAGAAAGAAATAAGCGAAGAGTTATTTCAACAACTTCAAAAATCAGTCAACTATCGCATGGTAGGTGACGTTCCTGTAGGTGCTTTTCTAAGTGGTGGTGTCGATTCCAGTGCAGTTGTGGCTTTGATGAGAGCGCAAAGTAATTCGACCATCAAGACATTTTCAGTAGGATTTGAAGGACAATCCAATTATGATGAACGCGTTTATGCAGACAAAGTAGCAAAGATGTTCAACACTGAGCACTTTGAGAAAAACATCCAACCTGAAGATATTTCAAATAGTTTGTCGCTCATTATTGAGAGTTTCGACGAACCTATGGCAGATGCAACCTGTATCCCTATTTACTTCATTTCACAATTGGCTCGTGAAAATGGAACCATCGTAGTACAGACAGGAGATGGAGCGGACGAATTATTCTCAGGATACAGAGCCTGGATGAAATATCAAAAAATTTATCCTTGGTATCATCTTTACAATAAATTTCCTCTAACCATAAAAAAGGGGATGGCCAACATTATTAATGAAACCAACGATGAAGCATCGGCCATTAGAGAAATATTTTCGAGGGCAGCGCATGGACAAGAATTGTTCTGGGGAGGAGCTAAAGCATTTAAGGAAAGTACAAAACGAAGTTTTCTTACTTCCACATACCTGAAAGACATTGGAGACGCCAACTCCTACTCCATCATTCAAAAATACAAACGCGATTTTATTAAATTAAAAGAAAAATATCCCTGGTTAACAGATACCGATTGGATGTGTTATTTAGGATTGAGATTTCAAATCCTCTAAATATTTGTACCGAATGGATAAGTTGGGGATGGCCAATAGCATCGAAATCAGAAATCCGTTCTTAGATTACCATTTAATTAATACTGCTTTCTCCATTCCTTCACGATACAAAACCAAGAACAAAGAACCTAAATACATCTTAAAGAAAAGTCTAGAAAATATCCTACCCCATGAAATACTCTATCGAAAGAAAATGGGATTTTGTGTTCCCTTGCAGGAATGGGCAGGTGAGATCATGCTCGACTATACAGAACAAAACTTAAAATCTTTCGTCCGCAACACAGAATTATTTACAGAGGAAGGATTAAACGCACAGATTCAAGCGATCCGAAAAGGAAATAAAGCATATACAAATCAACTATGGACCATCTATTTTTTGATGGCGTGGTTTAAAAAATGGATGTCGGCCTAATGCAAAAAGTAGTACTCATCACCAACATTCCTACGCCTTATCGCATCCCCTTATTCAACGAACTGAATAAGCAGTTGCTTGTTGAAGGCATGGAACTACATGTGATTTTTTCGGAGGCAGGATATCAACGAAGAAAATTTGAAATTAATTTTAGCGATTTCAAATTTCCATTTACAATACTTGGTGGCGGAACTATTACTTCGGCTGAAGACAGCGAAAAAACCTACTTTTTTTACAAAGGGCTTTGGAAGGCATTAAAGTCAATTCACCCTAATAAAGTAATTGTTGCCGGATTTTCAGCAGCCTGTATCATCACAGCAAGCTATTGCAGTTGGAATAAAGTGCCTTTTGCGATATGGAGCGGCAGTATTCAGACAGAAGTAAGAAATAATTCATGGCATCGAATTTTCATTCGTCGACAACTCATCAAAAGAGCCAAATCATTTATTGCTTACGGCAGCCTAGCAACAGAATACTTAGTGAAAATGGGCGCACAGGCTGATAAAGTGTACATCGGAATTAATACGGTTGACACAACATTTTTTTCTGAAGAAACCGCAAAACATAAAACTTCCATCTCTTCTCTACAACCCTTTACATTCACTTATCTAGGATACCTTGTTCCAAGAAAAAATGTAAGTCAGGTCATTGACGCTGCTTCACACCTTGCCAAAGTTCGAAAAGATTTTAAGTTACAAATCATAGGCGATGGCGAAAGTAAAAAAAGTTTGGAAAGTCTAAGTAACCGACTTGGATTAGATGAGCAAATTAAATTTACGGGTTATAAACAAAAAAATGAAGTTCCCTACTATTTCGCCAATACCAACGCTTTATTATATCAGAGCGACTTTGATATCTGGGGATTAGTATTGAATGAAGCCATGGCAGCAGGATTATGCTGTTTGGCTACAATAAATGCAGGCGCTACCTTTGACCTCATCATAGAAAATGAAACCGGATTAAAAATTGACTATAGTTTAACTCAAAAAGTAGCTGAGAAAATGAATTGGATGATGGAACATCCGAAGGAAGTTAGCGATATGGGAAAAAAATGCAGCACAGTTCATCAAAGAAAAAGCAACGCTCCATGAATCGGCTATTGGATTCATAAGTGCACTCAAAGAACTCGACAAAAAATGAATTTCAAACAATGGTGGGCCTGGTATAAAAATTCTCCGCTTTTCAAAAAGTGGTTCATTTGGCTTATTCTTTTGCGCCCATTAATTGACAATTTCCATGAATTAAAAGAATCATCAGCACTTGCTTCACCACTTTATATTGTTGGAGTTCTAACACCTATATTAATTCTGCTTAGTACGCTGGCAGTCGGTTTCCCAAAAGCTGCACAAGCATTAGAAGCCATTCCATTTCGCATTTGGGCTATCCTGGTAGTTTTTAACGCCGCTACCTTCTGGTTTATTAATTTAAGTGTAGTCGCATTTGGAGATTTAATTAAATATACAACACCTGTCCTTCTATTTTTCTATGCCCGAAGAATTGTTCAATCCAAAACTGACCTTCATGGAATTTTAACAACCTTCCTTATTTCCTGTATTTTTCCATTTACTGTATTTCTGTACGAATCTTTTGTAAATCCTATAGCCATAGAATATATCTCTCAAGGTCGTGGTGGAGGTTCTCGAATTCGCGGTGCATATGCTGATGTAATGAACTATGCAATTTTTTTTATTTTATACCTGCTTATTATTTCTTATTATTTTGTTCAAAAACTATACACATCCGGAAATTACATCAAAATAAAAACCTGGCACATGGTTTTATCAATTTTTTTCGTTGCCTATGGTTTAACCCGTATCAATCACGTTTCTTCGTGGGGAGTGTTCTTTGCTATGATCATCATCTTACTGGTGCACAACCTGCGAAACACAAGAGGTTTGTTGTTCGTTTTTGTCTTTGTATTTATTATAGGTTCCTTTTTTGCCCAAGATTTATACATTGATCATATTGAGCCACTCATCGGAAAAGAACTTCTGGTCGTAGAAGGAGAATCTGATTCGGATCAAGCTTTTAATGGTCGAATGACACGATGGGAAAAATATTTTGAAACTTGGGAGCAAATGCCTCCCATAAATCACTTTATTGGAATTACAACAGCAAACTTCAAAGAATCGGTTGTGATGATTGGAGGAGGTATGCATAGTGACTATGTTCGATTACTTTTTATGACGGGATTCATTGGAATTTTCTTTTATATCGTTTTTTTATTTTCTGTTTTAGCGAGATGGGTAAGTCTTCAAATGCCGGAAAAATTTCTCATTGCTGCAACTTCGGCGATGATGATTCTTTGGTCGATAACCACAGTGCCCACACTTTACGCACCGCTCTTGTACATAGTATATCCGATTGTAGCCTTCGCCCTTCTCCCAAAACATCAACAGGTCTAATGAGTAATAAAGCTACTATTTGCATTTTTGGAAAACTTCCTCCTCCATTTATGGGACCGGCTATTGCCACAGAAATTCTATTGAAGTTGGGACTTAAAAAGAATTTTCAACTGATACATATTGATACCAAAATCAACGAAGATCTCAAAAGCATGGGCAGCTGGAGTTTTAAAAAGCTCGTTAAAAATTTTGAAATTTATATCGCGATTATAAAGAATGGTCTAAAAGCAAAACCACAGTTGGTACTTATTCCAATCAGTCAAAGTACGGTTGGGTTTCTCAAGGACTCTTTTTACATTTTAATCAGTCGATTATTTTGCAGAAAGATTGTGCTCCATTTACGGGGAAGTGAATTTAAAGTATGGATGGATAGGTCTTCGCCAATCGTTAGAATGTATGTGAAGTTGATTTTTTCATTCTGCTCCGGTGTTATTGTATTAGGCAACAATTTGCGCTATTTGTTCAAAGGTTATTTCCCTGAATATAAAATTTTTGTTGCGCCTAACGGTGGGGATTATGACATTCCTGAGAAGGAAAAAAGTAATTCAACGACCACCCGCATACTTTATCTTGGTAATCTTCAATCTTCGAAAGGAATTGAAGATGTTGTTAAAGCCATCCGATTGCTCCCTGCGGCCATCAAGAATCATATTCAATTGGATGTACTTGGCGGATGGAGAAATGAGGACACTAAGCAAGGTTGTTTGAGATTAATCAAAGAAAACCAGCTACCGATCTCCATTCATCCCCCTGAAAAAAAGCCATCAAAAACTTCAAATGATGAGCAATGCCGACATCTTTCTTTTTCCTCCTAGAGCTCCAGAAGGGCACCCCTGGGTGATTGTAGAAGCTTTGGCGGCTGGACTTCCCATCATTAGTACAGACAGAGGAGCAATCGTCGAATCGGTGTTACATGAAGACAACGGATTCATTGTGCCTTCTGGTGATCCTCAGTCGATTGCAAACAGCATTCAAGAGCTCGTAAATTCCCCTGAAAAAAGGCAACGAATGGGGCAAAATTCTCGTAAACACTATTTGACTAATTTTACAGAGGCTGCTATGGTTGAAAACTTAACTAAAATTTTCAATCAGGTGATCGGAAAATAAGATGGAACAACTCACACAAAACTTAAAAGACGGGCATATGCAATTGCTAGAAGTTCCGTTTCCTGCGTTAAGCTCAGGACAAGTTTTGGTGCGCAATCATTTTTCGTTGATCAGCGCAGGCACTGAAGGAAAAACGGTTAAAGATGCAAGACTTGGCTACATTGGAAAAGCACGTGCTCGAAAAGAAGAAGTAAAAAAAGTAATTCAAACCGCTAAAACGATTGGCCTCAAAGAAACCTATCGTTTAGTGATGAACAAACTGGATGCACCCAGTGCATTAGGATACAGTTGTGCAGGAGAAATTATTGGAATGGCTGATGATGTCCGCGATTTCAAAATTGGCGATTTTGTTGCTTGCGGTGGAAGTACCGCTGTGCACGCTGAAGTTGTTGCTATTCCAGTTAATTTATGCGTACGACTGCATCACGATGCATCGCTTGCGCATGCAGCATTTACAACATTAGGTGCCATTGCCTTACAAGGGATCCGACAAGCTGATTTACGCCTTGGTGAAAATTGTGTGGTTATCGGATTAGGATTAGTTGGACAAATCACCTTACAACTTTTACGTGCATCTGGCGTAAATGCTATTGGAATTGATATTGATCCTTCACAAGTGGAATTAGCTAAGCGATGCGGATTCAATCATTCATTTTTGAGAAATGATACGCAGTTAGAGTCGACCATACTTCAGCTTACTGCAGGACATGGCGCAGATTCAATAATTATTTCAGCCTCTGCTTCATCACTAGACCCTATCGATTTGGCAGGAACTTTATGTCGCAGAAAAGGAAAAGTAATTGTCGTGGGTGCAGTACCAACGGGCTTTACCCGTAAAAATTACTATGTCAAAGAACTTGAATTAAAGATGTCATGTTCGTATGGCCCCGGCCGTTATGACACCGAATACGAAGAGCAAGGAATGGATTATCCATTTGCTTATGTGAGGTGGACGGAAAACCGAAACATGGAAACCTTTGCAGAATTAGTCTACAACAAAAAAATCAATCTAGATCTTTTACTTAGTCATACATTTACCTTCCAAGAAGCCAAGAAAGCTTATGATCTGATTCTTGAAAAATCAGAACCATTTACAGGTATTTTATTGAAGTACGACACATTGGGCAAAATTTCATCTTACCGACAATTAAGGAAAAAGTAAACTTAGCAGGAATTGCAACAGCACGGCCCAACAGCGCCAGAAATGTAGCCGATAAATTTGGATTTGGGTATTGCGCAGGTGATGCTAATGAGATATTGAACGACAGCAACATCAACACTATTTTCATTGCAACGCGCCATGACAGTCACGGTAAATATGTTTTGGAGGGATTGTCTAAAAATAAAAACATATTCACCGAAAAACCGCTTTGTATTCACAGAGAAGAATTAGAAGAGATTAGAAAAGTTTATTCTACTGTTCAAAGTAAATTGATGGTTGGTTTCAACCGAAGATTTGCGCCAATGAGCACGCAACTCAAGCTAAAATTAAATTATGCGATCCCATCGGCTATCATGATGAGAATTAATGCTGGGGTAGTCGCTAAAGATCACTGGATACATGATCCTAAAGTTGGTGGTGGAAGGATCGTAGGTGAAGTTTGTCATTTCATAGACTACGCTTCATTTTTAACTCAGAGTAAAATTTCGTTGGTGTCGGCAACTTCAATGAATGATGCAAGTGTATTAGAAGACACATTAAGCATTACTTTAAAAATGGAGAATGGAAGCATCGCAACCATTGCTTATTTCTCAAACGGAAACAAAGAAGTCAACAAAGAATATATTGAACTATATAACGGAGGATTGATTGCAAAGATTGACGACTTCAAAGAACTATCAATCTCCGATTCAAAAGGAACAAAAAAAATTACAGGAAATCAAGATAAAGGACATAAATTAGAACTGGAAGCTTTTATTCAAGCCCTAAAAGATGGAAAACCATCTCCCATTTCATTTGACGAATTATACAACTCGACACTGGCTACATTTGCAGTATTGGAATCTATTTCTCAAAACGGAAAAAATATTTCATTAAACCAATTATGACCGTCGATGAGAAAATCATTCAGTCGATAACGCTCCTTAAGACATTTATCGAAAAAGAAAATTACAGAGGATATGATCCATATGATGGGCTCACATCTCCATTATTTAAATTGCCTTTTTTAAATTCAAATCATAAGGCACGTTTTCTTTCGCAGCAACTTATTAAACGCTTTCCGATCAACATCAGACCTATTTTAGGAATTAAAAAAAGAGTAAATCCTGTATCACTAGGATTGGCCATTCAAAGTTATGTGCAACTTTCTAATTCTGTGAATGCAAAATTAAACCAACAGAAAATTGGAAGCTTAATACAAGAATTGAAAAAACTGATCCCATCAGGATATAAAGGTGCTTGCTGGGGTTATGATTTTCCGTGGGAGGCACGATACGCTTCCATCCCAGCTTACCAACCTACCCTTGTCGCCACTGGAATTATTAGTAATGCATTGTATTTAGCTTGGAAGAAACTAGGTAATACGGAAGCAATGGAATTAGTTGTCCAATGTTGCGAATTTACTCAATCTCACATTCACCGTTCCACAGAATCGGATGGTAGCTTTTGTTTTTCCTATTCCCCGTTTGACAAGGAAAAAGTATTTAACGCCAGCATGAAAGGAGCGCGTTTAATGGCTCAAGGATTTGAGATTACTGGAAATCAAGAGTGGAAAAACATGGCAAAAAATGCGGTAGACTATGTGATGAAGTTTCAACGAAATGATGGAGCGTGGATCTATTCGCAACGTGAAACAGGAGCTTGGGTAGATAATTATCATACTGGTTATATTTTAGATTGCCTAGATGACTATCAAAATTGCACTGATGATGCTACCTGGAGTACTCATTTGAATAAAGGAATATCCTATTACACTTCTACTTTTATTCTCGATAACGGTCAGGCGAAATTCTATGACAAAAACGCTTGGCCTGCTGACTGCACCGCTGCCGGACAAACTCTTCTAAGCTTAAGTCGGTTTGGATACCGGGATCTTGCAAAGAAAGTAGCCATCTGGAATATTGAAAACATGCAAGATCCAAAAGGCTATTTCTATTTCAGAAAATATCGACATTATAAAAACACATCTAATTTCATGAGATGGTCGAACGCATGGATGTTCGCAGGTCTCACCACACTAAATATTACAAAATAATGAACTATTTGTTTTACTTGGCTCATCCTGCCCATTTTCATCTCTTCAAAAATACCATGCGTATTTTGAAGGAGCATGGGCATTCGGTATTAGTCACCAGTAAAACAAAAGATGTACTCACTAAATTGCTCCAAGAAAGCAATATTGAATTCATAAACATCGCAGAAGAAGAAAGAAAAGACTCTCGATTGGGAATACTCACTTCTTTTATCAAAAGAACATGTGCGCACTGGAAAATCGTTCGACAGTTCAAGCCTCATTTATTTATTTCCACTTCTGCTGAGTTTGCTCCCTTCGCAAAATTAATGGGCGTAAAAAGCATTGGTGTATTCGAAGATGATCTGGAGATATTTCCGGTATACAGCAAAGTGTTTGTTCCTTTTTTAGCACATCAGTTGTGTCCTGAGTCTTGTAGTGCGGCTCAGTGGAATAATCATCCAAAAACAATAAAGTACAAAGGGAACCATGAACTCGCCTATTTGCATCCGAATTACTTTACTCCCAATCCAGAAAAAGTAGCTTCTGTTTTTGATAAAAACAAACTCAACTTCTTCCTTCGTTTTGCTAAACTAACAGCATGGCATGACGAAAATAAAAAGGGGATTTCAGATCAATTAGCACTCTCCGTTATTGAGCGCTTAAAGCCTTACGGCAAGATACACATCTCCTCTGAACGTGAATTAAGTCCTGCTTTGGAGCCTTATCGCGTACAAGTAAAAGCTTCTGACATACTTGATGTACTCTATTACGCTGACCTTTATTTGGGTGACAGTCAAACCATGACTGCTGAAGCGGCTGTATTGGGCACTCCAAGCATTCGCTTTAATGATTTCGTAGGTAAATTGGGATACTTAGAGGAATTAGAATCTCCATATGAACTCACTTATGGTATCTCTACCACTCAACCCGAAAAACTATTACAAAAAATAAATGAAATCGTAGAAACTCCCGACTTAAAAAGCAAATGGCAAAAAAAGAGGGCACTTTTACTGAAAGAAACTATTGATCCAACAAAATTCTTTGTATGGTTTTTTGAAAATTATCCGTCTAGTGCCATTGAACTCAACAAAAATCCATCCTTTCAAGAAAGATTCAAAGATAATGTCTCGTGATTTTACACTCATAAAATATAAATTGATACTTGAAGCTTTTCAACGTAATGGCTATGCTATTATCGCTTATGAAGATTTATTTACTAAGCCCATTCCTGAAAAATATGTCATCATGCGTCATGACGTTGATGATCTTCCCAAACAAAGCTTAGCCAAAGCTGCGATAGAAAAAGAAATTGGTGTTCGAAGCACGTATTATTTCAGAGTGGTTGAAGAAAGTAATCATCCTGAAGTTATAAGAAAAATTGCATCCCTTGGACATGAAATAGGTTATCACTACGAAGATCTTTCACTGGCTAATGGTAATTTCAAAAAAGCAATTAAGCTATTTGAAAAAAATCTGGCTTATTTTCGCGAATTCTACCCTGTAAAAACAATTTGCATGCATGGAAGTCCGGCATCCATTTGGGACAATCGTCTAATTTGGCGTGACTATAATTATAAAAGTTATAACATACTTGCGGAGCCCTATTTTGATGTCAACTTCAATGAAACATTATACTTAACAGATACCGGTCGCAAATGGAATGGAAATAAAGTTAGCGTACGGGATAAAGTAAAAGCAGCCTTTCAGCAAGGATTCAATTTTAAAAAAAGCAACGAGATTATTCAGGCGACAGATAAAAACCTTTTGCCATCGAAAATTATGATCACAACGCATCCACAACGATGGCATAATGATCATCGTCCATGGATTAAAGAACTTATATTTCAAAACATAAAGAATGCCATCAAAAAATATTTCTACGTTGCTAACCCCATGACAGAATAATTCATGTCGAGTAAATATAGCATCCATACAGACTCCTCTTTCATCCGTTCATCGGGATGGAAAGAGTACGTATTGGAGCATGCTGACGGAAATTTTTTCCAGCTACCTGAAGCTTACGATTTATTCAATTATGTGCCGGGGTATACACCCTTCGTCTTTGCAGTCATTAATGCTGAAGGGAAAATTGCAGGAATATTAGTCAGTGTTTTGCAGCAGGAAAATAAATTTTACGCAGCATTTACCAGCCGTAGTATCATTTGGGGTGGGCCGTTAGTTGATCATCCAGAAGCTTGCGAGCTCTTATTGATGCAATACCAGGAAACACTTAGAGACAAGGCGATCTACACACAATTCAGAAACACCTTTGACACTTCGTTTTTAAAATCATCTTTTCAAAAATCAGGATTTAACTACCTCGAACATTTAAATTTTCTGGTACATACTCATTCGGAGTCTCCCGAGAAATTGTTATCGACAATGAGTAAAAGCAAATCGCGACAAATAAAAAAGGGATTACAGTCTGCCGAAATCATCGAATCGACTGATGAAAATGAGGTAAATGATTTTTACCAACTTCTTCAGAACTTATATCATGAAAAAGTAAATAAACCATTAGCGCCAAAAGAATTCTTCAATTTTTTTAGAGATCAACTGTTGCCCAAAGGTCTTGGTAAATTTTTATTGATACGTCATGAAGGAAAAATTATAGGTGGAATAGTTTGTCCGATATTTCCAGGAAAAGCCATCTACGAATGGTACATTGCTGGTATGGATAAAGAATACAAAGAACAATATCCAAGCATCCTTTCTACTTGGGCTGCCATTGCAGAAGGACAAAAAATGAACCTGAAACATTTTGATTTCTTAGGTGCTGGGAAGCCAGATGCCGACTACGGTGTTCGGGATTTCAAAGCTAAATTTGGAGGAGAGTTAGTGCAATTTGGACGCTATGAAAAAATTCACAAACCGTTTTTGATGAAAATAGGAGTACTAGGACTAAAAATACTTAAATTTATAAAATGATTTCTGCAGATGGGAATTAGCAATCGAAATATACTACACCAGGCATGGATCAAATTCATGCGTTTTCTTGTTGGTTATTTTCCGGCAAATAATATCAGAGTGATGGCCTTACGTCAATGTGGATTTCAAGTAGGAAAAGAAGTATATATTGGTCCGGGATTGGTATTATCCATGATGAATTCAGATAATTCCTGTGAGCTGGAAATAGGCGATCGTGTTTCTATAGGACCTCGAGTAAGTTTGATTTTATCCTCAGATGCGAATAACTCTACTTTAAATGACACCTTCCCTCCTATTCGTGGAAAAATAAGCATCGATCATGATGCGTGGATTGGCGCTGGTGTTATCATTTTACCTAATATACAAATTGGCCAGAGAGCTGTTTTAGCTGCAGGTGCTGTAGTAAATCAAAGTGTAGAAGAGAATACGATGGTGGGTGGAGTGCCGGCGAAGGTGATTAAAAAACATAGCTAAAGTTTTTTCTTAATCATCTGAGTCACTAAAATTAGCTGCAAATTTTATCTTTTAATTTTGAACCGGCAGGCAGGCGCTGATAAAACGGATAAAGACGATTTTTTCGGATTTATTTACGACAGCATAAGAAACTATCATTATAATTTTTTACCCCAGCTTTCATCTAGAAAAATCGCTTCCTTCAATAATTTTCGAATTGCTTTTTCATTGATTTCTTCAACGGATTGAAAAACCTTATAGAATATTTGCTTATTTGTACCGCGAGTTAAATACTGATCAACATCTTTCAGTTTACAACCATACCAAAATCCTAAAAGTACACCTGACTTTATTCCACCACGTGGGACTGCTGCTGGCCAAACAATACATATTCCTTTATTGCCATAGAAATATGGAACATTGTAGGAAATTTTTCTTTACACCTTTTGGGCAAAACATCTAAAATAATTTGCCGCAATACATCCAACATTTCCCGCTCCTGTTTTGGCATAAGTTCATACAGGGATGAAAGCGAAGTGATTTTTATTGATTTAGAAAATTCCATCATCAAAAAAAGAGAACTCTACTAAATTATTTAGTGTAAGACTTGAAGGGGTTAGTTAATGGTATCAGCGCATCCGTTAAGCTAAAATTTTGGATTCCTTGCGGAATATAAAACGGTGTCTTACTCCATGTCTCAATACTATTACGGTGCTTCACAACGAGGTAATACGATTGTTGCCACAATGAAGGAGAAAAAACAAAGTCGACATAACCATTAGAATTCACAACACCTGTACCAACATGATGAATCGTAAAAGGGGCTACTGTATCCCGCAGCTCCAATCGAACTGTATCGGTAAGCTGTGAAGATGGATTTATTAAAGGGGTCATTGTGTTTGAGCCCGTATAAAAACCTTCTACAAACAAGCGTAATGAAATAATCACACTGCATGGGTTTAACGGATCGAGTAAAGGATAGGAAGCATTTAACACACAACCATTAGCATCTGTTATTTGCAAAGAATAGATTCCGGACACCAAACTATCAATTCCTGTACTATCCGGAAGCATACTTAAAGAATTTCCAATTTGCTTTGGCTTTACACTACTTACTTTCATTCTTAAAATATCCGAATTTGGTAATGGTGGAAAAGGATTATAAGTCCATTGATAAGTATAAGGGCTCACACCTCCATTTACATTTACTCCAATAACACCATCCTCAGCTTGATTGCAAGAGATTGGTATAACACTGGATGATGGATTTATAACGGGCGGAGATGTTAATGTAAAGTTGCGCATTGCAGCACAACCAACACCATCCACCACCGTCACGGTATAATTACCTGCAGTAACACCCGCTAAATCTTCAGCGCTAGCACCATTCGACCATAGAAAAGTAAAGGGCAGTGTACCATTGGCTGTAGTGATATTGATAGCTCCTGTTGAGGCAGCAAAACAAAGCGGGTTGAAAGTAGAAGCAGATGCAATATTCACAGCATTCGTTGGACGCAACTGAACATTCATCGCATTCAAAACACCATTTTGTAACATTACATTTTGAATTACTTTGGATGTATATCCCGACTTGCTAAAAGTTACTGTGTATGTTCCAGCGTTAGCGGTACCAGTTCTAAATTCACCATTTAACAGTGACAATTCAGTGTGATGTGTTCCACTCGTAATTACCACGGAAACATTTGACAAAGGCAAGCCGGAACAAGAATCAGAAACAACGCCTTCCAAATAACAAGCACGTACATACGTTGGCGTTAGCACAAAAAGTCCGTTATTAATATCGGACACTACCAAATTACCTGATGGCAAAAACGGGTGAACACCCCAAGCACCATTAAAACCATTTCCGGCACCCTGTGTATAGGTATCATATTTCCCCACTGTGATCATATTCCTTGGTCGACTCACATCCACAATGGTAACACCATCTTTATAATATGAATTGATAGCAAAATTATTTCTGATATAGGTATTATGAATAATTGATCCACTTCCTGGATTCCCTTGCAGCTTATCCAACAAAACTATATTTGATGTATTGGAGACATCATACGCCGCAAGAAATGAATTACTGACTTCATCTGTTGTAAATAAAGTGGAGCTTCCATCATCAGACATCCAAGTATTATGCGTAAAATTATTGGGTGTATATTCCCCATTAATAAATACAGGATTTGATTTATTTGAGACATCGAAAACTGAAAAATATCCACCATAGATATTCGCACCCCACAAGGTATCATTCCGAACATAGCAATCGTGAATATATCGTGTGTTTCCTGAAAATCCGGGAGAAGTATTCGACAGATAAACGGGATTCCAAGGATCTGCCAAAGAAATTATTAAGGCTGCGCCGCCAAACAATTGTGAACCGTTCAAATAAGCATACCCATCACGAATGTGAAGTGAATGTATACGACCTAAAGTTCCAGCAATAGCGCCCGAACCTGTCCAATACTTCGAGCTTACTGAAGCCGGAAGATTTGATAAATTTATGATTTGAAGCCCGAGACAACATCCTTCTGTAGTAACATAAGCATACTTGCCATGCACCTGCACCTCACGCCAAAATGAATTAGTTCCAGCTACTGTAAATTTTACAATTGGATTGGTTGGATTTGTAACATCAACAATAGACAAACCATTTTGTGCACCTACTAATGCATATTCATTTCCCAATGAATCTACATAACCCCAAATATTAGACAATTCAACAGCAGCACCATAGGGTAAGTGCGATCGAAATTGAACATTAAAATTCGACTGTGCTTTTCCTGAACTTACAAAAGCAGTAATCAGCAATACGGCAAGTAGCAATTTTCTCATGTTATGTATATACATGGTACAAGATACTTAATATTAAGGCATAATCCAAATCTGAAAAAACAAACTACCCCAATCTAGTCTACTAGCCAATATCAAATTGGCTTAAGCTTTCACTAAGAATAATTCTCTCACTTTCTCCACACAATAATCGATTTCTTCTTTGGTATTAAATCGACTAAAAGAAAAACGAATGGCCGTACGATCCGGAGATGCTTTAATGCCATTCAACACATGTGAACCTACATTACTTCCAGAAGAACATGCGCTCCCAGCTGAACAGGCAATGCCCGCAATATCTAAACTAAACAACAACATTTCTGAATGATCGGAAGGAGGAAAAGATACATTCAGTACGGTGTACAAACTATGCTCAGGATTAGTTTCACCATTAAACTGAATACCGGGAATAGAATTTTGCAATTCTTCAGCCATGTATTTTTTAAGAGCAGAAATTTCTTTAATATCACTGTCGATATGCTCATAAGCTATCTCTAATGCTTTTGCTAAACCCACAATGCCATAAACATTTTCAGTCCCTCCACGCATATTACGTTCTTGTGCGCCCCTGTGATGTAAGGCTTAATTTTTACTTGATGATTAATGTATAAAAAACCGACACCTTTAGGACCATGAAATTTATGGGCAGCTCCCGTAATAAAATCAACAGGAAGTTCTGATAAATTATGTGTATAATGTCCCATTGTTTGAACCGTATCGGAATGAAATAACGAATCGTATTTTCTACACAAGTTTCCAACTTCCACCAATGAGATCATAGTACCTAGCTCATTATTGGCATGCATCAAAGAAACCAGGGATTTGGGATTTTCCATTAACAAAGATTCCAGATGATTCATATCTACACGACCGCAACCATCCACATTCACCAAACTTACTTTAGCAAAGCCACGAGACTCCATATCTTCTGAGGTATGTAAGACTGCATGATGCTCAATCGGAGAAGTGATAATGTGCTTAATACCGAGATCAAGTACACAACATCGAAGCACCATATTATCAGCTTCGGTTCCACCGGAAGTAAAAAATATTTCAGAGGGCGAGGCATGTAAAAGTTGTGCTACTTTTTTTCTTGCGCCTTCAATCACAGTTCGCACTTCGCGTCCAAACGAATGAATAGAAGATGGATTACCAAACTGATTGGCTAGCATTGGTACCATTGCCTCCACTACTAAGGGATGCATAGGCGTGGTAGCAGCGTTATCTAAATACACTTTCATAATAAACTTCTTTTAAGCTTTTGACAATACTCCGTTTAGAATATCTTTAATATCGGCCATAATTTTCCCGGCCAAATTATTTGCGGTAGTCATGGATTGACTCTCCGAATAAATTCGAATAATAGGTTCTGTGTTAGATCGACGCAAATGCACCCACTCTTTGTCGAATTCAATCTTTACACCGTCGATTGTATTCACCGGATGATTTTATACTTCTCAATAATATTATCCAGAATTAAATCTACATTCACATCGGGAGTTAATTCAATTTTATTTTTCGAGATGAAATAGCTTGGATAACCGGAGCGCAACATAGAACATGTTTTTCCTGACTTCGCCAAATGAGACAGAAACAACGCTATTCCTGCAAGTGCATCGCGACCGTAATGTAATTCAGGAAGAATCACACCACCATTTCCTTCACCTCCAATTACTGCGTTGGTAGCTTTCATCTTCTCGACTACATTTACTTCTCCAACCGCACTTGCAGCATAAGTACCCCCATGTTTTTCGGTCACATCACGCAATGCACGTGTAGAGGAAAGATTAGATACTGTATTCCCAGACTTATGTTGTAAAACATAGTCAGCAACCGCAACTAATGTGTATTCCTCTCCAAACATTTCACCATCTTCACAAACTATCGCCAACCGATCTACATCCGGATCCACTACTAATCCTACATGTGCTTTACTCTTCACGACAATTTTAGAAATTTCTGTGAGATGTTCAGGAAGTGGTTCTGGATTATGCGGGAAATTTCCGTCAGGTGTACAATATAATTCTATCACCTCATCAACCCCTAATGCTTTCAATAATGGTGGCAATGCAATTCCTCCGGTAGAATTTACACAATCGATGGCAACAATGAATTTCTTTGCTTTAATTGCTTTTCGATCGACCAAAGGCAAGGCTAAAATTGCTTCAATATGTCGGGCTATTGCTAATTGATCTGTACTTAATTTCCCCAATCCATTCACATCAGCAAACTCCACATTTCCAACTTCTGCGATCTCTAAAACTTCGGCACCATTCTCTGCAGAAATAAATTCTCCTTTTGAATTGAGAAGTTTTAATGCATTCCATTGTTTAGGATTGTGACTAGCTGTAAGTATGATTCCGCCTTGTGCTTGATGGTAGGGCACTGCCATTTCCACGGTAGGTGTAGTAGATAAACCAGTATCGATCACATCAATCCCTAAACTCATCAACGTAGAGGCAACCAATCCACTCACCATTTGACCCGAGATACGAGCATCTCTACCGATCACTACTTTACATTTTACACCAGGATGTGAATTCTGAATCCAAACTCCATACGCTGAAGTGAATTTTAACACATCAACAGGAGAAAGTCCATCGCCTGCTTTTCCGCCGATAGTTCCACGAATTCCTGAAATTGATTTTATTAAGGTCATATATTTATATCGAGTGTATATCTGAAAAAAAACACGAATACAAAGATAAAGTTTAGCAAGGGATTATTAAACTTGTTTTTGATCAAAAAATGAACAAATTCACAGCACTATGAAAGAACCTATTGTATTCGAATATGAACAAAATGAGAATTTAGGCTTTAATGGCATGCCCCATTTTGTCTCGCTTAGTTTCTAAATATTGTTTATTGTGTGGGTTTGGAGAAATTTCGATGGGAATACTTTCAACGATTTCTAATCCGTAACCGATGAGTCCAGCACGCTTTGTGGGATTGTTAGTCATTAAACGCATCTTACTCACACCAAGGTCACGAAGTATTTGAGCGCCCACACCATAATCACGTTCATCCATCTTAAATCCTAACTGCAAATTGGCATCTACTGTATCCAAGCCCTGCTCCTGTAATTTGTAAGCCAATAATTTATTCATCAATCCGATCCCTCTGCCTTCTTGATTCATATAAAGAATTACACCTTTCCCTTCATTATTAATCATCTCCATGGCATTGTGCAATTGAGGACCACAATCACATCTGCAAGAACCAAAAATATCACCTGTCATACAAGAGGAATGCACCCGCACCATTACCGGTTCATCCGCTTTCCATGTACCTTTAATCAAGGCAAGATGTTCTTCGTTACTTTCTTTATGACGATAAGCGACCATCTCAAATTCACCGTGCGTAGTAGGCATGTTCACCGATACCATTCTTTCGATCAAGCTCTCTTTCTCTAGGCGATATTTAATTAAATCTTCAATGGAAATGATGACCATATTAAACTTTGCTGCCAACTCCAATAACTCCGGTAAGCGTGCCATTGATCCATCTTCATTCATGATTTCTACAATCACACCACTCGGAAAATATCCAGCCATGCGAGCCAGGTCCATGGATGCTTCTGTATGTCCTGCCCTGCGAATTACGCCACCTTTCTTAGCTTTAAGAGGAAAAATGTGTCCAGGTCGCCCTAGTTCTTCAGCTTTTGTAGATGGGTTTACCAGAGCCTTTATGGTTTTAGAGCGATCAGAAGCAGAAATACCGGTAGTACATCCTTGTCCCAACAAATCGACCGAGATGGTAAAGGCTGTTTCATGAGAAGCTGTGTTTTTATTCACCATCATGGGTAAATCTAATTCTTCACAACGCTCTTCACTCAGTGAAACACAAATCAATCCACGACCATGAGTAGCCATGAAATTGACCAATTCAGGAGTAGCGCATTCAGAAGCCATTAAAAAATCACCTTCATTCTCACGATCCGCATCGTCAACTACAATGATGATCTTCCCTTCACGAATTGCATTAATAGCATCTTCTATCTTATTCAATACGATTTCCATCCTGGTTCAAATTTAACCTTGCAAAGGTAGGGAATCTACCTCCACGATTTATTAAAAATGAAATGAAGAAAGGAACAACAACTGCACAAGTCGCTTCAAAATAATCAAACAAAATTGATTCATCTAAACTAGAAGTCAATAAGATATAATAATTGTAAGATAAGTTGTAAGATTTTAGCTAAAAACGCGAACCTTAACGGAGGTTCGGCGTTTAATTTCACATATCCGCAATTCAGTATTGCAGACGTTCTTAAAAAAATTAAAGTTTTTATTTGGTTTTAGGTTGATGTCAGAAAACGGGTAACCCCGTAAGGTTACCCGCGACTGACCTGATCAAATAAAAAGAACATAAACGAAACCCCGTAAGGTTTCAAAAACACTTGCCCTGTAAGGCAAAAAGATGGTTTTGGTGTTTTTAGGTTGATTGTCAGTAAAAGGACAGCCCCGTAAGGCTGTCCTGGCTGGCAAATTCGAGACGAGAAGTGCTTGCTAAAAATCTACCAAATACTCACAAAAAAAGCCCCTCGAAATGAGGGGCTTTTTTACTTTTCATTCGTTCCAATTAATGAGCGTGTTTCACTTTTTTCTTTAGATCAAGAATAGAAAATTTATCTTCTTCTTTTCGGATCGTGTTCGACAAACATCCCAATCCGTCAATTGTCATTTCCACCACATCCCCTTCCTGTAACCATTGCACAGGATAATTAGGATCATTTAATTTACCAGTACCATTGAGTTCCAAGAAACAACCTGTTCCTACGGTACCAGAACCTATCACATCTCCAGGTATAATATCGGTTCCGTAAGCACATCTTTCAATAATTTCAGCAAAGGTCCAATCCATTTGTGCCATGTTTCCTTCACTTACCTGAATTCCATTTACATGGCATTTCATGGTCAAATTATATCGATCGCCAGTATGATTTTCTTTAGGCGTCGTTATAAATGCATTCAATTCATCTGGAGTCACTAAGTAAGGTCCGATAGCAGTAGAAAAATCCTTTCCCTTTGCCGGTCCCAAATTTAACTTCATCTCTTCCATTTGAAGCAGACGAGCACTCATATCATTCATGATAGTATACCCCGCGATATAAGAATCGGCCTGAGCCGCACGAATGTTTCTACCTCTTTTTCCAATCACCACCGCGGCTTCTAATTCAAAATCGAGCTGACGAAAATGATCGGGCATACACCAAATATCACCTGGCCCTTGGATGGCATTGTGATTCGTAAAATAAAAGATCGGATATTCATCGAACTCTTCAATCATATCTACTTTACGGTTACGACGTGCGGCCGCAACATGCTGACGAAAGGCATAGCCATCGCGGCAAGAAGTAGGTTCAGGCACAGGAGCAATGATCTTTAATTCAGACCATAAAAAAGAAGGCATCTCCACTTTTCCTTCCTTAATTTTAGCTTCCATCTCACGCACTTCGTTCATCATTCTTTCTTCGCCGTCGAGCAACTCTTTCATGGTCGATGCCCCCATCTTCCCCAATAATTTACCAGCATCTGCAACATTGTAAATCTTCTGATTGATATATAATCCTAATAAATTTTGGCCATCTTGGCGATAAGAAACGAGTTTCATAATATTAATATTTTTTACAAAAGTAACCATTGGTTAACTTTGCGAAAGCATTCTGCTTAAAATCAGTTGCGAGATTGTATCTTGCAACTTTTAAAACTGTTAAACATGCCTCAATATCATTCACTTGAAAATTTCCACAAAAGCGACATACCCAGTTTCGCAAACCGGACGGGGCCTTATATTCAGAAGAATTGGTATCGACGCATGGATTTTCGAATGTTTATTCGTTGATATATCATGCCTATGCACCTACTTTAGTTAAATCAGTAGGCGAGCCTTTTTCACGTGAACCCAAGATTGCTTTCCAGCGATTTTTGCGTCACCAGAGTTTTGAAGGATTCCATGTTCGACCAGAAGACGATTATATCGAAAGCAAGAAAGCGGTGTTAGTAAATAACGATTTGCACATTTCATTAGCAGCTCCAAAAAAATCCATCAGTGATTATTTTTTAAAAAATGCAGACGCAGATGAGCTCATTTTCGTCCATGAGGGAAGCGGAGTTTTAAAAACCATCTATGGAGAAATTAATTTTGGTTATGGCGATTATTTAGTCATTCCTAGAGGGACCATCTTTCAATTACACTTCAATGATGCTAACAACCGGTTATTAATTGTTGACTCTTTTCACCTATCGAAACGCCACGTCAATATCGTAATGCATACGGGCAACTGGAAGAACATTCTCCATTTTGCGAGCGCGATATACGCAAACCTGAAAACCTCAAAACGCATGATGAGCAAGGTGATTTCCGCGTAATGATCAAAAAGCAAGGAATCATCTATCCCTACATCTATGCAACCCATCCTTTTGATGCCGTTGGATGGGATGGTAACCATTATCCATGGGCTTTAAACATCAAAGACTTTGAACCAATCACTGGAAGAGTGCATCAGCCACCTCCTGTTCATCAAACCTTTGAGGCACATAATTATGTTATATGTTCCTTTGTTCCAAGACTTTACGATTATCATCCGGAAGCAATTCCAGCACCATACAATCACAGTAATGTCGATTCTGACGAAGTTTTATACTATGTAGATGGTGATTTTATGAGTCGAAAAAGCGTCACGAAGGGCATGATTACTTTACATCCTGCCGGAATCCCACATGGTCCACACCCAGGGACTGTTGAAAAAGCATTGGAAAAAAAGAGACGAAAGAGTTAGCTGTCATGATTGATACCTTTAAACCATTGTGGCTCACCGAAGAAGGATTAAAAATAATGAGCGACGATTACTATAAATCATGGATTGACGACTAAATTTTTCAACAAAATTTACTTCAGATACTTGATTGCAAAAGCTATTGCCCCAACATTCAACGCCATTAACCATATTAAAAATAAAAGTGTTAATAATTCAGTTTTTTTTTACCTTTATGAACCCAATTACAACTATATAATATCTATTTTTGATTTCTACTCTAAAAATAAACACGTTAACAATAAAACCAATACCCTATGAAAAGATTACTACTTTCGTTTTTTGCACTATTATCCTACTGCGCTGCTCAATCACAAGCGACGCAATTATGGTGCGAGAACTTCGATGGAGGGACCGTTTCGGCAACATCAGCCGGAGTCCCAGGATGGAGTATAGATGTCAACTACTCCGTAAGTGCCTCAACAGTTTTAGAGGGGAATATCAAGCTGGAGGAGGTGTAGTTACTCTCACTTCACCAGTTTTTAACACCACAGGTTTAAACTTTGTGGTTCTTGATTTTAAGCAAATTTGTAAAATTGAATTTACAGATAAAGCGCAATTGCAATACACCATTGATGGAGGTATCAACTGGATTACTTTTTGATGCAATAGTTGGTCCCACCCAGAACGTGGTTTATAATGGAAATATAAGTTTCCAAAACAACCTTAATTCGTTTTCTTAAGCTACTTATTTTGATTGGGCTGGTGGCACAACCACCGCACCAACAAATGCTTGGTGGAAATCAGAAACTTTTGATTTATCCATGTCAATGGCTAACCAAGCTACCGTTCAAATTCGTTTTTTAATGACCGATGTAATTAATGGCCTTGCAGGTCGTTATGGTTGGTTACTTGATGACATTTGTGTTACTGGGGCTCCTTGTGAGTTAGTGGACCCTACTGCTGGAGCTCCTTATCCGGGGCAGACATTATGGGTTGGAGATATCTATAATAATCTAGGACCATTTGATGTTTGGGTTTGGGCTAATGATGCAAGTGGTATCGCTCATCCTTTTGTTGGACCTGGTTTTGCCGAAATGTTTTATTCAGTGAACGGAGCTCCCTTCCAAAGTGAATTAATGTTTAATATTTTCGATTCTGCCTTTGCAGCTACAATACCAGCTGGCAATGCAAATGATACAATCTGTTGGTACTTTGAAGCATATGACAATTCAGGTTGCAACAATATGGTTCGTCATCCTGCCGTTGGGGAGTATTGTTTCATTTTAAAAGGCCCAATTACTTTCCCCTATTGTGACAACTTCGAGATAGCTGGTACTTTATGGAATCCTGATCCAAATTCTTCTGGATCTTTATGGACGAATGCGCCACCTTCTGGTCCAGATTTAAATACAGCACATTCCCTGTTAATGTATGGGGTGTTGGTGATATTGGAGGCGTAGGAAGTTATTCTTCCAATACAAATTCAACATTAGTTTCTCCACCTTTTGACTTCTCGACAACAACTGTAGCTAACTTAAGTTTTTGGCAAAATCGTTATGTTGAAACTGGATGGGATGGAGTTCGTTTAGAATATTCCACAGACGGAGGAAACACCTGGACGATTTTAGGAGTGCTAAATGATCCAAATGGTACAAATTGGTACACTGACGCTTCAATTAATTCTTCTACATTACCTGCTTGGGATGGACCCAATAACGCACCTACTGGTTGGATACAGTCACGTTATAAATTAGGTACAGTTGCTGGAATTGGAGGTAGTCAAGACGTTCGATTCCGTTATATTTTCACGAGTGATCCTTCTGTTGAAGATGCAGGTTGGCACTTTGATGATTTCTGTATCATCGTACCTTGTAATGATGATATTGGTGTAAATGTTATTTCAGCTCCACTTCCTGGAAGCGGTCAACCAGCAGGAAACACCACAGATATTACGGTGATTTTAGAAAACTACGGTCAATTAGCACAATCTAATTTCAATATCGGTTGGTCTATTAACGGTATACCCCAAACTTCAATTCCATTTGTTGGAACTTTGGCAACAGGCTCTACCACTACTTTCACGATTCCAAATACCCCTGTAGATTCTGGTAATTACACCATTTGTGTTTGGACAGAGCTAGTAGGAGATTGTATTTCAATGAATGATACAGTTTGTAGTAATTTTATCGGAATTCCAACGCTTGCATGACCCCTTCTTATTGTGATGATTTTGAATCTGGAAATATTGGATGGTCAAGTCAAATAGCCCCTGGTGGAAATCCTGGTACTAATTGGGAACTTGGAGCACCTAACTTTCAGTCCACAACAGGAGGAAATGGAGGTAGTTTAAATGCATGGGATATTAACCTAAATACGACCTACAACGATAATGCTAATTGCGATTTATATTCTCCGTATTTCGACTTCTCAACCATTGGAGCTGGAAGAATTGAATTCTTTATTAATTACAACCTTGAAGATGGTTTTGATGGGGGAGATTAGATTTCAGTAATGACAATGGTGTTACATGGACTACAGTTGGTTCGGGTGATGCTATAAATCCAGATCCATGCGGAGTAAATTGGTATACTGATTTATCGTTGAACTCAAGTTTAACTTTTGCTTGGGAAGGAAATAGCAATGGATGGAAAGGTGCTTCGTACAAATTATGTTGTACTAATGGAATATTTAACAATCCAACTCCAATTCAATTCCGTTTCAACTTCAGAACGGACGGAAGTGGCACATTTGATGGATTCTCTATGGATGATTTCTGTATTTATGCAGCCACTGGTGATGACGTTGGTATATCAGCAATCAATCAACCTACTGGAGGTGCTCCTGCAGGAGCAAGTGTACCTGTGGTTGTAACCCTCGAAAATTATGGAGCAACTACTATTACATCAACTCCAATTACTTATACTGTTAATGGATCTAATCCTGTTACAATCGTTTGGAATGGTTCTTTACCACCTTGTGGCGTTACTACGGTAGTGCTTCCCAACTTTACAGTTATTCAAGGAGCTGATACTATTTGTGCATGGACGTCATTATCAACCGACGTAGAACCATCTAATGATAATACTTGTTCCGTTATAATTGGTCAACCGCTTTTAACTCCAACCTACACTGTTGGCTATTCGGACGATTTCGAATCAGGAAATATAGGATGGGCACCTAGTATTGAGCCAGGTGGTAACGCTGCTTGTATCTGGGAGTTTGGTACTCCAAACTTTGGATCAACAACAGGTGCATACTTATCAAATACGTGTTGGGATGTTAATTTAAATACTGGAATGGTTGGAAATGCAAATACTGTTGTTACTACTCCATTCTTTGATTTCCAACAAGCACAAGCTGCTATTTTAAGATTCTATCAAAATCGCACACTTTATGCCTTTGGTGATCAAATGTTTATTGAATTCTCTGTGAACAATGGACCTTGGACATTATTACAGCCAACTACACAAACCGTTACAAACTGGTATAACCAATTAGGTAGTTGGGATGATATTAGTGGCGGATGGATTCAGTCATCTTTTAAAGATGTTACTTCAGCCGTTGGCGGTACTTCTGTTTCATTGGTACAATTCCGTTTTGTATTTAGATCTGGAAACTTCACCAATGGTGATGGAGTATCGGTAGATAATTTCGAAATATTTGTTCCAATTCCACTTTCAGTAAAGACAATCGCTGTCAATACTTCTGTTCCTTGCCAATTTATTTTCCCTGGTCAGCCGATCACCTTTGCTTCCCCTATCAATAACAATGGTATTAACTCAGTGTTTAATCACAACATATCATTAACAATTGATGGAGCCTTGGTTTCAAATGACCCGGTAACTTATCTTCCAAATGGATTAGCACCAGATAGCACACGTATTCATAATTTCAATAATACATGGATTGCTGTACCCGGATTTCATCAGGTTTGTGTTTATACTGACAATCCAAATGGAACAACTGACTTGTATCAATTTGATGATACTGCATGTGCTACCATTTTAGTGTTTGACTCAGTTCCTTCTTCGCAATTACCATTTTGCACAAGTTTCGGAAACAGGCAATCAGTGGGTAACCTCTAATTCATTTTCGTACTGCACCGGTGGACTATGGCAACAAGGTACACCCGCGAAGCCAAATCTTAATGGAGCTCATACTGGTAATACAGCTTGGACAACTAATCTAACTTCCAATTATGCAAACAAAGATTCCTCTGGTTTATTTTCTTCCTTATTCCGCGTTCAGGCGGGTCATTGTTACCTCATAAGCTTTTGGCAGCAATTTAGAATGGAATACGGTTCTGATGGTGGTGCATTAGATTATTCTACGGATTATGGTGTAACATGGAACCGGTTAGATATGACAGGAACGCCCAATATTACTTTATTCGGAGCGAGCCCTAATTACACTTATGTTTCGGAATTAGACCCAAGTGATCCAACGTTAAAAGGATTTACAGGATATAGAAACACCTGGTTTAAATCAGAAAAAGCGTTCCGTCCTGACGTAGATGCACAAGTAGTTATTCGTTGGAGATTTGCTTCTGACTACAGTGCTACAGACGAAGGATGGTCTATTGATGATGTATGTTTTGAAGACTTAGGATTATGTTCTCCTGTAGGAATTGATGAATTTGCAATCAATGATTTCGGAATGAGTCAGAACTATCCAAACCCTGCCGTTCAGAATACTACTTTCGAATACATGATTCCAACACAAGGTCAAGTTCGAATTGTATTGCACGACATGATTGGTCAAGAAGTATCTGTTATCGCTGATCAAAATATGGCAGCAGGTAAACATACTGTACAATTAAATACAGCGGGTTATGCACCGGGCTTATACACCTATACATTGGTGTACGAAGGACAACAAATTACCAAGCGCATGATCATCACTCAATAAGAGTATACTTATTTATTACCGAGAGCCGTCTCGTCAGCAATGACCAGACGGCTCTTCGTTTTTAGACGCTTTTAGTGTAATTAATTTGTAAACTAAGATTTTGCATCGAGCAGTATTGTGATTCCACTGTAATTCTTCTTACTTTTGAAAGATGAACTCCAAAACTTATAAATCAATCTTTCTATGGTTGGTACTTTCGTTACCACTATTTGATCTGAGTGCTCAAGCACTCTTACAATTTTCTCCACAAGAAAAGCCCTCATTTAAACAAATGCAACGTGATTTCGCTGCATGGAAAGACACAAACAACTTACAAGAAAGCAAGAATTGGAAATTCATCAAACGATGGGAGTCTGATATGCAAATGCATACCGATGCACAAGGAGAACCCACTGGACTTCATGAATACACAAAGCTACTCATTGAATCGGCCGAAAATAGTTCAAGTCAAGAACGAGTTGGCGTATCGAACTTTTGGCTTCCCTTTGGCCCTTACCAACTACCCACCAATCTTACGGGGTATATGCAAAATGGAATGGGTAGAGTTAACTGTATTGAATTTGACCCTATCAACCCCAGCATCTTTTATGTAGGCGTTGCAAGGCGGGTTATGGAAGACCACTGACAATGGAGTTACCTATACTCCACTCACCGACAATTTACCCATCACACGAATTTCCGACATTGCCATAGATCCTATCAACCCAAACACGATTTATATTTCTGTTTGTGATTTTGAATACATTGGAATCGGATTTTTTCTAGATGGCAGAAAACGCCACACCCATTATGGCATTGGAGTTTATAAAAGCACAGACGGCGGATTAACTTGGACGCCTACTGGTTTATCATTTTCATTAACCCAAGGAGATGTAAGTTTAATTCGCAAGATTATCATTCATCCAACCAATACAAACAACGTGGTGGCCTGTGGAGTTAGCGGAATGTATAAGTCAACCAATGCGGGAGTCAACTGGACACTTGTTCACGACTCCCTCTTTTGGGACTTAATTCAAGATCCTGTTACACCTAATACCTTATTTGCGGCAAGTGGATGGGTAAAAAATTCCAACATCGGATCTGCGGGCATATACAAATCAACCGACTTCGGTACTACGTGGACGTTATTAACTACAGGCATTCCTCCGAGAGGATCTGTGCAACGCATTTGTTTATCGCAATCTGTTTCCAACCCTAACATCATATATGCCCTCGCTGTAGATTCTCTTCGCGGTATGTATGGTATCTACAAAACAAATAATGCGGGCAACACATGGACATTAAAATACAACACCCTTAATCTGCTCACTTGGGATGAAGGATTAAGTTCAGGCGGACAGGGAACTTATGATGTAGGATTTCTAGTTCATCCCAATAATCCCAATAAAATTTATGTAGGTGGCGTAAATTTATGGGCATCGGATGATGGTGCTAATACATTTGATCCAGCTGGATATTGGACCAATGAATATGGTCCTTCCATACATGCTGACGTCCATCAATTGAAATACCATTCAGCAACCAATAAAATTTATTTATGTTGCGATGGTGGTGTTTACAGAACAAACAATATCATTTCTTCTACTTGGAATGATTTAAATAGCGGCAACCTATTTCAAACGATTTGGCAAGATGTAAGTGATGGAATGAATACCACTTCCTTTTACCGACTTAGCTCTTCAAAAACCACCAGCAATGAAATAGTGGCAGGAGCTCAAGACAATGCTACTTTCTATTTCGATGGATTAAGTTGGTCGACGGTTAATGGAGGTGATGGGATGGACAACGTGATGGACACTGCCTCTTTCGGAACTTTTACAGCAAGTTCACAGTTTGGAAATTTCGACAATACCTTCGACGGTGGCATGAGCATGTTTTGGCTGGGAGCGAATATAAATGGTGAAAACGCAGAATGGACCACGCCCATTATTGCTGACAACAATCAATATCCTAGGCAATATATTGGCTATGAAAATGTGGTCGAAAGTACTGATGGTGGTCTTTCATGGAGTCCCATTTCCAACTTCCCTCCTCCGCCTAATTTCTATGGAAACGAACTTTCAGCCATAGCTGTTGCCAACAGTAATTCAAATGTACTCGTTGCGGCTAGACGTGTACGTTATGAGTTTTCCAATCCAGGACAACTCTTTAGAACCAACAACGGGGGAAATACATGGACTAATATCACAGCAGGCTTGCCCGACTCCCTTTATTATACATCAGTAGAAATTGGTTTAAGTAATGCAAGTACCATCTACGTAAGCATGGCTGGACTCACCAATGGCTTGAAAGTTTTTAAATCGATTAATGGAGGCCAATCCTGGACAAACATCTCCTACAATCTTCCGAATATTCCGATCAACTGCATCAAGCAAATTCCTGGCAGCGACAATCTAATGCTGGCAACAGATATTGGTATTTATGTTTTGAATTTCGGGAGTACAACATGGGTGAAAATCAGCAATGGACTACCCAATGTTATAGTGAGCGACATAGAATTCAATCCGGCGATGAATCGAATTTACATCAGCACTTTTGGCAGGGGAATTTGGTTTTCAGATCTCAGTTCCTTCACTGGAATTTCTACCAACTATCAAACACCTTCACCCTTTGAATTATTCCCTACTCTCAATCAAGGATTTTTTCAATCAGTTCTACAACTCAAAAACAAGCCAACCTAGATATCTATGATGTTAAAGGAAGAAAAGTATACAGTGGCAATTGGAATGGAAGTAAACAAGACTACCAGCTCGATCTACCTAACGGCATGTACTTCGTTAGAATGCAAAGCGGAAAATCATTAGACGTAAAAAAATTCATCATAGAAAGGAAATAATATCCAAAGAAATATGATCACAGTCAGTACATCGGTCCATGCTACCATTGAAAAAGTATGGAATGCATGGAATCTCCTGAACACATCACACAATGGTATTTTGCTTCCGACGATTGGCATGCGCCTTCCGCTGTAAATGATTTACAAGTCGGCAAGAAATTTTCCATTGGCATGGCTGCAAAAGACGGCAGCTTTGCATTCGATTTAATTGGAGAATATGTTTCCATTAAAGATCATGAATTCATTGAGTATAATTTAGAAGACGGAAGAAAAGTACAAATCACATTTGAGGTAGTCGACAGCAAAGTATTCATTAGCGAATCCTTCGATCCAGAAAATCAAAATCCCGAAGAAATGCAGCGTGATGGATGGCAAGCCATTTTAGACAACTTTAAAAAATATGTAGAGAGTATTTAATTCAACTCACTAATCCCGACTCCTCTTATGAAACTCGAAAACCGTGATCAGAAAGTAGTTCCACTACAGCGCTTCATTTTTCGATTAGGCAGGTATTCATTTTTTGCATTTGGACTCGTCTTTATTTCTTTAGTGATAGGCACTCTTGGCTACCATTACCTAGGAGCATTAACATGGCTCAACAGTTTTCACATGGCCTGCATGATACTTACAGGAATGGGTCCAATGGCGGAGATGAAGAACACCCCCTCTATCCTCTTTTCCTCGTTCTCTGCACTCGATTCAGGAGTAGCCTTTTAAGTATCACTGCCGTTTTCTTTGCGCCTATCATTCATCGTTTACTACATATTTTGCACGTTGAACACTCCAAAAAATTATACAAAAACGATGATGAATCTTAAATAATTTTATTTACTCATCATTATTCACTAACTTTCCTATTCAAAGCAAAAAAAATGAAATCAATAAACGCCTTCTTTATCATTTTGGTACAGTGGGAATTATTCAAACCGCGTTCCTACATATTACCTTCGCCCTAATCTTAAAACTAAATCATACCACTGGCATATTTACTTCACTTTACATTACCTTCCTTATTTTCTTGTGCGTGGGTTTCAACCAGATGGACAAGCTAAGACCGATCAAGGTGAAGCGGAAGTAGAATTTTTAAATGGGAGATGAGAAATGGATAGTTTTCGAATAAATTTTATTCCTGGTTTCGACCATTTTCATAATTGAAAAAGCTAAATTTGCGAACTAATTATTCCAAAATAGCCTTTGGAATAGAATTATTGGAGGATTAACTCAGCTGGCAAGAGCGTCCCGACTTGTCAGGAAGGTCTTCATCGGTTCAGTATCATTGCTCAAATAAATTAATGGGGGATTAGCTCAGTTGGCTAGAGCGTTTGCATGGCATGCAAGAGGTCATCGGTTCGACTCCGATATTCTCCACTATTTCTTAATTTAACTTTATTTCCGACTTTTCTGGAATATCAATTTTTATAAAATATATTTAAAGTATATAACCTTTATTCAAAATCAATTGACCAATATTATAATGGATCTACTGCAAACCTTATAGACAGGTTGTATCGTCACCGCAACTCAAGATGTAAATCAACAAAAAAAGCAAAGGATTGGAAGCTTCTTAATTCGGATGAATTTGAATCAAGAAAACTTTCCATTCAAGCTAAAATAAAAATATTCTAATCTTGGTTATAGGTCTCTTTCTTTTCAAAAATTGACCGTTTACTTCGACTCCAGAACAATTATATCGAAAAAAACTCTACTTGGTCGCTCTATTGCTATTTTTTTCAGCCTTTTTTCATTACACTATCTTGACAAACACAATAATTTTCTCGACATTTAACGCTAAATTGCAATTGATATCTCAATGCCTTAAAACAAAACTCACATGAAAACAACCATTAAAATTCTCTTTAAAATCGCCTTGGTTTTAATGAGCTTCCTACCCTTTTACAGTGCTATAGCCCAAACCAATTGTCAAGCTCCCGTGGCGAATCCCGCCACAAATATTACTTCCAATTCTGCTACTTTAAGTTGGACTATAAGTGGAACTTCACTTAATACAAATATTCTAATAAGGTATCGATTAATAAATGCAGCTGGAAGTCCATGGGATACTATTCCGTCAGGAGGAGTATCCTATAACCTCATCAATCTTTTTCCGGCGTCTCCATATGAATACCAGGTTGCCCGCTATTGCATAAACCCTAATGGCGTCGCTTTTCTAAGTGCTTGGTCGAATAGTGTTGTATTTACGACATTACCATCTACCACTACCTGCCCTACTCCTACCGGATTATCCACCACGAATATTACATCTACTAGTGCCCTCTTAAATTGGCAACCTGCCTTGGTCAACAATTCATACAATGTTAGATATCGAATAGCGAATACAGTTAGCTGGACGGTGATAACTGTTTCTAATACCTCTTTTCCACTAAGCAATTTATTACCATCAACTATGTACGAATGGCAAGTGCGAACCATTTGTTCTAATTCTACACCCAACACATTAACCAGTCCCTATAGTGCTTCTGTATTCTTTACAACAACATCAGGAACTTTCACTTGCAATGCTCCTACAAATCTTTTTGAAACTAATATCACCAACGCCTCCGCCACACTGAACTGGAATTCGACAGGTGCTACATCTTACCGAATTCGTTATAAATTAAGCACTACAACAACATGGAGCTATAAATCAAGTTCCACTAATTCTAAAGCTATTAGTGGATTATTATCAGGTAGTGTTTACACTTGGCAAGTAAGAAGTATTTGCACTTCTGCAGGAAACATTTCAACAAAAAGTACTTGGTCCGTAGCACGAACATTTACCACTTTAGTTCAATCGAATTGTCCAGCCCCACAAACCTTAACGGTTGGGAACATTACTTCCACTGCAGCATTTGCTATATGGAGTCCCGTTTCATCAGCTGCCAATTATCAGTTTAGTTATAGAATGATATCTACTAGCAATCCTAACACCGCCTGGATAAATATTACTACTTCAACAACAACGGTGGCATTACAAAACTTAATAGGAGGTTCTGTCTATGAATGTAGAGTACGCTCTAACTGTTTCGCTTCAGGTACCAATGGTGCCTTTGGACCTTGGTCAGCTTCCGTTCTATTCACAACGCCGGTGTTAATTTCTGTTCACCCAAACCCATCTTCTGAACAAGTAATATTTACGGTTACATCTGAAGAAAGGAGCACGGCACAATTGCAAGTATTTGATTTCACCGGAAACCCAATTCGTGAATTAAATTCAAATTTAAACATGGGTGAAAACAAATTGAATTTGGATGTAACTCAATTAAACAATGGAATTTACACGTATCAATTTACCCAAGGAATTCAAACTTCTAGAGGCAAATTCATTGTAAAACATTAAAAATTTAGTAGACTAAAAAAATCCTGTTGTAATTAAAAATTGCAACAGGATTTTTTTAATTGATTTTTTCACTTTTTTAATGAAATGGAGTTTAGAAGATTGCGATTTTGAAAAAAGGAAACTCCTTGCTCCACTCCATTTTTATAGATAAAAATAATTTGGTTAGATGGTCTAGATATTTCTGGAAGGTCAAAATTTCGACTCAGACGTTCTTCATATTAAGTACCACATCATTATTTCAGAATAAAAGCTTATTTATTCCTTTTCAAAACGATGATAAAGTGTTTTTAGCTCAGTAAACACATCTTTAACAACAAGGTAAAACCGTACATAAATCTTTACTATTTCCTCATCTTATTATTTTATTAAAGTCATTATTGGATTAAACTTACTATTTTTAAGGTTTGTAATTAACCACTATTTGCTTAATACACATTCAAACCATGAAAACAAAGTTGAAATCGAACTATATAATTGTAATCTTAATTTTCTTCTGTTCTACAACATTTGCCCAATGGGAAAGAACCCTTGGACCTAATTACGGGGGAGTAAATTCAATGGCTTTTCAAGCGCCTTATTTATTTGCTGCTACACCAACGGGCCTCTTTAGAACTTCCGATAATGGGTTAAACTGGAAAGAAGTACATGGACTTCCTGAAAACACCATCAATGGCTTAGCTGTAAAAGGGAATAAAATATTTGCGGCCTGTTATTACAGTGGATTATATGTTTCAAATGATTTTGGTGCTACTTGGGAAAAAGCGGGAACTGAAATACCAGTTGGAGGGAAAACAGGTGTTACACCTACCATTCCTTATTATAAATTATATTCCACACCAAACTATATATACTGTTGTATAGGCGGATTCAACAATAGAATTTTTCGCTCATCGGATGATGGTAAATCATGGCAATTATTTCTTTCTAATCAATATGTGAATGACATGATCCAGGACGGTGACACGATCCTCATCAACAACTCAACTAATACTACCATTTCGATCAATAATGGAGCATCCTTTACTGCGGTTACTGGACTGAGTTTAGGAGTGAACAACAAAGTTTATCTTGGAAAAATAAATAACACTTGGGTGGGTGCGTTACCCAATACATCGAATCCGTTTCGATATTCCACCAATGGAGGTACAAATTTTTCAAATGGTACAATACCTGGAATTCCTCCATTTACAATAAAAAATATTATTACTGTAGGTAATACGATATTGATAAGTTCCAACGCTGGAATTTATCAATCCACTGATGGAATAACTTGGTCTGTTATGAACCTTCCCCCTCCTGTTCAAATTAATGTAAATGGATATGGATTTATTCATGAAAACAACGGAGATTTATGGGCAGGCTCATTTAAATTTTATTTATCGCAGAATCAAGGAAGCTCTTTCACAGAAAGAAATAATGGACTTACTTCAAACTCTTTCTTAGGCAAATATTATTTTAACGACGGCGATAATTATTTATACACCTCGGATCAAAACAATGGAACCTTACTTCGTTCATCAGATCAGGGAGACACTTGGAATTCGATCGGTACAGGTTTTCCGTTGGAAGGAAGTGTAAGTCGCTTTATCAAAAGCCACGGCGGAACTTATTTCGCAGGAACAGACTCTGGACTATACAAAAGTGTTGACAATGGAAATACTTGGAATAAAATAACCAATGGCTTACCTACAGGCACGTATAGTCCCAATGATTTAATCAAAGGAAATTCGGAACTCTATTTAGCAACTACAAATAACGGAGTTTATAAATCGATTGATAGTGGTTTAACATGGATTGCTGCCAATAGTGGTTTCACGACCTTAACCATTTCTAAATTACAATGGCATCAAAACAAACTTTTTGCAGGAAGTCCAGGTGGATTGTTGATGTCGCCAGATTCTGGATTAAGTTGGACGTCTCTCAGTAGCTCCCTCTCGGTTATTGAAAGACGCGTTGTTGATTTCTCCATTGTTCAAGATAGCATTTATACTTGCTTTAACTACAGTAAAATTTACAGGTCTTATGATTCGGGCGCTACATGGAATCTATTAAACACGGGAGTTAATCCATCCAACAACTTACCAGGAGAAATTCAAATTATTGACACGTTATATTTCTTTTCAAACCCTACTTTTAACAGAGGAGTTTATATGTGCTCAAGCAATAATACTGTATGGTCCCAAATTAATGCAGGACTTAAACTTGATAGTTTGAGTAATTGCACTGAAACCAAAGAATTTACAAATGATCCAAATTATATTTATTTAAATGGATATGCCTATGGATGCTATCGTTTACCACTCAATAGTGTTTTGATGTCGGGACGATTAAGTGGCAAAGTCTATTGGGATAAAAACAACAATGGAACACGGCAAGCGAACGAGCCATTTTTACAAAATCAATCGCTTAAAGTAGATCCAAATGCCATTGTCGTGAATACCGATACTTCCGGCACTTATCGATACAATTATTTTAGCAATACCCCTACTTACACCATTCAACTTTATCCGCAACCTTATTGGATAATTACCTCTAGTCCCTCTCCAAAAATCGTAACACCAATGGGATTAACCATTGACTCGCTTAATTTCGGTGTCAACATTCTTTCTGGAATTACTGACGTTAGTGTAGAGTTAAATGCAAATGTCCATCGACCAGGTTCTCGCCCCAATTATTTTTTAGTGGTGAAAAATATTGGAACCGATACACTTTCGAATACAGTTACCATCACGCTTGATAATAATTTAACTTATTTGTCAGGAACAACGCCACAAAGTATTAATGGAAATACGTTAACATTTGCCTATTCCAATTTAAAACCTGGAGAATCGAATACATTTCTTTTAAACACAGAATTGAGCAATACGGTATTGGCTGGAACGATACTTAATAGCACAGCAACTGTATTGCCTGTTGTTGGCGATACAGTTCCTAGCAACAATTTTGTAGAATGTAAACCACTTGTGCAAGCATCATTCGATCCAAACAATAAAACGGTTGAGCCGTCTGGAAACATAGGTCACCAAGATCTATTGAAGTATCAAATTAATTTCCAAAATACAGGAACGGATACAGCATTTACGGTTATCATTCGAGATACAATAAGTCCTTTATTAGACATGAGCACTTTTCATTTTATTAGCGCCAGTCATACGCTTATTACAAATATTCGTAATGGAAACGTACTTGAATTTCGATTTGATCAAATACTTTTACCCGATAGCAATATCGACGAACCTAACAGTCATGGCTATGTGTGTTTTCAAATACAACCACATTTAGGATTACCGCTTAACACTGTCATTAATAATACAGCTGCCATTTATTTTGATTACAATTCTCCCGTTATAACAAACACAACTAACAACACCATAACGGGATTTACTTCTATGAACGAAACTCAATCCCTGCAACCTTTTACCTCCTATGCTTATCCGAACCCTTTTTCAACTTCTACCCTATTGACATTTAATTCTAATGAAACAGGACGCCACCAACTTCAGGTTTATGACATAGAGGGAAGAATATTAATACAAGACTACGTTAAAGAATCACCTATTCGAATTAACAGAAATAAATTAAGCAGTGGAATTTATTTATACAATGTTACTTCCCCGTCAGGTAAAAAATCAACAGGAAAACTTATTGTAAAATGATCTGATTAAATACTTATTCAGACATTAAAAACTAAAAATACAAATTAATTGCAGAAGTTTAATTGACTATTATTCCCTGTCATCAAAACTTTTCCTACTAACTTCTTTCCTAAAAAAGGTGTGTTAGCAGAAAGAGATTTTAAGTTAGACTTCTCAAATGTCCATTCTTTTTTTGGATGATACAGCGTGAAATTGGCTGCTTCCTTTTCTTGGATGGATGGAATGTCCATCTTTAAAATTTCGCATGGTGATTTAACCAACAATTGATACAATCGATCTTCAGTCAGTTTTCCCTTTAGCGCGGTGTTAAGCACACCATAAAAACTTTCTAATCCAATCATTCCAAAAGCGGCGTAATCAAATTCTACGTCTTTCGATTCGGGATCTTCAGGACAATGGTCGGAACAAACCACATCGATGGTTCCGTCGATCACTGCTTTTTGCAAAGCTTTTAAATCATCGGCACTGCGTAAAGGTGGTTTCACTTTGTATAGACTATCAAAAGTTTCGAGTGCACCATCTTCTAAAGCCAAATGGTAAACATATACTTCCGCAGTGACTGGAAGTTTCTTCTTCTTGGCTTCGCGAATAATTTCAACGGCTTCTTTCGTGCTAATGCCACTCAAGTGAACCGGGTGTCCCGAGTAAGCGACTAAACTTAAATTGCGCTGAACAGAAATTTCTTCAGCGATGGAGGGCATTCCTTTAAATCCTAACACCGTGGTAGCCGGACTTTCATTCGCTTGTAATTTATTCGTTAATCCTGGATCATCGGTATATGCGATAACACTGGAGCCGATGTTAGCCGCATATTGCATCGCACGCAACATCACTCCGCTGTCGTTGATGGAACGCTTATCGTCGGTGAAGGCTCTCGCTCCTGCTAACTGCATATCGTACATGCCGGATAATTCTTTTCCTTCGCGTTTTTCAGTTAAAACTCCAGCAGGAATAACATCTACTAAATGATTTGCAGCTTGTCGTTTCACAAATGAGATATCGGCATTCGTTTGCAATGGTGGATTTGTAGAAGGCATTAATAACACACCGGTAAAGCCACCCGCAGCAGCTGCATCTTGTCCGGTGCGGATTGTCTCTTTTTGTTCTTCACCAGGCTCTTTGAAAGAAACGCGCATGTCGAACCAACCGGGAGATAAAATACAATCGGTTCCATCTACCACCTCATCACCTTTCCCCTCTTTCAACGATTTTCCAATAGAATGATATTTTCCATCTTGTATCAATACATCTAACACTTTTCCATGAAACGCCGAAGCCGGATCATTTACTTGTACATTTTTGATAAGTAGGTTCATGCTGTTTTCCAGAATCGAATGAGTAATATTTCCAATAACAAGCAAACTAAGGCAGAGAAGATGGCGTATTTCCACAGGGAAATACCGTTATTTAAATCCAATAATGTTTTCTTTAAGTCGGGGGTGGATGCATTGAAGTACGACCAATTCTTCAACTTCAGCGTTTCCATTTTTTCTTGAATCATAGTTTCATCGTAAAAAATCATTTCTGATTCTTTACGATCGTAGTTGAAAGCAAGGGTAGCTATCAGTTGATTTCCATTCATCAAATTAAAATGTCCTGCTGCTTGAACTTGATTTCCCATGTCAACCATCAAACCCGAAGCTATGGCTCTTGCTGATGGAATGATATCAGTATTCGTTTCTTTATTGATGAGATGAAAGGCTTGATCACCTGTAGGAGGAGAAGCATTGAGCATGACCACTTCGTCACTTCCAATTACATGAGAAAAGGAAATAGGCTTCGCTGTAAGTAAGGCCATTCGATACAGAATAGGAACGAAGATAGCGTGTCGAGCGAGGTTACTAAAACCTGTTTGCAAGGGAACGGAAAAGACATATAATTGCCCCTTGCCATAAGGATACAAAGAGAGAAATGATCCTCCGCCTTGCAATTTCATCAATACCTGTCTAACGCTCTTACTGTTATTGGATTGATCAAAATGTTTTGAGACTGTCGGATAATCTATACGTCCCTCTCTGGATTTGTTATTATCAAACACATCTTTAAAAAGTGCATGTTGCAAATCGACATCGTTTACTTGATCTTTATTTTCATTGATGCCGCTAAAACCATCTGCATTCACCTCATTCAAAAACTGATTCAGATTACTAATATCGGAAGATGAATCTGGAAAAAGGCAAACGGAGCCACCAGCCTCCAAATATTTTTTCAACTCTTCTCTCAATCCAGATGAAATTTGTCGGAGACTTTGAAGCACAATTAAATCTTGTCGACCAAAATTTGTATAGTCGACACTATTCACATTCGATTTCAAGAATTCAAAAAAAGGATCCTTACTAAACATCGCTTCCAAATAAGGTGATACATTTTCGCTGACCGACATCACATGCATTTTCTCTTTTACTTCAAAAGAGAAATAGTATGCATCGTCAAAGTTTAAGGGATGATCTTCAATTTTGATAGCTGCTTTTTGCCATCCCGATTCAGAAGCTGTAAAACTAAATGTAGTTTCAATTTTTTGTCCAGCCGGAATCGATAAACTAGTCACCGCTTTTTGCGCCCCGTTTAAGAAAAAACGAACCGGGACATTCTCGGCATCTTTATCACTGCTATTATGAATCCTCAAAGCAAACTCGAGTGTTTGACCGATTTGAACGATGGGTGAGTTTAACCAACAAGAATCCACGAACAAGTTAGCAGTAGGTTGCAAGGGCAAAACCACCAACTTCACCTGCATCGATGAATCGGAAATCACATCTTCAAAATTGCTGGTCGACTGCTGGAAGTCGCTGATCAGGTAAGATGTCATTCCTCCTGTAGATCCGGCAGTTGCTACTTCTTTTTTGACGCAGTAGCACATCCGAAAGGCGGCGAGGCTGAGCAGAAAACTTCAGACGATTCAGTTCATCTAAAAAGTCATCCTTAGAAATAAGTCGTTGACGAAAAGCATCAAAATCGTTCGTTAGCAATTGAAAACGCGTGGTAGCAGGATAAGAATTTGCAATTTCGTTCGCTCGTTGTCGGGCTACCTCTAAGAGAGCACCTTGACTGCTGATTGCATCCATACTAAACGAATTATCAACATAAACGCTAACCGGTTCTGATAAATTCTGAGTGGCTTGCTTTCCCACAGGGATCACAGGTTGAGCAAAAGCCAAAACAATGAAAGTGATGGCCAGCAATCGAGTTAAAAGCACCAATAAATGTTTAAGTCGGCTAATCTTAGTCGTTTCTTCTTTTAACTCTTGAAGGAAACGCACATTCGTAAAAAGGACCTTTTTATACCTACGAAAATTAAATAAATGAATAATAATGGGGATGCTGAGCAATGAAAGCCCATAAAGGTATATTGGAGATAGGAACTGAATCACGTTCTATTTAAGCTCTGCAAATTTAGTAAATATGAAGGCATAACGGGAAAAAATAAAGAATCAATGTAAAAATTTGTTGAAAACACCTGAAAATAGGAATGCTCAGAGGATTCTATTGATAAACTTAAGCACATATGGGGCAGGCTAGGGTCAAACTTTTCACAAAATAGAATTTTCCCATCCCCTTAAAACAAGAGATTTATTTTTTATATTCCTATTATTCAATCAAAGGTTTTCCCAATTTGCTTGGTGACGAAAACACCAACATTTCAATAATTAACATGAACCCAATTCGCCATCGCGAGGCCTAAAAAGTCAAAATATACTAGAAGTAGTATAAAACATATACTAGAAGTAGTATAAAACTTATACTAGAAGTAGTGAAAATCTCAACAAAAGTAGTGAAAATGCAAAAACCCTTGTTTTATACCAAAAGTGAGGTTTACATTTGTCAACTAATTAACTCACTTAACGCTTATGTCAACGAACCACCAGATTACATTAGAAGAAGGAATAGAATTAACACAACGATTCAAAAACAACAATCCAACTGGAACAAAGAGAGCCTTTCTTGTTAGCAAAGAGGAATTAACTGAATTAATGGCTCAAGACCGAGCTGATGGGATAAGAGTTTATATAGGGGAAAAAGAAGATCGAGAATTAACCATTGTTGTCGTGGCCACTGATAGTGAAGGAAACGACATTCAAACAATCGTTATGGACCACTTTCCTCCTTGCCCTTCCGCTTGTGATTTCGACAGCCCATTATAATAAAAAATCAAGATGAAATCATTGATGTTTTTGATTCAAATTATTACAGCAATAATTGTAATTATTGGCTTTGCTAATTGAAAATTATTAAACAAGCAAAACTTGAATTATTAATTTACTTACAATTATTAAGTTTTCTTATTGAAATCATTTCTGTAATAACTATAGCATACTTTCGAAACAGTTTAATCACCTATAACATTTTCATATTAATCCAGCCTATTCTGATGCTCCTTTTAATAGGCAGTTGGGACAGCCCTTCTTTTTATTCGAAAATTCTTCGAAACCTGTCCGCTGCCTTTTTAATTTTCTGGGCATTGGAAACTTTTATCTTTAAAACCATCTGGTTAACTCCTAGCAATTGGAGTATGTTAATTGGAGACTTACTTGTGGTATATGCAATTGCCGTTTATCTAGTAAATCTGAGTAATACAAGTACCACTTCCATCCTTCGATCACCTCGATTTTGGATTGCTGCTTCCTATTTAATTTATTGTTCGGGAGCTAGTGTACTACTTGCAGTAAACGAACTATTAAAAACCCCATTATATATTGATAGTAATTTCCCAATCAACCTCCAATTTATTCATTTAACTCTACATACCTTTGCCTCACTACTTATCTTAAAAGCTCTAAATTGCCTACCGATTCGACCAATATCACTCTCCTCATCTTCATACTAGCGCTCACTTTTGTTACGTTGGTATTATTTTTATTGTATCTTATTTATAAAAACAATGTTATAAATATCAATAGAAATGCGGATTTACTCGAAGCGATGTTGAAAGCTCAGGAAGATGAACGTGAACGATTAGCTTTAGAATTACACGATGGTTTAGGAGCCAAAATTTCGGCATTAAGTTTAGAGACCGAAACTTTATCTTCTGAAATAGACCTTAAATTTCAATCAAAGACCGAACATATCCGTACATTAATTGAAGAAGTACGTCAAGATGTACGCAGTATTTCGAGAGATCTTGTACCTAGAGATCTTGTCCGATCGGGATTAAATTATGAGCTTGACAAACTTCAATATAATACGGAAAGTTTATACAAAAAGAAATTTCAACTTACCTTGCAAGGAATGGAGTTACGTCTCCCCTATAAATTGGAACTTAATATTTTTAGAATTGTACAAGAATTAGTGAACAACACTTTAAAACATTCAAGTGCCAGTAAAATCGAATTAGATATTCAAAGAATAGAGCAGCAGCTATTATTAACCTATCTAGACAATGGAATTGGAATGAATGAAAATAAATCCTCGGATGGAATTGGACTAAATAATATAAAAACAAGAATTGCCCATTTACATCCAGAATCTTCTATGAACATCAGTTCAAGCCAAGGATTTGAATTACGAATTATCATACCTTTGATAAAGTAAATCTATATGAAAGATTCTATTTCAATATTAATTGTGGATGACCATCCTCTTTTCCGTCAAGGATTGGTTAATGCACTTTATTCTTGCGATTTCAACAAAACAATTTTTGAAGCTGGAAGTGGAAAAGAAGCTTTACAACTCATTGAAAAGGAATCCTTAGATATTATTTTGATGGATATAAACATGCCAGAAATGGATGGATTAGAATGTTCGAAATTGATATTAGAAAAACATCCAGACTTAAAAATAATTGGGATCAGTTCATTTGAAGACAAATGGACCATCGAACAAATGTTGAGACTTGGGAGCAAAAGGATATCTCACTAAAAATATTGGTAAGCCTGAATTAGATGCTTCCATTAGAAATGTTCACGCAGGAAAAATGTTTTTCTCTTCAGAATTAGTGGGAAAAATGTTACAGCGTTCGTCCGAATTTATGACGAAGAATAACGCGGTGAAGTTCGAAGAATTACATGAACGGGAGAAGCATATCATCAAACTCATTTTTGAAGAATTTAGTTCGGCAGAAATTGCCGAAAGACTAAAATTAAGCGAGCATACGGTGAACTCGTATCGAAAATCCTTACTTACAAAAACTGGCGCCAAGAATGTTGTAGGCTTAATCAAATATGCTTTTAATAGTGGATGGTTTTAATTTCCGATAAATTTATCAGCCTACTAATCTTTATTCGATCAACTGTTTAGATTTTTTATCAAACGAAAACTCCCTTTTACTTATCAACACCAGCCTGTAGATTAACTTTTACTTTTCCAATTGACTTAAGGTTCTTTTCTCCGTTAAATTCGAAGTAATGTCAATGCTACTTATAAAATAGATTATTCTTTTAAATCTATTTATGATTAGGTTGGCATTTTAGAAACACCTCGTTCTGAACAACTCCTCTAACTGAAACAAACCCTCATTATATGCCTAGAGCTTCCCTTAAAACTAAATCAACTGAGAGAAAAATCTTCGTACTAGACACATCCGCAATACTATTTGATCACAACGCTTTCTTTAACTTCAAAGAACATGATGTCGCTATTCCAATTACCGTTTTAGAGGAAATAGATCGATTTAAAAAAGGAAACGATGTCATCAACTTTGAAGCTAGAGAGTTTATTCGATCAATCGACAAACTATCAGCTAGTTTTTCTCTCCAAGATTGGATCCCTTTAAATGGTCCGACAAAGGGTAAGTTTAAAGTGCTGATGAACGAAAGAAACAGCACTATCGATGCCAATCAGATTTTTGGAGAAAAGAAGGCAGATCATCATATCATTAACTCTGCTTTGAGTTTGAAAGAAGCTTATCCTAATCGGATGGTTACTCTTATTAGCAAAGACATTAATCTTCGTTTAAAAGCAAGGTCACTTAATTTAGACTCTGAAGATTATGAAACGGGAAAAGTTAAGGATGTACAAGATCTGTATACAGGGAAGTCAGCCATTGAAAATGTCAGTAAAAAAGTAATTGATCAGCTGTACCAAAATGGATGGTGTGACTGGAAAGATATCGTAAAAACCAAACCCGTTTCAAATCATTACTTCATCTTAAAAAGTAAAGCAGAAACTTCATCAGCGCTTGCTTGGTATAATCCTACCTCCGATCGCATTGAAAAAATTCACAAAGAACCCGTTGCAGGAATACGTCCCCGAAACGCTGAACAGGCGTTTGCGATTCACTCTATTCTTAACCCAAATGTATTATTGTCAACTGTTATGGGTGTTGCCGGAACCGGAAAAACACTTCTGGCATTAGCTTCTGCTCTTGAACAAAAAAGCAAGTATCGTCAGATTTATTTAGCCCGTCCTATTGTACCCTTAAGCAATAAAGATATTGGATACTTACCGGGAGATATCAAATCAAAAATCAATCCTTACATGGAGCCACTTTGGGATAATTTAAAATTCATTCAAAGTCTTTATAAGGAAACTGATAAAGAGTACCATAAGATCAACGAAATGGTAGAGCATGAAAAATTGCATATTACTCCGCTGGCCTACATTCGTGGTCGCAGTTTAAGCAATATCTGTTTCATCATTGACGAAGCCCAAAACCTCACTCCACACGAAGTAAAAACCATTATTACTAGAGCTGGGGAAGGAACCAAAATAATATTTACAGGCGATATCTTCCAAATCGATACCCTTATCTCGATTCACACAGCAATGGTTTAAGCACCTTAATCGACAAAATGCAAGACCAGGCGCTCTATAGCCACATCACCTTAGAAAAAGGAGAACGTAGTGCACTTGCGAATTTAGCCGGGCATATTCTGTAGCTATACATCAAATTAAAATTTCTTTACTTTGTTGCAGCAATACGCAAAGGCATGTTGAAGTATCATTTAACAATATCATCGAAAACAAAAGTCTTAAACATTTTTCGACGTATTTTCATGCTTCCTTTCTTCGATCAATTATTACTTTATGCTAGCCTAAATTTGGATTCTTCCATTATTAAAAAAAATGGTGCCTCCTAATTATTTGTTTAGAAAGGGAACAATTAAAATGGCAAGACGTAGTGGAATCAATTATATCCTCGACATTAGTAATGTAGTGGATCATTCTATCTATTACAATTTAGAAATGCCATATTATAATTCCATACTAACACAAATAAAAGAAGCAAAAGTAATTCTTGATATCGGAGGAAACATCGGCAATTCAGCACTCTTTTATGCAAGTATTAATCCAACGGCAAAAATTCTTTCATTTGAACCTCACCCTGACACTTTCAAGAAAGAGCTTGAGAATATTAGCATCAATCCATTTCAAAACATAAAGGTAATCAATCTTGGGCTAGGTACCCAAAGAGCCTCCTTTAAACTTTACGAGGTAGAAGAAGGCAATCCGGGAATGAATAGAATTTTAATGCATGAAACCGAATTCCCTTACAAAATGATTGAAGTTGATATTCTAGATGACATCTTAAAAGCAAAAACATTGACAAAGTTGATTTTATTAAAATTGATGTTGAAGGTTTCGAATATTCCGTATTGTTGGGTGCAAAAAAACATTAAAAACGAAACCTATTTTATTTATTGAATTAGATGATAACTACTTAAAAGTAAATAAAAATAGTGCAAAAGAAATCGTTGAGCTTTTAATTGAGATAGGCTATGACTCTTTTTCAAATGCTGAGAATGGTGAGATCATTACAGCATCCTATTCTTTCAACAATTGTCATTTTGACTTAATCGCAAAATAAAAAAATCAACAGTAGCGATATCACGTGATTCCTTGACTCAAGGTGATTTATTAAATAATTGCCTCAAGTGAATTCAAGTCCTTCAACTTACTATTTATAATAGAAATGTAAATAAAAAAAGTTTTTCTCTAGCAGTATATTTTTAATTATTGCTGACTACACCCTCTTTAAAAAATAAAAGGAGGTAACATTCCTGTTACCTCCTTTCCAAATAAAATAATAATTACTTTGCAGTAGTGTCAGCTACGATTGTAGTATCCAACAACATTGCAGAATCCGCTTGTGCGGCTAAAATTGCCGCTTCTTCTGCTGCTATTAATGCTGCTTCCGCTGCATTGACAGAGTCGTTATAACGCATTTCTTCAGCTTGCTTTTCTTCGGCACTTGGTCCACAAGCAACAACGAAACTTAAGCCGATAAAAGTTAATAATACAAGATATTTAGACATGATTTATGGTTTTAGGATTGTTAGATTTTATTCAAATTGGATTATCCGCGACCACGAGTAGCGTCTTTAACCTCCTTAATTTCTTTCTCAATTTTAATTTGTTCTTGAGTTTTCTTTGGCTTTGGCTTAGGCGCATTTGCTTTTTTAGAAGCGGCAGCAATAGAATCAGCAATAGCTAGGTTGCGCAATGAATCTGCAGCAGCCTGAGCCACAGCATTTAAACTGTCTTGGCGAGCAGTTTCCACCATCATTAAACTGTCTTGAATGCGGGCTTCTTCCACTGCAGCAATTGAATCTGCAATATGTTTCTCGGCAGCAGCCTTTTCTTCTGCGCTAGGACCGCAAGATACAACAAGGCTAATAGCCACTGTTCCTAATAGATAAGCGAACTTTTTCATGGTTTGGTTTTTAGTTTGATGGCACAAATGTATAGATTTAAAAACTTTACGGACAAAATATTTTGAACAAAGACTTCCTTTTTACTTACTTTTGCACTTAAATAAAAGAAATCTAAACAAATCATGAAAAAATCAATTGCTCTAGCAGCTTGCGTTGCTGTTTCTTCACTATTTATTATCGGATGTAGCAAGGATGACACTGAGGCTCCGATCATTACATTACTTGGAAGTAATCCATTACAATTAGAAATGCTTGATACTTATACAGAACCAGGCGCAACTGCAGATGATAATGAAGATGGAGATATCTCAAGTTCAATTAGTGTAGATCCAAGTGAAATTGAAAATAGATTACCAGGTACGTATAATGTGTACTATTCAGTAAGCGATGCTGCTGGTAATCCTGCGGATGCTATTCGTGAAGTGGTTGTTTATGCAACTAATAATGCATTAGCTAAAGTTTATACTGTGAATGATACATGTGGAACTGGAGCCGCTGCAGTTGGTTTTCCTCCCTATCAAGAAACTGTAACTGCAACTAGTGCATCTGGAGGAACCACTATCGCTTTCGCTAAGTTTGCTAATTACACTAATAATACTGGAATTACCGCAACAGTGGCTGGAAACGGAGTTATTACTTTACCTACTCAAATGACAACAGGTATCGGTATGCCTAATCCAGAAAATCATGATTTTGATGGCACTGGGAATGTTACATTGAATGGATTTATTCTTAATTATAATGACAAAAACAATTCAGCAACACCTGTAGCAACTGCAGCTTGTCGTGCAATTTATACCCGTAACTAATCAAAATTTATAATTAGTAAAAAGGCTGTTAATCAAAATTAGCAGCCTTTTTTTTCAATAATAATTAGAATACACTTATAAATTAAAACAAAAATTAAATCCAAAGTTTAATTTTGTCTATCTTTAAATCGCTTTTAAATCAAAACTGTCAACTAATTTTAATTCATCATGAAAATAATTGTAATTACTTTATTTTTTTATTTCATGCACATTCTTTCTTAGTTGTGAAAAGGAAAGTGAAGGAACATCAATTTCT
>JADJPB010000008.1 GCA_016713445.1 Bacteroidota bacterium | reverse complement strand
AGACGCTGTTCGAGTCGGCCAGCGGTGATCACTACCGGTTTCCAGGTATGGGATATTTGATTTTGGGTAAGAAGAACAGTAAGCTGAATGGTTTTATTAGCCTCCATGGTGAGGGCTTTTGCCGATGCTGTGTATCCTAAAAAAACTAAAACAAGAATACCTTTTCGGGTTGAACTTTAATTTCAAAATAACCGTTTGCATCGGCTATGGTTCCTACTGCGCTATTTTTCAATGCAACACTTGCAAATGGGAGCGATTCTTTAGTGATGGCATCTTGAATTTTTCCTTTGATATTACCTTCTTGACCAAACGCTTTTGCGAATAAAAATAGACAGAGGAGTGAAAGGAAACTGTGTTTAATATAGGACATCTGATGGCTTCAAATTTATTTCGCCCAAAAGATCATCATTTTTTATAAATAGCAATTGAATTAATTATTTAGCCCAATGTTTTCTTGTATAATACCGACCTACATAGACTTATGTTTAACGATTTGTACAATTTCATTTGTAGCGTCGATATAATATTTATATTTGCAGCGTCCCAATCGGTGAATTTTAATCCAATCCGGCGGTGATTTTAATATGGAAACAGAAGAAGAATTATTGCATCGCATTGCATTAAGCTTATTGCCCAATGTAGGTCCTGTTATTGCTCGAGCGCTATTTAGTCACTGTGGCTCCGCTATTTCTGTGTTTAAGGAGCGGAAATCCTTGCTCGCTAAAATTCCCGGTGTTGGTCCCAAGCGCATTCAAAATGCATTTACTGTTTCTGTTATGGATCGGGCCGCAAAAAGAGTTTGCATTTGTAAAAAAGCATAAGCTAAACGTTTTATTTTATACGGATGTAGACTATCCAAGTCGATTGAATCAATGCGGATGCGCCATGTTTAATGTACTATAAAGGTACTACCAATTTGAACGCAGGTCGATTTGTGGCAATTGTAGGTACACGTTCATCGACTCCTAACGGTGAAGAGGTAACGAAAAAGTTGGTGGAGGATATGCAGGGTTTTGATATAACAATGGTGAGTGGATTAGCTTATGGAATTGATATTTGTGCACATGAAGCTGCGTTGCAAGTTGGAATGCCTACCATCGGTGTTACAGCACATGGGATGGATCGTATTTATCCACAATTACATCGTTCAGTAGCAGGGAAGATGCTTTTGAATGGAGGAATTTTAACAGAGTATCCGAGCAAGACACCTCCTGATCGTGAGAATTTCCCCTTCACGAAATCGAATTGTTGCTGGGATGTGTGATGCGGTAGTTGTCGTAGAAGCGAGCGAGAAAGGCGGCGCGCTCATCACTGCCGATTTAGCGCAAGGGTATGATCGAGAAGTATTTACTTTTCCGGGCGGGTGAATGATGAGTTTAGTAAAGGATGTAATGCCTATGTGCGTGATCAAAAAGCGGCCTTGATCACCTGCGCACAAGATTTAATTTGGTTGATGGGTTGGAGCGACGAAAGAAGAAAGACCAAGTCGTGAAGCAAAACGCAATTGTTTTTGAATTGGACGAAGATGAAAAGAGAGTAGTGAATGTGCTAAAGGAAAAGGAGAATGTGGGATAGATGTAATCTCATCAGCTTCCGCTCTTCCCTTTTCCAAATTAGCGAATACACTTCTTCAGTTGGAGTTGAAAAATGCAATCAAACTGAAAGCTGGGAAGAGGTATAGTTTGTAATTTATTAGCATTAATTTTTTTTTTGGAATTACATTTTAACAATCTTCTTGGAGTACATGTTGCTTCCATTTACTATTAGCAAAATTATATATGCCATTCTCTAAGTGAGTAATATTAAGATTTAATTCACTCTCTTTCGTGTAAAATTTGTGATCAACTAATCTTCCAGCAACATCAATAATTTTAATTTGTGTTATTGTAGTAGCTCATATTGGAATTCTAATTTGAAAATTCCAGAAGTAGGATTTGGATAAATTTGTACGGATGTTTCATCCTCATTATCTCCTTCTCTGCAAGGAACCGATACCACTACATTCGAAGATTTCGTAATACAGCCATTTCCGTTGGTTACATCTACTTTGTATTTTCCAGCTGTAGTAGCGTTGTAGTTTATGGTAGTTGCTCCAGAAATAGCTGAGCCGTTTTTACGCCATTGATAGCTATATCCTACTCCAGGGTTGGCTTGCAACGTAACGTTATTTCCAGCGCAAAAGGTGGTGGGTCCAAGAGGAGTTATCGTTGCTGAGGGTAGAGGAGTTAAGCTTGTTGATATGATGTTTCCTTTTTTGGAACACCCCGTATTGGTATTGGTAATAAGCAGACGGTAAGCACCCGATTGAGTAACGAAAAAGTTTGGAGCGATTGCGTTGGGAATATTTATTCCATTTCTCATCCATTGATAACTTCTATTATTAGTAATTGGACCATTCAATAAAATACTATCTCCAGCACAGAAGGTAGTGCTTCCTGAAGTTGAAATGGAAGCAGATGGCAATCCTTTGACCGTTAAAGTGATGTTGTTTGATGTGTCTGCTCCGCAAGAATTGGATTGAATACAATTATAAATTCCACTTAATGTTGCCCCATAACTACTGCTGTTTGCACCTTGGATCACGACTCCATTTCTCAGCCATTGATAGTTGTTACCAGTGGTAGCATTGGTGGAAAGAGTAGTGTTTGATCCAGAACAAATAATAAGTGATTGTGCAGTGACGCTAGCAGATGGAAATGTGCATGCACAGATGTCAAATATTGTTCCACCATTGTAGCTATTGATAGGGCCATTCACATTGTTAATATTAACGGAAGAGGTTGTATAATTTGAGAGAGTCGTAGCGACGCCACCACTGATAATTGCTCCATTGCTAGTAAAATTCCCACATGTAGTGCCATTTATTTCAAGTTTGATAAGATGAACATCTGTATTGCTGTTGTAGGAGCTACTGCTTCCAACAACTAAGAGTCCTCCATCATTACACTGAACAATTGATTGCCCACTTTCTTCTCCACTTCCTCCAATAATTCTTGTCCAAAGTAAGTTTCCTAAACTATCTAGGTTAGCAAGATAGCAGTCAGAAGTGTTGGCTCCCAAAGGCAAAATGTTTCCGCAAATAACATATCCATTATTTGTAGTTTGAACAATTCCGTACCCATATTCGCTTCCGTTGGTTCCGATGGCTTTGCAAATTGAAGAACTCCAGTTGAGCTTAGTTTTACCATGTACATGTCGTTGCTTCCACTTCCGTACGAGTCTGTGGATCCAACATAAGCAAAGCCATTGTCGCTTGTTCTGATAAGCCGGGAACCTGGAATAGAAGTATCCGACCCGGGACCACCCACTGTTTTATTCCAAACAGTAGTGCCTAAACTATCTATTTTGGTGAAGAGAAGATCGATGCTTGATCCTTGCGTCATCCCCGCAACTACAAAAGCACCATCAGATGATTGTACAACAGAATAAGCTCCATCTAGAAATCCTGAAAGCGATCGTGACCATAACAAATTACCATTGTTGCTAAGTTTAATTAATACGCCTGAGTAATTTGGAATATTGATGTCGTAGATTCTACCAGATATTACAATTCCTCCGTCACTTGTTTGTATTAAGGAATATCCTTGATCAAATAGACTTGTATTAAGTTGCTTGCTCCACTGTATGTTTCCTAAACTATCTAATTTGAGAACGTAAATCTGAAATTCCCAATAATTGGTTCTGCCAGTAATGGCATAACCACCATCACTAGTTTGTATGATGCATGCCCCAGCATCAAAATCATTTCCGCCGATGTTTTTGGTCCATTGTATTCCAAAGCTGCTATTTAATTTTACAATGTATACATCTCCAGTTCCTGCTCCTGATGATCCAGCGATACCTGTAAAAGCATACCCTCCGTCACTTGTTTTATCAAAGAACGAGCAGATTCTCCTGCACCAAAATTAATCCTTTTTTGAAATTGAAGTTGACCAACAACTGGGATGCTAAATACAGTGGTCAGCAGTATGATTAGAAATTGTTTTTTCAATGAGAAAAAATTTAGTGACTTATTGTTGAGAATAATTTGGACTTAAATTTTAAGATTTTTAATTCAAAAAATAGTTAAAAAACGAATTGTTTTTAAATTTGATATTTGAGTCGAATTGATCGATGAAATTTACATTTTTTTGTTCTGCTAAATAGAAAAAAATCTTACTTAAATTATGGGTGGATGTGTGATTTTAAAGGGTTAAATAGTTGAATTTTTTATTTTAAACAGTGAATTGTACATTAACTAATATATTATCAATGAAATAGGGGCGGGAGTTAGTGAATAAGTAAGGTTCGGACTAATTCAATTTTCTATAGGATGGTTTAATTTTTTAAATACATTGCAAGCGAATTAGTTTCTTTTATTAATAGAGTAGTATTTAAATAATAGTGAGGTAGGGAAAGTTGCTTTTTTTTGCATTTTTCATTTTAAGTAGTATTGTTACCAACTAAATTGTAATCTATATGAAAAAAATTTTTACACGCAGTCACCTCTATGCATTTTTATTACATGTATAGCGAATGTTCAACATGCATTGTGTCAGGATCCCATTCCTAAAGTGCCTTCGAGAGGAAGTACAGCTAAGGAAATTGAACGGGAACGCGCCTTAGATCGTGAAAAGCGAGGCGACACGCGATCAAAATTTGAAAGAAAAAGAGATGGCGCTTTACAGGCCATTCAAGGGATGTGATGATGATGAAAGATCCTGCTTTGGGCATTGTACCGAGAGAAGAATTCTCGTTGCTAAAAAATACAAAGATCAGTTGATGCAATCTTCGCACGAAATTTGGGCCCTCTCGCTGGCGTGTCGTGGGATGAACAAGGTCCAAATAATCAAGGCGGTCGTACTCGTGCATTGATGGTGGATCCGAATGATGTAACGGGCAATACTGTTTTTGCAGGAAGCGTGAGTGGTGGATTGTGGAAAACAACCAACATTAATGCAGCTTCACCGACATGGACGCCCGTGAATGATCTACTCAGCAATTTGGCTGTTATTTCTATTGCTTATGATCCAACGAATACTCAAACGATGTATTTCTGTACAGGGGAAGGCTATAATAATATTGATAATGTAAGAGGACTGGGTGTGTTTAAAAGTACCAATGGCGGCACCACTTGGACACAACTTGCATCTACCAATAATTCTACATTTCATTATTGTCAAAAAGTATTAGTCAATAGTACCGGCGTTGTATTTGTTGCCACTTCTTCTGGCGGATTGCAACGTTCATCTAATGGTGGAACTACGTTTACAAAAGTTTTAGGGACGGGATTAGGCATCACTGGCGCATTAAGTAATTTCTGCTACGATGTAGAGCTCGCATCAAACGGTGATATTTATAGTTCACTAGATGGTTCTGTTCATAAATCAACTAATGCAGGGGTCACCTTCGCAGCTGCTCAAGCAATTGGAGTATCAGGTTCGCGAATTGAATTGGCATGTGCTCCGAATGATATGAATTACGTGTATGCAGTTGTTGAATCTGGTTCTGCCGTTGCTGGAATTACCCGAACAATTAATGGTGGAACTTCCTGGACAGTTAGAACAGAACCCGCTGATGCAGATCCAGGAATTCCAGCCTCTGATTTTTCTAGGACTCAAGCATGGTATGATTTAACTATTGCAGTAGATCCAAACAATAAGGAAAGATTGTTTGTAGGTGGGGTAGACCTTTAGCGCTAGTACTGATGGAGCAGGAACATGGCCCCAAGCGAGTCTATCGGTACGGAGGCTTTACATTTCAAAATGTTCATGCCGATCAACATAATATTATTTTCCAAAATGGAAGTTCCAGTATCGCTTATTTTGTAAATGATGGTGGCGTTTATCGCAGTACTAATGCGAATGTTGCTGTAAAACTAATTAGAGAAGAATCATCCAGTTACTGTACTGCTCAATTTACGCATGTGCTAGCGTATCCAACAGCGAGCACTCTTATTACTCTAGCAGGATCGCAAGATAATGGTACACATAAATTTGTAACTTCTGGAGTACAAGGCACGACACAGGCTACTGGAGGAGATGGAGCATTTTGTCATATTGATCAAGATCAACCTTTATTTCAATTTACCCAATATGTTTATAACGATTATTATCGCTCTAGTGATGGAGGAAATACATGGACGAACGTGACAACCTCTGGAGGGTCTTTCATTAATCCTTCAGACTATGATGATAAATAATAAAATGTGTCGCAGCACGTTCTGCAAATCAATTTGTGAGATGGGATGATCCACAAACAGGATCTACTTTTGTCGCTATTACGGCCTCTGCTTTAAATGGTTTTGTGTCTGCCGTAAAAGTATCTCCGAATACTGCGAACAGAGTGTACTTTGGAAGTGATAATGGACGAGTAGTGCGTGTTGATAATGCACATACCGCAACTCCAACGATCACAAATATAAGTACTGGTCTTCCAGCAGGCGCTTACGTTGCATGCGTTGAAGTCGAAACAGGAAACGACAATCACTTGTTAGTGACTTTTTCGAATTACGGTGTGAATAGTATTTGGGAAAGTACCAATGGCGGAACAACTTGGACGTCTGTTGAAGGAAATTTACCAGACATGCCAATTCGTTGGGCCTTCTTTAACCCAAATAATAATGATCAGGTTATTTTAGCTACGGAATTGGGAGTATGGAGTACCGATAATTTAAATGGAGGCGCTACCGTGTGGGGCGCTACGAATACGGGCTTAGCTAATGTCAGAATCGATATGTTGCAAGTGCGTCAAAGTGATAAGTACGTACTGCAGCTTCATGGTCGTGGATTATATGCTTCTGATTTATTTACTGCTCCTACAGCATTATTCCATTCTGATACAATTGGCGTATATAAATAAATCGATACAATTTACAAGTGATAGTTATTCGGCAACTTCATGGTCATGGAATTTTGGAGATGGATCTCCCGTTTCAACACTTGAGAATCCAACACATAATTATGCAACTGCTGGAAAATTTAATGTCACGCTTACCATCAATGGTGGAGCTTCAGTGTTGACAAAGAATTTATATATTCATATTCTTCCCAATAGAGGAACTCCTTATGTGGTCGCTTCAGATGGTGGTACCTTTGAAATTAATCCAAACGATTTTGGTGCACAGACACTAAGCGGAGGAGTCAACAAATGGGAGAGAGGAGTACCTGCAAATGCACTAGTAACGGTGAATTCTCCAGTGAATGTTTGGAAAACAGATTTGGATGCCGATGTAACTGAAGGGGACTATGCTTGTGCCTTGCAAACTCCATCTTACAATATGACAACAGCGGGAACATATACGTTACGATTCAGAAGAAGTATGGAAGTTACTTTTTGTAATGCCCCGCTTGCAGTTCAACTTCAATATTCGACGGATAAAGGAGCAACGTGGACTCGATTAGGAGTAGATGCAGACGTAAATGCCACGAATTGGTATAACAGAGGTCCATCAACAGGTTGCCCAATCGATGCTTCAATTTTCGCTGATCGTTATGGATGGACGTTAACCGGAAATAATACGTTATGTACCTATAATTTAACCACCGGTGTTCCTGCATTAGTGGGACAAGGTGAAGTTACTTTCCGTTTTGTGTTGTCTGTTAAACCCGGTTATGGTGCCAGTGCTTATTTAGCAGATGGATTTATGGTGGATGACTTCGAAATTCTGGGACCTGTAAATGGTCCTTTCGGTGCTACTGCAACTATTGTTACATCAGGTACACTTACTCCATTTTCAGCTTGTTCAGGAACGGCTTCCGCGCAACAATCATTTACAGTTTCTGGAACTGGACTTACTACCAATTTGATAATAACACCTCCCGCAGGATTTGAAGTTTCCTTAACATCTGGTAGTGGATTCGCGAGTTCATTATCACTCACTCCATCATCAGGAAGTGTAAGCACGACTACTATTTTTGTAAGAATGACATCAACAGCAGTGGGACACCTTCCGAAATATTACTTGTGCTTCGACAGGTGCTACCACTCAAAATGTATTTGCAAGCGGTACCGTAAATGCACTTCCCACACCTAGTATTACAGGGAGTTTAACATTTTGTACTGGTGGATCTACTACTTTAAATGCGGGTTCGTTTTCAAGTTATATATGGTCTACAGGTGCAATTACGCAAACCATTGTGGTGAATACTGCCAATACTTTTACAGTTACTGTAACCAATGCAAGTGGATGTACTGGTTCAACAAGTGCAACAACATCAATCGCACCTATTGCACCACCTACTATTACTTCATCGGAAAATATTAATCTGATGTCGCAAAATTTTGAATCTGGCATTTTGCCTCCAGGTTGGACCGCAACTGGCTTATGGCATGTTACGAATGCATGTATTTCTGGAACTCCTCCAAATCCAACGCATTGGGCTTATTATGGTATAGATGGTTCTTGTACATTTAATAATGGTGGTACTCATTTAGGCAATCTGACTTCAAATACAGTCGCCATACCTGCTGATGCAACATCGGCTACATTGAGTTTTATTTATGCATATAACGGAGAGGGTGGATTTCCGCCAACAGGGTATGATAACTCGTCCTTGCTTATCAGTGTGAATGGAGGCGCCTTTACACCAATTTTTAATTTAAGTACAACAGGGTCTTTCGGTAATTGGCAAAATGCTTCAGTGAATTTAACACCGTATGCGGGTAGTTCTGTTGCATTGCAATGGAATTTTAGTACGATTGATAATATTGGTAATGATTATCTGGGTTTGCAATTAGATAGTATTTCAATAAACTCAAATAATGGATTTTCTTTTTGTGCAGGAGGTTCAGTACAATTAAATGCAAGTGCCGGATATTCAAGTTACGCTTGGTCTACAGGAGCAAATACAAATAGTATTTTGGTCACATCTGCAGGAAATTATACAGTAACGGTAACCTCGGGTTCATGTACAAGCAGTGCTACTGCTGTTGTAACCAGTAATCCAAATCCAGCGCCAAGTATTACTTCCAGCAATACACAAGTGTTGTTTTTCGAAAATTTTGAAGCGGGAAGTATGCCATCAGGATGGTCGGCAACAGGCCTATGGCACGTAACCAATGCATGTGTTTCGGGTACACCTACTAATCCTAGTTATTGGGCGTATTATGGTTTGGATGGTACCTGTACATTTAATACGGGCGCAACAAATGCTGGAGATATTTACTCACCCGCTATTTCTATTCCTTCTAATGCTACTGATGTTAAGTTACGCTTTAATTACGCTTATGCTGGTGAAGCAGGTATTCCTCCGGCCGGATGGGATTTTGCAAGCGCCAATATTAGTGTGAATGGTGGACCTTCTACTTTATTAGGTTATTTAAGCAATACTGGATCTAACGGAAACTGGCTCGCTGCACAATTTGATTTAAGTAGTTATGCGGGGAGCTCCGTTGTCATAAGTTGGAATTATAATACAGTAGATGCAGTTGCAAACAATTTCTTGGGAATGCAAATTGATAGTGTTGCGATGATTTCTAATTCAAGTGTTAATTTTTGTAGTGGAAGCGGAATTTCCTTGTCGACGGGTGCTGGTTTAGGTACTTACCTTTGGTCTACAGGGGCAACTACTACATCGATTGCTATTAGTTCACCTGGAGATTATGCCGTTACAGTAACTACGGCAAATGGATGTTCGGGAACTGCTGCTGTCAATTCAATGATGTATTTATGTCCGCTGCAACTTAACTTAAAAGCGTTCATTGAAGGTTATTATTTAGGTGGAGGTCTGATGCAAGCCGTTGTGGATCCCTTGCTTTATCCAACATTGTGTGATACAATAACTGTAGAATTACGCAATAATATTGCACCATATAGTTTAGAAAGTAGTGTGAAAGGAATTCTAAATACATCAGGTAATGGTCAATTTATCTTCCCCGGAAATTTGGTTTCTAGACAATATTATATCGTAGTAAAATCTCGAAATGGAATTGAAACATGGAGTAAGCTTCCCATGTTGATGGATGTTCCTGTTGAAGTGTTTGATTTTACGAATTAAGTTAAGAGTTGTTTTATAGAGTGGTGGTAGTTGAATCTAATTTAACTACCACTATTTTTTTCTATCAAATTGAAGAAGGTTTAATTGCTGATTAAATATTGTTGTAATTCCAATGCCTAATAAATTTGTCAAATGAAGTCATTTCAATTGAGAGTTTAATTGTCAATTTTATTGATTTAAATGTAAACGAGCATTATTATAATTTGTCTTTTATAAACATTCGAAAAAGATCATAAGCAGAAGAACCCCAGCGGGGTTCAATTCGGGGAAGATGGTAATTGTAATTTTTAGGAGGCGATAAACTAAATATATATAGATGTAATTAGTCTTCTTTACCAATTTAAGTGATCTCGAGAAAAAGAACCCCAGCGGGGTTCAATCTTAATAGAAAAGCGAAATAAAAAAATAACCCAACCCCAGCGGGGTTGCACAGCGGTGGTGAACCACGGCCTTTGTGTTCGGTTGTTGGTGTGACCCCTCCAGTGTGAGAATAAAATATGATGTATTTCGTTTAAATGTATTTATTCGATGTTCAAATATTTTCAACCAGATCATGTACATTTGTAATCACATTCTATTCATAAATCATGTATACTACCCTTCAGCCCGTCCTAACCAAGGAGCTTCAAGAAATTAAAGAAGCCGGACTCTATAAAAATGAAAGAGTGATTAGCACTGCACAAGGTGCCGATATCACTGCCAATAATTTAGAAGTAATCAATTTTTGTGCGAATAATTATTTGGGATTATCATCACATCAACGTGTAATCGACGCTGCAAAAAATGCAATCGACACCCATGGTTTTGGAATGAGTAGTGTTCGATTTATTTGTGGTACACAGGATATTCATAAGGAATTGAAAAAAAGGTTTCTGAATTTTTAGGAACAGAAGATACCATTTTATATGCTGCTGCCTTCGATGCAAATGGTGGTGTGTTCGAGCCATTACTCAATGAGCAAGATGCTATCATCAGTGATGAGTTGAATCACGCATCAATCATTGATGGTATTCGTTTGTGCAAAGCACAACGTTATCGTTACAAGCATAACGATATGTCGGATTTAGAGGAGCAATTAAAAGCAACTCAACATTTGCGTCATCGTATGATTGTTACTGACGGAGTATTTAGTATGGATGGCACCATAGCACAACTGGATAAAATCTGTGACCTAGCCGATAAGTACAATGCACTGATCATGGTGGACGAATGCCACGCCTCCGGATTTATGGGGAAAACAGGCAGAGGAACGCACGAGCATTGTAATGTGATGGGTCGTATCGACATTATCACCGGAACTTTTGGTAAAGCATTAGGCGGCGCGATGGGCGGATTCACTTCAGGCAGAAAAGAAATTGTAGAGATGTTACGCCAACGGTCGCGTCCTTATTTATTCTCAAATTCATTGGCTCCAAGTATTGTGGGTGCTAGCATCGAAGTGTTGAATATGTTGAGTTCGAGTACGGCATTGCGCGATAAATTATGGGAGAATACCGAGTATTTCCGCACTCAAATTTTGGCTGCCGGATTCGATATCAAGCCCGGAATTCATCCCATTGTGCCCATTATGTTATATGATGCTAAGCTGGCTCAGGATTTTGCCTCCCGACTCTTAGAAGAAGGTATTTACGTCATTGGATTCTTTTATCCCGTTGTGGCTAAGGGGAATGCGCGTATTCGAGTACAGATCTCAGCTGGACACGAACGCCACCATATTGATAAGGCCATTGCCGCTTTTACAAAAGTTGGAAAAGAATTGGGTGTTTTGAAGTCTGTATCGGCTTAAGTTTTATTTTTGTCCCTCTTAAAATCCATGTCCAAACGACCTCAAGGTCCAATGACATTAAATCGGGCCTATAGCTCAGTTGGTTAGAGCGCCGGACTCATAATCCGTCGGTCGTAGGTTCAAGTCCTACTGGGCCCACCCCAGAAGTAGAGAGGCAGGAGAATATCTTGGCCTCTTGCTTTTGTCTAATATTTTAAATTCTGGAATAAATCGAAATTTTTAGAAGCCTCACACTTCTGGGCTGTGCCCTCGTTTGCTCAGAAGTGTGCCCTTGTTAGCCCAGAAGTGTAACGAAGTTTCTACTTCTAGGTCACGAAGTTTCTACTTCTGGGTAACGCAGTTTCTACTTCATGGCGAAGGAGGGCTTTCTTTTTTTAAAACAGGATTTTATCTTGGCCTCTTGCTATTTTTCCAAAATGGGAATTTGAGTAACAAAGAAATATGTGTTGGCCTCACATACTTGCCCGGAAGTGTCACGAAGTGTCTACTTCCGGGTCACGAAGTGTCTACTTCTGGGCTGGGCTGTGCAACTATAACCCGGAAGTGTCACGAAGTGTCTACTTCTGGGCTGGGCTGGGCTGGGCTTATGAAGTAGAGAGGCAGGAGAATATCTTGGCCTCTTGCTTTTTTCTAATATTTTAAATTCTGGAATAAATCGAATTTTTATAAGCCTCACACTTCTGGGCTGTACCCTCGATTACTCAGAAGTGTGCCCTTGTTAGCCCAGAAGTGTAACGAAGTTTCTACTTCTGGGTAAAGCTGTTTCTACTTCTAGGTAACACAGTTTCTATGTTTTCTAGCATAAAATATATTCGAACTGAAAGAAAGTTAAAAAAGTATTTTACTGACTTTTAGCATTCTTTAAGGTCACAAACTGTGACCTTAAAGAATTGTCTTTGAAAAAATATTCTATGGTAGTCTTTTGCAAAAGGAATCTGTTTTATTGAATGGAGATTCAATAATGAAAGCAATGAGTTGGAGATGCTGACGTATTGAATTTGTAGATGCATTATTTTTTTATCATCTTCTTACTTACTATACCGTTTTGATTTTGTAATTGTACAATATAGATTCCCGGTGTTAGATCTGCTATGTCAATGAAGTGTTTTTCTTGATTAATAATTTCTTGAAGTATAATTCTACCTTCAAGATCTACGATTGAAAAGTTTACTGGAAACGATTGTGTTTCTAATGTGAGATACGTGGAGGCCGGATTGGGATTTAATTTAACGGTGAATACATCTTTGTTGTCAAACAAACCTGTTGTGACACTGTTGTAACTTGCAGGTACTGCTTCTGCTTGCACCAAATTTTTTGAACCGCTTTCTTGAAGTATGGCCATGGAGTAAATTCTGGAAAAATTCCAAATAGGATTGTTTAGTGTTAGATAGGAATATACCAAAGAATCACCAATCGTTTGTGAAAGATTGAAGCTGAGTCCAACCGCAGGACTTAGCGCTTTACGAAAAACATCACGATGTATGGTCTCTCCATTACCACCATTATAAAATATTGTATCTTCTGCTAAGCATACGAAGAGGGATAAAGTACCTAAGCTATGAGCACTTTCCGTTTTTACAATTACAGTTGTGCGCATGGAATCAGTTCCATATTTCTCTTGTTCTATTCGTAAACTTGCCGGTGTTGTTAAGGATTGATAAGGAGTGAAAATGGATGCATTTCCATAATTTGTACTTGCTGGAACTACGTTTCCATTTATAACCAATCGGGGGGTGCTTCCCAGAATAGAATAGTAGTTAGTACGTGCATCATTGTCTATAGCATTTTGTTGATATAGTAAGCATGTAGAATAGGGGAGACTCGGATGAACAGACAAATGAAGTGCATTCGATTGGTTGTTGTAATTTGTATAAAATCCAGGATTTCGGGATGCGCAAATTCCACATTTTGTATTGGTAAAATGTTCTACAATTATTTTCTTAGCTACTTGTGCCAATAACATATTAGTAATCGATACTAAAAATAGAATTGTTAGTGTTATTTTTTTCATTGTCTTAATTTTCTAATTTGTATTTTTTTTATTGAGTGTTAATCTTCAATGGTAAAGCAGAGCTTCTTTTTAACTTTCGTTATAAAGAAGCTCTGTAAGGGTTTGATTAATAGGTAGCCATCCCAACAGCTGCGGGTGGCAATTTTGTTACACTTCCGATTTGTGTTAGGCCTCCCAACAAAGTTCTAGAGTATTCCCGAATGGTATGATCGCCTGCGCATAACGTATAGGCATGGAAATTATTTTTAGATACAACCATATCTAAGGGTCCATCTCCACTTGCAATGGCTGAGTGAATTAAGTATAATCGACCTGTGTTTCCAATATAATAAGAGGAAATATTATCACTGGCTGTATTAGTAACAAACGCAAATCTTCCGAATTTGGTGGTTGCCACCCAACATGCAGCTGCTTGATTACTAGGAACAGCTCCATTTACAGCATTTAAGTTACCACTGTTAATTCCAGAATACGAAGTAAGAGTACTTCCACCTGCAGCACCACCGGCTGCATTCGATACAATCATGTAATTGTTGCGTGCAAATTCAAATCCAAAAGGTGTTTGACCAACAGAAGGAATGGTTGTTGCCGGACCAGCAATACCATTCGAATTGACCATGTATTTTGAAATCATGTTCGTTGCTTTTTCAGTAACATAGAGATAGTTTCCGTTCGGCGAAAAGGAAATTTGTGCAGGCCCTGCTCCCGTGCTTTGCATAGATCCTGCAATTGGATTTAATGTACCTCCCATTCCAATATTATAACCATAAATAGAATTAGATCCCGCATTTACAACATATAATTTATTTTTATGATAGGTTATGCTTATGGGCATAACTCCGCCTGAAGAAACGGTGCTTACTAATGTTGGATGTCCATTGCTGCCTATGGTAAATGAAGAGACAGAATTGCCACCGGCGTTCACTGCAAATAATAATCCTTTGTTTTTATCCGTAATAATTGATCCTTGTGAACCAAGTCCGCCTCCGTTTCCTGCGCCACCACTCATTACAGTGGTTTCTAAAGTGAGATGACCATTCGATTGTTGTCTATAGCATAATACGCTATTTTGTGCAGCATCGTTGCCTAGAATATAGACGAAGCTGTTGTGCCTTTGTTGTTCGTTGCCTTGCGATTCTTTAAAGATTTCTTCGTCAGGATTTGTACCGTTTTCGTTGATGAGTTCAGAACTGGAAATGTCAGAGGAGGAACCACCATTCGACAAATTATCTTCTTTAGTGCAAGAACTCATTGTCAATGCAAATGCAGCTGTTATTGCTAATAATATTTTATTTTTTTTCATGATTAAACGTTGATTTTTTAGTTCTTTAAATTGGTTAGTAATCAAAGGAGGCCCCCTTTATATTAGTAGATGAACAAAAGATTTAAAGGGTTGGGTTAACTATAAAATTAATTTATTATTCAACAGTTGACAAACTTGAAAATTAGAACTTGAAAGTTAATCCAGTAGAAATACCAATGAAATGTGGATAGGAGTTAACGGGCATGTTTTCAGTTATCGAATTTAACGATCCACGAATCGTAGGCTCTAAATAAATGTCTAGACTTTTTTTCAAAGCATAAGAAACGCCAAAACCAATTTGATATCCTAAATTGGCTTTCTTCAATCCTTTTACATTATTTGTTACTGTAATTTCGCTTGTTTGCATAGCGATTTTGGCTTTTTCTTGTATGACAAAATTTACGGTTACACCTGTGCTAGTATACCAAGTAAATTTGTTTTTCGAAAATTGATATCTAAGTTGAATTGGCAGATTGATAAAACGAATTTCTTGTTTGCATTTAGAATTTTCCCAAAGTGTATCGCCTTCATTGGCTTGTAAATGTCCACCATCATTGGGTAATTCAATCGTCCCACTTGACGTAGTATACATAAAATGATATTGATTTTCATTATTGGCTTCAGCATACATAAATGGAACGTGCATCGATTTAACTAGTGATGAATAGCTGACTCCACTACCCACACTCCAATTACTATTTAAGTTGTACAGAAAGTTTATTCCAGCAATAAATGAATATTCTGCCTTTTCACGATCCTTATACATCTTCACTTCATTGAACTGATTGTTGGTCTTGTCTTTTAAATAGTCCATAGAGACTCCTTGTGCAAAGTAAAGTGAAAGTGAATATTTATAAGGTTCTGTATTTTGAACAGTTGGATTGATGTTTGGTGCACTAATAGAATCTATAGGTAGGGAGTCTTTTGGTTGTTCAATATTAAGTGCACTATTTTCTGTTAATCGGAAGTTGGACGAAGATTGAGATTCATCTGTTATAAAAGTGTCAATACTAGTTGGTGAAATAGTTGTAGCTAGGCTGGACGCTAATTTATTGGTATCAATAACTAAATTGTCAAAAGCGATCGAATGATTAGTTGCCGAAAATGCAGCGGCGTGAATTTGTTGGTCGATAGAATTTATTGCTATTGTACTTTGTGAATTAGTAACGGAATTTTTCTTGTCGTTATTTGTAAAATTTCTGATCGACTTAGTGGATTCAGTTTTAATCGTTGAGTTACTTCTTGAATTTAATGATGGAGGGTTTGTCTCATTGAATTCTAGCTTTTGAGCAACTTCAGTTGGGATATCTGTTTTTGCGGTTGGAACTTGGTTATTTGAATTTTGATAGATGGTTTTAGTAGGTGTAATAAAATGACAAGTTGCAATACAACAGAGAAGAAGAGAAAGAACAAGTGAAAGCAACTTAAACCTGTTCGCTTTATATTGATATGCTAGCGCTTGTTTTTTGTTTAAATCACCTTCAAGTTTGCTCCATGCAGAAGCAGGTGGTTCCATCAAATGATCGTTGAAAACCGCTTTACTTACTTTTTCTATGTCCTTATTATCGTCCATGATGTTGCTCGCTTATTGAAGTAATCTCATTTAATTTAAGTATCTTTTTCTTTAAGATGGATTTGGCCTCAAAGAGATTGGATTTTGAAGTGCCAATATTAATGTCTAATTGGGCTGCAATTTCTTTATGCTTTAATCCTTCAAAAACATAAAGGTTAAAAACCATTTTGTATGCTGGTGGTAATTGATGAATCAATTCCATAAGTTCATTAGCTTCGATTTGACTTAAGATGTCTTCTTCATAATAGTTGTGTAGAGATTCTATATGATCATCAATATTTACAACAGCAAAAAGGCGAGAATTTTTTCTGTATTTTTCTATCGCTGTATTTACCATGATCTTTCGAATCCAACCTTCTAATGAACCAATTTTAGAATAGCTATTGATATGATCAAATACCTTTAAAAATCCTTCATGAAAAGTATCTTCAGCTTCTTCACGACTTGATGAATATTCGTAACAAACAGCAAACATTTTGGCAGAAAACATCCTATACAGCGCATTCTGAGAAGCTCTGTCCCACGCTATACATCCCTTGATGATATGATCTAAATTTTCTGCTTTCAAAATCTACTTTCTAGTTTAATAGATGATAAATAAGTCTTTTTGGTTGGGTTAATGGATAAATGTTTTGTGAGAATATGATTATATGCGAGTCTTTTTACTAGAGGTTGTTATTTACTCCCTACCTAAGATACGGCATAATTGTATTTATTTTTATAGTAACATATTAACTTTGAGGTTGTTTTTTAATTTTTGTTATTTGAACAGGGGGCCATAAGGTACGGAAATTGAAGTATTTAGTTGAATTAATTTTGTTTAAGTGTGCCCCAAAGGGGAATTAATAAAATGATAGTTTTGTGACTTGATTATTTTATCAAGTTATTATTGAAGGAAAAGTGGAAAATTTAAGGGGTAAGTCTAATTTCTATAACGCTATCATCTTCGACCTCGGAGGTGTTATCATCGACCTCGATTACCAACGAACGACAGCCGCTTTTGTAAAGTTAGGTTTAGAAAATTTTGATGACATCTATTCCAAAGCCAAGCAAAGCAATTTATTTGATGATTTTGAAAAGGGTATTATGTCGGAAGATGGTTTTAGGAGCGAGCTTAAAAAGCATCTCCCAGAAAACACAAGTGATTATGAAATCGATCAAGCCTGGAATGCTATGCTCATTGATATTCCTGTGCATCGTGTAGAGTTCATTAAAAAGTTAGGACAGAAGTATCGCATCTTTTTATTGAGCAACACCAATCAAATTCATGTAAAAGCATTTTCCAAAATGGCAGATGATATTTTTGGAGAAAATAATTTCCTCGAAGTTTTTGAAAAACATTATTTATCCTGTGAGATGGGCATGCGAAAACCCGATGCAGAAATTTTTGAAAAAGTACTAAGCGAAAATAACCTAGACCGATCTAAAACGTTGTTCATTGATGATAGCAAGCAGCATATTGAAGGCGCTTTGAAAATTAGGATTCATGCTGAATTGTTGAATGTGGAAAGGGAAGAAAGGGTTGAAGAGAAGTTTGATAACTTGATCTGACAAAGCTATTTTGCAATTGGTATTTGAAGTCTAAGGGAATTCATTTTAATACTTAAAATGAAGAGTTATAAAAGGATCTCGAGTGCAGTCAAATATAATCGAATTGTAAATTTTATTAGTTTTAGGCCTAAATAATTTTCAATGTTTGTTGGTTTGAAGAGTTATTAATAGATTTGATTCATTATTTAAACTTTTAAATCAGATCTTCTTATGAAACGTAATGTTGTTTTAATCTTTTGCTTTGTTTTACTAAGCATTCCAATTAAGCTTTATAGTTCTAGTTTTGTAGTTAGTAATACGGCTGGTATTGGTCCTGGTTCTTTGAGGCAATGTTCGTACCCTAATAATTTGATTAAAGTTACTTGTACTTTTTCAAATCCGACTGCCTTAAATATTACAACTTCGGGAACCACCTTGCGGGGACTTCATTTTGATACTGGAAATGGCAATAGCAATGCGGTTAATTTGAGTCCAATGTCATTCAGTTCTTCGCTTAATAATGTAACTATACATAATAGCAAATTTACTAATTGGACGTTGTGTGTTAATCTTAATAATGGAAAATTTAATAATTTTATTTTTAGTAATAATCGAATAGAGAATTCAGTGGACGGATTGTATATTCAATCATATTCTGAATCTTCTAATTTTTCTTTTAGGGATAATGTTTTTATTGGTACTAGTGGTTTAGGAATTGCAGTTGTATTTGAGGTAATACCATCTGATACATTGCCCTGGTCTGGGGTTTCTTTTGTTGGAAATTCTTTTTCAAATTTCGGTACTGCATTAATTGTCGGGCTAGGTGGCTTTGGTAGTAATATTGAGTTGGATAGCAATAGTTTTATTAATATAGGAAATTTGTCAATATTCATTAATAATGTTGGTTCGATTCGAACTTCTATTGATGATGTAGCAGTACGAGGAAATCAGTTTAGTGCTTCTAATACAAGTCGAGCAATTCAAGTCAATTTGGGTGGTGGTTCACTAGATAGCAAGATTGCTAATGTTGAAATTTCTAACAACCAAATTTCTAATTTAAATAATGAGGCTATATTTATTAATGTAGGAGGTACTGGTGTTGATAATTTGAAATTGTATCAATTGTCTATAAAAAATAATAATATTCAGTCTTGCAATATTGGAATTCATTTTTCATTGGGTGGAACTGGTAATTGTCAAGTTGACATGGACACAGTATATGTTCAAAATAATACAATAGATAATTGCAATTTTGGAATCTATACACATATTTATGCTACAGGTTTTTATAGCTATAGTGTTTCGAATGTTGCAATTGATAGTAATGTTGTTAGTAACGGAAATTTATCTGGAATTGAATTTGGGATAAGCCCTTCATCTATTTCTGGTTCTGTCTCTAATATTTTTATCCGAAGCAATGAAATTTATAATAATATTTCTGGCGGTATTATAATAAATGGAGTAGGTTTTTCTACTGCAATGAATAACATAAGTAATATTTCAATTCATGAAAATTCTATTTATAATAATTCGTTATCAGGAATTAATGTAGATAATTATATGTGGAATATGCGCGGTGTTAATTTTAGAAGAAATAGTATCTATGGAAATGGATTAAAAGGAATTGTAACAACAGATTTTAATAATGGATACGCCAACCCTGTAATTCCTGTTGCGGTTCTTAATTCTGTCGTTTATGGATCAATAAATGGAAATTTGTACGGTCATCTAAGTAGCCAGCCTCTAACTAAATACATCGCGGAAATATTTACAAATTCAATTCCTGATAGTTCAGGTTTTGGCGAAGGAGAAACATTTCTAGATACAATTGGTTTTGTAACGGATGCTTCAGGCTATGCTCAATTTCAAATTAGCGTTCCGTTATCTACTTCCTCTTTGTATTTTTCTGCAACAGTAACAGATTCAGCCGAAAACTGTACCTCTCCTTTTAGTAATACCATTTCGGTCCTAACAACTACATTAAGCGAAGTTTCAAAACCAGAATTATTGATTTATCCGAACCCAACAAGTAATTTGGTTTATGTTTCAATTCCAAAGTCAGGCAAGATTCATCAAATTGAACTAATGAATTTAACAGGACAAGTGATTTCTAGATTTGATGTTAAAGAAGGCGAATCAGTATTGAATTTCTCTACACTAAATTATCCAAATGGTTGCTATTTCCTCAAAGCATCTGGCGAATCTTCATTGCTAAGCAAATTGATCATAAAACACGATTAAAAATAGCAAAGGATAACAGAAGTCGGGAGCTTTTAAAAAATACTAAATAAAGTTTCGATTTATTTATTGAATGATGTAGGCAAATTGAATTTAAATGTAACATGCAAAATATGAGATCCGCCCATTTTCAAATTAACTCATCTTCAAATTTTCAAATTGTTTAATTTTCAAATTAATGTTTCTCCTGACACAACTCCACCAAAACTCCATTCGTACTCTTCGGATGTAAAAAACAAATAAGCTTATTATCTGCTCCCGCTTTTGGTTCTTTGTTTAATAAAATAAATCCTTCGCTTTCCAACCTTTTCATCTCCGCTAAAATATCATCAACATCAATGGCAATGTGATGCATGCCTTCTCCTTTTTTATCTATGAATTTAGCGATAGGACTATCAGGAGAAGTAGCTTCCAATAATTCAATCTTATTCGGACCCACTTGAAAAAAAGAAGTCTTCACTCCTTCCGATTCTACTTCTTCAATTTTATAATGTGGAACATTGAATAGTTTTTTGAAAAGTTCATTCGATTCAGAAAGTGACTTCACTGCAATACCGATATGCTCTATTTTATTCATAAGGCAAATTTATGATTTTATTTGATGTAATCTGTTGAATTTTTATTCTATAGCCTTTTCGAAAAAGTTTAGTTGTATTGATTACTATAGAAGGTTGGACTTTTATTACTTGAATAGGCTATCCGATTTTATCCGCCTTGATATCCGAAACTTTAGTGAAGGATATTTTTATCTGAGTCATCCTGCCGTAGCTCTGGTGAAGGTAGGTTCAATTTTGGGTTCTTCTCCACATAAGTATATAAAATTTGTGGAGGGGTCTTTTTAGGAGAATCATCATCCATTTCATCGCGAAGCTTCGCGACTTCTACATCAACCGTTTGCTCATTTTCAAATTCATCCATTTTCAAATCTTCAAATTCCTCGATCTCATCCTCCCAAGCAAACTTCGGCCTTTGTGGTCCCTCTTTCCGATACAGCCACGACAATAACAATCCCGCCAATCCACCAAACAAATGCCCTTCCCAACTTGTTTCTTTAAACCAAGGAAAAATTCCCCAGATCATACTTCCATAGAGGAAAACAATAATCATACTCACCGCTAACATGCTTCTCCACTTCCTCCAGATCCCGCTAAAAAAAATAAAGGAAGCTAATCCATACACCAATCCGCTGGCACCAATGTGAAAAGAAGGTCGACCACCAATCCAAAGCCACGCTCCGCCAATGAGCCATAAAAAGAAAAATACTTTGCCAGCCATGTCCTTGTAGAAATAATTCAACATGCCCATTAATACAAATAACGGTACCGCATTAGAGAAAAGATGATCGTAGTCTTTATGTATTAACGGAAAGGTTAAAATGCCTGTGATCGCGTCGAAAGAGCGCGGGAAAACACCATAGGTAGAAAAGCTTACCTGTTGTGAAACTTCATAATACTTAATCAGACTTAATAGTCCAATGAAGATCGTACCCGGAATGAAACTGCTAATTATATTTTTTACCTCAGGCTTCATCCTGCAAATCTATAAAAACAATTCCCGGATGTATGTAAGATATGTTACGATCCGGGATTTGTTCTTGTTAATACACTAATTTAGATTACTCTAACTTAATTATTTTCTCAGCGTAAATGCGATTTCCTTCTTGGATGCTGATAATATAAACACCAGCTTTTAGGTCATCGCCAAGATTGATGACGTCTGGTACTTGATTATATTTTGATAGTGAGATTAATTTTCCAGCTAATGTATGCAAACTAATTTCAGCACTTTTTAGGTTAGTCTGTTCAAGATGAATGGTGCAGTTTGTTTTAAATGGATTGGGTGAAATTTTTACTCCTGAAATTTTATCTTGCTTTTCAATTCCGCTTATTGCTGAGAATTTAAAACAACTATCAAAAAATAATTGCACTACATCTGACGCTGCTTGTAATTCTGTCACTGAAGGTAGAGGGTTTCCCGAAACCGAAGTTCTGGCCCAAACAACAGCATTGGTCATATAACAAACTTCTCCAGGCTGCATGGTAAAGGGGCCTGAACTGACAATAAAACGCATGTCGTTCGCTTGGATACCTGAATTACCCATCGTCCATGGTGTAGGAAATAATGGATTCGTATTATTGGGATACATAAATGTGGTTGGTGTTGTAGTAGCTCCGGGACCAGAACCTTTTCCATTGCCGCCATAGGTTACAGGAGTACCATCAATCCATGTCGATTTTAAATAATTATAATAGTCAAGTGTGTTATTTGGATTTCCTGTGGGTGTGCCATTCACATTATTGTAATACATAAACGATGACATTAAACAATCCTCACCCAACTCATCGGTAAATCCATTGTGATTATTGTCGATTCCATCATTTGAATCCGCGAGTGGTCCTTGCAAAAAGTCAAGTCCGCATGCGGGAGGATTTACACCATATCCTCCGGTTCCATTATCATCGATATCCCCGTTATAAACATAGCCTAAATCACGTCCAACATCACAACCTACATACTCATCTGTGAAATTTCCTAAATCAACATCAACCCAAGCCCCGAGATGTGTTTGAAATATACTTCCGCTACTTCGATTGATGATTTGATATTTATAAAAAGTAGTGTTGTTGATCGCGGGATTTGTAGAGCTATAGGCAAAAGCTTGTGCACGAATTTCCAAACCAATGGGTCCACTATTAGTTTCTGTTTTGACATTTCCAATATCATTAAATACCCACCAGATGGATTTATCACCGAATAAATAATCATTGCACTCCGTTAATCCTGTAGTTTGATTCACAGGATAATTTCCGCTCAAATTAAAATAAGGGTAATCTCCAGTAGTATGATCGTAAACACCATCGTTATTCGAATCAAAAAATGGAGCAAGAAATGGAAGTTGCCCTGCGGATACATTTCCATTGCCGGGCCAATTGATAATACCCGGAGAGGCTATTCCTCCATTTGCAAAAGTGATTACTTCTGCTTTTGTCATAGGATAAAGGTTGTTGTAAAAGTTACAGGTGGCAGGAGTGATAGAAGTCGCTCCTGAACCTGTATCTACACTAATAGGTCCTGCCCAAAAATCGTTTTTACCTCCTTGTCTATACGTTTGTGCTGCCATCAATAATTGATTTGAGGCATCATAACCTCCAATCCATATGCTTCCACAGAAAATTGCGTTTTTTGAACTTCCAATGGGTACTTCATAAGTGTTTATGGTCGAAATAGGATCCCACCATAAATCACCACCGTTCAAAATTTTTGCTCTGACATTATTGACATCCAGATCAACTGATGCTGATGGATGTGGGCAGTTTTGTGCAAATGTGCCAATCGAAATGAAGCACATTACAAGCATTGGAATTGTGTTTTTCATGACTATTAAATTTAGAAGATTAGGTTGTTAGAAGAAATTGGTATTTTTGGTAAACGGCTTGTTTAATGTAAAAGTATATTTGAACTCAATTAATTGGACATTTATACTGTGTATTGTATTTCCCTTACTTTTGCACCTATGCATTTACAGTTTCAACATCGTTTTGCCGGTCATCAAGGTTCCGTCTATGCACTCGTAAAAGGGCAAGGTGAAGGTATATTTTATAGCGGTGCGGGTGATAAGATTGTCGCACAATGGGACCTCCATCATCCCGGTGATGGGATATTAATTGCAAAAGCAACCGATTCCATTTATTGCATGCATTTTTTACTTGAGCAAAATCGATTGCTCATCGGACAAGGGAGCGGCGGCGTGCATATCATTGATTTATCAGAAAACAAAGAGGAGCGTTTGTTGAAGTTGCACGATCAAGCCGTGTTTGCAATTCTTTCTAGTAATAAGCATAAATTAATTTTTACTTTGGGTGGAGATGGAATTCTATCCATTCTAAATGATCAAACTTTCGTTGTAATTCAACGAATTCGACTAAGTGAAAAAAAGTTGAGAGCCATTGTCATCAATAAAAAGCAGGATGCAATTTTTGTAGGTTGTGGAGATGGTAGTATCGTTGAATTGTCATTGCCAACACTAGAAATTACACATCGTTTCCAAGCACATGGTTTGGATTTTTCGGTGAACGCACTTACTTTTTCTCCCGATGAAACAAAATTATTAAGCGGCTCACGCGATGCACATTTAAATATTTTTCAGCTGGATAATTATGGGTTGATTTCATCCATTCCTGCACATAACTACGCCATCTATGATATTGCATTTGATCCTTCTGGAAATTATTTTGCTACAGCAAGTCGAGATAAATCGGTAAAGATTTGGGATTACCATTCGTTTTCAGTTTTAGAAAGATTAGAAGGTAACGATGGGAAAGGTCATATTAACTCAGTAAATAAATTATTGTGGTTGGATGATGGAACGCTGCTTTCTGCAGGTGATGATCGAGCCGTGCAAGCGTGGAAAAAATAAATCCCCCGAAAATAATTTGCGAGGGATTTATTTTTCATAGCTTCTAGCTTCTAGCTTCTAGCTTCTAGCTTCTAGCTTCTAGCTTCTAGTTTTCAACCAAACCAACAACCAACTAGTCTTTCAACAAAATCATCTGCTGCTGTTTGTCATTCATGGTAATACTAACATGATAAATACCTTTTGCGAAGTTTTCGGTATTCACAATTTCAGTATTCACTCCAGTTGAAGCATTTCCGTTCTTAGCAAATAATGTGCGTCCAATATTATCCAATATGCGTAAAGTATATTCACCTTCAACATCCGCTAAGAATTGAACATTCACAATTCCTTGTGCCGGATTTGGATAAACTAACAATTGTAATCCAGTTGAAGCATCATCCACTTTACCACAATTAAACATGGTAATACCATTGTAGGTTCTGATGGGACTCGTTCCGCAATTATTAGAAGTAGTTACAGATAAACTTTGATTCAAATAGGCTGCACCGCCCCATTGAACGGTTACATTTTTAGTTCCTTGTCCACCAGTAATTGTACCGCCTACAGATACAATCCAATTATAGTTGGACGCTCCAGCAACCGTTGCCACACTATAATTCCCTTCGCTATTGGTACAAACCAAATTACTAATATTTGCTATTGGACTTGCTATAGCAGGTTTGCCGGTAATACTTAATGTGCGAATATTTCCTACGCCACATGCATTGGAAGCTTTAACGGTTATTGTACTTGAAATGAAGTTGCCAAAATCTACTTGAATGGAATTTGTTCCGTTCCCAGAAATAATGGTTCCGGCTCCAGCATTCCAAATATATGAATTTGCATTTGAAACTGGATTGACAGTAAATGTTACTGCGCTAGCATTACACAATCCGGATGAAATTCCAGAAATTGCATTGGGTGTAAATGGAACATTAAGTGTAAGTGTTTTAGATCGCACAGGACTTTCGCCGCATACATTTGAACCTTTAACCGTTAATGATCCACCATTATAATTTGATAAAATCTCTGCGGTAATAATATTAGTTCCTTGTCCATTTATTATTTGAACACCTACAGGTACTTCCCAAATGTAACTTGAAGCTCTAGCTACATTTGCAATGCTAAATGTTGCGAAGTCTCCTGCGCAATTTTTACTTGGTCCAGAAATAGAAGGTGGAGTTACTGGAGCCGCTACTTGGAATTCTAAAGGCAAACATGCTGAAATACTTTCTGCACAAGAATCAACTCCTTTCACGCAAACATTTCCGGCTATACCATTTTGTATTGCCAAATTTGTCCAGGTTACTACAATGGAGTTAGTTCCTTGCCCGGATGAGATTGTACAACCCGTTGGTACGGTCCATAAATAAGAATCTGCTTCTGGAAATGGAGAAATATTGAATGTTCTGGATCCTGCTACTCCAGGTATACATCCTTGTGCAATACCGCCTCCAATAGCTATTGGCCCTGGATTTACAAGAACAATAGGAGAAGCTCCACTGATCATTTCACCATTCACATAGTTTATCACATAATTAGAAGGCAGTACCATGTTTACATTCGACGGAACAATAGAATAAAGTCCTGGTGCTATACCCGTGGTTGGCACCGCAACATTTAAGGCATTTAGAATTTCAAAAGTAGGTCCTGAAATAACTAAATTGCTATCAACATCATGGTAGCGATATCCCTCTATAGTATGAGTAAATGGATCCGCTATACCATCGCAAGATACATATTGATCATCGGCAGTGATCGTTAATTCAGCAGGAATAATAGTTAGAGTTCCTAATTCATAACTTACATCAAAATTTTCATTCAACATTGCTCCGGGTACAATAGAATGTACTCCTACTTCAATTCCGGTAATTAAATTGACAGAATTAAAGGTTAATGAATCGTCTAATGGTGCATCAATATCATCTTCATCGATAATGATAAACATATCCTCTTCGTCTTCTCCTCCAACTGTAGTTCCATTCACTAACGCTCTTCCATTAACAAGTGCTCTTGCATTTACTAATGCTCTTCCGTTAACTAGAGCTCTTCCGTTTACCAGCGCTCTTGCATTTACCAATGCTCTACCGTTAACTAACGCGCGTGCATTAACTAAAACGGTTGTATCATTGTCTTCTTGGTAATTGAAAACAGATGCAACTGCAACATCCACGACGTGATTAGTGTCTAATTCGTAAACACCGTTCACCAATGCTCTAGCATTCACTAATGCTCTTGCATTTACCAAGGCTCTTGCGCTCGCCATACAGCTTAATTGATCGATGTCCGCATTCACTAGCGCTCTTCCATTCACTAACGCTCGTGCATCTACTAATGCAATTTCTCTAGCCAGATCAAGTTCATGAGCAGTTTTAATTTCAGTTTCAAAAGCTACTTGTTCTAATTGAGTAAATGTACCATTAGGATACGTGTAGGTGAAATTTAAATTTTCAATTAAATCACCGTACGTGATAGTCGTATCTTTTGGTTTAATCACTAATGGCATTTTCTGAACAGATAATACCCCATCATCGAATTGGTAATTGAAAGTGGCAGCTAAGAGCTGAGATGCAGGAAGGGAAAGATCCGTTACAGTTGAAGCGGGACGTATAAAATATAATCCTACGTTGCTTGCATTGGTAGCTGAGCTCGTGAATGAAATGTTGTTTTCCAGACCTAAATCTGCCATTGTATAGGATGTACTTGCAATATCTAGCCCGTTGATGGTGATGGACGTAGTGAATTCAGGTAATTGCTCACCATATTTTTTCACGGCATTCTCTGCTTTCACGACAACATTAATTGGCTCTGTTCCTAATAAGAATAATGAGTCGGAAGTACCGCCATCTAATCCGGTAATGGAAGCGGATGGATTGAATACTCGTAAAGGTGGGTTTCCAACAAAAGGAGGTATCACTACACTCAGTAATCCTTGGTCAGAGACAGTTGTCATTAAGGTATCATATCTGAAAATCACTTTTGCATTTTCGCTAAAGTACTTTCCTGAAATATTTACAATCACCGTATCATTTCCGGGTGTATAAGCAGAATCTTGTAGTGATCGGCTATATGCAATTGGTTTGGGTCGTCCAAGTGTCATGAGCGCAGAGTCGGGTTGAACAAATCCAGATCCAGAGATCACATCATATCCTCCATCGTACATATCCAAAGCCGTAGTGAGTAATGTAGATTTCATTTGCGTTGGACTTAATTCAACAGCATTGAATTTTTTATTAGCTTCTTGCAACAATCCTGCTACTGCAGCAATATGTGGAGCAGCCGCTGATGTTCCAAAGAAGTTCGGGAATAAATCCCCATCTATATTTTGACCACCTAAGTATACAGTAGTATTCACGCCATTGGGCGCCATGATGTCTGGTTTTTGTCTAACTGCACCTTTTACCTCAACACCTCCTCTTGATGAGAAGGAAGCTGCTGAAGGTGCACTCACTCCAAAGGCAGGAGTGTTCGTATACAATACTGCGCCCACAGCAATTGCCCCCTCAGCATTTGCCTGACCAACTACAGTCCCGCTGCCATTTTGATATTCGTTAATAATTGCGTCACCGCGGAAAATTACATACTTGAATTTCACGTTCTGTGATCCCCACTTACGCGTAATCATAATGTTTGCATTCGTGTTTCCACTGACAACGAACGGTAGAATCTCAAGTGGATCTCCCCAAATATTATTTCTATTAAATCCAAACAAACGGTTACCCGCATTGTCAATTAAATAAATATCTAAATCATTCACTACACCCGGAAGTTGTCCTAAAGAATAAATAGAGTCCTGCCATTGTAAAACGATGGTATAAGTTCCTGCTTTTAGATTAATATTCTGATAGATGTCGCCACCACCGAAGTTATGCGCAGTACCAACATAACCAGCTGGAGCTGTTGTTGGAGTGTAAACACCTTCGTAGGATGCGCTTCCAAAATTTCCGGCCGCCGATATGTAGGTTGTTCCATTAGCTACTACTTTGTCTACTGCTTTTGAAACCACACCATCATCGAAGAATGGTTCCGTAATGTAGGTCACGTCATCAACAATGATATCACATCCAATGCTGTCAAGTCCAACAATTCCTTCAGCAAAATTTCCAGCGCTCACAAAACCTGTGTGGAAAGCCAATGATGCCTTGGGGGCAATATCATGAATGATTTGCAACATTCCTCGTCCCTCGTCGGTGCGTTTTCCGTATGGATATTCTTGAAGTACTTCAACAGGTGTGGTATAGTTCGGATTTCCTGCTCCTGGTAAATCTCCATTTAGAACATCTGTATTCGCTGGACTACCAAAAAGCGTATTATAACTATCCGATAGTACACCAATCTTAATACCTTCACCATAAACATTCCATGCAAAGCTTGCTGAATCAGATCGCATAGCTCGGTCACCCTGCGTTTTTGTAATACCTGTATTGAGTGAATTCACTGCAAATTGACTACTAGCAATTGGGGGGTAGTATGGTCTTACATAATTGATTAATGTAGGAAGTGAATCAAGTTTTGGTAAATTAGAAATCGGTATTTTACCAGTAATGATAAACGTGGTATCACCATTATCGATGAAACTGTTCATACCATAATTAGGAGTTTGCATTAATGCAAATACGCTATCATGTTTTCCGAATTCACATATAATTTCAATAAATACCTCTGTGCTATCCAATAAAAACACGGTGTTGTTTTCTGTAATAGTGTCAGCTACATTTATTCCATTCGCTAATTGGAAAAGTTCAGATCCAATTAAATTAGGTACTTCTCCATTCGCAGGCGGCTCGTATCCTGGAATGATACAAGGCGCTGTTTCAAGAACTATAACAATTGAATCTGTAGCAAAACAACCTTGGTTATTAACTTCAACATAATAAGTTCCAGGCGTAGTTATTGTAATTGAGCTTGTTGTTTCATTACCCGGTAACCATAAATAGTTGGTGCCATCAACAGAGTCAACCGATAATATTGTAGATCCAAAATCTGGACATAATAAACTCGATGAAGAGATTATTGCTGATGGAGTAGCATCCTGCAACAACATAAAGGTAGTATCGTAAACGCAACCATTTTCATTGATTGTTAATGTGTATTGACCAGCAACCAATCCTTCGAATCCTCCGAAACTGTTTCCTTCTTCAAAATTATTTGGGCCATACAAATGGAATATATCATAAATACTTTCTGGAGAACCATTACGATTTAGTGCTTCTGCACCTACGCCTCCTTCATAATATCCTGCATCAACAGAGCCCAAGGGTTGACCAGTACAGTTAATATTAGTCACCACCAAATCATTAAAAATATAAGGTGAACTCATTTGAAGATTGATCGAATCGGAATAGGTACAACCATAAGCATCTGTTGCAGTAAGATATAAAGTAGTATCGGAATTAAGGTTGACGGTCGCCACCTGAGTGGTATCCCCATTGCTCCAAGAGTATGTAGAGAAATTAGGACTTGCATAAATCAAAGTAGGGGTTCCTGCGCATGTATTCATTCCATTGGGGCTACCTGCACTTAAAAAGGGGTAAGAAACAGTTACTGATTCACTCGTTCCAAAACATCCATTTAAACTCACATCAACATAATAGTCATACGGAGTGGAAACTGTAATGGTGCTGGATGATGAACCTGTGGACCACACATAAGAGTCAAAAGTAGTAGGTGCGGTGAGTCCTATTGCAACGGCGTCAATTTCATTCCATCCAGGTACAGCAGCTGTATTTAAAGCAAGGCGAACTTCCGATACATTAAAAGAGGTAGTTGGGAAAGTAACAGTTAGTTTATTGATAACTTCTTCTTGAGGTCCCGCCGTATTGGTATAAACTACTTCAAATAATTGAGTGTTTGGATTCTTAATATATATCGTGTCAATGGCTCCAGGTGTATAGGTTTGAAATACTTGGATAAAGTTGATCGGAGCAGGTGAATCGTAAGCTATTTCTATAAATTCTCTAGCATTATTTTCTGTGGCGCCAGACCATGCATCACTATTATCACTGTAATTTGGCACATCTGGAGCACCTAATATATCTTCAGCTGACCATGAATTAGTTGAGTATTCGCTACTAAAATCTATAACGCTAGTGCCGTAACGTAAATCAGTAACCTCTGCTACACCTAAATTAACGGAACCAGTTACACAAGTAGGAACGGTAAGTTCGCCACTGTAAGTGATCATAGGAGGGAAAGGTAAGCTAGCATTGTCTGTTAATCCGTCGCAATCATCATCGACTCCATTTGCACAAAGTTCTGTAGCACCCGGATAAGCAAAAGAAGCATTATCATTACAATCATCACTATTTAATACGTAGGAAGGAGGCTGTGCGTAAGATAAAGTGGAGGAATAGGCGTCTCCATATCCATCTCCATCAGCATCTGCAAAATAAGTTTGATCTATAAGTCCAGCGGGGAAGTAGTTGCTTATAGGGTTAACACCACCGAATGCGCCGGCATCGTTGCGAGTACCATTCGGGTCATTATAAATAGAAGCAGGATCACCTCCATTAATTGCGTCACTGCTATCAATTAGTGAACCATTTAATGCGATGGTCGAAGATGAAGTGTGTTTATTGGTAGAGTCAGCTGTGAAATTAGTAAATCCACTAGCATCCATCGTTGTGTAGTTGTATTGAAATGGGTCAAAAGAAACATCTCCAGGATTCCATAGTGCATATTTGCAATTTATACAAAGATTGTTTCTGACTTCAATAAAATAAAATAGTCCAATCTGGAAAAACATGCCAGGTCCGCCGCCATCATCACTAATGGTGTTGTTGACACATGAGTTCTTTCCTGTGCCACCTTGTTTCAAATCTCTGAAGTAAAGAATAGCATTGGTGTTGCCATGTGTTTTTAGATAGTTATTGGCAATATGCAGGTATTGTGTATTGCTCCAAAAGCCAATGGTGCGTCCAATGCCTTGTACATCAAAGTGGTTGCCAATGATGTGTAGGCTATCTTCTGTAGCCGTGTTTGAACTAAATACAGACGTTATTTCGTAATATCCGGGAATCGATTGTTGAATATAATTTCCTATCCATGAACCACGATACAGGACCATCATGGTTTGCCCAATATTATTAAAAATAGAATCGCTTTCAACTATGAAATTTTGATTGATGTCAATACCTAATACTTGTCCCGTGATTCTACTATTTGCAATGCGTTCACCAACCACACTGCTACCACTATCAGAAACGATTCCTGTAATATCCGCTTCAAGGATTTCCCATGCGTTCATCAAGGTGATGTTACCTTGTACACCATATTTGATACCTGGCGTTGCGCTGTGAAAATGAAGGTTGGTTTTTGAAGGGGCATAAATATCTTCTATAAAGGGTGCTCCACCGGCACGTGGATATATTAAAATAGTATCACCATCGGTTGCTGCGGTAAGCGCTGCGTTGATAGTCAGGAAGGCTCCATTTAATCCATTCTCTTCAACCACAAGTAAAGTTGGGTTAAAGCTACAACTTGTATTGTAAGTAGCACCTGCATCTTTACCAGCACTCCAATTGGTATTAGAATAAGAAACATTATCAACCTGTATACAAGTTAACATGGGATTATTTAATGCTAAGAACCCGGTAAAATTTGTGTTGTTGCCATTCTGTACATTCAATGAAATTAATTGATTTGAATTACAATTCAAAAAATAAAGGGCTGTGCTTGCAGAAAAATCAAGGCTTGTTATATTATTATTGTAACAATCTACATATTGTAAGGATGTATTGTTTGAAACATCCAAGGTAGCAAGCTGATTACTTTCGCAAAATAGAGCTGTTAATAAGGTATTGGTGGAAATATCCAAAATTGTTAACTGATTACCATGACAGTATAGGTCAGTTAAGGTGGTGTTTGCAGAAACATTTAAACTGGTAAGCTGGTTAGCTCCGCATCTTAACAGAACCAATCCTAAATTGTTACTTACATCCAAACCGGACAGTTGGTTGCTGGTTGCATCAAGATGTGTTAATAATGTATTGCTGCTTACATTAAGAGTAGTTAAAGCGTTGCCCGAGCAATTTAATTGGGTCAATGATACAAATGCTTCAATCCCGGTCAAGTCGGCGATCGCAGAATTGGCAACATTGATGGTTCCATTAAATGCACTTGCTTCAGAACATTCAATTTCAAGGTTGCTATTACTATTAATAGAAGCATTCGCAAGAAGTGCATTCTTAAAATTCGCATCTGGAATATTTACCATGCATATCGCATCGGCTCCAATGCAATCTTCATCAATTCCATTATCAGGAATATCAAATGCACTAGGATTAATATTAAAGTTACTATCATCGCAATCGGTGTTGTCTAATACATAACCTGAAGGAGAAGTTTCACAGGTAAGATTGAATGCACTAATATTACCAAATCCATCTTCATCGTCATCTTCATAATAAGTAGTAAAAGTGAGTCCTTCATCTACACCTTCATTGCAATTGTCATCAATGTCATTGCATAATTCTGGAGCGCCTGGATTCGTTGTGAATTCATTGTCGTCACAATCGGTATCATCCGGTACTCCACATGCCGCGGGAATAAAAAAACCGTATCCATCTCCATCAGCATCCGTGTAGAGAAATTGTGAATCGTCGCAATCGGAATTGTCCAAAACAAAAAAACCATCCGGTGGTCCATCACAAGTTGATTCTGATATATTGGGATTTCCAAAATTGTCACCATCTAGATCTTCATAGTAAGTAGTAAATGGAAGTCCATCATCTGTTAAACCATTACAATCATCATCTATATTATTGCAAATTTCAGTTGCTGTTGGAAATACGTTGTTGTCACTATCGTCACAGTCGGTGTTGTCCAGAACATAGTAAGGAATTGGTGCACATAAATTTAAAGAAATATTTGGATTGCCATAACCATCTTCATCATCGTCATTATAATAATCCAAAAAAGTAAGACCATCATCGGTGAATCCATTACAATTATCATCTATATTATTGCAAATTTCCGTTTCGCTCGGATTAACAAAAAATTCACTATCGTCACAGTCTGTGTTGTCAAGTATTCCGCAAGCAATGGGAGACCCTGCCCCGAAACCATCTTCGTCATTATCTTCATACATTAGATTGGCGTCGTCGCAATCAGTGTCGTCTAGTACATAACCAGATGGAGTTCCTGCACAAGAAATTTGAGTGACATTTGCATCTCCAAAGCCATCTCCGTCACTATCTGCATAATATTCTGTAGCTCCTACAATGACAATATCAGATCCATTATCATCACTTGTATAAGATGGATCATTTCTAATAATTCGAATTCTATATCCGGTACCAGAAATAAATTGAGGCAGTGTAGCACTAATTGTTCCTGATGAAGTTCCAGCAACGGATCCAATGGGATTGGATAATCCAAAACCACCGTTTTCATCACTTAAGTAAGCCGTAAAAACGTTTCCAGGATTAAAAGTACCTGTAGTTGTAAACGGAATGGAGATGGCATCACCAGAACATAAGGGTCCGAAAGTTCCTGTAACATCAATTCCAAGGAAGGATTCACCTATTGCAAATTCACTGAATGAAGTAACGCCAGCAATGGAAATGAATGTAGAAGAAGATGAAGTTACTTGTGGATATGTCCATGTAGAACCGTCTTTTTTACCCACTATTAAATTTCCAGGTGTTACACCTGGGTCTAACTCCGAAGGATCCCAAGTAAACCCTGCAAAAGCATTGGTGAATGAGACACCGTTATTCGTGAAGGTCCAAAAGCGATTTACACTTTTTGAAGAATTAATATTAGTGTTTGCAATATCTGGATGTTCGGTGTTGGTGGTAGAGACAATAACTCCGCCTTGCGTAGTATTATTTTGTAAGGTGAGTTGAACAGGTCTATATCCCGACGCATCACCAACTCTATAATTTAATCCGAAAGAACCAACTGGAAAAATCATTTCTAGGTTTCCGTTTACAAACCAATCGGTACCCGAATTGTTTTGAATTGATGCACTGGGTTGAATAATTACTTTAAATGGACCCGTGTTTAAGTTTCCATAATTAAAATTTAAAGTATTTGTGATGGTTAAATTTCCTCCTAAATAAATTCCATAAGCAGCATTAAAAGTAATTAGCTGACTAATGCTCCCATTTCCAAAAATTGTTTGGTTATCATCAGTTCCAAAATAACTTAAAAAAGCTAAGGTCGATTATTCCTTCATTTATGCAAGGAAGGAGCACCATAAGATAATGATCCTGTACCTGTGATGGTTGCTCCTGGGAATACAACCAAATTTCCAGACATACCATAACTGCCTGCATTTAAAATTAAATCATTGCCAGGGCCATTGTTGATGGTAAGTATACTTCCAGCATTCACCGAAAAATCTGCACCCGATTCAACAATGGTTTCATCAATGGTATCGTTACTATTAACTATAACGGAATGGGGCGATCGTATGGTGATTTTCGCGCTATTATAAGTTGGCTTGTCTATCGCTGGCACCCAAGTATTACCATTATACATTTCCCAAATTCCAGGCATTGCCCACATCCCTGTTCCAATACTGCGATATTCGCCTGGGACTTGAGCTTTAATTTGAAAGGTGTTGAAGCTTAAGATAGCGAAAGCAATTAATAATTTAGTTGATAGATTTTTTATCATGATAAAGTTTTGGTTTTAGGAGTAAGACCGATCTACCCCAATTTCTTCGCAACATACAAAAAGTACTTGAAACGTCCTAGATTTTATTGGTAAATTCACCGTTTTTGGTGGCAGTTTTATTGTTTTTTTAACATGGATGCTTGGTTTTTCGAAAAATTAGTCGGTCATTGAACCCTTGATACAATTTTTGTTGTGTAGGTTAAGAATTAATAGTAGTGAATTGATTTATTTGAATCTCACTACATTTGCAACATGCGCAACGAAAATTTGAAGAACGAGCGAGAAGCTTTAAGCCCTGCAGAAAAAGAGTTGGAAAAAGCTTTACGTCCAGCCGATTTTCAGGATTTTACTGGTCAAGATAAGGTGATTGAGAACCTTCGAATCTTTGTACGTGCTGCAGCTCAGCGTGGAGAAGCGTTAGACCACGTGCTGTTGCATGGACCTCCAGGATTGGGTAAAACTACGCTCGCTCATATCATTTCAAATGAATTGGGGAGCAGTATTAAAACTACTTCAGGTCCCGTTCTCGATAAGCCCGGTGATTTGGCCGGATTGCTCACCAATTTAGAACCCAATGATGTTCTTTTTATTGATGAAATTCATCGCCTTAGCCCTATCGTCGAAGAATATCTCTATTCTGCTATGGAGGATTACCGGATCGATATCATGATTGAATCCGGCCCCAATGCTCGTTCTGTACAAATTAAATTAAATCCTTTTACGTTGGTGGGCGCTACTACGCGTTCCGGTTTATTAACTTCTCCTTTACGTGCTCGTTTTGGAATCACTTCTCGTCTCGAATATTATGACGCAAAACGATTGCAATTAATTATCCTTCGTGCTTCAGATATTTTGAAAATGGAGATTGAAGACGAAGCCGCTTTTGAAATTGCTAGACGTAGTAGAGGAACACCCAGAATTGCGAATTCTTTGTTGCGTCGTGTTCGTGATTTTGCGCAGATAAAAGGGAATGGAAAGGTCGATATGAAGATTGCTCAATATGCACTTTCCGCATTGAATGTTGATGAATTTGGTTTGGACGAGATGGATAATCGTATCTTAACTGTGATTATCGATAAATTTAAAGGTGGCCCCGTAGGAATTAATACACTAAGCACAGCGGTAGGTGAAGAGGCTGGAACGATTGAGGAAGTATATGAACCGTTTTTAATTATGGAAGGTTTTTTAATGCGCACTCCTCGAGGACGTGAAGTAACGGAGAAAGCATATAAGCATTTGAACAAAGTGTTTCGTAAAAATACGGGAACGTTGTTCGAAGAATAGTTTTTTTGAATGATGTATTTATATTCAAAAACATTTTAGATAAGTGAAACCGAGCCGCGCAGAAATTATTAAATCAGAAGCTATACGTCTGGGATTTTCGCATGTAGGTATTTCTAAAGCTGCATTTTTAGAGGAGGAAGCACCTCGACTGGAACAATGGCTTTCACAAAACATGCATGGGAAGATGTCGTACATGGAGAAGTGGTTTGATAAAAGATTAGATCCTCGTTTATTAGTAGATGGCGCGAAGTCGGTAATCAGTTTGTTGTTGAATTATTACCCGGAAGAAATACAAGATCCTACTCTCCCGAAAATTTCAAAATATGCCTATGGAAGAGATTATCATTTTGTGATTAAAGAGAAGTTGAAAACATTGATGCAGGTTATTACTGATAAGATTGGCGAGGTAGATGGTCGCGCTTTTGTCGATTCTGCCCCTGTTTTAGATCGTGCTTGGGCAAAGAAAAGTGGACTCGGATGGATCGGAAAAAATGGAAATTTGATTCACCCCAAGAATGGTTCTTTCTTTTTTATAGCGGAGTTAATAGTCGATTTAGAGCTAGAGGAAGATGCGCCCATGCGCGATTATTGTGGTACTTGCACACGTTGTATCGATGCCTGCCCAACCGATGCTATTGTATCTCCCAAAGTTGTAGATGGTAGCAAATGCATTTCTTATTTTACCATAGAGCTAAAAGAGGCTATCCATCACCGTTATGAATCACAGATGGATGGTTGGGCGTTTGGATGCGATGTTTGTCAAGATGTATGTCCGTGGAATAAATTTTCAAAGCCACACCAAGAAGAGCAATTTAAGCTAATAGACGGATTGACAAGTTTAAGTGCAAAGGATTGGGATGAATTAACCGACGACGTTTTTAAAAAAGTAGCTAAAGAATCTCCGTTATTGAGACCTGGGTTGGAAAAAATTAAAAATACGATTCGTTTTATTTCACATAATGGCGAAAAGCCTGCATGATGACATCGCTATACCGTTGTCCGAAGGTAGCAAGGCACCATACCATCAACATCTTTCTCTCTTCTTTCTTTAACCACGAAATTGCTTTGGTAAGTTATTTTGTAAATAAACGTTTGTCAAAACTTACTTTGGTGAGTATCTATTTTGAATATTCAAACATATCTGAATTGTTTTGGGAACAACGAGGGCTAATTTAACACCTCCGAGGTTTAAAAAACGAAAAAGTTGTAAAATCTTGCAGCGGAATCGGTTTATAACTTTTAATCCTCGCTCCATCTGTAAGTTATGTTTTCAAATCCTGCTAAATCTAATGCCCGATCAATGACCGTTGCAGCCAACTTTTCAAAGGAATTGGGTTTACTGTAAAAAGAGGGCGAGGCGGGTACAATAATCCCACCTGCTATAGTGATGGTTCGCATATTATCTAAGTGTATGATACTTAAAGGAGTATCTCTAGTAATTAAAATTAGTTTGCGCCTTTCTTTAAGAATTACATCAGCAGCTCTGGTTATCAAATCATTGGAAATTCCATGAGCAATTCTCGAAAGTGTTCCCATCGAACAAGGACAAATAATCATTGTATCATACTGAGCAGATCCCGATGCAAAGGGTGCCATGAAATCATTTTTCGAATACGTTTTGTAGGAAATATTTTCATAATCTTTATTCCCTAATTCATATTCCCAAACCGTCTTTGCATTATCGCTAAAAACAAATCCAATCGTTTCAATTTGCTCATTTAATTGATGCATTCGATCCATCAAAACTTTAGCATAGATAGCGCCACTGGCACCTGTAATTCCAATAATTATTTTTTTCTTTTTCAATTTAATTTTCTTCTGAAGGTTTTTCGCTTTTATTAGTTTTGAAGGTATAAAGTAAAGTAAAAGTAAGAACACTTTAGAACTGTCCTTGGTTTAAACGATAGACCGCTCCACTTGCATGTTCCCGAATTGGAACAATAGACTGAAAATAGCCTAAATTGAAATCAAGGTTTTTAGTGATCATATATCCAAAACATCCGCTAATGCTAAGATCAAATTTTGAAAAAGGTCGACGAAAGTTCAATTCTCCTTGTTCATCTTGCTCCGAACTTTTTATTAAGTAACCTAAAGAAGGTCCTGCTTCTATGTAAAAACTTTTACTTATCGCGTAACGAAGTGTGAGCGGCACTTCCATGTAATTTAATCTCAGAAGATAAAAACTAGAGTCAGGTTCATCTGATTTTAGCCTTTGTCGACTCCCCTTCTGGAAGTAAATAATTCTAAATCCTAATTCAAAATCTTTAGTTAAACTTGTTCTAATACCTAAACCACTATATAGGCCAGCCTTGTTAAAGCCACTTAGTTCGTCACCTGAAACTTGCGAACCTACAATTCCGCCCGTTATCTCAGCACGGAAAAGTTGCCCTGTCGCTAGATTCGGAAGGCTCAATAAAAAAACGATGAGTAAGAAAAACATTTTTCGAAAATAAGGTGAATGCTTTTTTTCGGTGGGATAGTCCATAGATTAATGAAGTAAGTGGAACGATTATAAGGGTGAATGATTTTTTACAGGTGTAAAAGTTAATATATTATTTTGATTATGCTAGGTTTAATGCTTTTATTTGTCTTATATTTACTTTATATAACCATTTCAAACGTTGACTACAAAATTACCTTATTATTTCATTTTTCTTTTTTTGCTGTTCACAGCAAAGGTTCAATCTATGAATCCGCAAGAAGTGGAAATCGTGGTTGAAATTAAAAATTTCAGCGCTACTAAACACCTTCCGCTTCTTGGAAGTGTAATTGAAGCAACAGCTCCCCATGTGTTGATAATTGCTTCTTGCGATCAAAAAGGATGGGTGGTTTTTAAATTAATTGAGCAAAAGCTAAATGTGAATGATGAAGTTGAATTCTTAATGAAAGCTTCAGGTCTTGATTTTATTATCAAAGAAGGAGCTACAAAGAAAGACGTTACTATTGCCTGTAACAATGGAATAAAAAATTATAATTAAATTAATCATGCGTAGTTATTATAAATTTATTTTATTGCTTTTTATCCTTTCTGGATTAACTAATTACCTTCAGGCGCAATGTTCCGGTGGAGTCGCAGGAGGAACTATCACCCCAACCTTAGCGTGGCAAACTACTGGAGCAACAAGTATAGCAGGTGGTACCTATCGAACTTTTAACGCAACCGCCGGTAATACTTATTATTTTAGTTTTTGTTCAACAGATGGGGGAAGTTCAACGTTTGATACGCAAATCTCTATTAACAATAATTTAGGTGCAACCGTTGCCGGAGGTTACAATGATGATTTTTGTGGTGTGCAATCGTATGTTGCCTGGACTTGCGTTACAGCCGGAACATATAGAGTACTTGTAAATTTATATAACTGCGGCTCCTCAGCGAATTTGGGTAATTTGGCTTACAAATTTTCTCCCGCATTATCCTGTCCTGGAAATTTAGGTGGAGGAACTGTGAATGTGCCTGCATTGCCCTATGCTTCGGGAGCAGGAACTACTTGTGGAAGTGGAAATGATCTAACTGCGAGTAATGTGATTGCTTGTGGAAATACTTCTTACCTTGGAGGCGAAGATAGGGTTTGGATTTTTACACCCGCAATCACCGGAACGGTTAGTATTAATTTGACTTCAACGGGCACATGGAATGGCTTGATGTTGTATCAGGGTTGCCCTTGAATGGACAAGGAGGAAATTGTATCGCCACTTCTCAAAGTTCAGCCGGGAATCAATCTATAACAGCATGCCTTACCGCAAGTGTGACTTATTATTTGATTTTAGATGTTTATCCTTCTCCAACCTGCAATCCATTTACGAATCTTACAATTTCTGCCCCTGTTCCTGCAGGCGGATGTGTTCTCGGTGCCGGTGTGGTAAATATTACTTTGCCATATATTTCTTCAGGACGCACGACCTGTGGAAAAATTAATGATTTAACTCCTTCGAATACGATTTCATGCGGCAGTTCAAATTATTTTACTGGAGAAGATGAAGTATTTGTATTTACTCCCGCCACTTCAGGAAATATTAATATAAGTATAACCTCTACTGGAAGTTATACTGGGATGATGTTGTACAATGGTTGTCCTAACACTGCCTCTTGTTCAGGTACAGCTGGAACATGTGTTGCCTTTGAACAAAGTTCAACAGGTGGTAAAACAATGTGCGCAAATGTAATGGCTGGCCAAACTTATTACTTGGTTATAGATTCATGGTCAACGCCAGTTTGCAACCCATTTAATATTTCAATATCTGCACCTACCGCGATGTTACCAGGAGCAACATGCGCAAATGCGATTTCAATATCATCATTGCCTTTTTCTATTTTGAATGAAAGTACTGCTTGTACCGGAAATGATTACACTAATTTGAGTAGCGGATCTTGTGGGACGCTGTTCGAATCCGGAGAAGATAAAGTGTATTCGTATACAGCTTTAGCATCTGAATGTATTTCTATTACTTTGTCTGGAGCAAGTAGTAATTCCATCGGCTACCAGGTTTATAGTGGATGTCCAGGTGCTGCAGGAACAACTTGCATTGGAAGTAATGGAAGTGCTAACAGCGGGATATTAACTGGAAGTGTCATTTTGCCTTCCGCCGGAACTTATTATATTGTGATTGATAGCTGGGCGCCGCCTACAAATGTTTCTTACAATCTTTCTATTGTTACCTATGGATCGGGAGCGCCAAACGATTTACCATGTAACGCTACACCTTTGATATTGGGCATTCCCTTGTCTTCTGCAAATAATTGTTCGGGAGGGGCGGGTGAACCACCTCTTCCAACTTGCTGGACAACCCCCAATGTTATGAATTCGGTTTGGTTTTCAATACAAGCTCCTGCATCTGGGCAACTTCGAATTAAAGTAATCCCGGGTTCTTTAACCAATCCGCAGTCTATTCTATATTCCGGTGTTTGTGGTACCGCAATGTCTCAATATGGTTGTAATGATAATGCAGCTTCTTGTGGATTTACCACCAACTACAGTTCTGAAATGCTCATCACCGCACTTACGCCTGGCGTAACTTATTATATTATGGTGGATGGAAATGCGAACCTGACTGGAACTTTTTCTATATTAGCATTAGATGGAACTGCTATAATTCCCCCGCTGTCAAACGGACAAGATTGTGGAAATTATTTGGCAGTGTGCGATACGTCGATGAGTTTTGGAGATCCGGGTTTTCAATCATTTGGAAATATTTGTGATTTTCCAGGTGGTGGAAGCAATTGTTTACAAAGTGGTGAAAGGGGTTCTGTTTGGTTTGATATTCCTATTAATGCAAATGGCTTTTTAGAATTTTCAATTGTGCCGAAGGATTGGCCGGGTGCTCCGAGTACCGCTGGTACTGACTATGATTTCGCTTTGTGGAAAATTCAAGGTTCAGGCGCTGTTACTTGTGCTCAAATTGCCACTGGAGCTGCTCCTGTAGCTTGTAATTATAGTCTTTTAGGAGTTACAGGTTTATACAGTAATGTAAATAATACAGCACCCCCTCAATATCCCGGATTTAATGTCGCTTTCAATACTCGGTATGCGGTAAATAATGGAGATAGATATGCATTGGTGGTAAGTAATTTTTCGAATAGTACTTCTGGTTTTGATATTGTATTTTCTAATACATCTCCCATCTTGTATGGTTCAATGGGAAATGCTTCCGTGTGGTCAGGAGGAATAGATACCGATTGGTTTAAGAAGGAAAACTGGGGCGGATGTCCCGTGCCAACTTGTTTGCGAGATGCTACAATCAATGGTGGAATTGTGCTACAACCTACAATTGCCGGAATCGCTACCTGTAAATCGATCGTGATTAATCCGGGTGCTACACTTACAATTCCAGGAGGACAAACCTTAAGTGTTTGTGAGCATTTTACTAATTTGGGAATATTATCTGCCGCGGCTACATCTACCTTATGGTTTGGAAATGCTGCCGTAAATCAAAATATTAATGGTAACCTCACGGGTTCAAATGCTTTTGGAAATGTTGTCGTCACTAAAACCGGTGGTGTCGTTACCGCCTTGCAAGCAGTAGATGTACGGGGAAACTTTACAGTGAGTAATGCTACTTCTGCCTTTGATGCAAACGGTCGTTATCATAAGGTTGCTGGGAATTTTACAAATCTCGGAACTTATACGCCCAATGGAAATACGCTTGAATTGAATGGGTCGGTAGCGCAGACTTATAACAATGTTGGAACGATAAATCATTTTGTGATGAACCATTCGGGTCCAGGTGCAACGCTAGCAACGAATTTAATTTTGGGAACTAGCGGAAATTTATCTTTAACAAACGGAAGAATAATTACAACGGCATCCTACGAAGTAATTGTAAATAATCGCAGTTCGGCTGCTGCAGGTACCGGAAACATGAGCAGTTTTGTTCAAGGTTATTTACGTCGTTATTTGAACTCAACCGGTTCTTATGATTTTCCAGTTGGTGAAGCCTCTAAAGGATATCAAAGAGCAAATATAAATTTTGCCTATGCAGGAAGCCCTACCGTAATTGATAATTTAAGAGTGAACTTTGTGACGTATGCAGTTTTACCAACTCCTTTAGGTGTCGTCGATTGCGGACTTATTTATTCATCCAATGCCTTGAATAATGGTAGATGGATTTTTGCAGCTTCCAATAGTCCAACTTCAGGAAATTTCGACCTCACTCTTTACAATACAGGATATACAAATGCTGCAAATGCATGGACCATCATGGCAAATAGCGGTGGTCCCTGGACGTTAGCCAATGGAACTTGTGTTTTGTCTCCTGTAACTGCAGTTCGAAGAAATGCAATGAATGGCTTGTATGAATTTGGTACCGCACAAGGTCCGAGTGCGCTGCCTGTGCAGTGGCTTTCAGTAAATGCTCGTGCGTTGGACAAACGAATTCAAATCAATTGGGCTACTGCTTCGGAAGAAAATAATAGCGGGTTTGAAGTTGAAAAATTAAATGCATCCAATAAAATTTTTGAATCTATCGGCTGGGTTGACGGTGCAGGCAATAGTAATCAAGTGAATTATTATTCCTTTGACGATGTTAATGTAGAAATGAATGAAGATTATTTTTATAAGATTAAACAAGTAGATTTTAATGGCGCTTCCTCGTATTCGGATATTGTGCATGCACGTATTAATACGATGAATAATTCAATGGTTCAACTCTATCCAAATCCGATTAAGGCGGATTCTAAATTGGTTTTTGATTTGGTTCATTCCACTACTGTAAAAATTTCTATCGTGAATGTGTTAGGGGAAGTATTGAAGCAAGAAAATTTAGGCAATCTGAAACAAGGTAATTATACTATAAATATTACATCACTTTTCTCCAACTTGAAAGCTGGGTTATATACCGTGCAAGTGGACCTCGATTCAAAAACGGAGCACTTTAAAGTGTTGTATATCAATCAATAAACATCATATTTTTTCTTCCTCGTAACGATTTTAATGGTGGTCTCGTATGAAAGCCAAAATGAGGAATAAAATGAAGAATTTCTTACAGAATAAATTCAACCTGATTCAGGCAGCAATATTCATTAGTTTAATTGGATTCAATTCGATGCAAGTTATCGCTCAAGAAGTAGTTATCGGAAATGTTTTTTCCATTACTTCTGATCCCGAATTGGAAAATGAATTGTTGTCGTTTGAAGCCAAAAGCTATTCCGAAAGTATAGAATGTAAATGGATAGGTAATTTTTCAGAATCCATTCAAAAATTCGAAGTGCAAAGAAGTACGAAGGTTTCGGAATTTGTAACGATCGCAACAGTGGATGTAAATTCTTTTTGTGGAAAGAAGAATACGTTTTGCTTTGAAGATAAAAATTTGCAGGAACACACAAAGTATTTTTACAGATTGAAATTTAATTCTGCAGATGGATTGACTTCTTATTCTACGATCATTTCTGCAAAAGTAAATTCAAATAGTATCGTTATTGCTGAAGCAACCCCCAATCCATATAAGGATCGAACAACTATTCAATATATGTTGTCTAATCCATCCTTAGTAACCGTAGAAATTGCCAATGAAGGAGGTGTTGTGGTAAAACGTTTTCAGCAAGGCCTTCAGAAGGAAGGAAGATACACTGTTCCCTTTTCAGCAAAAGAAGAAGGCTTGCCTGCGGGACGTTATGTAGTAACCGTTTGGTTTGATGACGATAATTATCAGTTGAGCATTACCGAAACAGAATAAATTTTTATTTTTTAGCCGCAGATCCGATAGCTATCGGATTTCGCTGATTTTTTATGATTTAATAAGATTTAATGAAAAGCAGAATATAGTTTCTGTATCTCCAACGAAATTATTTCGAGACGAAGTTTTTACCTGCTTGAACGTGGAGCTAATCAATCCGGGCGTTGTAGAAGGGTGCTAAAAAAAGCAAAGATGAGTCTATGCTTCCCTATGAGTCTAAAAATTTTCCAAAAACGAAATGAATAATTTCTGTACCGATTCAAATTTCGTCAACGGTAAAGTTTTTCAATATCGTAAACATCATGATATGCAGTGATACCTCCCAACGTATAACAGAAAAAAGAAGGAACTCCCTTTTCTGTAAACCAATAGTGATCACTGTTGGCCGCTTTTCCGCGCTTACCAATTTTTGGCAAGTAGTTGTGTTGAATATTGAGGCTGTCTAGCGATTGAAAAGCATTCGGGAATTCAGTAGCATTTACCACCATCATTCCATCATCTCCAGTTCCTAATAAATCCATGTTTAATAAAAATTTTATTTTAGTAAGGTCGTTCCATGGATTCTCAACATAATATTTCGATCCAATCAATCCGGCCTCTTCACCAGCAAAAGCAATGAATAGAATGGAGTATTCGAGTTGATTTTCTTTTTGTGCAAAATATTTTCCCATTTGAATTAACATGGCGATGCCCGAAGCATTGTCATTCGCCCCCGGGAAAATTGTGTTTTTACCCATTCGACCTAAGTGATCGTAATGAGCTGTCATCACTAAAAATGAATCTTTCTTACTTTTTCCCTCAATAAAACCAATCACATTTGATGTTTGGTATTTTCTAATAAATTTAGATTGAATGTTAACTTCCAGTTTTTGAATTTTATTCGTGTAGTCAGACTTCAAAATTTGTATGGTGGGAATTTTATTTTGTGTTGTTCCAACACTCCACGTTAATTTCTTAGGAATTACCTGTATGATTCCTTTTATGTGCTCATCTAAAGATAGCCAGGTTTGGTATTCTTCTTTTGAAAATGGATTTTCTCCTCGTGTGGTATCAAGCAAAATCCATTTTTCTTTGATGACCTCAATGGAATATTCAGATAGTTTTTTGTCGATATAAAGTACATCAAATTTTCCTTTACAAGTAGGAGATTCGGGTTGAACAATGAAATCTCTACCGGGCTCTATGGAATTACCATCGATTTTCACTTCCATCTTTGCAGAGAAGGTGTTTACCGAAAAACTAAAGTCTTGAAAATAGTTATTTAATGAAACGGTACTTATTCCATTTTTTACAAATTCATCTTTAATGAAATTTGCTGCTCGACGATCGCCATTATTTACGTAACCCCTGCCATGAAAATTATCACTGCAAAGTGTTTTGATGATGGACCTTGTATAAAGGCTGTCTTGTGCGCCGACTTCAGCGAAAACACCGAAGGCAAAACAAAGCATAAAAAATGAGTTTTTCAATGACGTCAGGCGTTAAATCTTCTTTTGATAAGTTCATCAAACTCTTGAAATCTTTGATGATCTTGTTTCCAGTTTAATTGGCCCATCAACTCCTCATGAATAATGATTTTAGCTTGGTCATAAACATTCATAGAGTTTATTCTCTCGATACTTTGTTGATAAAGTTGTTGGTCTCCATGAAAAAGCTCATTGATAAACGCAAACCTTTCATTGATACCGATACTTAGTTTTAAATCTACTAAAGGTTGTGATTTTAATTTTTCACTGATGCTTTTCCCTGTATTTGCTCTGTTAATTTTATCGCTCACCGATTCTCCCGGAGCATACGTGCTTCCAATGGTACGTACTTCTTCAAATCGAGTTGCCGCCTTTACTTCTTGAATGCGTGCTTCGATGGTTTTCTCTTCAATGCCACGCTTAACGATAGGCGTTTCTTCTATTTTTTCTATATTGCTTAAAGTATTTTCAATAGTGGATGGCAGTTGTTCAACAGAATTAATAACAGTAGCATTTTGGATCATCTCCTGAACGGTGGAGGAGTAGATGGGTGTATGGGTTTCAGCGTGGACCTCTTTCTTTGCTATAGGATTATTCTCTACTACAAATTCAGTTTTTCGCAAATTGGAAATTACTTCTTCTGAAATGGATGCTTTAGGTGAAACCTGGTTTTGAAAATCTGACTCTGATTTCTGGATTTCCTTTTCAAAGGAAGGAATGCAATCAGGTTGGTCAAGAATTAATCCGTCTATTTTCTGATAGAAGGAACGAATGTTTTCTTTTAGAAGGTCTTTCTCAAGCAATGATATGGGGCGTTTCGAATTCAACCAATTCTCAAGTTGAATATTTATTGTTTGAAGTGCTCTTCTGATTTCTTCGTTGGGAGTTTTCGTCGTATTTTCCATCATTTACTAAGCGAATTTGTGAATTGAATATTGTGTTTATTTGCCAATCAGACAAAGTTGGTTTTTTTTTTAATGGATCATAAGACCTTCTTTAAACTTAATTAACAATGTCCTCTGAATTAGTTTTGTCACGGACTTAAAAAACGTATTCAACATGCATTTTCATACTTTACAGCCGGTTTTTGCTCCTGTTCAACGAGTTGTCATTAGATTTTAAGGGCTATATAATTGTATTTTTCTAAGGAGCTACTTTGTCATTTTATTGTCAGATTGCAGTATTTATGACATCCATCAATTTTTTTTCACATGATGTCATCTTCCTCTCATCTAATTTTGCAAACGCATGTTAAGTAGTTCAGTCAACCCCCTCCTTAAAGTAGTATATATAATGCTCTTTTTTTTAACCATAAACTTGGATTATTCTAATGCCCAAAGCGTTCGGGTAAGAAATAGTGATCTCCAATTGTTAAATGGGGCACTCGTTATTTTTTCATCCATTCCGAACGATTTACAGGCAGCGGTGGTCCATACAAATCAAAAGGGGGAAGCTTGGGTGCTTGGATTCGACCTACCACTAATCCGAAGTATTAATTATCCAGGTTTTGCTACTCGGTTAGATACAATATATGAAAAGACAGGAATGGAAGATGTAGTGCTTACAAAATCTCCTGTTAACTTGGGCGAAGTAGTAATAACAGGAAATCATGCTCCTAGTTATCAGGGCGATGCTGTAGTCGCCGTTCAGGTATTAAAACAAGCAGACTTTGAAAAACGCGGCGCCGTTACAGTTAAAGATTTGTTGTCTCAAGAGCTGAATATGCGAGTGAATGTAGACCCAGCATTGGGATCTAATTTAAGTATGCAAGGAACAGGTGGTGAGCATGTTAAAATTTTAGTAGACGGAGTACCAATGATTGGCCGACAAAATGGAAATTTGGATTTGGGACAAATCAATCTTAATAATATCGAAAGGGTCGAAATTGTGAAAGGCCCTATGTCTGTCTTGTACGGAACGGATGCTTTAGGTGGAGTTATTAATCTGATCACTAAGAAAAATCAAAGCGGAAAATGGTCCGGTTCCACTTCAGGGTATTATGAAAGTACCGGTCAATATAATGCGGATTTAAACCTTGGAGTTAATTTTAAATCAACGGAGTTATCGCTAAGCGGAGCTCGTAATTTTTTTGATGGGTTTGATCCTGATAATTCAAATTCACGATCTCAATTGTGGAATCCTCGCGAGCAATACTTAGGAGATTTGAAAATTGTTCAATCCATTGGATCCGCTAAAGTGACATTACATTCTTCTTGGTTCAAAGAAGAAGTGATGGATAAGGCAGATGTGATTATCACGCCATATGCAGCTTATGCTAATGATCAATATTATTATACTACACGTTTTAATAATTATTTGACTTTCGAAAAGAGATTTAGAAATGAATCAGCATTAAATGTTTCGGCTGCTTATTCTATGTATACCTATGAAAAAAATACATTCAGAAAGAATATGGTGAGTTTGACGGAATCACTTACACCAGATATTCTCGATGATGATACCACAAAATTTAATGCGTTATTCGTAAGAGCAACACATACGTATTCCCGCCCAAATACAAAGTGGAGTTTGATGAGTGGAGTGGATGTGAATGACGAAACCGGAGAAGGAAAAAGAATAGATGGCGTGAAGCATCGTATCAGCGATGTGGCAGGATATGTAAGTATTGATTTTAAACCGTTGGAATATTTAGTAATACGCCCTGCTGTTCGCGCTATCTATAATTCACAATTCGATGCACCACTCGTTCCTTCGTTAAGTGTTTTGTACCGTAAAGGAAATGCATGGGCCGTAAGAAGTTCATTGAGTAAAGGGTATCGTGCACCTTCATTGAAGGAACAGCACTTGTATTTCGTGGATAATGGAATTCATAATGTTCAAGGGAATCCGAATCTTGAAGCTGAAACATCCACTCAGGTGATGGGAAGCGTGGAGTACAAAAAAATTGGTAGTGATTTTGTTTATACTGTTGAGTCTGGGTTCTTTTATAATGAAATAAAAAATAAAATTTCACTCGTGCAATTTGATGTGAATAGCTTGCTCTATACGTATGTTAATTTGGATGAATTTATTTCGAAGGGAGTGGATGTACGTACGAAGTTGGGGCATCACCAGTTTACCGTTCAAGCGGGATTTGCTTATACAGGAACATGGGGAACTTACGAAGGGGATATTGAACAGCCTGAAGTAGCGTGGTATCCTGAATTTAATGCGGCGGTGGATTATACCATAAAGAAAACAAAAACTACTTTTTTCTGTGTTTTGGAAGTTCTTTGGAGAACGTCCCATCTTTATTGCGAATGCAGACGGAACAGTAGATCGTTTTGATAACAACGCTTATAACATGATCGATGTAAGTCTACGACAAGAATTATTGAATAAGCGGTTGTCTATTACTTGCGGTTTCAGAAATTTATACGATGTTACAAACTTAAATTCACTTGCCGGTGGAGGAGGAGCACATAGCGGTGGCGGGTCATCAGGTACACCTGTAGGAATGGGTACATCTGTGTTTAGTAAATTAACATTTAATTTTAAGTGATGAAGAATTATTTATTCATAATGGTCGCGTTGATATTCTCCTCTTGCCAGAAGGAGGATGAAGCTGTAATTCTTCCACTTCCTGGGCCCGTGCAACAATTAATTGCACCCATGGGAAGTAATTACGATGATCAGGTGTACGTGAGTTTGAGCTTAGGTAAGATCACTGTGGCGCCTTATCGCGCTTACGATCTTATGTTTGAATCGTCTGAGCAAGGAATGCATGTATATTTGAATTCCGGAAAGTTGATGTTTGCCTCCAGAACGAATAATGGAGATTTTTTTCTCGCCGATTCCTCAAATTCAAATTGGAGATTGGATGCCGCAAATTATATGGATGACAGTACCGCCATCGGCGATTGGTGGGTGAGTGCCGTAGCCAATACCAATGGATACAGTCATGTTTTTATTATTGATCGAGGAAGAATTGACCACACAGGAGCTGATCGATTCCGTAAATTGCAAATCTTATCCGCCGATGATTCGCATTACGAAATTCGATACTCTAATCTGGATAATAGTGGTGTAACGGTGATGTCTATACCCAAAAATCCAAACTATGGGTTGATCTATTTTTCTTTTAATAATAATGGAAGCATCGTGAATCAAGCGCCACCATCTTCTGATTGGGATTTTGTGTTCACAAAATACACGCATGTTTATTTCGATGAACCACTTTCAAGTCCGTATCGCTATTATCCTGTTGCCGGTACATTAATTAATCGTTGGAAGGCGATGAGTGGTTCAGTGCTAAAAAAGGATTCTATACCAGCTTATTTACCCTTCGGCGATTGTGCTTATAGTAATGTCGATTCGTTTCCATTTACCAATAGAGCAGATCTCATCGGATTTGATTGGAAGTATTATGATTTTGGAAATAATCAATATTACATTCGCCCTGATCTTTTTTATTTGTTAAAGGATGAAAAGGGAAGTTATTATAAAGTGCGAATGCTCGATTTTTATGATCAGCAAGGAGTTAAAGGTACTGTAACATTAGAATATCAAAGAATATAAATATAAATAAAATGAATAAAATTTTAACAGGAATCATTGCCATTGCATGTAGTTTAATAAGCCTAACATCAACAGCGCAAATCGTATCTGAAACAATAAGTATTCAGCCAGGATATACCAATCAGGTATTTTATAGTATGAATACCGGAGAGTTAAGTAATATCACTAATATGGATTGGGATATTGCTTTTCAACTTCGTGGATTCGCTGCTTCTATTTTGATTAATTCAAAGAATAATGTGAAGCTTTGGAAAGCAAATAAAGATATTTCTCAGTGGGGATCGATGATGGCTTCTGATACTATGGGAGTAGTTAATAATCCTGCATATGAATTGATGAACTCAGATACCAGCTGGGATTTTGGCGCTTTTAACAGAACAAATGACCCAAATAATCAGTTTGATTTGGGATGGGGAAATTATGATTTTGTGACACACATTATCTATGGTGATTCCGTTTATTTTATTAAAGTGGGAGCAACCGATTACCGTAAAATAAAAATTGAATCTTTGGCAAATGGTACTTATAATTTCCGCTTCGCTGATTTGGATGGAACGAATGAGATCGTAGTGGCTCTTGCAAAGAGTGCGTTTCAAGGAAAGTTCTTTGCTTACTATTCTTTAGTGAACAATGTTTCTATAGATCGCGAACCTATCTACAATGCTTGGGACCTTACTTTTTGTCAATATTTAGCAATTGATCCTGTCGTTTATAAAGTAACGGGTGTATTGAGTAATGATTCGGTTTTTGTTGAAAAAGCTTATCCGGTGGATGTTAATACCGCAACATATGGCGCTAATGTTTCTGCCGGAGAAATTAATGCTATTGGTTATGACTGGAAAGCTTATGATTTAAACTTGATGAGTTGGATTATATCTGATTCACTCGTGTACTTCGTAACCGATCGTCAAAGTGCAGTTTGGAAAGTGGTGTTTACAGGGTTCGATGGCGCAACTACTGGAAATTATTATTTTGATAAGAGCCCCGCCGTAGCTTCAGGTCTAATTGAGAATAGTTCTATTAAAACGTTCGGCCTTTATCCAAACCCGCTCATGATAATGTTCGATTGATGTTGCAGATGAGTCAGTCTGGAAATACACTTATTTCGATCATGGATGTAAAAGGTAGTATTGTACATACGGTTTCTGCTCAACTTCAATCAGGCGTGCAGTCGGTAGATCTTGATGTTTCAGGTTTAACAAGTGGATTGTATCAAATAGTGGTTCGTCAGGGCAGCGATATTCAAACAAGTCGGTTGTTAATAGATTAAACAAAGGTTTTTTAGTTTTTCGTAAGTAACAGTAAAAAAGCATATTAGAGGCTGTCCACGAATTGGGCAGCCTTTCTTTTTCCACCATTGGAGAAAGGTTATTAACATTTGGATGGTTTCGAGGTTAGAAAATCATAAATTTATCCCTGTAAAGACTGTTAAACCCAAGCTACAAGAGATAGATCTTATGCAATTAAACTAAGATTTTGTAGATCGGCCTAACCATTATATTTATTGAGTTAGAATATTATTGCAATTGGAATTATGTTTATTGAGCAAACTAAAAAGGAGAAGCCCCGAAAAGGATGTATTGAAGTTGTTGCCGGATGTATGTTTTCGGGAAAAACGGAAGAATTAATTCGCCGACTGAACCGAGCTAAAATCGCTAAGTTGCAAGTGGAAATATTTAAACCTTCTATTGAATCTCGTTACGATGAAATAAATATTGTTTCTCATGATTCGAATGCGATTCAAAGCACCCCCGTTCCTGCTTCTTCTAATATCTTACTCCTAGGTCATGATGTAGACGTAATAGGAATTGATGAAGCACAGTTTTTTGATGATCAATTGCCATATGTATGTGAGACGCTTGCTAATTCCGGAACGCGAGTAATTGTCGCAGGACTTGATATGGATTATTTGGGAAAACCGTTTGGTCCAATGCCACAACTGTTAGCCATTGCCGATTATATTTCTAAAGTTCATGCGATCTGTATGAATTGTGGTGACCTCGCAACTCATTCTCATCGAATCGTAGGTGAATCGTCTCTTATTTTATTGGGTGAAAAGGAAAGTTATATACCACTTTGCCGTACCTGTTTTGTGAATGAGCAAAAGTATGCTCAGGTTGCGCTAAACGTAGGATAGATCGTAACGATGGCGCACGCGCTTCATAAATTAATCGATCTTGCTTCTGTCGTTGATGGTGAATTGCATTTAGGTTTGCAAGATCATCCTGGCATTATGTGGCTGGAAACTGACAGTCGAAAAGTCAGTAATCCCAACCAAAGTTTGTTTTTTGCGATTCAAGGTGAGCGTCGTGATGGTCATGATTTCATATCCGAATTGTATGCGGCGGGAGTATTAAATTTTGTCATTACAAAGAAGGAATTTATTCCAGCAGGTGTTACTGCAAATTTTCTAATTGTAAAAGATAGTTTAAAAGCATTACAATCATTAGCCGCCTGGCATCGTAAACAGTTTTCGTTACCTATTATTAGTATTACAGGAAGTAACGGTAAAACCATTGTGAAGGAATGGGGTTATCAGTTGCTGCGAGAAAATTATCATATCGTTCGGAGTCCGAAAAGTTATAATTCACAGATTGGTGTTCCGTTGAGCGTATGGCAAATTACCGCAGACGATAATTTGGGAATCTTTGAAGCTGGAATTTCAATGCCCGGTGAAATGGTGGAGCTGGAGAAAATGATTCAACCCAATATCGGTATTTTTACGAATGTAGGAACTGCTCACGATGAGAATTTTTCGAATCAAAAGGAAAAGATTTACGAAAAGATGAAACTTTTTTCCCGAGTGGAAAAGCTGATTTATTGTCGTGATTATACTGAGATTCATGATGCAGTATTAAATAGCGGAATTTTATGTCCATCGGTTGCTGCGTTTACTTGGTCAAAGAAAACCAGAGCGGATCTGCAAGTTGGTAGAATTGCACGCAGTGAATATGAAACAGAAGTTCAAGCAATTTATAAAAATTCATTTATTAGTATTCGTATTCCATTTACTGATGATGCTTCTATCGAGAATGCGATTCATTGTTGGGCGTTAATGTTGTTGTTGGAGTTAGACAATGAAGTTATTGCGCAACGCATGGAGTTGTTAAGCCCGGTTGCGATGCGATTGGAGATGAAAGAAGGAATTAATAACTGTTCAGTGATTAATGATTCTTACAATTCCGATTTGGGATCGCTTACGATTGCACTTGATTTCATGAATCAACAAAAGCAACACCGTAGACGTACACTGATCTTGAGTGATATTTTACAGAGTGGAAAGAATGAAGTCCAGTTGTATGAGCAAGTGGCTACGTTGTTGCAACAAAAAGCTGTACATCGCTTGATCGGCATTGGACCTGCTATCAGTCGACAAAAGGATTTGTTTACCATTGAGAAAAGTTTTTATCACGATACGGATGAATTTTTACGCGAGTTGAATTATAATTCTTTCGGCAATGAAACGATTTTAATTAAAGGCGCTCGCTCCTTTGGTTTTGAAAGTATTTCGAGAGCGCTTCAACAAAAGGCGCACGAGACAGTCTTAGAAATTAACCTGAATGCCGTTGTGCATAATTTAAATTTATTTAAGTCGCGCTTGAAACCGGAAACGAAATTGATGGTGATGGTGAAAGCATTTTCGTATGGAAGCGGAAGTTTTGAAATTGCGAATGTCTTGCAGTTTCATCGTGTAGATTATTTAGCAGTTGCTTATGCCGATGAGGGCGTAGAGCTACGCAAGACCGGAATCACATTGCCCATCATGGTGATGAATCCGGAAGAGCAAAGTTTCGATGCCATGATTAATTATTCGCTCGAACCCGAAATTTATAGTTTCAGAATTTTGCATCAGTTCACGGAAGCTTTGCGTCGACGCGGTGCTAATACGGAGAATAACCGTTTTAGGGTGCATATTGAATTGGATACTGGAATGAAGCGTTTAGGTTTTGAAGAGGAGGAGGTGAGTGAACTTATCGTTCGATTAAAAAATAATAAGTTCATTAAGGTAGCTTCTGTATTTTCTCATTTAGTGGCGAGTGATGAACAAGAGCATGATGGGTATACGAAGTCACAAATTGCGTTGTTTAGAAAGATGAGCGCGTCTATCGTTTCGCATTTTGAGTATCCCATCTTATGTCATATTTTAAATTCTTCGGGCATCTTGCGTTTTCCGGAAGCACAAATGGATATGGTGCGATTGGGAATCGGATTGCATGGTGTAGCATCTACCGTGCATGAGCAACGTCAATTGCAAATGGTAGCAACGCTAAAAACAACGATCTCTCAAATTCGTCAGGTGAAAGCTGGAGAAACGGTTGGATATAGTCGGCGTGGTGTTGCTTCTAAAAATATGACCGTAGCTACTGTGGGCATCGGTTATGCAGATGGATTGAGTCGTAGATTAGGCAATGGGGTAGGGAAGATGATGGTGCTTGGACAGAAGGCTCCCACCTTAGGTAGCATATGTATGGACATGACTATGATCGACGTAAGCGGAATTCCCAATGCAAAAGAGGGTACAGAGGTGATTGTTTTTGGTGCTGACCCCACGATTCTTGATATCTCAGCTGAACTGCAGACTATTCCTTACGAAGTACTCACCGGAATTTCCGAACGCGTAAAGCGAGTTTATTTCCATGAGTAGTGTTAAGTTAAAAGTGTAGCAACAACTAGCAAATAGTTTGATCCTGCATTTAGCAAGCAGATACGAAGCCTAGCGACTAATCGTAAATTTGTAGAGACGCCATTAATAGCGTCTCTACATGAATTCACCCCCTTATCTAGGCGGGCTAATCAATATCAAACAATAAATTTCAGATGCGTGAAATGCCATCTATTAGTTTTGATAAAAGAAGTTTATCTCTTTTTCTTAAGTAAATTTGTAATTAAAATTTATCCACTCCTTTGCAAAGAAAAGAATTTATTCCGGGGCATACGGTCCGTTTGGTACACGGAGGGGAATCCTATTTTAATGCTTTATTGGAATTAATTCACGAAAGCAAACATATACTGCATCTTCAGGTGTACATTTTTGAATTGGATGAAACTGGAAAAAGAGTCTTGCAAGCATTGGAAGAAGCCGTTCAAAGAGGGGTAATTGTTTTTTTAATGGTGGATGGTTTTGGTTCGATGAGTTTAGGTTCCGCATTTAAAACACGTATGCAGGAAGTGGGAATTTTATTTCGCTTTTTTTCAGAGATGCCTTTTCCAGGTATTTTTCAAGCAGGACGACGTTTACATCATAAAGTTTGTGTCGTTGATAAAAAGAAAGTATTAGTAGGTGGAGTAAATATCGCTGATAAGTACCGTGGAAACAAAGAACAATTACCTTGGCTCGATTTTGCAATTTTGGCGGAAGGCAAAGTAGCTGCCGAAGTGCAAGAAGTGTGCGAGCATATTTTTAGTAAAAAGTTTACTTTAAAGCGTGTTAAAAGCGAATCGTATTTTATTCCTTTAGAAACAGACGGCGTGAAAGTCAGGATGACGCGCAACGATTGGATTCGGGGAAAAAATGAAATCTCTACTGCTTATAAAACCATGCTGGGTAATGCAAATGATGAAATATTAATTTTTGCGAGTTATTTTATTCCATCGCGACGCCTCCTGAAAATTCTTGTGCGCGCTAGCAAGCGAGGACGAAAAGTGAATATTGTTTTAGGTAAGATGAGTGATGTTCCATTTATTAAACCGGCAACGCAGTATTTATACGATAAATTATTAAGAAATGGAATTCGTATTTTCGAATACAAAGAGGCTGTATTACATGCGAAGGCCTGTGTGGTCGATAAACAATGGGTGAGTATTGGTTCACTCAATCTAAATCACCTCAGCGAATTGTTGAGTCTTGAAATGAATCTAGAAGTATTGGATCCACCTTTCGGTGCTGCACTTCAAAAAGAATTTCACCAGTTAATTCAAGAGCATTGTGTCGAAATTAATATTCTCGATTTTGAAAAGAAAGAACATTGTTCTTAAGATTTAAAAGCTGGTTCTCTTACAAGGGTTTCGCTGCATTCATGCGCATCCTCTCTTTTTTGAACCGGAAAAATCCGATTGATTGATATTTGGCAATCTTTATCATTAATTTCGTCCCGTGTTACAATACAATATCCCTTTATTAATCACGAATGACGGCGCAGCACTTAGCTATGTATGTGTTTCTGTTTTGCCGGATGGAACCATTACAGAGATAGCGAGTGGTTTTCGTGAGGATGCTGTTTCGTTAAAGGGCGTTGTAATTCCCGGTTTTGTAAATACACACTGTCATCTGGAATTGTCCCATCTAAAGAATGAGATTAGGCCTAATGCGGGAGGAATGAAAGGATTTATTGAGCAACTTTTGTCGGCACGTTTTCAAGCAGACGAAGCAGCGCAGATAAATTCCATGCACAACGCCGATAGGGAAATGTGGGAAGAGGGAATTGTTGCAGTGGGAGATATTTCAAATTTCAGCCGATCAAATAGTGTAAAAACAAAAAGTAAAATTTATTATCATACTTTTATTGAGTTACTCGGATTGAATCCTTCATTCGCAAATGCAATTGTAGCGAAGGGATTAGCGCTTCAGCAAGAGTTTTTAAATGGAAGTATGAGCACAGCTTCTCTTACCCCACATGCCCCGTATTCTTGTCCGACAGAATTATTGAATTTAATTTTTAGTAATATTAATGTAGGAGATCCGCTCTCTATACACATGCAAGAGTCGTTGGATGAATTACAATTTTGTAAAGATAAATCGGGACCACTCGTTGATTTTTTCAAAGCCAATAAAATTTCTTTCGAAGGTTTTATTCCATTTGGTGAAGAATCTCCACTACAAAAGCTATTGCCACTCTTCCCAAAAAATAAATTGCAGTTGGTCCATAATACGTATACGAAGGTAAAGTGTATTCACAAACATTTCCCATCAATCCCCTTTGAAGTCCTCGTTAAAGCTGCCACGGTGAACGGTGCAGCATTTCTCGGAATGGAGAGTGTTTTCGGAAAAATTAAAGTTGGATTAAAACCGGGGCTGGTGTTATTGGAAAATGTAAATATCCATCAACCCCAATTTCATGATCACGTGAAGTGTAAACGAATACAATAAGACTTTGTGAGCAACTTTAGCGAAGAGAAAGCGACCGAATGGCTTAGCGCCTCTGCGCCTTGGCGAGAAATATTAGCGTAGTAAAGCCTTAGCGAGAAAATTTGGCAGAGTGAAAAACTTTGAGTCTCTTTAGACTGAATTATAGCATTCAACATTTGCTTTTTCTATTTGATAATTAGTATTGCTAAATAAAATTCATAAATTTTCTCGCTAAGGCGCAGAGCAAAGAAGGAGGATTTATAAAATTATATTATATCTACCAATCATCCGCCTTAGCTGATGGCGCAGTTGACATCGCTTTTTCCAAACTCGTTAAAATACGATTTACTTCCGTTTGAGTTTGTTGTAAATAAGATTCGAAATTCGGTTGGTAGGAACTTGAAGCTTTGTCCATCCATCGCTCCGCAGCAAAATACGATTGCTGTTTCCAATTTATCTCATTCAATTCATAACGGTAGCGGCCATCCTTAAATTGAAGTTTTAAACTATACATCACATTGCCCGCATCTGTAACCGGTGTTTTTTTATCGGCCGGATTTGAAATTTTAAATCTTGCTTTGCAAAGAATAGATCCATTTACAGAATCTCTTTCACGAATTACATCCGTCGGATTCTTATAAAAAGTAGAAGCCCATGTTAAAGCTCTTTGGTATAATTCGGTGGGAGTGGTGTTTGCTACTTCATTTACCTTGGTAAAGGAAATAAGTCCCGTCTTTTCGTCAATTGGAAGTGAAGTGTTTTCCTGTGCGAAATTTGCAATGGGCGACAGTACAAGTACCATCAACAGCATAATAATTGATCTAGCCATAACTTTCTTTGAACGTAAAAGTACAAAAAAAATTATCCGCCACTAATAGGAATCTTTAGTTTTGTGCCGCTTCGAATACCATTGGATTTGCCAATTTTATTTAACTTTTTGAGTTCCTTTAAATCAGTACGATAGCGTTGTGCAATATTCCACAAAGTATCTCCGGGTTGAACGGTATGATAGATAAATTCGCTTTTATTTTTATCTTCTTCTTGACTCTGTTTATTGGAAATGGACTGCTTAGAGCCTGCTTTCGAATCAATGGTGGTGTCTAATTTAGTTTCACCTGTCTTATGTGGTAAATGTTCACTCTTCAACGTTGTTGCATATTGTTCTGTAGAATCAGGAGTAGATTCCATATCCGCTATGCTTTCTTCGGGATCAACAACAAGTTTAACTTGAATTCTTTTCTTTACCGTTGAATAAACATAAAGTGTTTGGCCAGGGCGAATTGTTGAACTTCTTAGTTTATTCCACTTCGATAATTCATTCACGGTAACATTATATCGGTTTGCGATTTTCCCCAAATTCTCTCCACTTCTCACCTTATGTCCCTTTTTTACTTTTTGAGTAACCGTTTTATAGGTATATGCATAACTTTCATCACTTGCATTGTCGGGCGTCTTTGGCTCGATGCTAGGTCGAATGAAAGCAAGTCCGCGTTGAACACTATCTAAAAATAATTTTGAATCATTCGTCGCTGGATTACTTTCTCCAAGTCTGCCTAACTTAATCGCATCATAATAGGTATTCATCATGTTGGCAACAATACCGTTTCTCACCCACGGACCTCTGCATCCAAACACAACACTGATCAATCTGTGTTCACCTCTCTTTGCAGCAGCCACTAAACAAAATCCGGCAGCCTTTGTATATCCGGTTTTAATCCCATCCACCTCTTGCCCGTAATTGATGACAAGTCCATTGTGATTTCTGAAACTGATATTTCCTTTTCCATTATGTACATTGATGTAGGGTATGGAAGATATTTCAACAAGTTTAGGGTGGTTTAGAATTTCTAATCCTAAAATTAACTGATCTCGTGCTGTACTGCTATTGTCAGGTGTAGATCTTCCACCTGGAAGTCCAGAAGTATTGTAATATTGAGTTTGACTCATTCCTAACTCCTTAGCTTTGGCATTCATACGCGCCACAAAAGTGTCGAGGTTTCCAGCGCAATGCTTAGCAATCCACACCGTACTTTCATTGTGAGAAGCCACTAGTGCCATCTTCAGTAAATCCTCAAAAGAATATTTTTCTTCCACTGTATAAGTAGAATATCGTCTGCGACGCAATCTCTTCTTGTAAGTTCTGGTAACCGTGATGCGATCATCCAAGCAAACTGTTCCTGCATTTAAATCCTCATTCGCCAGCAAGCAAACCATCATCTTCGTTAAAGAAGCTATTGGATAAGGATTATCCATTTCTTTTTCCCAAAGTATTTTTTTTCGTTCTACATCAAACAAAAGCCCTGCACGAATTTCTCGTTCGTTGGAAATTAATCCATCTACCTTTTCTACATTAAAATTTGAAACTTTGATGGTGGGAAGGGTGTCGTTTCCTTTCGTATGCCCAAAAGTTTGAAAAAAAGAAAATAGCAAACTCGAAATCATCAAGACAAATCCTCGCTGAAATGTTGTTAATCTAAATTTTCTTTGCTGCATTTTTACAATGATAGGTTTTTCAGAAGATGGATTTCACATCTATCCAATTAGAATTAAACAATAACTTGTTAGTTTTATTGTACGTATTGCGTAATCATGGAGTTGCGAAAATCATTCGAGAGAAACGTACATTTCTCTTGGTAATCTTACAAAATTAAGAAAGCAAGAAGGAAGGATGATGAAATTAAAATTAGGATCGTAGTAAATAGGATTATTTCAGTGCTAAAAAGGCGGTAGCCATCTGAATATCTGAAGGCACAGTGATCTTAATATTGCTTTCTTCGCCCTCTACAAGATGAACTTTATTCCCTGCTGCTTCATAAACAGAAGCTTCATCTGTAAAAGTTTCAATGGCTAGAGAGGAGAACGCATCTTTAATTTTTTTACTGTGAAAGACTTGCGGGGTCTGTACAGCTTTGTAATTTTCTCTGTTGACTGACTTACTGCCTTCTGGCATAATGAGACGAAGCGAGTCCTTACAAGCTACAACAGGAATTGCTGACCCTTCCATCTCACAAGCTTTGAATAGTCTGTAAATGAGATCTGTAGAACATAGCGGGCGTACGGCATCGTGAATGGCTACTAGGCAGTTTTCAGGTATTTGAGCCAAACCGTTTGCAACAGACTGTGCCCTGCTTTGACCACCTGCAATCAATTGGTGCTTGGGAATATCCAATGAAATCTTACACTGATCTTCCCAATATTCCATGAAATCGGGATTCATCACAACGATGACATGAAATCCAGGAAGTGAAAATTTACGTAAGGTATGCACTAAAATGGGTTCGCCTTGAAGAAGCAGGAATTGCTTGGGGAGGCTTCCCTGCATTCGGGTGCCTCTTCCACCTGCTACTAAAATGACATAACGATCCATTTAGTCAAGGATCAATAAAGCATCTCCATAGCTGAAGAAACGATATTTTTCCTTCTGCGCTACTTTATAAGCTTCCATGATTAAATCATAACCGCCAAAAGCAGTAGTCATCATCAGTAAAGTAGACTCAGGCATATGAAAATTGGTGATCATCATGTTCGCAATGCTGAAATCATAAGGTGGGAAAATAAATTTATTCGTCCATCCTTCATTCGCTTTCAACTCGCCCATTGTGCTTACAGAAGATTCTAAAGCACGCATAGCCGTGGTACCAACAGCACAAATATTTTTCTTATTCGCTAAAGCTTTATTGACGATAGCTACGGCTTCTTCATTCACAGCAAATTGTTCGGAATCCATTTTGTGTTTGGTCAAATCTTCCACTTCAACTGGACGAAAAGTTCCCAAGCCAACATGTAAAGTTACCTCTGCTAAATTCACTCCTTTTAATTCAAGACGCTTCAATAATTCTCTGCTGAAATGTAAACCGGCAGTAGGAGCAGCAACGGCACCTTCATTTTTAGCAAATACCGTTTGATAACGTTCTTTATCGGCTGGTTCCGCTTTTCTTTTGATGTATTTTGGAAGGGGAGTATGACCGAGTTGTTCAATAACATCTCTGAATTCAGCCGATGTTCCATCAAACAAAAATCTTAAGGTTCTTCCTCTGGATGTTGTATTGTCTATTACTTCAGCAACCAACATATCATCATCCCCAAAATAGAGTTTGTTGCCAATTCTAATTTTACGAGCTGGATCAACAAGAACATCCCAAAGTTTACTCTCTGCATTTAATTCACGAAGTAAGAAAACTTCAATTTTAGCGCCTGTCTTTTCTTTATTACCATAAAGACGAGCTGGAAAAACTTTAGTATTGTTTAACACTAAAGCATCACCGTCTTCGAAATAATCAAGGATATCTTTAAAAGTCTTGTGCAAAATCTTGCCCGACTTACGATGAACTACCATTAAACGGGATTCATCTCTATTCGCTGCTGGATGATTGGCAAGAAGTTTCTCGTTGAAACCAAATTTGAATTTTGTTAACTTCATAGCTTACGGGCTGAGTTTTTATGTATTTCCTTCTTAAAAAGGAAGGAAGTGGTTTTGTAAGATTAGTAAGGTCCCGATAAAACGGGATGCAAAGATACATCAATAATGAAGGCAAACGCTATTTCAGGAGGTCTAATTAATTGAAAAACAATAAGTAAAAACTTTTATTGCACTATCTTATTGGTCTTTAGTGAGTTTTGAATCAATCGACCTTTTTTCTTCTTTCTTTTTTTGATAATGCTCTATCACTTGTTCAATAGTGTAAGCATCTGAAAGTGAATATTCTCCAATTTTGGTTCTGCAAAGAGCATGTAAATAAGCACCCGCCCCAAGTTCTTTTCCTAGATCACGAGCTAGGGCCCGGATATAAGTTCCTTTGCTACAAACAACCCTAAAATGGATCAATGGCAATTCGCTACCGGTCAATTCAAATTCACGAATGAACAATTCCCGAGGTGGTAATTCCATGGTTTCTCCGGATCGAGCTGCAGAGTAAGCTCTTTTTCCACCCAGTTTAATTGCAGAGTGCATGGGGGGGATTTGATGAATTTTGCCAGTAAACTTTTGGAGTGTTTTTCGGATATCCGCTTCCGTTATATGACTGATGTCGAATTTTTGATCTATTTCAGTTTCTAAGTCGAAAGATGGCGTTGTCGCACCAAGAAAAAAAGTACCAGTATATTCTTTTTCGGTGGCTTGAATTTCATCGATGGTTTTTGTCTTTTTTGCCGCTACATAAAATGAGAAGTCCAGTAGCTAAAGGATCTAACGTTCCCGCATGTCCGACCTTTTTCGCTTTTGATAGCCATCGTACCTTGTTCACGACATCAAATGATGTCCAGTTTAAAGGTTTATTCATCAGAAGTATTACTCCTTCCGGACTTTCTAAATTCATTTTAGACGAGTTGAAGATCTACTCCAAGTATAGAGAGAACAATAATTAAGACACCCACAAAAATGCGATAATATCCAAAATATAGGAATCCATATTTAGTCAAAAAAGCAATGAAGGATTTGATAGCAAATGCAGCCACCACAAATCCGACAATATTGCCAATCAACAACAAATTTACTTGCTCAGGACTTACACCTACACCTGATTTCGCGAACTTAAATACTTTATAAATAGTAGCTGCGAACATGGTAGGTACTGCCAGAAAAAATGAAAATTCCGCAGCTGTTTTCCGATCTAACTTCGCAACCATTCCGCCAATGATTGTTGCTGCAGAACGGGAGATTCCAGGAATCATGGCGATGCATTGAAACATCCCAATTTTTAAAGCCCGTGGATAAGTAATATGTTTCGCATCTTCTCCTTCTCCGCCTTTAACCCATGAATCAATAAAGACTAAAACAACACCTCCTGCCAATAGTGTAAAAGCAACTACCAATACATTCGAAAGTAACATATCAATTAGATCATCCATCAAAAAAACCTAATAGTGCAGCGGGCATAAATGCCACCCAAAGTTTTTGTAGAAAGAAATACTTTGTAAAAATCTTTTGTAATACAAAACAACAACAGAAAGGATTGCGCCAAATTGAATTGCTACTGTAAATGTTTTAGTAAACGGATCATCCGCTATTCCCATTAACGAAGACGCGATGATCATATGCCCCGTTGAAGAAACTGGAAGAAATTCCGTGAGCCCTTCAATAATGGCAAGAATAATTGATTCAACGAGGGTCATCGAGTTTAATCAGCCTTTTTTACGATGGCATAAATGGCTAATGCATAACCAGCCATTACAACTATAGGAGCAAGCGTAATTCTTCTAAAGCTAAATACCTCTTCATTAAATATATTCGGATCCGTTGATTTACCACCTGCCATTAAAAAATATCCAATAAGTAATAATCCTATTGAAATAAATAATAAAATAAAGTTCTCCCTTCCAAAGGCAAATGCAGCTGCATCAATTTTGTTTTCCGTTGTTCCGGGTTTCGAAACATTCGGTTTTTTAGTATCGGTATTCTTTGACATAATTTTTTAATAAATGTTATCCGTGCGGTAGCGAAGATATTTATTCACCGCAAACCAAGTGGATACAAAGGAAAGAATAATTCCCATTGAAATCATTCCTCCACTCACGTACCCTAATATTTGAATATCCTGAATGAGACTTATTTCTGGCAATTTAATTGAAATGCCATAAAGTAGACCGGCAAGCAGGAAAATGGCAATCAATCCGCCCATCAATCCATTCATAATACTTCTTAATAAGAATGGTTTGAGAATGAATCCCTTTGTGGCACCAACCAATAACATGCTTTTTATTAATAACCTTCGGGCGTACAGCGATATACGAATGGTGTTATTGATTAGTGTAATAGAAACAAGAATTAAAAGGGAACTAAAAATGATTAAAATCCAAGTAATGGTCTTGAGGTTTCTGTTGATGCTTTCCACCAGGGAAGGCTGATATTGAACTTCATCAATGGAGGGATGTTTCTGGATGGAGGAAATAAAACTAGCTACCGTTTTTTCATCCGCAAATTCAGCTTTTAAACGGATATCAATGCTTGGATAAAGTGGATTGTGTCCTAAAAATGTGATGAAATCTTCTCCAAGGTCCTTTTTTAAAGCGTCTGCTGCTTCTTCTTTCGAAACCAATTGAACACTTTTGATGTATTGAGTGGTATTCAGGCGATTTAGGATATCATTGATCTGTATACTATCTGCATCGGGCTTGATAATCAAAGAAATGCCGATGTTTTCTTTTACATAATTACTCACCTGATTGGCTTGTAATAATAAAATGCCCAAGCTTCCTAAAAGAAAGAGCACCAGCGACATACTTATCATAATCGACAAGCGGGAATGACGTTGAGTCTTTCGGATTAGTTTTTTATCTTCATTCATAACAAGTCAACAAAACTATTAAAATATACTTTCCTTTTTTAGAGGGATTTTAAGATTTATCCACCCCTCATTTTTACTAACTTCGTAGCCCTTGAATACAAGAGAAAGATGGAGTATAATTTCAGAGATATAGAAGACAAATGGCAGCGTTATTGGCGTGAGAATAAAACGTATAAAAGCGAAGTTGATCCCAATAAGAAGAAGTATTATGTGTTGGATATGTTCCCTTATCCCAGTGGAGCTGGATTGCATGTAGGTCATCCGCTTGGATATATTGCATCGGATATTGTTTCTCGTTATAAAAAGTTGAGAGGATTTAATGTTTTGCATCCGATGGGCTACGATGCCTTCGGATTGCCTGCTGAGCAATATGCTATTCAAACAGGTCAACATCCTAAAGTTACTACTGAACAAAATATTGCGCGTTACCGCGAGCAACTCGACAGAATTGGTTTTTGTTTTGATTGGTCGAGAGAAATCAGAACTTGCGAGCCGGAATATTATAAGTGGACACAGTGGGTTTTTATTCAATTGTTCAATTCATGGTTTAATTGCGAAACGAAAAAAGCCGAATCGATTGATGAGTTGATTGCGGTTTTTAATGATAGAGGATTTAGATGTGCAGAGCCACAGTATTTAACGGGTGATATTGAAAAGGTATTGTCTCCGTTTTCTGCAGATGAATGGAGAGGATGGTCTGAAAAAGAAAAATCGGATGTTCTCCTAAATTTTCGTTTAGCATATTTGAGCAATGCAATGGTGAATTGGTGTCCTGCATTAGGAACCGTTTTAGCCAATGACGAAGTAAAAGAAGGTGTTTCGGAACGTGGAGGATTTCCGGTAGAGAAAAAAATGATGAAGCAGTGGAGTTTACGCATCACTGCGTATGCCGAGCGCTTGCTTACTGATTTGGATGAATTGGATTGGCCCGATTCAGTGAAGGAAGCACAAAGAAATTGGATTGGGAAGTCGGAAGGGACAAGTATTACTTTCCAAGGTGTAATGGATAGTTCTATCAATAAAGATTTTTCAATCGAAGTCTTTACCACTCGACCCGATACCATTTTTGGTGTTTCTTTCGTAACACTTGCACCCGAACATGAATTAGTAAATGTGATAACGACATCGGAGTACCGAAGTGCAGTTGAAGAATATGTAACTGCTGCATCAAAGAAGTCGGAACGCGAACGTCAAACAGAAGTGAAAAAAGTAAGCGGCCAATTTACAGGGGCGTATGTCGAGCATCCATTTACCGGAGAAAAAATTCCAGTGTGGATCGGTGAGTATGTATTGGTGGGTTACGGTACGGGTGCTGTGATGGCTGTTCCCGGTCACGATCAACGCGATTATTTATTTGCAAAGCATTTTGATTTGCCTATTAAAGAAGTCGTGAGTGGCGGTGATTTGTCGACTGAAGCATATGCGGCGAAGGAAGGTGTATTGGTGAATTCTGATTTTTTAAATGGTCTTGATGTAAAAGCAGCGGTGAAGAAAGCCATTGCTGAAATTGAAAAAGAAATTTAGGAAAGGGCAAATAAATTATCGTTTGCGTGATGCAGCTTTTGGTCGACAACGTTATTGGGGCGAACCAATTCCTGTTTTTATGAAGATGGAATTCCAAAAACGATTGCTGAATCTGATCTTCCCTTAGTGCTTCCTGAAATTGATAAATTCCAACCTACTGAAAGTGGAGAACCTCCATTAGCACGTGCTGCCGACTGGAAATATAAAGGGAAGTACAATTATGAAACGACTACTATGCCGGGTTGGGCGGGATCAAGCTGGTATTTTTTGCGTTATATGGATGCGCTGAATGACCATCAATTTGTATCCAAGGAAGCAGTCAATTATTGGCAACAAGTAGATTTCTATTTGGGCGGCGCTGAACATGCTACTGGGCATTTGTTGTATGTGCGCTTCTGGACAAAGTTCTTGTATGACTTAAATTTAATACCTTGTAAAGAGCCTGCTAAAAAACTGATCAATCAAGGCATGATTCAAGGGGTGAGCGCGTTTGTTTATCGAATTAATGGCACGAACAAATTTGTTTCTGCTGGATTAAAAGATCAATACGATACCACCGCATTGCATGTTGATATTAGCATTGCTCCCAACCATATTCTCGACACTGAAAAATTTAAAGTGTGGCGTGAAGATTTTAATAGTGCTGAATTTATTTTAGAAGGTGACGATTATAAATGCGGTGCAGAGGTTGAAAAAATGTCGAAGAGCAAGTATAATGTCGTTAACCCCGATGATATCATTGAAGAGTATGGAGCAGATACCTTGCGTTTGTATGAGATGTTCTTAGGTCCACTCGAGCAAAGCAAGCCTTGGAGTACACAAGGTATAAGTGGCGTACATAATTTTTTACGCAGAGCATGGCGTTTGTTTCAAATTGAGGAGGGAGCCTGTAAGTTGAGCGACGAAACACCATCTGCAGCAGAATTAAAAATATTGCATAAAACCATCAAGAAAGTAGAAGAAGATGTCGAACGTTTTTCATTCAATACCACCATCAGCGCATTCATGATTTGTTTGAATGAGTTGAGTGATTTGAAATGTAATAAACGACAAATTCTAGAACCCTTCGTAATTCTTCTTTCTCCTTATGCTCCGCACTTTGCAGAGGAGTTGTGGCGTATTCTAGGACATAAGGAAAGTGTGACTAAATCAAGTTTTCCTGAATGGAAGGAAGAATATTTAGTGGAAAATGAATTTGAGTATCCTATATCTATCAATGGAAAAGTCAAATTTAAAATTAATTTGTCCCTGCAATTGAGTAAAGAAGAAGTGGAGAAGAATGTGATGAGTTCTGAAGAGTTAAGAAAATTCATGCAAGGAGATCCGAAAAAGATTATTGTCGTTCCCGGAAGAATTGTGAATATAGTCGTTTAATGTTTTTGTGAAGATGTAATCCATCTACCTGAAAACCCATCCATCAAAAAAATAAAAAATAGTAGTATGCAGTTATTATTACAACATATCGAAGCGCTCATCTTTGCATCGGAGCAGCCCATCACAGGAGATGAAGTATTATCATGCCTTAAAACGGTCTACGGATGGGAATTGAAGAAAGAACAATTTCAAAGTTTAATTTCAGAATTGAAGGAAAAATATTCTTCTGAAGATCATTCCTTTGAATTGATTGAAATCGCAGAAGGATTTCAATTTCTAACGAAGAAAGAATATCATCATGTGGTAAATACTTTGTTGCAGATTAAAGCAAAAAAGAGATTGAGTACTGCAGCATTAGAAACACTTTCAATTATTGCATATAAGCAGCCTATCTCGAAATCGGAGATTGAACATATTCGTGGGGTAAATTGTGATTATAGCATTCAAAAGTTGCTGGAAAAAGAATTAATCATCATTTCAGGTAAAGGTGATGGGCCTGGAAAGCCCTTGCTTTATTCCACCAGTAAGAACTTTATGGACCATTTTGGTTTGCGCTCTGTGAAGGATCTTCCGCAACTAAAGGAGCTGCATATCGCTGATAATGAGATCGGTAATCCAAGCGATTTGTTGGACCCCATCGATGTTCCAGTCGACTTAGAACCAGGGGCTTTAGTTGAAGAAGTAGACGAAAATGGAGATTTTGTCGTTGAAGGTAGTGTGGATCCTGAAACTGCCATGGGAAACTTGGAACAGGATTTGATTGATGATGAAGATCAAACCGAATCAAAAGAAGAATGAAAAAGAAAATCAGTTTAGTTATATTGAGCATTGTGCATTCATTCGTAGTGGATGCACAATCTTTATTGACTAGAGTCGAGAATAATGCATTTAGTACAAGTGAAGTGTTAGAGTACCGTATTCATTACGGCTTTGTAGATGCTGGAACTGCTAAACTTGAAGTGGACCCAGTTTTAAAGAATGTTGGAGGGCGCTCATGCTACCGTGTCGTAGGTTCAGGCAAATCAACGGGAGCATTTAATTGGTTTTTTAAAGTAAGGGATCATTACGAAAGCTATATCGATACTGAAGCAATCGTTCCTTGGTTGTTTATTCGCGATATTCAAGAAGGTGGATACAAGAAAAAGCAAAATGTAAAATTTAATCATTCTAAGAATATTGCAACGAGCGAGAAAAAATCAATCAAGACTCCCGAAAGAATTCAAGATCTTATTTCCGCATTTTATTTTGCACGTACCTTAGACTTTACAAATATTGCAGTAGGAGACACTTTTAATATTAATTGTTATTTGGATGATGAGACTTTTCCTATGGCCATTAAGTTTGTAGGAAGAGAAAAAATTAAAACACGTTTGGGTACCTTTCGTTGTTTGATGTTTAGGCCTTATCTATTAGAAGGTCGTGTTTTTAAAGAGAAAGAGGGCATGACGATTTGGTTGACTGACGATAAGAATAGAATTCCGATTCGTGCACAAGCAGAAATTTTAGTGGGATCTATCAAGATGGACATCACTAGTTTTTCAGGATTAGCAAATCCAGTTGCACTCTCGAAATAATTCAAAGGCTTTTTATCCAATTAGGTTCTTGCTTAACAGTACTTCTGCAATTTGAACTGCATTGGTTGCTGCACCTTTTCTTAAGTTGTCTGATACAATCCAACAATTTAGAGTGTTCGCTTGTGTTTCATCACGGCGAATTCTACCGACGAAAACTTCATCATGTCCTGCCGCATTCAAAGGCATTGGATAAAGCGCTTTGCTCGGATCGTCTTGAACAATGATGCCGGATGAGTTGGTCAAAAGGTTTCGCAACTCCATTAAATCAAAATCATTTTCAAACTCGATATTCACACTTTCGGAATGTCCTCCCACCACAGGTACGCGTACCGTTGTTGCCGTTAGCCGAATAGAATCGTCGCCCATAATTTTACAGGTTTCGTTTACCATCTTCATTTCTTCCTTGGTATAGCCGTTCTCTTGAAAAATATCGATGTGAGGCAAAATATTTAAATCGATGGTGTGCGGATAAACTTTTTCAACGCTTCCATTCGAACGCTCATTCATAAGTTGCTCTACCGCCTTCACTCCGGTACCACTCACCGATTGATAGGTAGATACTACCACACGTTTAATTTTATATTTATCGTGTAAAGGTTTTAAAACAACAACCAATTGAATGGTTGAACAATTTGGATTCGCAATAATTTTATCTTCTGTGGTGAGTACATGCGCATTTACTTCAGGTACCACTAATTTTTTTGTGGGATCCATTCTCCATGCAGAGGAATTATCGATCACGGTAATACCAGCTGCAGCAAATTTAGGCGCCCATTCAGTAGAGGTATTTCCTCCTGCAGAAAATAATGCTAAGTCGGGTTTCATAACAATGGCTTCAGCCGGAGTAACAACCTTAAATTCTCTTCCTTTAAAACTCACCATTTTACCAGCCGATTTCTCGGAGGCTACTGGAATCAGTTCATCCACGGGGAAGTTTCTTTCAGTGAGAACCTCTAACATTTTTGTGCCAACCAAGCCGGTGGCTCCTACTACAGCTACTTTCATGATGCAAAAATAAATATTGTTTTCCAATACTTTGAGTGATGTAGTCATTTGTAAACGAGTATATATGTTTATTTACCGACTAATTGCCTTTCGACATCATTCCTTTGCCCTCGTTATGAAAAAAGAATTGTTCGTTTGCCGGTTAGTCATCCTCTGGATGTGCTTCTCTTCTTCGCTTTGGGTGAATGCTCAGGTGATAGATGATTTCAGTGATGGAGATCTTAGCCTTGTACCTGCTTGGGTAGGAGATACTGGACAGTTTGTGGTGAGTGGAGGCTTCCTCCAACTGAACAGTACCGGCAGCGACTCTTCTTTTGTAGCAACATCCTGCAATTTTATTTCTGATACGATGGAATGGCGTGTCAAAGTGAAGATGAGTTTTTCACCGTCTACATCTAATTATGCACGTTATTATTTATTTGCTGATGATTCTAATCTAGAAGGTCCCCAGCATGGATATTTTCTGCAGTTTGGCGAAAGCGGCTCAGCCGATGCGATTGTATTGTATAAACAGGATGGTTGGTCATTGACTCCGTTATGTCGAGGTGCAGACAGTGCTATCGCAAATTCATTTTTTGTAAATATTAAGATGTTGCGCTACCCCGGTTCGCTTTGGAAAATGTATATCGATTATTCCGCCGGAGAAAATTTTGTGATGGAAGGATCGGTAGTCGATGCACAGTTTAATTCATTTTCGTTTGTCGGTTTTAAAACAGTTTACACCAGCAGCAATGCAAACAAGTTTTTTTTGGATGACGTTTATGTAGGAAGGTTTCTGAATGATACGATACCGCCTTATCTAAATTCAGCTAAAATTGATTCAGATAGTACTGTGCGAATTGTTTGGTCAGAATTAGTAGACAGCACGTCGTCATTTTCGATAAGCAATTATTTTTAAATGGAGTGGGAAGTCCTGTATCAATCATTCAGGATTTACAGGATGTGAAAATATATTATTTAAAATTTAATACTCTTTTTCGAGTGGAAGCATTTATCATTTGGGAATAGTGGGTGTGGTGGATAGGTTGGGGAACGTATATTCGGACACACTACATTATTCCCTTTTTACAGTAAGTAATGCGTTGACTGCTGACGTCGTAATTACTGAGATCATGTCAAATCCTACTGATGCTCCCTCATTACCTTCCTATGAATATTTGGAAATTTATAACCGGAGTCAAAAGATTATTGATATTTCTTCTTTCGCTTTGACAGATCCAAGTACTATCGGGATATTTCCAGCTGATACTTTGTTTCCAAATGAATATCGATGCTTTACTTCGAATTCCAATATTTTGGCATTTCAAAATTATGGACTCAATAATGTAAAAGGGTTATCGGCTTTTCCTTCCTTGAATAACGAAGGCGATCGGATTCGATTATTGAATTCAAATGGAGATGTGATTGATGAGATAACGTATGATTTATCTATGTACAATGACCCTTTGAGGGATGATCATGGTTGGTCGTTGGAACGGATTGATATAGAATTTCCATGTAGCGATAAGAATAACTGGGGCGCAAGTCATGATCCTTCCGGAGGAACTCCCGGTGTCGTTAATTCTATTGATGGGTTTTATCAGGATACCATTTCACCATGGCCGATCTATGCATTTCCCATCGACAGTTTTCATTTGGAAGTAGGATTCAGTGAATTTTTAGATACGGTTCATGCGAATAATTTCAGTTTGTATTTGATCGATCATACTATCGGGTCACCAGTTTCCATTCAGTTTTCATCCGAGCAACCTAGTTTGATTTTTCAATTAAGTCAACCGATAAATTCGGGAATTATTTATAAAGTTCAATTCGACAATTCCATTCAAGATTGTGCTGGCAATACATTGAAGAGATGGGATTTTCTAAATTTCGGATGGCCAGATTCTATTTTAAAGGAAGATGTAAAGATCAATGAAATTTTATTTGATCCGTTTACGGAGGGATGCGACTTTATTGAGATCTATAACCGTAGTGAAAAGACGATAGATCTTACACAATTGAAAATCGCGCACGCTGATCCAGTCGATGGAATTGCAACCGATGCCATAGCGTTTTCGCTTTCACCTCGACTTTTGTTGCCGAAACAATTTGCAGTGGCGGCTTCCTCTACAAATTGCGTAAGTAAATTTTATAAAGTCGTTGATACTCGTCAATTAATTCCTTGTGCACTTCCTTCTTTCAATGACGACGAAGGAATTGTGGTATTGATGAATTCTTCCTTGCAAGAGTTAGAGCGATTTCATTACAAAGATGATTTCCACTTCGCCTTATTGAGCGATCCGGAAGGAGTTTCTTTAGAACGAATTTCTCCAGATAGAAATAGTACCGATAGTAGCAATTGGCACAGCGCATCTTTCAACAGTGGATTTGCAACACCCTGTAAAATTAATTCACAATATTATGATGACACTAACGACGGATCTTCATGGATTCAACTCTCTCCTGAATTATTCTCCCCCGACAACGACGGTTACCATGATGTGCTGGGTATCACTTGTACACCACCCAGATCCGGATTCGTGGTGGCACTATCCATCTATAACGAATACGGAACTCCTATTCGGAAATTAACCGAACACGAACTCCTGGGGAGCGAAGGGATGTGGATATGGAATGGATTGTCGGATGATAATGCATTGCAACAAGCGGGGATCTATATTGCACTTTTGGAAATGTTCCATATAGATGGAGATGTTAAGAAAATCAAGAAGGCGTTTGTTTTGGCAAAGAGGAATGACTAAAAAAGGTGTATTATGGGCATGAACTTGAATGATAATTTGTTGGTTGAAAAGATATATATGGTTCGTGGTCTCAAAGTCATGCTAGACGAAGACTTAGCTGAATTATATGAAATTCCTACCAAACGTTTGAACGAGCAGGTCAAAAGAAATCTTGATCGATTCCCATCTGATTTCATGTTCCAACTAACTGAAAATGAAACAATAAACTTGAAGTCGCAATTTGCGACTTCAAGTTTATTGGTTCGAATTAGAAAATTCTGAATCTCTAAGTGTTAAACCATTTCACAAAAAAAATGAGTGGGGTGGTCGTCGAAAATTACCATTCGCATTTACTGAACATGGAGTCTTAATGCTCTCGAGCGTTCTGTCTAGTAAAATCGCTATCCAAATGAATATTCGAATCATGAGAGTATATGTTCGTTTACGTGAGGTGTTGAGTGCTCACCAGGAATTAAGAACTAAGATTGATGCACTAGAAACAAAAGTCGAAAAGAATAATGCGGATGTAGCTATGATTTTTCAGGCACTTCGACAATTAATGGAACCTCCTGAAGTAAAAGAAAGGAAGCGTATTGGTTATAAACAGGACTTGAAAGAGCCTCCCAGCAGTTTATTTGCCCTTTAATATAGATGATCCACCTATACTTTTGAATTATTCCAAGAATTGTTTGTTTTTTTTCTGGTTTCCTTGTTGAAGCAATAGGTAAGGTTTATAACTTAGGGGAAAATGAATACCATGAGAAAACTATACGTACTCTTTCTAGGAGTTGTTTTGAGTTTAACTACTTACGGACAACAATCACTTGATATTGGATTTGCTGCTGGAACTACTAATTATTTTGGTGATTTAGGCAACGAAGAGTTTTTACAAAAAAAGCTCGATGAGTCCGGGTATAGCCATCACCGTTAGGAATTTTATTTCTCCTTCTGAAGTATCGGGTATGAAGTACACTCCTTTTAATGTAGAGACTCGCCTGAGTTGGCACCGCATTCAATACGACGAAACAAATGCTGTTGCCGGCAAATCTGGCAGCGAACTTAGAAATTATGGTCGTGGATTGGGTTTTAGAAATGATCTCTTTGGTCTCTCAACACACCTTAGTTATACGTATTATCCAAATCGCCGTTTACCATTGTATAAACAAAGTATGGCTTTCTTTGCTTACACTGGAGTAGGGATTTATTATGGTCGGCCTAAAGCCGATTTATTTAGAGGAAGTGTTGATATCGATAATAGATATTTTTTCTGGAGTGATGGGACTATTCGCGATCAAGCACAATCTTCAGGTCAGGGGAACATCATCGAAAAGGACGGAGAGTATGAAACCGATTTGATAGAGTGGAGGACAGAAGGGCAAGGGTCATACGACGAAACGAGTATGTCGAAGAAAATGTATAGCCCTTGGCATATCGGAATTCCTATGGCGATGGGATTTCGTTATGGATTGAATAAAAGCATTACGCTTTCTGTCGAGTTTGGGTATTATTATTTCTTCACCGATTACCTGGATGATGCAAGTAAAGCTTATGCTACCCACAAACAAATCGACCAATATTTTGCAGGAGATCCCGTGAAGCAGGAAATTGCTAAGTATATCAGTGATCCAACTGGATTAGGAACGGATGGTTTTGTGGGTCCACGTACATCAAGAAGAGGGAATTCAAAATTAAACGATACCTATAGTTTCATCAATTTCGAATTTGCTTATAAGATCAATTGGAATCCGAAGAAGGTAGTGGCAATGTTTAAGTAAGCTACAAGCTGCAAGCTTCAAGCTTTCACTTCATGCTTCATTTTGCACACACCTTGGATTGGGAATCAATCGTCCAACCCTGCAGTACTTCACTTCGCCTGCCTGCAGCAGGCAGGTTGCGACAGCAGGGCGATGCATCCAAAAATCATCCTCACTTCACCACCTCGAAGCCTTGCACTTTTGAATCACCAATGGTGATCAAATATCTTCCTGCAGGAAAGGGAGAAACGTTGATGCTCATATTTTCTCCAGTGATAATTCCTTTTGAAACTACTTTTCCAAGGAGAGTGTAAATTAAATAATCAGATCCGATTAATTTTGATGTGGTATTGATATTTAATATTTCGTTAGCTGGATTCGGATATAAACTAAATAAATTCGCAATTGTGTTTTCCTGAATGCCTACATTGTTGTTGACAGAAAGAATTCCGGTGCTAGTTGTATCAGTACAACTTCCGGAATTGATGATGCAACGAAACTTTTCTCCGTCGTTCGACATGTTGATCGTTAAAATGGTTAGGGTGTCATTGGTAGCTCCGATGTATTGTCCTCCGCCAACAACATCAATAAAAAATCCAGCACCGATATCATGCTGCCATTGATAAGTTGCTGCAGGATCATTGGATCGGGCAATCATCAGCGCGTTGGTGGTGATGTTGACTGTTTGATTCTGCGGTTGGGGAGAGACCAATCCACATACAGTGAGCGTTGCGGAAGCTGAAGTATCAAAACAAGCGCCCATGGAAACTCTACATCGAAATTGAGAATTATTATTTGCCATGGTCACCGATAACACAGCTAACGCACTTGTAGTTGCACCTGCATATTGTCCGCCATTAACAATGTTTTGATAGGTGTTGCCTACTAATCGCTGCCACTGATACGTAGCGCCCGGTGCTTGCGTGGCGAACGTAGTACTGTTACCTACATATAAATTCTGACTCAATGGTTGAACAGTAACTAAGCTACCACATGAAGCATTGTATAAATCTAAAATTTCTTGAGAAGTTAAGGCGCGATTCCAAATGCCAATATCATCTGTCTTACCAGCCAAATATGTTCCACCTGCACCCCTTCCAACATATAAGGGTTGAGTAACTGAAGTAGCACCCGTATGTATATAGGTATTTGAAGCGCTTAATACTCCATTTTTGTAGAATGTCATTGCATTCGTCGTATAAACACCAACGTAGTGATCCCAGTTACTAAGATTGAGTGGTGTCTGCGCCCAAAACCAAGCCGCACCTTGTTTGTTTGTGCCCAACATCATGTCAGTTGAGGTTCCTTGAATGATCCAAATAAAAGGTCCACCTCCAGTAGCGCCACTCATAATAGCCGACCCCGTAGCAGTTCCGGTTTTATACACCCAAACCGAAACTGAAAAACTTCCTGACTCTGAAAAAAGGTGCGATAAGTTGTTATTTACCAAATATTGTGATGTCCCGTTAAATTGATAAGCTGCATTAGCTGTACCATTTCTGTCTGTAGTTAAAGTAGCACCAGTCACCGTAAAGTTGTTTCCGTTTCCACTTGCGTCATTCGAATTACCAGAAAATCCCCACCATCCCACTAAACCAGATGTTGGCACATATGAAGGTACTTGAGCGTAAATGCTGAAGCTAATGCAAAGGCATACTAGGGTAGAGAAGTAAATTCTTTTCATTTTTTTATATTTTGAGCGAAAATACAGTATATTTTTGGCGGTTCAATTTTTCAGAGTGAATTTTAAGATTAATGTTGTATAAACCCTTAAAATAACTAGTTTTAGGGAGGGGATATCAAATCTTCTTTGAGGAATCTTGAAAATTCAACTTGAAATAATGCTCTGCAATCAGTATATTAATTTCGATTGCTTAGAATTTAATTACTTTTTAATGACAAAATCTACCACAAAGTACAATTGATTTCTATGATTCAATAATTGGTCAATTTATCATCCCAAGAGCTATAAAAGTGGTGAATTCCTCTCACGAAGTTTCGAGATGATGTTTAGCATGTAGGAAGCCCATTCTTAGTTGTTCCAGTCTTTATCTGTTGAAGAAGTTTTATGGGAAAATAATAAACTTTAATGATATATATTTGTTTCTGTTTCGAATCAAATTGAAATTACAAGTAGTTAATCTTTATAAAATCTAAAACCCTACCTAATTCATGAAGTATTTATTTTCTTTACCCCTGGTCGTTCTATTATTGATGACGGCTACGGTATCGGCTCAAGACAATCAACAGAAATTGATTGATGATTATTTAAAAAGTAATTTCAAAAAGATGGGGTTATCTCAAGGAGATATCTCTGAGTGGACCATAACTGATCAAAGTACTTCGACTCAATCTGGAATTGCTCATATTTATATTCGTCAGGAGTATAAAGGATTGCCCTTATTTAACGGATTGGCAACTTTTGCTCTTAAAGAGGGAAACGTTTTTATGTCTGGTAACAGAATGGTATCTAATTTATCGGATTACATTCGATATAAAGCTCCGAATTTGAATCCAGTGAAAGCGATTCATGCAGCAGCTTCAAAATTAAATTTGGATTTATCCAGCCAACTCAAAGTGGTAAATACATTAAGTCCACAACATTTTATTTATAGTTCAATAGAAATCTCTAAAGAGGATATTCCTGTACGACTGGGATACTTTGCTGTCTCTGCAACAAATATTCGACTCGTTTGGGATCTATCTATTTATACGCTGGATGCGAAACATTGGTGGTCAATTCTGATTGACGCAGAAACAGGTGACTTAGTGAGAAAAGTGGATTGGGTAGCGAGTTGTAATTTTGATCATGATCATTCTTCTCACAGTTCGAAATGTGAAACTCCTTTTCCTTCCGCCGGAAATCAGGTAGGGATTAGCCCTGCAAGCCCCGGTCAATATTCCGTTTTTCAATTACCTGTTGAAAGTCCGAATCATGGAGTAGTTACTACTTCTATTGACCCTGCTGACACAGTTGCTTCGCCTTATGGCTGGCATGATACCGATGGAATAGTAGGTGCAGAATATACCATCACCAGGGGGAATAATGTACATGCTTATGAAGATAAAGACGATGATGATCTTCCTGGAGTCAGTCCGGAGGGTGGTGCTTCTTGAGTATTTAACTTTCCATATAGCAACACAAATATTCCAGATTCGAATCAATCTTCAGCGATCACCAATCTGTTTTATATGAATAATATGATGCATGATATTTGGTACCGTTACGGATTTGATGAAGAGAGTGGAAATTTTCAGGAGAATAATTATGGGAATGGCGGATTAGGCATTGATTATGTTTTTGCGGAAGCTATTGATGGAGGGGGTACTAATAATGCAAATTTTGCTACACCTCCTGATGGATCTAACCCACGAATGCAAATGTATTTATGGGATCCCGCACCGTTTGCAGGAGATATTTTTAATATTGACTCTCCAGTAGGGATTGCAGGAAGTTATGGCGCAGCAGATGCCACTTTCGGTCCCGGTTTGCCAAGCACTCCTATTACTGCGAATATCGAATTATTGGTAGATAATACTTCACCAGTCAATGACGGATGCGAGACGGTGGTAAATGCTGCACAGCTGGCCGGAAAAATTGTATTGGTTGATCGCGGAACTTGTTCTTTTGCGATAAAAGTGGAAGCCGCTCAGAATGCCGGAGCACTTGCCGTAATTGTAGTGAACAATGTTGGCGGTGCACCTTTTCAGATGGGTGGAACCAGCGCGACGATCACTATTCCTTCCATTATGATTTCTCAAGCCGATGGTAATTTAATTAAAGCTGAACTTTTATTAGGTTCTGTGGTAGGAACGATCAGCAATGGTGGTGGTGTATCTGTGGATATAGACGGGGATTTTGATAACGTGATTATCGCGCATGAGTATGGTCATGGTATTTCAAATCGATTGACCGGCGGTCCGTCGAACACTTCTTGTTTAGGAAATGCGGAGCAAATGGGTGAAGGATGGAGCGATTGGTTCGGATTGATGTTGACCATCGAGCCGGGTGATCAAGGAAGTGATATTCGAGGCGTTGGAACTTTTGCTACTGGTGAACCTACTAACGGTACGGGTATACGTCCTGCACCTTATAGCACCGATTTCGGAATAAATAATTTTACGTATGCGGCTTCTAATAATACGGGGGCTATTTCACAGCCTCATGGTGTCGGATTTATTTTCGCAACCGTACTTTGGGATTTAACTTGGGCACTTATTGATCAATATGGCGGAACACCTGATCCGGATTTGTTCAATGGCGTTGGTGGTAATAATATCGCGATGAAGTTGGTGATTGAAGGCTTAAAATTACAACCTTGCGATCCCGGAATGATGGATGGACGTGATGCGATTTTATTGGCCGATCAATTACTGTATGGTGGAATTCACCAATGTTTAATCTGGAATGTTTTTGCAAACAGAGGATTCGGCTTCAGCGCAAGTCAAGGTTCGTCATTGAGTAGATCTGATCAAACCGAAGCGTTTGATATTCCTCCTTTCTGTCAAGCGATCACTGCAGCTCCTGTGGCGGCCTTCGCAGCAAGCAGTTTTTCTTCATGCACAACCACTATTAGTTTTACAGATAACAGTCAGTTTATACCTCAATCATGGTTGTGGAGTTTTGGAGATGGAACAACATCTACCTTGCAAAATCCAACACATACTTATTCGGCAAGTGGAGTGTATAATGTTCAGCTTTTAGTGACAAATACATTGGGTAGCGATTCCTTGACGCAACAAGTTACCATTAGTTTACCACCTACCCCAATTACAAATGATGTTCAAGTTTGTTTAGGTGATACCGCATTTGTTAATACCGTAGTTACTGGCGTTGCGCAATGGAGAAATACTTCCAACAGTATCGTTAATGTAGGAAATATGTATGCCGTACCCAATGTAACTGGTTCGCAAACATTTTATGTGGAGAATTTAGTAGGTACTCCTATTGAATATGCAGGTCCAATTGATCCAAGCTTTGGTGCTGGAGGATATAATGCTTCCGGATTTCATGGCGCATTAAATTTTACGGCTGTTAAAGGATTTGAAATTGCTTCAGCTTGGGTAGATGCCAATGGTGCAGGACCACGTAAAATTTATTTAGCAAGCGGAATTAATAACAATGGTGTTCCTCCTGTAGGTGCGCAAATCGTAGATTCGATTACTGTAAATCTTGTAAATGGTATTCAAAGAGTTTCGTTGAATCTAACGGTGCCTGCTGCCGGTAATTATAATTTAGGTACCAATTCTTCCAATTTGTATCGTAATAATGGTGGTGCGACGTATCCTTATACTACACCGAATTTCATGACGATTAATAGCTCTTCGTCTACAACAAATCCAGGCACTTATTATTATTTCTTTTATGATATCGAAGTGCGTGACCCGCAATGTATCTCTTCTATAGACACTGTGGTGGTTATGCCTGTAAATACCAACTTTGGTTTTGTAGTGACTGGAAATTCAGTTACGTTTTCTGATTCTTCTTCTTCGGCTACAAGTTGGTTGTGGGATTTCGGCGATGGTTCAACATCAGCACAACAAAACCCAACGCATGTTTACGCTGCAAACGGAACCTATAACGTTACATTGTCCATTGATGGATTGGCTTGTTCAGTAACCGATAGTGTCAATATTACATCTGTTGGCATTGATGATTTGACTGGGAATAATCTACAATTTTCCTTGTATCCTAACCCTGCAAACGATCAAACGAGACTTCTATTAAATCAGAAGTTGAAGTCGTCAACTTCCTTTGTCATATATACGTTGGAAGGAAAGGTAGTGAGGTCAATGATGGTAGATGCCGGAGTTAAGGAAGTTCTAATTCCTCTTACCGGATTAGCTCAGCAATTGTATATGATTGTTTTGAAAAATGACGCAGGCGAATTTAGAGAGAAGTTGTTTATCTATTAATTCGGTTGCTAAAACTTTACACAATACTTGTAAATAGTAAATGCATAATGTAGTTCTGGAAATCTCTTATTGAAGTTAATCGAAAAGGAAAGCTGACATGTTACAAAACATGTCAGCTTTTTTTAGTTGCCAAATCAGGTTAGCGATCCTTTTTCTTTTTCAGTTTTTTTGCGAGGGAGATAGCGTGTTTTAATAGAGAGTATTGTCTGAAGGCTTTGCTAACGTACAGGAGTTTCTATTTATTTGAGAAATTAAATCTTCTGATTAAATTGAAGGTGGTAAATTGTTGGGCTATCGAAAATCCCTAGTTGGTGATGGCTCTTCCTTTTTTGTTGTCGCCTTATTACCGGACAATGGTCCTAAACGTTAGGTTTATTCGTGGTTGAGTTATTCGCTTTGTGGGAGGTAGTCGGTGCAGCCAATTCGTTTGTGTGGTGTCTTTCATCATCAATAGACTCCCATGTTCTAAAATGATGGAAATAGTTTCTTTGGATTGTTTGTGTTTGAATGCAAACTTACGTGCTGCTCGAAACTCAACGAAGCTATTGCACCATCTTTCTTTAAATCTTTTTCGCCATCGCTGTGCCAAGCCATTCCTTCGCTTCCGTCGTGGTATAAGTTTACTAAACAGGAGTTGAAGGTTTCACCGGTTTTTTGTTGAGTGATTTGCAATAATTCTAATAGTTCTTTTGTCCAGGGCAACCCGTATTTCGAAGTGTTGGAGTACGTGTATTCGAAAGGTTCGTCTCCATACCAAGCCACTTTTCTTTTGGTGATAATTTTCTTCCCGAAAATAATGGCTTCATCATTTCGCCATTCAAGAGTTTCTAAAAGATTATTAAAATAAAAATCAGCTCGTTCTCTATTTAAAATTTTCCCATAGTAATTAACTGTTCCGTCTTGCGGCAACCAGTTTTTAGTTTCGTCGAGGGTAGGATTAAATAAGTCCATTTTTTAATTTTTGAATTCCATTGCTTGCTCTTTGAGTTCTGAACTTTTGCACCGAATAGCTTTTGGGAATAGATGATCTGTATTAATTGAGAATTTAATCTGATAAATAAATTTGAGGCGGCAAAATCACTGCTTTCACAATAAATAGCGGTTGCAAAGAACCTTTTAGCGTCTGGTTTTTATCAGGACCGTTGATTGCATCAATATCAAAAGAATTATTGAAATTAATTAATGAGAGTACGCAAGAACTTTTTTCTTTTTTGATTTTGATTTTGCAGAAGAGACGCTTTCAATTAGTTTGTATTGTCTATTAAAGGCTTCTTGCGACAGTTTAAACAAAGAAGATAATTTTCTAATCATATCTTTTGATAAAGCTCTTTTATAGTTTAAAATGTCAGATAAATTACCTCTACTTGTATTTAAGTGCTGCGCTAATTCAGTAGCTTTCATATTTCGCACAGCCATTAATGAACTCAGCAATTCTACTGGGTCCAACTCGTTGAAAATAGTATGTTCTCTATCGTAAGTTTCAATAAGCGCAGTTAACAAATCAATTTCATCAACAATTGATTCATCATCTGAGTCCATATCAACCAAATCTTCCAACATTGAACAATACTCATCATATTGTTCTCTAGTTTTGATGACCGTATATTTTAATTTTATTCTCATTTCTTGAATAAATTTATGGTATATTGTAATCTTCGAGCACAGAGTTCATCATATTCAGCATGAGTTCCAATCCAACAAACAAACAGATGTACACTTGGCTTTTTGTTTTTAACAATCTTTCCAAATTTGTACTTGCATATCATTCGGTAATTATTACCAGCTATATTAAAGACAATTCTATGGCAATTTTCACCTAATATATCTGCAGAACCAAAGGTCTTTTTTATGTCATTTGTAGAATTCCAATCCGCATAGAGCGCTTTATTAACCCAATCTTCAAATGACTTTCTTGAATTGGATGCCACTGCGTAATCTTCTATAGATTGCTTTCTAATAATGTTTACTTTCATAAATATACGATATAATTATAAAAAGTTCGCATATTGCGAACAATTATTTATCAAGTTAGTGTAACATAGTGATTATCAATACATAAATTGTATGAAAATGAAACGCTGAATTTATTTATTTTGCATATCATTGTCATTATTTTGAATGTTTCAAGTAAACGGATCATCATTTTAATTTTCTTAAAGTCAATTTTTTCACACAATAAAAATTCAACTAATGTTTGCTTTTGTTGCTGATCTAAAACTTTAGTAAGAATTTTTTTAGTTGATTGGTCAACTGCCTCTTCATATTGTTCTGATATTTTGTCGTACAGCCAGATAAATAATCATGTTCCTTCTTTTGCACAAAGCTCTCACATATTCTTACGAATTGTATTATTTGAGAGATTAAACCTAACCATTAATTTCAATGTAGCAAAAGCCCTCTTCACTTATTACGTGTTTTTCCCTCCAAATCTCATTCCTTCACCAACTTCCTCTCTACACTAAAGTCCTTTCCCACCACCTTGATGACATAAACCCCAACCGATAAAAAGTTAACGTCAATGAGGGTTATTTTATGGGTGAGTGGCTCTTGAAAAATGAGCTTTCCACTTAGGTCATAAATAAAGGCGTTGGAATTTTTAATTTCTTCAACTGAAATATTTATTTTACCCTTTGTGGGATTTGGATAAATCTTGATTTCATCTTCTGGAATTAAGTGTTGGGTGCCTGCTGTTAAATCTTTAACACACCGAACCGCAAAGCCACAATTAGCAACAGAAACAGATTGAAGTAAAGCACTAGAGGTAGATTGTAAGCTGAAGGTATTTGCTCGGGGAAAGGCGCTGGAACCCCATGCCGTTGTGCTCCAGAACGCACCTAAGGTGTGAGGTTGCTAAAGCCGGTTGGATTCCCTCTTCCGCCTCCGGGTAAGGCTGTGAAGTCACTTGAATTCGTAACAGTGCCTGTAGTGCTCAACCAATGCGAGGTTCCCGTTTCTTTCATTTTGTCGCCTGCAAGAGTATCGCCACCTAAAAAATTAGCCAGACTCATCCACTCCGCTTCACTGGGTACATGCCAACCCGCAGGACAAACATTACGGATATCTGTAACAGCATACCAAGTATATAATCGCCCATATACAGGGATGTTTAATGAATCTTGGTTATAGGGCCACTGAAATATGGAAGTAGAATCATTATTGATGGGCAATGAAGTGGTCGCAATAGAATCGCCATTACTAAAGCGAGTAGTCTTCAAATTTTCTTTTGTCCAAATTTGTGTCCCAAGGGTAATGGTGTTGTAAATGTTTCCGTCAATATCGGTTATGGTTTGCGCTTGTGAGTTTAATAGCATGAAGGTAAATAATAGCAAGAATAAAATGTTTTTTTTCATGGGGTTGAATTGGTAAGAGTACTTGCTATGGCTGGCAACTTTGAGGAGACTTCTATTTATTTGAGAGAATAAATCTACTAATTAAATCTGTTAAAAAAAGATTGGAAATAACATGTGCTTGTCGCCAAACTGATGTTGATCGCTACCTTGCTTCTCCGTACGAAGTTGTAAATGACTAATGTTGGCAAGAAACCTATAAACTAGGCAAATTTTTGTTAGAAGTACTGACGGTTCTAGTTTGATGTGAGTTAGTGTAAAGGGAAAAAACAAATTATTTGTTTATGGAATTTTGGCAATAATTTTTCTCGGGTGCAAAAAAGACGATCTTTGGCACTTTGGTTTTCACATTAGTATTTGGATGTTTTTAGAGAAAACAATTCGTTGTTAGTATTTGTTTATCAATAGTTTGTTGTATTATTGTGTGATTATAGAACAATAATTTGTTTTAATTTAAAACACCATGTATCTTTGCCATTTAAACCGATATAAATAAATTGTTATGACTGTAAAACTTTCTCAAAAGCAAATAGGTCAACGGATAACAGAGCTTCGTAAAACGAAAGGTTTGTCTCAGGAAGATTTGGCTAAAAGTGTCGAAATTTCGCGATCTTCTTTAACTCAAATTGAGTTAGGAAACAGAAGTGTTGATATTCTTGAATTGCAAAAATTGTCTTTGATTTTAGAATTTTCATTGGACAATTTTATGTCTAAGGAGTTCTCAGCAAGTCAAGAGATGGTTGTAGGCAAAGAAGAGAAAAAGACAAAGAAAGAAGAAGAACGTATTTCTGTGCCAACGTTACAAGTCAATAAGTTTAAAAATGTTTTATTGTATATACTTGAACGCTGTGCTGGTAAACCTAATGTTGGTGAAACGGTTCTTTACAAGTTGCTTTATTTCGCCGACTTCAATTATTATGAATTGTATGAAGAGCATTTAACGGGTGCTAAATATCGCAAATTGCCTTATGGACCAGTGCCGCAAAAATTAGATGTAATCATTGGTCAAATGATTGAAAAAGGACAGTTGCAAAGAGTAAAAACCGAGTATCACGGCTATCCTCAAACACGTTATTTGCCTTTAGAGAAAGCTGATTTAACAAAGCTAAGGGCAAGTGAAAAGGAAATAATTGATCGAGTGATTGAACAAATGAGTGATTGGTCTGCTGCCATGTTGAGCAACTATTCGCACGGTGATAAGCCTTGGAAAGCATCAAAAGAGGGTGAAGAAATAAATTACGAATTAGTTTTTTATAGAAGACCACCATATTCAATTAGAGTTTATGAAGAGGATGAACAAGATTGAATTTGATGAACTCTCCGAATTTAAAAAAGATTTGAAGGTTCTATTAAAAAAATACCGAACGCTTCATGAAGATTTAGAAGTGTTGAAATTGGAGTTGAATGATGAACCTGACGAAAATCCACCTTTTAGTTTTAGAATCGATAATTTAGGATTGGAAACATGTGTAATCAAAATGAAAAAGATTGCCTGTAAAGCGTTAAAAGGACGAGGCGTTAATTCGGGGTTGAGACTGATTTATGCCTATTTTGAAGTTGAAGCTAAAATAATTTTCGTGGAATTATATCACAAGAATGATAAAGAGAAAGAAGACAAGAAAAGAATTTTAAACAACTTTAAATAGCAAATGCTTTGAAGAGCACATTTCTCCGAGGGAATGAATCTTGGTTATAGGACCATTGAAATATGGAAGTAGAATCATTATTGATGGGCAATGCAGTGGTCGCAATAAAATCGCCATTACTAAAGCGGGTAGTTTTTAAATTTTCTTTTGTCCAAATCTGTGTCCCGAGGGTAATGGTGTTATAAATGTTTCCGTCAATATCGGTTATTGTTTGTGCTTGTGTATTTAGCAGCATGAAGGTAAATCCTAAAATGACTAAAATGGTTTTTTTCATAGTGTTAAATATATTGTGTAAAGGGCATCATGTGATTACGATAAATAAAGGAAGAGAAGTGAGTTAATTTATTTGAGAGATTAAGATTGCCAATTAAATGGTTTCGAGTAATTGACTTCCAGAATTCAAGAGTTCACCAAGGTTGTAATGTTTTTTCTATATTTGGACATTTACGTCTAAGTTGTTTTTCGATTATTTTACATTCGTTATTAATTTCCAATCTTTAATTCCCATTAAATTTAAAATAAGTATTCCACTAATCTTGTAAAGTAAAATGTTTGCTTGTCTAAGTTGTTCAGGGTTCACTTTTTCATTGCTGCCATGCACTATATTGTCTCGTAGTCTTTTTAAGTCATCAAGATTTATAGGAAACGATTTTGGGTCTAAGCCTTGATGTTCCAAGAATGTAATTAATTGATTTTTCATTGGTCTGTTTTGCAATAGTGTCTTTACGTTGTGCCATCGTTTTTTAAATTCTTCGTGTTCGTTTTTGTCTATTGTTTCTAAAAGTTTTGCAAATGCTTCATCTTGCTTTATTTTTGTCTGTTTTGTGTTTAGTGCATGTTTAAATTTTACATTGTCTTGTTTTCGTTTATCGCAAATTTCAACAATATTGTATCGAATTAAAAACTCAGAATAACTGTCTACCAAATGTGATTGATTATACAATGAAATTGCTTTTGAAAGCAATGTATAGTTTTTTATAGTTTCATTTTGCCAACTTGATTGTAGAAACTTATTGAAATTCCAAGAAATTCCAAAGCCAATTAGACTTCCACTTGTATCAATATAGTTTTTTTGCTCAATGTTTCTTATGGTTATTTTATATTCTGGTAAATGTACAATACGGAAAACGTAATCAATTTTAATGTGGTGATAAATGAAGCAAGCATCAATACAACATCACCATAAAAAGTGGTTTCTTTTCAGTAATTCCCTTTCTATATTTAAATTGAATTTTTGGTTCTTTCGTAATTGTAGAAACTCTTAGTTTGCGTTCGTCTTTCGTTGCGAAATTAAACGCTGTACGAAAATTTGATTTTCCAAGTTTGTAGTAAATTTTTGAATCGTTCATTCGGCCTATGTTAAAGTTACCATCATTTTTAAACCATGTTTTGGGTGTCAAAATTGAGTGAAATGGCTCAACAACTCTAAACCCTTTGTCGTCCAAGTAAAATTCTGCTGTGTAGCATTCTGTTTCAACAGCATTCCAATAACATTTTACTGTGTCAATATTTACAAGAATATATTTTTTTCCGTTTTCATAGTAAGTTGAACTAAATTTTACTCCAATTAAATTTGCATCCGACAAATCAACTTTCTGTAAATGTTCGTAAGTTTGATTTTTTGTTACATTAATTTTTAAGAACGATCCAAATTTTTTAGAATTAATTTCACTAGACCATTGCATTAATTTTTCCCCAAAAAAGGTCTGGTCTTCATAGAATATTTTAAGTGCAATGTTTTCCTTCTTTATAAATAAATGAGCGTGATGAATTTTGCTGATTTCTTTCTTGCCATTAATGTAGTACAAGCTGAAATCTACACTGGGGAATTCTATATCTAAACAATAGTATTCATTCATATTTCTAATGCCGTTTTTACTTGAAATTATTTACCTTGAAGTCAATTGGTTGAAAGGTTGTCTTTTGGTCGCGCATAATTTTCCAAGATTTTACTTTCGATTGCTACCTGGTTGGATGGCTTCAAGGTTAAGAGAACGTCTTTTGATTTCCATCTATTAGAGAGATTAAATCTAACATTTAAATTGAAGTGGCAGATTATCTGTCAATCTCTAAACTGATTTTGAATGACGTATTTATGCTTTTTCTTTGCATGCTTTAAAAAAATAATTCCCCAAGTTCAGTTAAATGTATTCTGTTGTCGATTCCATATCAATTTCTAAATTAACATTAGTATAACCGCCTGAATAACCAAAGCCATCATCTTTTTCAATTGGAATCTCGAGGGTTTGACTTTCCGCATAAAACTCTTTTACCTCTTTTGCTAGCCCTAGTCGTATCAAATTTGACATTTCAAATTCTTTAAATAAATTTTCCGGAACGACTTCAGCACGTCTTAAGGATATTTGAATTTTATGCTCTTCATTATCTAAGATTCGCAAATTTCTCTCTAATTCTATTTTTTTTCTATCCAACTTATGAATTTCAGGATTCCATCTTTTCACTTCGACTAGACTTTTTTCTTCTATATCTTTTGATATAGCATCTAATTCCTTTTTTATCAGTTCATCTTTTTGGATTCTTTCATGTTGAAATTTATTTAACTCATTAGTTAAAATGATACGTCTTGAAACACAACTATCATATACTTTCTCTAGCGGCATGTATTCATCAATTGATAACTGACTGAGAATATATGGGAAAACATGATTCTCAATATTCTGTTCAGAATCAATAAGATTTGAAAGTAAAACAGACCATTTATCTTGCATAATATCTTCTTCTTCTAAGCTAGAATATTCTAAAAGAGGAGAGAGTACTTTAAGTGATATTTTTTTCGGATGGATATTATGTTTGTCACAATATTCTTTTGCCTTATTTAACATTTTTACTTGATTCTTAAATCGCCATAAAGTAACATGGTCTTTCATCAATAATCCAGTCTCTTCTATAGAAGGCATGATTAGTTTGTCGACAAAATTTTTGGCAATTTCCAGGCCTTTTTCTATAGTTGAAGATTTAATGTCAAATTTTTATCCATAGTATTGTTTTAAGTATGATTGTTAAAGCGAGGTGCTTTGCGAAGGAGAAGAGTTAGTGTTGCGTTCACGTAGTTTTGTTGCTGAATGAAGATACAAAAATTAATTGTTTATACAACAATTCGATGTTAGAAGTCTGCGGAAACTGAAGTTTAATAGTTGGTAATATGTTGAGTATATATTCTTCGACATGTCTTATGAACAGTGCAAGATAGGTGGTAGTTAATTTTTCCGAAGACGTTGCCCAAACAAATTGTCAAACTTAGAAACTCCTTCTGTTGATATTTTCTTTAAGTATTCAAAATAGTCCATTAGGCAATATATTGGAATGTCTTTTGGGAAAGTTTTTAAATTATTTTCTATTACCTTGTCAAGATTTTCCAAATCTAATTGACCGTTCATTGCATTTTTGTAATAAATTCTATAAGTCATCATTGAAATATTATCATACTCATTTTGCAATTGGTGAAATTCATTTTGTTTCGCTTTGTCCAATCCATCATAGTACTTATCGAAAAATGATTCCATCGGATCTGAATATTTTCTTAGTGGGTAACCAATCATTTCAAGTTCATCAACTACATTATTTACCCATTGAGCTCTGAATTCTGTCTGAAACTGGTTAAAATTAAACAGATGTAAATTCGAGTTTTTGGCAGCTTCATGTGCACCTTTCTGAAACCTTTTTCGAGAAATAATATATCCAGTATTAGCACCATAATCAGTAAGTATTGTCCTTACTGAGTGGACTACACTTTTGGTACCGCAGTTGCCCAATGTTTACATTCAGCAATATGGGTTTCTGTAATATTTAAAAACTTTCGAGTAGCAAAAACGTCCACCTTCGATTTGCCTCTCACAAGAGTAATATTTTTTTCAATTTCAGTATTGTATCCCATGTCTGAAAAGATCTTAGCGACTCTTACCTGAAGGTCTTTCCAGTCTTTTGGTTCATCGTGATATATCGGTATCATTGATTCTGTGGGTTTAATTGCCTCAATAGCTCTGGAGCTTTGTCTCATTTCGTGAAATTTCACGTTTGTAGCGATATTTCTATTGATTTAAGAGATTAAATTTACCAATTAAATTAGATGTGGCAAAATGCCTTTTTGACCCAAATATGATGTTCTAATTTTATGTTTCTGTCGTCCACTTGTAAAATTCCGCTTCAATATTTTGACTTGTAATCATTGACAGGATGTGTGTCTGGGTTAAAAATTCATGAAGGAAAGGATGTTAAAATAATTTTCTTTCGATATGGAATTTGGAATGCTCTTTTGAAGCTTTTGACTGTGCTTGGGCTCGTTTGAACAACAATTGTGCTTACACTTGTGAAAGGCTTTCATTTTTCCCATATTACACTGATTGAATAATTGAATGATTTTACAAATAAACAATACTCAAAAAAGGAGAATCAGGTTCATCATTGTTTCTCATCCTTAACCAGTCGGATTTCCAAATTTGTTGTTTGGATTCATCACCGGTATAAACTTTCTTGGTAGTGAAAAGTTCATTAGCAACTGAACCAAATGGTGGCGGTTTATCTTTTTCAAATTCTAAGAAGTAAGGAAAACCTTCTGATGATTTCCACCATTTCATTTTATTGTCTTTGCAGTAAACAATAACAATAGGATGATTTCCTCTTTTTACAAATTTTAAAATCGCTGCTGTCTTGCTTGAAAACGGTTTGATAAATGTTCAATTACCTCAGGTCCGAATTTTTTTCTTTCGCACTCTTTGTGAAAAACTTCTGATGGCATTAAGAACTCTGCTGCAAATTCGTTTGCTTCTGTTTCATGTGGTCCCGCTTTATACCAATTCATCATGTCTTCTTCAGTGTCGGTAAAAACTGGCTGCAAATGTCTATGCATCTCGTAATGTCCAAGTTCATGTGCTGCTGCAAATCGTTTTCTTGTTATAAAAGGAATTTCGGAGTTCACTTGGATTATTGATTTTCCATAATAAGAAACAATTTCGCCATCTTTGCCTTCAAGTGGAACTTCTTCGTAAAAAAAGCTTTTCTGCCCAAAATAATTTCGTTCAATGGGAATTGAGTTGGGTCGTCAAGTCCACATTCATCCAAAACGGCTTTGGCTTTTAGTTCTGCTTTTGAAAATTTGAAAATCATTTCTTTTTCTTGGTTTCCTCTTCAAGAAATTTCAAAGTGAAATGTTTTACTAAAATTTTCTTGATGTCTTCTTGACTAAGTTTTTCAATGTTTCTGAAACTAATTGTTAATTCTTCGTCTCTTACTAAATCAGGAAGTGAAAAATCAATCTTGCTCAACAAATCATCTACCCATTCAGATGCTTTTTGTTTTGCAGTTTCAGCCAACAACATTTCTTCTTTTGTTTTCTCTGCTGCAATTTGAAGTTGCAAACGTTTTAATCTTTTCATTCCATCAGAAACAATTGAATCAACATCCAGTCCGTTTAGCGACAAAAATTCCTTAGCTTTTTCTTTATCAGAAGATTCATGTTCAATTGTTGACATGACAAATTTGATAAAGTCCGCTTTATTGTATTTTGAGTTGTTGCTCATAATGACTATTTATATCGTATTTTTTTGCTGCTTTATTTCGGATTGTAATTAACCTTCGCATTCCATTATCATATTCAACTGGTGTCATGTTGAACTCTTTGATTATCTCTGCCCGTTTTAATCCGTAACCTGAAAGGCCAAGAAAAATATTCTCTACTATGGCATCGCCTTTTGCTTCTGATTCTATATAACTCATTACTTCTTTGAAATCTATTTCCTGGTCAAAGAATACCTCTGCATAAGGAAGAATAGCATCTAAGTATGGTGCTGAATTATCTTCATCCTCATTATCATTTTGATATGCAAAAACATCATTTGTGGTACGGTTCTCTGCTGAAACAAGGTCATACCTTACCAAATTTCTAATGATACTATAAAAGAGATACTTAATAAAAGAACCTTTATTTGGTTCAAACTTTTCAGGATTTCTTAAATGAATTTCAATTGCTTCAAAAACATAATCGTCAATCTCCTTCCCTTTAAGGTAAACGGTTGTTTCAACACCTCTAAACCAACCCTTTCCTTTTGCTAATGAACGAGTTAGGGTTTGGAGGCGAAGAATCACCTCCTCCCAATCTATCTCTTTATTTTCTGCGTTTGGATTCGTCATTAATTAACGGCTCTTACTATAATATGTCAGCAAGGTAAAATTTTTGCAGCCACCTGCAAAAATAATTCTTTAGATGACATTGATAGGTATAAACAAAATAATTTATAATGAAAAAAGAAGAACAAAACAATGAACATGGAAAGCATGTTCTCCAACTTACCATCAAGGGTAAGAAGTATGATTGGCATCTTGAATACATCACTGGTGCTGAAATTAGAAAGCTCGGAAACATTCCGCCTGAGGAAGATATTTTCCTTGCTATTAAGAAGCCGTGGGCGGATGAAACGATTGCGGATGATACGAGAGTGAATCTTGCCCGTCCTGAGATTGAGCATTTCTATTCTAAGAATAAGCACCATAAGATTACTCTTATCGTGAACGGTAGACCAAAACCGTGGGCTGAAAAAACAATCACCTTTGCACAAGTGGTTGAACTGGCTTTCGGAAGTTATGACCCGAATCCAAATAAGGTTTACACGGTTACTTACGATAAAGGACCGCATGAAAACCCTCACGGAACAATGGTGAAGGGTGACAAAGTTTGTGTAAAAGATAAATGATATTCAATGTTACTTGCACAGATAAATCGTAGTCACGACCTAAAGCAACTGGTTGATGAGGGTTTTGAAATTGAGGTAAAGGGTGGGCATTTAATTGTCCACCACATTCCTTATGTAAACAGCTGCCGTGAAATTAAATACGGTATACTGATTACTTCATTATCCCTAAATAATAATGTCACTATAAAACCTGATACACATGTAATGGGCTTTATGGGTGAGCATCCCTGCAATAAAGATGGAAGTATCATTGCTGCAATTCATCATTCCAGTCCGAATCTGCAAGTGGCTGATGGATTTGTAATGAATCATACTTTTTCTAACAAGCCTCCAAACGGTTATGAGAATTATTATCATAAGGTAACACAATATGAAAAATTATTTCTGCTCCTGCCAAGTCGCTTGATAAAACGGTAACTGCCCAAACTTTTAAAGTGTTTGAATGCAGTGAAGATGAATCGGTGTTTCATTATATTGATTCCAATTCAAGCCGTGCCAACATCAATCATCTCAATGCAAAATTTAAAGGTCAGAGAATTGGAATTGTTGGAGTCGGTGGAACTGGCTCTTACATTTTGGATTTGGTTGCCAAAACTGCTGTTGATGAGATTTTACTTTTGATGCTGATGAGTTTTTACAGCACAATGCTTTCCGTGCTCCAGGTGCTGCCTCTATTGATATGCTGAATAGGCGAATGAAGAAAGTAGATTATTTCGCTGAAATTTATTCTAAAATGCGAAGGGGAATAAAAGCATATCCCGAACATGTAACTGAAAAAAATATTGAGTTGCTCAACGGACTTTCTTATGTGTTCGTTTGCGTTGACAGCAATAGTGCAAGAAGCTTGATAATTTCTCATCTCAATAAAATTGGAGTTACATTTATTGATGTGGGGCTTGGTGTAAATGTAGTTGACGAAAATCTGATTGGGCAACTAAGAGTTACTGTTGGGACTCCTGAAAAGTTTGACCACATTCCAAACAGGATTGGTTCTGCGTCAATGGATGATGATGAGTATGCAACCAACATTCAGATTGCTGACCTTAATGCATTGAACGCTTTGATGGCTGTTGTTAAGTGGAAAAAACTTTGCAGCTTCTATCAGGATTTAAACCAAGAACACAATTCAACTTTTACAATTAACACTGGGCAACTAATTCATGAAGACAATACAGCATAAGTTTGTTGAGTTTATTCCTGATGTGATTGAAGCAGGTGTGTTGTATATCTCCATTCCTTATTGCACAGCCATACATAAATGTGTGTGTGGCTGTGGCTATGAAGTTGTAACTCCTCTATCTCCAACAGATTGGGAACTTCGTTTTGACGGAAAAACTGTTTCGCTTTTTCCGTCTATTGGGAATTGGAATTATGAATGCAAATCGCATTACTTTATTACGCGAAATAAAATCCGTCATGCAAGGCGTTGGGACGATTGGGAAATTGAAGAAGGTCGTAAAGAAGATGCCGAAAACAAAAAGAGTTTCTTTAAAACGTCTTGGAGGAAGAAAAAGAAGAAGGATTGATTTTCGACTGTGGTATCCCTTTGGTAGTGGGTCGATTCACATTTGCTACTAACGGGTTGCTGCTTGGCGATATAGTGGATTTTTACCACATGAGGTTAATAGAATTCCTATTGTTGAACTTTGCATAAATGTTCTATAAAAGCACGTCTGCCTTAATGTTACCAAGCCATTGTTAGGAGGCGCTTTTTTATGCGTAGATTTCGTCTAAGTCATTTATGAAATACGCGTCATTCCTAACTTCTTCAATTGGATTTCCAAACAATAAGAACGCGGGAATGTTTAGAGATAAAATAACAGTAGATTTGCTTATTTCGTGTGTTTTGACTTTTTCTCTTAATTCCATTAAAAGTCGCCCTAAAGCATTTTTACCAACCAGAGTAGTCTTGTCGTCTTTAAGCGTTGCACCCCAAACAGCATCATTTTTAGAATATTCAACGATTGTTTTGTCGTCAGTGGAAAGAAGTGCGTGTGAGAATTTGTCAAAATTTTGAATTAACTTAACTTCAAGACACCATTTCATAATTTTAAACTTTACTTTGTCCCAATCTTGACGACTATATTGAATGTATTGTCTACTGATTTTTTTAGCGTCCATTGGATTTTGTGCCCTAATTATTTCTTCTTGAATGTTAGGAAACACTGGAAATCTACACGCTTGATATAGTATTTCAGAACTTTGAATATTAACTTCATTAATAAACAAATTGAACCCAGATGCCATATTTGACAAGGCTCCAAAACGTCCGTCTGTCCTTGCAAACGTAATGACATTATTAATTTGATATTCCCTTACGCTCGGATCCACAATGCTAAATTAAGCTATTTTTTTTAATTACCTCTATTTGCGACAGAAAATAATGGTTTCCAATTATGTCCGTTAACTTCCCACCAATACACTAACGGAGCATTGTTGGGAATATTACGCCAAGTAAAAAAATGAGTACCTAACCCAAATATTTTATATTGTGGATTTATCAACCCCAATGGTCTTATATTGGGTTTCACTTCGCCTTTTATCATATTGATTATGTCTATTCCTTTTTCTGTTAAAACATTTTCAAATTTTATTCTATTGTCAGCAGACGTGAAAAATTGTTCCGTTGCTGGTGTATTTGCCTTTCTATACGCATAATCTTCATATTTTGTTACAGACAATTTTTTCCAAATAGCCATTTATCTTTAAATTATTCCCTTTACGGGTTTAGCGATATTTAGTTTTTGATTGTTGAATTTTGCGTGATTTTGAATTTCATAATTCCAAAACCAATTTACTTTTTTCATGACTTTTTCATTAAATTCTTTCTGGATTCTGTATTTCTGAAATTCAAATCCCCAAGTGTGTAAACAAAACACCCTAATTGATAAATTAATTTCATTGTCTTGAAGTTTTTGATGAAAGAATTTTCCAGAAGAATCAACTTGGTTTAGAAAATTAACTATATCTCTACCAATCGTACTTCCTGATGCAAGAATGTCGTCAAAGTAGATATAATTTTTTTTAGGATATTCTTTGTATTTGATATAGGATTCTTGAAAATGTTCACTTAAAATTTCTTCTAATAAAATTAGAATTGATGGTTGGCTCTTATGGGTTAGTTGTACATCTATAAATTCAGTATCAATTAAAAATATCGCAACATTTGAGTAGCGATAAAGTTGCATTAGCCTAAGAATATTTTGATGGACAAGTTTTTTTGCTTTTTCTCTTGAAACGTATGTTTCTTTAATAATTTTATTTAGTTCAGTCAAAACAAGTTCGTCATTTTCTTCAAATTGCCTTGCCCATTCTATTATATTCTGTTTCGCAATAAAAACATCGTCGTGGTTTCTATAGTCCTTAATAACTTCATATATGCTTTCTGCAAGTTCTTCCATTGTCATAATTTACATGTCACTTTCACAAATATTAAACTAGAATATTCTTTAGGTCGTTTGGTTTTGAATTTACAATTTATGTTTTACACAAGTTCATTGCTGTTGCAGGTTGTCCTAAAAGCCCTGTAACAATTTGTGTCTTTGCGTTGTGGTGTCTTGAATAAATCTTCTAATTTAATTGGATGTTACAAACCCCTATCTTTTATGTAAGTGTTGTTACATGCAAGTTTTTCTTTTTGTCATAGATCAGGAGAATACTTTTTTGTCATTTTAAGAATGAATAATTTTAACTCTTCAAAATATAGCTTCCCATCTGTAGTTGTGATGAAATAATTCCAAGTTTTCTCAAATGCTTCGTCTCTGTTTGTACAAACTGAATTTTCAATCATTTTATCAAAAAGGCAATGTGGATTAGAATTATTTAAATGGTAAGTTAATGTGCTGTTGGGGTATTTTTTTAAATACACTTCAGTTAAGAATTTTTCAGGACTTTCATTTGAATAAATAAAATGCAAACAGTCTTCTTGAGGATAACTTAAATTACCACTTGCATCTTTCAAAACTCTTCTGTTCCATCCAATATACATGCGTATCCAGTCTTTATTCTTTACTCGGATATGTCTCTTGATGAGATTTAAAATAAGTATAAGTTTTGCCTCCGCTTCCCGAAATCACGATATTATTAAGTCTGCAAAATTAGTTAAAGATTTCTCTGATTGAATTGATGAAATTGCTTTTTGTATAATTTTTTCGCTTCTTTATCTTCACAATATAAATCAACTAATGGATACGAAATTGAATCCATTTTAGATAAAGCAGCGTTCACACTTATATTTGGAATTACCTTAAAGTTCCCGTCTGAAATTTTTTTCGATAAATATCCTTGCTTTGTCGGGTAGAGAAGAAAGAATTGATGGCGAATGAGAAGTCAACACAAATTGTTTATTGTCGTTTCTAGCGATATTATACAAAGCTTGAATTAAGCGTCTTTGGATTTTTGGATGTAACCCAACTTCAATTTCATCTATCAATATTAAGGAATGATCTGGCGCTTCAATTACATCAATAAGTATTTTGGTAAGAACCTCTTCGCCAGTTGCCGCATTGTAACTTGAATATTCATTTGAGTTGCTGTATTTAAAAATATCTTTGTCTAAATGAGATGCTAGTTTATTTAATTTAGAACTTTCCTCCAAGACGTAAGAAAGATATTTTTCAATTCTTGGAATATTTAATGCTGAGATATTTGTAACTAATGCTTTTTGAGATTTATTGAAAATTGCTCTACCAAAATTTCTTGCTGGAGAAATTCGGTCTAAATCGAGAAAAACAACTTGTCGATTGGCAAATTGAGTTTCTTTTTTGCCAATACCATTCCATTTCTTTGTCGCAGCTTTTCTTTGTCCACGTTTTGTTTCTTCCTTTTTTCCAAATTTGTGTAATAAAATATGTCCAATCAACTTTTTTGTTTGTCTTGGCTTGTAAATTGCATAATTGAACTCCAAGTATGCCTTTCAAGAAAACCATTGTGCACATTTCTTTTTTTGAAGTCAAAATGACTACAAGCTAAAGCCATTAATACAGTTGATTTTCCTGATCGGTTTGTCCCTGCAATAACAGAAATTGGATGAATGAAATTTAAAGTTAACTCTTTAATATGTCTAAAAGGAGATAACATAATGGATTTAAGAAATTTTGGAAAATTGTGTTCGTTTACCAAATCTAATTGGTCGATATAGTCTTTATCGGCATTTGGATTAATTTCTTTTTTCGCCATTGTATGTTGTTGATTTAAAATTGGCTATAATTTATTCTTGAGCTCTTTTATCCATTAAATCCTCCAAGGTGGGAGAATTTACACATGTTTCCCTTTCCTCAAATATACCTTTTTTAACAACCCAGTACCCCAGTAGACCCACCAAAAAGTTCTCACTAAGTACAAATACGTACTAAATCGACAGCCTCCGTCGAAAAGCAATTAATTATTAAAGAATAGGTATTATAGTAAGCCTAAGCTACCAAGAAAAAAAAAGCGCCTAAAGCTTTATCTCTTCCCCCTGCTTATTCAAAAAATGAAATTCCATTAAATGGTAAGAGGAGATGGGTTCAATCTTCACCCAGCTTTTATATTTCTTGCGCCATTTCCATTGGAAAGATTTGAATTTCCAAAAATCTTTATTTAAAAAGGCAGCTACGAAAGGATGCGTTTGTAAGGTTAAGCCTTTTTCGTTTTGCTCTTCGCAGAGGTAACGTAAGTTATTTTCAATGTCGTCGATTAAAAGGAGGAAGCTTTAATTTCTCCAGTTCCATCACAAGCCGGACATTTCTCCGCCGTGATGATATCGGTAACAGGTCGTACACGCTCACGGGTGATTTGTACGAGACCAAATTTTGTTGGCGGTAAAATGGTGTGTCGCGCACGATCTTGCTTCATCTCGGCTTGCAAGGTGTCGAAAAGCGTTTTGCGATTTACCGTATTTTTCATGTCGATGAAATCAATGACGATGATTCCACCCATATCGCGCATCCTAAATTGACGTGCAATTTCTTTTGCCGCCATTAAGTTAGTTTGAAGCGCATTGTTTTCTTGAGAGTCGGACGCGCCTTTATTTCGGCCACCACTATTCACATCAATTACATGCATGGCTTCGGTATGCTCAATGATGAGGTAGGAGCCTCCAGCCATGTTCACCGTTTTTCCAAAAAGCGATTTGATTTGTTTGTCGATGCCAAAGTTTTCGAAAATGGGCAATTTGCCTTTGTACAACTTTACAATGTCAACCTGATCAGGAGCAATCCCTCTCAAATACGTTTTTATTTCTTCTGCAACACGAACATCATTGACGTGAATGGCATTGAAGTTGGCATTCAATAAATCTCTTAAGATGGTGGAAGCGCGATCAATTTCACCCAGCAGTTTTGCGGGCGGTGTGGCTGATTTTAATTGCTCGTGTAAAGCACTCCACTTCGAAGTTAAATCTTGCACATCTCTGTCGAGGTCGGCAACTTTTTTTCCTTCAGCAACAGTTCGAACAATGATTCCGAAGTTGCGTGGTTTGATACTCGTTGCTAAACGCTTTAGGCGAAGGCGCTCGGCGCTGCTTTTAATTTTTTGTGATACGGAAACTACATCTGAAAAGGGAACCAGAACTACAAATCGCCCAGCAAAAGAAAGTTCAGCGGTTATACGCGGACCTTTGCTGCTGATGGGTTCCTTAGCCACCTGCACCATGATGTTGAGGTTCGTAGAAACTACTTGTCCAATCTTTCCGGCTTTATTGATGTCGGCCTCCAGTTCGAAGTTGTTCAGCAAGGCATCGGCTTGTTTGCCGCCTTGCGTGTTCTTCATGTACTTGATGAGAGACTGAACCTGGGTTCCTAAATCGAGGTAGTGGAGGAAGGCATCTTTTTCATAACCGATATCCACAAAAGCGGCGTTGAGTGAAGGCATAAGTTTCTTAACGCGGCCCAAGTAGACGTCACCCACAGAAAAGCCTTTCTCTTTTTTTTCTGTATTTAACTCTACGAGCTGCTTATCTTCAACAAGGGCGATTTGCACCTCGGAAGTAGTCGAATCAATAATGAGTTCGCTGTTCAATTCTCGAAGCCTAATTTTTTGCTTAATGAGTACAATAAAATCTCATAAAATAGGATAGTCGATCAACTATCTAAATGAAAAATAGCAAATATGAGTAGCCATTCCGTACAGTATTGTTCAGAATGGCTACCATTAGCCTAAAATGGCTTATTTCTTCTTCTTATGACGATTCTTTCTTAGACGCTTCTTACGTTTGTGGGTCGCCATTTTATGACGTTTGCGCTTTTTACCTGATGGCATAATTTAATTTTTTAATGTTTTATAACTGTTTTCTTTCTCAGGAGGATTTACTCTTGAGAGCTTGTACCATTTTAATTACATCGGACACATCGTACTTGGCATTCTTGATGAACGTTTCGTATGCTTGAATCGCCGCTGCTGTATCTCCTTTTTGAAGATGAACTTGACCGAGGTAGAAGTTCATTTCGGTTCTTTCCGGATTTATCTCCAGTACTTTTTGGAATCTTTCAATCGCTTTATCCAGTTGTCCGGACTTTACACTGAGCATTCCTAAATTGTACTGTGCCATTTCATGATTGGGATCGGCCGTTACTACATCGCGCAATAACATGATTCCTTTCATCGGCTCTGAAGTTCCATCTGCATAACAGGCACCAAGGTCTGTTTTTGCATTGAGGTTATTCGGATTTATCTCCAACACCTTTTCGTAGTTGGTGATAGCTTTTCCAACTAATAAGGATTGCACCGTGCTGTCTTTGGCCATTCGAAAAGAATCAAAATAGCGGTAAGCTGCATCCAGAAAGGAAGCTTCACTCTTTACTATTTCTGCTTTTCGCTCGAACCAAATTGCGGAAGCCGCCGGTATTCCGTTTCTATCCCAGATTCTACCAATACTATCTAATAAGGCAGTGTCTTTATTATTGGATTGAGAAGAGGCTTTCTCGATGACCTCAAGTGCTTGAAGCGAGTTTGAGTCGAGCGCAGCTTTCGCCGATCGCAATAAATCTTCCGGGTTGAATTCATCCTCTGTTCTTTCCGCGGCTGCTCTAGGTTCTACCCCTTTCTTGTTGATTTGAGAAGGGAGAAAATACAGTGCTACCGAAAGTAGAATTGTGCCGGCAATGAGGAGAATCCTCAGTTGTGCACTTTTCATTCAGGATTATTCAGCAGGAGTGGTTTTCTTATTGTGTGCAGACTTTACACGCTCAGTGAAAGTTTTCGCTGGCTTGAAAGCTGGGATATAATGTTCCGGAATAATGATCGTAGCATTCTTGGTGATGATACGTCCTGTTTTCTTAGCACGCTTCTTCACGATGAAACTACCGAAACCACGTAAATAAACGTTTTCGTTATTGATCAACGAGTTGCGAACCACTTTCATCATGGATTCAACGGTTTGTTGAACGGCTACTTTTTCGATCCCAGTCTTTGTGGAGATCTCGTTTACTAATTCTGCTTTTGTCATCTTTACTATTGATTATAAATTCCTTTTAAGGGGCTGCAAAGATATGCTTTCATGTTGAAATACAAAATATTACTTATGTATTTTTGTCCTAATTATTTAAGATGAATCAGGAATTTTCTAAGAATTTGAGGGCTTGGTACCGTGAAAATGGCCGAAAATTGCCGTGGAGAACGACGAAAGATGCCTATAAAATTTGGCTGTCTGAAATCATTCTTCAGCAAACACGTGTAAATCAAGGACTTCCGTACTACGAGAAATTTCTTGAAAATTTCCCATCCATTGAAGGCCTTGCCGTCGCATCGGAAGACCAAATTTTGCGGCTTTGGCAAGGACTGGGCTATTATTCCCGCGCCAGAAATCTACATGCAGCTAGTAAACAAGTGGTAGAGGAGTTTGGTGGCGCCTTTCCGGACGACTTCATAAAGTTGAGATCGATAAAAGGAATCGGGGACTATACCGCATCGGCTATTGCCAGTTTTGCCTACGATTTGCCGCACCCTGTGGTAGATGGAAATGTATTCCGTTTTTTATCACGTTTTTTCGGGATGGATGTACCCATCGACTCTACAGAAGGGAAAAAAGCTTTTAATGCGCTGGCGTTGGAATTGATGGATGGCAAGCACGCTGCCGAACATAATCAAGCCATGATGGAAATAGGATCACTGGTCTGTAAGCCCATCTCCCCCAACTGTGACGATTGTCCCTTCTCGATGGCTTGTCATGCACTTATATATAATAAGGTATCGGATTATCCGGTGAAGGGAAAGAAGCTACCCTCGAAGAAGCGGTACTTTCATTATTTCCTAATTACAGATGGAATTCATACCTACATCAAGCGGAGAAATGAGAAGGATATTTGGCAAGGCTTATACGAGCTGCCCTTGGTAGAGGTCTTTGAATCTACCGATTTTCCGCCTGATATTCCCGCGGTGGCTAAACTTCATCAGCCTAAAATGAACCAACATCCATTTAAACGGAAGCATATTTTATCGCATCAGGAACTACATACTTGCTTTTGGACCGTTAAAATAGATGCTACGCACGCTCCCAAGGGCGACTATCTAAAAGTAAACCTAGCCGACCTCAGCAAGTATGCATTTCCTCAGTTAATCGTGAAGTTTTTTCACCACGAAGACCTCGAATAGACATCATTTCTTGCCTAGAATTTTTCTATTATATAATATCGGTTACCTTTGACCTAAGTAAAGATCGAATTGAATTCTCTCGTTTAACTAAAATCTCTCTCTTATGTCTGGTGTAAACAAAGTATTTCTCATTGGTAATCTGGGTAAAGATCCTGAGTTCCGACACATGGAAGGCGGCATTATGGTGGCTAAGTTTCCACTGGCTACCACAGAGTATTTTAAAAATAAAGACGGCAATCGACAAGATCAAACCGAATGGCATAACATCGTTTTGTGGCGTGGACTTGCCGAGGCAGCCGAAAAGTTACACCTTCGAAAAGGGCATATGGTTTTTATAGAAGGAAAGTTGCGTACCCGTAGTTGGGAGAAAGATGGGATAAAGCGCTATGCCACCGAAATCATCGCCGAGAATATGACCATGTTAAGCAAGCGCGATGCACAAAATGGACCCAGTGATGCCGGAACTGCAGATCCTACACCGCCTATGACGGATTTAGGTGGAGACCTTCCTTTTTAAGAATAGTATAAGCTAAAATTCTTATCGCCATGATTCGCGCTCGATACTCGATACTCGTCGCGAAGCTTAGCAACTGATCCCGATAACTATCTGGACTTAATTCTTAATTCTGGCATTTAATTCTGCATTCTTAATTCTGCATTCTGATCCCGATAACTATCGGGACTTAATTGAAAAAAATCCATCTTTGCTGCTCCATGAAAATAAAAATTCTAATTGTATTTATAATGTGTAATGTGTTGATTTCTTCCTGCGGTGAAGAAGAAACACACCCTAAACCCCGCGGATTTTTTAGAATTGAATTGCCCGAACGAACTTTTGAAATGTTTGATCCGGCAGGATGCCCTTTCAAATTTGAAATTCCAGATTACGCCATTGCCGTGAAGGATACAAACTCATTAGCTGAACCGTGTTGGTATTATTTGATCATGCCGAAGTTAAATGCGCAATTGTATTTAACCTATAAACCCTTGCATGGTGATGTCGATAAATATTTAGAAGACACACATACGTTAGTATATAAACATACTGCACGAGCAAGTTCTATTGATGAACAGGTGATCCAATTTAAACCTGGAGTGAGTGGAGTTATTTACAGCTTGGGTGGTGATGCAGCTTCTGCCACACAATTTTTTGTGACCGATAGCGTGAATCATTTTTTACGTGGTGCTATCTATTTTAATGTGCTTCCCAATGCAGATTCATTAGCGCCTGTGCAGGATTATTTGCGCGAAGATGTGCTGCACATGTTAAAGAGCTTCGAGTGGAAGTAGATTAGCTCGGGGCTTCAGCCACTAGACACCTAGGATAAATACTCCCCCACCACTGCTAACAAAGCCGCCGGCTGCTCCGCATGCACCCAATGCCCCGAATTTTTTATTTCTGTCAACTCCGCATTCGGAAACCATTTTAAAATTTCATTCATGCGATAGGGGTCGATGTAATTAGATTTTTCTCCTCTAATAAAAAGCAACGGCGTAGTATTTATTTGATCAGGCCAAGTGTCTTCTCCCACATTTTCAATTTGCCGATTGATGGCATGTAAATTAAATCGCCAGGCGAGTTGATCTGGCGCTTGCCAGTATAAATTTTTTAGTAAGAAGAATAATGTTCCTTGATCTTTAATTTTATCACCTAATGCACGCTCAGCATCTTTGCGTGTTCGAATAATATTTAAGTCGATGGACAGTAATGCATCTAAAATTTCTCGATGATGCACAGGGTAATACCAGGGTGCAATATCGATCACAACCGCTTTGTTGATTTTTCTGCGTGGGAATTTAATAGCTTCAATACTACTTTTCCGCCCATGCTATGTCCGATAATGTCGACTTTGTTTAATTTCAAGTCATGCAGAAGAGCTGCAATATCTTCAGCCATATCCTGATAAGTATGAATTTCATCGTGAGGCGATTGTCCGTGGTTTCTTAAATCAACAATTATGACTTGATGATTTTTTTCAGCGAGTTGACGACCAAAGCTTTGTAAATTATCGCTCATCCCAAAGAGTCCGTGGAGGAGGAGAACAGGATTTCCTTCACCAATTATTCTATAATGTAGTTTCATTTTATGTTATGTGGAGGGCAAGAATGATTTACTTTTGCAGCCATGAATATTTCAGTTCGCAAAGGTACGAAAGAGGACATGCCCTCGGTGCATGCGTTAATTTATGAGTTGGCAGTTTTCGAGAAGGCACCCAATGAAGTGACTAATAGTGTGACGGATATGTTAATAGATGGATTTGGTGAAAATCCTGTCTTTTTTTGTTTGGTAGCAGAGGTCGAGAAGAAAATTGTAGGCACTGCTATTTATCACTTGAAATATTCAACTTGGAAAGGGCGAGGTATTTACTTAGACGATATCGTCGTAACAGAAAGTATGCGTGGAAAGAGAATAGGTAGTTTGTTGTTTGATGCGGTGGTGAAGGACTCGCGAAAGATGAATGCAAAACAGTTGCACTGGCAAGTGTTAGATTGGAATGAACCCGCCATTCAATTTTATAAAAAGTATCAGGCGAATATGGATGGAGAGTGGATAAATTGCAAATTGACCGAAGATCAAATTAATAGTTTTTAATTATTGAAGTAGAAAAGTAGATCATGAAAGTATTTAAGTTTGGTGGTGCATCGGTGAAGGATGCAGATTCAGTAAAAAATGTCGCTGAAATTATTCGGTTGTTTCCTGGCGAGCCCTTGGTGGTGGTTATTTCTGCGATGGGTAAAACGACTAACGGATTGGAGAAAGTGGTGAAAGCGCATTGCGGTAAAACGGGAGAAGCGGCTTCTTTTTTAAATGAAGTGCGTGCATATCATGATACTATTTTGGAAGTATTATTTCCCGATACGAATGCTGCAGTATATGGAAAGGTAAATAATTTTTTTGTGGAGATCGATTGGGTACTGGAAGAAGAGCCGCGCGCTTTTGATTTTGTGTATGATCAAATTGTAGCGGTCGGAGAATTAATTTCAACTACGATTGTTCAATCGTATTTGGATGATCAAGGTATCGCATGCAAGTGGTTAGATATTCGTGATTGTATCCACACCGATAATACCTATCGTGAAGGAAAGGTAGATTGGGAGGAGAGTGAAAAGCGAGTGAAACAACTATTTCCGACGCTCATCAATGATCGTAATCCAATTGTAGTTACCCAAGGATTTATCGGAGCCACCAGTGAAAATTTTACCACTACATTGGGTAGGGAAGGATCTGATTATACCGCCGCGATACTTGCGTATTTATTAGATGGGGAGTCGGTGACCATCTGGAAGGATGTTCCCGGAGTGTTAAATGCTGATCCGAAATATTTTAATGATGCACAAAAGCTCGAGCAATTGAGTTATCATGACGCCATTGAATTAGCGTATTATGGTGCTTCTGTGATTCATCCGAAAACCATTAAGCCACTCGAGAATAAGAATATTCCACTTTATGTAAAATCGTTTTTACAACCGCAAGGAAAAGGTACAATTGTGGGCAAAGATTTAACGACAAAGCCGCAAGTTCCCTCTTTCATTTTCAAAAGCAATCAGGTGCTGGTTTCTCTGGCAGCGAAAGATTTTGCTTTTATCGCCGAAGATAACTTAAGCTCTATCTTTAAAACGTTTGTTGATTGTGGTGTAAAGATGAACTTGATGCAAAATTCAGCCATCTCTTTTTCAGTATGTTTTGATGACGACAAATACAAAACCAAAAAGCTGATTGATTTGTTAAAGAAAGATTATTGGGTGCGTTATAACGAAGGATTGCAATTGTATACAATCCGATATTATTATCCATCTACGATTGATAATTTATCACAAGGACGTGAAATATTATTGGAGCAGCGTAGCAGAACCACTGCTCAACTCGTGATGAAGGAAATTGTTGCATCCTAAAATTTAATATCGTGTCACCAGAAATAAGTAGTATTCATTCAGAAAAAATATAAAAGTCAGGTTTTGCTTTGGCTGTTTACAGGTTGTTTTCTAGTGTTTGGAATGGTGGTCGTAGGGGGTATTACGCGACTCACCGGATCTGGATTGTCGATAACGGAATGGAAAGTAATTAGTGGCAGTATTCCGCCCTTAAATGATGCTCAATGGAATGAAGCTTTTGAAAAGTACAAGCAGATTCCGCAATACAAACAGCAAAATGCTCATTTTACAATTTCCGATTTTAAATTCATCTATTTCTGGGAATTTATCCATCGTTTGTTTGGTCGATTAATTGGCGTGGTTTTTTTGTTGGGATTGATTTATTTTTTGTGGCGGAAAGCGATTACAAAAGAGGTGCTCCCGAAGTTGTTGTTTATGTTTGCGCTCGGAGGGATACAAGGATTTTTAGGATGGTATATGGTGTCGAGTGGACTCACGGAAAACGTGAGGGTGAGTCATATCCGTTTAGCGATTCATCTCACCTTTGCTTTCATTACGTTCGGATATATCTTTTGGGTAGCACTCACCTTACTAATCGATCGTAAGGCAAGCAATGGGAATGAGTTGGCACAATTTAGAAACGCTGCTAAAGTTTTACTTGGACTTCTTACGGTACAAATTATCTACGGCGCATTCGTGGCAGGATCAAAAGCAGGAATGATTTACAATACTTGGCCCAAAATGTACGACGATTGGGTTCCAGAAGCCATCGGATATTCATTTCAAAAAGATGGAATTTCTTCTTTGCTAAACAATTTGGCAAGTGTGCAGTTTATTCATCGCGGATTAGCTTACATAGTAACTTTGTTTAGTTTAATATTCGCGTTCAAAATTTTTAAACAACCCAACTTACATCCGGCACAAAAATCGGCCACCTATATTTTGTTAATAGGCGTTTTTAGTCAAGTGATACTTGGAATTTTTACACTATTATTCAATGTACCCATTGTCTTGGGTGTGTTGCATCAAGTATTTGCTTTTTTCTTATTCGCTACTTTAATTTATTTGATTCATCGTTTGCGTTTTGAGTAATAAGGGATAGGTTACAACAATTTTTACTTCGATAAATTTTCTTGCAACACTAGGATCTTTGACTTTGCGTCCTTTACGAGAAAATTTTGCTGAGCGCAGTCTTTGCGACTTCGCGCCTTTGCGAGAAAATTTAGCGAAGAGAAATAGGCGAAGAAAAAAGCATTGTTCGAATGCGATTAAATTATTGTAAGCCTATTGTTCAAGCCTCTCCCTTCGCGAGGCTTCGCGACCTCTCCAAGGGAGAGGGAATTAAATAATTAATTTTATTTGATAAAATTTGGAATTAAACATAAAAATCTCTGCGAGCAATTTTATGAACTTTAATTTGACAATACTCACTATCAAATTGAAAAAGTAAGTGTTGAATATTGATTCTTCATTCTAAAGCGATTCAAAGTTTCAATCCGTTAAATTTTTCTCGCAAAGGCTACTTTACGCCAATTTTTCTCGCGAAGGCGCAGGCGCAAAGAGTATACTAAGTTTTTCACAAATAACCACAGCACTCAGTAACACATGATCAAGCATCTAACATCTAACATCCTAAAACACCCGAAGCAAAAAGCAATATCCTCAAATAAACACTATCAAACCTAAGCCCATCCTTTCCGACTCCGCAAATGAGTAATATGTGCCTCATGATGCCTGCAATGCCATGCGTAGAGCCCGAGATTGAATTTTAAGTTTGTTGTGCGATTATACTCTGGGTGTGTAAAAACGCGATCCCATTCTTCTTCTTCCATATTTTGCATGACATGACTCCATTTGCTGTGCAACACTTTTAACAACATCAATGTGTCTTCCAGTGTTCCGAATTTCGAATCGGCGAGTTCTGCCCAACGTTCTTCTTGGTAAGGTTTAATAGTAGGATTTTCTTCTGTCAAAGTAAGCTTAAAGCGAATGTAAGCGTTCATATGGCTATCTGCAACATGATGTACTACTTGACGAACTGTCCAACCACCATCACGATAGGGTGTGTCGAGATGATCATCATTCAGGTCTTTCACTGCCAATTCCATTTGTGTAGGAAACGTTGCAATAACGTCAAGCCATTCTTTCATGATTTCTTTGGCAAAGTTGGCTGGCGGTACGTATTTGCCGATGGGGTAGCGGGGGTCTGCTGTTGACATATTTTTGAGTGATTCTTTTTGAATTTGTCTATAAAAATAGAAAAACAATGCAATAATTAATAAATTGATTTTATTTATGCTAGTATTTTATCGTTCAATTTATATTTGATCTTATGTTCCCATCCATTTTAATATAATTTTAAAATATATACTCATGAAAAATCGAGTTTTAATGATGGTGGTTGTTGTGACAACCTTATCTTCTATATCGAAATCACTTGCCCAAGAAGCCCAAATAAATTGGCAGCAGCTTCTTTCCAGTGACGAGTTGTCTTATACATCGGGAGAGATAAAAATACTCGCCGATGGTGATGTGATTATGGTAGGTACCGTTTATAATACGGCAGAGGAGCAAAGAGGCATTTTATTGGCGCGTTTAATGTTTTATAACACAAGAACCTACACGATTTATGACAGGATGGTCTGATTTAGCAGAACTCGCCGAGCGCATTTGCCATTATGGAAACAATACCACCATGAGTAATATTTGGCCCATGTTTTCGGCGGAGGATTCTTTAAATGTAAACGATACTACCATTTATTTAGGTAGATGGTTACAAGGTACTGGAACTTGGCCTCAACAACATTATTTAACCGAAGCTCAGAATATTTTTAGGGATCAGCTTCCTGATTATTATCAAAATTGTAATTCCAAATCTAAATCCTAGTTGAACGCAACACTTAAAAATTGAGGGTTATGCCTTCTTTAAATATGGACTAGCCACATTAGACACATTGAGAATCCAAGATCGAACTCCTAATTTTTATACCCGCCCTGCTTGTTTTTCGGCTCGATATGCAAACCCTAATTTACTAAATGAAGCAGAAACAGCTACTCATACTAATCATGCAACAACATTCTTAGAACCAGATGAAATTTATTTTGTTTACTCTTACTTAGGGCAAGACTTTGGTAAACTTAATTATAACCAAATATTAGCTTTGCCTAAAGGAAGTTATATTTTAAAAAATGAAACTAGTTTAAGTAGAATTATTTTTAATAACTTTCAGAGGCGATGAAAGTTATACCAAATGTAATTGGTTTAATCTTGTTGTTTTGCACCAACCTTTTTGGTCAGCAAACTACATTTCAACGAATATATCCTAGAAATATGGATACTTATGGTACTGTAGTACGCGAACTTTCTGATAGTAGTTATATAGTAGGTGGTCGATTGTTTTTTGCAACTACATCCCAAACATTATTTTGGCATTTAAACATATTTGGTGACACTATAAAGACTTTTCGAACTTGTGGAGGTGGTGTAGATGCATTAGAAATTGATAAGCTAGGGAATTTAGTAGTCACTGGAATTAGTTCGGCTTGTAATGGCAATGCTGGCGATGTTTTTTTAACTGGAATTGATACACAAGGTGCGTTAATGTTTTCACATACCTTTGGAAATAGTAGTATCGACAGAGGAAGAGATGTTCTGATAGAAAACGACTCCACTTTTGTCATCGCCTGCTACAACGACTCCTACCCCGATCTTTTAAAAGTAGACAGCTCTGGAAACATCATTTGGAGTCGAAGTTATGGTTTGAGCGGATTGTATTCGGTGAAGCACAGTTTAGATGGCGGGTATTTTATTTGTGGAAATGCCGGTAGCGGATTTGTTGATCCAATGTATGTAGCTAAATTGGATTCTATGGGTTTTGTAATTTGGTATAAAACATTTTATAATAGTGGCATGTTTATTTTTACAGATATAGAACCAACTCCAGATGGAGGTGTGGTTGCATTGTGTGATCAAGCAAGTTTATATAAGATTTCTGCAACAGGAGATAGTCTCTGGAAAAAAAATGTTTATCCCACTTACAGCCGTATTACTTCAACGCTAGATGGAAATTTAATAATGACAGGTGCTGGAATGGGTATGGCTTTAGTAAAAGCGGCTACTAGCGGGACTATAATGTGGGAAAACAATTTTCATTTTATCCCTTTACTCCAGGTATCGGATATGAAAGCAACGACGTGATCCAAACCAGCGACGGGGGCTACATGCTTTGCGGATTAATTGATTCTTTCGGTGTCCAAAATTTATATGTAGTAAAAACAGACTCGCTGGGTTTGGTAACCACAGGTTTGTTCGAAGTAGAAAATCAACTTTTAAAAAGTTATTGTTACCCCAATCCTATGCTACAAACAACACAAATTACTTTTTCGGATATTAATTTGCCTGAATTAAAAAACAATAACATTCGATTGTATGATAGTCGGGGTGTATTAATGCGGGAAGAAGATATTACCTCCTGGCCGCATGCAATTCATCGAAACAATGCACCTCCCGGATTTTACTTTTATACCATCTCCAATGAAAAGCGGATTATTAGTACGGGGAAGTTGGTGATGGAGTAAATCAGAAACGTCAAAAACTTAAAAGGAAAAACAAGAATGAGTGTCCAAACCGCCGAGCGCATTTACCATTATGGAAACAATACCACCATGAGTAATATTTGGCCCATGTTTTCGGCGGAGGATTCTTTAGATGTAAACGATACTACCATTTATTTAGGTAGATGGTTACAAGGTACTGGAACTTGGCCTCAACAACATTATTTAACCGAAGCTCAGAATATTTTTAGGGATCAGCTTCCTGATTATTATCAAATTGTAATTCCAAATCTAAATCCTAGTTGGAACGCAACACTTAAAATTGAGGGTTATGCCTTCTTTAAATATGGACTAGCCACATTAGACACATTGAGAATCCAAGATCGAACTCCTAATTTTTATACCCGCCCTGCTTGTTTTTCGGCTCGATATGCAAACCCTAATTTACTAAATGAAGCAGAAACAGCTACTCATACTAATCATGTAACATCATTCTTAGAACCAGATGAAATTTATTTTGTTTACTCTTACTTAGGGCAAGACTTTGGTAAACTTAATTATAACCAAATATTAGCTTTGCCTAAAGGAAGTTATATTTTAAAAAATGAAACTAGTTTAAGTAGAATTATTTTTAATAACTTTCAGAGGCGATGAAAGTCATACCAAATGTAATTTGTTTAATCTTGTTGTTTTGCACCAACCTTTTTGGTCAGCAAACTACGTTTCAACGAATTTATCGACTCGCAATAATAATCATTTTGGAACAATTATCAGAGAACTTTCAAATAAAACATATATAGTTGGAACAAGATTGTTATAACCTTCTGTGTCTCAAACAATGGTATGGCAACTTGATTCAATTGGTGATACTTTAAATACTTTTTGAAATTGCGGTTTAGGTGTAAAAGGAATGGAAATTGATACGCTAGCAATTTAATTGTTACTGGAATTAGTACTGCTTGTAATGTCAATCTGGTGGTGATGTATTTATTTAAAGTAGACTTATCAAGGAATGCGTAACTATTTAAATATACTTTGGCAATAATGGTATTGATTCAGGAAGAGATGTTCTGATAGAAAACGACTCCACTTTTGTCATCGCCTGCTACAACGACTCCTACCCCGATCTTTTAAAAGTAGACAGCTCTGGAAACATCATTTGGAGTCGAAGTTATGGTTTGAGCGGATTGTATTCGGTGAAGCACAGTTTAGATGGCGGGTATTTTATTTGTGGAAATGCCGGTGGCGGATTTGTTGATCCAATGTATGTAGCTAAATTGGATTCTATGGGTTTTGTAATTTGGTATAAAACATTTTATAATAGTGGCATGTTTATTTTTACAGATATAGAACCAACTCCAGATGGAGGTGTGGTTGCATTGTGGATGACTTTAAGCTTATATAAGATTTCTGCAACAGGAGATAGTATTTGGAAAAAAATGTTGCTCCCGCTTATTCTCGTATTACCACTCAACTAGATGGAAATTTAATTATGTCAGGTGCTGGAATGGGTATGCTTTAATAAAAGCAGATACAGCAGGGACTATAATGTGGGCAAACAATTTTCATTTTATCCCCTTTTTGCAGGTATCGGATATGAAAGCAACGACGTGATCCAAACCAGCGACGGGGGCTACATGCTTTGTGGATTAATTGATTCTTTCGGAGTTCAAAATTTATATGTAGTAAAAACAGACTCGCTGGGTTTGGTAACCACAGGTTTGTTCGAAGTAGAAAATCAACTTTTAAAAAGCTATTGTTACCCCAATCCTATGCTACAAACAACACAAATTACTTTTTCGGATATTAATTTGCCTAAATTAAAAAACAATAACATTCGATTGTATGATAGTCGGGGTGTATTAATGTGGGAAGAAGATATTACCTCCTGGCCGCATGCAATTCATCGAAACAATGCACCTCCCGGATTTTACTTTTATACCATCTCCAATGAAAAGCAGATTATTAGTACGGGGAAGTTGGTGATGGAGTAAATCAGAAACGTCAAAAACTTAAAAGGCAAAAACAAGAATGAGTGTCCAAACCGCCGAGCGCATTTACCATTATGGAAACAATACCACCATGAGTAATATTTGGCCCATGTTTTCGGCGGAGGATTCTTTAGATGTAAACGATACTACCATTTATTTAGGTAGATGGTTACAAGGTACTGGAACTTGGCCTCAACAACATTATTTAACCGAAGCTCAGAATATTTTTAGGGATCAAGTACCACATTATGTTCAAACGATAATTTTGCCAAATTATCCAAATTGGAATGCATCAACAAAAATCGATGGGTACGCCTTCTTTAAATATGGACTAGCCACATTAGACACATTGAGAATCCAAGATCGAGCTCCTAATTTTTATACCCGTCCTGCTTGTTTTTCGGCTCGATATGCAAACCCTAATTTACTAAATGAAGCAGAAACAGCTACTCATACTAATCATGTAACATCATTCTTATAACCAGATGAAATTTATTTTGTTTACTCTTACTTAGGGCAAGACTTTGGTAAACTTAATTATAACCAAATATTAGCTTTGCCTAAAGGAAGTTATATTTTAAAAAATGAAACTAGTTTAAGTAGAATTATTTTTAATAACTTTCAGAGGCGATGAAAGTCATACCAAATGTAATTTGTTTAATCTTGTTGTTTTGCACAAACCTTTTGGTCAGCAATCCTCTTTTCAAAGAATTTACAAGCTTGCAGGACCTTCAATTGGCATTGCCGTAAAAGAATTACCAAATCAAAATTATATAGTTGGATTGCATTATTCATCAATTGCATCATTACCTAATCGTATGACAATTATGAAAATAAACGAATATGGTGACTCTTTGAATGCGATAGTACTTTGCGCAAGCGTAACAGGAGACATTGCAGTCAGTAAGAATTTTAATGTTGCAATAATAGGAACTGCATCTTCCTGCATTCCCAACGTGCAAACTGACATTGTCTTATACTTAATGGACACAACTTTTAATATGTTAGATACTGCACTATTTGGCGATGCGAATTTGGACAAAGGAAAGCGAATTATAAATAATTCAGATGGCAGCTACACGATTGCCTGCTACAACAATTCCTACCCCGATCTTTTAAAAGTAGACAGCTCTGGAAACATCATTTGGAGTCGAAGTTATGGTTTGAGCGGATTGTATTCGGTGAAGCACAGTTTAGATGGCGGGTATTTTATTTGTGGAAATGCCGGTGGCGGATTTGTTGATCCAATGTATGTAGCTAAATTGGATTCTATGGGTTTTGTAATTTGGTATAAAACATTTTATAATAGTGGCATGTTTATTTTTACAGATATAGAACCAACTCCAGATGGAGGTGTGGTTGCATTAACTGATTTTGCACAACTATATAAAATCTCAGCTACTGGTGATAGTTTATGGAAACGTACAGGACTCATCGGCACTAATCGAATAATCACTTCATCAGATGGAAACTTAATCCTTAGTGGTGGTGGTATGAGTATTTCAAAAATTGATACAGGAGGTACTACTTTATGGTCCTACTTATATTCGTATTATCCGTTTACGGTTGGAATAGGATATGAAAGCAACGACGTGATCCAAACCAGCGACGGGGGCTACATGCTTTGCGGATTAATTGATTCTTTCGGTGTCCAAAATTTATATGTAGTAAAAACAGACTCGCTGGGTTTGGTAACCACAGGTTTGTTCGAAGTAGAAAATCAACTTTTAAGAAGCTATTGTTACCCCAATCCCATGCTACAAACAACACAAATTACTTTTTCGGATATTAATTTGCCTGAATTAAAAAACAATAACATTCGATTGTATGATAGCCGGGGTGTATTAATGCGGGAAGAAGATATTACCCTCCTGGCCGCATGCAATTCATCGAAACAATGCACCTCCCGGATTTTACTTTTATACCATCTCCAATGAAAAGCAGATTATTAGTACGGGGAAGTTGGTGATGGAGTAAATGAGAGATGTTGAAATTGAAATATTAATTTGTAGTGCTTTGTTCTATATTTTCTATATTTGAACATGCCCGATACATTGTCCATTGAAAATCTAGAGTTGAAGGGTTATTCCCTTCATGCCGTGCTTCAACACAGTGAAATCGCAGCTTTCATAAAACCTTATTTTTTCAAGTGGAATGTTGCGATGATATTTTATCGTCTGTTTTTTGTTCTAGTCACTGTTTATATCATTTATGCATTACGACAAGCTGATGCTTTTTGGAATTGTTTTTTTCAAGTGCTGTTGGGAATGGCACTCTTTGCATTTATTATTCCCGTTCATGAATTGATACATGGTATTGTCTACCGATTTTCTGGAGCCAAGAACATCAGTTACAAAGCAGAGTGGAAGAAATTTATTTTTTTATGCCATGGCAGATGGGTTTATTACCAAGAAAATTCCATTCGTATTACTAGCAATCGCGCCCTTTATTTTGTTGAACTCGCTCTTGATTTTAAGTTTATGGATAATACCTGCAGCTTATAATTTTTCCATTCTCGGACTATTGCTGATGCATACTGCTGGCTGCTCTGGCGACTTCGCATTAGTCAGTTATTTTGAATCATTTTGGAAGAAAGACCCTGTTACTTATGATGATGTAAAGATGAAAGTGTCTTATTTCTACATTAAAGAAGATTCAAAATGAGCCGTTTAAGGCAATAAAAGATGAGTTTTTCGTTTAACTCCTTTCCTTATCTTTGAAATTCCTATCGATTTATTGAACAGTATGAAAAGTAGTAAATTATATTCCACACTCATCTTCTTATTTTTCTTGTTAACTTCCTATCTGCAAGCGCTCAAATTCAGAATAGTGTGAAATGGAATTTTTCCATCGAGCAGAAAGGTACAGAGGCCATCGTTACCATAAAGGCAAATGTTCCCAAAGGCTATCACATCTATTCACAAAATACACCTCCAGGTGGACCATCGCCCACAGCGATTACTTTTGAGAAGAGTAAAAACTATACACTTTTAGGAAAGACATCAGAAGGAAAACCACATGTTGAGTTTGATGATGTTTTTGAAGTGGATGTTTGGTCGTTCAGCGGAACTCCTGTTTTCACGCAAAAAATTAAATTAAATAATCAGAATAGTTTTAAAGTTGAAGGGAATATCGAATATCAGATTTGTGATGATAAAGCATGTGTATATGCTGATACTTCTTTTTCGCTTTCCATCAAGGGTGAAAAGGTTGAAGAAGTTACTCCTGCAGTCATTGCACCCGAAAATGTTGAACCACCGGTTGACACGAATACTGTAGTCGCTACTACCGTTTCTGTTGATGATAAAATTTCTAATGGTCGAATTCCAGAGCCAAGCGGAGATGCCTCGCATTTGGAAGAAGGTTGTGGTGAGGGAGTAGTAATAGCAGAAGATAAATCGTATTGGGGAATCTTCCTCGCTGGAATGATCGGTGGATTGTTAGCCTTGTTAACACCCTGTGTGTTTCCAATGATTCCGCTTACGGTGAGTTTCTTTACCAAACGAAGTCCAACACGTCAAAAAGGAATTGCCAATGCTATTATTTATTCTACATCCATCATTTTAATTTATGTATTGCTCGGATTTTTGGTGACAGTTACATTAGGCTCCGATGCACTCAATGCAATGGCGAGTAATGTATTTTTTTAATATGTTGTTCTTTGTCATCTTTTCATTTTTGCTTTGTCGTTCTTCGGTGCATTTGAAATTACATTGCCTTCGTCATGGGTAAATAAAGCCGATCAAGCCTCCGATAAAGGTGGCTTAGTTGGAATTTTCTTCATGGCGTTTACTTTGAGTTTGGTATCTTTCTCTTGTACTGGACCTATCATCGGTACTTTGTTAGTAGAAGCTGCGCGCGGTTCATCTTACCTCGGACCCATTATGGGAATGACAGGCTTTGCACTTGCATTGGCATTGCCCTTCGGTTTGTTTGCAGCTTTTCCAGGTTGGTTGAATACACTTCCAAAGTCAGGCGGGTGGTTAAATTCAGTGAAAGTGGTGTTAGGATTTTTGGAGTTAGCACTTGCCATGAAATTTTTATCCAATGTAGATTTAGCTTACCATTGGGGATTGTTGAAGCGAGAAGTTTTCATCGCTATCTGGATTGTTATTTTCGGGTTGATGGGATTGTATCTCTTAGGAAAATTAAAGTTCTCTCATGATAGCGATATGCATCATTTAGGAACCGGTCGTTTAATCGTTGCTATAATCACCTTGTCATTTACTGTTTATCTTATTCCCGGATTATGGGGCGCACCATTAAGAGCGATCAGCGGTTTCCCGCCTCCTGATTTTTATAAAGAGTGGACAAAAACAGAAGGTGGTGGCGCTGGAGCCAGCCACTCCGAAACTTGTCCGCATAACTTAAATTGCTTCCACGATTACGAAGAAGGAATGGCTTATGCACAACAAGTTGGTAAACCGGTGATGATTGATTTTACAGGATGGAGTTGTGTGAATTGTCGTAAGATGGAAGATAATGTTTGGTCTCAACCCGCAGTCTTAAAAGTAATTTCGGAAGACTATGTATTAATTTCACTGTATGTAGATGATAAAACGGAATTGCCTGCAGCGAAACAATTTGTAAGTACATATACTAATAAGAAAGTGAAGTCTACCGGTAATAAGTGGAGCGAAATGCAAAGTAGAATTTTTCATACCAATTCGCAACCATATTATGTTCTCCTCGACCATCAGGGTAAATTGTTAGCGAATCCGGTTGGATACACTCCTGACGCTGCCGTTTACAAAAAATACTTAGAAGAAGGGAAGTGTAGATTTAGAGGGAGAGAATAGATCTTGAAATATCAATTCAACTAGAATTGTTTTTGGTAAAAAGAATCCCTGAAGCGCGCTGTATGCTTCAGGGATTCTTTTATAAATCTCTTTTATTAAAAAGTCTGATGGCTAATTTCAGCGGAACAAAAATCCAAATTAACATTACTCCACTCGCTAAAAGTACACCTTTCCCACTGCTAAAAAGCTCTTGAAGCAATGCACCTGTATACCCCATCAATGCGGATACATCATGTTGTAATAATACAATCACTCTTGCTAAATCAATAGGGTTAAGCGAAATCATGGTCAGCGTAATAGTTTCCATGGGATAATCAATATAAGCAAACATGATCATCAGCATCATCGCGTCATAGATAAAAGTAAAATAGAACCACATAAGAAGGGATAAGCCAATTCCTCTGGCTTTATCTCTTGTCAGAAGCGCCGCTAGTAAAGCCAATGATACAAATGCCATCGTGAGCCCACATGAAACGATGAGAAGCGAAAGTGCAGCTTTACTTGGTGCAAAAATTAATAGTGGAATTCCAAGGCCAATCACAAGAGCGACAATTAATGAAATGCAAAGACCCCAGTACTGGCTGTATAAAATTGTTTTTCGTTGAATGGGTTGAGCGGATAGTAATTCGATAAACTCATAGGAATTGTAAAAGTAGATCGTAGAAAAAATTAGACTTAATAGGGGACTAACCAGGAGAACAATATTGAGTAGACTCGCAATTCCTTTTGTTGCATCTCCACTCATACTGAATAGGCCAAAGGATGTAGCCAAAAGAAAGAGGGTATAAAAAAGTACCATTCTGTTTTTTAAAATGTCGAGTAATACATACTTGAGTAAACGTAATAGTAAATTGTTTCGGTTGGATTTCGTCATGGTTATCGTGTCAGTTTCTTCAATACTCAATGAAAGTGCAGATGCATACCCACTTTGTATATCAACCTTGTTGGCAAGGTAATCCCTTCTGTTCTTCTCGTGTTGTTTATTTACCATTGATTAATTTTTTTAAGCGGCAGTGTTTTGCATTTCCATGATTCGCGCAATGGCTTTTGATAAATTTCCCGACTCTGTTTCAGCTTTTAGTTCTTCCACTTTCTTAAAGAAGACGATCTTCCCTTCGTTGAGATAAATAATTTCGTCTGTAAGTTCCTCCAGGTCGCTAAGGATATGCGAAGTGATGAGCACAAGTTTTCCTTTGTTTAGTTCTTTCTTTACTTTTTCTTTAAGTATTTCTGAAGAGATGGGGTCAAGTCCTGCAGTTGGCTCATCAAGAATTAGAATCTCAGGGTTAAACATAAAAGCTAAGCAAGCACTTACTTTCTGTCGCATTCCCCCGCTCAGTGATCGCATCGTTTTGTTTTCAAATTTGAAAATATTAAACGAATGAAATAGTTCTTCATCAAGTTTGGAGTAAGTACCTATTCGGATTTCTTTTATCATTTCAAAAAGCTGCATCACAGTAATATTGTCAGGATAACGACCAATTTGAGGCATGTATCCAATGTTACTGCGATGTAGCCATGTTCCTTTAGTATTGATTCCATTGATATGGATATCGCCCGTAGAAGGAACTACTAATCCTAGCAGACTCTTTATTAAAGTTGTTTTACCAGATCCATTAGGTCCGATAAGAGCGATAGATTGCCCTTTCAAAAGTTCTAGATGGAGTTGATCTAGTACTTTAGTTTTCCCGAATGATTTGCTTATGTTGTTAAGTTCTATCAAAGCTATTTCTTTTCTAATAATACATTATCTATAACATGAATAATTCCATTCGCAGCAGGAACTGTTCCCACAATTTTAGCGGTTTCATTTAAAAATATTTCACCATTTTTAATGGAGACTTTCACATTTCCGAGATTGGCCATATTAATGACTTGCCCGTCGCGAAGCATGTCTGTTTTATAAACAGCAACCGCAACGTGGTACTCTAGTATATCACGAAGTACATCTTTGTTTTCTGGTTTCACCAAATTTTCAACAGTTCCAGCAGGAAGTTTGTTAAATGCGTCATTTGTTGGGGCAAATACAGTGAAAGGTCCAGCGTTGCTAAGTACATCTACATATTCTGCTGCTTTAACGGCTGCAACCAAAGTCGTGTGATCTTTACTGCCGGATGCCACTTTTACAATGTCTTGTTGAGATACATCATCACTAACTGATGATTGTCCTCCAAGGTCTGATGTTTCTTCCGTTGCGTCAGTTGTTGTACCTTCTTCAGTCTTGTTTTCGCAACTGTGTAGGATGGTCATAGATGTGATAGCACAACCCATGACGAATAATGAAATAATGTTTTTTTTCATTTTTTTGTAAGTTAATAGTGGTTAGGTTACTTTTTATTTATGTTTATTGAAGCTACAGGTTGATTTTCTGCCTCGATCATTTTGATGATGGGTTTGTTGTCAATTAAGTATTCAGGTGTTAATGAGGGGATAATTTTTTCAGCTTTGTCGAGCAAATAAACCATGAAACTTCTGATTAGTAGTAATGAAGGCGGTAACTGTTCAACGATTACGGAGAAGAGACTTACTGGGCGGTATGGGATGTCTCCTTCACCGTCCCGATTTAAATCATAGCCTTCATATTTGTCCCAATAGTTAGCATTGAAATTACTCAGTTGTGTTTCACCATTGGTAGATACATCAAATGTATTTCCAATGAAATTATTATATTCAATGATGTTGTCAACACAACTTGCCTGCATTCGTAAGGCCCAACCATTATTGCTGAAGGTGTTGTTGCGCATATTCACACGATTACTCCCTTCCATGTAAATGGCTGCTGAGTTGTAAGAGAATATATTTCCGGAAATATCACTGTCGTTAATGTCTTTTAATAATAATCCGTAGGAACTTGCGCCCCAGTTATAATCGAACAAATTGTTTTTCATCGTTACATGATGAGAATACATGACGGCAACTCCTGCGCCGTTCTTGGAAAATTTATTAGCGGTATAGGTGTTAGAATGAGAGAACATAAAGTGCAACCCGTATCTTAAATTGTGATGTGAAAAGTTTTTGTTGATTGTGGTGTTGGTGACAAACTCAAAATAAATTCCGTCACGCTGGTTGGTGATTTCGTTGTTTTCAATCTCATTGCTGTCCGCTTTCCAGCAATGAATGCCATTTCCGATATTGGTTTCAGCTAGAACATTTCCAGAAATGATATTATGTTTTACAATGCAGTGTTTTGTGTTGGATAAATAAATTCCAAATGAGCATTTTTCAACTTGATTGTATTCAATGATGACGTGATGACTGGCAAGAACTTTTATTCCAGCGATGTCGATGCTACTTAGATTTGAGCTGTTTTTTATATGAAAGCCCTTGATGTGAACATGGCTACTTTTAACAGTGATCACTTCGCATTTAAATTCTCCATCAATAACTACTTCTCCCTTCGCAAAAAGGGAAAGGGATTTTTCAATGAAAATATTGCCTTGTTTGTAGTAGCCAGATAGTACTTCAATGGTGTCGAAAGGTAAAGCAGCATTAAGGGCTTGTTGTATGGATGGAAATTTTGTGTTTTCGCCACATTCAATCACAGTAGCTTGCATCTTGAAATGGGCAAGCATAATTAAAAGTAGTGTGCTGATTAATTTGATCATGGACTTAATAGATTTTGCTTGCTTCGCTCCAAGTGATCGTCTTGCTTTCTGTGTATGGTGCTGCCGCTTTAGTTAGTTCTTCTTTTGTGCTGAAAGCGGCAATCGCGCCACCCATAGGACTTTTTAAATCTTCTGCTTGCAAATAAAAAGCTTGGTTGGCCAAAATGAATTTCCCTTCGTTGGCATAATCAACAAAGAAGATAAAATTGATTTGTGATGGAATTTTTTCATTGTTTTTAATATAGTTGTTTAAGCAGTTCACATCATCAAATTTGTAAACCTTGTTCGTCTTCGTTAGAATTTCGGCGCCAAACTTGGGATCTGTCAAGATCATTTTGCAATTGGAGCATTCATCTTTTCCTAAGCGAATAGGTGCTGGCTCTGAAGAAGAACATGCAGAAAGAAAGAATAAAACTATAATGGTTGCAACTCTTAATTCATGCTGGACAGATGAGTTTTTCTTTTTTGAAAGTTTTTTATTGCTCCATAGGGTGAAGAACAAAACGCTAATAGCAATGATGCTGGCTGCAACAATGATCCACCCACCTTGATCCGGTCCAGAATAGGCCGTGAAATTCAATAAGTTTTTGTATCCAATGACAGGTGGCTGATAGCTCATGCCGGGTACTTGTATGGCCGCATGTGGATCTAGGTTGTGACCGTAATCGTAACCCCATCTGTAAAAATCATACAAAGCAGCTATCCCATAAGAAAGTCCAGTAATCACATAAATTTTTAATAGGGTTAATTTATTTGTTATAGCTGCTAACAGTCCAATGGCTATATAAATTCCTACAAGAATGCCTATGTATTGCAATTCAGGAAACATCTCTTCTTTTATCAAACGCATTCCAATATAATGGTTGAGTCCATTGATGATATCAAATGCTCCACTCAAGTGGTTGTGCCATATTTTCATGTTCAATCCTTCTGGATACTGTGGAGCCCACAGTTGTATTTGCCAGAGTGGAAGATAATAAGTAGCAATCATCGACAAGGAAGAAAGTGCAATAAAGATTCTTGATATTGGTTTCATAAGTTGTTTTTACTCTTCAAAAGAGGACTCTTCGTTTTCCAAAGAGTCCCCTGTATAAAATAGATTATTTTACTTCAGCAGAAAGACCCGCTTCCGGTGTTTCGCCTGTACTCCACTTAAGCGGAGTAGAAGAGCCTGCAGGAGATACACGAACGTATCCTGACATCTCTTGATGTAACGCTGAACAGAAATCTGTACAGTACATTGGCGTTACACCTACACGATCTGGAGTCCATTTTAATGTGCATGTCTCACCAGGCATGATTAGTAATTCAGCATTATTGGCCCCTTTGATTGCGAATCCGTGTGGCACATCCCAATCTTGCTCCAGATTGGTAATATGGAAGTATACTTCATCTCCCATTTTAATTCCTTCAATATTATCAGGAGTAAAGTGTGAACGAATACACGTCATATAAACATGTACTTTGTTTCCTTGTCGAACTACTTTCGTTTCCTTTTCTCCTTTGGCAACATAAGGATGTTTGTTGTCTTCTATTTTGAAAAACTTCAAACTGTTTGGCGCAATCAAACTGGCAGGAATTGCTTCTCCATAGTGTGGTTCTCCAATAGTTGGGAAATCTAATAGCAGTTTCATTTTCTCACCAGAGATGTCATACAATTGCGCAGATTGAGTCAACTCAGGCCCTGTAGGTAAGTAGCGATCCTTGGTGATTTTATTATAAGCAATGACATATTTTCCATGTGGATTTTTAGTAGGTCCTCCTGGAACACATAGGTGACCGATTGAATAATAAGTGGGAACGCGATCAACAACTGTTAAATTTTCAATATTCCATTTTACGATTTCAGAGGAGACAAACATGGAAGTGTATGCAAATCCTTTTCCATCAAATTCTGTATGTAGAGGTCCTAAGCCTGGCTTTTTCACTTCGCCATGTAGAACCGATTCATATTTCAAAACAGGAATTCCTTCAAATTCTCCTTCGAAATTCTTTGCATCGATGGCAGCGATCATTTTGTCAAATGAGAAAACTGGAATTAATGCAGCTAATTTTCCGGATCCAACTATGAATTTACCACTTGGATCTACATCACAACCATGTGGTGACTTTGGACATGGCATGAAATAAACAATGTCTTTTAACTCGATAGGATCTAATGCAAGAACCTCTTTCATCATCGTAGAAGTAGAAGTGTGCGTTTCATCACTATATACATTGTGTGCATAGTTTACGTTTAACTTTTTTACCTTTTCCAGCAGTTATGTATTGCACTGCTTTTTTCCAATTAACGGCCATTATAAAATCTTTGTCTTTTTGTGAAGCATTCACTTCTAACAAAGTATTTGCTAATTCAGTATTATAACAGCTGAAGAAGAACCAGTCTTTGGATGGACCTCGGCCGCCTCTTGATAAATCGAAATTGATTCCTGGTAGAAGTAGTTGAAACGCAACAGCCATGTTTCCACTTTCCTTGTTGATACTAATAAATGAAACAGTGCCTTTGAAATTTTTCTTGTAAGTGTTGATGGGAACATCAACTGTTGCTCCTGAATAATCTAAAGGAAAGGAGAATCGAGTTCCAGCAATTGCATATTCGGAATTTTCAGTTAAGAATGGAGAAGAGTGATTACCTGAAGCGTTCGGAATCTCAATGATTTCCTCTGTTCTGAAAGTTTTCAAGTTAATACGTGCAATACGTGGTGTATTGTTCCCATTGATGAATACCCATTTTCCATCGTGTTCACCGTTAGTTGTAGATAGAGCGATGTGATGGCTATCGTCCCAAGGAGCAAAGCCATGTGAGGTATTTAACATGGGTTTCGTTTCTTCAGAATATCCCCAGCCGGTTTGTGGGTCTTGCGAGAAAACTGGGATTACTCTGAACATCCTTCCTGATGGAAGTCCGTAAACTGAGATTTGTCCGCTGAATCCACCAGAAACGAAATTGTAGAATTCATCGTGCTTACCAGGTGCGACATATACTTTTGCAGCAGCATCACCTGTTATTGCCTGTGTTGGATTTTTTGGGGCGCATCCCGTTAGTACAAAAAGTAGCAGAGATACTGCCGCTGCGATAATTAAATGATAGGTTTTCATCTGTTTGATTTATAAATTGGTTAGGTATATTTATTTTTCTCCATCATTGTGTCGCATGAATTCAATAACTTGTCGACTATCAGCTTCAGTCAAGTTTTGATTCGGCATTCTTACTAAACACTGTTCAAGCATGAGTTGAGCTTCTGGATCTTCGTCTAACATCATTTCTACATTTAAGATCATATTCATGATCCAAACTGGAGTTCTGCGTTTAGTTACATCTTTCCATCCCGGACCTACTAACTTTTCGTCTGTTAGTTTATGACACGATAAACATTTACTATCGTAGATCTTTTCTCCGTTTGCAACCCATTCTTGATTGAGTGGGTTCGTTAGTGCTATTTCTTTCACTTCTGTTCCGTGTACTTCGGGTTGTTCGGCAGCCGCTTCAACTGGAGATGGAGAGTTCTTTGCAGCTTCTTCCGCTTCTTGTCTTGATGTACAAGCAAAGAGTGAAATGCTCAGGATGCTCGCCATTAAAATTTTTAATTTCATAATAATTTTTTTTCTTAGGGTTAATTAAAGAGATGAATGTCTTTTATTATGATGCAAACGTACCTCTGACGAATGGTGGAGAAAATGATTTTTATCACTAAAAACCATGACTTATGCCAAACAAATCTTGCTTCTAATTGTTGTCAGTTATAAGGCTGATAATTGTCAAGAATTAATTCTTGTTATTGATTTTAATTTGTAATTTATGTTTTCGAAAACATTTGCATATGCACTGAGAGCAACGACTTATGTCGCCAAAATTGGTAAAGAGAATAGAAAAGTGAGCTTGGGAGAGTTGGCTTCTTCTGTTCAGTTGTCACCACATTATCTCGGTAAAATCATGCAGGAGCTGGTTAAAAAGGGGATTTTGAATTCTACAAAAGGTCCAGGTGCTGGTTTCTGGATGGGTGATTAAGAACTCCAATTAACTATTTATGAGTTATTATCTGTAGTAGATGGAGATCAAATTGTGAATTCATGTATTATGGGAAAGCTTAAATGTGATTCAAAAACTCCTTGCCCTATGCATGATGAATATGCGAATAGCAAGGCACGGCTTTTTGCGTTAATGAAGAAAACGACGCTTGAAAATTGGAATGAGTCGGTACTTTCTAAAGTTAAGCGAAAATAAAAAGAGCCGCTCTCAAAGCAGCTCTCTTCTTATAGTATTAATAATTTTACTTAACCTGAATCTTCTTTACGCCTCTGTTTTCTCCAGATGTCACTTGTAAAAAATAAACTCCCGAACTTAAATGTGTAACATCCACTTTTATTTCACTTTTCGTTCCGGTTAATTTCGTATCGAATACACGCGCACCGGTTAAATTGAATATTTCAATCGCGTCAATGGGCGATTGAGCGTTTAAGGTTACAGAAATGAAATTCTCGGCAGGATTAGGGAATGCCTGAAATTCCAACGAATTTGATACGTTGTCTATTCCTGCAGATAATCCATCGTATTTAGCTAGGAAAACACTAGAGGCACCCGGGCTTGCAGTAATGGATGGTGCAGCACCTAACGTTATCGTGCCGCCGAAATTTCCGGCAACGGTGCATATTCCATTGGCATCGTACACTACGGCTCTGCCTTGGTCGTTGCTGGTGCCACCAATTTTTTGTACCCATAATAGCGTACCTGTTTGAGAATATTTAGCAACGAATGCGTCTCGTCCATTGGTTGCAACTAAGTTAGTTCCTGTTTGACTCGAATTGGTAGCAAATGTGGTGGTTGCATTGAAATGACCCGTAACATAAGTGCTTCCTCCCAAGTCTGTAACAGCACCATTACTTACTTCGTTATTATCTCCATTAATACATTTAATTTGTCTAACCCATGAACAGGTTCCATCGGACCCATTTAACTTTGCTACGAAACCATCTCCATTACCTGCAGGAAACATCGCATAATTTTCTGTGATGGAGAATCCGATGCCAAAATTACACGTTCCATAAAAGTTGCCAGTACAAATGGGATTTCCCCATGGATCTTGACTGATACTATTTACTTGTTGTCCGAAATTTCCTCCGTATCTTTTTACCCAGGCTTGAACTCCATTTGCATCTAATTTTGAAATAAAAATATCTGGCAATGTTCCAGATTGAGGTAAAGTCACACCTCCTATTACAGCGGTTGATGAGCAAAAGCCAGCCCAATAAATTGCATTATTACTAACACTTAAACATAGAGCACGGTCATCAACATTGTTACTGCCGCCTCCTTTTACTCCCCAAACACCATCTCCTTGTGCATTTAATTTCATAATGAATGCATCGTCATAACCTCCTGCAGGAGCTGTAAACTTACCGGACCATGTGTAAAAGCTTGAGTAAAACTACCGCTGATATAAATATCATTTCCTAATGTTTTTATTCCACTAACAAATTCGTTCCCTGTACCTGAAATTACTCTCGACCAGATTAAGGTTCCTGCAGGGCTGTATTTAGCAATGAAACTATCACCATTTCCGCCAGCGTTGAAATAAGTATTCGGACCAACCGTAACATTAAAACTAAAGTAACCCGTTACAAAAACATTACCGCTTGCATCCGTCGCAATTCCATTGGCAATCATCGTATTTGTTCCAGTCCCGCTAAATTGAAGAGTCCATTGATGTTGTCCGCTTGAATTGTATTTAGAAAAAAACATATCTGAGAATGCAACAGCAGTATAACTTGTACCTCCAAAATTACGAGTTCCTTCAAAATCTCCACAAACATAAATATTGCCACTGGCATCACGATCCATTCCTATAGAACCTTCCACGTTCGATCTGCCACCCATCGCTGCGGCCCATGACCAAGACTGGGAATTAACATTTAATGTGAAAAATAAACTCATAACTACTACTAATAATTTTTTCATTGACCGGTTGTTTTATTTTAATCTACTAAAATAGGGCTTGCAATTTTAATACTAAAGCAAGTAACCCACATTAACTATAAGTGGTTGTTTATCAGTAGTTCTTAAATTCTGGTTCCACGCATTATTAAACGATGTATGAGTGAAAATTGAACTTATTCAGATTATCCTGAATTATTAAATATGCAATGCTCTGTTATCGGTAGCAGCTAAACATGCTTCTTTGAAAGCTTCCGAATAGGTAGGATGTGCATGACTCATTCGGGCAATATCTTCAGCGGATGCTTTAAATTCCATCGCTACGACTGCTTCTGCTATCATATCTGCTGCCCGCGGTCCTATCATATGTACTCCAAGAATTTCATCAGTAGATGCATCGCTTAGTACTTTAATAAATCCATCTAGATCCATGCTGGCACGAGCCCGACCACTTGCTTTGAATGGAAAACTTCCAGATTTGTATTTTATGTTTTGAGTTTTTAATTCTTCTTCAGTATACCCAACCGCAGCAACTTCGGGCCAAGTATAAACTACTCCTGGAATTAATAAATAATTGATGTGTGGTTTTTGCCCCGATAGATGTTCGGCTACAAGTACACCTTCCTCCTCAGCCTTATGCGCCAACATCGCGCCTTTCACAACATCGCCAATTGCATAAATTCCTTTTACCGAAGTTTCTAAATATTCATTAACTGGAATCCTCCCTCTTTCATCTAAAGTGATTCCAATATTTTCTAAACCCAAATTCGAAGTGTAAGGCGATCGCCCCGTTGATACTAAACAATAGTCGCCGTTTAATTCCAGCGTTTTTCCATCTTTATTTGAGATTGCTTTCAGTATTACTTTTTTTTTTTACTTCTGCAGATGTAACTCCAAAGTTCAAATGAAACTCAAATCCTTGTTTCTGTAATATTTTTTGCAATTCTTTTCCGAGCGAACGATCCATCGTGGGAATTATACTATCTGCATATTCCACTACACTTACTTTAGCTCCTAAACGAGCATACACTGATCCCAATTCAAGTCCGATAACACCACCGCCAATAATCAAAAGATGTTGTGGGATTTCTTCAAGTTTTAATGCTTCTGTAGAGGTGATGATTTTTTTCTTGTCAACAATAACTCCGTTGAGTGTGGAAGGTTTGGATCCAGTAGCAATTATAATATTTTCACCTTGGATCAATTCTGTTGTACCATCTTCCTTCGTGATTAGTATGTTCTTTGCATCCTTAAAACTTCCATGACCATTATATACAGCAATTTTATTTTTCTTCATTAAAAAACGAATACCATCTACGGTTTGAGAAACAACATCCGATTTTCGTTGAACCATTTTTTTAAAATCTAATCCCAGTTCTTTTACTTGTATTCCGTGAGCCTCAAATTGATGTTTGGCTTGATGGAAGTGCTCTGATGAATCAAGAAGTGCTTTGGAAGGAATGCAACCTACGTTCAGGCAAGTTCCACCCAGCGCATTGTATTTTTCAATGAGTGCAGTCTTTTTTCCGAGTTGAGAAAGTCGAATTGCGGCCACATATCCTCCCGGACCCGAACCAATTACTATAGCGTCGTACACTGACATATTTTCAAGATTAATTAGCACAAAATTAGTTGGAAAAAGGGTAGGTTGGGAAAGATCTATTTTTTACGCTTGAATAACATCCCTAAAATTGTGATTGCCAAGAAGAATGCAGCTCCAATGAATGAACTTCTGCCGATGATATCTCCGTGTTTAGAATAGAAAGTAAGTTCGTTATTTAAGTTAATATTTTGTTTGATGCAAGCAGGTTCCCACCATTCAGTGGGTTGTGTAATATCTCCCAATTGATTAATGAAACAAGAAATACCTGTATTTGCCGATCGAGTTATACTTCTGCGATGTTCAATCGCTCTAAGTCGTCCATATTGACAATGTTGCCTGTATCCTGGCGTGTCATCCCACCAGCCATCATTCGTCATGATGCATATAACGTTTGCGCCTTTACGAATATATTCGCCTACATAATCGCCATATACCGATTCATAACATATTACAGGGGCAGCTATGATTTTACCACTACTAAAGACAGTTGGAGATTCTTGTGAACCTAAACTTCCTGTTGTACCTCCTAAATCAATGGCAAAATCATCTAAGTATCCAAAAATAGCAGGGAAAGGCATTTTTTCCACACCCGGAACTAATTTGGATTTCATATGCAAAGGCATCGAGCGACTATTGCTAATTTGAACGGCTGCATTGAAAGCGTCGTAATAACCGGGTCCATCTCTGAATTTTCTGGCGGTAGCGCTTATTTTTTCACCGGGATGATAATAACGATAATAAGAAAGACCAGTTAGTATTTTTAAATTCGGATAATTTTTTACATACTCTTTTAGTCTTTCAATTTGAGGATGTATTTCTAAGTCTTCATTCCAAATACCATCTGGCAAAGCGGTCTCGGGTAATATTAAAAGACTGGTTTTATTGCTGATCTGTGTGTCGGCTAGCTTTAGAATTTTTGAAAGTTGTTCATCACTATTCCCACTGAATTTCTCATTGTAAGGATCAATATTCGGTTGCACTATAACTACCTCAATGAGGTTTTGTTTTTCTTTAAATTGAATACGGATGAGATAAGAAACTCCAATGGGTAATAAAATAAGTGCCGTTAAAGCAATGCCAATTTTTGGCTTGGACTTGTATCCGGCTTGAAGCACATGATATGCAAAAATATTGATAAGGATGATCCAAAATGTACCGCCTAAAACCCCCGTATATTCATACCACTGTACTAAGTCAGCCCAAGCCGCTAATCCATTTCCAAAGTTTAACCAAGTCCAGCTTAAATCCCAATCGAGATGAAAATATTCAAAAGCTACCCAGTAAATCGGAAGAGAAGTGTACCCGACTCCATTGCCAAATTTTAATCGCGTCCAATGAAAAAAGTGAAATGCTATGGTCATCAACAACGCATTTGCTGTAACCGCGCCAAACATTCCAAACGGACTCGCATACCAAATCCACCACGTATTTAAAATATTAAAGAGAAAAAAAGCAAGGTAAGTGTACGGAAATAGATTTGATTTTAATTTCTTGATTTTCTCTTGATAAACAGTGTTCTCCAAGAGTAATAAAGGAATTAACGCAATAAATAACATCGGCGCAAATCCTTTTGACGGCCATGCTAGCCAAAATAAAATTGCCGTTGCAAAAGCTAAAACTGTTTTTTGTGCAGGTGTATCCCTAATGTTCATGAACTGCAAATTTAATGGGATATTTTGATTTTTATGGATTCTAAGACTTGAAGTTAGTATAATTATTTTGCAGAAAGGAAAAAATTTGATTGACTATTTCTCTTTGGAATACCAGTAATTGCCAGAATTACCAAAATAGGGAAAATAGGAATTCTAAATCTTGCAGATGCAGAAGGCCCAGTCAACAAAGCAAAGTAAATGATAGTAGATACAAGGAGTAGTTTGTGCCGAAAAAGTAACGAGGTGTTAAATAGACTTTTTATAAATAAAATGAAAAGCGTGAAGGTTACTATCATGACGAGGAAATAGTATATTAGAAAAAATGGATTCCAGCTTTTTAATTCTTGTTGGAGACCAGTTAATCCATTGGTGGTAAATTGTTGCTTTAGTGATTTGGAATTGTCAAGATGTTGATAGCCTTTTCTCCAAAGTTCAAGATCCCATCTTCCTGTTTCCAATAGGAATTTGATTGCTCCATATACTTGTAATGCAATAAAGTGAAGTGGATGACTCGTAACTTCTTTTCGAATGAATAAATCAATGCTTGCACATTGTGATGCATAAGTGTGATTAATGATACTGAATTGTAAAGAATCAATACGGTTTTTAGCATATTCTTCATTTTCATAAGATGAAAGTAATGCTGGCATATTATAGTTGATGAGAAGTTTTCTTCCAATGCCTGAATATTCTGCGATCCCAGTTTGATGGTAGTTCTTAATGAAGAAACCTCCTATGATAAGTAGATGAAATAAAGCGATTGTAATTTGTCGCGCAGCAATTCCTCGATTATTATGAAAAATGATTCCATAGAGAATATATACTAACCAAAGAAACAAAGCTATGGGTTTAATAAGGTAGGCTATTGCAAGAAAGAGATGGTAAATGTAAAAAAATTTAAATCGTCCATTTTTTTCAAATATTAATAAAAAATAAATGCAGAGGAGAACTGATGTTTGAAACAGTATTTCTGTCATAAAAAGGGTGGCGTAAATAAATTGGCTGGGAAAGAATAGAAAAAAGAATAAATACAAATAGGCTTTAGAGGAATCAGAAAATATTTGTATTGCAATTTTATACCCAAGAAAAATATTGAAAATAGAAAACATGCACTGCAAGAGCAATGGGAGAAAATCGGAATTGAAGATTATTTTTGTAAGTAATAAATATACAGGATATCCGGGTGTTCTTCTGCTATAAAGTGAAATGTCTTTTGGTTCTGATGTATAGTCTCCGCAATAAATTACACCGTGATCAACGATGTTTTGGGCGAGATAAATGTATTCGGCGGAATCCGCAGTCTTCGTATGTTGAAGAATCTGTGAAGAATTGAAGAAGAAAAGTTGAGTTGCAATTATTAGTACCCAAAGTACTTTTTCATTTTTTAAATATTGAGTGAAAAACATTAGTAGCCTATTTTATAAATGATACCTGTTGGACTTTTAGGTCCAAATAATTTCTGTGTGACTATATAGATGTTGCCTTTTTCATCTTCGCCAAAGCTATTTATTTTTCCGGAGATCGCGTTGTTTTCTTTTTCGGTGAAGATAGGGCCACGTTCCCATGCTTTTGTTTTTTCGTTTTGATGTAAGTACCATAGTACACCTTGCCAATCTCCAAAGATGTAGTAACCATGCAGCGAAGGAAATTCTAAGCCTCTGTAAACAAAGCCTCCAATGACACTGATCCCTTCATCGTGATCGTATTCAGCAATGGGTGCAACATATTTTGAGGGATTACAATCATTGGTTGGATCAAAACAGTGATTTCCTTCCATTAATCTCCAGCCATAGTTTTTGCCTTTTTCAATAATGTTAATTTCTTCATATTTATTTTGACCTACATCCCCACAAAATAGTTTTTGAGTAGCACGATCAAAGGAAAATCTCCAAGGATTTCTGAGTCCGCTCGCCCAAATTTCAGGTTGGATGGTTTTAGAATTTACATACGGATTATCAGTTGGAATTTTATATCCCGTTGTTGTATTTACATCGATGCGAATGATTTTTCCCAATAAAGTGTTTAAATCTTGTCCATTCCCATTGATCCCATGTTGATCGCCACCGCCACCGCCATCGCCAAGACCGATGTATAAATACCCGTCATGACCAAAGGCCATCTGTCCTCCGTTGTGATTGCTTTCAGGCTGTGGAATGATAAGTACTATTCTCTCGCTTTTTATATCAGCTATATTAGGGTCGGATGAGACTTTAAATTCCGAAACTCGGCTTTCATGATCCATCCCACTTTGTGTCGTCTTCGCTGAATAGTAAAGATAAAACAGACCATTGTTCTTGTAGTTCGGATGAAAGGCCATGCCTAGCAATCCTTTTTCGGAATAAGCGACGTTCAATCCATCCAGTAGAGATGATATATTGAGAAATGGAATTGCGATCTTCTGCCCGTTGTTAATAATTTTGACATTACCTCCTTGTTCCATCACAAAGAGTCGATGAGTTCCATCTGATGGCGAACAAATTCCAATGGGCGAAGTATAGCCTCTGGCAACCTCGGTCAACTTTAATCGCAAGGGTGATTGAGCTTGCGCAGTGGAACAGAAAATACATAGAAAAAGGATCCGCAGGTGCTTGAAGTTATTCATGAATTAAAAGTAAGTAAAATTGCAATACTTCCTTTCTTTAACTTTGTCTTATGAGAAAAGGTTTACAACTAAGTGTCAAGTATTTTGAGTTAATGTTTAAAAGTCCATTTGGAATTGCTCACGGAACCCGAAATAGTACGGAAACAATTTATGTAAAAGCTTCTTTTATGGGTATTGATGGATTTGGTGAAGCAGCAGTTCCGCCTTACTTAGGTTTTGATGTTCCTGAGCTGGTGCGGAATTTTAATAATTTTTTCCCCGCCGAAATGATGGGTAGCGATTCAGTTCGAACCACCATGGCGAAATTGTCGGCGGTGAATTCTACCATTCCTAAGCCTCTCAAAACAGCTGTCGACATTGCCATGTATGATCTTTTTGCTCGACTTACTCAACGAACCGTGCGTAATGTATTCGATATTCAAGCCGATGCAAAAGTGCTTTGTTCTTATACATTAGGAATAAGTTCTGTGGAGGATCTCATTCAAAAAGTTAATGAAGCTTTTGATTTTTCTTTGTTTAAAATTAAGTTGGGCGGTGAGAATGACAAAGACAGAGTAGAAGCATTTTTAAATACGTCAACCGCTCAATTTTGTGTTGATGCGAATCAAGCTTGGAAGAGTGTTTCGGAAGCATTGGAGTGGATGTATTGGTTGAAGGAAAGAAATTGTTTGTTCGTGGAGCAACCGCTTCCTGTTGAGTTGGAAAGTGAGTATGAATCTTTATTTAAGTCGGCACCATTGCCCCTAATTTTAGATGAGTCGATTCAGGGAATGAAAGAATTGGAAAAGTTGATTTCGGTTTGCCATGGTATCAATGTAAAATTATTGAAATGCGGCGGCATTGAACCTGCTCAGGCGTTGGTGCGTCAAGCAAATAGACTTGGACTGAAAGTTTTAGTAGGATGTATGTCGGAAAGTACATGTGGTGCGATGGCCGCAGCTCAGTTAAGCCCTTGGGCCGACTGGGTAGATTTAGACGGACCGAAGTTGATTAGCAATGATCCATTCAACGGTGCAATTTATAAAGACGGTTCTTTGCAGCTTTCCGATTCACCCGGAACAGGTGCTGAATTAATAGATAAGAATTTTTTTAATGATTGAATATTAGGAGTGAAGATTTTTTATTACTTGATAGCGGGCGTCGGTTATTTCTTTAATTTTGATGAATGATCACTATTCGTCCAGCCACGGAAAAAGATGTACCACGTATCACTGAAATTTATAATGATGCTATCTTAACGACCACTGCCACTTTCGATACAGAAGAGAAGTGTTTGGAAGATCGTGTGGATTGGTTTAGGACACATAAATCCACACATCCGATTTTAGTTGCATTGTTGAATGATTTAGTAATTGGATTTGCTTCGTTGAGTAGATGGAGCGATCGATGTGCTTATGATTCTACTGCTGAAACAAGTTTGTATGTTCATAAAGATTATCGAAAGCAAGGTGTCGGAAAACAATTGCTTGAAGTTTTGGTACTCGAAGGAGAGCAAGTAGGTTTGCATACACTCATTGCGAGAATTACAAGTGGAAATGAACAAAGTGTTTATCTGCATGAGCGATTAGGATTTCATGTTGTGGGAACATTAAAGGAAGTAGGGAAAAAATTTGGAAATTTTCATGATGTACATATGCTTCAAAAAGTATATTAGTTTTTAACGATTTAAATGAAACCTTTTTGATAAAAAAGAATAATGGCGAAAACGAAAACAGTATTTTATTGTCAAAATTGCGGAGCGAATTCGCCACGATGGATCGGTAAATGCCCTTCATGCAATGAGTGGAATACGTATGCAGAAGAAGTGATTCAGCCTACGTCTAAAGAGAACCAATGGCGTGCCGCTCCCCTGAAGGAGGCAAAGGCAAATAAACCTCGATTGATTTCTGATATCGCGTTGGAATCAAGTCCACGCATCGCCATTCCCGATGCCGAGTTAATGCGTGTGTTGGGAGGTGGAATTGTTCCCGGTTCATTGATATTATTAGGCGGTGAACCAGGAATTGGGAAGTCGACGTTACTATTACAGCTTGCCATTCATCTGAAAGGAAAAAAAATATTGTATATATCTGGCGAAGAAAGCGAACACCAAGTTCGTATGCGCGCCGAGCGAATCGGAAAGCTGCAAAGTGAATGTTATATCTTAACGGAAACAACCACCCAGCAAATTTTTCATCAAATAGAAATTTTACAGCCCGAATTGGTAATTGTGGATTCTATTCAAACACTGTATTCTAATGTATATGAATCCGCACCCGGAACGGTTTCGCAAATACGAGGTTGTGCTGGTGAGCTGTTGCGTTTTGCAAAGGAAACGGCAACTCCTGTTTTACTCATTGGACATATCACAAAGGAAGGTTCTATTGCAGGACCAAAAGTGTTAGAACATATGGTGGATACGGTATTGCAATTCGAAGGCGATCGTCATCATGTGTATCGCATCCTTCGAGCCATCAAAAATCGTTTTGGGTCAACCGCTGAATTAGGAATTTATGAAATGCAAGGTGCAGGATTAGTGGAAGTCGCGAATCCATCTGCTTTGCTGTTATCTCAACGCGATGCAAGCTTGAGCGGAACTGCCGTTGCTTGTACGATGGAAGGTGTGCGACCTTTTTTGATTGAGTCACAAGCGTTGGTGAGTTCTGCGGTTTATGGAACACCTCAACGTTCTACTACAGGATATGATTTGCGTCGGTTGAATATGATTTTAGCGGTGCTCGAAAAACGTTGCGGATTTAAATTAGGTGCAAAGGATGTATTTCTAAATATCGCAGGTGGAATTCGTGTCGAAGATCCTGCTATCGATCTGGCTATTATTTGCGCTATACTTTCTTCTTCCGAAGACTTGTCTATCGATCCCTCTTTTTGCTTTGCAGGAGAAGTGGGTTTAACAGGTGAAATCAGGCCTGTGAATCGAATTGAAGCAAGAATCAACGAAGCCGCTCGATTAGGCTTCAAGAAAATATTTGTCAGCAGTTATAACGCCGGTACCGATAAATTAAAGGATAATGCTTCTATTAAAGTTGTTCCTGTTGGAAAAGTCGAAGAGGTTTTCGAATTATTGTTTGGGTAAATTCGTTGAAATAATTATCTGCACTTCAATTTGAATAATTTCCTAGTATAGGAAAGAGATTTCATGGTGAGGATTCTCGATCCAATTTTGTTTATTGGGAAATTTGAAATTTTGGTTGTTAAGGTATTCACGGCTTAAACGCAACGGTCGCAGGGACGCAACGGTCGCGGAGTGAATATAAATTTTTCTAAATTAAATTATTTCTTCACGAAAAATCTGACCTCGAAGCCTCGCTACCAACATCTTACAACTAGAATCGAGTATCCAGTATCCAGTTTCGAGCATCGAGCATCGACTATCGAACATCCAACGTCTATCCCTTATCTTTGCATCAATGTATGAAAAGCAAAATATACGTCATTTAAGCCTTGATGAGCTTAAGGAGGTTTTCGTCTCTAAAGGAGATAAAGCATTTCGTGCCAAGCAGGTAAGTGATTGGCTGTGGAACAAATCGGCCCGCTCTTTTGATGAAATGACGAATTTGTCGAAAGAAACTAGGACGTTACTGGAAGAGAATTTTACGATTAATCCCATCTCTATTGAGACTTCTCAAGTAAGTCGTGACCGCACGATTAAAAATGCGTTTAAGTTACACGATGGAAATATAGTAGAAGGTGTATTGATTCCTACAGATACGAGAATGACCGCTTGCGTAAGTTCACAGGTAGGATGTAGTTTGACATGCAAATTTTGCGGTACCGGTAAGATGGATCGCATCCGCAATTTGCACTTTGATGAAATCTATGATCAGGTAGCCATGATTCGTGAACAGGCTCAATCTAATTATGACATTCCATTGAGTAATGTTGTGTATATGGGAATGGGCGAACCGCTTTTAAATTATGCGAATGTGTTAAAGAGTATTGAACATATTACTTCCCAACAGGGATTGAATATGGCTCCGCGTCGTATTACTGTTTCTACTGCTGGTATCGCAAAAATGATTAAAAAATTGGGCGACGATGAAGTGAAGTTTAATCTCGCTTTATCACTCCATGCAGCGAACGATCAAAAGCGTGATCGTATCATGCCCATCAATGAAAGTAATAAGTTAGATGTGCTGGAAGAGTCATTGAATTATTTTTATGAAAAAACAGGTACTCGCGTAACCTTAGAGTACATCGTTTTTAATAATTTCAATGACAGTATTGAGGATGCTCGGGAGTTGGCAGCCTTTGCGCGTCGCGTAGTAAGTAAGATCAATTTAATTGAATATAATCCCATTGATGGCGGTGAGTTTCAAAAGACTACAGAGCCTAAAATCAATGCTTTCATGAATGAGCTTTGGAAAAATGGACATGTGGTGAATTTACGCCGTAGCAGAGGTAAGGACATCGATGCTGCTTGCGGACAATTGGCTAATAAGTCGATCGCTTAGCCGAATAATTAGAAGCATTTCTTTTGTTTTTTGACATGAACAAAAGGTTACCTTAACATTGACATAATATTCGCTTAACATTACATCTGATCTTAATAATTTGATAACGTTGAGTGGTTTGTTAGGCGTTTTTTAGGAAAGATTTAAATCTATTTTTGCCCGCGAAGGAACTAATCTAAAATTATTATGAAAAAATTATTATCAAGATGTTATCCAAATGGGGTGATAAAATGGAAAAGTATGTTTTTGGTCAATCTAATGCTTATTGCAGGAACTACTTCTTTATATGCACAAACGACACCGGAAGCACCGGCAGCTCCGAAGGCTGAAAAGGAAGAACAATGGTATGAGACATTTAAAATTCGTGGATACCTACAAGTGCGTTATAATCGTTTTTTGGAAACAAATGAGAAATTGAAATGCGATCAGTGTGATAAGAGTTGGGGAGATAATGGCGGGATTTTTATTAGACGTACTCGTATCATTTTTTCTGGACAAATTTCGAAGCAAGTGTATTTTTATATTCAACCTGACTTTGCGAGTGCTGCTTCATCAACTAGTTTAAATTTTGCGCAGTTGAGAGATGCCTATTTTGATTTAGGATTTGATAAAAAAAATGAATTCAGAGTTCGTCTAGGTCAAAGTAAAGTTCCTTTTGGATTTGAAAATATGCAGTCAAGCCAAAACCGTATGCCCCTTGATCGTGACGATGCTATTAATAGTGCTTTTTCGAATGAACGTGATATGGGTGCTTTCTTTTATTGGGCACCTTCGAAAAAGAGAAAATTATTATCTCACTTGGTAAAGGCAGGTTTAAAAGGAACTGGTGACTATGGCGTATTTGCTTTTGGAGTATTTAATGGACAAACGGCTAATAAATCTGATTTGAATAATGAAGTGCACGTCGTAGGACGATTAAGTTACCCTTTTGAATTAGGTAATCAAATCATCGAAGCGGGAGTGCAAGGTTATTCGGGAAAGTATGTGATGGCAAAAGACCAAATATCAAGTGGTGTTAAAACTACATTGGATAAGAATTACACAGATCAACGTGTAGCCGGTTCTTTTACTTTGTATCCAAAGCCATTTGGTATTCAAGCTGAATATAATATCGGTGAAGGTCCTGAGTTTAATAAAGCAACCGATTCTATAGAGACGAAAGATCTCTATGGTGGTTACGTTATTTTGTCATACATGACAAAAGTTAGAGATCATATTGTAATACCATTTGTTCGATACCAATATTATAATGGCGGTAAAAAACATGAGTTAGATGCTCGTTCCTACGAAGTGGAAGAAACAGAAATTGGTATAGAGTGGCAACCGGTTCCGCAATTTGAATTTGTTGCTATGTATACAATTTCTAAAAGAAAATTTGAAGATGCTGTCCTAAGGGATAATTATCAGGAAGGTTCTTTGTTGCGCTTACAAGCTCAAATAAATTTTTAATTAAAGTATAAATTAAGTTAGCCTCGTTGGATTCTTATGAATTTAACGAGGCTTTTTTATAAGCTTTAAATGAGTGTAAGAGGTCAATGTTGTATCTTTGATAAATCCCTTTTGAATATTTATGATCATCAGCACTCCAGTATTAAATAATAAACAGCAGGAAGCGTTTCTACAATGCTGGAACGCCGTGTATCCCCTAAATTTGAAATTTGATGATTTGGGAATGATGCAATCTTATTTTGACGGACTTCAGCAATTGCAGTTTTTTCTACTGGTGGATGGATCCATTCCGGCTATAGCATTTTCGTTCCGATTTATCCGTGATGAGGAGTTGTGGTTAGCCATGCTCATGCCGCCTTCTATGCAAGGTAAAGGATATGGCTCTATTTTGTTGGAGGAGCTAACTGAAAATGTTGAAGCGATTTCGGCTTGGGTGATAGATCATGATTTGGACGTGAAAGCGGATGGAACACCCTATAAATCGCCATTGCAGTTCTATTTAAAGCATGGTTTTGAAGTGGTAAAAGGTGTTCGCTTGGAGAGAGATACCATATCTGCTGCGAAGTTGGTTTGGAATAAGTAATCACGAAGAACCTATTTATGATTTTTCATATAATTAATTATCTTTGATTGTATTTTGATCTATCACCCTTTTTCTCTTATTTGTCATCCAAATTCTTAATTCTTAATTCTTAATTCTTAATTCTTAATTCTTAATTCTTAATTCTTAATTTATGGAACCACTTGTCAAGAAAAGAATTTACTCATTGGATTTCCTTCGTGGATTTGTAATGATTATCATGGCGCTGGATCATGCCCGTGATTTTTTACATTTCGATGCTTTCTTGCATGATCCGCTCGATTTGAAAACGACGGGTCCCATTTTATTTTTTACGAGATGGATCACCCATTATTGTGCTCCTGTCTTTGTGTTTCTAGCTGGTATTTCAATCTTTTTGCAAGGAGCCAGGAAAAGCAAAGAAGAGTTGTCTGCGTTTTTATTGAAGCGTGGATTGTGGTTGGTGTTTGTGGAGCTAATTATTATTACGTACGCTTGGACTTTTGTAGCTAGTTTCCCTGTGTTTATTCTTGGCGTGATTTGGGCAATCGGGATAAGTATGATCGGGATGGCATTACTTATTCGCCTACCTCAAAAACTAACTTTGTTGATTGGATTGATGTTGGTGTTTGGTCACAATATTTTGATGATTATCCAAGTACGCACTCAGGAATTTTTTTGGGACTTTTTACGCAATGGAAATTTTGCTTTTCATCCAATATGGGACAGACATCAAATAGCAATTATATACCCAGTGTTACCTTGGTTAGGGGTGATGGCCTTAGGGTATTCTTTAGGATTGGTTTACAAGAATGATTTTGATCCAGTAAAAAGAAAGAGTTTGTTGAGTAAGTTGGGATGGAGTGCGATATTATTTTTTATATTATTAAGATGGACAAATGTGTATGGAAATCCATTTCTTTGGTCCGTTCAAACAGATCCGCTCTTTACGTTGATGTCGTTTGTGGATTTGCATAAGTACCCGCCATCCTTATTGTATTTGTGCATGACCATCGGCCCCGCACTATTGTTTCTGGCGTACTTTGAAAACTTAAATACGCATTGGAGCCGGATGGTAAGTGTCTTCGGACGTGTACCTTTCTTTTATTATGTCTTGCATTTTTACATATTACATCTAATTGCCATCGGAGTATTCATGATAAATGGACATTCATTGACTGAAGGAACAAATTTGATCTTTGGCATACCATTTAAGTTTGTTGTCGTAGGTGAGGGATTAGCATTAAAATATGTTTACTTAGTTTGGATCTTGATGGTGGTTTCGCTTTATCCATTGTGTAAATGGTTTAGTGACTTGAAACAAAGAAAAAATTATTGGTGGCTGAGTTATTTATAAATTTAAAGCGAGAGTTGAAGTGAATAGGTAAATGGGAATTTTGAATAGCTTGATATCAGTATTGTGATTTGTATTAAATTATTTTATGTTTGTAGGCATGTCAAATAGCCACTTGTCGGTACGGGAAATTACAAAAGAGGATATTCCTTCTTTGGTAAATTATTGGTTGAATTCTCCGAATGATTTTTTAACGAACATGGGAGTTGATCTTTCAAAGATCCCATCGCGTGAGGATTTTACGGCAATGATCGAAACGCAATTGATCACGCCTTACGCAGAGAAGAAGTCTTTTGCGATGATTTGGCTGTATGATGGGAAACCAGTTGGTCATTCAAGTATTGGTCCTGTTCAATTTGGCGAAGAGGCTTATGTACACTTGCATATTTGGTCGGATGAATACCGAAGAAAAGGATTTGGATTAGAATGGCTGCGCATGTCGATTCCTACTTATTTTGATAAGTTTGAGTTGAAGCGAATTTTATGTGAACCTTATGCACTTAATCATGGTTCCAATAGAACGATCGAAAAATTGGGTTTTGATTTCATTAAGGAATATACAACTATTCCCGGTTGGATTTGCTATGAGCAATCTGTAAAGAGATGGGTGTTGAGTCGTGAAAAGTTTGAATCCATGAAGAATGTTTAAATCTCAATTCTCTCGAAATGTTTGGCTGTTGGGACTGATTAGTCTCTTTGCCGATATTTCCAGTGAAATGTTGTATCCTGTGCTTCCGGTGTATTTGAAGGAAGCGGGTTATTCCATGCTTGCTTTAGGATTGTTAGAAGGAGTTGCCAATGTCATCGCGGGAGTTTCGAAAGGATATTTCGGTCATCAGTCGGATGTACTGCAGCGTCGTTCGGTTTTTGTAAGATGGGGTTATGGCCTTTCTGCAATCGGAAAAATGTTAATGATGGGTTCGCCCGATTTATTTCGCATCTTTTCCGGTAGAATAACAGATCGTTTAGGGAAAGGAATTCGTACTGCACCACGCGATTCTTTATTGTCGTTGGAATCAAGTCCGGAAACAAGAGCTGCCGTTTTTGGTTTTCATCGTGGACTCGATACTTTGGGTGCTGCTATTGGTCCTTCGCTTGCATTGCTATGGCTTTATTGGAATCCCGGTGATTATTCTACATTGTTTACGATTGCATTTATTCCTGCATTAATTAGCGTCATCCTTGCTTTTCGAATCAAGGAAAAATCAACACAGGTAATTTCTTCAGCTAAACCCAATGTAGGATTCTTCTCCTATTTTAAATACTGGAAAGATAGTAAGTCGAGTTATCGAAAATTATTACTTCCGTTAGTGTTGTTTGCATTGGTAAATAGTCCGGATGTTTTTTTGTTGATGGCGATGAAAGAAGCTGGTTTTAGCGATACAATAATGATCGGCGTTTACATTTTGTACAATCTTCTTTATGCAATGCTAGCAATGCCTATCGGAATGTTAGCCGATAAATGGGGAAAAACAAATGTGATGTTAACGGGAATATTTTTATTCGTTATTTGTTATTCAGGAATGGCTTGGTTAGATTCGATGATATCTTATGTCATGTTATTTTTACTTTACGCAATCTCGGTATCGTGCTTGGAATCTGTCGCCAAAGCCATTATTTCTACCATCGCCCCTTCGCATGAACGCGGACAAGCCATCGGTTTTTATACGAGCGTAAATAGTTTGGGAATGCTCTTTGCAGGGGCTTGGACGGGTGCGTTATGGTCGGTAGGCGGACCATCCTTAGTTTTTTCAATAACAGCTGTAGTTGCGCTCCTTGCTTTTTTTCTCCTGAGATGGAATGCATCAAAAATAAATACCGTAAGCGCCTAAAAATTTATTGCATATATGCTTTTACATATTTGCCAATAATATCAAATTCTAAATTTACAATATCACCCACTTTCATGGTTTTAAAATTTGTATGCTCGAAAGTAAAAGGAATGATGGCGACGCTGAATTTTCCTGGATGTGACGATGCAACAGTTAAACTCACTCCATTAATTGTGATTGATCCTTGCGGAACAGTAACATGTCCTGCGGATTTATCATAGGTAAATTCCATCAACCAACTTCCATTCTCTTCTTTGATAGATGTGCATTCTCCGGTTAAGTCAACATGTCCTTGTACAATATGTCCATCAATTCTTCCATTCATCAACATGCAACGTTCCAGATTAACCAGATCTCCAGCCACAATCTTTCCCAAATTACTTTTACGTAATGTTTCTGCTACTGCGGTTACAATATAGCCCTCAGGTCGAAATCCGGTAACGGTTAAACAAACACCGTTATGCGCCAAACTTTGGTCAACTTTTAACGCTTCGATAAAAGAGCATTCCACAGTAAAGGTTTTATTTCCTCCTTCTTCTACGACAACTAACACTTTCCCAAGTGCTTCAATAATTCCGGTGAACATGATGTGTGTACTTTGAATTTGAAGATAAAAGTAAAGAAATATTGTTTTGGTCGAGGTATTGATGGATTAGGTCGAGTATTTAAAGGTTTTTCCTATTAAATTTTACCTTTGTAGTGTATGAAAAATGTATTTAATGTCCTCCTGATTGCCAGTCTAATTTCTGTTGGATCAGTGCAAGCGCAATTGCAAAAATTAACAATGGAAGATGCCGTTCTTCGTCAACGAACTACGTTGGCTCCAAAACGTCTTCTGCAGCTTCAATGGATTCCCGGATCAGCTTCTTATTCTTTTGTGGATACAAAAAATAGTGCGGAAGTTTTAGTTCAAGGTTCAGTAGGAAAAACGGAAACGACAGAAATTTTATCGTTGAGCAGATTAAATCAGATTCTTTCAGGTTCGAAGATGGACACGCTACCGAAAATGCCTTCGATGAAATGGAAGGATGCAGCTACCGTAGCATTTTCTTGAAGAAGAAGCAATATGAATTATCCACCAAAGCCATGAAGTTGGTTTTGAAAGATTCTATCACATTACCAGAATCAGCAGAAGTGGAATCTAAATCAGCAAAAGGAGATATTGCCTATGTAAATGAGTTTAATATTTACATCGAGAAGAATCATCAATCTAAAAAAATTACCACCGACGGATCTATTAATATCGTTTATGGTAAGTCTGTGCATCGCGAAGAATTTGGCATCGACAAAGGATTGTTCTGGTCACCACAAGGAATTAAATTGGCTTTTTACAGAATGGATCAGTCGATGGTGAATGCTTATCCTATCGTTGATTTTTCCGCAACTCCAGCCAAGGAAAAAATTATTAAATATCCAATGGCAGGTGGCGTTAGTCATCAAGTAACGGTAGGCGTATACGATTTGTCAAGCGAGAAAATTGTTTATTTAAAGACAGGTTTGCCGGCAGATCAATACCTCACCAATATAGCATGGAGTCCGGACGAAAAATCCGTTTTTATTGCTGTTTTGAACCGCGAACAAAATCACATGAAGCTCAATCAATACGATGCATCTTCCGGAGATTTTGTGAAAACATTGTTTGAAGAGAAGGATGATAAATACACCGAGCCTTTGCATCCGATGGAATTTATTCCCGGAAATAATAATCAGTTTGTATGGCAAAGCAGAAGAGATGGTTTTTATCATTTGTTCTTGTATGATTTGAGTGGAAAATTAATAAAACAGTTAACAAAGGGTGAATGGGAGGTAAGTGATTTTACGGGCTTTGATGCAAAGGGTAGTAAAGCTTATTTTCAAGCAACAGGAAATATGGGAATTGATCGTGATTATTATAGTGTAACCTTGAGTACAGGTGCACTTACTAAAATTAGTTCAGGTAGCGGTGTACATGCTTGCGTAGCCAGTGATGATAAAAAATATTTCATCGATACCTATTCAAACGTAACAACACCTAGTATTATTCAGGTAGTAGATGGAAATGGAAAAGTGATGAATACGTTGCTCAAAGCAGAAAATCCGCTTGCTAATTATTCGTCAGCAACAACTCGTCTTTTTAATATTAAAGGGGAAGGCGACAATTTACTTTGGTGTCGTATGTTGTTACCAGCAAATTTTGATTCAACGAAAAAATATCAGGTTATCGTTTATGTTTACGGTGGACCACATGCGCAGATGATCACCAATTCATGGTTAGGGGGTGCTGATATGTGGTTTCATTATTTGACACAAGAAGGATACATTGTATTTACATTGGACAACCGTGGAAGCGGATGGAGAGGGAAGGCATTTGAACAAGCTACTTTTAGAAATTTAGGAGAAAAGGAAATGGCGGATCAACTTTCAGGAGTAAATCATATTAGAAAATTCCCTTATGTTGATGGAAATCGTTTGGGCGTGAATGGATGGAGTTATGGTGGATTTATGACCACATCCTTGATGACACGAAACCCAGGAATATTTAAAGTGGGTGTAGCCGGTGGACCTGTTATTGATTGGAGTTTTTATGAAATCATGTATACTGAAAGATACATGGATACGCCTGAGTCGAATCCAGCAGGCTATAAATTAAATAACCTGTTGAATTATGTGGATCAGTTAAACGGTCGATTGATGCTTATTCATGGTACCAGTGATGATGTGGTAGTATGGCAGCACAGTATGATGTATTTAAAGAAGTCAATAAGCAGTGGAGTGCAAGTAGACTATATGGTGTATCCAGGACACCTACACAATGTACTCGGCAAAGATCGTGTGCATTTAAATGAAAAAATTACACGCTACTTCAATGATTATTTGAAGTAGAATAGAATATGTTCTAATGTTAAAGTTGTTTACTTAAAAAAGTGAACACCTTTTTTTATTAAAAACATTATGCCTTTACTTAATGCTTTCAGGTAATGAAGCTTTACGCCCGCGATAAATATTAGCACAGGGTAGCTTCTGAGAGAAAACTTAGCGCCACCGCCTCTGCAAGAAATATTAGCGCCGCGTAGCCTCTACGAGAAAACTTAGCGCCACCGCCTCTGCAAGAAATATTAACGCCACGTAGCCTCTGCGAGAAAACTTAGCGCCCTACCTCTGCGAGAAAATTTGGCAGAGTGGAAACTTCGAGTCACTTTAGAATGAAGAATTTGCATTTAACATTTATTTTTTTGATTTGATAATTAGTTTTGCTAAATTAAAATTCATAAAATTGCTCGCTAAGGCGCAAAGCCGCAAAGGAAGGGAAATTATAAAATAATATTTATTAGATTAAATTTGGAATTGACCATAGAAATCTCTACCTCTACGAGAAACTTTCCTGAAGCACAGCCTACGAGAGAAAATTTATCGAAGTAAAATCTATTTTTTTGCAAGACCTTTTTTATACACTTGCAAACATCTGTCTCTTGCAATAGCATGCTCCACTATCGGCGGTGGATATCCGAAATCTTCAAACTCAGGAACCCATTTTCGAATGTATTTAAAATCGGGATCGAAACGTTGAGTTTGAAGGTACGGATTAAAGATTCGAAAATAAGGAGCCGCATCACATCCGCTTCCTGCAGCCCATTGCCAACCACCGTTGTTAGCACTCAGGTCGAAGTCGAGAAGTTTGGATGCGAAATACGCCTCTCCCCAGCGCCAATCAATCAATAAATGCTTCGTTAAGAAACTTGCTGTGATCATTCGCACACGATTATGCATGAATCCGGTTTCGTTAAGTTCACGCATACCAGCATCTACAATGGGATAGCCTGTCCGCCCTTCACACCAGGCTTCAAATTCATCTTCGTTATTTCTCCATTGAATAAAATCGTAAGCAGGTTTAAATGCACTTTTTGCAACATGCGGAAAGTGCCAAAGAATCATCATATAAAATTCCCGCCAGCAAAGTTCATTCAACCATGTTAAACTATGTTCTTGTGCTTCCCGAATAAGCTTACGTATGCTAATCGTTCCAAAACGAAGATGTATACTGAGACGAGAAGTGCCACTCACCCCCGGAATGTCGCGTGTATCTTTATAATTATAGAGAATATTATCATTCAATTCGTGAGAAGAGAAGTTTACATCTGTTTTGGTAAATCCAATGGATTTAAGTGAGGGAAAAGTGGACTTGGTGTTGAGATGGAAATGCGAATAGTATTTTTCATAATCGTAATTCGGAATACCTTCTTTCTTCAATTTTTCCATCCATCTTCTGCTATACGTTGTATAAACAGTATAAGGTAGTCCATCATTCTTTACTACATCATCTCGATCAAATAATACTTGATCTTTAAAAGTGTAAATATCTATGGTGTTAGCTTTGAGTAAAGATTTAATTTCTTCATCTCTTTTTTTAGCATAGGGTTCGTAGTCATGGTTGGTATAAACTTCTGCGATGGAATAATCGTTGATTAATTCTTTCCAGATTTTTGCAGGACTTCCATGTCGCACATCGAGGCATGCTCCCAATGAAATTAATTGTATGTTGATTGATTCAAGTTGCTCGTGAATGAATTGAACCCGCTTGTCTTTTGTGTCACTCAGTTGCGAAAGAATTTCTTTGTCAAATATGAAAATGCATTGCACATTGTATCCGCTTTTTAGGCTGTGAAACAAGGCTGCATTGTCTGTTAATCGTAAATCACGGCGAAACCAGTGAATCGCAATTTTATTTTCCATATAAGTTTTTTAATGCAGATTGAATTGTTGGAAATTGAAATACATAACCATGATTTTTCATTTTTTCGGCGCTAACATTTGTGCTATTTAGTAGGAGGGTGCTTCGTTCGCCCATCAACAACTTTAGAAAAAATGCTGGAACAGGGATAACCCAACTCCATTTCTTAGTTTGTTGACGAAGTGCGAGCATGAACTCTCTAAAATTCATAGGAGAAGGACCTACGGCATTAAAAATACCCTTCATGTTTTCGTTTTCAATTCCATGGATAAATTGAAGGCATAAGTCATCTATATGAATCCAGCTTATAATTTGTTTTCCATTACCCAGTATTGGACAGATTCCAAAGGGAAGCGGCTTACTCATTTCTTTCAACGCACCGCCATTGAAAGATAAAACCAACCCTATTCTAAATAGAATCGTACGCAGGTTTGATGCTTGGTAAGCATTTTCCCATTGTGCTGTGGTCTCTGCAAGAAATCCATTTCCTACTGCGGAATTTTCAGTTAGCAATTTTTCTCCACGATCTGCATAGTAACCAACAGCAGAAGAAGAAATTAGAACTTTAACAGTATTCACATTTTGTTTCAATGCATTTAATAGGCATGTTGCAGATTGAATTCTGCTATTAATAATTTTTTTTCGGTGTTCGTGGGTCCATGGATCGGTGATACTCGCACCGGAAAGATTAATGATAGCATCGCAATTTTCAAGCGCACGTACATCCATCTTCCCGATCTTAGGGTCCCATTCAAAAACAGTAATCCCATCTGCCTTAGCCTTTGAGCAACTGAGCCACGAAACTTTATATCCTCCTTCTAATAGAAGAGTGCTTAGTCGTCGACCTATCACTCCTGATCCACCTGCAATGAGAATATTTTTCATGCTCCTAAAACAATTATAGAAGTGATAAGTTTTAAAAAATAAATTTTTAATTTATAGATTACTCCACTAAATAGGCAGGATCAAATCCACTATCGCCCGGATCAAAATTGAGAATTGGTGCAACTGGAGGACGTTTTCCAAACCGAACTTGCATACTAATTCGAACATAAGGACTGATAACTTGTTTTGCTTTGTACTCGTCAATTTGCAGTTGACCGGAAAGAGCAAACCCGGCTTCGGGTGTAAGAACTACATGTCGCGAAGTATAAAACCTTGCCAAAACTCCAGCGCGATAATATTGAAATCGATAAAGCAATGGATCCACATTATAAATACTATCTGGTTTTAAGTAATGATAACCACCCAAATTTTGAACTTTAGCGCTCAGACTAAACTTGCGTGAAAAAATATGCGTATACATTGCATTAAAGGGAAGTGTCATTTGCACTTGATCGTCATTTCCTAATTTAATTCCAAACCCTAAGATCGGAAGCGGAAGATCTCTTCCCATCACGGGAGTATATATCACTCCCAATGTATGCCACCAGGTATTATTATGATATAGTTTTCTCCAAACAAAAGCACCGTGAAAGCGCAAATAGTTTAATTGGAAATTGAACGATTCAGAAGGCAGTGACGTAGAAAATTGTAGTAAATATAAATTTCGCAAACCTTTTGCCATAAGAGCGGTGACGCCAAGTCGACCCATCGTTAGAATACGATCCGGTTCCAGAAAGTCGAGTTGTGAAATTTTACCAGAGGCACCCCCATGTAAAAGTACAGCATAAAACGGTTTACCTCCATCAGCCGAAAGCCAATCCTTGCCGAGATAAAGGGGAAATCTAAAGCTAAAACTCGTTGCTGCATGACCATTCTGCATGGTGGTATCTTTCACCTGACTCGGTGCTAAGTATTCTTCATCTGCTTGCCACATAGGCGAGAGTAATGCATGTGGTTTGTATCCACCTTGTCCATAAGACCTAAAACAGAAAGCAAGTAGTAGAAATACACGAAAAAGATGCTTGTATGGTAATAATTTTAATATTTGCAAATGCGTCTTATTCATTTTCATTTCAACAAAGATACTATATGAACGATTTACAAATTGAAAAGTATCGCCATGATCTTGCTTATTTACGAGCCATGGCTGAGCAAACTATTAGAGATTTTGAACGCTTCAATTATACGATTGTCTTTAAGGAAGAATTACCTGTTTCTTTTCTCAACTTCCAACTTCAATTAGCAGAACAATTAACGGCCTGGTGTAAATTTGATGCTGAACGAATTCCGGGTCTGCTTTACCATATCGATATTCCTGAACATAAGATACCGGCTCGCTTTGGTTGTCGCGATACATATCAATTGGCAGGTATCATATTACAGCGTGAACTAATAAAAGTGATTTTAAAAAACATTATTCAAGTTGAGTTGTTGTAAATGCATAACTCATTTTTCCTCGTTAAGCAATGAATGAAATAGTCTAATTATGAACAATTTCTCAATTAAGGATGTAGAAGCGCTCACCGGTATAAAGCCGCATACGCTTAGAATTTGGGAGCAACGCTATGGTATTCCATTGCCCAACCGAACTGCAACTAATATTCGGTATTACACCGATGAAGATTTGAAGATATTGTTAAATGTTGCTATGCTCAACCGTCAGGGATATAAAATCTCTAAGATCACAAAGATGAGCAAAGAAGAGTTAGATCAATTGGTTGTGAGTATTTCTTTGAATTCTCAAGATGAGAATGTCCATCTTGAATCTTTAGTAAGAGCAATGTTCAGTTTGGATGAAAATCGTTTTATAAACGTCTTTCAGTCGAGTGTTGATCAAATCGGTTTTGAAGAAAGTTTTACGAGACTGGTATTCCCTTTACTGTCTCGTATTGGAATCATGTGGCAAACGGGGTCCATCAACCCAGCATACGAACACTTTATCTCTCATATTATACGCCTTAAATTATTTGTTGCCACAGAATCCTTGCCTGCAATAAATGTTGATCTTGCTAAGAAATTCATTCTTTTTCTACCCTCCCATGAAACCCATGAACTTTCACTTTTATTTGCAAATTATTTAATAAGAGCTGCAGGGCATCACACCAATTATTTAGGACCCAACTTGCCGCTCAATGATTTGAATCCTGTAATGAAGATATACAAGGCAGATTATTTCCTCACCGTCATTACTTCTTCGATGACCAGTCTTTCACCTTTGCAAATTGCAAATAAATTGTACGGTGATTTTCCGAAAACTACGGTGTTTATGGCGGGCTCTCAAATGATGCAGCCCAATATCCAATACCCACCAAATATTAAATTGCTTTCTACCTTCGAAGATTTTTCTTCTGTCTTGAAGTCTATCAACAATTAGTTCCTAATCAGGGCAACTTTTCAAATTAAATGAATGATCGAATAGCTCTTTTTAAAGGAAGCTATTATAAGGTATTTTTTAAAGTCATGATTAGAATCCCAACTTTTTTTATTTTACAATTGGCTATTTTTATGGTTTAATTGGGCTTTTTAGCAATTTTATTGGAATAAATAAATATAATTCTGTGGAAAAAGTTTTTTTAGTATTGATTATTAGCATTTTATATTTTGTTTAACTATTATGACAAAAAAATTAGACAAAAACTTGCAAAATGCCAAAAACGCTCTTACTTTTGTTGAACAATTAACTTTAAAATTTAAACAAGATGACGCAGCTAGAATTTAATTACCATGTAAAAGAACAATATGAGCCACTTCGCGGATATGCCTTTAAATTAACTAGAGCGATCGAAGATGCTGAAGATTTAGTTCAAGAAACGATGTTGAAGGCATTTAATAATAAAGATAAATTTGCTCCAGGAACAAACTTAAAAGGGTGGTTGTATACCATCTTAAAAAACTTGTTTATTAATAATTATCGTAGAAAAGTAAAGTATTTGATTGTTCATGATGATACAGAACGACAGTATTTATTGGATAATTTAAATAGCGCTGATAAGAACAAAGGAATCGGTCGAATCGCTATGCAGGAAATTGATAGGGCTATGGGTACTCTTCCAGAAAATTTGCGCATACCCTTTATGAAATCTTTTGAAGGATTTAAATATTCTGAAATTGCCGATGAATTACAAGTGCCTTTAGGAACAGTAAAAATTAGAATTCATGTGGCGCGTAAAAAATTGCAAGAGGCTTTAGATTGTTATGGAGTAGATTATGGAATTAAATAGGGCTAGTTACACGATCAATAGTTATTGTCTTTCAGAAGCAGCTATTTTTTTTTAATTACTTTTTAATTGGCTGTTTATATTCTACGCTGTACATTTTCACCATAAGAATAAAATAAGAAATGAGCAATGGACCGAAAACAATTCCAGCAATTCCAAACCATTGAAGTCCTATGATTACACCTAACACTGTAACCACAGGATGAACGTTAGCAAATTTTTTCTGAAGTGTGAATCTGAAAACATTGTCGACATTTGTTATGATTAATATTCCACAAATCAAGATAGCTATTCCTTGCGTTTGAGCATCGTTTGCATATTGATAAATACCTGCAGGAATCCAAACAAGCGCAGTACCTACGAGAGGAATAAATGACATAAATCCGGTTATCGTTCCCCAAAACCATGGCTGATCCAATCCACAAATCCAATAAATGGTGCCGGCTACTAATCCTTGCAAAATGGCTAAGAGAGGTGCACCTAGTACATTGCTGAATACGTTCATCTCCAACTCATCAGAAAATTGCTGTGAATGAGAGGGCTCGAAAGGTAAAAATTCGATTAACGTTTTTTCAATTACCCCTTGATTTTTCAAAAGGTAATAAAGAATGAAATACATCATTCCTATGGTAGCTAGTGCATCTGCAGTTGCACCTAAAATTTGAGGAATGAAATTCCCTGCAAACTCTTGAAATTTTAAAATCATTTCGTGACTTAAAACGCTGAAACCCGTTTGCGATAAGATGAAATCATCCATCCGTTTTAATCCGTCCATCATATCGTTACTATGAACAATCGCATAGTTTATTTTGGTGGCCAATAAACTGTAGAGTGACCAAAAGGGCAGGAGAATGGTGATAAACGAAATTAACAATATTAAAAGGACGGCAAGCGTTTTATTCCAGCTCTTCTTCTGAGTTAAGTATTTCAAGAAAGGCCTTGCTAATACATAAAGTATTGTGGCAGAGAGGAAGGAAGTTAGAAAGCCGATTAATGACCAAAATAAAAAGACACCCAATAAGGTAATGATGAGCAATGAGGTTAGACGGTTTTGGTTGTTATTCATGCACTAAAAATAATCATTTTGGTTCATTATGATCTATTATCTTTGAAACGTTAAAAAATAAGTATGTCTCTATTCTCCAGCCATCGCCGCAAACTGATTCTTTTGATGATGATACCATCTACCTTTTTAAGTGTCAGCTTTGTGGATGATTATTTTATGATCAGCAAGCAACTCGATATTTTCTCAGCGGTTTATCGAGAGGTAGACCAGTTTTATGTGGATGATGTGAAGCCTGGTGAATTGTTGAAGATTGGTATTGATGGGATGTTAAAGACCATCGACCCTTACACTAATTTTTATCCTGAATCGGAAATCGAAGATTATCGGATGAAGCATGTCAGCACCGAATACGGTGGTATTGGCGCTTCCTCGTTTCGTTACGGAGATAGTATTGTGATTTATGATGTGTACGAAGGCTACCCCGCTCAACTGGCCGATGTGCGTGCAGGCGATTTGTTGATTTCAGTGAATGGAAGAGCGATTAAAGGACTTTCTCCCTCTGAAATCGATGATATGATCAAAGGTCAAGCAGGAACGGTTGTGAAAGTTGGATTGTCACGCTTTGGGGAATCTCAGCCCATCGAAAAGTCAATTACCCGAGGAGAAATTAAAGTGAAAAATGTTCCGTACTACGGAATGATCAACGACAGTGTGGGTTATATAAAGCTGGATAAGTTTTTACAAAATTGCTTTAGCGAAGTGCGTGATGCATTGGTAGATTTACAAAAGAATAAAGGATTGACCTCTCTTGTTTTCGATTTGCGTGGAAATGGCGGTGGATTGTTGGAAGAGTCGGTGCAGATGTTAAATCTCTTTGTGAAGAAAGGCGAATTGCTCGTCACTCAAAAAGGTAAAACAGAAGGATCAAATAATACCTATATCGCAAAAGTTGATCCGATAGCGCCCGATTTAAAAGTAGCTGTGTTGATTGATAAAAATTCAGCTTCAGCAAGTGAAATTACAGCTGGTAATTTTCAAGATTTGGATCGAGGTGTAATCATCGGTCAACGAAGTTTTGGAAAGGGACTGGTGCAACAAACTCGACCACTTACCTATAATGCGCAAATGAAATTAACAGTGGCAAAGTATTATACGGCAAGTGGTAGATGTGTTCAAACGCGAATCTATAACCACGACGAAGGAAATGCGGTGACGGAAGTCCCCGATTCTTTGATGAAAGCTTTCAAAACGAAGAATGGAAGAACGGTGTTCGACGGATCTGCTGTTTATCCCGATCGTTTCCTTGCGCTACCAGATACCAGCAACATCACAAAAAGTTTAATTGGAAATTTTATTATCTTCGATTACGCAAGTAAATATCGCCAGCAACATAATAGCATTGATTCTATTGAGGTGTTTTCATTCACAGATGCGGATTTCAAAGATTTTGAAAATTACGTGAATACTGAAAGCTATTCGTACTCTACTCAAACAGAAAATACTTTTAAACTGCTGAAAGATGCTGCCATTCGTGAAAAGTATTATGCCAGCAACAGCTCTGAAATTGATAAGTTGGGAAAGGAATTGAATCATGATAAAGCAGCCGATTTAAGATTATTTAAATCGGAGATAAAAAGTTTTATTGAGAAGGAATTAGTAACTCGTTATTATTTCCAAACTGGTAAGTATAAGTACATGTTCAAGCACGACGAAACCATCAAAGAAGCATTAACGGTTTTAGGAAATAACTCACTTTACAATTCCATCTTAAAATGAGATGGCGAGTATAAAGTTATTGGCAAGCCGAAGAAGTAATTTTTCTTGATTTTTAAATAAATTGCAAAACCTTTTGCGATTGCCAAAATAGATTTCGATTTATTCACAGTAAATCCAATAGAGAAAAATTTCCTTCGTTGATGTACGAACTTTTTTAAGGACAAATAGTAATTTAATAGTTTTGATTTTTTAATTTGTATTGCTAAATTGAGTTCATAAAATTGCTCGCAAAGATTTCTATGGTTAATTCCAAATTTTATCTGATTATTGTAATTATTTAATTCCCTCTCCTTCCTTGTCCTCGCCTTCAGGAGAGGATGGAGAGGGCAAGGGAGAGTCTTGAACAATATGCTTGCAATAACTTATTCGCAGACGAGTAATGCTTCTTCCTTCGCCAATTTCTCTACGCTAAAGTTTCTCGCAAAGGCGCAAAGTCGCAAAGGATTAAGAATTTTAAAACTTAGTTGTTTGTTTTTAAATTAGCCTTTACCATCGTAACTTTTTCGAGAAAATTTGGTGAAGCGCAGCCTTAGCGTTTTTGCACCTTTGCGAGAAATATTAGCATCTTTATCGCACGCCTTTAAACTGATCCAAGAAGCGTACGTCATTCTCCGAGAAAATACGAAGATCTTTGATGCTATACTTCAGCATCGTGATTCGTTCAATACCCATTCCAAATGCAAATCCACTGTATTTTTTAGAATCGATTTTATTGTTTTCCAACACGGCGGGATCAATCATTCCGCAACCTAAAATCTCCACCCATCCCGTGTATTTACAAATATTGCATCCCTTGCCTTTGCAAATGGTACAACTGATGTCCATCTCCGCACTTGGCTCTGTAAATGGAAAGTAAGAAGGACGAAGTCTAATTTTGTATCCTCACCAAACATCTCTTGCGAGAAATACAATAAGGTTTGTTTTAAGTCAGCGAACGAAACGTTTTCATCAATATAAAATCCTTCTACCTGATGAAAAAAGCAATGTGCACGAGCTGAGATGGCTTCATTACGATACACCCTTCCCGGACATATCGTTCGAATCGGTGGTGCTTGATTTTCCATCACGCGAACCTGAATCGTAGAAGTATGTGTTCTTAAAGCTAAAGATCCATTATACTTCTCTTGATCAGAATTTAAATCAATGAAGAAAGTATCCTGCATATCACGTGCTGGATGCTCAGGCGGAAAATTCAACGCGGAGAAATTATGCCAATCGTCTTCAATCTCTGGACCATCACTTACGTTGAAGCCTATCCGCGAAAAGATACTGATGATTTTTCTACGTACTAAGCTCAACGGATGAAACGATCCCAATGGATTGGGATCCGATGGTAAACTTAAATCGATATTTTGATTTGAACCCGTATCAGCATCTTCAAAAGCATCTTTAAATTGAAGCAATCGTTCTTCAGCGGCTACCTTCAGTGAATTCACTTGCAATCCAAACGACTTCCGCTCTTCAGGAGCCACGTCTTTCATCTTTGCAAACAAATCTGTCAACACGCCTTTCTTCCCTAAAAAGCGAACACGAAAAGTCTCTAACTCCTCTTTATTCGCAGGAGCAAAACTTTTAGTCTCTTCAATTAAAGCTTCAATATTTATCATGCAATTCAGAATTAAGAATTATGAATTAAGAATTTTGAGGAATTATTTTAGTAAAGTAATTTATTCGAATAAAATCAAATTCATCTTTCTGAACATGAAATAAGATTTTTGAATTCGATAGTGGAAATTATGAAGTCAAGTAAACTTAATAATTCTGATCCCGATAGCTATCGGGACATAATTCTTAATTCTTAATTAACTTAATAGTCATCCTCACATCCGTCTCTGGACGATCACCCGGCAATGTTTTTACTGCTGCAATTTTATCAATTACATCCAACCCTTCTACAATCTCACCAAACACCGTGTAGTTGCGATCTAACCATGGTGAACCGCCAATGGTCATATAGTCTGACTTCTGTTTTTCGCTCATGGTGAAACCTACACGCTGTTCTGCTTGTGTGATTTCTGCTTCCGTCATGGGCTTGCCTTGTACAATATAAAATTGACAACCCGAACTTGCTTTTTCAGGATTCCCATCTCTTGCAGCTGCCAATACACCTTTCTTGTGATATAATGTATCAATTAATTCAGCAGGTATTTTATAGCCAACATCGCCTGAACCTAGCATTTTTCCTGGCGCTGCATCTTTTGATCCTGGATCACCGCCTTGGATCATAAACCCCTTGATAACACGATGAAAAAGTAAACTATCGTAAAAGCCTTCGCTTACCAGTTTTATAAAGTTCGCCCGGTGTAAAGGGGTCTCTTTATAAAGCTTTAATTTCATGGTGCCATAATCGGTGGTAATCTCAATTAATGTGTCTGTAACTGCTTTTTCCATTGACTTTTTCTTCTTTTGAGCGAATGTATTTGTTCCAATTGCAAGCATCAAGCCTAGGCAAATAAGGAATATTTTTTTCATAGTATTGATAATTAATTACTTTTGTTTGTAAGAAACCAATTAATTTTATAAGGGTTCTTGTTGCAAGTTTAACTAAATTTGAACAATCATTGGTTATCTGCGTATAACAAAATTAACTGATCAAAATGAAGCAATATATACTCTCATTCTGCCTGGCATTTGTTGGACTAATTACGGTTTCTTCGTGTAAGAAAACCAAAGACTGTGAAGCCATTATAACTGTAGTGGACACATTAGGTCGTGCGGTCCCCGGTGCAAAAGTGGTTTTGCGTCAAGACAGTGTGGTGAATCCCCAGACAGGTGTTCGTGCTGATATTTTTGGAGAGCAATTTACCACGAGTAATGGCGAAGCTATTTTTTCATTTAAGTGGGAATCTGTTTTGAATGTGGAAGTTACATCTTTAACCACTTCAGCTAAGGATTATATCCGTTTAGAGCAAAGCAAAACCGTTCGTAAAACGGTGACTGTTAAATAGTATCCTCATTCTGCCATTTCATCTTTCTTCTTTAAATAGATTCATGAGGCGTATAATCGTCTTGGTTTCTACTCATTGACTATTTTTGCATGAAATTATTCATGTATGTCAATCAAAACTGTCGATAATTATAACTTCTCTGGAAAAAAGGCGCTCATTCGCGTTGATTTTAATGTTCCTCTAAATACCGAATTACAAGTAACGGATCCAACCCGAATTCGTGCTGCCATTCCAACTATTCAAAAAATTTTAAGTGATGGTGGCAGTGTTATTTTAATGTCGCATCTGGGTCGACCAAAAGAAGGTCCAGTCGATAAGTATTCTTTACGACATATCGTTTCTACTTTAAGTGAATTACTTCATACTGATGTGAAGTTTGCGGATGACTGTATTGGTGCTTCTGCAGATGGGTTAGCTGCGAATCTTAAGTCCGGGGAAGTATTGTTATTAGAAAACCTTCGCTTTTATAAGCAAGAAGAAAAAGGGGATCTAGATTTTGCGAAAAAACTATCTGCATACGGCGACGTGTATGTGAACGATGCTTTCGGAACTGCGCATCGAGCTCATGCGAGTACTGCCGTGATCGCGCAATTCTTCAAAGGAAATTGCATGTTTGGATATGTGATGGCAGGTGAATTATTGAATGCTGAAAAAGTATTGTCTCATCCCGAAAAACCATTTACGGCCATCATGGGTGGAGCAAAAGTGAGCGATAAAATTTTGATCATTGAACAACTGATGGAGAAAGTGGATCATCTTCTCATTGGGGGTGGAATGGCGTATACTTTCATAAAAGCGCAAGGGGGAAATATTGGAAATTCATTATGCGAAGCCGATAAATTAGATTTAGCATTGCAAATTCTTTCTTCAGCGGCATCGAAAGGTGTGAAAATTCATTTGCCAATTGATTCTGTAAATGCTGATAAGTTTGATAAGGACGCCAATACTAACGTTACGGATATACGTAATATTGAAGAAAATTGGATGGGATTAGATATTGGTCCCAAGTCAGCAGCTCTTTTTGCAGATGTGATTCAGCAAAGTAAAACGATTTTGTGGAATGGTCCGATGGGCGTTTTCGAAATGAAAAAATTTGAGAACGGTACCAAAACCGTTGCCGAAGCGATTGTAACGGCCACGGCAAAGGGAGCATTTTCACTCATTGGTGGAGGTGATTCTGCAGCAGCCATCAATCAATTCAACATGGCCGATAAAGTTTCTTATGTCTCTACTGGTGGAGGTGCACTCCTCGAGCACATCGAAGGAAAAGTACTACCCGGCGTTGCCATGGTCAACGAAAATCGCTAAGATGTCTTTTGCAATTCTTCTCATAAGTCATCACACAGTTGATCTGCAAAAGAATTAATGTTCTATCCTTAATCTTGTCGCGTATAGCTTGTAGCTTGAAGCATGTAGCTTGTAGCTATCTCTAATACGAAGCAAGATTTTAATTCAAACGAAAAACTAAATCGAAGAAATGAACTACTTGGATTTCATAATCGCCATTCCCTTAGTCTGGGGTGCTTACAAAGGATTCCAACGTGGATTCATTTTTGAAATCGCGATGATCATTGGCTTGGTGTTAGGATTATACTTAGCATTCAAGATGAGTAGTCTCTTCGAAGGACTCGTGTCAAAATTCATCGATGCGCAAGGAAGTACTTTGCATTACCTCACTTTTTTTGTGGTCTTCATTTCTGTAATTCTCATCATGGTTTTCTTGGCCAAACTTCTCGAAGGATTATTGAAAATTGGAAACTTAAATGTCTTCAATAAAGTAGCCGGCGCTATCTTCGGTATCATAAAATTTGCATTAGTAGTTAGTGTAGTTTTTTCTGTTTTTCGTCCAGTGGATGCTCACCTCGGACCTCTCCGCAAAAACAAAATCTGGTTCTCCCTTTACCAACCTGTTGTTCACATCACCCAATACATTTTCCCCGCACTCAAAGATGTTCAGAAAGAGTTTGGGAAAAGGGTGGGGTGAGATAAATATTCTCTAAATAATTGTATATTTGTTTGATGTATTTAGAAGAAGATAAGATAAAGATATTGAAAGGTTACTTTAAGTCTATGCCTGTCTTGAAAGCATATATTTTTGGATCATATGTAAGAGGTCAAGCTGACGTAAATAGCGATATTGATATTTTGGTCGATTTGGACTACGATCAAGAATCGGTTTAAAATTCGTACAGATGAAGCTTGATCTTGAGAATTTATTAAATACAAAAGTTGACTTGGTATCATCTAATGGTTTGTCCGATTACATTCGACCTTTAGTAGATCAGGAAAAGAAACTTATTTATGCAAGGTAAAATTGGCGACAAGGCTAGATTAAAGCATATTTTAGATGCAATTCTAGAAATAGAAAGTTATCTATTAAATATTGAATTTAATGTATTCTTGAATAATTCTATGATGCGTTTTGCTTGTATTAAGCAAATGGAAATAATTGGAGAAGCAAGTAATCATGTTTCTTTAGAAACCAAGACAAGATTTAGCACCATAGAGTGGAAGCAAATTGTTGGAATGAGAAATATTTTTGTTCATGAGTATTTTGGTGTGGATCATAGTTTGGTTTGGGAAATTATTAAAAAAGATTTGCCAGAGTTAAAATCCAAAGTCAAAAACATTTTAGAATCTATAGATTAAGCTTGATTGAAAAGCTTTTCTAGTAAATCTGAATTTGTTGGTAACACTGGAATCTTATTAATATCCCCTATTTTCGCAAATCAATAGACTCAAACAAAACATCCAATGCTCCATATCCGCAACATCGAAGAATTAAAAGTGGAGTGGGTCGAGCTACTCAATCAACTCAATACCATGTTTGATTCCGATATGGACTTGCAAGGCGTACTCTTTTTAATTGGAGTGCAAGAGCTCGGTCATGGTCCGCGCGAGTTTGGTAAATCCGAAAAGCAAGACCTTATGCATATCGTACCTGCAAACTTCTGAGTCAATTTGGTTACTACGAACTCGGAAGGCAGCGACGAACAAGGTTGGCCCCACTGGAAACTCGTTCAGAAGCTCCCGCGCATGACGTTAGGGGAACAAGATTATTTGTTGAAGCAGGCGGTGATTGATTATTTTAGGGAGCATCAACTTTCCTAAATATTGAACCAGCTCCAGCTCAATATTTAGGAAAGTTGATGGCTTCAAGCTTCAAGCTGCACGAAAGCTTCAAGCTTAAAAATTCAAACAACATTAAAAGTACAATTTGCAAACTTTTATGCTATTGTTTTTACATTGCGCAGAGAGTAGATAAAACCGCTGAGGAGTTTTTGTACAAGTGATATTTTGCTTAAAAGACTTTCGCTTTCTTCATTGTTAAAATACTCGAGTCGTTTGCAAATTAGAATTTGTGTCTCTAATTCAAACGCAGATCCTAACGCCATTTCAATAAACCTTGCTTTGTCTTTGTCCGATAATCTCGAGCAACCCTCAGCTATGTTTGAGGATATAGAAACCGAAGCTCTCTTTATTTGATCAGAGATTCCATAAATTTCTTCTCTAGGAAGTTTTAAGCTTGTATTATAAATCATTTCGACTAATTCAAAACTCGCTTCCCAAACTTTCATTTTCTTAAAGTTTAACATATTGATTTTTTTTGCAAAAGTCTGAAGTGAAAATCAATTACTCGTAGAATAAACACTTATACTCGTTTGCAAACAACTATTTCATCTTGTCACCTGAGAATCAATTAAAAAAATGTGGTTAGATTCAATAAAGAAAAGTGAAATAAAAATCGAAATAATTATTTGTAAAGATTTTAGTTAAACATCCAATCACCCTTAAAGCTTATAGCGGATAACTTTCTTAGGGATTATTAACCTAAAGTAGCGGAGTGCTTGTTGGAAGCTAAATCTCTCTTAAAGCTTGCATCCTGAAGCAAAAAACAATTTTAGATTTGAATTTAAAATTGAAGAATGATAAATATGGAAACCTAAATCAAACTTAAAGCTTGCAGCCTGTAGCAAAAAAATATCTAGAGTAGAATAAGCTCAAAGGAAAGGTAAACATGTTGAAAGCTAAATCTAACTTAAAGCTTGAAGCTTGCAGCTAGTAATTTCAATAGTGAACTTTGCCAATGTACCCAAAATCCATTTCGTTCTATAATCTACCTACAACTTTGATGATGTTATGCTCTTCAATCCATCAGGGCCAACAATCCGTAAAAACCAAGCTCATCTCCAGCAGCACCGAAAACCGTGTTTCGCACGCGCTTTTGTTTTTTGGACAACCAGGCTCTGGTGTGTTACCGATGGCTCGTGCCTTTGCGCAGTTTTTGAATTGTGAGAATCCGCAGGCTGAGGATAGTTGTGGGATATGTGGATCGTGTCGACGCGCTACGAAGATGGAGCATCCCGATATTCATTTTGTGTATCCTATTGTAAAAAGGTGCGGGAATTAAGGAACCTACTTCGGTAGATTATATTCGTGAGTGGCGGGATTTGTTTGTCTCGAATCCATATGCCAGCCTAAATCAATGGGTGGATTTTATCTCGACAGGCGATGCGAAGAATAAGCAAGGAATTATTCCTACCGAAGAAGCGCAGAAGATCATCCATAAAATAAATCTGAAAGCCTTCGAAGGAAAATTCAAGGTAATCATTATTTGGATGCCCGAAAAAATGCATCTGAATGCAGCCAATGCCCTTCTGAAAAGTTTGGAAGAACCCACGCAAGACACTCTATTTATCCTTGCCTCAGAAGCGCGCGATCAATTATTGACCACTATTGTGAGTCGAACGCAATTAGTGAAGTTGCAACTTTTGCAAGAAGAAGAGGTAGCCGAACGCATTATGAGCGATTATGAGATGGGTCGCGCTGAAGCACTCGACATTGCCCGACTCGCGGATGGTAACTTTTCCGAAGCGATGGAAATGGCAGAGCATGATAAGGGTTCGGGAAGCCATGAAGAAGCATTTATTAATTGGATGCGCCTATGTTTAAGTCCGTTGAAGACGATGGATAAGCTTCTTTCCTGGGTAGATGGGATGGCGGCAGAGAATAAAGAACATCAAAAGCAATTTTTAGGAGCTTGCCTTCGCGTGTTGAGGGAATGCTTGATTGTAAATTTAGCAGATGGACCCTTGGTCAAGCTGGAAGTTACGCAACGTGTTGCTGTTCAGAAGTTTTTGCCTTTTGTGAATGTCAATAATATCGATGCGTTCAGCACCGAATTGTCAGAAGCCTCTTATCATTTAGAAAGAAACGCCTCGACTAAAATCTTATTCTTAGATTTGTCCTTGAAGATTTCTCGAATTCTTCAAATTAAGTAAATAGCTTCGTTGTTTCGAAGTCAAAAGAAGTGTAAAGGCAATTGAAAAAAATAGCAATCTATGGGATGTAGCTCTTGTTCAACTGCCACCAGTACCGGAACCCCGTCAGGCTGTCAAAGCAATGGTACATGCGGAACGGGTGGTTGCAATAAATTGAATGTTTATAACTGGCTTTCATATATGTATCTTCCAGAAGGGCACAAGCCTTTCGATATTGTGGAAGTGCGGTTTAAAGGGAGTCGTAAGGAATTTTTCCGGAATATAAATAACCTCGAGTTGCAAGTCGGGGAAATGGTGGCCGTAGAAGGTAATCCCGGTCATGATATCGGGGAAGTAAGTTTAGTGGGTGAGCTCGTGCGCTTTCAATTAAGAAAACGTAATGTAGCAGAAGACTCGCATGAAATAAAACAGTTGTATCGTTCGGCGAAACAGCCCGACATTGAGAAATGGAAGGAAGTAAAGGATTTAGAATTTACGACCATGCACGGCTCGCGTACAACAGCGTTGGCGCTCGGACTCAAAATGAAAATTTCGGATGTGGAATATCAAGGCGATGGCAAGAAAGCTACTTTCTTTTATACCGCCGATGATCGTGTCGATTTTCGTGAACTCATCAAACGTTTAGCTGATACGTATAAAATTCGTGTGGAGATGCGCCAAATTGGTATGCGTCAGGAAGCAGCTCGCTTAGGCGGTATTGGTTCTTGCGGACGTGAGTTATGTTGTTCGACATGGCTTACCGATTTTAAAGTGGTTTCTACTAGTGCTGCACGCTATCAAAATTTGAGTTTGAATCCAATCAAACTCGCTGGCCAATGTGGAAAATTAAAATGTTGTCTCAATTATGAGTTAGATTCGTATATAGATGCCGTTAGAGATATTCCAGAATCGAACATTCGTTTGCAAACTGGAAAAGGAAATTTATTGCATCGCAAAACGGATATCTTCAAACGCATCATGTGGTATGCTGTGCAACCTGAACCAAGAGAAGGCGATGAGCGCACATTTTTTGGTGCTGAGCAATGGGTGCCGTTGAGTGTTGATCGTGTAAAAGAAATTGTTGCGCTGAATAAGTTAGGACAGAAGCCAGATGATACAGGCGCCATCGAAATTGAAGAGGAAGATGATTTGGGTTACGATGATGTGGTAGGACAAGATAGTCTTACGCGAATGGATCGTGCGAAGAAAAAGAAGAAGAAGAAAAATAAAGGCGGTGATGCAAAAACTGCTTCTCCAAGTTCGACTTCTACTCCTCAACAACAAGCTGGCGGACAACAACGAAATCGTCCGCAGCGACAAGGAGATAATAAGCCTGCTTCAAACGTGCCGCAGCGTAACAAGCCACAAGAGCGAGCTGATCGTCCACAACAGAATCAGAATAAGCCGCAGGAAAGAACACAGCAGCTCGTGAAGCAGCAAGCATCACCGGCGCAAAATCAACCTGCGCAAAATAAGCCGCAGCTACCTACACAAAATCAGCAAGCGCGTCCTGCAAATCCGAATCCGCAACAACAGCAAGGCAACCGACCTCAACGTCAGGCGCCCACGCCAGGAGAAGGAAAAGCAGCACCAAGTCAAGCGACTTCGCCAGCACCAGCACCCCAGCAAAATGCTAATCCTACGCCGAAGCCTGCAACTCCATCGCCTTCACCAACGCCGTCTGCACCGACTGGAAATCGTCCGCCGCGCAAAGCACCCGGATCCGAAAATAATTAACAGCTCAATGTCGTTCATGAGTACTAACGGTCATGTATTAACTAAGAAGTGGAAAGCTGCTTTCTTTTTCTTGATTGGGATGTCGATGGTTTTGGTCTCTTGTGATTCTTCCGTCGTGTACGAAGAAAACATTAAGATCGATAATAATGCTTGGTCGTCGGAGAAGCCCTTAGTTTTTCAAGCGAATTTTAAAGACACTACCATCGGACATAATGTGTACATCAATTTGCGCAATGCAAGTCATTATCCGTTTAGTAATATTTTTATTTTCATGAATACCACCTTGCCCAACGGACAATTGGACCGTGACACATTGGAAATTATGTTAGCCTCTAAAGATGGTAAATGGTTGGGAAATGGATTGGGCGATATATGGGATAATCGCATTTTGTTTAAGCGGAATGTAAGTTTTCCGATGCCCGGTGAATATCGTTTCGAATTAATTCAAGCCATGCGCTTAGATCCACTCCCCGGAATTATGGATGGCGGAATTCGGATTGAAAAAGCGACACAATAATTTATTTATCATCGCGATGCTTCGCGATAAATTAAGCAACCATGGAAACAACGAAAATATTCACTCAGAAAAATTTTGCTTTGTTCGCTTTCTTGTTTTTTATGATGATGAGTGCATCTGTTTTTGCACAGAATGATTCTACCCTTATTTATCATCCCGATGCGGATGCGAAGAAGGATTTAGCACAAGCCATTACTAAAGCCAAAGCACAAAAACAAGCATGTTTTATTGATGGTAGGCGGGAACTGGTGTCGTTGGTGCAAGATGTTTGAAAAATTTAAAAATGAAAACACAAAAGTTGATTCTACGATCAACAACGGATTTGTTTTCTTACACATCAACTACAGCAAGGAAAATAAAAATTTAGAGGTTTTACAATCCTTTTCCTATCCGCAACGTTTTGGCTTCCCTGTATTTTTAGTGCTCGATGCCAACGGCACACGACTCCACACTCAAAACTCTGCCTACCTCGAAGAAGGCGAAGGCTACAGCGAACAAAAAATCATCGACTTCCTCAATCATTGGAATCCCTCTGCATTGGATCCAGTGTTGTATACGAAGTAGATAAGGAAGTCCTGATTTTTATAGGTTTTTTTAAAAACAGATTACTTTATAAAGAAACGCGGATGAAACGGATAAAACGGATTTGCGCGAATTTGTTTCAAACATAATACTATTTTATACTTAATTATACTTGGAAATCTCTGTGACCTCTGTGTAAATCTTTGTGTACCTTTAGTTTGCAAAAAGTATTAAATTTATAGTTGTAAACAGTTACCGTAAGAAGCAGGGCGCGTCTTTTCGTGACAAAGGTTGAGGCCTATACGGAGATTATGACACCCTGCTTCTTTGGATGAGAGCTAAATAGAAATTCAGGTTCAAGACCTATTATCAAGGGCTTAGAGAGAGCATCCTACACGGTAACACTAAACTTAATTAGTATGAAACAAAGGTACTACATCGGAGTGGACGTTTCCAAAGGAAAAGTCGACATTGCTGTATTAAATGCTACTAAAGAAGTGGTATTGGAGCAGATCATTAAAAATGAAGTAAAGACACTGAATCGTTTTTTCAGAGTGCTCTTTCGAAAACTAAAGATTGAGAAGGAAGATATCTTAGTCTGTTGCGAAACAACTGGAATTTACAATCATCCATTGGAAGTGAGTTGCACGCAAATGGACATCTTTTTGTGGGTAGAGAATGCTCTAAAAATAAAAAAAGCCGCATCAGATTTGAGAGGAAAAAGTGATAGAACATGTTACTCGGGAGTAGTGCCTTTTCCAAATCAATCTGGAATAAGTATTAAAAGGGATCGTGTTTCCAACTTGGCAAATCACAAATTAAAGAAACTGTTGCATATGGCAGCCATGTCATGCATTAGAGCTCACGGAGAACTTAAAGAATATTTTATCAGAAAAGTAAAAGAAGGCAAAAATAAAATGCTTGTAATTAATGCAATACGAAATAAATTGGTGCATCGAATGTTCGCTGTTGTTAAAAGACAATCGCCATATTTAAGAGAAATATAAGAATTTGCTATCAAAGCAAATTGATGAAATAAAATTTGGATTTAACCATAGAAATCTCTGTGTAAATCTTTGTGTACTCCGTGGTAATAGTAAAACACTAAAAAAATCCTAATTTTCTTCAAACCTCTTGGACTTGCCTTTCAACTATCTTCAGAATAGCAACGTCCAAACTTGGTAGAAAAGCAACGGCTTGCTTAGACGGGAAATACGTACTATTATTCATTTTTTTTCATTGCTTAATCATCTTAATAACTTGAGAAGCATCAGGATTTTGACAAGCAATAAAATAGATGCCAGGTTCCATGTTATTTTCATCGATAGAAATACTAGAACTTCCTTGGACTGTAGTTTTATAAATGGCTTTACCCAAAACATCATAAATAGAAATGTCAAACGATTTCAAATATGGATTGCTTAAATTAAAAGTTCCGTTATTAGGATTGGGATAAATTGAAATGGTTGTTGCTTTTACGATGGGATCATCAATGCCAATAATACACGGGTAAACAGTAATACTATCAGGCAAAAAATAAGTGGTAGTTCCTGCAGGATTGGTCAAAGTGCAGCTTGCTCCGTAAGTTCCTGCGGTGGTGTATTGAACATATGGATTTTGTTTTACGGAAAAAGCAGGTGTTCCACCTGGAAAATTCCAAATTAATTTGCCAAGTAGGTCAAAGTAGTCGGAAAAATAAATTGCATATTTGAATTCACAAATCGAATCCAGATTTCTAGAAAAGTTTGCGGTTGGAGGTTCGTATTCGAGGATGGCAACACTATTTTGATAGACAATTCCATTATAGGTGTATAATTCAGGCATAAATCCGCCGATCAAAACATGAGTGGAATCAATGCGACTGGAAGTATAGGGGCGCATATAATAATTTAAATATTCCCATGCACCATTCGTATAGTGTTTAAAACCTATTTGACTATTGTATGCGAATAAATCGTCTCCAATTATTAAAGGAGAATACCATGAACCGGAAACTGCCTGAAATGGATTTTGACATGTAAAGCTATTGTTACATCTAAAACATAAATAAGTTTCAATACCAATAATAAGTGTGTCTTTATAAACTGCTAAAGCATAAGATGGTGATGAATTCCATATTTTAACAAACCATGAGTTTTGGTTAAATGATTTAAAAAGTCCTTCTGTATTCGCTAAATAAATGGTGTCTCTCTATACAATACCATGTCGTAAATTTTTTCATTGATATTGTTGGTGAGTAAGGGTAAGAAATTGGTGCCATCATACGCAATAACATAAGGAGAGTAAACACCTCCAGCTTGCATAAAATCCCTGCTAAGTAAAGTTTTCCACTTTTCACCAACATTCTATTTACTATTCCATTGGCTCCATTAGCCAAGGGTGCCCAAGTATTGCCAAGTAATATTGCGACGTGTTTGGTAGGGGAGATGCCCGAATTTTGAAATTCGCCGGATGCATAAATATCGCCATTATAAGACGTAAGTGCCCGAACCATATTGTCAAAACCGTCACCTGGACAAGACCAAGTTGTGCCATCCCATTTTGCAATGAATGGTGAAAGTTGATTGTCTGCAAAAATAAAATCACCACCTACATAAATATATTTCCCTGCTGAAGAAGTATCTACATACGAACATAATGCTAAAGCATATTGACCTGATTCAACATAAGCTTTTGCGCATTTTCCTAAGCTCTCCATTGAAATCCCATTATAGTGCACCGAAGTTGGATGTAATTTATTATTAACATTTCTAAAATTTCCTCCTATGTAAATACTTGAACCTTGAACTTTAATGGCTGATACTTCTGGCGAGAAATAAGTGCTATATGTATTGGAATCGTCTGTATAAAAAAGTTGGTAACCTAAAGTGGAGTCGTTTAGTAGTTTTCGTATCTTAACATTTCGGATATCTGAACCGTTAGTTACATTTTTTGTTGAATCGTAAACAACAAAAACTGAATTATTATAGGTAAATGCTTTTTCGATTTTAAGATTGATGGAAAGTATAGAATTAAAATTAACACCGTCATACTTAAAAAGATTATAGAATCCTACAACACCCAATGAGTCATTGTGATTGTAAATGTTTTGGCTATAGTTTACTTGAGCTGCTGTTGCAAAATCTAATCCGCCAGTAGTTCCTGAACTATCAATCCATGCTATAGATCGTACAGAGTCGCCATTGAACATAGTAAACCCCCGGAGATATAAAGTTTTCCGCCACAAACTATCATTTGATTTGGAGGGGTATCGAAACCAAGCCCTATACTATTCCATTGGTTGTTTTCATACTTTGCGATATAGCTCGCATTGATTCCATCAATACTTGTAAAATATCCAATTGCATACAAAGCTGAATTGAAATTTTTGATGGCAATAACATTGCTTGAAGGTGGAATCGAACACATAGCACTCCAGTTTTGACCATTCCATTTCGCTATGTAATCAATTGCCTTCCCTCCAGCATGATGAAAATTTCCAACTGCATAAGTAAGATTATTCGTAGAGATTACATCATAAACTTCTCCATCAACTCCTCCTTTCATGTTGTTCCAAACCAAATTGTCTCTAATTGCAATATTGTTTGCTTTTAATCCTTCGGCAGCATCAAAATTCCTCCGATAACAATTTTAGTATTGGAAGAATTAGCATCAATTGTTTTGACAAATCCTTGTGTTTTTAATCCTTCACCCATTTGAATTATTTTTTGCGTCCATCCTAGATGGGGAAAAAGCAGCAGTTGTATTAATAAAATGATTCGATTCATGGGGTCTGAAATTAAATTCGATTAAATAAATGAATGATGTTATTGAGTGACAATAAATTTCTCGTTGATATTATTTTTTTTATTACGTAATTGTATAAAATAAATTCCGTTGATCAAATTGTCCAAGCCTGAAACTGTAAATCGATCGTCGTTGTACATTTGTTTACGGGAATGATGTAAAATTTGCCCCGAAACATTGTAAATGGAATAGTTAATTTCACCATTTAAAGTTTGATTGAAATTCATATGTAGATTTCCGTTCTCAAAATGACTTTGCATTTCAAGTGTCTTGGTGTTGTATTCCAAAATTCCTACAGTTAAAGTATCACATCCGCTCCCCAGTGCCGCACCTAGACGAAAATAAGGGAACAGTGGTAGCGTAGATCCTATTGGACTTATTACCTTAAGCTGATGTTGAACAAAATTACAAAGTGTATCCTGTTGATTAGGATCATTTATTACATGTAAATATCTTGAAGAACCCCAAGTAGTCATGTATATTTTATTGTCTGGCCCAAATTGCATACGATAGAACACATTTAGAAAGGGGTCAGTGAATCCGTCAAATGGAGCTATGAATTTTCTATTGAGAGGTTGGGAAAGTAAATCTATTTGATAGAGGTCATACCAGGTGTTGGTATAGATATATCTTGAATTCGGTGAAAATGCACATCCAAAAATGGCGCTGTCTTGACTTGTATCAAAGACCATACTATCTCTAAAATCAAATTCTCCGGAGCACCGATCAAAGTTGTAAATGACTAATTTGTTTTCAGCAATAGGTGTTGCTAGGTTGGATGAAGTGAAGGCAAATAAATTTCCATCAGGCGAAAACGTACTTTGGCCTCTTATAGGTCCACCTAGAGAAAAAGTAGCCCCGTTTCCTGATAGAATTATAGTATCGATGCCGTTTGGAGTTACAAGGACTGAATAAAATTGATCACTCTCACTTTTGCCAATTACTACCCACCAGTCACGACCATTTCCATGCTTTACGGCGTTTAAAGTACGATAAGTTAAAGTATCATTGATAATTATTTGTCTTTTTACCACCATTTCCCCAGCACCACCTTGCAGCGTCATATCAACCTTACTCATTCTTAAATTATTGGGAAAAAGAAAATTTGTCCCAGGAGGTAAAATAGCGCCAATATGAAATATTAAATACTCGTCGGTAGAACCCGGCGAAGGTAGAGTGATGGCCAATTGATCGATTTGTAAAGAGGAAGAATTCGCAGTGAATGGATCAATATTAAAAGTATCAGCGTTGAAAAGTGGTGCATCATATTTATTCGCTACTTTGATTCCATTGGTGTAAAACTGTAACAAACCTTGTGAATTGCAGATTGATGTACAGGTGCCAAACATAGGAAAGAAACCATAGTATCCTATTGTATCAGGTGCGCCAAAATAAAAATCTAAGGCAGGATATGCTTGCCAAGGAGCATATTGATATCCCATCATCCATTTGTTGTCGTATTTTTGAGCATGTACATGGGATATAGTAATACTAAGCAGGAAAGTAATTGCAAAGAGTTTGAGAAAATTTCCGATGGATTGCATTTAGAGAATCTATGAATTGTCTAATCAAATATACAAAGTATTCCTTATCAAAAGCTATTCATCTCAATTTTTCCTATTTTAGTAGGATGTGTCGAATAATTCTTCTCATCGTCCTCACTTTTGGAACGGTCAACGCGCAGGTATCTTGCTCTTTTTCACCTGTAAAACTTTTGACAGAGGTAAATGCAACCGTGGTATCTGCTCATCCTCTGGCTTCCGATGCAGGAGCGTTGATGTTTCGCTATGGTGGCAATGCTTTCGATGCTGCCATAGCCACTCAACTGGCCTTGGCCGTAGTGTATCCGCGTGCTGGGAATTTAGGAGGAGGTGGATTTATGGTGGCGCATCTGAAAGATAATATTTCTTTTACTTTCGATTTTCGTGAAACAGCTCCCGAAGCAACGCATTCTAATATTTATGTAGATACGCTAACGGGAAAAGCCGATACGAGTCGTTCGCTGAATGGTCCTTCGTCGGCTGGCGTTCCCGGAACCGTGGCTGCACTCTTTGCTACTTTACCGTATGCAAAACTTCCTTTTGATTCACTCATTGCTCCTGCCATTCGTTTAGCTAAAAATGGATTTTGTATCACAGCCCTCGAAGCGAAAAAGTTGAATGAGCATCAATCCATTTTTTATTCGCAACAATAAAATGCCTATTCTTTTTGTGAAAAATAATGCATGGAAGGAAGGTGATACTTTGCGTCAATTGGATTTAGCAAATACCTTATTGCGCATCAAAGAAAAAGGTGCTGCCGGATTTTACGAGGGTGAAACTGCTAAATTAATTTTGGAAGAAATGAAACGCGGTGGAGGATATATTTCTGAAAAAGATTTGCGTAATTACAGAATTAAAATTCGCGAGTCGTTAAATTTTAAATATAAAGAGTATGATTTGGTGATGATGTCACTTCCTAGCTCAGGCGGAATTATTATTCAACAAGTGTTAACGATGATGCAAGTGCTGGAGAAGAAATACGGGAAGCCAACGGATCTCACCGATTTTTATCATCGCTTTATCGAAGCCGAACGCCGTGCCTATGCCGATCGCTCCTTTTATTTAGGTGATCCTGATTTTGTGGAGGCTCCGCTCGATTCGTTATTGTCAATTGCCTATTTAACAAAACGCATTTCCGATTTCGATCCCGAAAGAGCAAGCATCAGCGCCGATATAGAGCCTGGTGTTTTTGAATCGGACGAAACTACCCATATCAGCATTGTGGATGCCGAAGGAAATGCAGTTTCAATCACCACCACGCTCAATGGAAATTACGGATCGAAAACGATGGTTTCAGGAGCTGGATTTTTTCTGAATAATGAGATGGATGATTTCAGTATTCAACCCGGTGTTCCCAATCAGTTTGGCGCCATTGGCGGTGTTGCGAATGCCATCGAACCCAATAAAAGAATGTTGAGTTCGATGTCGCCCTTGATTGTTTTGAAGAACGATAAAGTATTTGCAGTGTTAGGCGCTCCGGGTGGAACTACCATTCCCACATCTGTGAATTTGACTTTTCTACGATTAACGGATCTAAGTTATTCTCCCCTAGAAGCAGTTGCCACTCCTCGTTTGCATCACCAATGGCTTCCTGATTTGGTGTATTTGGAGGATGGATTTTCGAAAGAAGAGGCCATGAAATTGGAAGGGATGAATTATGTTACAAAGTATCGCTCACCTTTTGGAAGTATTGAGTTGATTGTTCGCGACTCCTTGGGTACATTTACTGCGGTAGGCGATCCGCGCGGAGATGATAGTGCTGCAGGACAAAAATAAAATGGGGAAGGAATTGGTATTGGCTTAATTAGAAAAAACAATAATTTTTTTGATCTTGTTTTACATTCTACTTTCTTACTACTTTTGCAACATGGAAAGCAGCATGTTCTGGGTGGGGTTTAATGTATTCATTTTGGCATTGTTGGCTTTTGATTCGTTGATCATCAACAAGAAGGAAAAAGAAGTAACTTTCAAAGAATCGATTTTATGGGTAGCGTTTTGGTCGGCTCTGGCATTGGCTTTTAATGGACTCGTTTATTATTGGTTCGGTCCCGAAAAAGCATTTGAATTTTTAACGGGATATGTGATTGAATGGTCGCTGAGTGTCGATAATTTATTTGTGTTTATCGTGATCTTTAATTATTTTAAAGTTCCTAAGATGTATCAGCATCGTGTTTTGTTTTGGGGAATTTTAGGTGCATTAATTTTAAGAGGAACATTCATTGTAGTGGGCGTGGCTTTATTTGAAAAGTTTGATTGGATGATTTATATCTTCGGTGGAATTTTACTTTTTACGGGAATCAAGATGTTGTTTCAGAAAGACGAAGAGGATCCTAAATTGGATAATAATATTTTTGTGCGTGCTTGCAAAGCCATTCTGCCAGTTACAGATCAATACCATGGAAAATATTTTTTCGTGAAGGAAAATTTAAAGTGGGTAGCTACCCCTTTATTCATTGTTTTAGTTGTTGTCGATTTTACAGATTTGGTTTTTGCGGTGGATTCGATTCCGGCGGTATTATCCATCAGCAGTGATCCATTTATCGTGTACACCAGTAATGTTTTTGCTATACTCGGACTCCGTTCTCTATTTTTTGCCTTAAGTGGGATGATGGATTTATTTAAATATCTCAAATATGGATTAGCGATTATTCTCTCTTTTGTAGGAGTGAAAATGTTGATTTCTAAATTTTATCATATTCCTGTTGAGTGGGCGTTGTTTGTTGTGGTGATGGTTTTAGCCGTGAGTATTTTGCTTTCTCAAATGAAAAATAGAGAAGCAGAGTAAATTGTTTTTTTTAAATTTGGATTAAACTTTTCAAAATGGAAACATTCCAATCAATCCTTAACTCGTTCTACTATGAAAAAATGCATCTTACTTTTATTCGTTTCTCTATTTCAATATTCAGTAGCACAAAAGAATACAATCATTATCATCGCCGATGATTTGGCTACTGACTATTTGGGCTATTATCCTAATATAGGTGACACCGTCGCTACGCCCAATATTCGAAGTTTATTAGCTCAAGGAGTGCAGTTTACAACTGTTTGGTCGAATCCAGTTTGTTCGCCTACTCGGGCTTCATTATTCACTGGCCGATATGCTTTCAGAACAGGAGTAGGGGATGTGATTTCAACACAAACTTCCGCGCAATTGGATACGTCGGAACGAAGTGTTGCAAAACTATTGCACGATTTCGCACCTGTTAATTATGCTACAGCCAACGTAGGAAAATGGCATTTGCATACACCTAATCCCATTCCACAAAGAAATTTTCCAGAGTATATGGGCTACGATTTGTACGCTGGAAATTTTAATGGGGCCATCACCGATTATTTCGATTGGCAAAGAATTAAAAATGGTGTGTTAGACACCGTCACCACTTATGCAACTACGCAAACCGTAAATGATGCCATCGATTGGTTGGATACGTTGTCAACTACTAAGCCGTTTTTTCTTTGGGTGGCTTTTAATGCGCCGCATTCGCCTTTTCATCTTCCGCCTCTGAATTTGCACTCTTATATCAATTTGCCAGGGACCACTGCCCATATAAATAACAATCCAACATTGTATTTTAAAGCAATGGTGCAAGCCATGGATACAGAAATTGGTCGACTCTTTCAATACTTGGATGCGAATAATTTGAGAGATAGCACGAATATTATTTTTATTGGTGATAATGGAGAAGATAGAAGTATCTCTCAAGCATTAGACACTACTCATACTAAAGGAACAGTGTACGAACAAGGCGTTTCTGTACCCATGATTATTTCCGGTACTTCCATTGTAAACCCAGGTAGTCAAAGTGACGCACTCGTATCTACTCCCGATTTATTCGCTACCATCCTTGAGCTTTCAGGTTTTTCAAATTGGGTAAATTTTATTCCAGCCGCGAAGTTGCCCGTCGACAGCAAAAGTTTGTTGCCGATTTTAATCAATGATACTACAGATGTGCGAGAGTGGATTTTTACAGAACAGTTTAAGGTAACTTCAAGTCCATCTGCAGGAAAAGCCATCAAAACAAAAACACATAAGCTTATCAAGTTTGATAATGGCAATAGTGAGTTTTATGATTTAACACTGGATCCCAATGAACAAAATGATTTAGTGGGTCAAACTTTTACGACTATACAAACGCAGCAATTTAATTTCTTGTGTAATGAATTAAATGCCTTGTTGAATCAATCTGCTTGCACACCGTTAACGTCAGTTAATGAGTTGGATGTGCTTTCGTCATCTCCTATTTTGTTTCCGAATCCGATGAGTCATTTGATGACGGTAAGATGGGAGGGTCATGAATCAGAAATATTAGCTTTAGTAGATTTATACGGAAGAGTAGTGATGATAGGCAAAGCAGGGGAGTGGAATGTTTCAAAATTGAGAGCTGGAGTTTATTTCTTACAGTCCTCTAATTTAAACTTATTCTCATCAATAAAAGTGATTAAGTTAGACTAAACTTTTCCATCGTATTTATTGTTTTAAGATCAGGTATTTTACACGATCTTTGTACACTTCATGAAATTCACTGCCGCCCTTTCATTCGCTTATCGATTTTGTGACTACTATATGCGCGCTACCAATCGCCATGGATTACAAGCACCCTTTGCGTATCAACTGAATGAATTTGTTTTTAAGCGTGATCGAAAGGATGAAGTTCAAGCACCCATCGAAATGTTACGTAAGAATTTGGAAGCGGATCAACGTAAAATTAGTGTCTTAGATTTTGGTGCTGGATTTGGTGGCAAAGTGTACAAGGAATTATCGATCTCTTACATCACAAAAAATTCGGCGAAACCTCCTCGTTATGCGCGGATGTTGTTTCGCTTGGTGAACTATTTGAAGCCAAAAACAATAGTTGAATTGGGAACATCACTCGGAATTTCTGCGTTGTATCAAGCCGCTGGAAATCCATCTGCAAAAGTTCATACGCTTGAAGGTTGTCCGGAAACGGCTCGACAAGCGCAACATAATTTTAATGCTTTTCCAAATTATAATATTGAATTGACCGTCGGTGCTTTTGAAAACACATTGCCTATATTGCTGGAAAAAATTAATGAAATTGATTTTCTTTTTGTAGATGGACACCATCAACTGAAACCTACCTTACAATACATTGAAATGTGTTTTTCAAAGTTGAGTAAAGATGCAGTTGTTGTAGTGACCCTTTCTATTGATAAGAATGAGTACGTTGCTTTGATGGGTTCGTCAGGATCCGGAAAATCTACGTTGATGAATGTATTGGGTTGCCTCGATACTCCATCAGGAGGAGAATACTTACTTAACAAAGTGGATGTAGCTAAACTCAGCGACAATGAACTTGCTGAAATTAGGAACAAGCAAATCGGATTTGTATTCCAAACTTTTAATTTATTACCTCGTTCTACAGCGCTCGACAATGTTGCACTTCCCTTGGTGTATGCTGGTGTGAGTAGAGAAGAGCGTGAAGCACGAGCAATGAAAGCATTGCAAGATGTGGGCTTAGGGGATCGAGTAACCCATCGACCCAATGAACTTTCTGGCGGACAACGTCAACGTGTTGCCATTGCAAGAGCCTTGGTGACAAAGCCAGCGATTATCCTTGCCGATGAGCCTACCGGTAACCTAGACTCTAAAACTTCAATAGAAATCATGGCCTTGCTCGCCGACATTCACGATAAAGGGAATACTGTCATCTTAGTCACACACGAGGAAGACATTGCTCGACACGCCCATCGTATCGTGCGTTTAAAAGATGGGATGGTAGAATCCGACCAAAAGAATCCAAATCCAATCATTAACGAGATAGCATGAAAATTTACACGAAAACAGGTGATTCAGGGCAAACTTCACTCATTGGTGGAACTCGTGTCCCCAAGCACCATATTCGAATTGAAGCTTATGGAACCGTAGATGAACTTAATTCATGGATCGGACTCATTCGTGATCAAAGCATTGATCAGCAGAGTATCAACACCTTATTGGAAATTCAAGACCGTTTATTCACTATAGGTTCTCATCTCGCCAGTGATCCCGAGAAAAGCAGAATGAAATTGCCTGAGATAAATACCGATGACATTGAACTCCTTGAAAAAGAAATAGATCGAATGACGGCTGTACTTCCCGAATTGAAATCATTTATTTTACCAGGAGGAAATACTACCGTTTCTTTTTCCCATATAGCCCGTTGTGTATGTAGAAGATGCGAACGCTTAGTTACCCATTTAAATGAGGAATCACCTGTTAATGAAAAGATTGTAATTTACCTAAATCGCCTTTCAGACTTCCTCTTCACCTTAAGTCGTTACCTTGGGATGAACATGAATGTGATTGAAAGTCCCTGGAACCCGAAATTGTGAAAAAAAACATACTTGAAATATTTAGCATTTTAGAATTACATTTTGTTATTTTTGCGCGCCCTCTAGGGATGCTTAAACCATTCTAGAGATTTCTCGTTAAACAGCATTAATCAATTTAAACTATGTATTGGACCCTCGAACTCGCACAACACCTTGAAGATGCCCCTTGGCCGGCAACGAAAGACGAATTGATAGATTATGCCATTCGTTCAGGAGCGCCGATGGAAGTAATAGAAAACCTGCAGGAGTTAGAAGACGAAGGTGAATCCTATGAAACCATAGAAGAAATCTGGCCCGACTATCCTACTAAAGATGACTTCTTCTTCAACGAAGATGAATATTAAACCCCCTTTAAAGCAAAAAGCCCGTCGTAAATGATGGGCTTTCTCTTTTTCTGAATTGCAAGTTGGCAAATTGGTGAGTTGCGAAATGGTCTCTTCCTAAGCTATTGAGATTGTAAATTCAAAATCGTTTCCGAAAGACTTCGGTGTGAACTTAGTCGAATCCTAATTTAATTGTGTCCAACTATTTTCGCATTTCGAGTTTATTCGCATCGCGAAGCCTCGTGACGGGTCAAGCGTTCCAGATAGCAATCGGGATCGCATCATTCGTACTTACGCATTTCGTGTTTATTCGCGTTTCGCGTAAAACGCATTTCGCGTTAGTTAGCGACCTCGCTCATAAATTTAATCCGAATCAATCGAATCTCATCTACCGTGTATTCATCTTCACCGAGCTCGTTGATGACCGCTTCAATGGAGTCGTTTTCTGCAGTGCGGAAATAATCATACACTTCGTCTTGGCGCTCTTCGTCAATCACTTCATTAATGTAATATTGAATGTCGACACGTGTACCTGAAGCAACGATGCTCTCAATTTCTGTAATGATATCTTCTAATTTCAAGCCTTTCGATTTCGCCATATCATCTAAAGAAATTCTTCTGTCGATGTTTTGAATGATATGAACTTTTAATCCGCTTTTATTCACAACACTCTTCACCACCATATCATCCGGACGCTCAATTTCATTCTCATCCACATATTTTTTGATGAGATCAATAAAAGGCTTCCCGTACTTAGTGGCTTTTCCAGTTCCAACACCAGTAATATTTTTTAATTCATCGATGGTGATGGGATAGTTGGTGGCCATCTCTTCTAAAGAAGGATCTTGGAAGACAACAAAGGGTGGGAGATTTTTTTGTTTTGCGACATTTTTACGCAACGTCTTGAGCATTTCAAACAGTTGCTCATCGGCAGCACCGCCACCACCTGCACCTACCTCGTCGTCTTCATCTGCATCCGCATCTTAAAATTTAGAATCAATAGCAATTTTAAAGGATGTAGGGTTTTCAAAAAGTCATGACCCTTTTCACTTACTTTTAACAATCCATAATTGTCAATATCCTTTGAGAGGAATCCGGCAAGAATAGATTGTCGAATTAAAGTTATCCAGAATCTTTCCCCTTGCTCAACTCCTTCTGCAAAAACTTCCAGCGCATTATGCTTGTAATTTTTTACCTGTTGATCAAGGTGTCCGATGAGAATATTTACAATATGTTCCGCTTGATGTTTTTCTTTTACAGCTAAAATAGCTTCCAACAACAAAGACATTTCCTCTTCCGCTTCTACCAAAGGTTTTGGATGTAAGCAATTGTCACAACTGTTACAATTATCGCTTTCGTATTTCTCTCCAAAATAATTGAGCAACACACGACGTCGACAAACGGATGTTTCTGCATAGCCAACGGTTTCAGACAAAAGTTGCTTTCCGATTTCTTGTTCAGCCACCGGTTTGCCTTTCATGAATTTTTCTAGCTTCTCAATGTCTTTGTAACTATAGAAAGTAACACATCTTCCTTCACGCCCATCTCTTCCAGCTCGGCCTGTCTCCTGATAATATCCTTCTAAACTTTTTGGGATATCATGATGAATAACAAAACGAACATCGGGTTTATCGATGCCCATTCCGAATGCAATCGTCGCAACAATTACATCTACCTCTTCCATCAAAAATTTATCTTGAGTGGAAGCTCTTGTTCCCGCGTCCAATCCAGCATGATAGGGCAGTGCTTTAATTCCATTCACCGTTAATGTTTGTGCAACTTCTTCCACTTTCTTTCTACTCAAACAATAAATGATCCCTGACTTATTCGGATGAAGTTTGATGAACTTGATCATTTCTTTCAATACGTTGACCTTGGGACGTATTTCATAATATAAATTCGGACGGTTAAAGGACGCTTTAAAAACTTGCGCATCCATCATCCCTAAATTTTTTTGGATGTCGGCTTGTACTTTTTCAGTAGCTGTGGCTGTCAATGCGATGATGGGCACTTCGCCAATTTGTTCGATGATAGAACGCAAGCGACGATACTCCGGACGGAAGTCATGTCCCCACTCCGAAATACAATGCGCTTCATCAATAGCGAAAAACGAAATTTTTACTTCTTTCAAAAATTTAATGTTCTCCTCTTTCGTCAATGACTCAGGAGCAACGTACAATAATTTTGTATTGCCTTTTGTGATGTCTTGCTTAACGCGTGCTGTTTCTGCTTTATTCAAAGAAGAATTTAAAAAATGTGCTACGCCATCATCGGTATTAAATCCACGAATAGCATCTACCTGATTTTTCATCAACGCAATCAAAGGTGAAATGATAATGGCTGTACCTTCACTCATCAAGGCAGGAAGTTGATAGCACATCGACTTACCTCCGCCCGTTGGCATGATTACAAAAGTGTTGTTTCGTGCCAATACATTTCGAATTACTTCTTCCTGTGCACCTTTAAACTGGTCATACCCAAAATATTTATTTAACGCCTCATTCAGCGTATTTTCTTCAACTAACATGTTTCATTGGAAATTTAGGACTGCGAATTTACGATTTTTTACTTTGTTATAGTGCGAAATATTAATGATATATATTACGTTTCATGTTGGATTCACACTAAGCCGTTATTTATTTTAACTACCGGTTATGTGAAGATATTGTTTTCGAATTAATAAAACAAGAAAACCAATTCATTTAAGTGTAAATAAATGATCTTTGCAAATCAAATCAGTTAAATAGTATAATGCTAAGCGATCAAAAAATTATTTCTTTAGCTAAAGAAACCTTGCGCATTGAAGCAGAAGCTGTCATGGGCTTGATGGAAATGTTAAATGACGATTTTATTTCTTGTATTAAGTTGATTCACGCATCGGAAGGTCGTGTGGTAGTGAGTGGAATCGGTAAATCGGCTATTATTGCCAATAAAATTGTAGCTACCCTTAATTCTACAGGTACTCCCTCCGTTTTCTTGCATGCTGCTGATGCTATTCACGGTGATTTGGGAATGATTCAACGAAATGACTGTGTTATTTTAATCTCAAATTCAGGTAATACTCCTGAAATCAAAGTGTTAGCTCCTTTAATCAAAGGGGGCGGAAATATTTTAATTGCCATGGTTGGAGTGATGGATTCATTTCTAGCACAGCAAGCAGACTATGTATTGTCTACTTATGTGAAAAAGGAAGCTTGTCCGAATAATTTAGCACCCACCAGTAGTACGACGGCTCAATTGGCCATGGGGGATGCAATCGCTGTTTGTTTGTTGGAGATGAAAGGGTTCACAGCTTCCGACTTTGCGCGGTTTCATCCAGGAGGAGCTTTAGGGAAGCGATTGTACCTAAAGGTAGAAGATTTGTTGTCGAAAATTGATCAGCCCATGGTTAAACCCGATGCCCCTTTGAATGAGGTAATTCTTGAAATTTCTACCAAAAGATTAGGGGCGACGGCGGTTGTGGAGGCTGGAAAATTAGTGGGCATCATTACCGATGGTGATTTGCGTCGAATGATGCAGAAGAAATTTGATTTTGATTCTTTAAAGGCAAAGGACATAATGACTTCCCATCCCAAAACTGTAAATCGTGAAATGATGGCTGTCGAAGCGTTGGCTTTAATGAAAACCAATAACATAACTCAATTAGTAGTGAGTGATGAGCGTGTTTTTGTCGGATTTGTTCACTTACACGATTTGCTGAAAGAAGGGATAATCTAGTTTGATTTATTTTGTTAATAGAATTTTAAACAGATTTATTACGTAATATGGAAAATAATAGAAAAAGAGGATTCAATGTAATTCCTTATTTTTGTTAAGAGATTTAATTAAAACCTATTTAAAATCGTAATTTATTAATATTAGAACTATGGTGAATTTAATGAGAATACTATTGCTTATATTGTTTTGTAATCTTACTCCTGTTTATGGACAAATAAAAGGTGAAATCACAATAAAAACAAATTCAAACGATTGTGAAGTTTTTATAGATGGCGTGAAAAAAGGAAAGGGAAAATCAGTAAAAATAACTGTTGACCCTAAAAAAATGTTTAGCCAAATTAGAGTTGAACGTCTTGGTTACCATACAGAGAACGAAGTAGTTTATTTTAAAGATAAAGAAATCATAGTTGATGTAAAAAGAAAAATTTATAAAAGTGAAAGCGGAATTCCACCCATAGGAATAAAGGATCTATCTGGTGATAAATTTGAAGCTGATTATTTTTTTTATGACTATAAAGAATATAGAAAGAATGGATTTGCACAAATAGATGCACGTTGTTTTACGGAGTCAGGTGTTTCAGGTTTTGGAGAAAATGCTGGAAAAAATTTGCTTTTAGGTCTTTCGGCTAGTGGTTATATTGATACCAATAATACTTTGTTTAATACAGAGGAACATAAGTGCATGGTAGAAATTTCTTTTAATTATGCACGTAGCTTTTTTTATCAAATTGAAAAAGATTGCAATAGTTTATCAATGCAAATGCAAGTGGGTTTAAAATATGATTTTAAAGATCAATTTGGGAAAAAATTGTATTCATTTGATCGTGATTCTAAGTCAGGAACTTATTTTCTAAATTTTATAAACTGGGGAAAATTGGAGTATAAAGAGAAGACTGCATTTATGGATAAATTGATGCAAGAAGCGATTGTAAATACTTTACAAGATGAGTTTTTAGATTCAGCTATTTATGTTATCTTTAAGGATGATGAAGTTTTAAACGCCTCTAAATTGAACGAGTTGAAATTGGTAAGTTCAACTACAGTAGCGGATATGAAATCCGCCTTAAAAGCCACTGTTACCATTAAAACAAATAAAGGATTTGGTTCGGGATGCGTAGTAAGCAATGATGGATATATTTTGACAAGTTATCATGTGATTGCAGATGCTCCCGACAGTTCAATTAAAATAATAACGAATAAAGGGGATACTTTAAGTTGTAAGATAAATAGAACAAGTATGATTGCAGATTTGGCGCTGTTGAAAACGGAGAAATCTTTCCCGTTTTCATTCTCGTTGAATAATAGCTCGGAAATTGAGGTTACAGATGAAGTAGTGGCCATCGGAACTCCAGCTTCCATGGAATTAAGTCAAACGGTTTCAAAGGGTATTGTATCTGGGATACGAAAGGGAGGTAACGGACTGACCTTAATTCAAACAGATGTGAGTGTGAGCCCTGGAAATAGCGGAGGCCCTTTAGTTAAAAGTCCGGCAACTTTTATTGGGGTAGTAAATTCTAAAATTTCTGGTGGAAGAGCGGAAGGTCTTGGTTTTTGTACGCCTGTTTCAGATGTTATTACTCGACTGAAACTGAAAGTAAAGTAGTTGAATTTTTACATTAGGAAGTTATAGAAGGAAGAATATTGATATGATTAATTTTCATGCTCTATTTTTTTCTTCTTTCAACTCCCCAAAATCCACTAATATTGCAGTCTCTTAGTTGAGATTGAAATGTCATTGTTAGGTAAAGAAAGTTCCGGCGAAATGTCTTTCCTCGATCACCTCGAGGCACTTCGCTGGCATATCGTGCGTTCGGCCATTTTTATTGTAGCAATAGCTATCGTTGCATTCATGAATAAGGAGTTTATTTTTGATGGGATTATCATGGCTCCCAAAAATTCCGATTTTCTTACTTATCGTTTATTGTGTGAGTTGAGTACCCGATACGACATGGGAATGTGCCTGGATAAAGTGGATTTTTTCGTGGTAAACCTTAATATCAGCGGGCAATTTACAACACATATGTGGATTGCATTTATGACAGGTTTTATTCTCGGATTTCCTTATCTCGTATGGGAGCTGTGGCGATTTATTCGACCTGCGCTCTCTGAAAAAGAGATTAAAGTTTCGCGAGGCGTAGTGTTTTTTACATCTTTACTCTTTTTGTCTGGCGTACTATTTGGCTATTATATTATCACTCCTCTTTCAATTAATTTCTTGGGCAATTATAAAGTCAGTGCGGAAATAGCGAACTCCATCAGTATGGATTCATATATCAATACGGTGACAGTTTTATCGATGTCTACCGGAATAATATTCGAATTGCCAATGGTTGTTTATTTCTTAAGTAAACTGGGAATATTACGCCCAGAGTTTATGAGGAAATACCGCAAACATGCCATGGTTTTCAATTTGATTATCGCTGCTTTAATCACCCCTTCTCCCGATGTGACCAGTCAACTATTAGTCGCAATTCCTCTTTTTATTTTATATGAGATTAGTATTTATGTGTCTAAAGCCGTGGTGAGTAAGAAACGGAGGCTGGAAGAAACAAGCTAGTTAATTGGGATTTCGGGTAAATGTTCTACTTTAGTAACTGAGGGCGATGGGCCTCATTTAAATAATATAAATAATGTCTTTGGTAAAAAACTTCAATGAGTACCGCGAATTAATGAATGAGAAGATTCTCGCACAAGGGAATCTGAACATGAAACGATTTTGGGCACTCGATACTTCCACTTATCAGGCAGGTGCTTTGGATGTGAAAACAAAAGAGATGTTAGGACTAATTTCTTCGATGGTTTTACGTTGTGATGATTGCATCCGTTATCATCTTGGAAAATGCAAGGAGCAAGGAGTAACTACAGAAGAACTTTTTGAGGTTTTCTCGATTGCAAATTTAGTAGGAGGAAGTATTGTGATTCCACATACGCGCAGGGCCGTAGAATACTGGGAAGAACTAGGAACATTAACAAAATAGTATCGTATAAACGTATATCACCCGATTAAATAAAGTATGAGATATTATTACTTATTATTTTTGTCGATGTTATTTTTCGCGCAGCTTTCTCTTGCGCAACAAACTAAAATCAGAGGAAAGGTGACGGATCAACTTACGAATGAGCCAATCCCTTTCGCTACGGTGGTTTTTAAAGGAACTACAGTCGGTACCAATACCGATTTTGATGGTAATTATGTGTTAATTACTAATACTCCTGGCGATTCTGTGGTTTGTACCTTGGTGGGCTATCAGACCGTGAAGATGCGTGTGAAGAAAGGCCAGGATCAAATGATCAATATAGTGCTGAAGGCAAGTAAAGTGGAATTGCAAGAAGTGGTGATTAAGGCGGGTGAGAATCCCGCGAACATTATATTTCGTGAAATCATTAAACATAAATTCGAGAACGATCATACAAAATTGAGCTCTTTTCAATACGAAGTGTATAATAAACTGGAATTCGATTTGACGAATATAAGTGACAAAATGAAGAAGAATAAGTTGCTCAAACCTTTTGCTTTTGTTTGGGATAATATTGATAGTAATGAAACGAATAGTAAACCTTTTCTTCCCTTTTTTATCAGCGAAACTTTGTCGGATTTATATTACAGAAGTAGTCCAAGTAGTAAGCAGGAAATTATTAAAGCAAGTAAAGTTTCTGGTTTGGAGAATGCTTCTGTGACTCAGTTTCTTGGCGATATGTACCAACGGGTGAATGTGTACGATAATTTTATAGAACTTTTTGGAAAGGGATTTATTAGTCCAGCTTCAGATTTAGGTCTTGTGTATTATCGTTATTATTTACTCGATTCAGCTTTCCTCGATAATCAGTGGTGTTATAAGATGAAGTTCAAACCGCGACGTCCACAGGAATTAACATTCAGTGGCGATTTTTGGGTGCACGATACTACGTTTGCCATCAAGAAAATATCAATGCGTATTGCTCATGATGCGAATATCAACTGGGTGGAAGACATGGCCATCGTGCAGGAATATACACGTGTAGATGATGTAAGGTGGATGTTGATGCGAGATATGTTGGTCCTCGATTTCGCAGCACGTCAAGAAGGCATGAGCTTCATTGGTAGAAAGTCGACTACCTACCGAAAAATAAAGGTGAATCATACGATTCCAGATGAAATATTTAAAGGTACAGAAATCATTCGCGTGAATGATGATGCGCTAAATAAAACTGCCGATTACTGGGATATTAATCGTCATGATTCTTTAGCAGAACGCGAGCAGAAAATTTACCACATGGTAGATACGATAAAAACATTGCCTGCTTTTAAAACTTACGTAGAATTAATTACCCTTTTCTTCACAGGATATAAAGATATTGGACTCATCGAACTCGGACCCTATTACACCGTGTATAGTTCCAATCCAGTAGAGGGAAATCGCTTTCGTATTGGAATGCGTACTAGCGACGATCTTAGTACAAAAATTCAATTAGAAGGCTATCTCGCTTATGGATTAAAAGATGAACGATTTAAATACATGGGTGCAGCAAAGTTTAAAATCTCGGACAAGCCTCGGCAATTTACCGGAGTACAATACCGATTTGATATAGAGCAATTAGGGCAAAGTGATAATGCATTTCAAGATGATAATATTTTATCATCGGTATTTAGAAGGAATCCGGCAAATAAATTAAATTCTTCCCGCCTCCAGAAATTATGGTATGAAATAGAATGGTTTCCAGGTCTAAGTAATAAGGTGACGTTGTCCCACAATGAATTTCACCCGCTGGGGAAATTAGATATTAGTTATTTTACAAGCGAAGAAAAGAATCTGGTTGTAAATACTTTTCAAACTACACAGTTAAGCATGTTTATGCGTTTCGCCTACCGTGAAAAATTTGTCGCAGGAAAAGTAGATCGCATTAGCTTGGGCAGTGAACACCCGATCATTCAGATCAATTATACAAAGGGAATTAAAGGTTTTTTAGAGGGTGATTTCGATTACCATAAATTGTCAATTCGAATTGATGATCGATTAAAATTGAATCCATTTGGATATACTTATTGGGTGTTGAGTGCAGGTAGAACATGGGGTAAGGTTCCTTATCCATTGCTTGAAATTCATCCAGGTAACGAAACTTATTTTTACGATTACGCAGCATTTAACATGATGAATTTTTTTGAGTTTGTGAGTGACTATTATTTAAGTGGATTTGCAACGCATCATTTCGATGGATTTTTCCTCGACAAAATTCCGTTGTTGCGTAAATTAAAATGGCGCGAAGTAGCACAAGTGAAAGCTGTTTGGGGCGAATTGTCAACTTCAAACTTAAATTTGCAAGCCAATCAAAGTTTATTTTACTCTCTCAATAAAAAACCATACGTAGAAGCAGGAGTAGGCGTAGAGAATATCTTCAAAATTCTGCGTGTCGATTTCCTATGGAGGATGAGCTATTTGGAAAATCCCAATATCTCTAAGTTTGGAATTCGCGGTAGCTTCCAGTTGACTTTTTAATTAAAAGTCAAAGTAAATAGTTTAGTATTTTTTGCGAGAAAGTTTAGCGCCTTAGAAAGAAAATTTATCGCAGCGCAGCCTTAGCGCCTTCGCGCCTTTGCGAGAAACTTTAGCGAAGCGCAAGCCTCTGCGTCCCGATAGCTATCGTGATTAACATAGCGCAGCCTTAGCGCCTTAGAAAATAAATTTATCGCAGCGCAGCCTTAGCGCCTTCGCGCCTTGTATGTTTAAAGTCAAGATAATATAACACGAAATTAAGCATAGCACAGCCTTAGCGCCTTAGGAAGAAAATTTATCGCAGCGCAGCCTTAGCGCCTTGTATGTTTAAAGTCAAGATAATATAACACGAAATTAAGCATAGCACAGCCTTAGCGCCTTAGCGCTTTGTATGTTTAAAGTCAAGATAATATAACACGAAATTAAGCATAGCACAGCCTTAGCGCCTTAGGAAGAAAATTTATCGCAGCGCAGCCTTAGCGCCTTAGCGCCTTTGCGAGAAACTTTAGCGAAGCGCAAGCCTCTGCTTCCCGATAGCTATGGTGATTAACATAGCGCAGCTTCTGCCTGATACCTTGGCATAAGGTAGCATTCGTACACTATTTTTAATAGCTGCCAATATTAATGGAATACACTGTTCCCTATTATTCACTAATTTTACGCCATGTCAATTCTTCGAAGTATTAACCTTGTAAAAAGATATAAACGCCGCACAGTAGTGGATCACGTATCAATTCAAGTGGCACAAGGTGAAATTGTGGGATTGCTCGGACCCAATGGGGCAGGAAAAACAACTTCTTTTTACCAACGAAGGACAAATCTTTTTAGATGATGAGGGAAATTACTTCAGAGCCCATGTATAAACGTGCTCAAATGGGTGTTGGATATTTAGCACAAGAAGCTTCTGTGTTTCGTAAGCTTTCGGTTGAGGATAATATTAAAGCGGTTCTGGAGATGACAAAAATGTCGAAGGAAGAGCAACATGAAAAATTAGAAGAGTTGTTGAATGAATTCGGACTTCAAAAAATTCGCAAAAGTAATGGCGATGTTTTATCAGGTGGTGAAAGAAGAAGAACAGAAATAGCGAGATGTCTCGCTGTGAGTCCAAAGTTTATTTTGTTAGATGAACCATTTGCGGGTGTAGATCCCATCGCCGTAGAGGATATTCAAGCTATCGTTTATAAATTGAAAGCTAAGAATATCGGCATCCTCATCACGGATCATAACGTTCACGAAACGCTAACTATCACCGATCGCGCCTATCTCCTTTTCGAAGGTAAAATCTTAAAAGAAGGTAGCGCTCAGGATCTCGCCAACGATGAACAAGTGCGTAGAGTGTATCTCGGAAAGAATTTTGAATTGAGAATGTAGTTTTAATCGATAGACTTCGTGATTAAAGAGGGAATATTTAACACTATAGCCACTAGAGTACACTTGAGTGCACAAAGTTTTTCTATAGTGAACTCGTATGTTTGTTTCGTAAATAATGCCAGAAGTAAAGTGCAAACAAGAAGTAAGAAACATGAATGCAGAAAAATTGAACCTGCTTGCTTCAGGCAGGCGCGGATAAAAAGGATAAATCGGATTAACGCAGATTTATTTAAGTCAAAACAAAAGACTTTGTGTTCACAAGATATCTCAAGTGATCTCTTGTGACCTCTTTTTTCTCTAGTGCCTGCCTGCTGCAGGCAGGTTGAAAAAAGCCCGCGTATAATAAGAGGCTTTTGACCAGCTAGAAGCTAAAAGCCTGAAATCACTTTTCGAAGAAAATATTTTAACTGTTTCGAAAAAATTAAATAAGAACGACAATTAATGCTCAGGTGCTAAAATCCCTACTTCAATCTTAATATGCAACGCATTCTCCTTCGGCGGAATCGGACAATTATAGCCCGTTGTATACGCGCAATATGGATTATAACATTGATTAAAATCTAACAGTAAACTATCGGTGGTGGGTATCCGAAGATCAATATATCGTCCACCTCCATAGCTTTCAAACCCGTTCGTTTTGTCGGTGAAGGGGAGAAATAAATGGTCTTTGTATTCTTCTTTTTGTGCGTAAACTACGTTTTGGTAAGCAAACAAAACATAGCTACTATCATCGATGCTAAAAGTTAATTTTAAAAATTTGCGATATTCCGGAGTTTTGGATCCGCTGGTCTTCATGAGAAAAGATTTCTCGTTTTTCAATACCTCTGCTTTCGCCCAAACCCGCAACCCTAAATCAATGGGAAAGTAGCGATGGCCAGTAAAACTAGCAGCGTTCTTTTCACCTAAAGGCGATTCCTTTGGATCTTGGTAATCTTTATCTAAACCTCTTCTGAATTCTAAAATTTCTTCAATCGCTTTTTCATTCTCGGTTTGTGCAAAAGAACCATTAAAAATAAAAAATGAACAAATGCATAGAAAGAGAGATTTCATATTGTTGAATTAAGCAGGCTCCACGGTGAACTCGTAATTTTCCATGATTGGATTTGCTAACAATTTCTTGCATGCAATATCCACATTTTGTATGGCTTCTTCTTTTGTTTTTGCTTCAATCTCTAACGTGATGTGCTTGCCAATTCGAACATTTTCGATTTGAGAAAGATCTAAGTTTTTCATGCTACCAGTTACGGCGCGTCCTTGTGGGTCAAGCAATGCTTTTTGTGGCATTACATTGATATGTGCGTTGAATTTCATGTCGTTTTTTTATGAGGTGGAAAAATCAAGGACAAAATTACATAGAAAATGAGGATGATGGGTGCTGCTGCAAATTTCAATAAAAGAATACTTAAGACGCTCACGATCAATAATAAATAAGGCCCTTTATTAACATTCCAGGCATATGACTTGAACTTTAAAGCCAGTAGAGGGATTTCGGATACCAATAAATAACTTGAGATCCCAGCAAAGACAACGAGAAAGAAAGGATGGTAAATGTATTGACTAAGTCCCCAAGTATTATCAGCTAAAATAAATGGTATTGAAGTGATCATTAATGTGTTAGCTGGCGTTGGAACACCTATAAAGTAAGAGCTTTGTCGAATGTCAAGATTGAACATGGCTAATCTTAAACAAGAAAATATGGTGACCATGAACATAAAGTATTGTCCCATCATCATCAAAGTTGGATCAAAATCAAACTTCGTACTGCCCATAACAAAGATAGCGTAGAGCATTAATCCAGGTACTAATCCAAAACTAACCATGTCGGCTAATGAATCGAGTTGCTTGCCTAATTCAGAGTAAGCATTGAATTTACGAGCGACAAAACCATCTCCAAAATCAAGCAACGCAGCAATGAAAATGAAGGTACTCGCTGTCGTTAATTCTCCACTAAAAATAGATACAATGGCTAAGCATCCGCAAAACAAATTAGCCAAGGTCATGAGGTTGGGAAGGTGACGCATGAGCGCGAAGATAATTGATATCTCTCGACTCCTTCTTATTTCACCCCTATTTTGATGCAGTTCACAGTTTTTTATCTCCTGCTGAACAAATTATGTTAATATGTTACTGAATTCCTCTCTATTTCAGAGGTAAACCTATTTACTTTTGATTTTCAGAACCTTCACTATCTTCCAAACGTATACATAAACTCAGAGAATACTTTTTGTCTCTGAAAAACGTTTGGATGCCACAACCTAATGAACATGCAAAGAACAAAATTTTATTTAAGCGCAGTAGCCGGACTTCTTAGTTCAGCTTTGATCGCGCAAACTCCAAAGTACAGTAATGAATTTTTAGCTATCGGCGTAGGTGCTCGTGGTCTCGGATTAAGCGGTGCAATGTCGGCATTAGTGAATGATGCCACAGCAGGATATTGGAATCCTGCAGGATTAACAAAGGTAAAAGGCAATTTACAAATTGCGTTAATGCACAGCGAATATTTCGCCGGCATTGCAAAATATGATTATGGTTCTTTTGCTGCACCTATTGACGCTACACGTACTATCGGTTTGTCTGTAATTCGCTTTGCGGTCGATGATATTATCGACTCTACAGACTTAATCGACAAAGATGGAAATATCGATTACGATCGATTGAGGTCTTTCTCATCTGCCGATTATGCATTTTTATTTTCTTATGCGCAGAAAACCAAATTAGAAGGATTGAGTCTGGGCGGAAATGCTAAAGTTGTTCATCGAAAGGTGGGAAAATTTGCGAAGGCTTGGGGCTTCGGTTTAGATGCAGGTGCACAATATGAAAAGGGAAAATGGACTTTCGGCGCGGTGGGAAAGGATATTACCTCAACTTTCAATGCATGGACATACAATACAGAAAATTTAAAAGAGGTGTTTGATCAAACGGGAAATGCTATTCCTGAAAATGGATTGGAAGTTACCTTGCCAAAATTAATTTTAGGTACAGCATTTAAAACAAATATTGTAAAGAAAATTACAGTGAATCCGGCCGTTGATTTGGATATCACTTTTGATGGAAAAAGAAATGTACCAGTGAAAACAGATGTGATGAGTATTGATCCAAAGATAGGAGTAGAGTTTGGGTATGATGACTTTATCTTTTTGAGAGCTGGCTTAGGAAACATTCAAACGATTAAAAATATAGATGCGAGTACGTCCACCACTGCTCAACCTAATATTGGAATTGGATTGCGATTAAAAAATGTAACCATCGATTACGCCTTAACAAATATTGGAAATACATCGGAACAATTGTATTCAAATGTGTTTTCATTGCGATTGAATATTGTGAGAAAGGAAGGTTCTTCACCTAAAAAATAAAAGCTTACATGAAACAATTTTACGCTCTTATCACTGCATTTTTATTAGTACAATCCAGTGCCGTTGCACAGCCCTATGGTAATGAATGGATTGCTTTTACTAGTGGACAGGCATTGTCTTCCCAACAGTATTTTAGAATTGGTATTTGGCAAGAAGGTATTTATAGAGTTACCTATGCCGATATGCAAAACAATGGTGTGCCCATTACCTCATGGTTTAGCCCCGATCGTTTTCAAGTGTATGCAAAAGGAAAGGAACAATTTATTCATGTGGCCGATGTGAACGCCGATAATATTTTTGGTCCTGGCGATTATATTGAGTTTTATGGCAAAGGCAACGACGGTGCTTATGATCGTTCCCTCTACGTGAACGCAGAAGATCAGCCTAACCCTTATTTTAGTATTTACAACGATACTGCATCTTATTTCTTAACCTATTCGCCCTTTTCTACAAACAATCGACGAATGCCTATTCTCAATGACAATAACTTTGGCGCTTATACTCCCGAATCATATTTTATTTCAGAGCAAGTAAAAGTGTATGGAGCGGAATATAATATTGGCTGGCGTGATTATAATGATATTGCAGATAATTCGTTTTCAGAAGGAGAAGGATTTTTGTCGAATAGAATTAGTAAGAATGCTCCTTTTGATATTAACTATACTATTTCAAAAGGTGTTTCATTAGGTCCATTACCATCCTTAGAGGCAATGGTGATGGGCGCAAATGCTAATGCACATCCCTATCAGTTAAAGAGCGCCGGGAGCATCTTAATCGATACGCTTTTTATGCTTACGAATTGGTGAAGCATAACTTTGATATCACGAACTTACCATCAAGTGGAAATTATGTATTTCAATTTATGCCCTTGAACGATGTTACTTTTCCCGGGAATTTAAATTACATGCAAATAGCCTATGCTAAATTGCGTTATGCGCGAAGTTTTGATTTTGGAGGGGAAACATTACCCATGAAGATGGGGGTCAACAGTGCTTCGGCAAAGGCATTGTTGGAATGCGTAAATCTTAATGCTGCTGCCCCTCGTATTTATGTGATGAGTGGAGATACCGTGAAGTTATTAATTCCTTCTCAAGTAGGAGGTGTGTACAAAGGCTTGGTGCCTATGAATGGCCAGGAACAACATTGTTTTATGTTAGATAATAGCCAAGTGTTTTCTTTTGCCGGAAATGCTACCATGAAAAGTGTAAATGCTGATACAGATCCAGCTAAGTTTGCTCGATTTAATAATTTTAAAGTAACGGGAGCAAATGCTGATTTCTTATTGATATCTAATAAATCTATTTGGACTGGCGCAACTGCGTATGCTAGCTACCGAACTACGAAAGGTTACAATGTACTGCTTACTGATATCGACGAATTATTTGATCAGTTTGCATGGGGAATTAAGAAGCACCCTTTATCGATTCGTAATTTTTGTGATCAGTTGATCGATAATAATGCAGTGACTCCGAAGTACATGTTGTTATTAGGTAAATCGGTTTTGTCGCAAAATGCAAGAAGTGGTGTAGCTTATAGTTTAAATTTAATTCCTACTTATGGAGAGCCAGCATCCGATCAAATTTTTACTTCTCAATTAAATACTACGAAGTTTACTCCTGAAATTGCAACAGGTCGAGTCTCAGCCCAAAATGATGCAGATGTTATCGCATACTTAGATAAATTAATTTCTTTTGAGATTCAGCAAACATTACCACCAACTAGTTGGATGAAGAACGTGCTTCATTTTGGTGGAGGAACAGATTTGAATGAACAAAATGTTTTGTCGAGTAAATTGAACGTTTACAAACAAATTATTGAAGATACTTTGTTTGGTGGAAATGTCACTACGATTTTAAAAAGTTCAACTGCACCCATTCAAATTAACCTTGGTCAATATATTCAGCAATTAATCGATTCTGGATGCAGTATGATGACCTTCTATGGTCATGCTGCTGGTACCTCATTCGATATTTCTACTGATGATCCGGAAAATTATAATAATAAGGATCGTTATCCTGTGGTTCTGGCTCAATCTTGTTTTGTAGGAGATATTCATACTACAAATCGTTTGCTTAATGAACGATTTGTTTTAACTCCTAATAAAGGTTCTATCGCTTTCATTGCTGTACCGGATAAAGGACTCATCGATCCCCTTGATTTGTATTCTTTGCGTTTTCATGAAGTGAATTTTAAAGAATATTATGGTTATACCGTTGGCGAAGTGATGAAAAAAACCGTGGAAGATATTTATGATTCTTTGAACTTTGATGTGAAGAGCGTATGTATGAATATGACACTTCATGGGGATCCGGCTATCAAAATGAATGTTTTTGAAAAACCAGATTTTGAAATAAAAAATGCAAATATTTTTTATGAGCCTTCTATCGTTACAACAGAGATGGATAGTTTTATGGTGAAATTCGCTGTAGCGAACTTAGGAAAGAATACAAGCGAATCGATGCATGTGTTGATTAGCAGAACCCTGCCGAGTGGAAATAAAAAAGATACGATTATTGAAGTGCCATATATTACCTACATCGATACTCTTAGTATTTCTTTGCCAGTAGATTTTAAAGATGGAGCAGGACTTAATAGGTTTGAAATTACGGTGGATGTTTATAATGAAGTGGATGAGTTAGATAATGTAGGGAACAACGTCGCGAAATCTCAATTGTTAATTAATTCCACCGATATTAATCCGGTTTTCCCGCAGGAATATGCCATTGTACCAACTGGAAATATTACATTGAAGGCCACAACTGCCGACTTATTCGCTTCTGCTAAAAATTATCGATTTGAAGTGGATACTTCCTTTTTCTTTGATAGTCCTACTAAAATTTCTGGTGTTGCTAATAATGCATTTGGAATAATTTCTTGGGTAATTCCCCAAACGTTGGATTCAAATATCGCTTATTATTGGCGTGTGGCCAATGATTCTATTATGAGCCTTGATACTGCCATCTCATCAAAGTTTCAGTGGAAAGTGAGTTCGTTTTTGTTTAAGCCTGGAAAAACAGGATGGTCACAAGCGCATTATTATCAGTTTAAGGAAAGTGCCTTGGCAAATATGCTTTGGGTGGATTCTGCTCGACAAACGAAGTTTATTTCTTCGAATTATTCTCTGTTGATGACCCATGAATTAAATCGCCCGAGTTATGAAATTAACGGCGTGAATATGGATTATGGTGGATGCTTTGGTGTCACTCAAATTGCAGTAGCTGTATTGGATTCAATTGACTTTGAAAATCCTTGGACATCTGATTCTTGTACAAATTATTTTGGTAATTATAATTATTACTCTTGTAATACAGCGCAAGGATGTGGCTTTAGAACTCGTCCTGACAAGTATTTCTTGTTTAACGTAGGAGCTACTGTGGGAATTGATAGTCTGATTGACCTTATCCAAAATGATGTTCCGGATGGAAATTATTTGTTAAGCTGGACCACATTCTCGGCTCCGTTTGATACACTCAATACTTTAAAGAGTGCTTACAATTCAATCGGTGTTCCACAGTTTAGTAGTCTTCAAACCGGCGACAAATTCATGATGTTTATGAAAAAGGGTGATCCTGCATCAGTAATTTTTAAGAAGGGGTTGTATCCCGATAGTTTGTTGCGTATCGATCATTTGTTGACGCGTGATTGGGATAAAGGTTTTAAATCCTCATCGGTAATTGGCCCAGCTACAGCCTGGAATCAACTCCATTGGAATTATACTCACTTGGAGCCTGGAATTTCGCCTGACAGCATTTATTTACAGGTGTATGGTATTGCATCAACTGGGCAGGAAGTGTTGATTGTAGATTCAATAGTGGATATTGTGAATCCGATCGATTTGAGTTTTATCAATGCATCTCAGTACCCTAATCTTCGATTGAAATCTTACATGGAAGATTCGCAATTGCGAACGCCACCTCAAATGGAAAGGTGGCAGGTATATTTTGATCCGGTGCCAGAAGGATCATTGAACACGAATTTTTATTCTTTCTTTAACGATACAGTTCAAGAAGGTGAAACCATCAGCCTAAGTATGGCCTTTGAGAATATTAGCAGCGTGGATATGGATACATTGTTGGTAAATTATTTTGTTTATGACGCCAATAATATTCGTAGAAATATTTCTTCGGTTCGACTCCATCGCACTCTTCCAGCTGGAGATACGATTATGTGTAATGTAAGTTTTAGCTCCTTAACCTATCGTGGTAATAATAGTTTGTGGATCGAAGCAAATCCAAACGACGATCAGCCGGAGCAGTATCATTTTAACAATATAACAAGCTTGAAGTTTACGGTGAATCCAGATATTACGAATCCATTGTTAGATGTTACTTTTGATGGAATTCATATCTTAAATGGAGATATAGTTTCTTCACGTCCCGAAATTCTTATAAAATTGAAAGATGAGAATAAGTATTTAGCATTGAACGATACCTCTAACTTTAGAATTTCATTAAGATCACCTTCGGGTCAATTGCAGTATTTACACTTTGAACCAGCACAAGGGCCACCTACTAATACTATACTGATGGGATGGTTGCCTGCATTACTACCAAATAATAGTTTCCGAATCGATTATCATCCTTATTTAACGGAAGACGGTATCTATGAGCTAGCCGTAGAAGCAAAAGATGAGACAGGAAATTTAAGCGGAGCCTTTGATTATAAAATTCAGTTTGAAGTAATCAATAAAAGTACAATCACCGAAGTGGTGAATTATCCGAATCCTTTCAGTACATCCACTCGATTTGTATTTATGCTGACAGGTTCAGAAGTTCCCACCGAATTTAAAATTCAAATTATGACGGTCTCTGGTAAAGTAGTTCGTGAGATCATGAGAGAAGAATTAGGAGCGATTCGAATCGGTAGAAATATTACGGATTATGCATGGGACGGAAAAGATGAATTTGGCGATCAATTAGCAAATGGTGTTTATGTCTATCGTGTGATTACTGGAATCAATGGTTCTAATATCGAGAAAAGAGAAACCAACGCCGATCAATATTTCAAGAAAGGTTGGGGGAAGATGTATTTGATGCGCTAATGTACGATCACTTCCCCATAACTTAGGGTGTAAACCCTAAGTTATGGGAAGTGATTTTATCGCTCCCCCGTCAATTTTCCAAATGCCAAAGGTTTTTCATTCACCTCATCATAATCAACTCTGCGATTGACAATATCTACTGCTGTGTAAATCGCCTCACGCAAAGAGGATTCGTTGGCGATACCTTTGCCTGCAATATCATACGCTACACCATGGTCTGGAGAGGTGCGTACGATGGGTAATCCTGCAGTGAAATTAACACCGTTTTCGAAAGCTAATGTTTTGAAGGGAATCAAACCCTGATCATGATACATAGCCAACACAGCGTCAAATTTTTCTTGTTGTCCAGTTCCAAAGAATCCATCTGAAGAATACGGGCCAAAAACTAACAATCCAGCCGCGAAAGCTTCTTTGATGGTAGGTGTAATGATGTCGCGATCTTCGTTTCCAATAACACCTGAATCACCCGCATGAGGATTTAATCCTAAGACAGCTATCCTTGGTTTGCGAATACCAAAATCACGCTTGAGTGATTTGATCATCACATTTAATTTTTGCTTGATACGTTCTCCAGTGATCAAGGGTGCAATTTTCGATATGGGAACATGTCCCGTCACTAAAGCGACTCTTAAATTCCCACTCACTAAAAACATTAGGTAATCGGAAGAGTCAAATGCTTTTGCTAAGTACTCTGTGTGTCCCGAAAATCCACCTTCGGGAGCAATACTGTGTTTGTCGATAGGTGCTGTAACTAAAGCATCAATGAAGCCACCTTTCAAATCATTAGTCGCAGCGGCTAAAGCTTTCATGGCATACGGACCATTCACCGATGAAGCCACCCCCATTTCAATTTTGAGTTCTTCTTCCCAACAGTTAATTAGATTTACTTTTTTCGGAATGATGTCGTGGATGCTGCGAATGGTGTTGTAATTGAATTCTTGCTGGCTTAGAGTCTTCCGATAATGCGAAATCACCTTACTGTTGCCGTAAATAATCGGAGTGCAAACTTGAGTAATGCGATTATCTGATAATGCTTTGATCACTACTTCCGGACCTATTCCGTGAATATCACCAATACTGATTCCAACTTTAATTCTGCCTTCGTGCTCTGTGCTCATTTTATTTTATTTTCAACGATATGATTTTAAAAAGAAAAGTAGATTGTGTTTTTATTTTCCAGATAAACTTTTGAAGTACTCAAATAATAATCTTACACCTACACCTGTTCCGTTTTTCAGTCGATAGCTGTCGTTCGATTTGTTAAACGCCGGTGCTGCAATATCAAAATGCATATATGGATAATCCACAAAATGATTTAAAAATCTTCCTGCAGTGATAGCTCCCGCATTAGGGCCACCTACGTTTTTGATGTCTGCTATGTCGGACTTAATCCAATCATCATACTCCTCCCAAAATGGAAATTCGGCGAGACGTTCATACACATTATCTCCAGCAGTATGTAATGCTTTTCGGGTTTTCTCATTCACATCACCCATGCAAACAATACCCATCGGACCAATCGCCGCTGCCGCGGCTCCTGTCAGCGTAGAAAATTCAAGCACTAACTCTGGCTTATATCTTTTTGCATAATGCAATGCATCTGCTAAAATCAATCTACCTTCCGCATCGGTATTCAATACTTCAACGGTTTTCCCACTCATCATCGTAATCACATCTCCCGGAACATAAGCGTCGCCATCGGGACGATTGTCCGTTGCCGGAACTAATGCAATCACATGTACAGGAAGTTTCGCTTTTGCAATAGCATAAATAGCGCCGCCCACTGTAGCACCGCCGCCCATATCACATTTCATAAAATCCATCGAGTTAGGAGTAGGCTTCAAACTCATTCCACCGGTATCGTACACCACACCTTTGCCTACTAATACCACTGGTTTTTTATTGATCGCATTCTTTGGCTTCCACTCCATGATGGTGAAAGTAGGAGCTTGAATCGATCCTAAATTAACAGCAAGTATTCCACCCATCTTCAGTTGCTTAATTTTCGCTTTGTTCAACACCTGTACTTTGAATCCGGCTTGTTTGCCCATCAAGGTAAACTGTTTTGCAAACTCAGTAGCATTTAAAAAAGATTGTGGCTCATTCACTAAATCACGCGCTTTGAAAACTGCTTCATTGAGTATGTTTTGTTGCTGAATTTCTTTTTCAGTTAACCCTTTCGAGTGAATAAAAATTGTTTTAACAGAATGTTCTTCTTTCTTCTTTCCTGTTCTATATTTCAAAAATTGATATCCCGATAATACTAGTCCTTCCGAATAAGCCAGTACCAATTCAGGCGCCAAGGTTGAAATAAGGGTGATTTGCTCAATTTTTCCAGCTTGAAGACGGGAAAATTGGGTGGATCCATTTTTTCGGGCCATTTCGAGTCGTTGAGAAGAATTCTTCTTTTCGGTCTCGATTTGTTGAAGGTAAACCATTCTATTGTATTGGTTTACAGCGACAAATTTCTTTTCAGCCTTAAGCTCCGACTTAATATAGGCGATTTCTTCTTTCGTAAAGTAAGTTGACGAAAAGTCCTCATTCTTAAAGAGTAACAAGATATGTCCATCTTTACGAGGAGATGACAGGTGTTTTAGTGTGATCTGCATAGAGTTGCGTAAATTTGAGCGGATGAAATTACGGAAAGCCTTTATCATCCTCAATTCTATATCGCAATTGATGATAACTTTTAATTGAGATAGGGGTTATTATAGGCAATGAAGATGAAAAAATGAATAGCGATCTACTACTCCAGCGAGCATTAAATTTTGAGTTTCTCTCCGCCAAAGAGGGGAAATATCTTTTTGAACATGTATCCACTGCCGATTTGATGTACGTGGGGAATGAATTACGGAAAAAGCAAAAACCTGATGGTAAAGTAACTTGGATCATCGATCGAAATGTGAATACTACGAATGTATGTATCGCCAACTGTAAATTTTGCAATTTCTATCGAATTCCGGGACATGCAGAAGCATACACGACTACCATTGATCAATATAAAGAAAAAATTGAAGAAACTTTTCGCTATGGCGGCGAGCAACTGCTTCTTCAAGGCGGACATCATCCTGATCTTGGTTTGAGTTTTTATGTTGATTTGTTTTCGGAATTGAAAGCCCTTTATCCTGAGTTGAAATTGCATGCATTGGGTCCTCCCGAAATAGCACATATTTCAAAGCTGGAGAAAATGTCGCATACAGATGTGTTGAAGGCCTTGCATAAAGCAGGACTTGATTCGCTACCAGGAGCAGGAGCAGAGATCTTAAATGACAGAGTGCGAAGAATGATTTCGAAAGGGAAATGTTCGGGTCGCGAATGGCTGGATGTGATGCGTGCAGCCCATCAACTAAATATTACGACTTCAGCTACGATGATGTTCGGACATATAGAAACGTTAGATGAACGTTTTGAACATTTAGTGTGGTTGCGTGAAGTACAGAGTGAAAAGCCAGTTCATGCCAAAGGATTTATTGCTTTTATTCCTTGGCCTTTCCAAGATGAAGGTACTATGTTGCGTCGTGTAAAAGGAATTCGAAATAGCGTGAGTGGAGATGAATATATTCGTACCATTGCTATTAGCCGAATAATGTTGCCAAATATTGTAAATATTCAAGCTTCGTGGTTAACCGTCGGAAAATCGATTGCACAAGTTTGTTTGGAAGCTGGAGCCAATGATTTTGGTTCGATTATGATCGAAGAGAATGTGGTTTCGGCAGCCGGAGCACCACACCGCTTTACGAGTGATGGAATTCAAGAAGCAATTCGTGAGGCGGGTTTCGAACCTGCTTTGCGAAATCAACAGTATGAGTATCGTACGTTGCCCGAAATGATGGAACAACAGCTAATCACCTACTAAAATAATTTTATCAGACTTGCGTTTATATATATGATGATCCGAAATTCTACTAAATTGCTCTTTTTGTTCGTCGGAATAATGTTTATTGTTTTTTCTAACGAGGCTTATGCTACTCATAATCGTGCCGGTGAAATCACGTATGTAAAACTAAGTACATACACCTATAGGGCAACCATCGTTACGTATACGAAAACTTCAAGTCCAGCCGACCGCCCTGAATTGGAATTTTGGTGGGGAGATGGTAATCGTGATACATTACCACGTGCAAGCATTACTTTTAATGTAGGTCCCGACATTCAACGAAATATTTATTTTGGAGAGCATACCTATCCTGGTAGCGGAAGCTATAAGATGTATTTTTTAGATGAAAATAGAAATGCTAATATTATAAATATTCAAGGTTCTGTGAATCTGCCATTTTATGTCGAAACACAGTTAATTATTTCTCCAGCTTTCCTCACGAATTCGTCTCCTCAATTGTTGCAACCACCAATTGATGATGGTGCCGTAAATCGAATTTTTATTCATAATCCGAATGCATTTGATCCCGATGGAGATAGTCTTTCGTATGAATTAGTACAATGTAAGGGATTTGGAGGTGCTCCCATCCCAACTTTTTCTTATCCGGTAGGTAGTATTTCATTTTCTTTAGATGCGATTTCAGGTGATTTAGTATGGAATGCACCACAGCAAATTGGAGAGTATAACGTGGCGATGATTATTCGTGAATGGAGAAATATTCCTGGGATTGGTTTGCTCAATATCGGATACGTCACGCGCGACATGCAGATCACTATTTATCCGCCCATTAATGATCCTCCCGTATTCTCAAATATTGTGGATACTTGCGTTGAAGCGGGTGCATTTCTTTCGTTTACTATATCTGCTACCGACCCTACCGCGACGGAAACAGTAACGCTTTCTGCAACCGGTGGACCTTTCGAAGTATTAGTGAGTCCTGCAACATTTAATTCTACTCCGGCTCAAGGAACCGCTATAGGAGTATTTGACTGGAATACGAATTGTGCACACGTTCGTAAAGCGCCTTACGCGGTTGTGTTTAAGGCTAGGGATAATAACGCTCAAGTTGAACTCGCCGATTTAGAATCGGTGAATATTACCGTTGTTGGACCTTCTCCAAAGAATCCGATTTCAGTTCCAATTGGAAATACAATTCAGTTGAGTTGGGATCAAAGTGCTTGTGCTGAGGCGGTTGGTTATCATGTTTATCGTCGTGTGAGTTCGTATGGATTTATTCCAGGTTACTGTGAGACAGGAGTACCAGCTTACACTGGATATGTACGAATTGCTTCCGTGAACGGTCTAGGTACTACCAACTATATTGATAATAATAATGGAAACGGTCTAGCCATCGCAGTACAGTATTGCTATATGATAACGGCTTTTTATCCCGATGGTGCCGAGAGTTATGCTTCAATCGAGTTTTGTAATAGTCTCCGCCGTGACTTACCTGTAATCACGAATGTGGATGTAAACACTACGGATCTTGCTACTGGACAAATTTATGTTGCTTGGGGAAAACCTACTGAGTTAGATACAATTCAAACTCCTGGGCCTTATCGTTATATTTTGCAACGTGCCGATGCTTCTGGAAATTTTGTTGATGTAATTACTTACACCAATTTGAATGATACTACTTATACAGACAATGGTTTAAATACAAAGGATGTTCAATATCGTTATAGAGTACAGTTTTGGAATGATACGCCTGGTAATGTTTTTTCTCTGGGTAATTCACAAACCGCTTACAGTATTTATTTAACAGCTACTCCAGGCGATGAGAAAAATAATTTATCGTTCAATGTTAATGTACCTTGGACAAACCATGAGTACGTTGTGTATCGCGAAAATTTACCTAATGTTTTTGATTCTATCGGCGTTACAAGTAATCTTACTTATGTAGATGATTCGCTGGTGAATGGACAAAATTATTGTTATTATGTGAAAAGCGTTGGTGAATATTTTGTGGCTGGATTGGTGAATCCTATTATAAATAAATCTCAAATTTTTTGCAGTACGCCCATTGATAATGAAGCACCATGTCCACCATTACTAGTGAATGGACCCAATTGTCCTGCATTGCTCGATACGTTAATTTGGTCGATTGATACTACTTGTGCTTATGATGTATTTGAATACACTTTGTACTATTCGGGTCCGGGTAATAATCAGTTTTCGCAAATTGCTACGGTGAGTGCAGGAAATTATTCTTACATATATCAGGGGATAAATTCGATTGCAGGATGTTATTATATTACAGCGACAGATTCAAGTTCGAATGTGAGTTTGTCGAGTAATATCGTATGTACGGAAAGTTGTCCCGACTATGTGTTGCCAAATATCTTTACACCAGATGGAAATTCAGTTAACGATATTTATCATCCCATACTACCATACCGTGATGTAAAAGATGTAGATATGCAAATTTTTAATCGTTGGGGCGATTTAGTTTTTGAAACGACCGATGCGGATATAAATTGGAACGGTAAGCGAAGGAATAATGGCGAAGAAAGTCCTGAAGGCGTTTATTTTTATGTTTGTAAGGTGAATGAACTTATGTTGAACGGAGAAACCAAACCACGAATTTTAAAAGGATTTATTCATCTGTACCGCGGAGCAAAAGTTAAATAGAATGAAGAAGATTGTTGGAATTATTCCTGCACGTTACGATTCAACTCGATTTCCAGGTAAACCCCTTGCCTTAATTGCAGGCAAAACAATGATCGAAAGAGTATATGAGCAAGCAAAGAAATCAACTTCATTGCAAAGGGTGGTGGTAGCTACCGATGATAATCGTATAGCCGAAACCGTTAGGAGCTTTGGGGGGTGATGTGATCCTCACCCGCACCGACCATCCTTCCGGTACCGATCGTTGCGCAGAGGCACTTTCTAAATTAGATGAGACTTTCGATGCCGTCATCAATATTCAAGGCGATGAACCTTTTATTGATCCAGGTCAAATTGATTTGTTGGCCGATGCATTGAGTGATGAGAAAGTAGACATCGCGACGTTGGTAAAGATCATTCGTTCGCACAATGAATTAATCAATGAAAATATTCCGAAGGTGGTAGTGGCAGCAAATGGCGATGCCCTTTATTTTTCTCGTCAGCCCATTCCATTCATGAAAAATTTTAAAACGGAACATTGGTTGCCTCAACATAATTATTATAAGCATATTGGTATTTATGGGTATCAAGTGTCCATCTTGCCAACCTTAACTCAATTGCAACAAGGAGTGTTGGAAAAAATTGAATCGCTCGAGCAACTCCGTTGGCTTGAGCATGGATTTAAAATTCGAACCCGTATTACCGAGTTTGAAACCATGGCGGTAGATACCCCCGAAGATTTACAAAGAGCACAACAGTACATTTCTCCGTGATTATTTTCTGTGATTTAGATTATACCATTTATACATAGTATGTAGTCCAATTATTTATATATAAATGGATGTATTATTCGTGCAGTAAATTTTAATAAACAGGAATTTCGTTCGGTACGGCGCGAAGGTCGTCCAGGCAATCCCGATAGCTATCGGGATGGGTGGCGTGCTTTCTTTGGTTATACCGACTCTACAAATAAAACTAGCGAAAGGTTTAAAGTTTATAGAATGTAAGTCGGCATTCCACAATTCTATTTATAGGAAGATAAAAATAATCGGAGTTGCACTTTCTTTTCACGTAAAAGAAAGTAAAAAGTAAAATAGGACTAGAATCTTAATTTAAAATTGAAATTTATATAATTGATGTCCGAAGAACCAAATCAACCTAATTTATGTAATCTATTCAGTACAAGTCAGTGTGAGTGCTAAACTCGGAAAAAATATAATTATAATTTTGAACTATTTAATACTTATAAATGATATCATATCCTAAATAGCTAGAATTATCTTTTTACCTTGATTTTGATACTCTTTACCCAGTCGATTTGCCTTTCCCTCTTCATTGTACTATCTTAGCACCTTTAGAACAGCAAAATTGCGTATTCCGTTATATATCAGCGAGTTATTGTATGTCAGTGATTGTGTAATCATTCCTGGCTTGGGTGGATTTGTGGCCAATAGTCGTTCTGCATTTTTAAATCCAGCCCAACATACTTTTAATCCTCCCGTTCGCCGAATTGCATTTAATGCGAGTTTACGTACCAACGATGGACTCTTAGCGAATTACATTTCTCGCCGCGAAGGAATTACTTACGGTGATGCAGTAACTAAAATCAAGTATTTTGTTGAAGATGTGATCACGCGTTTGCAAGCGAATGAATTCGTTCAGTTTGAAAAAATTGGTGCTATGAATTTTGATGGCGAAAGTCGAATTCAGTTTGAACCCGATACAGCCGAGAATTATTCCTTGGATGCATTTGGTTTAACTACGATTCATTCGCCAGCCATCAGAAGAGAAGCAGGAGCAAAAGTGAAGAAATTAAAAGTTGCCGGAGAAAAAAAATCTTGGCAAGTATGGCGTTTGTTGGAGTTAATTCCAGCCGCTGCCGTTTTTGCGTTGTTGGTGTTTAATCCGAAAGTAATAGAAACATTAAACACAGGATTGGCACAGATTCTTCCCTTGAATGAAATCTATAAAGGTCCTGAAGTAAGTTATTCGGGTGTTAAAGATTCAGACATCGCTCCTTTTGAGAATTCACCTATTGTTGAAGAAAGTGTTTTACCTGCAGCAATAGATTCTACTCCTGAAATTATTCCTGTTCAAGAAGCAGGGTTAACACCTATCGATTCTACTCACGTTGCTCCAGTGGTGAAAGAAGTGGAAGCAGTGGCTGAAACTAAAGAAAGTTCTACTCGTTCATTTTATGTAGTAGGTGGATGTTTTCGATCAGAGGAAAATGCTAAGAATTTAATTGCAGAAGCCGATTTGTTAGGATACGATGCAAGCATCATTGGACAAAACAATCAAGGATTATATATTGTTAGTTTGTATTCATCCAATAATATGTCTAAAGTGCAAGCTGAACTCTCTGTAATTAAAGTTGAATTTGAGAAAAATGCATGGGTTTTAGTGAAGTAGTTTTTACTTGACTTTCAATTTTAAAATACGATTTAAATCAGGTTTTCTTTCAATCATTATCAAAGGTAATTCACGATCTTTGCACTCTCTATTATGAAATTAATCACCAAAATAAACAGTTCATTCTTGCATAAATGTCCACAGTGCTTGCAAGGCGATATGTTTATCGATCGCAATCCTTATCATTTAAAGACAATGTCGAAGATGCATTCCCATTGTCCCAACTGCGGACTCAATTTCGAACCCGAACCAGGTTATTATTATGGCGCCATGTATGTAAGTTATGCATTCACCATTGCAGTTTCCGTAGCTGTGTTTTTATTTTATTGGGTGTTATTTCCCAATTTCAGCGCTCTCACTTTCATCATAGCGGATACGCTTGTCTTAGCCGCGATAGCACCTTACACCTTCCGTACAGCCCGCGCTATTTGGCTGAATATTTTTGTGAAGTACGATGCGGGATTGAAGAAGAAGTGATTTAAAGATGAAACAATTTAAAATCGCGAGGCTTCGCGATGAAAATGATTATCTTGCAGAAGGTAGGAGCAAAGTTTAATGTTTGAAAATGATCTATTTCATCTATTGAAATAATCCGATTTTATCCGCTTAATCTGCGTCATCCGTGTTCAATTTGTAATTCTTTATGTTACTGCAGTAAATCATAATGAATCATCGCGATGCTTCGCGATCATAAAAAATCTGCGGCCCATCTATTATAAATGTACTGAAAAATACTGTTGTTGAAAGAATTATTTCATTTCAAAAACCCAACGGTAAAATCAATACATTCATCAATGCTTCGAAATTGAAACCCCAATTTCTTAATTTTCTCTGACGAATAATAATATTTACTCCGCGCCGATTTCGCCGTTTCTCTCGTAATAAAAGGCGCCTTCCCGGTAATTTTTGTAAATACAAAAAATAAAGGCCACGCCAATGATGCCATCCACGAATGAATTTTGATGGATGGTTTTTTAACTTTCATCACCTCAGCCATTTTGTCAAAAAATGTTTTTAAAACTTAAATCTTCTGCACTTAGAATAAAGCGTTCGCCAATGATTTCTTTTTCCAAAGAAATAGCAACGCAGCACCTACATCTCTCACATCTACAAATCCACTTATACCTTCTGTGTAAAATGGAAACCCTCGTTTTATTTTTCCAAATAAAGCCGCACTTCCTTTTGTAAAATCTCCCGGACCCAAAACTATACTCGGATTGACAATTACTGCTGGCAATCCTTCTGCAATGCCACGCCACACTTCACGTTCTGCACCGTATTTACTGATCGCGTAGTTGGAAGGATGGGAGTTGGGATCCCAATGTGTGTTTTCATCAATTTTTTGTTCTCCCGAAATTCTTCCCAATGTGGCCACAGAACTAACATGTCCGAAAAATTTAAAGTTGGGAAGCTGTGTGCAAATGTTTACCAGATTCGCTGTCCCTTCCATATTCACTTTTTCCATATGCTTAGCTTCCGATGGAATAAAGGAGATCATCGCCGCTGCATGAAAAACGGTATCAACACCATCGCATATGGAAATCAAACTATCAATTTCGAGCAAATCACCATCAACCCATGTAACGAATTCGCGTAATGCAATTGCATCTTATGTGTAGCTTTCAAAAAGATGAATAGAGGAATTTTCGCGTTTTAAAGCACGCACTTTATGGCCTCCCTTTACCAAATCATAAAGAAGTCGAGAGCCTATCATTCCTGTTCCGCCGGTTACTAAAATCATTGGACGAAGATAATGGAATGGAGCCTCTCTCTGCATGGATTTGAAAATCAAGACTCAAGGAGATAAAACATGAATTGAAGTGTATAGATCTTGAAGACGGCTACCTCCTCACGAATTCGTAAATTTGCAGTCAATTCTTAATCCTAATTCGAATTCCCTTCTTATGAGTACTCCTGCATTGAATTTTATTGAAGAACTTAAATGGCGCGGCATGTTGCAAGATATGATGCCCGGCACCGACGAACTTTTGAAGAAAGGTCCAGTGAAAGGGTATATCGGCTTTGATCCAACTTCTGATTCATTAGGTGTAGGAAATTTAGTGCAAGTAATGATCTTGTTGCATTTTCAACGTTGCGGTCACCAACCTGTGGCGCTTGTAGGTGGAGCAACCGGAATGGTGGGCGATCCTTCAGGGAAATCAGCCGAACGGAATTTGTTGAGTGAAGATATTCTGAATGCAAATTTGCAAGGACAGAAAAAGCAGTTGGAAAAATTTCTAAATTTTACTGCCGGACCCACGCAAGCAAGTATTGTCAATAATTACGATTGGTTTAAGAATTTTAATTTTCTTGATTTTATTCGTGATGTAGGTAAACACATCACCGTAAATTATATGATGGCGAAGGATAGCGTAAAATCGCGCTTGGAATCTGGACTCTCATTTACAGAGTTTAGTTATCAATTGGTGCAAGGATACGATTTTTACTATTTGTGGAAGCATCAAGGCGTGAAGTTGCAAATGGGCGGCTCCGACCAATGGGGAAATATTACAACAGGAACGGAATTGATTCGTAGAATGGAAGGCGGCGAAGCATTTGCTTTAACAACACCACTCATCAAGAAAGCCGACGGAACAAAATTTGGAAAAACAGAAAGTGGAAATATTTGGCTCGATCCAAAGAAAACAAGTCCGTATAAGTTTTATCAGTTTTGGTTAAATAGCTCGGACGAAGACAGTAAAAATTACATTCGAATTTTTACAACAAAATCTCAAGAAGAAGTGCTTGCATTAGAGGAGGAACATGATCTAGCTCCGAATCAACGTTTACTTCAAAAGCAATCGCTAAGGAAGTAACCATTCGTGTTCACAGTGAAGCCGATTTTAACGCAGCCGTAGAAGCTTCCGAAATTTTATTTGGAAATGCACCTACAGAAGCATTGAGTAAACTCGACGAAGAAACTTTGTTGAGTGTTTTTGAAGGTGTTCCTCAAATGCAAATTTCTAGAGATGAATTAACATCCGGAATTTCGGTGATTGAATTGTTGTCTGATAAAACAAATGTGTTTCCTTCACGAGGAGAAGCTCGAAAGTTAATTCAAGGTGGCGGTGTAAGTATTAATAAGCAAAAGTTGACGGATGCAAATGCTACGCAAAATACAGACGGACTATTGCAAAATAAATATTTGTTGGTGCAGAAAGGAAAGAAGAATTATTATTTATTAATCGTGAACTGATTTTTAAAAAGTAAAATTAGCATTAAGCTACTAAATCATAAAAAATGTCACCTAGACGTCGTATCATTATTGTCCTTGCCAGCGTAGGCGGAGGAAGTGTATTGTCTTACTTAATTTATAAGTTACGTAGAGATGGTGCTGAACTTACTCCTCAGGATAAGCATTCATTATTGACGAATATTGTTTTTTCCATTGCCATTATATTGGGTGTTGGATTTACTTTTTTGTGGAATAAAAAGAAAGATCTATAAGTTTTATTTCTTAATGGCGTATGATGAAAACTCCGAATGAATTAATTCATGCTACCTCACCGTATCTTTTGCAGCATGCCTACAATCCGGTGCAATGGCATGCATGGTCGGAGAAAGCTTTGCAGAAGGCTCGCGATGAAAATAAATTATTGATCATCAGCATCGGCTATTCCGCTTGTCATTGGTGTCATGTGATGGAGCATGAGAGTTTTGAGGACGAGGAAGTCGCCACGGTCATGAATAAATCATTTGTATGCATCAAGATCGACCGCGAAGAACGGCCCGATATCGATCAAGTGTATATGGATGCGGTGCAGATGATGACAGGAAGAGGTGGGTGGCCACTGAATGTAATTGCACTTCCCGATCAACGTCCTATTTATGGGGGCACTTATTTTCCAAAGGAACAGTGGCGACAAGTGTTATTGCAGCTTGCTGCTTTTTCTAGAAATGATCCAGCAAAGTGTGATGAATATGCCGGTGAGTTGATGGATGGAATGAAAAAGATGAGTACTATTCAATTTTCAACCGATGATGCAGATCGAAGTTTTCCTAATCATACTGAATTAGTAAATCGTTGGTCGAAGCAATGGGATCACGAAGAAGGTGGACCTCTTCGTGCACCTAAATTCCCCTTACCCGATGGATATCGTTATTTATTAGCAACCACTTTTACGGAGAAGGATGAAAGTACTCGAAGTCACGTTCATCTTACCTTAACGAAGATGGCGTGCGGAGGTATCTATGATCAGCTCGGTGGCGGATTTGCACGTTACAGTACCGATATGGTTTGGAAAGTTCCGCATTTTGAAAAGATGTTATACGATAATGCATTGTTGGTTTCGCTGTATGCAGATGGATTTAAAGAAAGTAAAAATCCGTTGTATAAAGATGTACTTGTGCAAACCTTAGCATTTGTTGAGCGTGAATTAAGAAGCGAAAGTGGTGCATTTTATTCTGCATTAGATGCCGATACCGAAGGAGTAGAAGGGAAGTTTTATTGCTGGACAATCGACGAAGTAAATACGTTGCTGAAAGACGATGCTTCATTGGCTATCGATTATTTTTCGCTGAATGATAAAGGATATTGGGAGCATGATTTGTACATTCCATTGCGTCCTGAATCTGTAAAAAATATTTTGGAGAAGTATGTTTTTTCTGAAGAGGAGTTAAATTCTAAAATCGAATTCATTCGAAATAAAATGTTTGAGGCGCGTAGTAAACGCGTTTCACCTGGACTCGATGATAAAATTTTATGCTCATGGAATGCCTTGATGCTTTCAGGTTATTTAGATGCCTATACCGCTTTGGGAGATCCGCATTATTTAGAAGTGGCAAGAAAATGTGCTGAGTTTATTGAGAAGAATTTCTTGAAAAATCAACACCTTTTTCATGCTGCAAAGATCAAGGGAGATGAAGTTTTGGTCACGATTCCCGGGTTTCTGGAGGATTATGCATTCGTGATGGAAGCTTTTCTTTCACTTTTTTCATGTACGATGGAAATTCATTATTTGAGTTTGGTCGATGATTTAGCCCAAACGGTGTTGAAAGAATTTTCCAGTGACACTTCGCCTATCTTTTGGTTTACTTCTTCTGAATCGGAGTCGCTAATTGCTCGAAAACAAGAAGTGCAAGACAATGTGATCCCATCTTCCAATGCAGTAATGTCGCATAATCTATTGCGTTTGTCTAGAATAAATGGCGATTCGTCTCTAGAAAATCGTTGTCGTAAAATGTTGCAAGTGATGAAACCCGATTTAGAAAAGGGAACCGCATGGTACAGTCGTTGGGCTCGAGTGAATTTAGAATTGGAAAAGGGTACTGAGTTAGCGATTACAGGACCAAATAGTAAAGTTGAATTGCAATCTGTTCTAAATGAGTATTTACCTCTCACTATCATTGCAGGAACAGAAGTAGATTCCAATATTTCCATCTTTAATAGCCGATTTGTCAAAGACGCTACTCAATATTTTGTTTGTCGAGAAAAGTCCTGTCACCCTCCTGTAATTGAGAAAAACAAAGCAATGGAATATTTGCTTAAGTAGTTCTATTAATTACCTTTGATTCCCTAAATCATATTATGAAAAATATTAAATTAATAATACTTGCTTCGGTAAGTCTATGCATTGCATCTTGCAAAGGTCCTGAACCAACTGCTCCAGTTAAAGACCCTTTAGTGGAGAACATGGACACAACACTAAATCCAGGCGACGATTTTTTTAAATACGCTTGCGGAACATGGTTAAAGAACAATCCTATTCCTGAAGCTGAAAAATCTTGGGGCATCTGGACACTCGTTCAAGAGGAAACCAATAACCGTATGCTCAAAGTAAGCGAAGAAGCTTCTAAAGCAACGTCAGAAAAAGGAAGCAGCCAACAAAAAATTGGTGATTTCTATTTTGCGGGGATGGATACCGTTAGTATCGATAAACAAGGATTAGATCCATTGAAAGATGAGTTCTCATCGATAGATCAAATATCGGACCTTGCGAGCTTGGTGAAAGTTATTGCAAAATTTCAAACTTATGGAGTGAGTCCATTGTATTCAGCATATATTTTTCAAGATGAAATGCGATCCGATCAACAAGCTTTGCATTTGTATCAAGGCGGAATCGGGTTACCTGATCGCGATTATTATTTCAATATGGATGCACGTAATGTGACCATCCGCATGGAATATGAGAATCATTTACAAGCTATGTTTATACTGATGGGCGATGATAGCATCAAAGCAAAAGCAAACGCATCAACGGTAGTTAGAATGGAAAAGGCATTGGCAAAATCTTCCCGTAAGTTAGAAGACTTACGTGATCCATATCTGAATTATAATAAAATGCAGTTTAACGGATTAAAATCATTGACACCTTCCATCGATTGGCAGATGATGTTCGAAGGAATGAATGTGAAAGGAATTGATTCTATCATCATTGGGCAACCTGAGTTTTTTAAAGAGGTGGAGAAAAGCTTAAAAGCAAATAGCATGGAGGATTGGAAAGTGTATTTGCGTTGGAACATCATTAATTCGTTTGCTGATTATTTAAGTGCTCCTTTTGTAAATCAAAATTTCAAGTTTTATGGAACGATATTAAACGGAGTAAAAGCACAGCGGCCGCGTTGGAAGAGAGTGTTAAATCAAGAGGAAAGTTCTATCGGTGATTTGTTAGGGCAATTGTATGTGGAGAAGTATGTGTCTCCTACTTTTTAAGAAGCGATATAAAGATTTAACGGATAATATCATCGAAGCTTATCGTGAACGCATCGGAAAATTAACTTGGATGACTGATTCAACAAAAGCAAAGGCTATCGTTAAACTGAATTCCATCACCGTAAAAGTAGCATATCCTGATCAGTGGAAAGATTATTCCGCTTTAGAAATTGATCGATCAAGCTATGTAATGAATATTTTGCGTAGTAATGTTTGGTCGCATAATTTCCAAGTATCTAAATTAGGAAAACCTGTGGATCGTACCGAGTGGGACATGACACCTCAAACTTATAATGCATACTACAATCCTTCTAACAATGAAATTGTTCTTCCTGCCGCTATTTTTATCATTCCCGGTTTGGAAGATTCTTTAGCAGACGATGCAATTATTTACGGGTACGCTGGTGCTTCCACTATTGGACATGAGTTAACGCATGGATTCGATGATCAAGGCCGACAGTTTGACGAGAAGGGGAACTTGAGAAACTGGTGGACACCTTCCGATGAAACGGAATTTACAAAGCGTGCTAAGATGATCGTTCGCCAATTCTCCGATTTCAAATTGCTGGATAGTTTGTCAATAAATGGTGAAGCTACTCAAGGTGAAAACATCGCTGATTTAGGTGGTGTTCTTTTAGGATATACTGCCTTTCAAAAACAGAGCAGTACAAGAGTGGTAAGTTGATTAACGGATTAACTCCAGATCAACGTTTCTTCATGGGTTATGCACTAAGCTGGCTCGGACATATGCGCGATGAAACGTTAGCTTTAAGAATCATGACCGATGTGCATGCACCCAATCATCTGCGCATCAACGGACCATTGGCAAACATCCCTGAATTCTACAAAGCTTTTAATATTAAAGAAGGCGATGCCATGTGGCGCCCCGATAGTTTACGAGTGAATATTTGGTAAAAAAATAAATAGTTTTAATTAGAAAGGGGTTCTTGTGAAAACTTGTACCCCTTTTTTGTGGTTAATTTAAGGAGCTATTTGGATTCGATTTTAGAGTCTTTCATTATAAGGCTTTCCCATACGAAATTTTTCTGAAATCGTATACTAAGTAGTATAAAACATATACTAGAAGTAGTATAAAACATATACTAAGTAGTATAAAACATATACTAGAAGTAGTATAAATGTCAACTAAAAGTAGTGAAAATGCATTTAGGCCTTGTTTTGGATGAAAAGTTCCGTACGTTTGGTGTACCGGTTTATTAATATAGTTTAACAGTTTTAAAAAATTAATTATGAAAAATTTGGAAATTGCCCAACAGGCGTCATTTACATTGCCAATCTCACACTCACACTCACACTCTCACACTCACACTCACACTCGCACTCACACTCACACTCACACTCACACTCACTCACACTCTTTACCCCCCTACGACAAGAAAAACGTTAAAAAATACTTATTCCTCTTGTCAGGGGCAAAATTGTACTGCATTTTATAGTTTATTTGTTTATGATTAATTTTTCTATCGCTCAAAGTAACCGTTGGTTGTTTGGCGAAGAGTATGTAGATGTTCAAGCTATTATTCCGAATTCGCCTTTACCTTCATTAGCGGGATACACATGCTTTGATGGATCCGGCTTTAATATGAGACACGATCAAAATAATGATTTGTCTTTTTTTATTGATGGTGGAGTTGTTTATAATGAGAATATTGTTGAATTAGGGAGAATTAATGTGAATACAAGTACTGGCCAAGCTCCTTTTCTTGGTTATCCAGAAATTTGTATTGTTCCCGTGCCAGGTGCTTGTAGTCAATACTATATTATTTCAGCAAATATTTATGAAGGAGGTGGTTTTGATGGAACAAATCCAAGACCGTCATTCGTAACTATTGATATGGATGTTTATAATACGGTAGCAAATGCTTATGGTTCATTATTGGGAGCTAATTCTGGTAATTGGGTTATCTCAACTGATATTTCTAATGGGTCAGGAACCTGGACTAATTTTAGCGTTCATACAAGTGAAATGCATTTGGCGGTAACTCGTCCTCGTAGTGATGGAAATAGAATCTTATTTATTTCTTCTGGAGGGCAAGTTTATGCTTCTACTATTACCAATTCTGGGATTTCTACTGCTAATCTCGTTTTTTCAACTCTTAATTCAAACGGTAGTAATCCAGGAAGCGGTGTGGTGAAGTCGGAACTAGAAGTGTATGAGCAGCAATTAAACGGGGTAACCTCTAATTATATTTTAGCAATTCCAAGAGGAACTACTCAGAATGATATTGAAGTTGTGAATTTGGATCAAAACTTGAATCCTATAAATAGTTTTGTTGTTGGCCCTCTTATTTCTTCAATTACAAACCCGTTAAAAGGAATAGAATTTTCTCCCAATGGGCAATATATTTATTATACAACTACTGTACCTGATTATTTGCATTGCATTGATGTCTCATCTGGCACCTCCATTCAACTACCAAACATAAATCAAAGTGCACTCATGAAATACGGATATTCAATGATAGAAACTGGTATTGATAATAAATTGTATATGGTTTGTATAGATTGTAGTTCTCCAAACAACCCCAATTCTCATACAATAATTACACAATTGAATAACCCTAATAATCCTTCAAATTTAACTTTTGTTGATAATTGGGCAGAATTAAGTACATCGCATATAGCTGGGTTCCAGTCTCGTCAAGTTTTTTTCGCAACAGGAAATTATGTTGAGTTAATATTATGCCTGATCAACAGGATGGCGAAAATTACTTAACTGTGTTTAATTTGGATAAAGAATGTTGTAATTTTAATACGGAGTATCATGTAGATCATTTCAGTGCTGAAGAATCTGAAACATGGACACCGGCTTCTAATCCCTTAAATGGAGGAATTGGCAATGTAGCCATCATAAAAAATGAATTAGAAATTATGCCCAATATTACTTTACACATAGTGGGAATGGAACTACAATTCAGCTTAACTGGAAAAATTATTGTTCATCCCGGAGCGAAGTTGTACATTGAAGGCACCAAACTTAACGGAAATCCAATTTGTGAAACCATGTGGAAAGGTTGAAGTATGGAGCGATATTCCAACTGCTGCTATGGGAGAATTTTATAGTTTGCCTGATGTTTCAACAGGTACTCGTAGTTCTATTGAACAGGCGCTTGCAGGGATAAATTTTATGATGAGAATAATACGCTTCCAACAAATCCTAAAGATGGAGGTTTATGATTGTAGATAGAACTGATTTTAAAAACAATTATTTCTCTATTGTTTACAATAATCATCCAATTAACGGACTTGCATCACAAATTTATAATTGCGAGTTTAGTTCCGATTTAGGAGGATTAGGAAATTTATGGTATCCACATGCGGGAAAATGCAGCTATTTTTTTATATGCCAGTAATATTAAAGCGAATCACTTGCAGTTATTAGGTTTGTATAATAAATTTGATAGAGCTTACCATGGGATCTATTTGAATGAAACCAACAGCATCCAAATTAACGATGCCGATTTCAATAATTGTGTAGCCGGTATTTATTCTTTTCGCCCATCCAATAGCGGCAATGCATCTGCATTAAATATTTCGAGTAATAAATTCAATAATACGCATACCTGCATTTATATATTGAATGGTTTTGAAGATCAAATTTCTTCAAACAGTTTCAATGTATCCGGTGGACCTCAATTTAAAAATTTTTATGGAGTGTTTATGGATGGTAGTAACGGATTTAGAATAGTCGATAATGTATACAACCGCCTTAAATTTGGAGCATTCATTTATAACAGTGGCCCAAAAGGCGGTGTAATTGATGCCAATGTGTTGGGAAATATTTTTAATGGATGTTGGAGAGGCATTCATACCGAAAAAAACAACGAGGCCCTTCAAATTCGATGTAACGAATTTCATAATGAAATACAAGGATCTTTCGATTTTAGTACAGCTTGGTATATTAATGGCGATTTGCCAGATCAAGGGCAACTTGGAACAGCGGCTAGTGCGGCAGCCGGCAATTCATTTTTCCGTATAGGGAATCGACAGGATTTGCATGCCGTGATGGGAAATCAGGCAAACTCTTGTAGTGGAATGCATAACTTTTGTTATTTTAGAAATCAATTGCCTATAGATGTTGATCCGGTAGTTGCAACTGCAATTACAATACAGGAACAAACAAATCCCGCATTTCAAACTTCCTGTACAGCGCGTGCAAAAATTATGGAGTTGGCGAATAACGATCCGAATGAAGCCATGGCTATTATTGAATCCGAACCCAATGCCGCTGTTAGAGCTCAGTATTCCTTGGAGTTATCACAATGGTTCAAAAATCAACAGCAAATCGATTCATTAATCGCATTCTTACAAGAGCAAAATACAGAGGGATCTTTAGAGCAATTGTATTCAGAATATATTCAGTTGGATTCAGTTGCTGCCGCTCAATCACTCTTAACAGAATTAGAGGTAAGTGGCAATGAAGAATTAATAGCATTTGCTAGGCTGAATCAAATTTTACTGAATTTGAAGGCGGATGGTAAATCCATTTTAGAAATGGATAGTTTGCAATTAAGTGTTGTGGATGAATTCTCACATTCAGAATACCGAGTATCAGGTCAAGCGAGAGCAATAAAAGCCAGTATTGATGATATTCTACAACCTATAGAGCTAGAAGGCGACACGGGTATCTATCGTCTTGCTTCCGGTGATATGTATTCAACCGACGGGAACCCTACTCTGCAACTTTTAAATAACCCGGTAAAAGATTTTATAGGTGTTAATATTCTTGCTCCTTTAACCGAGGCTGAATTGCAAATCTCTTTCTTTGATGTATTAGGAAAGGAAGTAGCCAGTTTAACACTTCCTGCTTCCAACGAGTTAAGAATTCCATTTGAAGGAATTTCTAATGGGAATTACATTCTATCCATTACTCAAAATCAACAAAAAGTAGGGGCTGTAAATTTCTCTAAATTTTAATTTCTAACTAAAGCGGGAGAGGTATTTTTACATCTCCCGCTTTTAAAACCTGTACTTATGAAAATTATAAAAATATTCATAGTTGTATTTTTCATGCTGTTTTTTTATTTTACAAATTATGCACAACAAAATTTTAATAGGAGCTATTATTTGGGAAATGTCACATTTGGAATGGGAGTAATTTCCTATCATAATCATTTTATTGTCGGAGGGTATAATTCAAATCCAGTGCTCGATAGTAATTTGTCTGTTGGCACTTATTATAATAAAATAATGGGATTTACATTGCGAACAGATTTATCGGGAGACTCGATTTATTTTCAAAATTAGTATAATGAAGATAGCGTTTTTTTTAATCAATTTAATGCTGCGCCAACTTATACTTTCATCCATGGAACAAAGGGGGAAAATGGTAATAGTTATTGGACAGGTTATGGTCAAACATCGCCTTCGGTTTATTATTATCAAACATTTCTTTACATCGTAAAGCTTGATTCGATGGGCAATACAATATGGGAAAAATCATACGTTGCCCCGGTGATTCATCCTATGTGGGTTGGACCATTGATTATAATGAACAAACGGGCAGAATCGTTACCTGCGGTTATTTAACAAAAATACGCAGGACAAACAAGGATTTATTGTGGAGATTGATACAGCCGGAAATTTACTCAATAAATGGGTGCCAATTAATGCCAACACGCATGAAAGTAATTACATTTCATTAATTAGTATAGATACGATAGTAGTTGTTTGTGGAACTAAGAATAATTCTGGATTTAATGATTGGCAACCGATGATTAGTGGAATTAATGCGCAAGGACAATTGTTATGGACACATTATTTTCCACCTACTGGTAACCTTCATTTTGTTGGTAGTGTTGTTCAATTAAATAATCAAGAATTTATGTTTTATTGGTGTCAAGCCGTTAAGCAAGGAAGCAGTCCTTGGGTATGGGTGCATCATTTAGTAAAAATGGATATTGCAGGTAATATATTATGGGATAAACCTGTATTTTATTCTTATCACCAAAATGGAAGACTAAAACATTTAGACAATGGAAATGTAATGTATTCTGGCGTATTTAAAGATACTTTAGGCGGACCTATGAATGGGTATTTAGTTATGTTCGATACAACGGGTACTATTTTATGGGATCGCACATTTGTAATTTCACCAGGTTTTCAATGGTTCAGAGATGGAGCCCAAACAATGGATGGTGGATTTATTATGACAGGAAATGCAGACGGCACCCACATAGATCCAATCACATTGGATTTATCGTCTGATCTCTGGATCGTAAAAACGGACAGCAATGGTTTAATTACATCCGATAATCAATTAGATCCACCGCCACTGGCTCAATCCCATTTATCACCACCATACCCTAACCCAGCAAACGAATACAGCATGGTGGATGTAATTATCCCTCCCAATATAGAAAAAGCATTATTGCATGTGTTTGACATAACAGGCAAGGAGATTAGTACATTTACATTGCATGAAGGACTTAGCCAATTAAAAATTGAAACTAGCCACTTAAAAAATGGCACCTACTTATTGGCAATGTCGTTAAACGGCTATAAAGATGATGTGCAGAAGCTGGTGGTGTCGAGGTAATAAAAAACAAACCTCCTAGCTATAATTAGTAGGAGGTTTGTTTCTATCAAAACTACACTACGACTTTATCCGATGAAATAAAAACAATCCCGTTATCGCCGTCAATGCAATCATACTAAAAGGAATTTTAGTTTTTCTTTTCCGTTTCAGTATCTTTTTCATCCATCAAAAATGCTTCTTGTGAAATCTCAGAAATGGAATCTTGAATTTTAATGACATCACCTGAAGCCGTTTCGATAGTTTGAATAGGAGGCAAGTCAATTATTTTAATTTTTTTAGCATCTCTTTTTTCATTTGTCCATTCCGGCTCTACATATCCTGTTCTTTCATCAGGTGGCTGCGGCGCGCGATACCCTTGAAAATAATTTGGGTAGTCGCGGTATCGTCGCACATCCCATCCGGTGAGTGATGCTAACTCGCGCAATTCTTTTCTTCTACTTTGAATTTTTTCATCCTGGTAGTTTGACCACTCCGGGCAATTGTCAACGTATTGCGCAGGATGATTTAAAATATACCTGCATTGAAACTGTGCTTTATTGCTTGTCTCCTGAAAAACCAAATCTTGTGGAAAGTCATTTCGGTTATAGGTAACATGAAGTCGGGTGAAGTATAACTGTCCTGTATATCCGTTTCCGCGATTTGTCTGCAACCAATTTACACCCGACTCTGCAATTTCAGTATAGAGTGGGGGCGCGCTGGCACATGGATCACACTTCACTTGATTTTGTCCACTGAGGTCCCAGGCATATTCTAAGTACACATTATTGTATCCTTCCTTGCGAATGTTTTCTTTGTAAAGCGATGTGTAAAATTGTCCGAAATAATCTTTCACAAACGTAGGAACATTGCGATCGGTGGGCATTTGCACCGTGCGGTAATTAGTCGTTTCTACTCTTCCTTTTTGTGAGAAAGCATAAATAATCATGTCCTGATTCCCATCTCCATTGGCCATACCTAAACGAATAGGCAGCATAAATTTTGGCGAGTTAAAACTAATCTGAATGGGACGTAATATCTGATTTCCTAATCGCTGTTGTTCTTCCAAATTTACTTTCACAACAAAAAATTTCATATTGCTTTTGATGTAGGGTTCTAGAACTTCTCTTGCTCCGTCCGGAATTTTATAGCCATGGTCGTTCAACCATCTTTCCAATCCATCCGATTCTTTAGCGCTTAATATTTCAATGTCGTACTCATCCACAGTGTAACGAGCAATGACAGCTACTTTGTATTCGTCAGCTTCTTCTTTCGTACTCATTTCTGCAGATACAGGAACTCTCATGGAGGAGGCTTTGCTTAATACTTCATTGTCGTAGAGATAACGATTGCATGGAGCTTGATCATGATACTCCACCAATCTTGGACCCGAATAAGCATCGAACTGATCAAAGATGCTTCGGTTCACTACGCGAATATCTTCTCGTTGTAGAACTGTAGGCACCGGAATTACCATCGCAAAATCTTTTACATTGCCCTGGAAATCGGAACTCATGGTGATGGTTGAGCGCTCACCATTTCGCACTAAAATTACTTGCGACGTTTTGTTGAATAATTTTGCATCGGCTCTTGCTACATAGAAACCACAGAATGCATCTGCATGAAGTGTTGTCATCAACACTAGGGCAGAGATAAGAAGGATTTTTTTCATGATTATTTTATTAATTATTATTTTATTGAACTTGGATTTTTGTTTTGGAAGACGGAAGGCTTAGCGAGATGGAAGATTTTGTCCATTGATGTTTTTCACCTTTGAAGAAATAATCTACAACAGGTGTTAATGGAGATAGGAAGAAGAGTGCCCAGATGGGAGATCCGTTGATCCAGTGATAAGCTTGTAAATAGAAGGCGAGAAATCCAACGATAAATGCCCAAATAATTCGAACAGTCTTATGAGTGGGAGTAGAAGCAGGATCCGTAATCATGAAAAAAGTAAAGAGTAAAAGCGCACCGTTTGTAAATTGGTGCGTTAGTGCATCTGCAGGCCACCCCTGATAAAAATACATTCTGATGACTTGTGGAATCCCAAATCCAAGAATGAAGCATAAAGCAAGTTCCATGCGATTTGCTTTTGTAACAACTAGAAATCCGAGAATGCCAACTAGAAATAACCAAAGTCCATCACTGCCCCATTGCCCGGGAGAAATCCATCCTTGCCCAGTTAATAAGATGGTTGCGCAAATTCCAATATTTGCCGGATTAAAAAAATGTTTGCCGTTGGCTCTGAAGATGAATTTTGAAGCAATAGTGATGAAAGCAGCAAGAGCAATTATTAAATATTGATCACATCTAAAAAGTAAACAAAGACTAAATGAAGATATGAGGGCGCTTTTTAATGAGGAGACGGGAAGTTTTAGAAAAATGATTCCAAAGGATTGGACACTTAAAGCAATAAAAAAAGTAAGGATAATTTGTGTAGGTATAATTGGCCATTTCAAACTGAAAATTCCTGTTAAAAGGAAGATGAGTAAAAAACTTATTTGGTAATGACGAGCATCCTTGGGAAAGGATTGTAGAGCAGCGTGAAGCCCTGAGCGGAGATAACTATACATATTTTGAATTTTGGGGTCAAGATGTACAACCATGAGATATTCCATACGCTTAGGCAAAAAAAAATTCCTTTTGAGCTTAAAGAATCCCCATATCCCGTTTGCTTCGCTTAAATTAGCGGCGAATTCTTGGCTTGTTGGCTCTTGCCTTTGAATATTGAATTTTATAAAAGCGCTGAATATATATGTTACTCCTCCGACTTATAAAAGAAAGCATCAGTATGGCGTGGTATGCCTTGGTCGTAAATAAGTTACGGACCTTTCTTTCTTTGTTAGGTGTGACCATCGGAATTTTTGCCATCATTACTGTTTTTACTGCCGTAGATAGTATGGAGAGTAGCGTAAAAGGAAGCGTGGAGAAGTTGGGAAATAATGTAATTTATGTGCAGAAATGGCCTTGGGCATTCGGTGGCGACTATCCCTGGTGGAAATATTGGCAGCGACCTGTTCCGAGTATTGATGAATTAGATCAATTAAAAGATCGAACCTCTTTGGCAGAGGAGATGTGTTTTATGGCATTCCTGGGCGGACAAACAATAAAATGGGAGGGCAACAATGTAGAAGGAGTGGATATAAATTTAGTGTCCCATGATTTTTATCGAATTTCTGGCTTTGATTTGTATGAGGGGCGCTATTTTACAGAATCTGAATCTTACGGGGGATATCCGGTTGCTATAATTGGATATGAAGTAGCTACAAATCTTTTTCCCGGTCGCTCGGCTATGGATAAAACGATTGCAGTAAAGGGGAGAAAGACAAAAGTGATTGGCGTATTCGCTAAAGAAGGTACCAGTATTATCGGAAATACAAAAGATAATACCATCCTATTACCTGTAAATTATGGGAGAAAATTTATTGATATAAAATCAGAACGTTCCGGACCCATGATCATGGTGCAAGCAAAGCCTTATGTTTCGAATCAAGAATTGATCGACGAGTTGCGTGGCAATATGCGAAGTATGCGACGTTTGCGTCCTATTGAAGATGATAATTTTGCGTTGAATGAAACGAAATTATTATCGGCACAAGTAGGACAGCTTTTTGGAATGTTGTCGATGGTAGGGGGTATCATCGGAGGCTTTAGCATATTAGTAGGGGGATTCGGTATTGCGAACATTATGTTTGTTTCAGTGCGTGAACGAACACCCATTATTGGCATTCAAAAATCATTAGGCGCAAAAAATTATTTTATTCTTGTGCAGTTTTTAACAGAGTCGATTATCCTTTGTTTATTTGGCGGAATTCTAGGACTACTTCTTGTGTATCTCACCACCATAGTAGCAGGATATAATGATTACGATTTTGCATTAACAATGGGCAATGCCATTTTAGGAATTAGTATCTCCGCTCTCATTGGTATTGTGAGTGGACTTTTTCCCGCCGCCGCCGCCGCGTCTTGATCCAGTAGAAGCCATCCGCTCGAACGGGTAGTCGTTAGATGTTGGATGATGGTCGCGCGGCATCGCGATTGGTTGTTAGTGGTTAGTGGTTAGTCGCGATAATTTTGTTCTTAAAAGAATGAAGTATTGCTTGAATATGATTTAGCATTTGAGCAATTTCAGTAAAATCTTTCTGTTCAATTAATCTGATTTTATTTGCAATAATAAGTTGAGTTTCGAGTTCGAAACTTGAGCCTATAGCGATTGATATGAAATGTGCAAATTCCTTTTGAGATTTTCGTGAACTACCTTCAGCAATATTTGATGGGATAGAAATAGAGGAACGTCGTATTTGACTTGTTAGACCATATTTTTCTTCGTGTGGGAATTTAACGGTTAATAAATAAATTTGTTCAACAAGTTTTATACTAAGTTGCCAAACATTGAGATTTCTGAAATTCATTTTTTTTTTGCAAACCTCATAATAATATTTTACTTACTCGTAAATAAACGAATACAAGCATTTACAAATACTTGCAAATTCTCTATTTGATTTGAGATTTTAGAAACTAATTGCGAAGCCTCGCGACCAACAAACAATCGCGAGCCATCTGGACAACATCCAACCACTAACAACTAACAACTAACAACTAACAACTAACAACTAACCAACTAACAACTAACAACTAACAACTAACAACTAACAACAAAAAAAGGGAGCCCTTTTAAAAGCTCCCCATATTATAAAGGTTGATTAGATTACAACTTAACTAACTTTTGTTGGAAGCTACTTCCAGATTGAATAAACTCAACTTGATAAACTCCTGTTGGCAACGATTGAACCGATAATGTACTATTCATTTCTTGAATAGATTGTTTCATCACTAATCTTCCCGTCGCATCATAAATATTTATTTGTGTTGAATTTGACTTTTCTAGTTTGATGTTTAAGATGCCGCCCGTGGGATTTGGATACATGCTGATACCACTTGTTTGGATAGAAGGTAATCCAACTACTACCTCCACAGAAACTGGAACAAGTCCGCTGTTGCAAGTAAAGCCTGGCTTTTCTACGTTCCAATCATAGTAATAATAGAAATATTGAGATCCAAAGTCATTGCCAGTGATGGACAAAGCATCATTGATCGTATAAGGATAAACAGAGCCAGTAGAAGTTCTCTTGAGTCGTGGACCAACATTTCCCCAATTCGCATTGTTGACACTATCATTGGTCACTAAACGATATCCTGTTCCGGGAGTTAGTGCGAAATTTAAATTGACAATTTGAGTGTCTGGAGAAATCAAAACATCTGCGTATTGTAATAGTGTATTTTGATTGTCGCGTAATTCAATTCTTCTGGTGAATGCAGAATCTGTATAAACTTTCACCGATAATAATGTACAAGCTTTTTCCACATCAAAGTACACGGTTGCATTGGTGCTATTCGAGCCACTGTACAAACTAGTTCCAGTGTGGGAGAACCTTCCTACAGAAAATATTCCTGCATTAAATGTCTCTGTGTTCTCTACCCAGAAATTTGTAAGCCCGGAAATTACCGGAGTTAAAAAACTAGGTCCTGTGCCTACTAACGAAGTTCCGGTAGCATCATCATACCAATTGATATTGGTTCCAGTTGCTGTTAAGGTGGTGGCACCTGCAGCAGGAATTGTAACTGTGGTGTTCGTAACGGGTAAAGGTATGATGTGAGCTGTAACATTTATCGAATCTGCAGACATAAATTGAGCACAGTATCCTTGAACAGTCAGATAATAAGTTCCGGAAACTGTGGCTGAGATATTCTGTGTAGTTGAACCATCCGACCACAAATATGAATTTAATCCTGCAGGTGCAACAATATCAACCGTAGCTCCATCACAAAATTCTGTTTCGCCGATTGCGCTAATTGTTGGAGTTTGATCAGGATCTTGTTCAATTACTAATGTTGGAGAAAGTCCAATGCAATTATTTCCAGCCGTACTTACCATCACATTGAATTCTCCTCCTGCTGTAATACTGATCGATTGCGTAGTGCTGTTATCACTCCATAGGTAGTTTAATCCTGAAGTTGCAGTTAATGTCTCAGTACTTCCAGTACAAATGAATGGCGCAGTTTGACTGTAAGTCACTATGGGCGCAGGAGATATACAATCGTTCTCAATAATTTTTATAAATTGATCAACAACTGGATTTAAAATGGTTTGAGTAATGCCGCTAGGAAATCTCACTACAATAGAATCGATTGTAGTGACCGAACCCATACCGAAGTGGAGCATGGAAGAATTACAAGTGCCATAATTTTCACCTGCACGCACTTCACGAAGTTGAGCACCTAAGGAACTATACAAGGTTGCTCGGGCACCAATCGCACCTTTGTTACTTACTGTTCCGATGAGATTGATCGTAACAAAATGATTATTGTTGTTGGATGAGTTCATCCAGATCACATCATCAACAGAAGTTGGATTTGTATAAATGGTAGCATAACCACCATAAATATCTACTTTGCCATCATGGTTTAAATCACCAATGGCAAATGATTCCATTCGGTTGGAGTTGAAGAGACCTTCAATTTTTGTGAAGGTTTTATCACCATTGTTTCTATAGAATCTACTATTTGTTCCAGTAATGATCATATCTACATAACCATCATTGTCGAAATCTTCAAAAGCACTTTCTATAGGGGTGATGTCGGTAATATCAAAACCAGTTGTAGCCGTGATGTCGGTATAATGTCCGGTTCCATCATTCTCCCAGATCTGACTTTCGTGATCGTGGTTAGTTATCAGTAAATCTAAGTCTGCATCATTGTCAATATCGCCAAAGGATGAAGTCCAACTTTGCCATCCTACATTGATTCCATATGTTGCCGCAGCCTCTGTGAAGTTGTTGTTGCCGTCATTAACAAACAGCACATTAATTCTTCTTCCATCAGTTGGACTATTTACATTTTGTCTGCATTTCGCTATGTATAAATCTAAATCACCATCGTTGTCGAAATCGGTCCATACGCTGCCGTAGTTTCCAGAATCGTCAGTGGAGGTAACATCGAAATTCATTGTTGTAAACGACTCGGTTAATCCACCAGCTCCATCATTCAAATAAATATGACTTTGTGCGTTGTCATCACAAACAAAAAGATCAATCCAACCGTCGTTGTTAAAATCACCAGCTGTTATGTTTTGAACGAAGTATCCAGAGTTAGGTAAACTGATCATACTTCCCATCGCTCCATTTGCGTCGGTCATGAAAATTCTCAAGGCAGGACCGGAACTTCCGGCAATAATGTCTAAATATCCGTTGTGATCTAAATCAACTGCAACCATTCCCCATGCCCATCCTGATGAAGTACTAAATGTACCAATAGGAATGTTCTGAAATGTAGCATTGGTTCTTTGAACTTCAATGTGAGCAATTCGGCCATCGTCTAATCGAATAATATCATCTAATCCATCAAAATTCCAATCCGCAATCGTAACTGAGCATCCACTATGGAAATTACTGGTTATTAATTTTGTGTTTTTGTTTTTAAAACTGATTTGTGCTTCTACATTGCCCGCTAATGCAAATAGCAATACAGGAAGCATGATTTGGTAAATTTTTTCATTGATTTGTGTGAGTTAGATGTGGTAATGGGATTATTTTGAGTGTGTAAATTTAATAATATTTTGAATACTTGATTTTCTAGGAGGCTGCTTTGTCAAAGAAGTCGAATAAAAATATTTCTACTTTATAATCTGACTATTTTTTAATTGTCTTTTTTTCCATTTTGCGTAGTACAAGGTAGTAAACCCCCTTGGTTACAGGAAGCATTAATGAAGTATGTAGCTGAGTTCTTTGTAGAGTACAAGATATTCTTTGTCCTGAAGCCATAAAGAGGCTTATGTCGGTTTGAACTGGTAAACCTTTAATATAAAAAATACCTTCGGAGTTAGGATTCGGTCCTATCAAAACTTCGCTAAGTTGTATTTGATCCAATTCCCACTGGAATTAATATATTGATCAGTGAATCTGATTTTACTAGGAAGGGTGACTTGTTGGCATTGGCATACATGGATAAAAAAGTATCAATCTCAGCAGAAGAAAATGTTTTCATCTCATCGAGGAAAGCAGGAGGTAGGGTTTGATAAAATACTTTTACTTCAACCGATAGATTTCCACTATATCCACCTAATGGCAAATGATAGTGGATGATATCATGCCCTTTCCCTTCAAGTCCGGCGGTCTTGTTGAAATCAAGATCATTGAGGGCATCACCTACAATTGCACATGTATCGTAAGCCGAATGAAGCGTGGTGAATCCTCTAGGAGGGATGCGATTATCTTTTAAGGGTGCAAATGCTCGTTCTAAGACGGTTGTTTTATTTCCATTCACATCGCCCATCACCATTTCGTAAATTTGTGCTTGGGTAGATGAATGGATGAAATCGTGATGCGCTTCGAAAGGAGTAGAAATATTTTTTACTTCATAATCATTGTCGAAAAGTCCGCTGGAGAACAAGGTGTCACCATTAGCTTTTAAGGCTACAAATTGTACAACCGCTCTTCTTGATGGATACCCGCTTGGAAATTTATGCCCCGCTTTGTTTTTTAATTGTATGCTGAAATAGGCCGTGTCATTACCGCTCGAGTCGAATTGACTGATTAGATCAGCGTTTCTTGTTTTAATAGTTGAGTGTTTACTTTGAGTGTTGAATCGAACGTTTGATCTAGAGCAGACACCCCTAAGCTTACTTTGTTGTCTTTGATGAGTTGCACCATGAAATTGTTTGGCGCCTGCAAAGGTATGTAGGTTGAATGGAGTCCTTCCGGGTAAAGCTGTATAACCATTCGCAATTTTGATGGGATCTTCAATTTTGGGCATGTGGCAGGTCTGACATGTTGCCATTTCTACCAATGGAAAATCAGAATTTAAATATTCATGGTAGGTCGCTTGTTCTACAAAGGTAGTTCCTGTTGGTACTCCTGTTAGATCCACCGAATTGGAAATTAAGGTATGACAAGGTGAACAAGTTTTACTTTCACTAATATGGGGGCTATACGCAGGCGTTAGCCCAACATACAGTTGCATCGGACCAATCATTGGCGTGGTAAATGGACCATATACAATGCGATTGGTATCATATGGAAGGTGACCAGTAAAAGTGCACCAAGACTTGAAGAATCTTTTACACCATGACATCCATGACAAGATACTCCTGATTGTCCGAGCGAGTCGATGCTTAAGTCGGCAAGTGTATAATGTGGCTGACCTTTGTAAAATGCAGTATAATGTCCTAAGGGAGCATGGCACTTCGTACATAAAGTTTGTAAGTCTAATGAATGTGTGGGATTGACTAAAATTTCATGACTCACTTTGGCTTTCCAAAAGGGGTCCACAGCAGCTAAGGCCATCATGGAAGTTTCCCAGTCGTCGTATAAATTTACGTCCATTCCATTGGCATCCACATTGGCTAATCCCAATGAATCAAATCCATGACACCCTTTGCAGTTTTGTGGAATGGAAAAATATTGGCCTGAATCGAGCGGCGGGGTGAAGTGAGCTTTTAAAAAGCAACTTCTTCTGCAGAATGAAAAGCCTGATGGGTATTTCCTACAAATGCCGATCTTAAAAATAAGATTGCCGTCAACAGTAAGAAGAGTACCGAGAATTTATTTTTCATTTTGGGGAGGTAAAAAAGCATCTTGTGCGGAGTGCTTTTTCATACGTCCAAAGTAAGGGAAATTACGTTACTAACCAAATGGTTTTGGAGGACTTTTGGCTATAAAAATTCTCGTTTTCTAGATAGAGGTGTCCGCAAGTATAATGGGATCAGACTACTAGATGAAAGGGTGGAAATGAAGTTTTACTTCCAGCTTTTCCAGTTATGCTTGTCGATGGTTTTCACAGCATGAACTAAGAGATCGATACAGTTTTGTATATCCGTCTTGTCAGCCATTTCGATAACCTGATGGATATGTCGGGTGGGAATACTGATGGCCCCTGCAATAGATCCTGATTTACCGTTTCGCTGGATTCCAGCTGTGTCAGTTCCTCCAGCAGGAAGGATCTCAGGCTGCCATTTGATTTTGTTTTTGTCGGCTGTCGACTTCAAAAATTCAACCATGCGCGTATCACAAATGGTACTCGAATCCATGATTTTTATTCCAGCTCCTTTTCCAAGTTCCGTTACCATCTCGTGTGGACGTGCTCCTGGGGTATCAAATGCAATGGTCGTGTCGATGTTAATTCCAAAATCAGGCTCGATATGATGCGCAGCAACGGATGCACCACGTAATCCTACTTCTTCCGTATAGCAAAACTACAGTAAAAATCGTAAGGGATTTTTCCTTTCATCTTCCGTAACGCTTCAATTAATATAAAAACCGAAACTCTATTGTCAATCGATTTGCAGTTGACGCAGTTGCCTATCTCAATCATTTCACGCTGACGAGTAACTGGATTTCCTACGGAGATGATCTTCTTTACTTTTCTTTCGGCAAACCTAAATCAATATAAAAAATCGGTGATTTGCGGGGCTTTGTTTCGGCTCTTTCAGGACTCATCAAATGAATTGGCTTTGAGCCCATCACACCAATCACATCTTCCTTTCCATGAACAATCACACGTTGAGCGGTGAGGTGTTTTAGGATCAGAAAGCCACCGAGTGTATGAAAACGTAAAAGCCTTTGTCGTCGATATGCGTAACGATGAATCCAATCTCATCCATATGCGCAGCCGCCATTACTTTCATCTTGCTTTGACCTTTCTTCAGACCAATTAAGTTGCCCATCTTGTCGATGGAAACTTCGTCACATAATGGCTTTATTTCTTTTAAAACAAGATCTCTTACTTTGGATTCATGTCCAGGAGCACCTGGCGTTTCACAAATTAATTTTAATAACGTTAAATTCATATTCCGGTAAATTTAAGAGTACTAAATTATATTAAATTTTTCGAAATTGGGGGTCAGGCGTATGTATTTCTGGAATAAATCCATCGAGTTCAACCCTGAATTATTAAAAAGCTACCTTAAATCTTCGTAAGTTTAATCGTGTTCGCCGTAGATCGCGAATGTAATGGCGTGCTTGCCACATGAATGATGTATTCACCTTCACTTAAAAAATCTCGCTCTTTTAAATATTTAATGGTGTCGGCTACGGTATCGTCAGAGCTCTCATATTTATCATAATAAAATCCGCGAATTCCCATACCAAATTCAGTGTGTTGAGGATGCTGAGATTATCAATAAAAACGTAGATGGGCGTCTTAGGTCTTTGTGCTGAAATTTTAAAAGCCGTCATCCCCGAATGTGTCATGGTAACAATAGCACTCGCATGTGTTTGCTTCGCCATCAAGGCTGCGATATAGCAAATATTCTCAGGGATAAAATTAGGAGAATCTTTGGCAGGAGCATGCTCACTAAAAAAGATCACATCTTGATTTTCTATTTCCTTGATGATTTTTGCATGGCTTCAACAGTTCCAACAGGAAAACACCCACCGATGTTTCTGCACTCAACATCAACGCATCAGCACCATCAAAAACAGCATTACCTACATCATTCGCTTCTGCTCTCGTTGGACGATAATTGGTAATCATACTCTCCATCATCTGTGTAGCAATGATCACGGGTTTAGCGGCTTGATTGCATTTTTTCACAATGGATTTTTGTATCACGGGGACTTTTTCCATCGCCATCTCTACTCCTAAATCACCACGTGCAACCATAATGCCATCACTGACTGCAATGATGGCATCAATATTTTTACCGCTTCTGGCTTTTCAATTTTAGCAATAACCTTGGTTCTCGAATTCGCTTCCTTAATAATATTTTTTAATTCGATCACATCTTCGGGCTTTCGAACAAATGAGAGTCCAATCCACTCTACATTATTGGCTAGTGCAAAATCCAAGTCTTTACGATCCTTAGCCGTTAAACTCGGTAGTGAAATAATTGTATTGGGTAAATTCACTCCTTTGCGCGAAGAAAGCGGTCCGCCGTGAATCACCTTGGTTTTCACTCTTTCATCGGCCATGACCTCCATCACTTTCAATTCAATCTTTCCATCATCCACCAACACCATATCGCCCACATTCACATCGTTGAAAAAAGTTAGGATACTTAATAAAACTTCCTTGCTCGTGCCTGGAACTTCTCTGTGATTTAATAGGAGCTCATCACCATTCTTCAACACAATATCTTTTTCTTCCAAATCACCAATGCGAATTTTGGGTCCTTGTAAGTCGAAGAGGATTGCAACATGTGTCTTCAGTTTAGTATTCAATTCACGAATCGTCGTAATGGCTTTTGCATCATCGCATGATCGCCATGGGATCCATTAATTCGGCATACATCCATGCCGGCTAAAATCATTTTTTCTAAAATAACTTCATTCAAACTCGCCGGACCAATGGTTGCAATAATTTTGGTGCGCGTATATCTATTATAATTCATTTTACGGGTGGTAATTTAGGCAGTGTTTCATCGGTTTCGAAAATAGGTTCCAACATTAGAAAATTTTCTGCCGATTTAATTTCTGTTGGATCTAATTCTTGTGCACTGCTAATAATTTTTATGCTTAAAATATTTTTCAACACCTGATCAACATCTGTATATCGGCTTAAATTTTTAATAATAAAAAAATAATCTACTTGCTTTAATTCAGGAATAAATAAGTGATTTGGGGTTTTATTCGTGATCAAATAAATTTCTTCTTCATCTTCCGTCAAGAATAAAAAATAGGGAAAATGACTTGTCGTCCCTTTCTTACCCATTTTCATTTCCAGATCTGGTTTTTTTTTCCAGACTGTACCCCATTGTTTTATTCAAATCGGCGCATAATTTATAATCTCGATAGGCGCAATAAATGGCAATCACCACAAAATCAAAATCGGGTGTAAAATCCAGGGTATGGGTTTGCTTCTTAGCCACGCCTCAAAAGTAACCGCAAGAATTGGTTTTAGGACGAATCTTCGTTTAATTTTTCGGTATCGTAGTAATTGGGCTTCGTATAGGGGTGAGCTTCAAGCTACAAGCCCCAAGCTTCAGGGGCGATTTAGTTTCGAATTGATTTCGCTTCGAATAATATTTCCACCGCGCCCGCTGCGTTTCCGAAGTTTCGGGACGTTGCGCCCGTTGCGTTTAAGTGTAAATATTATGCTGCTAAAATTTTAATACTTTTCCTTGCACTTTATCTTTCTCTGTACTTAAAGAAACTATATAAACCCCACTAGCAATTCCATTCATCATTATCTCCCCCGTAAAATCCCCTCCTGCTATCACCTCCACTTTTCTCTCCACCACCACTCTCCCCTCCACAACAATCAACCTCAACACGCCACTCTTCCCCTTCAACTTCGACGCATTCACATGAATCATATTCCACTCGGAATTAAACCACGCCTGCATCCAAGCTCCCCTCGCCTCTGATGGCGAAGGATCGCCAGGGTTGGGGGAGAGGCCTACGCTCAATGTATCGCACGGACTCCCCACCCATGCACCCAGCTCATAATCGGGATTGTTGGGAAGGCCATTGTATGTTCTTGCACCACCTAGGTAGAAACTAAACGGTTGAAAATCGCAAGCGAGACCTAGGGAATCGGGTTGGTTGATGACGCTGAGATTTGTGTTATAAACGTTATATGAGGTATCTTGATAAGGGTAATAATTTAAATAATTAGCAGCTAAATATATATTATTATCAGGAGCTTTTCTTAATGCTCCAAGACCAATATACGTATTTGGAGCTCCATATATATGCGTTTTACTAGCAGAAATATTTGTGGCTGTTAAATCAAACTGATACAAGAATCGGTACCACCTAAGGTGCTATATTGAGAATATGCAGACACATATAGCTTTGTTTCATCAGGAGATAAAGCTAATGAATTATAATAAGGGTAGGGTTGAGCATTTCTAGTTGGCTCTATTACAGTGGGGTTTGAAAAGAAACCAGTACATCGATCAAAGTCGAAATACTCAACAACACCTCTATAAGTCACTGGTAAATACTTTGTTCCGTCATTGTTAAACATAAAATGACCACCATTATCATTAAACAAATTACCGACATTTTGTGTATGCTGCAAAATGGGTCCATTTTCATTGACTAAATAAACATAAAATTTATTATTTAAAGTGTATGGAGGGGTTGGGTCGTAATCCTTAAATATCACCCACCAGTCCCTTCCGTTTCCATGCCTAACCGCTGCCAAACCATCAAATGCAGGTAAGTTGTTTAATTGTATATTCTTTTGTGTAACAATTCCCGAATCATTGTTCGCTTTGTAATTGATGATGCTGTAGTAAAGACCATAGGTTTGAATATTTGTAACACTAACTGAAAACAAATATATTATTGAATCATTTACACTTGGAAGAAGTATGACAGAATGATACCAATCTTGAAAATATATTGTATCACCATTGGGTATTAATTGATGGAATTTATTTAAAACCCATCCTCTATTATTCGCAGGCTCCTTTTATACCCTGAATAAATTAATAAGTTCCCTAAACTATCGCAAATACTTGCCGTCCCACTCCTACTGTGAATCATTGATCTAAAAAAAAATGGAGAACTAGTATTTGACCAATCAATACCCGCTGAATCACCAAAGCACCAAACATCTCCTTTGTATTTTTGGCCGTGACATAAGCTTGATATAAAAAACAAAAAAAATATCTTAATGAAATATTTCATAATCCCCTTCATCTTATTATTACAAGTTTACATTGTAAATAGCTTCCTTCTTCATCAATTACTTTAACAATATAAATTCCTTGTGTTAACGACTTCAAATCTAACATTCCATTGTTAATTTCTCGATCTATTGATAATTGACTTTTTGCATCATATAGTAGAATTCTCCCCTTGTATGGTAAATTATTCAAAATAATTCTTGCAAAATCTGAAGTGGGATTTGGATAAGCACTTAACACGCTTAATTCGGTTCGCTTTTTTATTATTCCTTTTCTTAAACTACTGGTAAGGGGCTCATCATGAATTTCTAAAAATAACACATTTCTAAATAGACTGCATCACCAAATAATAATGAATGAGAATTAGCAATTTCTAAAAGCAAGGAACTATCTTGAGAACTCAAATTGGAATCGCATACAATTTTTGAAAGATATAAATCATAAAAAACGGATAAATATTCTTCTTGCTCATTGGTATCAATAATTCCTGCGAGTATAGATGTTGCGTTTGCAAATTCTCTTTGAGAAATCAAATATGAAACAGAGTCATATTTTTCAATATTACTTTGCTGCATTGAATAGTAAAAATCAATGAAGGAAGCATCACTCTCATCATCCATATCAATTAATGTTGTATCGCTCTTAAGCACTTTATAGGTGATTACTTTTCCGTTATACCTAAAACTACTTTGATAATTTTCATCATAACGGGCAGAATCCGCTACCACCGCGCCAAACGACAAATTGCGTGAAGCTACGTTTTGAATAGTTGGGCAATCTAAAATTGGTAGAGAAGGATTGATGTCATGATCGTCGACAATATTACTCGGCAAAGGTGAAAATTTATCTGGTGCAGCTGTGGGTTTATAATACCAAGAAAAAATTTAAACCACTTTGCGTATTCCCATTTACTCGATTAGGGACCGGACTAACAATCCGATCGATCCATTCATTATCATCAGTTCTATCCGGATCACCTTGTGTTCCAATTTCTGCCCAATCTAAATTTACACCATTGTCACAGTCCGTAAATAGGTTAGTGGATAAAGCTACTTGTCCATTGTTATCCCTAAAGTTGATACCAAATCCCAAATTCTCAATCACATTTTGACTTCCAATACAGGGGTTCACATTTCGATCAAATTGCATCCCGATTAGGTTAGCACCGTAACCAGGATAAGTATTGATTGGTTCTAAAATTAAATTCCCTGCAACTTTAGGTCTAATACAGTTTTGAACCCATATTCCAATACTATGCGGCTTTGTTACAGCTTCTCCTCTAAAATAATAAATATTATTATTTTGAATGATTGGTTGATAAATTTGCGAAGTGAAAATCCCAATTCTGGGTTCGATTTCTGCATCTTTTTTGTCCAATTTCATTGTTGTAAATATTAATTTGAGGAACTTCTAATTCACTAATATAAGTGGGAGAAGCATAACTATTAGCCATATAAATTGCTGTACCTTGAAAGGAATATATTACACTCCAATTGGGAATATATGCTTTATTAAAATTATTATATCCAATATGGTAAATGGCGTCAGGATGGATCCCAAAACTTCTAATTCCTACGTAGTAATCATTAAGTACGTTCCCTCTTGTAATGTAAACTGATTTTTGATTACTTCCATTCGTCCAGATACAATTATTGACAATTCGATTCGCTGTATTCCCGTTTCCAAAAACATTATTATAAATTTTGGCATTCATTTCTCCTCCGAAATAATTCCAAAATTTGATTTTAAAAACATTATTGAATGTTACAATTGGTGATATTAAATCATAATCTAAATTTCCAATTATAATGTTACGATCATTGAAGTCGTTGTCTGAATGTGAAAAGATGGAAGTACCACGGTATGCCCTAATTAAAGAAGATGTTTCCAAATCAAAAATATCCGAAAAACTACTATGATAACATTCAAAACTCGAGTTATATGAATTTATACCATAATTGGAATTACTGAATATATTGTAATCGACAGCTAAGGAGCTGTCGCCTATTACCACTCGCTCCACATCGTTAAGTGTTATCGCTGCAAATTTATGAGCGGTGCTGTAAGGAGTAATTAGTGTAGTACCTGCAGAGGTAAATGTGCAGGAGCGTATATAGTTATTTGCAAACATAGCGGTGGAGCCGGTTCCTGATTGCCCTTGTTTGGTTATTTTCTTACATTTTTCAAACTTGATATCAATATAGTTATCGGTAAACTCTCCGTATTGTATTTTGTAGGGTGAATCTCTCCGTATGACAATAGCATTTTTCGCATCTCTAATTTGAGTGGGCTGCGTTCCATATTGATCGATTACGATTTCGGGTTCAGCTGTTGCTTCATCTTCTATATCGGCATAAATGCCATCCCACAACTCCGTGCTACCATCACATTTTTCAATAATACACCCTTCTAATACCAAAGTTACTTTGCCACGGATTTTAATTTTTGCATCGGGTCCAAGTTTTAAAGTGCATTTCTGTAATACTAGTTTTTTTAAAACACTATTAACGATAAATTCTTCATTTCTTAACCATAACTCACCATTGATACAGAATGTTGAATTTGAAGCACTAAGCCCAGTAATTGTCAATATTGACTTATCCAGACTACTTAAAAGTGGAGGTGTTAGAGAGAAATCAGTTGGATTTGCACTTGCTGAATTTATTAACTCCGTTTCGGAAATATATGTTTCATGTGGGTGACCATATTGTGTGTAATTTTCATGTGAGATGGGTAGCAGTGTTACAACATTTGAAGAACAACTACAACAGTTCACAACATTTACAATGATTTCATCAGTTGTAGCAGGACATGAGCCTCCAACTCCGTTCACCCAAACTTCAACAGTATATGTATGCAAACCAGCACTCAAACCAGTAATGTTAAAATCTGATGTAGTTTGAGTAGAAGTGGGAGCATTATCTCCTGTCAATTTATAAGTAAAAGTTTGATTCAGTGAATATGGAGACTTAACTACTTGTGCATCTAAAATAAATCCTTGGCTTGTGCAGGTCGTAAAATCTTTTCCAAGATGAACACTAATGGGACTTCTCTCAATAACTAATGGAGCACTACTTGCCCAACACTGATCATTATAAACATAAACCTGATATGCTTCTGTTGTTAAATTAGTCAAATCAATATCAATAGAACTACCAAAAGGAGTTGGCTGATTTGGAGGGGTTCCGATTATATGCTTATCAGGCACCCATAAATAACAGTAGTCATTTACAAGTGATCCAGATCCAGATGTCATTGTCACATTTGCTGTTAAAGTAACTGAGGTACTGCAGGGTGAAAAAGGAACTGGATCGGTATCAATCACAACAGAAATGATGGGGTCATGAACTGTTAATATTAAGGGGAGGTGTGTTCGGAGAAGTAGCAGTTCCAGCGGTTGCAGTAATGGTGTAGGTCTCTTTCAATAATCCTGTTAGTACGATTACCGAATCAGTAGAAGAATTAGGAAGAGTTGGTTGAAACGAGACAGTATGTGTAGGGGAAGTACATACAATTGTACATACATCACCAAATGGTTTTCCTGTTATTATAACTGATGTTTCAGAACCCTCGCATATTTCATCATCAGTTAATCGAATTGAAAATTTTGTAGGATCTCTGTAAATAAGTCTTGTTAGAGAGTAGGGCTCTAATAAAAGCTTAGCAGTTGAGCTTATAGGATTAGCTATAATCGTTACAGTGGTGGTAAATAATGGATCATCAAAGTCTGTAGGTAAAGTATTAAGTAGTGCTACTCCTCCATTACCAGCTGTTTGATCAGCGGATGTTAGCTGCACCATTGATTGAAAACTAACAGGTCCACCATTATAGTATCCAACCTTATCAAACTCTTCGAAATCGTATCGGTTGGGTCCTAAGTTTAAAATTATCGCTTCAGTGCCGCTTTCTTTTTCAAAACACCATCCATATAGATCAAGATAATTTGTAGTAACCCAACTTCCAGATGGGAGTGGTTCATTTTTGTAATATTGGATTTTTTTAATTAATGGGTCGCTAAAATCAATTTGATGGGCTATTACACTTTGACCTTTTAAAGCAAGTGCTATTTCATTCAAAGCTGCCCCAGATGCGGTGAAGCCATACTTATCTGTTTTAAATGCACTAGCAGGAGTACCTATATTATTTGGCAATTGCCCTGACGTCATTGACGTAAACCCTTTTTCGTTTTCAAAAATATTCCCAAAAACTGCGTTAGAAGTCATTGCATGAGAGTTAATATGTGTAATGAGTGGCGATTCAAGATAAGTTAAAGTTTGTATCGCATTAAATAATCCATGTGCCCAAGTACCTACATTTTTACCCGTTGATTCGTCAAGATTATACTCAGTCAACCACACCTCAAGTGGAGGACTAGGACTCAAATTTAAATTTGTCAGAGCAATATCATAAAGTTCATCCGCGAATAGGTCATCCCTGCGTGAAAATGGTTTTTGCAGCATTCTTCCAATAGTGCTATTGGCTAGTGGAGTAACTACTATTTGGTCTGTTAATCCAGATGAATAATATTCATGGATGGTAATTGCATCAGGTCTATGAGTAGGATATTTGTTTATATTCTGGAGAATAACATCTAACCAAAGCGCTCGTCTACCAGGTATACCATTTGGAGTTGAGGCTCCTACAACAGCAACTTTGGTATCTGCAAAAGGAACAATTGCCTTTAATTTATCTGTAAATTCGTTAGCATAGTTTATATAATCTAAACTGGAAGGAAATCTTTCTTTGAATTGCTCATCTCCAAGATAAAACTCATTTCCTAACTCTACATATTTTACTGGCAAATTCAACTCACCTGCTCTATATAGACTTGCTACTTCATAATTAAAAGAAGATGTCATAGAGTTCAATTGAAAGATAGGCCGCCCTCCTACAATATCATTGCTTACTTTGAAATAGCTCATGTCATTAACAAAAGGGTTACCTGAACCAGGATTTGGGAATTCCTGCTTATGTGACATTCGAGTATAATACCAATCATAAGGTAAATTATCTTCTGGAATAAACCATCCTGTTCTCCAGTCCCAATAATTACCAAAAGTGCCTCCATTTAATCGGATAGTACTTATACCGTTATATTTTAATACTGGTAGATTGGAGTTATTGGGGTCACTTATAAATCAGACCAATATTGTCCATCATCTAAAATGTTGGCCCCATTATAACCAAAATAATCTTCAGAAATTGGATGATTCCAAGGGCCTGGCCCTGCTATTAATATTGGTGAGGTTGATATGGATACTATACCAATTGAAGTACTAGAAGTACGGTATGCCAAAGTGAATGCAATATAACTATTCGAGGTGGTGTCACCGTAATTTCACCAGAAAGAACATTTCCATTCATTCCATCGCTTCCCAGATCATCCCATTTAGTACCATTCCATGCAGCAACACCTAAACCACTTGTATCATATAATGTGCATCTTAAACTATCCCAAAATAATTTCACATAGACTTTACTTGTCCCAGTCGTTCGAGTCAAAGTCCAATATGTGCACGTACTCAATAAATGAATAGTTGAATCTTTTGAATCTCCATAGGTTTGAGGGTTCAAATATTTTCTGGCTATAAAAGCGTCCGTGACCTGTGAAGGAGCTGAAATTTCAATAGGACTTAGGACACCTTCATCCCCAACCGGAAAAACAAATGCCGTATTCCCAATTTTCTTTACGGCTCCATCTACATAGCTCATATTACTTGCTCCAGTAGTAGTGGCTGTTGCTTTTAATGTGATGAGGGTATCGGTGTAAATTATACCATTGGTAGCTCCAATAAACTATCAATGGTGATGGGTTGGTTGAGGGTAACATTTCCCCCAGCTTTGTCAACAATGAGTTTATTAAAGGTTAAGGTATTGGTGCCACCACCAAATGTTTGATTTTCGCTACCTGTAAATTTAAATGTTCCACCGTTTGTGCTAAAGGTAACTGCATTACCATTGGCAATTACACTTCCATTGTAAGTGTTAACACCTACACTAGCTGCTTGTATGGGTCCACTGCCCGCGTTAAAAAAAACATCCTTATTATATACATCTCCATTTGGGCTGGCTAACTTAAGAATAGCGGTACCTGTATTTCCGTTGGTAATGGTGGCAACGCCGTGATAAGTATTTGCACCTTCCCAAGTATTGGCTAAGGTATGTCCTGTTTTGGTGAGCGAAGTACTATCACCAAAGGTTGTTGATTTAACCACTAAGTTTGGTGCCGTAAAATTTACTTTTCCGCTAAACGTATTGGAATATACATTAAACAAAACACTACCACTAGCCGTAATGCTATTTGAACTGGTGGCTGACTGAATAATATTTTTGAATTGTATAGTTCCTGCAGTGATTCCACTGCTTCCCGTAATTAAACAGGCGCTGTCCCCGAGAATAGATGCACCATAAGTTCCGTTTGCAAAATTGATTCCGCCATTGCCTGTACTATTTACATAGATAGTATCATTAAAATAACTGGTATCACCATAAGCCATTTGTAGGGAATAGCCACCACTGCTGTATAAGTATACTTTTCCATTATATACATCGCCATTGGTTTGTCCTAATCGTAAATAAGCTGTTCCTGTATTTTTAAAGGTGACATCAGAATTAAAAATACAATTTCCATCACCCCAACCGCTAGCTGACCCGTTTTGCTCAAAGCTCCCTGTTTGATCAAAGGTTCCACCACTGAATTTGATTTGTCCAGCAATAACATCTAAGGTACAATTAAAATTGGTTCCTTGGAAATAAACATAGGTTCCTCTTAATTTTAAATTGCCATTAGTAATGCTGCCACCATTAAGCGAACTTCTGGTAGATACCTCCAGTTCATAGGTATTTAAATTGATGGTATTGGCAGAAATCACCAAGCGATTAATGGTTCTATTACCATCCAATAAAATAGAATTAACGCCTCCATTACTCAGTGTTACCGTATCATTCGTGCTTGGAATACCTGCCGGACTCCAGTTGCTCGAATTTGCCCAGTTGGTACTAGTAGCACCGTTCCAAGTGTAGTTGCCACCAAAAACATAAACATTCATCAAAACAAATATTGCAGTCGAAATGAACCGCAGTTGAGTTGAGTTGAGTTGAGTTGAGTTGAGTTGAGTTGAGTTGAGTTGAGTTGAGTTGAGTTTTTCATAAAATAGGGAATTAAATTTAAGAAATTATTATCTGATAAACGGCACTTTCTATTATCTTCAAAGAATTGAGAGGGGGGGCAATTTTCATCGCGAGGCTTCGCGATTTCAAATTGCTTCATTTTCAAATTTAAGAAATCTGTGCTTTCAGAGGTATTCCTGAAAAAAGAATAAAGAGTAAGAGGAGTGTCTTTCTTCGTAAAACAATCAGATATTTATCCATAAAAATTAGATTTGGTTAAGCGAATGTAAAAAGTTTTCGGAAATGCAAGGGGTAGGGTGAAAAAAGTTGAAATGATAACACAAAATAAACATTAGTTGGTGTAAAAGAGTTTTTAGGCGTGAATCAAATTTAACTTCGCAGCAGTAGCAAGCTGCAATTTATTGAATAAGTTCAGTATTTTACCTTCATCTCGAAGCCTTGCTGAGATTTTTTTAAGATAAATCTTCTTTCCTCAATGCTTTAATTTCAATTTCGCAATTTCGCATTTTCGTTTTCATTCGCATTTCGCGTCTAAGATGATTTCGTTCCCAGAAAGATATCTTTTCCCTACTTTCGCACCATGATTCTCGGAGACGAATATTTCATGCGCGCTGCTTTGATTGAAGCAAAGAAGCTTTACTTCAAGACGAAGTTCCCATCGGTGCCGTTATTGTTGCGAACGGACAAATCATCGCACGCGGACATAACATGGTTGAAAAGTTGAATGATGTAACCGCGCACGCCGAAATGATGGCGTTTACTTCTGCGGCAGAAAATGTAGGTGGAAAATATTTAAAGGATTGCACTTTGTATGTTACACTCGAGCCTTGTACGATGTGCGCTGGTGCTTCTTTTTGGACACAAATTTCAAAAATTGTTTATGGTGCTTCCGATGAGAAGCGTGGCTTTTTACAAATTTCATCTGCAAAAAAAATACTCCACCCAACCACCGAAGTGCAAGGAGGAGTACTCGAATCCGAATGTTCGGAAATATTGAAATCTTATTTTAAATCGAAACGTTAAAACGTTGATCGCTTGAAGTACTTGCAAGGTTAATGGCTTGTTTAAGAATTTACGTACGTACGATTTTTGTTTGCACGATTCAAATCCTTAAAACTTTCAGAGGTAGAAAGCATCACTACCTTGATCTGCATCCGTTGGTCTTCAGGTAAGTTTTTCAAAGGCTTCTAAAAACTGAAATCCATCCATTTGTGGCATCATGATATCTAAGAAGATAACATCAGGCCATTTGTCTTTGGACGTCGTCTTTAAAAATTCCATCGCTTCAGTGGCTTCTTGATAGGTAATTACGTTCTCCGCGAATCCGTTTGTCTCAATGAGTTTTTTATTGATGAAATTGTCTAATGAATTATCATCAATCAACATGGCTGTTGTGTACTTTGCCTTCCCGCTCTTCGTGTTCTTCGACTCACTAACGTGGTCATTGTCTGACTGCTCATAGTTTAAATTGGCTACTTTGTATTTTTATTGTTTTGCGGTTTTAATGTTTGGAAGGTTTGTTATGGTTTAAAACGGATTCCTTGGGCTGTGGTTATCTGAAAAATGCAATTCCCTTACATCCATCTTGCAAATTGTCTTGCAAATCTTACATCAGCCTAGCAAAATCCTTTGTTTTCAAAGTGAATCCATCTGCCAACATTTGAATGGAAATCTATAAAATAGGAACAGTCGGCCCTAGGCCAACTGCTCCATCCAAACCAACCAACAGCCTAACAGGGGTTAACCTGCCATCCGAAGCTTTGTTGAACCACTTCCGGGAACCATGCTTTCTACATGGTAACCGTAGAGGCCAATATATCCTGCTTCTGGGAAGGGGACCATATCAAACCAGATATTTAATCCGCTGAAAGCCACCTTCACCCGCTAGGATTTGTATCTTGAAGAGATCGAATAATCTCGGGGTATGCATTGAGCACATTGTCGGGAATTTTACTTCCTTTTCGAACTTTCCACTCGCTGAGTAGAGGGAGTGCCGTCAAATTAGAATCCAATAATCGCATGTCATAGCCTATGCGAATTACTGGAAATGCATCTTGCATGTCATTAGTTGATTTGTTTTCTTTTTTCATTTTGTTGTGAATGATTACTCCACAATGATACAGCTAAGGTTACGGCCATTGTGATGAATTTTAGATGGAAACTTACAATGGGTTATGTGAATCGCCTCGACCTTCGTACCTTTGTGGCAGATTTAAAAAATTAAAGAATTATGCCTTATCCAGAACAATTATGCGCTCCTATGCGCAATGAACTCACTAGCATTGGATTCATTGAATTGAAAGATGCTCCGTCAGTAGATAATACGCTTCCTACCTCTAAAGGTGTTTCTCTTGTTGTCATGAATTCGGTTTGTGGTTGTGCTGCCGGCGCTGCTCGTCCAGGTGTACGTTTAGCTCTTGCCAATGCAGATGCAAAACCCGATCAGTTATTCTGTGTTTTTGCTGGTCAAGATGTGGAAGCTACTGCTCAGGTTCGCAAGTACTTAGCTCCATTTCCTCCATCATCTCCTTGTATCGCTTTGTTTAAAGATGGAAAGTTGGTGCATATGATTGAGCGTCACCATATTGAATGACATTCTGCAGAAATGATTGCTGAGAATCTAGTGGCTTCTTTCGATGAGTTTTGTGGCGTGAAAGCATAATCAATCTCAAAAATCTTACAAAATGACGGTCGTTTTGGCCGTCTTTTTTTTTTTAGATGGATGGGTGTAAACAAAAAATTAGCTTTTCTTGAGCAGTATTCTTTAGGCCTTAAGTTTTTTCGAGAAAGGACAACTTCCTTCATTTTCTAAAGTGCCAAAAATTAGATCCTTAACTTGATCACGAAGCGCATTGGCGTCATTCTCTGTTAATCCTGCTGTTGGAATCGAGGGATGCACGATGATTCGAGACAGCCCCGGACGCAATAAAAACTTTTGTCCTTTTCGATCTGGGAAAATGCACCAGTTATCGAGAAAGGTGATGGGCACGATGGGAACTTGCATTTCAATGGCTAATTTGAAGGCTCCGTTTTTAAAGGGACCTAATTCAGGAGAGCAATCAGGGATCGTTGCCTCGGGGAAAATAGCTAAGCTGATTCCTTTTTGTAAATCTTTTTCTCGCTCTTTATAGGCCTTGTGAGAATCTTTGATGCTACCGATCAACCGATATGTTCATCCTTTTGAAGAAGATATTGAAGAGCGGGACATTTCTCTAGCTCCGCCTTACCCATAAAATAGAAGTAGTTGGGAAAAGCAATGTTTGCCGTGAGAATATCAAGGTAGGAACTGTGGTTGGGCGTGAGGATATAAGCTTGGTTAGGGGTCAATTTTTCCTTCGTTGCGAATGGTGTAGAAGATACCAGTAGAGAACAAGATACAATGCGCCCAAACTTTTTTAGTCGGAAAGCATACTTAAACCACTCTTCTCGACTCAGTAAAATGAGAAAGATGGGGTAGAGGGGCAGAAAAAAAGAGTCCACTCAAAAAGAACCACAAACACCAGATTCTCCGTAAGAGGAATGAGATATATTTCACGTTGCAAAGATACCAAAGTATTCTTTTTATTTTCACCGCATGGTTCGTCTCTTCATAAAGCGTAGTTACGGTGGATGGGTTAACAGCTTAAACTCATTTGCTAATAGCGAATGGGCCATGATGGGAGAAAAACATCCCCGCCTTTTCGATTTACTATTTTGCGTTTTGATCCTCAGCATTTTCGTGATTACCTCTAACGAGCTTAATCGTTGGAATTCTGCTCAACGCCTTTGTATTATCGAGCTTGGCCGAAGAGTTAGTCGAACTTTCTCAGCTTGCAAAATTAGACCAAGACCTTTCCATCTATTTTTTTTCACATAGAAATGAGGAGGTTGCACAAATGGTGTATTTCTTCACAAGGATGGAAGTGCACCCACCGTTGCAAGCGTCATGTTGGTTTTTGCAAGTATAATGATTTGGAAGAGGCGATTTCATGCCTTGATTGCTTCTTTGGCAGCATTAGGGAGCAAGTACTCTTGAGCATTTGTTGGAAAATGGTATTATCATTTTCCCCGACCAAAGGACTTAGCCTGGTACAAGGAGCTTTCGTATACTTTTCCAAGTGGACATTCGACGGTGGCGATGGCTTTTTATGGGTTTTTGTTTTACTTTCTGTTGATGTATTTGTCTTCTGCGAAATGGAGATCTTTCATTTTTTTTCTTGCGATACTTTTTATTCTTGGGATGGGATTTTCTCGAATCTATTTGGGCGTTCATTACCTCAGTGATGTACTGGGTGGATTTGCCATAGGATTTGTTTGGTTGATTTTTTCGATGGCTTTACTCAGTTGGTTGGATTTTAGAAGTGAAACTTCTCGTAAAATCTAGGAATCGCTTATCTTCGCAGTCTTATGGAAATTGTAGTTAGTGGTATTCGCAGCACCGGAAATCTGCATCTTGGAAATTATTTTGGAGCAATGAAAATTTTCTGCGTATGCAAGAAGAGAATCAATGCTTTTTCTTCATCGCCGATTATCACTCACTCACTACACATCCAAAGCCACAGGACTTACGTCAAAATGTTCGTCAAGTATTGGCAGAATATTTAGCCTGTGGATTAGATCCTGAAAAATGCACACTTTATGTGCAGAGCGATGTTCCCGAAGTAACCGAATTGTATTTACTCTTAAACATGCACGCCTATATGGGAGTTGGAGCGAGCAACAACTTTTAAAGAGAGAAAGCCAGAAAGCAACCTGATAATATCAATGCAGGTTTGTTGACTTATCCTGTGTTGATGGCCGCCGATATTTTATTACACAGAGCTTCCAAAGTTCCTGTAGGAAAAGATCAAGAACAACATTTGGAAATGACACGCCAATTCGGAAATCGTTTCAATCGCATGTATGAAGTGGATTATTTTCCCGAGCCGCAAGCGTTTAATTTCGGAGGGCAATTAGTAAAAGTTCCGGCTTAGATGGTTCAGGGAAGATGGGTAAGTCGGAAGGAGAAGGCAATGCCGTTTTTCTTTTGACACTGACGAAGCTCTCAAGAAAAAGTGATGCGTGCAGTTTCTGATGCAGGTCCAACAGAGATGAATAGCCAAAAGCCAGAAGCCATTCAAAATCTTTTACCTTGATGGAATTAGTTTCTACAAATGATACATTGCAATTTTTTGAAGATGCATTTAATAATTGTAGTATTCGTTATGGTGATATGAAAAAGCAATTGGCAGAAGATATGATTGTTTTTGTGAGTCCAATTAGAAGTCAAATTACCGAAATTTTAAAGGACGAATCATTACTGACGAATGTGATGAAAAAAGGAAAAGAAAAAGCCCAAGCCTCAGCACAAAAAACAGTGAGTGAGGTAAGAGAAATTATGGGGATTCGTTATTAGTCAATTCAGAATGATAAATTCAGAATTCGAATTGCGTGTTTCGCTAAGCTTAAAATTTATCTAGGTTAATTAAACGCCACTTGGGAGAAAATAGTGAGAATTAAAGTTAATTGTCTGTAAATTTAATTTTCCTTTAAAAACTTGTTACGAGAATTTTTAAAAGGATAAAATCTTGATTATTTTGGCGATTTTTCATTTTCAAATTTCAAATTTTTGCATCTTCAAATTAAAACTCTTGTCTCGGTAAAACTCTGAGAACTTTGCGTTTTAAAAGAATCACTAATATCGAAGGAGTAAATAAAAAAGCGAGCCCTCTTCGAATGCTTGCTCTGCATTTCGTCTTTTTGAGACGATTGTTTTGTATTCTGTATTTCTTTTAAATAGGAGTAACGGCTTTAATAAATTTCACATTAATTTTTTCCATCAATGATTTGCAAAACTCATAATTTCTATTGGATACCGCACTCCGAAAAATATTTATGTTTTGTAAGGAGATAAAGTAGTAATCGCTTCTTAAATAATTACTATCAATTTGTTTGTCGATGATCCCGTATTTCACTGCGCCGTTAATTAATTCAAATTTCGCAGTTTTGTTGAGATGCAATTCTAATTCGTTTCCTTTCATAGTGGGAGGTTTGTATTCTTTGTACGACAAATTACGATCCACAGTTTTAAGAAATGGTCTATATTCTCATTAAACTTACATTAAGAGAAAATTTTTTTCATATAAAAATCGAAAAATTGTTGGAAATAGGAGGAGGAAAACTGATTTTCAATCCCCCTTGCAATGGGAAATCAAGCTTTTAAGTGAAAATCTTACTTTTTTAGTTTCAAATGAAATAGTTGAAAATTGGAAAAACTGGAAGGTTAGGCAGATTTTTCTTGCATTCTCAAATACCGAATAAAATCAGTGCTCTCAACGGTCGTAAATCCAACCGTACGCAGCAGGGTAATTAATTGTCCTCGGTGATAGGTGCTATGGTTTACAACATGTGATAATTTCTTCCACGCTGTTGAAATAGGAGGTGCCATCGATGGACTTGAATTCTACTTGTCGCTGGTATTCACTTTCCTTTAGTTGTTCAATAAAAACAAACTCGGTTGAGTTTTGCTTAAATACCCTTTATTGCTTCGTCCAAATTACCTTTAAAAGAATGGCTAGGCCAGGTGTTTGGTGATTCACCATTTAATCGAACTAGCCAAATAAATTGAGCGTCCCATAGATGATACAATGTTTTTCGAATACTTGAAAGCTGCTCGTTAACTCTTCGTCGACTTTTTGTTTCGCTTTTTTTATCCAAGTGCAAATACGGATCATTTGCCCAAACATTAAACTTTGCATAGTTTTATTAAATGTGAATCCATCGTGGTGTTATTTGCAATAAAAATAGAAAAATTATTGAGTGCAAGGTAATATTAATACTTGTTAGTTGGAGTCTTATATTACAAAGAATTGATAACAGAACTTTATAATTGATTATTTAAATAGGAGTAGTAGTCAAGAAATTCCTTTTGACTTAGCAAGAAAAGATTGAAGTGAAACTTTGCGACTTTGCGACTTTGCGCCTTTACGAGAAAAGTTACATCTACAAAACTTTGCGACTCGCCTTTGCGAGCTAATTTTTCAAGTTGAATTACTTTATTCTTATTCCTCAACCAAAACTGATTTTCATAAAGAATATTCTTTTATTTTTGTAATGAAATATGAATAATAGTCGTTGGTTTTCCTTTGCGACTTTGCGCCTTTGCGAGACCATTTTATCAATTTTTTACACACTAACTCTTAAATTTATACGGATATCTGGAGAGCGGAAAATCTAGAGATTTAATTTTGACGTAATCTGTACTAGATTCGAGCAATTAGTGTTTAATGATTTTTTAATTTAAAAGTGAACAACCGAGGCGAAGAGCCGAAGAATATGCTAAGCAGGATTTTTCTCGCAAAGGCGCAAAGACGCAAAGTGATTTTTACAGAGGAGGTTTTAATCTTTAGAAATTTAAAGTTCCTATTCAGTAAAGGCATATCCAAAATTTTCTGGAGGTATTTTTCTTTCTCTACTTGTTGCATAACTGCAGCATGTTTAGGTGATGCATGTCGGTTCCTAAGCCCCAATGATGCCCATGTCGATGAGCTTCTCACCAATTTTCTTAGCATCTGGGCCATAATAACCGGCGAGAGAATTCATGTTCAATTGTAAGGTGACACCCATCTCATAAAACCTCATGTATTGCTCAGGAGTTCGATACCAAAATGGATAACGTTCAGGGTGTGCAAGAATAGGTTTGTAACCTAAAACCATGGCTCTGAAAAAACACCTGCTCTACATTGTCGGGCGGATTGATATAAGAGACTTCAGTGAGTAAATAATTATCGCCAATGGTTGATAGGTTCAACTTCCTTCGACTTCGAAAATTTATTAAAGATAGATTTAAACATGAGCAAATGCTTTTCGGAACCACGCTACCGTTATATCAAGTCCTTCGCGGCATAGATAATTGGGCTCGTAGCCCAACAAATTCTTTGCCATAGATATGTCGGCTAAAGAATTTTTTATGTCTCCTTTACGCTCAGGAGCATAGGAAGGGCTTTTGTGGTTTCCAGATAATTCTCCAATGATTTTGTAAAGGATGTTTACCGATACACTTTCACCGACAGCAACATTATAAACTTTGTTAAAAGCCTCTGTGTTCGAAGTAAATAGTGATCTGATATTTGCTTGTACCGCGTTTTCAACAAAGGTAAAGTCTGGTGTTTGTTCCCCATCACCATGAATCACTGCATCTTTGCAAATAACAAGGAATTCATGAATAAGGGAATAGCTGCGGCATATGGTCCGTTCGGATCTTGATTTGGGCCAAATACGTTGAAGTATCGCAATCAATTATTTCCATTCCGTAATGCATAGCAAAAACAGAGCGTATAATTCATTGGTTGATTTAGAAACTGCATACGGTGAAAGTGGTCTTCCTAAGTTGCCTTCCTTTTTCGGAGAGATGGTAGAGTCGCCATAAACCGCACTAGAGCTCGCATAAACTACTCTGTTCACACCTGCATCCCGAGCAGCAATGAGCATATTGATGAATCCTGTCGTATTCGCATCGCTGGTAGCAATTGGATTTTTTATGGATCGAGGAACAGAACCTAATGCTGCTTGATGCGTCAGTAAATTCATGCCTTTGCAGGCTCTTTCACAATCAGTTGGATTCGTAATATCGCCTTCTATGAATTCGAAGTTAGAAAGGTTTAAAAATGGTGCTAAGTTGCGATGAAAACCATTACTGAGATTATCCAACACGCGCACTTTCGCAGCACCATGGTGAATTAAATATTCCACAATATTAGATCCAATAAAACCAGCTCCTCCGCTCACTAAAACATGTGCGTCCTTAATGGCATCTGAATGGTAAACACGAGTGTATAAACTGGTCGCTGTCATAGAGTGAGGAACAAAAGTAATATAAAAAACTTTTAGTATATGATTAGAAGATGAACCGTCGATTCTTTCGACTGAATAGTTTCGAATCAGCGTGATCGCTGAACTTTTCTTCTTGTAATTATCTTAAATCGTATTGATTCTGATAATAATTTTGATATTCTCCAGAGGTAACTTCGTCCATCCATTTCTTGTTGGCGAGGTACCAATCAACGGTTTTTTCTAAGCCTTCTTCGAATTGTAAGGAGGGCTTCCATCCCAGTTCTCTTTGAAGTTTTGAGGAATCAATAGCATAACGTAAATCATGGCCTGCACGATCTTTTACATAAGTGATGAGCTTTGCTGATGTTCCTGCTGCACGATTTAATTTGCGATCGAGGATTTTACAAAGCAACTGAATAAGATCAATATTCTTCCACTCGTTATGCCCGCCAATATTATAAGTCTCACCATTTTTTCCATAGTGGTAAATGACATCAATCGCTACCGCATGATCTTCGACAAATAACCAGTCTCGAATATTTTCTCCTTTTCCATAAACGGGCACCGGCTTGTTGTTGCAAATGTTGTTGATGGCTAAGGGAATTAATTTTTCTGGAAAATGGAAGGATCCGTAATTATTTGAGCAATTTTAAATAACTACCGGCATCCCATACGTATCGTGATAAGCACGTACCATATGATCCGAACTTGCTTTGGAAGCGGAGTAGGGGAGTGCGGATCGTATTTCGTTTCTTCGGTGAAGTATCCTGTTTCTCCTAAGGAGCCATAAACTTCGTCGGTGCTGATATGATAGAATCTTTTGTTTTCAAAATCGTTTTCCAACTTTCGCGAGCTGCATTTAATAAGTTAACAGTCCCTACCACGTTGGTCATGATGAATTCCATCGGATTACTAATGCTTCTGTCAACATGCGACTCAGCAGCTAAATGGATCACTCCATCGAAATGATAGGTTGAAAAAAGTTCTTGAAGAAACGATGCATCACAGATATCACCTTTTACGAATTTGTAATTCGATGCATTCTCAATATCGCGTAAGTTGGCAAGATTTCCTGCATAGGTGAGCTTGTCGAGATTAATGATGGTGTATTCAGGATAGTTTTTTACAAAACGGCGCACCACATGCGAGCCGATGAATCCTGCTCCACCAGTAATTAAAATATGTTTTTTATTCATGTCGGTTTTCATTGAGATGAATGTTAATAAAAAATTAATTAATAGGAGGCGACTACTTAATCGCCGCCATCGTTTTTTTCTGCAATACCTGTTCCCATGCCCATGCAGAAGTAATCATATTTTCTAAACTATGTGTAGTTTTCCAGCCTAACTCAATATTCGCATATTTAGTGTCTGCGTAAACTTTTTCTACATCACCACTTCTTCTCGGTACACATTCGTAATTCACTTTTACTCCAGTTACCGATTCAAATGTTTTGATGATTTCTAAAACTGAAAGTCCGTTTCCTGTACCTAAGTTAAAGAGCTCATACTTGTTTTTTGTTTTTTCACCAAGCATTCTATCTATAGCGACCACATGAGCACGTGCTACGTCTACCACGTGTATATAATCGCGAATGCAACTTCCATCGGGTGTGTTATAGTCGGTTCCAAAAACTTTCATTTGTGGACGTTTTCCAATGGCTGTTTGTGTAACGATTGGGAAGAGGTTCAAGGGAGCTCCTACAGGATACTCACCAATCTTTGCGGTAGGATGGGCACCTACAGGATTGAAATAACGAAGTGAAATCACTTGCAATTCATTCACGGCTGAAGCGTCGCGCAAAATGTCTTCACCAATTTTTTTTGTGTTGGCATAAGGACTTTGTGCTGGCTTGACGGCGGCAAATTCATCAATCGGCAAATAGTCGGGTTCACCATAAACGGAGCAAGAAGATGAGAAAACAAAGTTTTTGATTTTATTTTCTTTGCAGATTTCAATCAAGTTTAAAAGTGAAACTAAATTGTTTCTGTAGTATTCAATGGGCTTCTCTACACTTTCTCCCACAGCTTTGAATGCAGCAAAATGAATGATGGCTTCTACCTTGTGAATTCGTAAAAATTCTTGTACTGCCGATTTATTATTCAAGTCAATATTTCCAAAACCCGGGCGCACTCCTGTAATAGATTCTATCGAATCAATCACTTCTATGTGTGAGTTACTTAAATTGTCAATGATGAATACATCATAACCTTGTTCAATTAATTCTACAACGGTATGTGATCCGATATATCCGGTTCCGCCGGTAACGAGGATGCCTGGTTTTTTTGTCATGGCTGCTTTTTATTAATTATACGCAGCAAATCATAATGAGGTTCACTATAAACTCCAATATTTTAGCTCTTTAATCTTGCCGTTAAGAATACCTTTTAAATCCACAATTAACGCTTCCGGTTTCGCCATTTTTTTGAAATCAGCCTCTTGCAAGGATATATATTCTTTGTGATTTACTGCAACTACAATGGCGTCGTAATCATTTGAAGGTTGGGTGGTTAATTCAAACCCGTATTCTTCTTTTAATTCTTCGCTATTAGCTCGCGGATCAATCACATCTACATAAACGCCATACGACTTAAATTCATTGATTACATCCGATACTTTCGAATTGCGAATATCTTCAACGTCTTCTTTAAAAGTAGCGCCCATTACCAATACTTTGCATTTGTTGAGATCCTTGCCCATTGCAATTAACTTCTTTACGGTTTGCTTAGCAACATAAAATCCCATACTGTCATTTACGTATCTTCCTGAATTAATCACCTGGCTATGATAACCTAATTCCTGAGCTTTATAAGTTAGATAATAAGGATCAACACCAATACAATGACCACCAACTAGTCCTGGCATAAATGGAAGGAAGTTCCATTTCGTTCGGGAAGCCTGGAGTACTTCATAGGTGTTAATTCCCATTTTGTTAAATATGATGCTGAGTTCATTCATCAATGCAATGTTAACATCACGTTGAGTATTTTCAATGATTTTGGCAGCTTCAGCTACTTTGATAGTGCTGGCCTTAAATACTCCTGCGGTAACAACAATCTCATACATCTTCGCAATTTCTTCCAGTGATTCGGCATCACATCCTGAAACTACTTTGGTGATTTTAGAGATGGTATGTTCTTTGTCACCTGGATTGATTCGTTCTGGAGAGTAACCAACTTTAAAATCTTCTATGAATTTTAATCCTGAAATTTCTTCCAAGACGGGAATACAATCTTCTTCTGTGCAACCCGGATATACAGTGGATTCATACACTACATAATCTCCCTTCTTCAATGCTTTGCCTATAGAGTGTGTAGCTCCCAACAAAGGTTTTAAATCAGGAAGCTTATGTTCGTCGATGGGAGTAGGTACTGCAACTATAAAGAAGTTCGCTTCTCTTAACTCGTCTATTGAATCCGTAAAATGAATATCACATCCTTCAAAGCAACTGCTGTCAAGTTCACCACTTGGATCAATATTGTTGCGCATCATTCCTACGCGCTCTTTGTTGATGTCAAATCCGATGACAGAAACTTTTTTTGCAAATTCAAGTGCAATAGGCAGACCTACATAGCCTAATCCGATCACGGCTAATTTCTTTTTCTTACTAATGATATCGTTATACATTCCTGTAGCGAATTTCCGGTTTATTTATTTTTCTTAATGAATATATTCTTTCAATGATGTCAACTACTTTCAATCCTTCGAGCGCATTTGTTGTCATCATGGTTCGTCCTTTCAACGTGTCGATGACATTCTCAATGATGTAATGATGGTTGGCTGCGGAACCTTTGTATGTTCCGTAATCGTTAGCAGGATTTACTGGAGGTAATTCAGGCATCGTATATCCATCAATATGACAGTATTCTACTTCGTTCATGTATTGCCCGCCAATTTTTAAACTTCCTTTGCTTCCTATGACGGTGATGCTGCTTTCTAAATTAGTATCAAAAACGGAGGTTGTATAGTTAACGGATCCCATCCCACCGTTTACGAATTTAAAATTCACAATCCCAGTGTCTTCAAAGGCGGTAGTTTTTTGGTGATTGAAATCGGAAAAATTACCATGAATATCGGTGATATCTCCAAAAACCCAGTACATAATATCAATGAAGTGCGAAAATTGAGTGAACAATGTTCCGCCATCTAAATCACTGGTACCTTTCCATCCTCCTTTTTTATAATAACGGTCATCACGATTCCAAAAGCAATTCAGCTGAACCAAAAATACTTCTCCAATCAATTTGTTTTCTACCACACTCTTTAACCATTCAGAAGGTGGAGAATATCGGTTTTGCATGACGCCAAAAACGGTACGAGAAACTTGAAGAGCTTTATAAATTACTTTTTCGCAATCTGCCTTTGTCAGTGCCATTGGCTTTTCACAAACAACGTGTTTAAGATTGTCTAATGCAATTAACGAATGATGTGCATGCAGTCCATTTGGAGAGCAAACATTCACAACATCGATATCGGTATGTGCCGCAAGCATATCTTCAGGAGAAAGATAAAATGGAGTATCCGATGATTCCCCTAATTTTAATTCATTCTTCGGGCGTACATCACAAATTGCCACGAGTTCTGATTCTTCATTTCGCCGAATCATTTCTGCATGGCGCATTCCAATGTGACCGCAACCGATCACCGCGCATTTTATTTTTTATCTTGATAGTTACTCATTAGTCAACGCGGCTTACTCGGTTCGCACTTAGTTTGTATTTTTGGTTGCTCTCCGGACAAATAGCTAGTCCATCAGCATCAAACTTTAATCTGTGTCCATATTCACTAATCCATCCCATTTGTTTTGCGGGATTGCCCACAACTAATGCGTAATCCGGAACATTTTTAGTGACTACTGCCCCTGCTCCAATAAAAGCATATTGACCAATATCGTGTCCGCAAACAATGGTAGCATTTGCACCGATGGAAGCACCTTTCTTTACAACAGTCTTAGAATATTGATCGCGACGATTAACAGCGCTACGAGGATTATTTACATTTGTAAAAACCATACTTGGCCCAAGAAATACATCGTCTTCACAAGTTACACCCGTATAGATGGAGACGTTGTTTTGAATTTTAACATTATTCCCTAAAATAACACCGGGTGAAATAACAACATTTTGGCCAATGTTACAATTTTCTCCAATAGTACAGTTGGGCATGATATGACTAAAGTGCCAAACTTTTGTTCCCTTTCCAATGATACATCCTTCATCAATTACTGCAGAAGGGTGAGCGCTATAATCCATTTAATTAATTCGGTCTTGATGGAGTTAAATCGGTTGATAAGTCTAACTCCTTTAATGAAGAATTTCAATGTATTGATTTAGTTTGTTAAATCAATACATTGAAATATGAGTATCTATGTCTATGTAGATCGACTATTATGCGAAACGATGTTCTGTTTTATTGAGTTCTTCTACAGGTAAGTTTTTGAAGTATTCGTAAGTGATTTTTAATCCTTGTTCACGACTTATCTTCGGCTCCCATCCTAATATTTCCTGTGCTTTAGTAATATCAGGACGTCGCTGCTTAGGATCATCTTGCGGTAGAGGATGCGTAATTAACTTTTGATTTGTGCCAGTAAGTTTAATGATCTCCTCTCCAAATTCACGAATTGTAATCTCTTGTGGATTTCCAATATTTACAGGATAAGCGTAGTCGCTTAATAGTAATCGGTAAATTCCTTCAATCAAATCATCTACATAACAGAAGGAACGCGTTTGTGATCCATCTCCGAAAACGGTTAAGTCTTCACCGCGCAAAGCCTGACCAATGAACGCTGGTAATACACGGCCATCGTTCAGTCGCATACGAGGACCATAGGTATTAAAGATACGAACGATGCGTGTCTCTACATTATGGTAGGTGTGGTAAGCCATTGTGATTGCTTCTTGGAAGCGCTTTGCTTCGTCGTAAACACCGCGTGGGCCAATTGGATTTACATTACCCCAATAGTTTTCCGTTTGCGGATGAACGGTAGCATCACCGTACACTTCACTCGTGGAGGCTACTAAGATTCTTGCATTTTTTACACGAGCAAAACCTAATAAGTTATGCGTTCCTAAAGAACCAACTTTTAATGTTTGGATTGGAATTTTTAAATAGTCAATTGGACTTGCAGGAGAAGCAAAGTGAAGGATATAGTCTATTTGTCCGGGTACATGAACAAATCTACTTACATCGTGATGATAAAATTCGAACTCTTTTAATTTAAAAAGATGCTCAATATTTTTTAAATCACCAGTGATGAGATTATCCATCCCAACCACATCGTATCCTTCTTTAATAAATCGATCACATAAATGAGAGCCTAAGAAACCTGCAGCTCCAGTGATAAGTACCCTTTTTTTCGTTGACATACAAGTCTGTTTTAAAATTATGAAAATGCAGGAATCTGAGGAGAAACAGTTTCTCTACCCATACTATTATAGTAGAAACCCATTTCAGCCATACGTTGCAAATCGTATAAATTTCGACCATCAAAGATTACTTTCTCCTTCATAGATTCCTTCATTTTATCAAAGTCAGGTGTGCGGAACAATGCCCATTCCGTAGCGATTAATAAAGCATCAGCATCTTGAACCGCTTCGTAAGGGTCATTTGCATAATGAATTACTTCACCAATGGTACGTTTTACATTCTCCATTGCTTCTGGATCAAAGGCGCTCACTGACGCACCGGCAGCAATCAAATCGCGAATGATGTACAAAGCGGGAGCTTCACGAATATCATCGGTATCTGGTTTAAATGCTAATCCCCAAACTGCGAATTTCTTCCTGCTAAATTCCCCCAAAATGTTGCTTTAGTTTCTCAACCATTACGGTCTTCTGTGTTTCGTTCACTTCCATCACGGATGAAAGAATTTTAAAATCGTAATTGTAATCTTGAGAAGTACGATAAAGTGCTTGCACATCTTTTGGGAAGCAAGAACCTCCATATCCAATTCCAGCAAATAAGAATCTCTTTCCAATTCGTGAATCAGAACCAATACCGATACGAATTGCATCTACATTAGCTCCTACTTTTTCACACAGGTTTGACACCTCATTCATGAATGTAATTTTCGTAGCTAAAAATGCGTTGGCAGCGTACTTAGTTAATTCAGCCGAACGCTCATCCATAAAATAAATTGGATTTCCTTGACGAACGAATGGAGCATATAAATCACTCATTACTTTCTTCGCCATTTCGCTGCGTGTTCCAATAACTACACGGTCCGGTTTCATGAAATCATCCACAGCATATCCTTCACGTAAAAACTCAGGGTTGGAGATAACATCAAAGTGAACAGTGCATGTTTTAGCGATTGCTTCTCGCACTTTTTCAGCTGTTCCTACCGGCACAGTACTCTTATTAATTACGATTTTATAGTCTCTGATTAAACGACCTAGCTGAGATGAAACTCCCAAAACATACGATAAATCCGCCGAGCCATCTTCTCCTGGAGGCGTTGGTAAGGCTAAGAAAATAATAGTAGCATCTTTAACCGCCTCTTCTAAGTTGGTGGTAAATTGTAAACGACCTTGCTTAATGTTTCTTTCAAACAAAACATCAAGATGGGGTTCGTAAATAGGAATGATGCTGTTACGCATCTTTTCTACTTTATTAGCGTCAATGTCGACACATGTAACATGGTTTCCCATTTCTGCGAAACAAGTTCCTGTAACTAAACCTACATACCCGGTTCCAACTACTGCGATATTCATATTTTTTAGTTTTTTATTAATATACCTCGTTTATACCAAATTTTTTTAAAATGGTTACATCGAACGGTTAACAAATTCTAATACACTGGATGTGATATGAGCCAAATCCTCTTGGCTTAGTTCAGTATGCATTGGTAGTGAAATAACATGCGCACATAAATCTTCGGTCACAGGGAAATCTCCATGCTTATATCTTGGATCTGTATATGCTTTTTGCATATGCAATGGAATCGGATAATAGATCATGGATGGAACACCCTTGCTTTCTAAATGTTCACGCAAGGCTGTTCTCGAAACACCTCTCAACACTAAAGTGTACTGATGAAATACGTGTGGGATTTTTTTGACGTGAAGGGATTTTGAGCTTTGGGTTTTTTCCAAATGCGTTGTCGTAATAAGCTGCCGCACGCTGACGAGCCGCACAATATTCGTCTAAATGACCAAGCTTGATTCTTAAAATAGCAGCTTGTATGGTATCTAATCTGCTATTAACACCAATATCATCGTGATGATATTGAACAGATTGTCCGTGGTTAGCAATGATGCGGATGCGCTGTGCCAATTCGTCGTTTTGTGTAAAAATAGCTCCTCCGTCTCCCATACACCCTAGATTTTTAGAAGGAAAGAAGGAAGTAGTTCCAATGGTTCCGATAGTTCCTGCTTTCATGGTCGCACCTGTAGAAAGCGTATACTCAGCTCCAATGGCTTGTGCAGTATCTTCAATGACGTATAGATTATGTGCATTTGCTATTTCCATCACTCGTTGCATATTACTGCATTGTCCAAATAAATGTACAGGAACAATAGCCACTGTTTTAGGCGTGATGGCTCTTTCTATGGCGTCGCAATCAATAGCGAATGTATCTGGATCAACATCTACCAAAACGGGTTTCAATTGAAGAAGAGCTATTACTTCTGCCGTTGCTACATAAGTGAAGCTGGCAGTGATTACTTCATCTCCGGGTTTAAAATTTAATGCCATCATGGCAATTTGCAAAGCATCGGTTCCATTAGCACAAGGAATAACATGTTTGACATCAAGATATTCTTCCAGTTCTTTTGCAAAATGCTTCACATCCGGACCATTTATATATGCTGATGAAACTACTACATCATGAATGGCAGTATCTATTTCGTTTTGTATTTTTTTGTATTGACTTACTAAGTCAACCATGGACATCTTTTTCATTGTTTCCATTGCTATTTTTTTTTAAGCTTACTTCAATATTAACATAAGTTTTGGACTGCGAAGATACTATTATTTGACCTGAATTAGAATATAGGCAATACTCTGTAAATTGTCTAAATTTGTGCAATATGTTGAAGAACCCTCAAAAGTCGATTCTATTGCCTTTTTTTCTGATAATTTTAAGTGTATCACACTTGTCAGCGCAGGTGAGTGTTAAAGATTCCGCAATTTCTATGGTGATGATAAGACCTTCCTATGGCCTACAAGTTCCAGGCGGAGACCTGGCTAAACGTTTCGGAATCAATCAGTCAGTTGGTATGGGAGTGACTTATAAAACTGCTCAAGGTTGGATGTTTAGTGCGGAAGGTGCGTATATTTTTGGGACTAAAATTAATGAACCTAATTTATTTACTGGATTGACTACTTCGGATGGGACTATAATTGGGTCAGATGGCTATTATGCCGATGTACGTGTTTTTGAAAGAGGTTATTATGCTACTTTAGGAATAGGGCGATTATTTCCTGTTAAAAAACCAAATCCCAATTGTGGGTTTATCGTGGAAGCAAGTCTAGGTTTTATGCAACATAAAATTTTAATTCAAGATAAGAAGAATGCAGTACCTTCTCTAAGAGAAGAATATTTAAAAGGCTATGATCGATTGACAAATGGCTTAGCTGCAAGAGAATTTATAGGCTATTTGTATGTTGGAAATCAGCGACTTGTTAATTTTTTGGAGGCGTAGAGGCAGTACAAGGTTGGACAGCAAGTCGTCGCGATTATGATTATGGAACGATGAGTTCAAATAAAAAGGCAAGAATTGATTTATTATTTGGAGTTCGTGTTGGGTGGGTTATACCACTATATAAAGAAGCGCCTGATAAATTTTATATATATTAAATTTACTCTTTATTGAATTTTTTGTGAGATATTCACGGAATAATTTAAAACTTGCTTTCGGGATAATATATATTGTTCGCGAAATAAAACCCAAAAATCTAAATATTTCAATTTAAGGAACATTGAGTGTACTTTATTTTATATTGATTCAATTATACGGATTCTTGATCCGTTTGGGATCGTTATTTAGTAATAAAGCCAAGTTATGGGTAAGGGGAAGAGAGAATTGGAAGCAGCAATTGAAAAATGCGCTTAGCGGAAATTCTAAACCTCGAATTTGGTTTCACTGTGCTTCATTGGGTGAGTTTGAACAAGGTCGCCCTGTATTGGAGCAGCTGAGAAAAGATTTCCCAAATCATTTTATTGTCTTATCATTTTTTTCTCCATCAGGCTATGAAGCGAAAAAAAATGAAGTTCTCGCAGATTATGTTTGTTACATGCCATTAGATGGTCCAAAGACTAGTAAAATATTCGTTAGTATATTAAACCCTTCACTGGTGTTTTTGTAAAGTATGAGTTTTGGTTTTTCTATGGAAAGGAATTGCATCGAAGAAAGATTTCTTTTTATTGTCTTTCCGCTATCTTCCGTCCCGGACAAATTTATTTTAAGCCATGGGGGAAGTTTTTCAAAAAAATATTGACACGCTACACACATTTGTTTGTTCAGGATCAAGCATCTCTTGAATTGTTATACCGGAATAGTATTCCTTCAGTAACAGTTTCTGGTGATACACGTTTCGATCGAGTATTGGAAATAAGTAGCCGTGAAGTATCTTTCCCGTTGATTGAAAATTTCTGTAAAAATCAAAAAAGTTTCATCGCGGGAAGTACATGGCCGGAAGATGAAAAAGTATTGTCTCTTTTATTGCAAGCACATCCTGATTTAAAAATTGTAATTGCCCCGCATGAGATTAGTGAATCGAGATTACGCGGTATCGAAAGTAAATTCAAAGGGAAAACGCAACGTTATTCAAAAGTTTCAGGTTCCATTGAAAGTAACACGAGTGTAATCATAATCGATAGCATTGGATTGCTTTCATTGATTTATCGATTTGGGAAATATACTTTTGTTGGCGGTGGATTTGGTAAAGGGGTTCACAATATTTTAGAAGCTGCCGTTTATGGAAAGCCTGTTTTTTTTGGACCCAATCACCTAAAGTTTAAGGAGGCTCGCGACCTGAAAGCTATGGGTGGTGGCCTAGGAATAAAGCATGGAAAAAGTTTTGCTGCTGCTTTTGAAATGATGGAAGGTAACGAACAGAACTATCAAATACTTAGTGCTAAAAATAGAAAGTATATTGAAGATCGTAAAGGGGCGACTGCAATTTTGATGAATTATTTGGCGATGAATTACATTAATAAATAATGCTTCCCTAAAATTAATTTTGTTTTAAATATTGATATTCTCCTCCTAAAACGGGATGCTTTCCCTCTAGTTTATTATTTGAAATCAACAGCGAAAAATTTTTGAAAAATATTTCGAATATTGTTTGATCACATTTCACTTCAAAATAATTATATTTTTTAGCAGCAGAAATAAGAAGCATGTGATCCGGACAAAACTCGAACATCACTTGTAAGCTATCAAAACCAACTCCGTCCAAAATCGCTTCTCCTTGTTGATCGAAATTACTATAGACCGTGTCTGATTCTATAAATCCAAATGCGATAAAATAAGTACTCAAACTAGTATTTACATCTAACAATTGTAGCGTCGTTTGATTTTTTCTTTTATAATCTGATTTAACAAGAGATATTGGAAAGTGTCGCGTGGAATCTGAATTTAAAACTAATACTTCATGTTCATTCACTAATTTGTTTTTTTTCCAAGTGCCAGTTCCGAATCGATCTAAAGCTCCATATGAAAAGAAAAATTCAAAAGTGGAATCGGGTTTGATGTTAAATCCGGAAGCCATTTCAGAAATGGACTCACAATAGTATTCGCCACATTCTTTACAATCGTTTTGAGCTTGAAGGGTAGATGACGTACATCCAAGGAATAGAAGCGGTAAGAAAAAATAATTCTTTGTTTTCATCGCAAGATGTACATTCGATAACTATCCAATTTGATAAGTACAAACAGCAATACTGTAAATCCCCAAAGTGAGGAGCCGCCATAACTAAAGAATGGTAATGGAATACCAATTACTGGCGCTAATCCGATGGTCATTCCAACGTTGATCATCAAATGGAAAAAGAGAATTGCGGCAACACCGTAAGCATAAATTCGAGTGTAGGTGGATCGTTGCCGTTCGGCAATGAAGACGATTCGATAGAGTAACAACGTAAATAGAATTAGCACAAAGGCCGTTCCGGCAAATCCCCATTCTTCTCCTACAGTGCAAAAGATGAAATCGGTACTCTGTTCTGGAACGAAGTCATATTTGGTTTGTGTCCCTTGCAAAAACCCTTTTCCTGTCAAACCTCCAGAGCCAATTGCAATTAAACTTTGATTTACATTGTATCCTGCTCCTTTCGGATCACTTCGTTTTCCTAAGAGTACTTCAATACGTTCACGTTGATGGCTTTGAAGAATTTCATTGAATGCATAATCTACGCTGAAAACTATTCCCGAACAAAGCACGGTAATGATGAGAATTACGATTAAGTTGTTTCTAGTTTTACGCATGAGTAAATAGGCTACTAGTCCTAATCCCCCAATGATTCCAATGAGTATTTTATTCGGAACCATTAACGCTAAAATGAATAATACACCGGCTAGAAATCCGAATATGAGTACATTTTGTGATAATCCCTCTCTGTAAAGTACAAAGATGAAAGCGATGAAAACCAATGCAGATCCCGTATCGTTTTGCAATAGAACTAAAGCCATAGGGAAAAGGATGATGAGTCCGGCTGTAATTTTGTTTTCATATCCTCCAGCCGAATTCCCAATGCGCTCAGGTATTTTGCTAAGGCCATGTTGGTAGCAAACTTTGCAAATTCGGAAGGTTGTAATTTAAAACTGCCAATTTCTATCCACGATCGCGCCCCTTGTACATCTCGCGCTACTACAAGAACCACCAACAAAATTCCCATCATCAACAAATAGATAGGAAACGAAAATGCAGCATAGAATTTTCCATCAATCACCAAAATGGCTAAGCCGATTACAAGAGATGTTCCTATCCAAAGCATTTGTCGACCATAACTTTGGGTGAGGTCGAACATGTTTTTATGTTCTTCGTTGTAAACCGCAGCATAAATATTTATCCAGCCCAACAGCACGAGCACCAAATAAAACACGACCAGCAACCAGTCAATGTTTTCGAAGATGGAGTTTTGTTTGCGCATGAGTTAAGTTCAATTGAAAATTTTATTTCTTTTTCTTGTCATTTGTCAATAAGGCTACACTCGAAACTTTTTTATTTTTCGGCTTCACCTGAGTACTGTCATTTACTTTTAATCCTGGGTTTTCGAGAGACTTATTTTGAAGAGGGAGTAAATATCCTTTCAGCATTCTTTCTTCTAAATCATGTCGCTTTACTGAATCTCTCAGGTATTTTTCCATCATCAAACTAGCAATTGGAGCCGCCCATGTAGCTCCAAATCCTGCGTTTTCAACCATCACGGCAATCGCAATTTTTGGATTTTCTCGTGGCGCAAAGGCTACAAATAAACTGTGATCTTTTCCATGAGGGTTTTGTGCAGTTCCTGTTTTCCCGCAAATGACCAGTGAATCAAATCTTGCAATTCGAGCTGTACCCGCTTCAACTACACGTTGCATTCCATCTTGAATGATTGTAAAATGATCGGGAGATACTTTTGTATAATGACGCTCTGCTAAGTTTCGAGTGGTGTTTGCGTGCCGACCTATTTGTTTGATGACATGTGGCGTATAGTAATAGCCTTTGTTCGCGATGATGCAAATGATATTCGCCATTTGCAAAGGGTTGATTCCTAATTCGCCTTGTCCAATTCCTAACGAATAAATAGTCGACGCTTTCCATCTCCCTTTACCGTAGTATTTGTCATAAAATTCTACCGAGGGAATAAGTCCTTTTAACTCATGAGGCATATCTACACCAATTTTTACCCCACGCCAAAACTCATTTGATACTCTCTCCATTTGCGATATCCATTTTCGCTCGAACCATATTTTCTGTTGTCTACAAACGATCTAAAAGTATTGCAGAAATACGGATTACAAGAATATTGAATCGCACCTTCTAACGCGATGGGAGGATGTGGATGGCATTTGACACTCTTACTACCTACGACGAAAGAATGGTTGTATGAAGTGCTTGGAAAGATGATACCTTCTTGCAGCGCTGCCAGAGCATTCGTTAATTTAAACGTAGATCCGGGAGGGTAGTAAGCTTGCATGGCTCGGTTAAACAGCGGCTTGTTCGGATCTTTCAATAGATAGCCGTAGTTTTTTGAACGCACACGCCCTACTAAAAGATTAGGGTCGTATGACGGACTCGAGATCATCGCTAATATTTCCCCTGTCTGCGGTTCGATGGCCACTAAAGAGCCAATTTTATTTTGTAAAAGTTGTTCACCGTAAGATTGTAATTCGGCATCCAGTGTTGCAATTAAATTTTGTCCCGCAATGGCAATGGTATCATAAATTCCATTTTTGTAACTTCCTTTTTCACGATTGAATACATCCACCATTACAATACGAACTCCGCGACGACCTCGAAGCTCTTGCTCGTAACTCTGTTCAATTCCACTGATGCCGATGTAATCCCCAATTCTATAGTAAGGATTCTTTTCAATGAGTGCATCATTCACCTCGCCTATGTATCCCAATACGTGTGCGGCGGTGTTACTCGGATATTTTCGAAGTGTTCGAGGTTGGACATAGAAACCTTGAAATTTATAAAGCTTTTCTTGAAAGGTGGCATAAGATTCTGCCGATATTTGTTTTTCAAAAGTACTTGCTTTCATTTTTGAAAAAGAACTTGCCTTGTTCATTTTTTCGATGAACGACTCCTTGCTAATATCTAAAAGATTGCAAAATTCAAGTGTATCAATGTCTTTCACTTGCTTAGGTACGACCATCAAATCGTAAACGGCTTGATTGAATGCAATAATTTTTCCTTTACGATCATAGATCATACCTCGTGCAGGGTAATCGGTAATGTAACGCAATACGTTGTTCGTTGCGGAAACAGAATAGCTTTCATTGATTACTTGTACATAAAAAAGTCGAATTAAAAGATAATCACTACGGAAGTAATGATGCCTAAAAAAAAATTCTTTGTCCTGATCCGGGGTTGTACATGAGTTGTGGTGAAGAGAGTCGATGTGGTGAGTCAACAAAAACTTTTAGTTTTTATTGTTCTGAGAGCGTTTGCTTTGAACTAAACATCTGTTTTAGCAGAATTACCAATAATTAATTTGAACTCTTTGGTTTGGAAGTAAGGTACTGTGCAATAATTATTAAGAGTAAAGTTAATATACTACTTAATGCAATTCGAGTGAGGGTGTCGAAGAATTCCGAAAAACGAAATACTTCGATGTAAAATAAGAAGAGATGATGGACGAAGACTAAAAGAGAAGCATAAGCCATGTACCAAGCAAACCCTAATTTCTTGATGGAAGGTTCAGTTTCCAGATCGTAACCATCCCGTGGTGCAATTATCTTTAACCAATAAGGTCGTAAGTAAATCATGAACAAACAAGCAGAAGCATGCATCCCCGGTGTGTTTTGAAACATGTCGATGGTGAGTCCAGTGAGTAAAGCAATAGGAAGTAATAATAGCTTGGGTAAGTTCACCGGGAGCGACAATAAAAATAAAATATAAAGAAAGGGGTTGATGAATGTTCCTAATTGAATATTATTTAGGATTAAAATCTGCAAACTGATCAATAGTAAGAAACGTAAGAGGTGGCGTAGGATCACTAAAATCATTGTTCATCCTCCTTTGCTTTATTTTGTTCCTCCAAAGAAATTTGCTCTTCTTTCATCAGATTTCTCACAATGTAAACATGACTCAGACTATTGAAGTTCATTGCAAGATTTACTTTTATTTTATAGAAAGGAGAGCCAGGCTCAACTTGAAAATCAACGATGCGTCCAATAAAAATTCCAGAAGGATACGTAGTCGAAAAAGCAGTTGTAACAATGGAGTCGCCTTTTATAAGAGGAACTGTTTTGTCAATTTCATTTAAGTACATGTAGTTTGGATCATCACCATCCCACTTCAAGGATCCAAAGAATTTATTTCTCTTCAACATCACCGATGAACTACTCTCCTTATGAAGGAGTGACATTACGGTACAATAATGTTCCGAAACATGATTTACGATTCCAACAATTCCTTTCGGACCAATTACACCCATCTCGGGTCTTACCCCTTGTAAGCTTCCTTTGTTTAAAGTGATAAAATTATTTCGATGATGTAAGGAATTGTTGATCACATTCGCAGTGATGTACTCGTATTGTTGCAAGTTAACCGTGTCATTTACCGAAGAATGAATAGAGTTTAATTCGTATTTATTCTCAATAAGCATGGTTCTCAATCTTGCGTTTTCTTCCGCTAAGCTGGTATTGTTGTCGCGAAGATGAATGTATTCCTTTACATAATTCACTACCTCCATGGTATTAGTCACCACTTGATTGGTAGCGTTTAAAACTGATGCTTGCTGGAAACGATTGTTCCGAACAATCAAATAGAAACAAAATATTTGTAGCAGGATAAAGAATAAAGTAAAGTTATTTCGCCATATTAACTGGAAGAGTAACTTCATGTTTTTACGTTCGGCAGCAGGTTATTCAGCGTTTGTGATGGAGTAAAGGAAGATCCTTTATCGACTAGTGCTGAAGGAATTTGTAACGATGAATATTTTTAATGCAATCCCAGTACCACGTACTACAGCGCGAAGTGGATCTTCGGCTACATGTACCGGTAGTTTGGTTTTCATTGAAATTCTTTTGTCAAGTCCACGAAGTAAGGCTCCACCACCTGTTAAATAAATTCCAGTACGGAAAATATCCGCTGATAATTCAGGAGGAGTAATCTCAAGTGCTTTTAAAATTGCTTCTTCTATTTTGCTGATGGACTTATCTAACGCATGTGCAATTTCTGGATAACTCACTGTAATTTCTTTTGGAATTCCTGTCATCAAATCTCTTCCATGAACGGCGAAATCTGGAGGGGCATTATCTAATTCAGGAAGTGCAGATCCAACTTCAATCTTAATTCGCTCTGCAGTACGCTCTCCAATTAAAATATTATGTTGACGACGCATGTAATCCCAAATGTCGGTGGTGAATGCATCTCCTGCAACACGTATACTTTGGTCGCATACGATTCCACCCAATGCGATTACCGCAATTTCAGAAGTACCACCACCAATATCGATGATCATATTTCCCATCGGCTCTTCTACATCGATACCAATACCGATGGCAGCAGCCATCGGCTCATGAATCAAATAAACTTCTTTAGCACCTGCATGTTCTGCAGAGTCACGTACAGCACGTTTTTCAACTTCTGTAATTCCGGATGGAATACAAATTACCATGCGCAATGAAGGCGTAAAAACTTTACTTCCTGAGCTGATCATTCGAATCATGCCCTTGATCATCTGCTCGGCAGCTTCAAAATCTGCAATCACCCCATCCTTCAATGGTCGAACCGTCTCGATGTTTTCATGTGTCTTACCATGCATCATCATAGCCTGTTTTCCAACAGCGATAATTCTACCAGTGGTTCGGTCGATGGCCACGATTGAAGGTTCATCAACCACAACTTTATCGTTGTGAATGATGAGGGTATTTGCTGTCCCTAAATCAATGGCTATCTCCTGTGTGAGGAAATCAAAGAGTCCCATACTTGCGCGCTTCTTTTAGTTGATTAATTAAGATTGCTAAATCTTCGAGTTGTTTTGTGATCTCGAAATTTAGCCCTACTCTTTACTGTTGCAAGGTAATTTTATCGAGTATGCAAAATTGGAAAGAAAAACTGAATTATGAACTCATTAATGTTTAAAATGACGAACACCCGTAATCACCATCGAAATGCCAAGTTCGTTGGCTTTGTCGACTGATTCTTGGTCGCGCATGGATCCACCAGGTTGTATCACGGATGTGATGCCTGCTTGATGTGCGATTTCTACACAATCGGGAAATGGAAAAAATGCATCCGATGCCATCACCGCTCCCTCTAATGAGAAGCCAAAATGTTCAGCTTTTGCAATGGCTTGTTTTAGTGCATCTACACGAGAAGTTTGACCTACTCCGCTGGCTAATAATTGTCCGTTTTTTGCTAATACAATGGCATTGCTCTTACTGTGTTTCACAATTTTGTTAGCAAAAAGCAAATCATTTATTTCTGATGCCGATGCTTCTTTCTGAGTCACGTTTTTTAGATGGGAACTCGTTTCCGTGATTTGATCTGCATCTTGTTCTAAAACGCCGTTCATCGCACTTCTGAAAATGGTTTTTGGAGCAATGAATGTATTGGTTTTCAATATCATTCGGTTCTTTTTCGATTGAAGTACCTGTAAGGCTTCTTCCGTAAATCCGGGTGCTAAAAGCACCTCAAAAAACAAGGAATTCATAGCCTCAGCCACTTCTAAAGTGATTTCACGATTGGCAACTAAAATTCCACCAAAGGCAGAAACTGGATCTCCAGCAAATGCTTTTTCCCAAGCCGTAAGTAAGTTTGAATCAGAAGCTAGACCACATGCATTATTATGTTTGATGACCGCAACACTGGGTTCCGAAAAATCTCGGATTAAGGCGATCGCTGCATCAACATCCAATAAATTATTGTAACTAAGCTCTTTACCGTGAAGTTGAGTAAAAACTTCGGCCATGTTTCCGTGGAACATTGCTTTGTGATGTGGATTTTCACCATAACGAAGTGTGCGACTTTCCCAATTCAAGGGCATTTGAACTTGATCGTCCATCAATTTCCCATGGGTAAACCAGGAATTAATAGCACCATCGTAATGACTACTTACTCCAAATGCTTTCTGAGCTTGGTTTCTTCTGATTTCTAAAGATGTATTACCATTATGATTTTCAATTACATCTATTAATAAGGAATAATCATTTACCGATGGAATTATTAAAACGTCATTGAAATTTTTGGCAGCACCTCTTATTAAACTGATTCCTCCAATGTCAATCTTTTCAATAATAGCTTCTGCCAATCCACCTGCTTTAACGGTGTCTTCGAAGGGATACAAATCAACAACTACTAAATCAATAAAGGGAAGTTGATGCTTTTTCATTTCCTCTTGATGGACTTGATCGTTTCTTTTCGCCAAGATTCCACCAAAAACTCCTGGATGCAAAGTCTTCACTCTTCCTCCTAAGATGGAAGGGTAGCCCGTAATGTCTTCTACCGGAATTACTGGAATTCCTCTTTCTTTAATAAAATCAAAAGTTCCGCCAGTTGCATAGATTATAACTCCAAGTCGATGCAAGCCATCTACAATTTTATCGAGTCCATCTTTATGATATACAGAGAGTAAGGCAGAGCGCAATTGAATTTCCATGGTTGAGGAGGATAAATGAGGGTGCAAAAGTAGGGTTTAGAGATTTATGTATGTTGAATTGTTGAGAAGATCATAAAATCTGAAGGATTCGATAGTGCTTTCAGAATTCGCAATTGCCTTGTACTGCGTAGGTCGAGATCGAAGCAGTATCATAGCGATTCTTGATTTCAATCATTTTATTCCGTTTTATGATCCGGTAGTTTCGCATCAATTAATAAAAACGATTATGCCCATCTACCAACAAGTTGGAATTATTCCAGCCAAACGCCACACCGTTTTTCGCCAGCCAAATGGAAATTTATACCACGAAGAACTTTTTGGAACAGAAGGTTTTTCGGGAATGTCGTCACTCGTGTATCATTTGTATCCACCCACGATGGTGAAGGAAAGAGGAGAACCTTATTCCGTTCGTCCAAAAATTGCAATTGAAGATAATTTGCAAGCTCGTTCGTATTTAGGATTTAATTTGAAAGCGAAGTATGATTATTTAGAAAGTCGAGTAGTACTTTGTGTAAACGATGATCTTACGATCGGTTTGGCAGCGCCGAAGAAAAGTATGACAGATTATTTTTATAAGAACGGCGATGCAGATGAATTAATTTTTGTGCATCGTGGTTCAGGAACTTTATCTACCATGTATGGATCTATCGATTTTTCATACGGCGATTATATAGTAATTCCTCGAGGAACAATATATCAAATGCGGTTTGATTCAGAAGATAATCGATTGCAAATTACCGAATCGTTTAGCCCCATTGAAACGCCACCTCGTTATCGAAATCAATACGGACAGTTCATGGAAAATTCTCCATTTTGTGAGCGTGATTTTCGTCTGCCGAAAAATTTGGAGACACACGATGAGATTGGTGATTTCTTAATTAAGATAAAGAAGCGTGGGTTGATGTATCCATATACTTATCACAATCATCCATTCGATGTGGTGGGTTATGATGGATGTTCGTATCCGTATGCGATGTCGATTTTTAATTTTGAACCTATCACCGGACGCATTCACATGCCACCACCCATCCATCAACATTTTCAAGGTCGGAATTTTGTGATTTGTTCTTTCGTTCCTCGCATGTACGATTACCATCCACATGCCATTCCGGCTCCGTACCATCATAGTAATATTGACAGCGATGAATTATTGTATTATGTAGATGGTGATTTTATGAGTAGAAACGACATTCATCAAGGACAATTCACCTTGCATCCCGGTGGAATTCCACATGGTCCACACCCTGGAGCCATTGAGCGAAGCATTGGTAAGAAAGAAACGAATGAATTGGCGGTGATGATTGATCCATTTAATCCGGTAAAAATTACGGAAGCTGCATTGCAATTGGAAGTAGAAGACTATTACCATAGTTGGATGGATCATAACGTGGAGGCCTAACCGAAAATAGAAGTATAGAGTAAAAATAATTTAAGAATCATTAATTATTGAATTCAATCAAAAGTAAAATGGATAATCTTACACAAGTAAAAAACTATACATACACCGGAGAAAAGATTTTTGAAAAAGCGCAAGATTTTCTTCCCATCAACGGAACCGACTACGTTGAACTTTATGTTGGTAACGCCAAGCAAGCTGCTCATTTCTACAAAACAGCTTTAGGCTTTGAAGATTTAGCTTATGCCGGCTTAGAAACGGGAGTTCGCGACAGAACTTCCTATGTATTGAAGCAAGGAAAAATTCGCATCATCTTAACATCTCCATTTGATCCTGAATCCGACATTGCTCATCATATTCGTGTGCATGGTGATGGAGTAAAGGTGATTGCGTTGTGGGTAGATGATGCCTATGATGCTTATGAACAAACGATAAAAAGAGGAGCGAAGTCTTATTTAAAACCCGAGACCATCAAGGATGATCAAGGTGAAATACGTCGATCGGGAATTCATACCTATGGCGATACCGTCCATCTTTTTATTGAGCGAAAAAATTACAAAGGGGATTTTCTTCCCGGCTACGAAAAATGGGACAGCGGTTACCATCCCACTTCAGTCGGACTCAAATACATTGATCACATGGTAGGCAATGTGAATTTAGGAGCTATGAATGAGTGGGCGAAATTTTATGCTGAAGTGATGGGTTTTGCGAACCTCATTACGTTTGATGATAAAGACATCAGCACCGATTATACAGCGCTTATGAGTAAGGTAATGACTAACGGTAACGGCTATATCAAATTCCCCATCAACGAACCAGCCGAGGGAAAAAAGAAATCCCAGATCGAAGAGTACCTCGATTTTTACAAAGGTCCAGGTTGTCAGCACATCGCTGTAGCAACCGACGATATCGTCTTCACCATCTCTGAAATGAAAAAGCGCGGCATCGATTTTCTCTATGTTCCCGGATCCTATTATGATACCGTAGGTGAACGAGTAGGGGTAATTGAAGAAGACATGAATGAACTCAAGAAATGGGGTATCATGGTGGATCGTGATGAAGAAGGATATCTCTTGCAAATCTTCACAAAACCAATTGAAGATCGTCCAACGCTCTTCTTAGAAATCATTCAACGCAAAGGAGCGAAGTCATTCGGCAAAGGAAATTTCAAAGCCTTATTCGAATCCATCGAAGCAGAACAAGCCCGACGCGGTACTCTGTAATTTGGAAATCCCCGCGACCGTTGCGCCTCCGTTGCGTTCCCCGCGGTTAAACTGTAAGTATTTTAGATGCTAGAAATTTAAAACCTCACAACAAATAAATTTCGCATCGCGAGGCTTCGCGACGTGTTAATTCGCTCCCGATCTATCGGGATCGCGTCCAGGGGTTATTCGTAACCTATCTAAAATTTCATTATAACAAAAAGAGCTGATCATTATTGATCAGCTCTTTCTACTACAAATATTTTATTTCTTATTGAACATCCGCTGTACTTCGAATAAGCATTTGTGCATTTGTATTTGGAGGAGTAACTGTACCTGTAAAGTCACTTAATATTCCAGTAATGCTAACCGTTCCAGAAGGAACAGCTGTTCCTGAAAAAGTAGCTGCAGATGCAGTATACATCGTCATTACACCTGAAGCATCATTAATTTGAATAGATCCTGCATAAGTAGCACCACCGCTGATAGTTGCATTCGTGATTTTCAATAAAGAACTTTCCCATGAATCACTTCCTGCCATGTTCGCTAAAATTTGAGCTACAGTAACAACTTGTGGTGTTACTGATTTTCCAGTAGCTAATACAACTCCATTTGCATTTGGAACATTAGGTGTAGAAGTACCTAATTGCAACAATCCACTAAACTCTCCCAAACTTTGACCTGCGATGTTGATCGATAATGAATCACCAATATTGAAAGTATGATTCGCTGCAAAACGAACACAAATTCCACCCGTTGCATCTTGAATAAATAAATTCTTGGAATTTAAGTTGGATGTATTTCTATCGCTTGTTACTACACCTAATATATAAACATTGCTATTTACGGCTGTGGTAGTACCAGAATAAAGATTTCTAACATCGCTAATGTTGATGAGTGATGCAGGTCCGCCCGCACCGTTACAACGTAAGCTATCCATTTTTGCATCAAACTCATCGCGAACGATCATTTGTTTGTCAGAACTGAAGATGGAGAAAATTCCTTTCAACGTTCCTTTTCCTGTGGGTGTCTTTTTGGTTGCGAAGTTTGAATATCCGCTCGTGCGAACAATCACTGAGCCGCCGTTACAATCATTCACAATTCTGTTTATCGATTGAAATAAAACAGCATCTGCATAAGTTTGGTTTGTATCTGCTGGATCAAATTCACAATTTTGAATTTCAACAAAACGATTCTGCCATTTGTCTGTGTTCGATAAGTCAAGAATAGTCACTTTCGCTGGCTGTGGATTAAGGTTATACATTCCACCGATGATATGTTCGTTGACTAAGCTAAATGGAATCGGAGCGGCTTCCGGAAAGGTTCCTGTATTGTCAACATATCCACCTAGTTGAATTAAATTTCCATAATCACCCATTACCAGTCCTTTCAACTTTATGAATACACGTCGACCAATTGGAAACTTGGTATGAAATTCTGATTGATCCAAACGGATGGCTATCCCCGCCGTGGCATCTTCAATAACCATGGTCTTGTAGAAATTTCCAGATTTATCATCCGCGGTAATTACACCTGAGATGATCCAATCGTTGTTTAGAGTTACTACTTTGTTGAATACGATGATACTATCACGATAGATTTTTTTCAATGAATCGATCGTCATGTTCACCGTTAAATTCGGATCAGCACCGTTTAAAGGTGGCTGATCGAATTCATCTTCACGACAGGATGTGAAGTGGATGCTGATTATTGCTAAAAGTGCAAGAACCAATAATTTTTTTGATGTGTGGAGGAGATTATTCATATCGTATAAGGTGTGTTAATTTTAGTTAAATCGAATTATGATAGAAGCAAAGTAGTTGCGTCCAAATCCGTAGTAATATCTTGGGGGGAATTTGTTTGGGTTTTTATCTGCATAGTCAAAACGCAATTGTTCAAATCCAGTTTGTACAATGTCTTGGTTGTCGAGGATGTTTGATACTCCAATGTTGAATACTAGGAAAGTGTTTCTTCTAAATCCGTTGAAGATATCACTCACTCTCCATGATTTGGTTCCGAAGAAATCGAGGGTAAATTGTCCGTCTGATTTTTGTTGGTCGATGATGGACTCACGTAATTCTCCTTCGTTTAATAATTCAACACCACTTACTGTTCTACGTGCAGGATTGAAATCCGTGTAGTTGTTTCCAAAATAGTTGGCCGATAAAATAGCAGTCCAGAATTTCTTCGAACGATAAGTGATTCCGACCATGCCTGCATGTTGAGGTCCGTTGGCAAAGAAGAAATTTTTGGAATAGATGGTATCATCTACTGCTAAAACATCTGCGTTGTTGTCTTGCGTGATGGTTGCTTTCATGCGATCCGTGTAATAGTATTGACCAATGGCAGTTGCAAAGTTGGTGCTCCACCCTTGACCTAATGTTACTTCAGTTCCGAATTCTAAACCTACGTGTCGACGATCGATATTACTCAATGTGTAGTTTACAAATGTTCTGAAGTCATCATGCCAAAAATTTACAGCATTATAACCATCGTTCATTTGCGTATAGTAAAGTGTCGTTCTGATCTTTACTTTAGGCGCTCTCATAATGTATCCGCCTTCAATAGAAGTAATTTTTTCTTCTACTAAGTTGGGGATAACATCGTTCCTGGTACGAGGTGAAACGTAAACGTTTTCAAACAAAGGTGCGCGTGTTTCGTAGGCACCGTTTACGAAGAAGTAATTTCTTCCATTGAGTTTAAAGGTTACACCACCTTTCGCTCCGTAAGTATTAAAATTTTCTTTTTTGGAATCGCCAAACGAAGTGTTAGCAAAGATTCCATTTCTGTATTTTCCTGTTCTGTAAAATTCGGTAGAGGCTACGTGGAAGGCTGCGAAGAAGTCTACTCGGTTAAACTTGAATTGACCTTGTGCCCAACCCATGTTTTTGTTTACAGTAGAAATATAATAGTAACCAAACTTGTCGCCTTCATGTAATATGCGATTGGGTGTCTCTAAGTTGTTTTGTAAAGCTTCACTCGAATCAGGGAAGTCTTGCTCTGCCCATTGGTTTAAATCCACATAAAATTCACCACCCAACAAATCGCCTACACGTTTGTAGTTTTCGGATTTTTGGCCTTGTGCCAATACTCCAGCGCTCAAAACAAAATGATCACTTAACACTTGATTGTAATTCATGGCAAAAGTGAGGCGTTTATTTTCAGTTACACGTTCTTCTATGATATAACGTGAACGTTTACCAGTAACATTATTTCCAACAATTCCACCTGCATCCAAAATGGTTTCGTTGGAATTCAAATTCACATTGTAAATATTCTCCCAATCTACTTGACGGTAGTTCTCGTCCGTCTGCCAAAGATGCGTAGCTTCTGCCTTTAAATCTGGATCCGTAATATAACTCGGCAAACGACGATAGTAATCAGGACGAGGATCTGTTGCATTGAACCAATCAAATCCACTCAAACTCGTCATTCCATATTGATAACCGATTGAAGTTTCTAACTCTGATTTCGGATTAATTTTCCACTCGTGACTTAATACCGTTAAGGGTTGTTGTTGACGAGCATGACGCGCATTTCTCACCTTTCCATTCTGATAACCCCAGTTCGGATTGTAGTAGTTGGTGCCTGCTAAATCATATGCTTCTTGGATTGCAGGATTTGCACGTCCATTCAAGGTATTTGCCCCCATATGCGTTAAACTTAACGAATGATTATTTCCAAATCGTTTTTCAAGAGATCCATACCACGACCATCCATCTGTAAAAGTTCCAGGCACATAAGCCTCTTCACCCCAACGCCGCGATAACGATGCCGAAAAAGCCCATCCACCATTAAGCAATCCAGAACCATAGGAAGCCATTAAGCGATTATTGTAAGTTCGATTTGATTTTGCATAGCTCAAAGAAAATTGCTTTCTCTGCCTCGATGCACGTGCATCAATACTTAATGATCCGTCTAAACTTCCATAAGTGTAGTTCGATGGATTTAAGCCGAAAGTAGATTCACGACTACGTGTAACATCATTCAATCCCGCCCAAGCTCCAAATAAAGTTCTGCTACTTGAAAGATCTTAAGCCGGAATTCCATTCATCAACGTTAAATTTTCATTATCATAACCACGATTTCTAAATCGGCCTGCACTAAAATTGAAGGCGGCTGCATTTGCGAAAGGATCACGTCCTGCAGTTAGAACACCAGCCACAGCCTGCGAAGAATTTTCACGAACATCACTTTCACTTAGCGACATCGTTGGCAAGTTGTCTTGAAGATTTAATTGCAAGTTTTCCGAGTGAATAGCAGAGACCGGACCTAAATCTAAAAGCGTTGAATTTACTTCTACTTCCTGAGAAGTTTTGTCATACCCTTCCACTACAATCTCTAATGTATATTTTCCAAAAGGAACATTCTTAAATTCAAAAATTCCTTTCGTAGAACTTTGTGTGGAAAGAGTAGAGGTGCCAACTAAAGATACTGAAGCATCGATGAGTGGTGCTCTTGTATCATTATCTTGTAAAATTCCTTTCACAGTTGCATTCTGAGGATAGGCTAAGGAGGGAAGAAGAAATAGCAGCCAAAGTATTAATGAAGGTGCGCGCATATAATTTGTATTCGAGTTAATTAGGGAGGGCAAAAGTACGTATTACAATCGTGAGAATTGTTAAATTAATGGTTCTCCCTTTTATTTTGTTATTAAATTTTCAAGATTCGACAATTCATTCATGCATTTCTTAGTTTTGTGATCTGTAAAATGAAAAAACAAACCTTCCTCTCGGTTACGATTTGGCTGCTCTTGGTAGTTGGATTTGATGCTCAAGCTCAAGAAAAACAATATTCAGTTTCCACGGTTGGATTCTATAACCTTGAAAATCTGTTTGATACAATTAATCAACCTGATGTAAATGATGAAGAGTTTACACCAACAGGAGCAAATCTCTATACGCCAACAGTTTATTTAGATAAGCTAGGTAAGTTGGAAGAACTGATTAGTGATATTGGAAAAGATTTTACACCGGATGGACTTGCTGTTTTTGGCGTGGCTGAGATCGAAAATGCTTCAGTACTAAAGGATTTGGCCAATCAGCCTAAGCTCAAACCTCGTAATTATCAATACGTTCATTATGATAGTCCTGACTTGAGAGGTATCGATGTCGGATTAATGTATAACCCAAAATATTTTAAGGTAGTTTATTCTCAAAGTCTCCATGTTCCATTGAAAGATGCTGACGGGACCCCTCGCCATACTCGTGATGTGCTCTATGTTTACGGTCTGTTTTTAGGTGAACCCATGCATTTTTTTGTGAATCATTGGCCCTCTCGCAGAGGAGGTGAAGAGGCATCTGCCCCAGGTCGCGCTTTAGCAGCCCAAACAGCAAAATCATGTATAGATTCTATCATGAAAGATAATCCTGATGCTAAGGTGGTGTTAATGGGTGATTTGAATGACGATCCAGTGAGTCCCTCTGTGGCAAAAGTTTTGGGAGCCAGTGCCAATAAAGAAAAAATTAAGAAAAGTGAATTGTATAATCCTTGGGTGAGTTATTACAAGGAGGGGATTGGAACGTTAGCTTACAACGATGCTTGGAATTTATTCGACCAGATCATTATCTCAGAATCATTTCTTTCCAAGGAACAAAAGGGGTTTTTTATGCATAAAGCACTTATTTATCGAAAGGAATTTATGATTCAGAATTCGGGTAGGTATAAAGGATATCCAAAACGTACATATGATTTCTCCGTATATCTCGGTGGATATTCTGACCACTTTCCAACTTACTTAGTGCTCTTAAAAGAGAAGTAATTAGTTTTGTTGTAGATGGATTTAATAGTTGTCAGACACGCTAAGTCCTTGCACGAGGAATACGTTGCACGAGATATGGAACGTCATCTTTTTGAGCGTGGCTATCACGATGCAGCTCTTTCAGTAGATTGGTGTATTTCTAAGAAAATAAGGCCTGATTTTATGTTGAGCAGTCCTGCGATACGCGCGTTTAGTACGGCTTTAATCTTCGCTAATAAACTAGGTTTTTCACCTGAGAAAATTCAGTTGAAGAATGCCATTTATGAAGCAACGGTTCAAAATCTGGTGATGGTTTTAGAGGAAACAATGGTAAAAGAGGGTGCTTACATGATTTTCGGACATAATCCCGGATTTACCGATCTCATTAATTATTTATGTGGTCCCGTTCTCGTTAATTTGCCGACGGCAGCGGTCGTGCACCTTCGGTTAAATAATGCTTTATCTAGAAGATGGGAGCAAGGGTCTGCGGTTGTTATTCAGCAGTTTTCAGGACATAAATCATTCTAATTATTTAACATTAACTTTATATTGGAGTGATGAATTAATCATTCCTTTGCAAATTCGTATAATTAATGATTACATCATATTCGATAATTAATACTTACCTATCATGGAAAAATTAAGCAGAAAACAATTAGAGACCCAATTGATTCAGGAAATTACCGCTTTTTTATCAAAGACAAATGTAAAAGCTTCCCAGAAGATGGAAAAGTTGATTAAGTCAGTTTCAAAAGACTTGATTAAAAAATTGTCAAAGAAAATTGAGCAAGCTGAAGAAAAAGCAATTCAATTAGCAAAGAAGCAAGTTGAATTGTTGAATAAATCGAAAGCCGCACCCGTTAAAAAAGTAGCTGCAAAAAAGACCGCTAGAAAATCTGCTAAGAAAGTTGCAAAGAAAAATACAGCTTCAAATAGAGCGACTCCTAAAGCCAGGAAGGTGAGTCGAAAAAATATTAAATTGCCAACAACTAGAAATCGAAAAAAATAGTTTCCTTCTATGAAGAGTAAGCATTTTTTATTGGTGAATCGTGATATTAGTTGGTTGTCTTTTAACGATCGCGTCCTGCAAGAAGCCAATGATCCTACCGTTCCTTTGTTAGAGCGAATGAAGTTTTTAGGGATCGTTTCAAATAATAGAGATGAGTTTTTTAGGGTGCGTATAGCTACGATCAAGAGAATGGTGCGTCTGGGAAAGCAAGGCGCGTTAATAACAGGCGAAGATCCTGTTGCTTTACTCGAAAGAATTCAGGAAGTAATTATTCGTCAACAAGAGGAGTTCGACAATAGTTATGGGGATCTCTTGCGTGAATTGGAATTAGCGGGCATTTTTATCGTGAATGAGAGACAATTAAAGCCCGCACAAAGTGATTTTGTACGTCAATATTTTAGAGAACAAGTGTTGCCAGCCTTGGTTCCGATTTTATTGGATAACGTTACTGAGTTTCCATACTTACGTGATAAGAGTATTTATTTTTTGGTGATTATGCATCATAAAAATGGGAAAGATCGATATGCATTGGTGGAAATCCCTACGCATATTCTTCCTCGATTTATAGTCATTCCAAAGGAAAATAAATATATTATTTTAATTGATGATATCATTCGATATTCTTTGGATGATTTGTTTTTTAGTTTTGAGTATGAACGCATCAGTGCTTATACCATTAAACTTACTCGTGATGCGGAATTGGATATTGAGAATGATGTAACCAAGAGTTTGATTAAAAAAGTATCGGAAAGTGTAAAAAGAAGGAAGACAGGACAACCGGTTCGGCTTATTTACGATGAGGAAATGCCGGAAACAGCAATCACTTATTTGATGAAGCGTATTAAATTTGGTAAAGGAGATCAGCCTATTCCAGCCGGACGTTATCACAATTTTGTTGATTTTATTAAGTTCCCCTCACTCAATAAACCCGAACTGTTTTCGAAGAAAGTTCAACCTCTTTCTCATCCCGAACTACTTCCAAACTATAGTGTTTTAAAGGTAGTCAAGGAAAAAGATATTTTACTTTCTTTTCCATATCAAAGTTATCATCATATCATTGATATGCTGCGCGAAGCTTCTATGGATCCTAAAGTTACCAGCATTGAAATTACTTTATATCGATTGAGTGAGAATTCTCATGTTGTGAATGCATTAATTAATTCCATTCGCAATGGAAAACAAGTGACAGTGGTCGTGGAATTACAAGCCCGTTTTGACGAAGAGAATAATATTAAATGGACCAATCGATTAAATGAGGAAGGCGCGAAAGTAATTTACGGTGTACCTGGTTTGAAAATGCATAGTAAGCTTTTCTTGATTCGAAGAATGGAACATAATAAGGAAGTTTTGTATGCTCATATTGGTACCGGAAATTTCAATGAAGTGACCGCGAAACTATATTGTGATCACAGTTTGTTGACTACTGATAAAAGAATTACCGACGAGGTTGCTAAAGTATTTAAGTTTTATAACGACAATTATAAAACGGGCTCATACAAGCATTTAATCGTTTCTCCTTTTTTTACCAGAAAACGTATGTTGCACTTTATCCAAACGGAGATTGATAATATTAAAAAAGGAAAGGAAGCTTGGATATTTTTAAAAATGAATAGCCTGACCGATCCCGAATTAATTAAGAAGTTGTATGAAGCGAGTCAGGCTGGAGTGAAGATTCGAATGATAATGCGCAGCATTTGTTCACTCGTTCCCGGGCAAAAGGACTTGAGTGAGAATATTGAGGTAATTAGCATTGTCGATAAATACTTAGAGCATGCCCGTGTATTTATTTTTGCGAATAATAAAGATCCACGTTTTTATATTGCTTCTTTCGATTGGATGCCACGCAACATTGCTTTTCGTTCTGAAGTGGGAGTGCCGATTTACGATAAGAACTTGCAAAAGCAAATTCTTGATATCATGGAAATTCACTGGAGCGATAATACGAAAGCTCGCACCATTGATGAAAAACAAAGTAATGCCTATCGGAAGAAGGATGTGAAGAATAAAGTGCGAGCACAGGATGCTATTTATAATTATCTTTTACCAAAGCAGAAAACGAAGTCTAGTTAAAATTAATATTTTTGTAGAAACCCAAAGAAAGAATTGAGATTCGCTTCCATTGATATTGGCTCCAATGCAGTTCGACTGTTGCTCTGTAATGTTTACGAGAGTGAAGATGAACCTGTATTTAAGAAAGCAGAATTGATTCGTATGCCCATTCGATTGGGGGAAGATGTGTTTCGTGCCGGTCGAATTTCTGAGGAGAAGAAATTGAAGTTGGCGCAATGCATGAAAGCTTTTAAGTTGTTGATGGATGTTTTTGGATCTATCGATTATAGAGCTTGTGCAACAGCAGCCATGAGAGAAGCTTCTAATTCAGCGGAGGTGATACGTTATGTGAAGCAAGAGAGCGGAATTACAATTGAAGTCATTGACGGGAAAACAGAGGCGCATATTATTTATTCCAACCATATAGCTGAGCATTTATCGAAGGATGAATCGTATTTGTACATTGATGTGGGAGGAGGAAGTACAGAGCTTACCTTATTTTCAAAAGGAAAAATGATCGCTGCACAGAGTTTTAACGTGGGTACTATTCGACTTCTTCACAACCAGGTCGAGAAAGAGGTATGGAACGGTTTTAAAGATTGGATTCGCGATAAATGTAAACATTACCACCCCTTGACTGCCATTGGTTCAGGCGGAAATATTAATAAGATCAATAAGATGGTAGATAAGAAAGAGCGTAAATCACTTTCTTATGCTAAAATTTTAGAAGTCTATTATTTACTCAAAGAATTCACCGTAGAAGAAAGAATCACAAAGCTTGGATTAAATCCCGATCGAGCCGATGTGATTGTTCCCGCCGCAAAAATTTTTATTACAGCACTCGAAGAAGCAGACATCGACAGAATCGTGGTTCCGCAAATTGGTTTGTCGGATGGGATTATACATCTTTTGTATGAGAAACATTCGGTTGCTTAAGTGAAGAAGTAGAAACCTTTTTAATTTTTAAGTTTTATTTCCAATTCAACCATATCTCTTTCTCTAGCTATTTCATCTGTTAACTCTTTTTCGGAGGGAAGATAGGTTTTGTATTTGGAAGCGAAGATGTGTTTGTTATCGTTTAATAAACTATATTTAGCTACTGTTTTATTTTTATCTGCGCAAAGGATTAGTCCAATCGTTGGATTGTCATTTTCTTGACGTATTGTATCTTCAAAAATTCTAACATACATATCCATTTGTCCAACGTCTTGATGTGTTAATTTTCCTGTTTTTAAATCAATCAGCAAGAAGCATTTCAAGATATAATTATAAAATACCAGATCAATATAGAAATGGTCTCCTTCTAAACTTATTCGTTGTTGTCTTGCTACGAATGAAAATCCTCTTCCTAATTCCAATAAAAAATCTTGTAATTTATCTATAATGGCTTGTTCAAGTTCTTGTTCATAAAATTTTGTGTTGGGTTTCAAGTCTAGGAAGTCGAGTACATATGGATCTTTGATGTAGTCTTTGACATTCAAGTTTAACTTTTTCTTTTCTGCCCCACTTTTAACCATGCTTTTACCTTCATCTCCTTTAGTCATTATCATTCGCTCAAAATACAAGCAGTTTATCTGCCTTTCTAATGTTCTTGTGCTCCAGTTGCAATTAATGCATTCTTCCATATAAAATGTCCTTGCATTTTTACTTTCTACCTTTAAAAGTAAACGATAATGTGTCCAACTCAATTCTCCACGCAGTGCGTGGAGTTTCTTGAAAGTATTGAAGAACTGTCTCATATACCATAAGTTACTATTATTGAAACCTCGGCCAAATTCAGCGTTTAGCTTTTTAGCCAGTTTTTCTATCAATTCTTTTCCGTATTCCGCTTTTTTTTCGCCACTCTGTTCATTTTCTACAATTAATTTTCCGATATGCCAATAGGTTTGAACCATGGTAAAATTGACTGCTCGAAAGGCATTGCTCTTGCCGTTTTCAATGATTAGCTTAATTTCTGAGTAGAGGGTATCTACACTTTTTAAAGGTGTTTTATTCTTCATAATTTTAAAATGGGTTTAATAAAATAGTTTACAAAATCAGTACAAATTTATTTATTTAAAACTAAATAGGCAAGTGGAGGAAGCATTACTATTAAAAACAGAAAGTCTACTCTAATATCACTACGAGAGAATTGGATTTCGAATCACTAAACGTTTACTAAATTTTCAACTTCCTCAATAATCTTTACTTCCATCAAAGGATGAATAAAATATTTATGTTTTGTTTGCAAATCAAAACACTCAAAGTTTTTACGGAGTTGATGTCCCTTAATAAATTGTTGTCCGTTGCGAGTAGTGAATGAAGATTTAAATGGGATTTCATCTAAATGAATCCATTCATCGTTGTAGGTGTTGTGTACATGCAATGCTTTCATCAAATTCACATCACCACAACTGCTAGCTGCAGGATTTCGCATATAACCAACGACTGCTTTTGCAATTTCTTCGGGAAATATTTTCCGCTCTAAAAAACCATACATCAAATGTTGAAATTCTCTTTTCCATTCCATGCCATGCGGTGCAACGGAGTTTCCAAAACGTAAAAAGCAAGTGAGATGGGCTACTTCGTGCGTGAATGTAATTAAGAAAGCGTAAGGGTTTAAGTCGTGGTTGATGGTGATGGTATGACTCTTTCCCTCGTGCGGAGGTCGGTAATCGCCCAATTTGGTTTGCCGGCTTTTCTTGATGCGAACTCGTATGCGATATTTTTGAATCCAATCAAAACAAGTATCCACCGCATCGGTCGGAATGTATTTCCCAAGCGCTTTTCTTAAATCTTCTGCTGTTACTGCCTTCGCCATAATCTATCTTCAGCAAATTTAGGAAAATGAAAGAAAAATTCTTGTTACTGAAATAATAAAATTACTTCAACAACTGATAAGCCAAGAAACTACTCAGCCAAGCTAATGCCGACATATACCCAAATTGTAAAATAGGCCATTTCCATGATCCAGTCTCCCGTTTCACTACGGCCATGGTGCTCATGCATTGCATGGCAAAAGCATAAAACAACATCAACGACCATCCCACAGCGGCCGTATACCGGGGTTCGCCAGTTTCCTGGTTCATCTCTTTGCGCATTTTTTCTTTAACGGTCTTGGTGTCGGCATCATTTTGTCCCACACTGTAAATCGTACTCATGGTACCCACAAATACTTCGCGCGCTGCAAACGAGGTCACCAATGCAATTCCAATTTTCCAATCAAATCCTAAAGGTCGAATAACAGGTTCAATAAAATGTCCGAGCTTACCTGCATAGGAAGCTTCTAACATCTTGGATTGAATAACATACAGCTCGGATTGTTTGCTTTCTCCCGCTTCGTTCAATACCGATGCTTGCTTTTCGAGTTGATCAAATGTATTTCCCGGACCTCTTGATGATAAAAACCAAAGTACAATGCTGATGGCAATGATAATTTTTCCAGCATCAAAAAGAAAAATTCTAACTTTCTCCGTGATGGAATATAGAATATTTTTCCAGCGTGGCATTCGGTAAACCGGAATTTCCATGATGAAATACGCTTTTTCTTTTTGCTTGATGAAATTTTTGAACAATGCTGCTGATGCGAGTGCTGCAATAAATCCAATTAAGTAAAGCGACATCATCACCATGCCTTGCAATCCAATAAATCCAAAAACTAATTTTTGCGGAACTACCAATGCAATAAGCAAAGTGTAAACCGGAAGTCGCGCCGAGCAACTCATCAGCGGAAGTACGAAAATGGTGATCAATCTTTCTTTCCAACTTCCAATGGTTCGTGTTGCTAATATAGCAGGAACCGCACAAGCTGATCCGCTAATCAATGGAATTACCGATCGTCCATTCAATCCAAATTTGCGCATGAGTTTGTCCATCAAAAAACTTACACGAGCCATATAGCCCGTATCTTCCAGTATGGCAATGAACATAAATAGAAATGCGATTTGCGGAACGAAGATGACGATACCACCCACACCCGCTAAAATACCATCTACAAATAAATCATTTAAAACGCCAGCCGGCAAAGCGTCTCTACAAACATCGCTGATTTTAGTAAACGATTCATCAATAAAATTCATGGGGAATTCTGCCAACGTAAAAATCGCTTGGAAGATTAAAAATAAAATGAAAAGAAAAATGACAAATCCCCAGATGGGATGCATCAAGAATTTATCGATATGCTGAGAATTGGATTTCTTTTTTGTGCTTTCTCCTTTCGTAACCGAATTTAATAAAACATCTTGAATCACTTTATATCGCTCAAGCGTTTCAAACGATTTCAGATTTTCTAAATCGACGCTATCAACAGCAACACATGAAATAGCTTTTTCTTTTTGTGCTTTTGTAAAATGAAAATCATCGATGGACTCAATATGATGCGCAATTTGTAAAGCCGTATAATTACTTTTTAGATCGAGAATTTCTCTTAATCCATTCAGCAGTTTAGGAGCAAGATTTGAAGTTTCAAAAATATCGTTGATAGGAATGGGTATCGAACTCAACAATACTTGTTTTAATTCTTCAATGCCTTCTTCATCGCGCGCATTAATGGGAATTACTCGCACCCCTAATCTTCTTTCTAACTCATCAAGTTTAATGGTGATCAATTGTTTCTTCACCATGTCCATCATATTCAATGCGAGCACACATGGAATTTTTAAATCGATGATTTGACTGGCTAAAAATAAACTTCGTTTTAGGTTGGTACCATCTACCAACAACACAACGATGTCGGGATGACTTTCATTGAGTGGATCACATAACACTTCAAAAGGAATTCTTTCGTCGGGCGACTTTGGATATAAACTATAGGTGCCCGGTAAATCAATAATTTCAAACGAAGTAGGTTCGCCTGTATTCGAATTATAAAATCGGCAATGGCCAGTTTTTTTTTCGACAGTGACACCCGGAAAGTTGGCTACTTTTTGATTGAGTCCAGTGAGTACATTAAAAAGTGAACTCTTACCGCTGTTTGGATTTCCCGCGAGTGCAACTTTTACATAACGCTTAGGGGTATCCGAAGTTATTGGATAGGAGGAAGACAAAACAAAATACTACACAACAGGTTTAACAACGATTGATTCCGCTTCTTCCATACGAATTCCAAGCGTAGACCCATTTAAAAGGATGGCCATTGGGCAACCAAAAGGTGCAAAACGATCGATGGTGATTGTCTCGCCTGGTAAGCATCCCATTTCTAAAAGCTTTTGTTTTATCACTTCATCATTGAATGAATCAATGATTGCACTTTCTCCTTTGAGTAAATTTGACAATCGCCTAGTTCCAACTTGCATATCCTCTCTTGTTTAGAATCATTCTAAATATGGTGCTAAGATATAAATCCACAACTATTATCAAACCAACTAAAATCATTTCTTTTGTAAATAATTGAAAAACAAGCTTGTGAATCACATGATTCTTGTCAACTTGGAAGTGTTTTCCCCCTTTGTTCCCCTTTTCCATGCTCCAATTGGGGCAATGACACTTTTTATTTTGTGTTTTACAAGCACTCAACCCCATCGAAAAAAGGAGAATAAACAAAAGAAATAGCCTGCTCTTTGAATTCATACTTCAAAGATAGGAAGAATGGGAGAAAATTAAGAATTCAGAATTAGGAATTCAGAATTGGAATGTGAAGTACTTAATTTATTGATAATATTGTAAACGATTAGATTATATAGGCAATTAAATCCTGGTAAATCGTTTTTATCCGTGTAATCCGTGTTCAATATTATAAGCTTTGTGGATATGCGATTAATCATAAAGAATCTTAAAAATCATAATTGATCTGCGGCCAATTAAAGTAAAAAAGTGTGATATTTAGAACATAAATCAAGAAATTTCTTCCATTTAAGCTTGTCAAAAGCTTGCAGCTAGAGCTATAAATTCCAAAATGAAAATAAATTACAAATCTATCCTCTTTTCTTGATTGTCTTTCTTGCTTTGCACGGTTGTAAAAGCGGAAGTACTAACAATTCCGACCAGCCAATAAAAGACACCATCATCACTTCTTTCGATGTGAAAAGTAATTTTATTTTGGATTCACTTTTTTTCGATTCCCTAGCTTTTGCACTTCCCGACTTGCCACGTATACCGAACAAGCCCGTCGCTTTTACTCGAATCGCGACTGGAGTTATGCTTGGTTTAAGGAAGATGGTTTACGCGAGCATGCCGGATTCTTATTTCAGTTTTTGCAAAGTGCTCGATTGGAAGGAATCCAAGATTCACTTTCGATTTTACCAGCTCTTTCGGAACGTCTCAGTATTTATTCGGTGAAAGATTCACTCTTGCAACCCGATCGAACCTTGGAGTCGCTGTTAACGATTTCGTTTTTTTGGTATACTGATAAATCCTGGACAGGCTTACCCGAAGAGAAATCAAAGGCAATGTCGTGGTTTTTGCCTCGTATGCATATTGATAAAGCGGAGTGGCTCGACTCAGCACTCGTGCATTCTCCTGATGGAAGTTTGTTGTCGAAAGCCGTTTTTCGTCAATATTATTGGTTGAGAAGGTATTTGGTGCAGTACGATAGTTTGTCAAAGTCCGAGGCATGGATGCCCGTGGCCTATCCCAACAAGAGTTTGCGTTACGGCGATACCGATAGTCTATTCATTGCTATATCTAAAAGTTTGTATTTGCATGGTGATTTGGAATCGGCAGATCTCATCCACTGTTTACGATTCAACCTTGTACGCAGGGGTCATTCGTTTTCAAAAGCGGCACGGACTTACTCCCGATGGTGTGCTCGGTAAAAAGTTTTACGAAGCATTGAATGTTTCCGTAGAAGATCGCATCGAACAAATCCTAATCAACATGGAACGTAGCCGCTGGATGCCTTCCGATTATCCTCAACGTTATTTGATTGTTAATATTCCCGATTTTAATTTGTACGCTTATGATAAAGGCGTCCAAATTTGGAACATGAATGTCGTAGTAGGAAAAGAAATTCATGAAACAGTTTCGTTTACAGGAGAAATGCGCAACGTTGTATTTAATCCCTATTGGGTGGTACCACCCGGAATTTTATACGATGAAATTATTCCTGGAATTATTAAGAAACCAAGTTACCTAAGTAGCCATAATATGGAGATGGTAAATGCTTCCGGAAAAGTAATTGCCAGTTCGTCTGTAGATTGGAAAAAATATACCAAAAGTGGTTTTCCTTATACCATTCGACAAAAACCTGGACCCTCTAACTCATTAGGTAAAGTGAAATTTTTATTTCCCAATTCGCATAATATCTATTTGCATGATTCACCTTCTCGTTCTTTGTACAAGGCTGAGAAGCGTGCCTTTAGTCATGGCTGTGTGCGATTGAGTGATCCTGAAAAAATGGCGAATTATGTCCTTGAACACGAAGGCTGGACACCCGAAAAAGTGAAAAAGCCTTACTTCCCGGGAAAGAATCGTGGGTAAAGCTCGAGAATAAGCTGCCTGTTTATATCGTATATTTTACCGCTTGGGTAGAGAATGATGGACAATTGCATTTCCGAAATGATGTATATCACCGTGATGAAAAATTAAAGAATGAATTGATTCCACCAGTCGTGGTGGATAGTGCCGCTTTTACAGTTCAGTAGTGCCGCTACTCATCCAAGTAACGAAGTAAATCAAACTGGAAAGAATAATAAATATTCCTATAAAGAGAAATACGGGAAGTACTAACGAAACGAGTAAGTTAAAAGCATTGTATGGTCCAATCACCCATTTCAACATAAACAGCAAAACTCCCACGAACATACTCGCTTTGAGAGGTTGAATTAAATATAGCTTTATAGACCGCATACTATTAATACGGAAAATCAGAGCATTTGTTATCGAAAACTGTCCTTTTTTTGTAATCGTTTACCCTTTGTCTACATAAGGTTAGCAGTTTTTGTATCGCCAGGGTATTAGTATTTAATTTCTTCTTCGATTTTCTCGACCTTTACATAAGTTTAACTCTGCGTCCTTTGTGTAAACCTCCGTGTCCTTTGTGTTAAAAAGAAGAAATGTAGTTGACCATTCATCTTTATCTTGGATTGAAATTGTTATTCAATCTTTACCTATAAATTTATTCATTTGAAATAAATTTTCATTTACCACGGAGAACACAAAGGTCTTCACAGAGGACACGGAGAAATTACAATTGCATTTTAAATCGTTGAATCATAAAAATCTTTAATTACTTTAGAATAAATAAATCAATATCCTACTCGCAAAACAAATCACTAAACTGAAAACTCTTCCCATCAAACAATCCTTTATCACTCAATTTTAATTGCGGAATCACCAACAACGCCATAAACGATAAACTCATATACGGCGCTCTGAGTTTCGATCCTAATTCTTTCGCTTTTTTATCGATGGTAGAGTATGCCATGCCAATACTTTCGCAGTCTAAATCGCTCATGAGCCCCGCCACAGGAAGCGCAATGGTATGAACTTCTTCACCATCTACTAAACTCAGTCCACCCGTGTTTTCAATGATGGAATTCACCGCTTTGGAAATTGAAATATCATCTACCCCCACAACAATAATATTATGTGAATCATGCGCAACACTGGAAGCAATAGCTCCTTTTTTTAATCCGAAGTTTTTATGAAAGCAAGTGCAGGTGCTTGTTTGGAATAACGATTTACGACTGCAATTTTTAAGATGTCGTTCGCTACATCTGAAACAACGTCTCCATCTACAACACTAACTTCCACCTGACTTTCTCCTGTGATGAGCTGCCCATCGTAAACTTCTATGACGCGAATTTTATTCCCCGCTTTTTTGATTTTGAAATCTTCAGGTTGAGTAGGAGTGGTGTTGAAGTTGTTTACGACCTTATGTTTCTTGGGTGGAAGAATGCTTTTTCCTTTTTCAGCAACACAAATTCCATCAATAAAAGTTTTCTCTACTTGAAAATCTGTTAAGTCTTTGCAAATAATAAAATCGGCAGGATCACCAACGCGAAGTTGTCCAACGTTAAGTTTATAATGTTCGATGGGATGTATACACGCCGCATAGAGCACATCAAACAAATCATAACCCAAGGCAATGGATTTTTTCACCAGCAAATTAATATGACCTAACAACAATTCATCAGGATGTTTGTCGTCACTGCAAAACATGCATTCACGCGGATTTGATTTTAGCAATGGATGCAAAGCTTCATAGTTCCGAGCAGCCGATCCTTCACGAATCAAGATTTTCATTCCGTATTGAATTTTCTCTAAAGCCTCTTCCAAGGTAAAGCATTCGTGGTCGGTGCTAATGCCAGCTGCTATATAATTTTTTGCATCGTCACCACGTAACCCCGGCGCATGTCCGTCGATAAACTTTTTGTATTTCTTGGTGATGGCAATTTTTTCCATCACTTGGGGATCATTGAAAAGAACTCCAGGGTAATTCATCATCTCACTTAAATACTTGATATCATCACGCTGAATTAATGTTTCTATTTCTTTTGCATCAAGCACTGCACCTGCACTTTCAAATCCAGTAGCCGGAACACAAGAAGGAGCTCCAAAGTTGAATTTAATTAATGCGTCTTTCGCATTTTCTAGCATATAGTAAACGCCATCTAACCCCAATACATTGGCAATTTCATGCGGATCACTAATGGTAGCTACCGTACCGTGTGTAAGTGCAATCCGTGCAAATTCATAAGGGACAAGCATGGAACTTTCAATATGGATATGAGCATCAATAAACCCTGGGAGGATGTATTGTTTTTCTGTCACCGGCGGCTCTTCAAAAGAATAAATTTTTCCATCCTTAATGGTTAAAACACCCTCCGTAATTTTTCTCTCTTGGATATTTACCCATATTCCAGCTATCGTTGTAGTCATGCGCAAAGGTCACTATAATTTTAGTTTTATTGGTATATTGTTGACAGTCAAACAGAATTGTTTTGCTGGAACAGTAAATTAATAAAGGAAAAATTGAATTTTCTGATATTTATACATATTTTTGTTAAACATTCAATTATTAATTTATTTAAATGAAAACAGGTAAAGTAAAATTCTTCAATGAGGCCAAGGGATATGGTTTTATTTTAGATGATGAGTCAAACAAAGAAATCTTTGTACATCACAGTGGAATTATTGACAAAGTTCGCGAGAACGACAATGTAACTTACGAACTCATCGAAGGTCGTAAAGGTCAAAATGCGGTGAACGTTAAGAAAGCCGAGTAATTTGCCTTGTGCTGCGAAGGTCGAGGCCGAAGCAGCAAAAACAGAGATTGAATCCCGCCTTCGAGCGGGATTTTTATTTTTAGGACATTTCAATTCCTTTATTTTATCACCCCAATTATTCTTTTCTCTTGACTATTTTTGTGAAAGATGAATCCCAATAGTTTTCTGAATACAAAGATTGAATTCCTGAAAGGAGTTGGCCCATTAAAGGCCGATGTGCTTAGGAAGGAATTGGGTATTTCTGTTTTTGGTGATCTCGTTAAGCATTACCCTTTTCGCTATATCGATCGTTCGAAATTTCATCCGATAGCTTCCTTGAATGAGGAAATGTCCTATGTGCAAGTGAAAGGAACCATTTCCAACATTAAAGTTTTTGGTGCCAAGCGCGCAACAAGAATGTCGGCGATTTTAAGTGATGGTACCGGACAAATGGAGCTGGTATGGTTTCAGGGCATAAAGTGGATGAAGGATGTATTGCGTCCACAAGTGGAATTTATTGCATTTGGAAAACCTACTGTCTTTAACGGGAAGTTTAACATGGTGCATCCCGATCTGGAGGAATCATCGAAAGCCGAAAAAGTGATTGGACCTTCGTTAGTTGGCGTGTATAGTACGACCGAAAAATGCAAAGTAAAAGGTCTCGATAGTAAGGCGATTCAGAAGTTGATGAAAACACTTCTTTCGCATCCAGGTTTTGCAGTGGAAGAAAGATTAACTCCCGAATTGATTTCTCATTTTAAGTTGATGGATCGACCATCGGCGATAAAGAATATCCATCTGCCTGCTGATGAACAGAAATTAGCAGCAGCAGAATACCGACTTAAGTTTGAAGAATTATTTTTTATTCAATTGCGCCTGCTGCGCGCTAAATGGAATCGTCAGCAATCGGTGAAAGGAAAACCCATCGGCACCATTGGCGATTTATTGAATGGCTATTATAAAAATTATCTTCCTTTCGAATTAACGAATGCGCAGAAAAGAGTACTGAAGGAAATTCGGCAGGATATGGGAAGCGGCAAACAAATGAATCGTTTGTTGCAGGGAGATGTGGGGAGCGGCAAAACAATGGTGGCTTTGCTGAGTATGTTGATGGTGCTCGACAATGGCTTGCAAGCTTGCATGATGGCACCTACCGAGATTTTAGCGAATCAACATTTTCAATATGTGACGGAAGCTTTGCAGGAGATGGATGTTCGTGTTGGACTTTTAACTGGCAGTACCAAAACCGCACATCGAAAATTTTTGTTGGAAGAATTAAAAGAAGGGCGCTTGCAAATTATTATTTGGCACATGCTTTCATTGAAGATCGTGTTCAGTTTCAAAATTTAGGATTAGTAATCATCGATGAACAACATCGCTTTGGGGTAGAGCAGCGCGGAAAGTTGTGGATGAAAGATGATTTTGTTCCGCATGTTTTGGTAATGACAGCAACACCCATCCCGCGTACACTTGCCATGACTTTGTACGGCGACTTAGATAGCTCGGTCATCGATGAATTACCACCAGGACGAAAACCAATTCGAACCATTCATCGCAATGAATCGAACCGTCTCGCTGTTTTTGGATTTATTAGAGAGGAGATTGCAAAAGGTCGGCAAATTTATATTGTGTATCCGCTGATTGAAGAATCGGAAAAATTAGATTATACCAATTTGATGGAAGGCTATGATACCATCTGCAAAGAATTCCCATTGCCAAAATATCAGGTGAGCATAATGAATGGAAGAATGAAGGCAGTGGATAAAGATTTTGAGATGGCGCGATTTAAAAATGGTCAAACACACATCATGGTCGCCACCACGGTGATTGAAGTAGGCGTAAATGTTCCCAATGCATCCGTAATGATTATTGAGAGCGCAGAGCGTTTTGGTTTGTCGCAATTACATCAATTACGTGGTAGAGTAGGGCGGGGTGCCGAGCAAAGTTTTTGTGTGTTGATGACCGGTGAAAAATTAGGCAACGACGCTCGATTACGTATGCGCACCATGGTGGAAACCAACGATGGATTTAAAATTGCAGAAGTGGATTTAGAACTCCGTGGTCCGGGTGATTTAGCAGGAAAGCAACAAAGTGGAATCGTCAATTTACAAATTGCCAACCTCGCCAAAGACCAACGCATCCTCGAATTAGCACGCAATGCAGCATCCGACGTTTTATCCAAAGACGAAAAACTCATCCTCCCTCAAAACCAACTCCTTGTCGAACAACTTAGTCTTTTAGAAGAAGCCGACGCGAACCTAAGTCGTGTGAGTTAATAATTTCCGTTTAATGTTCTTTTGATTTAAACCTGCCTGAGCGCCCCGGCATCCGCTACGTTAAACGCAGCATTAGTGCCGTCAAGCATTTTCGTTTTTCGCCGTGTAGCCTGCGGTTTTGTCATTTTTCGCAACTTTCGCATTTTCGGTTTATTCGTATTTCGTGTCAGTATAGAACTGCGAAGCAAAATCTCTTCTCCAACCAAAAAATTCTCCCGAAGCTATATCTTACTTATCAAGCACACTGCATAAGCCGCAATCCCTTCCTCTCTGCCCACGTACCCCATCTTCTCGTTGGTAGTAGCTTTGATGCTGATATCGTCCAACTCCACCTTTAAAATAGGTGCTAGGGTATTTATCATTTCATCAATGTAAGGTTTGATTTTTGGTTTTTCTAAAACGAGGGAAACATCTACGTTGCCGATAGTATATCCTTTCTCTGAAATTAAATCGACAACTCGCTTTAGTAATATTTTACTGTCAATGCCTTTAAATTCAGCGGAAGTGTCAGGGAAATAAAATCCAATATCCTTTAATCCTGCTGCACCTAAAAGCGCATCGCAAATCGCATGTATAAGTGCATCTGCATCCGAATGACCTAAAGCACCTTTGGAATGTGGAATTTTTACGCCACCAATATAAAAGTCGCGACCTTCTTGCAGCTGGTGGACATCAAATCCAAATCCAACTTTAATTTTCATAATTTATTTTGAATTGAGAATTTATTCTCCAGATTCTTCTTTGGTGGCTTTATCACCATTGAAATCAAAAGTAAGCGTGAAATGTAAAGTGTTCTCAATGGATTTCTTTGATCGGTAGGGATCAAATAGGCCAAGTCAATTCCAAATACATTATAACGTAAACCTGCACCCAACGTGAAATATTTTCTGTTTCCTTTGAATTTATTTTCAGAGAAATAACCGACTCTGAAAGCAAATTGCCTGTCATACCAATATTCCATCCCTACGGCATAATTCACTTCCTGTAACTCTTCTTTAGCTCCGTTCGGTGCGTCATTGAAAGATTGGAAAATACCTTGTGCAACACTTACATCAGGATCTTGACCATAAAGAATAATGTTGTCAGCACTGTTTGCAGTGTCCTGAGTATAAATAGGAGGTGTAGGAACTAATAATTTATTGATATCAATCATAAACGCAAGGTCATTGTATTCATTAAGCTTTAAACGCAAACCCGGTCCAAAACGTAAGTTAGTAGGGATAAAGTTTTTTACGCCTGACTCAGTATATGAAATTTTAGCTCCAATGTTAGAGATGTTCAATCCACTTGTAAAAATCGCATCTCTTCCACCTACTTCAATTTCTTTTTCGAAGTAAACAGAAACGTCCGCAGCAACTGTATTACCTGCTTTTGAATCTTGTCCTTCAACTTGAGTGCCTCCTGTTAAATTCGAATGGATATATCGTAATGCAATACCTCCGGAGAAATATTCACTTAGCTTACGTGAATAGGCTACATCTAAGGCAAACTCATTCGGTTTAAAGTCACGAATGGTGTTTCCATTTTGATCAGTAAACGTAATCTTTCCTAATGAGAAATAACGCAAGGAAGCCCCAATGGCTTGTTCTCCTTTTAATTTAGAGTATCCGGAAAGATAAGCGATGAACATGTCGTTCACTAAATTTCTAAGCCAAGGAGTATACGAAACGCCGAATGCCATTTTATTTTCAGCAAAAGCAAGTTTGGCAGGATTCCAATGGATACTATTTACGTCAGCAGAAGAAGCAACTCCTAAATCTCCCATTCCACCAGCACGGGCATCGGGAGAAATTAAAACGAAAGGAACAGCTGTTGTAATCGTGTTGATCTGACCTAATAAATTGGTGTTCTGAGCTGATGCATTTAGTGCTGTTAGCAGTAAAAATACTGGTAATAAGCTCGATTTTTTAAGAAATATATTCATCGTTTTTAGTTTTCTCCTTACAGTTTCAGTGTATTAGTCCCACCGTCAGCATGGATCGATGGCAAATATAACGAAAAGAAGAAGGATTTTGTTTCGTTATAACAGTTACCTGAGTAATACTAATTTTTCGGTTTTTTGTGCGGTTTCTCCTTCAGCAGTCCTGATTATCAATCGATAAACGTAAACTCCTTTAGCCAGCTGATCTCCATAATCGTCTTTTCCATCCCAGGAAATAGCTACATTTCTAAACCCTTCGCATACTTGATACGCATCGATGGTTTTAACTAGTTTTCCACTTACTGTGTATATATGTACTTGAATAGCCATTCCAGTACAAGGTCGATTATGCTCAAACATAAATTGAGTATAAGTTGTAAATGGATTGGGATAGTTGAGAACATGATCTAAAGCTAATCCGGCCGATGAACTTACTACAAACTCCGTGGTCGATTCGCTCGAGTTGTTGTTGATGTCCCACGCTTTAAAAAATAACACTGTGTAATCCTTCTGATAGAGAACTAAGCGGAAATATTACTTTTCCTTTTTGATAAGAATCTAGGTCCGATTCATAAAAATCGTTTAATACATAGAGTTGTTGAGGTTTTCCGTCAATCTGTACCGTGATGTCATGACCTATTCCATTTCCAACGGTATTGATTCCACTCGAATCGAAGAGTATTGCATATACATTTGGTGAAGCATTGGTGATACTTCCAAAGATGAAGTTTTCGTCGTTCATGAATAACTTTATTTCTGGCCCATTATTATCGGCTAGCGCGTTGTTTGAAATCCCTCCTATGTAAAAGCTTTCATTGTAACCTTGCGCATCTTCTTTGCCATCATTTGCATAATAACTCAAACGACCCAGTCCATATTGTATAGAAATGTCTTTAGGAACAATAAAAGAACAAGAAAATAATCCATTCGTTACGCTTGCCTTCCCCTTATATAGAATATTTTTTCGTAAATTGAAACTGTCTGTTAAGCTGATGTCTGATCCTATTGCATCATTTACTTGATTGTAAATTTTACTGGTTTTGTCATAGATGGTTGGGTAAACAACACCATTGAAATTGGTCAGTAAGTTTCCAGCGATGTCAGTTACCTTTCCATGAACAGTAATTTTGCTTAGGGCCGAAATGGTATCTACGGCATTACCTGTTGAGGATTCGGTGATGGATTCGGTGGTTATGATATGTTTTGGATACGCCAAACGAAGTGCGGGATCTCCCAGGAGTGTAACATTACGGTTGGATGGATTGTCGCGTTTTGAAAGTCGAATAATATCTCCTACACGAGGCATTTCTCCGTTGATGGGCGTGAAAAAGTGTCGCATCATGTCGGAATTTATTAACTCATTATCTATAGCAAATGCTAATCTTACTGTCGTAAATAAGCAGATGCCTCCTCCTCTTGAATTTAAGAGTACAAATTCTCCAGCGGAAGTTCTTAAAGGGTCATCATAACGACTGAATTCACAAGTTGCAGTAACAAAGGCAGGCATATTGTTTACATTTTGCCAGTTATTGATCATGTCGTTGTTGAGTATCGATTCGGAAGCCCATCCCATCTCACCACCATGACCTGTATAGTTCATGATCAAGGCTCCTTTTTCTACACGTTTTGTGATGGCGTCATTTACATCAGGGTAACGATGACCTCCAGGTGTTGAAATTTGTTGATAAGCATCGGAGTTGATTTTATCAATATTATAAACCGGATTGTTTTGTTGAGCAATAGCTAATATTCGTTCACTCTGACGTTGATGCAAGTTGCGGTCTTGATCATCCGAAATAAAACAAAGTACATTTCTCCAATCTCCAAGTCTGCTGCTATTCGAACCGGCACATAAATTTTGGTCATTGGTCAGTCCAGGAGTAGAATAAGTGATGATTTTATTTACCATTGATTTCGCTTCTTCTGGCGAACGAACAGGCAAACGACCAATTCCTACATCGGGTAATTCTGGACCAATTAGTTGTCCTTCATTAGGGTCTAATAACACAAAGAAATCATCAGTTGTATAGGATACTAATTGAGAAATGGAATTGTCACTTTGGTAGCATGGAATGTAATTGGTGTTGTTGCTAATCCTGTGTTTAGGATCAAAGGATCCATCACCCATCAATAATACATATCGTGGAAATTCGGTTGGAATGGTAGCTCTTTCATAAAACATACGTATGAAATCACGTAATGCACAAACATCTTGAGCACCACTCGAAAATTCATTGTAGATTTGTTGAGTAGTCACAACGATACTGCTTAAGTTGTCATGGTCTTCATGGAATTTCGCAAGACGTTCTGCCTCCGAAATAAAATTAGGATGAGTAATAATGATGTATTCAGCTTGGGGAAGTCCATGTAAATTTTGATTGCTGATTTTAACTGGATTTAAAGGAGTTTTTATTTCGTTATTATTATAGATATAATATTCGACACTTTCTCCTGGATTTATGTTTTGAATAAACTCAGCTTGATTTCCATTCATTGAATATTCTTGTGCTCGAACATCATTGTGCTCTCTTAAACACCAAAGCCTTGCACCCAATGGAGCATTAGTTATGGTGTATTTACGATTGACTCCTGCTAAATTAGTATCAAGATCACGAAATAAAAGACCATTGCCTGAAAAAGTGAGCCCTCTAGTGACATTGAGGGCGATGAAATCTAGCCATCCTGTGGAGGTAGCATTGTAAGGAATGTAGGTGTATTCTAAGTTGATGTCGGAGGTGGTGGCAATGAAATTAGCATTTAAAACTGATGCCCGGGCAAAATCATCGGTATAGTTTACTCCAACATTTGCTACGTTCTGAGGTATAATATCTAAATTGTTATAATTTACTTTGAAACTACTGGTTGAAAAAAAGGAAGTTGAGGTTCGCGAAACTACACTAGATTTAATTTTGGATACACCAGGAACTAAATTAGGAAAATTGAAATTGAATCGTTGGTTGAGTACAACATCAAAGGTTTCACCATACCACTCTTTCCCCGACTTAATAAAGTTTTTTAAATCGCTCTCGTAAAAACCTGCATCTGTAAAACTATTTACATTTATTTCATTTCCAATCTGAGCTAAGTTGGGTTGAGATTGAATTCGTTTTGTTGTTGTTGAATTGTTTACAGTGATAAAATAATAAGTGGTGTCAGAGTAATAGTTTTTGGAATGAACATACTGCTTTTCGGTAGTGTTGTAACTCCATCGGTCTGGTCCTTGTCCATAGAAAAGAAAATAATCAGATTGATTGAAAACACCATCTTGATTTTGATCCACTACTTCAATTGCACATTCAACTAAATCATCTTTTCGAATTGCACTATTTAGTTGGGGTAGCATGCCTCCTCCGTTTCCATGTAAATGAATGTTAGAAAGGGTTAATGTAGATGGTTCTATCCCCATTTGATTCAGCATGCTATAATCAACTTTATAAATCCCAGTTTTTAGTACCGCTATTCGGTACCAATCACCAGTCGATAGGACAGAGTTTGTTGCAAAAGCTGCCACTGATGATCCTTTATATGCATTTTCAGAGGCTTCATTTCTAAAATCTAGTCGGAAGGATATCAGCTTTTCGACCTGTCCAGTGCCAGATTTTTTTCGAAAAGGAAGGATGTATAGTAGACTTTTACGCTGTTTTTTTTCGGTGGCCTTACTGATGATTACCTTGGGGGTCTCAGATGTGATTTCTGTCGTTAAACTTTTTTCAAGTGAACTTAATGGGCCATAGGTAGCCTCAATTATATTTACACTTAATATGCCATTTAGTTGTTTATGATAAAAAGGGAGCTGACTTTCTTCCCGTAAATAATGGGCTCCATTGAAATTTAAACGGTATGTGTTCTCTTGTTCAGACTGAACTTCATTCCAGTTTAAAACGGTTTTTTCTTCCTTCTGCCCGTAGGTTGGAAGGGTGTTTAGAGCAAGTAAAATGGCGAATAAATGGCAGGCTAATGCTTTTCTCAAGAACCTGAATTTCAACTTTTCAATGCTACTTAGTAAGGAATGTTTGTCTTTGATCATTTAATATTATTAAAAAAAATTAAATTTGTACTGTATCTAACAACGGATTTTGCATCTTTGATGTTTGGTATGTGGCCCATTAGGAACGTGTACCGATAACAATTATTGCAAAACTCATACGTTGAAATCGTAACAAAAATAGATTTCTTCGTATAAATATTCGTAAAAGATTTGAATATGTTTAAACGCGTCCTCTTGTGTATCATGTTTGCAACTTGCCTAACGGCTGATGCACAGGATCCTCAATTCACTCAGTTCTATGCGAACCCTCTTTATTTAAATCCGGCATTTGCTGGATCAACTCGTTGTCCGCGAATTAGTATCAACTATAGAAATCAATGGCCCGCATTGAAAGAGACCTATATAACCTCCAGTGCAAGCTATGACCAGCATGTTGAAGGGATTAACGGAGGCTTGGGCTTGTTGTTTTTAAATGATAAAGCCGGTGAAGGGGTGTTTGTAACGAATAATATTAGCGGAATGTATGCCTATCAATTGAATGTAAACCGTAAGTTTTCAATGCGCTTCGGTCTACAAGCAACCTATGTACAACAGCGACTTGATTTCAGTAAGCTTACTTTTGGTGATATGATTGATCCTCGTTATGGATTTGTTTATAATACTCAGGAAGTTAGACCCACGGAAACACGAAATTATATGGATTTTAGTACCGGAGTTTTAGCCTATACCAACACGGTTTATGGGGGAATCGCTGTGAACCATTTGACGGAACCCGATGAAGCTTTTATTGTTAAAGGGACATCAAAATTACCACGCAAATACACAGCGCACTTTGGTGCTATGTTGCCTATTGGAGATTCTTATGGCCGTGGATCCAGAGGAAGAGTGAATCGCGATGAAGGTACTTTCATCTCTCCAAATGTTCTTTATCAACAACAAGGATCTTTCAATCAAATTAATATAGGTATGTATATCCTCCACTCACCAATTGTGGGTGGTTTGTGGTATCGAGGTAATTTCGGAAATAAAAATTTCTTGTCCAGCGACAGTTTTATAGCTTTAGTTGGATTGCAAAAAGGTGTCTTCAAATTTGGCTATAGTTATGACGTAACTGTCTCAGCCTTAAGTAATGCAACCGGTGGTTCCCACGAACTAAGTGTTGGATTTCAATTCGAATGCCGACCAAAGAAGAAGAGATTCCGAGCAATAAGTTGCCCTAGTTTTTAGTTATTTCGCATATTTGTCATCCCAAACATAAATACACATGAAGATTAAGAATCAATTGCTTCCCTTACTTGGACTAGCGACGATGGTTTTTTCAGCTTGTAATAACTACGACAAATCCGGCTCTACAGGATGGAATTATAATGATGAGCGCAATGGTGGATTTGAAGTGGTTCCTTACTTAGAACAAGAAACCGGACCAGGATTAGTACTTATCGAAGGGGGAACCTTTGTGATGGGTCGAACCGAACAAGACGTTATTCAAGATTGGGATAATATGCCACGCTGTGTCACGGTTTCTTCTTATTATTTAGATGAAACTGAGGTATCTAATACGTATTGGTTAGAATATCTTTATTGGTTAGGTCGTGTTTTCGCTACGGATTATCCAGAAGTTCAACGAAAAGCTTTGCCTGATACATTAGTATGGCGCGATCGCTTAGCTTTTAATGAACCCTATGTGGAATTATACCTCCGACACCCAGCTTATCAAGATTATCCTGTTGTAGGAGTTAACTGGCTGCAATGTAATGACTTCTGCGCCTGGAGAACAGATAGAGTGAATGAGCAAATCTTGATTCGTGAGGGAATCCTTCGTGTTAATCCCGCTCAGGTAAATGAGGATAATTTTAATACGGACGCTTATTTTGCTGGTCAATATGAAGGTCTTGTAAAGAGTCCATTGGAAGATTTGAATCCAAATAATGATACTCGTAAAGTAAGAATGGAAGATGGTATTCTTTTACCTAGATATCGCCTCCCAACAGAAGCTGAATGGGAGTTTGCTTCTTTAGCATTAATTGGAAATACTGTTTTTGAAAACGTGAATGAACGTAAACTTTATCCTTGGAGCGGTCATGGAGTTCGTAATTCGGAAGATAAATGGCAAGGCGAAATGTTAGCTAACTTTAAACGTGGTCGTGGTGATAATATGGGAGTATCAGGTAGATTAAATGATAATGCCGATATCACTTCTCCTGTTTATTCCTATGTTCCTAACGATTATGGTTTGTATAATATGGCAGGTAACGTTGCTGAGTGGGTGATGGATGTGTTCCGTCCCTTGTCTCACGAAGATAAAACCGATTTTCGCTCTTTCCGTGGTAATGTTTATGAAACGCAAGTAACCGATGAAGAAGGGTCTATTGCAGAAAAAGATACACTAGGTCGTATCATGCAGCGTCAAGTGACAGAGCAAGAAGCAGCAACCCGTAGAAATTATCAAAAAGCTGATAATATTAATTATATCGATGGTGATGAACCCGATTATGCATCTTATACTAGCGGTAGCGCAACGTTAATTGATGATAGAGCTCGTGTCGTTAAAGGTGGCTCTTGGAAAGATCGTGCTTACTATATGACACCAGGTTCTCGTCGTTTCCTCGATCAAGAACAATCAACAGACTGGTTAGGATTCCGTTGTGCTATGGCACGTGTTGGTTCTCCCGTAGGATTAGGTGGAAAGAAAACAAGTAAGCGTTAAGCTGAAAAGGAATATTGTAAGAGAGGCTCACCTGTAAGGTGAGCCTCTCTTTTTTTAAAGAGTTTTTGATTTTCGCCTGTTGAATAAATTTATGATTCTTGTGGAATGAGTCCAGCATTTCATTGGTTTTTCCAATAAGTTTGTAGGTAAGAATTATGTTGAAGTATTATCTATTAAAAATTCAAGGGAAAGCTAAAATTCCTGATTATGTCCAGTTAAGAGATGAACAATTTACCCTCTTGGCATATTTTCGTCTAGATCGCCCAGAAAAAGCATTAACAAAAATCGGATTAGCTGACCAAGAGCAACAGATTCTTGAATTCTTAAGCACGATCCCCTTCGGGAAAGTTACAGAATGGAATATGAATAAATAAGTTAATTATTTCAGATAAGATAAATGTCAGATACCATTATAGATTTAAAAAACGTAAACGTGTTTCACAAGAAGAACTTATTGTTGAATAATGTGAATTTGACCGTACAGCGTGGTGAATTCGTTTATCTAATTGGAAAAACAGGAAGTGGTAAAAGTTCTATCATGAGTTTGCTATATGGAGAATTACCTATGCCGCAAGGAGAAGGTTATGTGGCTGGATTTGAATTGCATAATTTGAAGATGGGCGATATCCCAAAATTGAGAAGAAAATTGGGAATTATTTTCCAGGATTTTCAACTGTTGACGGATCGTTCTGCAAAGGAAAATTTGATGTTTTATCTAAAAGCCACAGGATGGGCAGATAAAAAAAAGATGGAAGAGAGAGTGAGTGAAGTATTGGGAAAAGTTGGATTGAGCACAAAAGGATTTAAAATGCCGTATGAATTATCTGGTGGCGAGCAACAACGATTAGTAATTGCTCGTGCCCTACTAAATGATCCAGATTTGATTTTAGCAGATGAACCTACTGGTAACCTCGATCCTGAAACGAGCAATGAAATCATGAACTTGCTTTTTGAAATAAGTCAAAATAGTCGAGCCGTTGTTATGGTGACACATAATTATGGATTGATGGAGAAATTCCTTCTAGGGTAGTGAAAGTGGACGCAGGAGTTTTAGGTCCGCATACTTAATTTTTTAGAAAATAGTTGAGCAACGAAAAGTTTTGCATTTGTTGCATTGTCGTACTGCAGCGCTAAAACCGTTTTTCTGTATTCTCTATGTTCTTCTGAAAATTCCTCTTCAAATAACGAATTTGCTTTTTGTGCGAATTCTTCTTTTCCATTCGCCGTTTGACAAGCTTTATCTAGCATCGTTCCATGGATCATCGCATCGTTTGCAAGAATAAATCGACCGCTGAATAAAGCATGTATTAATTTCAATTTGATTCCACTCTCTTGAAAACTGGGCAACAGGTGCACATGAGCTTCTGAAATTAGTTTGCCCATTTCTTCCTCATTCGGGTTTTCAACCAAGGAAATATTGTTCGATAAACTGATTTTACTTCGAAGAAGTTTGCCGCATTTACTCCCTGCTATGACTAATGGATGATTCAGTTTTGGAGCAATTTGATCTACTAGCCACAATGCTGCCTTTTCATTTTCGGCAACCTTTAAATTCCCATGATATAAACAGTATTTCCCCTTTCCTGTTTGAGATATTAGTTGGTCGAATTGATGAAAAGGTGGAAGTAAAAAAGTGTTCCCGTACTTTTTTTGAAAATAGTTTTCGTCATTCTTGGATATAGCCCCAATAAGTTGAGCATGATTCAATATCTTCTCATAGGACTTTAGTTTTAAAGATTCAGAAAGTAAATACATTTTTCTGAAAATATTTTTTTCCGATTGCGATAAATATTGATAGTATTCGTGTTCTATGTTATGAGTACGAACTATTTTTTTTCTGTTTTGCAAGGCCGCAATTGCAAGCAATTGTGTAGTATGCAGCCCTTCAAATAGTATGGGCGATTGATCCTCTTGTAATCGCTTTAAGAGTTGAGGATGTTTTCGCGTAATGACAATGAAAGGGTCATGATTGAATAATTTCTTTTTAGAGGTACTTCTGCGATAGTAATAAACCCTCTTGCAATAGGATTCTAAAAGTTTGCTTTCTTCTCTTCCGTAAGTGAAACAATGTAAAGTGATTTGAATCCCTTGTAAATGTAAATGTCTAATTTTATTGAAAACATCAATCACTCCTCCATAGTTGGATGGAAGAGGGACATCAAAAGAAATAATATGAAGTTGTCTATTGTCCAATAGAATTAAAAATTAAGAGTAGTTTGTTTTTTTCATGATTCCAATTTAATTCTTGAGATGCAATCTTTAAATTTTTCTGCCAAGTAAGTCTCTTTTCTTTTTCATAGATCATTTTATTCATTAAATTAGCAATGGTTTTAATTTGATGATCAGGAGTGATGAATCCGATATCATAGCCTTCAATGATTTTTTTGACTTCTGGCAAATCACTAGCTAAAATGGGCACTCCAGCTTGAATATAATCAAAGATTTTATTGGGTAGACTAAACCTATAATTGAGGTTTGTATCTTTATCTAAACTTAAACCCAAGTCTGCACATAGCGTATAAAGCATTAATTCCGACGGTGACTTCTTGGGTTCGAATATTACTTTTTCGTTGAGTTGAAGTTCTACAACTTTTAGTTTTAATGCCGGTATCACATCTCCACTTCCAACAATTAATAAAATGGCATTTTCTACAAATTGCATGGCCTCTACCGCTTCTTCAGCTCCACGTTGAATGTTGATGCCCGCTCCTTGTAAAATAATGATCGACTTATCTTGGGGTAACCTCAATTCACGCTTAATGATGTCGAGGTCTGTACGAATCTGAAATTTTACCTCGGGCATATTTCGAATAACCTTAAATTTTATTTGGTATTCGTCTTCGTACAGTTGCGCAATACTTGAATTGACTGTGTAAGCATATTTTAATCGAGGAACTATAAACGATTCAATTCTTTTCCATATTGCACGAACACGAGGGCGATGACTTAATTCAGGAACTCCGGTATAATATTCGTGGCTGTCATAAACTAATGGAACTCCTTTAATTTTTGAAATGAGATAATTCGCAGGAAGCGTGTCTAAATCGTTGCTAAGTAAAATATCTGTCTGACGCCAAGTAAGTACCAAAATAGGCGTAAATTGAAGTTTATGTAAAAGAATGGACCCTTATTGAACCAAAGTTTAAATCGCTTAATTCGAAATCGCTTCCCTTTCATCTCGATCGAATCAGGAAGCACTCTCCCAACTAACATCACTTGATATCCAACTTCTTTTAAAGTTCCAGCCGCCCTTTGTACTCGTTGATCAGTAACTAAATCGGAAGTAACACTTATAATAATTCTTGCAGCCACATGGCGAAGGTAATTCTTCTATTTCTTAAATCTAACTAGAAATCTGCTCAAAGTTAAGTAGACAGCTGATATACAGTTGTTCTCGATTTGAAATTATGCATCTTTTGATAGCAATGGTCTCAAGTGGAGTTTGGAACAGTTTGTTTATCTTAAATTGAATCGAAAATCTCTAACCAAAGGAAATTTAAACAATTCTTACTTTCGTTTTAGCAACATTATCTGAAGTATTGCTTCAAAATCAATCGTCAGCCTGTTGGGCAAAAAAGTCAAATGACTTTTTTGGGTTTATTTGATTCGGTTTTTATAGAGTTAAAGAGCAGAAATCCATTAAGAAGAGTCAATTTTATTGGATCACTTGCTTTTCTTTATTTCCATTAGAATTAAGTTGTTTATAATTAATGTTTTATGTCAAGTCTTTCTTGGTATTAAATCCTTTTATAAATTGTTTCGTATCCACGCATCTGCTATATTTGCCCGCTCTATAAATTAATATATTATATCAATGCAAAGTAAAGGTGCTATTAAACTATTTGCCATCATTTTGGCGCTAGTTTGTCTCTATCAGCTCTCATTTACCCTGGTTACTCGTGGGGTGGAGGCTGACGCTAGAGAGTATGCGAATAACGATCCTATAAAAGAGAAAGAATATCTCGATTCGATTGGTCCTAAAGGTGTTTATAACATCGGAGTGAAGGATTATACCTACCGTGAGTGTAAGGAAAGAGAAATCAATTTAGGTCTTGACTTAAAAGGGGGTATGAACGTGACCATGGAAGTTTCTGTGGTGGATCTTGTTCGATCCATGGCTGGACAAAATGTAGAAGACCCTACATTTAAAAAATCCATTGACCGCGCGTTGGATTTGCAACGTAGTAGCAATAAAGATTTTGTGACACTCTTCGGACAAGCATTTGTTGAAGTAGATCCCAATGCCAGTCTTGCTGCGGTGTTTGCTAATATTGAGAATCAAGATAAGATAAAATTCAATTCTACTAACGATCAAGTTTTAAAGGTTTTGAAGGAAGAGTCGGATGCCGCTATCAGTCGTTCTTTTAATATTCTTCGTACCCGTATCGATAAATTCGGTGTTACGCAACCTAATATTCAACAGTTGGGTTCAGGTCGTATATTGGTGGAACTTCCAGGCGTTAAAGAACCAGATCGTGTTCGTAAACTTCTTCAAGGAACTGCAAAGTTGGAGTTCTGGGAGACATACACTTTCGGTGAAGTTGCTCCTGGATTAGTAGCGGTGAATTCCATGTTAGCAAAGGAAAGTAAGAAGGATTCATTAGCTGGGAATATCATCTTATCTAATGATTCAACTGCTACTCCCGATAGTTCTTTAAGCGCTAATGATACTACTGCTGTTGCTGATTCTTCTAAGGTTTCTTTGGTAGATAAAATGGGAAAGGATTCTACTGCTGCAAAAGATACTGCGGGTGGAAAAACATTTGAAGAGTTTGCTCGTGAGAATCCGTTATTCGCAGTTTTATTTCCTTCCGATGGACAAGTTCGTACACAAGAAGAAAAGAATATCGTTGATAAGCAATGTGTGATCGGATATGCTTTGATTAAAGATACAGCGAAAGTGAATCGTATTTTGGAACGTGACGATGTGAAAGCAGCGTTGCCTAAGAACTTACGTTTGTTGTGGACCGTGAAACCTCGCTCTGCTGAAACACAATCATTAGAATTAATTGGAATTAAAAGCTCTGGCCGTGATGGAAAAGCTCCTCTTGATGGAGCTGCAATCTCTGACGCTCGCCAAGATTTTGGGCAATTCAATAGTAAGCCTGAAATTAGTATGAGAATGAATCCTGAAGGCGCTAAAGTTTGGAAGCGACTTACAGGAGAGAATATTGGAAAGTCAGTAGCTATTGTTCTTGATGATTATGTATACAGCTTCCCAACTGTCCAAGGTGAAATCGCCGGTGGTAGTTCAAGTATCACAGGAAATTTTGAAATTAATGAAGCAAAAGATTTGGCAAATATCTTGAAGGCTGGTAAACTTCCTGCTCCTGCACGTATCGTGGAAGAAGCAGTTGTCGGTCCTTCTTTAGGAGCCGAAGCCATTAATAACGGATTGCTTTCCTTCTTAGTAGCTTTAAGTATCGTGTTTATCTTTATGGCTTTCTATTATAGTAAAGCAGGTATTATAGCTGATATTACTTTAGTTTGTAATATGTTTTTCATTATGGGTGTGCTTGCTTCGTTAGGTGCCGTACTTACACTTCCAGGTATTGCCGGTATCGTCCTGATCATTGCACTTTCAGTAGATGCGAACATACTTATTTTTGAAAGGGTACGTGAAGAGTTACGCTTAGGTAAGGGTTTGCGTCTTGCTATCGCAGATGGATATAAGCATGCCTTCTCTTCCATCATCGATTCTAACGTGACTACGTTGTTGTTAGGTATTATTCTTTATTCTTTCGGAAGTGGTCCCGTTCAAGGTTTCGCTACGACGTTGATCATCGGTATCCTTTGTTCATTGTTCTCTGCGATATTTATCAGTCGACTAATGTTCGAATACTTGCTGGATAAGAATAAGGAAATTCCTTTCTGGACAAATGCAACGAAAGATCCTTACAAAAACATTAATCTTCCTTTCGTTGAAAATCGTAAGAAGTATTATATCATTTCTTCACTAGTGATTGCAGCAGGAATTGCTTCTATCGGAATGAAAGGATTTAATTTCGGTGTGGATTTTGACGGAGGTCGTACCTTCGTAGTCCAGTTTGATAAAGCTACTTCAACACAAGAAATTCGTGAGTCTTTAGCTACTCCATTCGGTGAAGCTCCTGATGTGAAAACTTTTGGAACAGATAATCGCTATAAGATTACTACTGATTATTTGATCGAAGAGAATACTGCTGAAGCACAAGCAGCCGTTACAAAAGCACTGTACGAAGGATTAAAAGGTCAATTCGCAGGAATGGATCAAACAAAATTCCAAGAAGTAAAAATCATCAACTCTCAAAAAGTAGGTCCTACTGTAGCAGACGATATTAAATCTTCAGCATTGTTGGCTATCTTCTTTGGTTGCGTGTTGATGTTCTTATACATTCTTGCTCGATTTAAGAAATGGCAGTATGGTCTTGGTGCAACTGTTGCATTGTTGCATGACGTATTGTTGATTCTTTCTATTTTCTCGATCTTCAATGGTATCTTACCATTCACACTTGAAATCAATCAAGACTTTATCGCAGCCCTATTAACTGTAATGGGTTATTCCATGACAGATACCGTGGTGGTATTCGATAGGATTCGTGAGTACTTGGGAATTCATCCCAATTCAGATAAGAAACTGGTGATAAATAATGCATTGAATTCTACATTGAGTAGAACCATGAATACATCTCTTGCCACATTCTTTGTATTATTAGCCATCTTCATATTTGGCGGTGATGTAATTCGTGGTTTTATTTTCGCATTATTGGTTGGAATCTTAGTGGGAACCTATAGTTCATTGTGTATTGCATCTCCAATTGTTATCGATTTTGATAAAAAGGATAAAAAATAATCTTATCTTAAAGTGTAATTTGAAAAGGGGCCATGTGCCCCTTTTTCTTTGCTATAAAATCATCTCTAATAATGGAATTAACTTTAGCATGAAGTGAGGTTATTATAAGTTACCTTCCCTTAAGTCAGTTTTATTTTTCACTAGATTTTTATTCGTTTTATTCTTCGTTTCATAACAATAAAATAGCAGTTCTGAAGAAATATTATCATGAAGAGGGTAAACTTCGTATTTTAGCATTGTATTATAATATCAGTAAATCATGAATTCTGTAATTAGGACCCTGTGTGTAGTAACTGTTTTGGTTTTGACAAATCCTTTTTATGGATGTGCTCAGGTAACACCTGTAGATCCAACAACGGGAACAGGTACGGTTGTTCCGGTGATGCCAGGTACAGAAGCAGTCTCCGCTTGGACAGCAAACGCTACCTTTAAATATGGGTTGTTAGATGCATTCTCTGGAAAAATTGGATTTTATGTTCAGTCAGATCTTGCTACCACGGCGACCATGGAATTGGGATTGGGAATTACACGGAAAAATATATTGGTGGAAGCAGCAACAGGATCAGGAAATAATAATGGATACTTTTTAAGTAATTTTAATTCGCCATATTGGCAAGGTGCCAATCGAAAAGATTTGGAAGAGTTTTTTTATGATTATGATTTTAGAAGGGTCAAAACTGGAGCGTACATTTCTTTAACGCCAAGATTAAATTTTGCTTCAATGGCTTCTTTATGAATAGCTTTATTGGGTGTCGTTTTGAATACCGTCGCTATAATTGGAAAGCCGATGGTGTACTACCCGCTAGCGAATTAATTTATAATCCAAATCAACAATTTAGTGAGATGGAACGCCAGTTAAATATTGTTTTTATTTATGGCGGCTTTATCGAATGGGTAATCTGTTATTGGAGTTTTATGCAGGTGCAGGAACTAGATATTATTACATGAAGAAAAGAGATATTGGCATTGAATACAAAGGTCCAACATTAACCCCAGAATATGGAGCCGTTTTATCGACGTTTAAGAAAACTTCAGCAATGGTGGAGTTAGGAATTAATATAGGAATAAGTACCGGCGGAAAGTAATAACTTAAGCCTCTTGACGCCTTAAAAGTTGCTCCGATACTATTTTTAAACCTTCTTCTAAACTTCGTGGATGAAAGTTTAATTCTTTTTCTGCTTTGCTAATGATGAATCCCGTTTTTAAAGGTCGTAATGCCGGTTGTCGAAGTGACGCAGTAGTAATTGGCTGAATGTATTTTCTGTCTAATTCAAAAAAATCTGCAACACGTTCTGCTATCTCTAAAATCGAAATAATTTCTTTACCCGAAACATGAAAAAGTCCTTGTTTTTTCCAAGTGCGGCTGTGATACACGCTTCAGCCAAATCTTCCGCTAAAGTGGGACCTCTAAATTGATCGTTGATTACATTGATGTTTTGTCTGTCCTCTAATGATTTTTTAGTCCATAACACAACATTAGAGCGTTGCTTATCATCCGTCACCCCATAGATAATCATAGTGCGTAAATTTGTCCATGGTAATCCGCTGTTCTCTACTAATTTTTCAGCATCTAATTTGGAATGCGCATAAATACTTAGTGGATTTACGAGATCCTCTTCTTGGTAAGGACCCGAAGTCCCGTCAAAAACAAAGTCTGTGCTAATATTAATGATATGGGAATTGAATTCTTTACATGCAACTATTAAATACGTAACGACGTCTACATTATCTCTTCTGCATGTAATGGGATCTAACTCACAAGCATCAACGTTGGTCATTGCTGCTGTGTGAATGATGCAATCGGGACGGTGTTTTTTGATGACCTCTGAAACTCGGATGGAATCACTTAAATCACAAGATTCAAAATGATATCCCTTTTTATGAGATATTCTATTCTCTCCCCGAGCACATGCAATGATGGACACATTTTCTCGCTTCAGTAAAGCATATACTAACTTTTGACCGAGTAAACCATTAGATCCTGTAACGAGAATTTTCATTTGATGCAGTTAAGAGAGGTTAGAAAAGAACTTTTGGTGAGCTCTTCAACCTCTTCGCTAGTCCCTAATACGAATAGTTTTGAATCAGGTTTCATGATGGTGTCAGGACTTGATTAATGATGTATTCCCCATCACTGGATTTAAAGCCTATAATGTTTGGCTCCCGTACGATTGCG